>JAXMCN010000015.1:0-172374 GCA_046349275.1 Reyranellaceae bacterium | reverse complement strand
CTCGAGCACAGCGGCCGCTACCTCGCGCATGCGCCGGTGGTGCGGCGCTGCGCCGCCGAGCGCGACGGCGTCGTCGCCGGCATGAACGCGCGCGACGTCGGCATCGCCGTGGTGGCGCTGGGCGGCGGCCGCGCCCATGCCGACGATGCGATCGACCCGGCCGTGGGGCTGAGCGAGATGATCGCGGTCGGCACGCCGGTGCGCGCCGGCACGCCGCTCTGCATCGTGCACGCCGCGAGCGAGGCCGAGGCCGAGGAGGCGATCGCCGCCGTGCGCCGCGCCGTGCGCATCGCAGACACCGCGCCGCCGGCGCGGCCGCTGGTCGTCGAGCGGGTCGGCCGATGATCGTCGACCGGGCCGCCTTCGATCGCGACGGCTATCTGGTGCTGCCGGACTTTCTGCCGGAAGAGGACTGCGAGGCGCTGCAGCGGCGCGCCGCCGAGCTGGTCGAGGGCTGCGATCCCGGCCCGGTGCGCACGGTCTTCTCGACCCGCGACCAGGGCCATGCCCGCGACCGCTACTTCCAGGAGTCGGGCGAAGCCATCCGCTTCTTCTTCGAGGAGCAGGCGACCGACCAGCCGGTCGCCCTGGCGCTGAACAAGATCGGCCATGCCCTGCACGACCTCGATCCTGTGTTCGCCGCCGTGTCGCGACGGCCGCAGTACGCGGCGTTGGCGGCGGCGCTCGGCCTCGGGGAGCCGCGCCTGCTGCAGTCGATGTACATGTTCAAGCAGCCGCGCATCGGCGGCGAGGTCGGCTGGCACCAGGACGCCACCTACCTCTACACCGACCCGATCACCGTCACCGGCTTCTGGCTGGCGCTCGACGATGCCGACCGCGACAACGGTTGCCTGATGGCGCTGGCCGGCGCGCATCGCGGGCCGCTGCGCCAGCGCTTCCGCCGCGAGCGCGAGGGCTTCGTCACCGACCTCCTCGATTCCTCGCCGTGGCTGGGCGGCCGGCCGATCGCGCTCGAGGCGCGACGCGGCACCCTGGTCGTGCTGCACGGCCTGCTGCCGCATGCCAGCGCGCCCAACCGTTCCGACCGGCCGCGCCATGCCTATGCCCTGCACGTCATCGACGCGCGGGCCGATTATCCGTCCGACAACTGGCTGCAACGGCCGCATTTGCCGCTGAGAGGTTTCTCGTGATCCCCAAGGCCGAACTGCACTGCCATCTCGAAGGCTCGATCCCGCCGGCGCTGGCCCAGACCTTCGCCGAGCGCAACCGGCTCGACGTGCCGATCGGGCTGATCGGCGATCACGGCCACTACGTGATGACCGACTTCCAGAGCTTCCTCGCGGCCTACGACCTTGTGTGCACCACCCTTCGCACGCCGCGCGACTTCGGCGACGTGCTCTATTCCTACCTGGCCGCGGCGGCCAGGCAGGGCGCGGTCTATGTCGAGATGTTCTGCTCGCCCGAGCGGCCGGCGATGCTCGGCATGAGCTACGGCGCCTGGCTGGAGGCGCTCGAAGATGCGATCGACCGCGCCCGCGCCGACTGCGGCATCGAGGGTCGCATCATCATCGTCTGCATCCGCCATCGCGGTCCCGAGCGGGCGCTCGACATGGTGCGCACCATGGTGCGCGAGCCGCATCGCTACGTCGTTGGCTTCGGCATGGGCGGCGACGAGGCGCAGTACCGGCCGATCGACTTCGCGCCGGCCTATCGCCTCGCGCACGAGCACGGCTTCGGCTGCACCGTGCATGCCGGCGAGGTCGTCGGGCCGGAGAGCGTGTGGGCGGCGATCGACGACCTGCCGGTGACGCGCATCGGCCATGGCGTGCGCTCGGTCGAGGATCCCCGCCTGCTCGACGCGCTGGCGCGGCGCGGCATCGTCCTCGAGGTCTGTCCCGGCAGCAACGTGGCGCTCGGCATCTATCCCGACCGCGCGGCGCATCCGCTGCATCGCCTGATCGCCGCCGGCGTGCGCGTCACCCTGAACTCCGACGACCCGCCGTTCTTCAACACCACGCTCGGCACGGAGTACGACGAGGCCGGTCTCGACGCGGCGACGCTGCGCGGCATCACGCGCACCGCCCTCGAAGCCTCGTTCGTCGACGCGGCGACCCGGCAACGACTCTTGAGGGGGATCGAACCATGAGCATCAGGAGGTTTCTGACGTGTGCGGTGCTGCTGGCCGGCTTCGCCGGCAGCTTGTCCGCCGGAGTCGCACGCGCCCAGGAAGTGGCGCCCAACGATCTGCTGCTGGCCAGCCTGTGGACGCAGCGCTCGGTCGAGTACCGCGCCAATGCGCTCAGCATCTACGCCCTGGCGCGGCTGCGCCTCGACGAGGCGCTGGCCGACAAGGGCTGGACCGCCGCGCCGGGCGAGCAGAAGGGCGACTTCCAGGCGCTGCCGCCGGCCGTGGTGCTCGACGTCGACGAGACGGTGCTCGACAACTCGCTGTACCAGGTCTGGATGATGCGGGCAGGCCAGACCTTCAGCACCAAGACCTGGAACCAGTTCTGCGCCGACCAGGTCTCGCGCGCCATCCCCGGCGCCGTCGAGTTCACCAAGTACGCCGACTCGAAGGGCGTCAAGGTATTCTACATCACCAATCGTGGCGTGGAGACCGAACAGGCGACGCGCGAGAACATGGCCAAGCTCGGCTTCGCGATGGGCGGCAACGTCGACACCTTCCTGATGCAGAACGAGAAGCCGGAGTGGGGCAGCGCCAAGAGCACGCGCCGCGCCGTGGTCGCCAAGGACTATCGCATCCTGCTGAACATCGGCGACAATTTCGGCGACTTCGACGACCGCTATCGCACCTGCGAGGCCGATCGCGGCAAGGCCTTCGACGCCGACATGGCCTACTGGGGCAAGCAGTGGCTGATGCTGGCCAACCCGACCTACGGCTCGTTCGACACCGCGCCCTACGGCCACGACTTCAAGAAGCCACTGGGCGTGCAGCGTCAGGCCAAGTGGGACGCGCTGGAGTCCTGGGTCGGCCCCAAGCAATAGTCTTCAGCGCCGTCGCAGCCGCCGCGCCACGGCGATCAGCTGGCGCAGCGGCGCCGAGCGGTCGGCGCTGCGCCAGGCCAGCGCCAGCGGCGAGGCCGGCACCTCGCGCGACAGCGGCCGGAAGACGACGCCGCGCACCGCGAGCAGCGAGGCGCGCGACTGCGTGGTGACGGCGCAGCCGGCGCCGCGGGCGACCGCGCGCACCATCTGCTCGGTGTCGGGCTCGATGTGAACGACGCCGGGCAGCTTGCCGGCGAAGACGGTATCGACGACCCAGTCATGGAAGCCCGGCCCCTGGGCGCGCGGCCAGAAGACGATCGCTTCGCGCTGCAGGTCGGCGGGATCGACGGTCGCGCGCCGGGCCAGGCGATGGCGGCGCGGCAGCGCGACGACCAGCGGCTCGCGGCCGACCTCGAGCACCGTGACGTCGCCGGCCTCGGTCAACGGAAGGCGCACGAAGGCGGCGTCGAGCCGACCGTCGCGCAGCTGATCGAGGCTGCGCGTCGTGGTCGCCGTGTCGATCGCCAGCGCGACCTCGGGATGGCGGGCGCGGAACGCCTCGACGATGTCGCCGGCGACGCCGACCGGCGCGGTGCGCGCATAGTTGAGCCGCAGCTCGCCGCGCAGCGAGCGGCCGACGGCGCGCGTCGCCTCGGCCAGCCGTTCGACCCGGTCGAGGATCTCGGGTGCGCCGGCGAGCAGGGCTCGGCCGGCGGCGGTCAGCTCGACAGAGCGGCTGGTGCGCTCGAACAGGCGGGTGCCGAGGTCGGCCTCAAGGCGGCGGATCTGCTGGCTGACCGCCGGCTGGGCGACGTGCAGCCGCTCGGCGGCGCGGCCGAAGTGGCGCTCGCGGGCTACCGCGACGAAGCTCCTGAGCTGGCGCAGGTCCATGACGAACAATAAGAGCAGCTTATCGATCCAGTCAAAAGCCTGCTTGGACGGCCAGCGGCCGGGAGTGGTTTGCTGACGATCGGGAGCGAACCGACATGAAGACGGCCTGGTACGACCGGCAGGGCGCGGCGCGCGAAGTGCTGCAGCTCGGCGAGCTGCCCGACCCGGTGGCCGGGCCGGGCGAGGCGCTGGTCGCGCTCGCCGCCTCGGGCGTCAACCCGTCCGACTGCAACGGCCGCGCCGGACGCTTCGGCCGGACCATGGGCTTTCCCCGCATCGTGCCGCACGGCGATGGCGCGGGAGTCGTGCTGGAGGTCGGTCCGGGGGTCGATCGCGCTCTGATAGGGCGGCGCGTCTGGCTGCACAACGCGGCGCGCGGCCGGGCGATGGGCACGGCGGCCGAGCGCATCGCGATCGATGCGCGGCTGCTCGCCGAGCTGCCGGAAGGATGCGGCTTCGCGGAGGGCGCCAGCCTCGGCATCCCGGCGCTGACGGCCCATGTCTGCCTGCTGCGCGACGGGCCGATCGACGGCGCCACCGTGCTGGTGACCGGTGGCGCCGGCGCGGTCGGCTTCTATGCCGTGCAGCTCGCGAAGTGGGCCGGCGCGCGGGTCATCGCGACCGTGAGCAGTCCGCGCAAGGCGGAGGATGCGCGGCTCGCCGGCGCCGACCTGATGCTCGACTATCGCCGTGACGACGTCGCGGCGGCGGTGCTCGACTTCACCGGCGGCCGCGGCGTCGACCGCATCGTCGAGGTCGACTTGGGCGCCAACCTCGCCACGACCCTGCGCGTGCTCGCCGACAATGCCGTGGTTTCGATGTACTCGTCGGTGGCCGTGCCCGAGCCGTCGGTGCCTGCGCTGGCCCTGATGTTCAAGGCGGCCACCGTGCGCTTCGTGCAGCTCGGCCTGGCGCCGCTGCCGGTGCGCCAGGCGGCGCAGCGCGGCGTCGTCGACTGGCTGAGGAGCGGCACCGCGCGCCATCGCCTCGCCGCGCTTCTGCCGCTCGAGCGCATCGCCGAGGCGCACGAGCGGATCGAGAGCGGCGAGCGGCTCGGCACCGTGGTGCTGACGATCGGAGCGTGAGGGAGGAACCGGAAATGAAGCGCAGAAGCGTCCTCAAGGCGTTCCCGGCCGCGCTGGCCGCCGGCCTGCCGGCCGTCGGGCGCGCCCAGGCCTATCCCAGCCAGCCGGTGCGGGTCGTCGTGCCGGGGCCCGCCGGCAACGCGCTCGACGCGCTGGCCCGCCTGATGTGCGAGGCGATGGCGCGGCAGCTCGGCACGACCTTCGTCGTCGAGAACAAGCCCGGCGCCTCGGGCCATATCGGCGGCGAGTTCGTCGCCCGCGCCAGGCCCGACGGCTACACGCTCGTCTTCGGCTCGAGCACGACCCATGTCGTCAGCCCGCACATCCTGACCGACCTCAAGTACAAGCCGCTCGACGACTTCGATCCGATCAGCCTGATCGCCAAGGTGGCCAACGTTCTGGTCTGCCATCCCGAGCTGCCGGTGAAGTCCATCGCCGAGCTGATCGCCTACGCCAAGGCCAACCCCGGCAAGCTGTCGTTCGGCTCGACCGGCATCGGCTCCAACCTGCATCTCGGCATGGAGCTGTTCATGATGATGACCGGCACGGTGATGCAGCACGTGCCCTACAGCTCGGCGGCGCTGCAGCTCGACCTGATCGCCGGCCGCATTCAGCTGCTGCTCGACAACATGCCGGTCGCGGTGCCCAACATCCGCGCCGACAAAGTGCGGCCACTGGGCGTCGCCAGCCTGCAGCGCCAGCCCGAGCTGCCCGATGTGCCGCCGATCGCCGACACCATCCCCGGCTACGAGGTCGGCGCCTGGGGCGTCCTGATGGCACCCAAGGGCACGCCGACGGCGATCGTCGAAAAGCTCAACGCCACGGTGCGTGCGGCCCTGGCCGAGCCCGCGGTGCGCGACGGCTTCCTCAAGCAGAGCTTCCACCCGGCGCCGATGTCGCCGGCCGAGACGGCTTCGTTCATGCGAAGCGAATGGGACAAGTGGGCCAAGGTGGTGCGCGATGCCAACATCAAGCTCAACTAGACGGCGGCGCCTGCTGGGCGGCGGCGTCGCCGCGACGCTGTTGGCGGGCAAGGCGTGGGCCCAGGCCTTCCCGTCGCGGCCGATCCGGCTCGTCGTGCCGTTCCCGGCCGGCGGCGCGCCCGACATCATGGCGCGCGCCATTGCCCCGGGCATGGGCGCCGACCTCGGCCAGCCGGTGGTGATCGACAACAAGCCCGGCGCGGCCGGCGGCCTCGGCGCCGAGAGCGTCGCCAAGTCGGCGGCCGACGGCCACACTCTGCTGCTCGGCTCGATCTCGACCAACGCCATCAACGCCAGCCTTTACCCCAACCTGCCGTACGATCCGCGCCGCGACTTCGCGGCGCTGTCGCTGGTCGGCTCGGTGCCCAACGTGCTGGTGGTGACCGAGTCGCTGCCGGTGCGCACGGTGGCCGAGCTGGTCGCGCTCGCCAAGGCGCGGCCGGGGGCGATCAACTTCGGCTCGTCGGGCAGCGGCAGCACGCTGCACATGAGCGGCGAGCTGTTCCGACTGGCCGCCGGCATCGATCTCCAGCACGTGCCTTACAAGGGCAGCGCGCCGGCCGTCGCCGAGCTGATCGCCGGCCAGATCCAGATGATGTTCGACAATGCGCCGTCGGCCCTGCCGCACGTCAAGGCCGGCCGGCTGCGCGCCCTGGCGCAGACCGGGGCGCAGCGCTCGCCGCTGCTGCCCGAGGTGCCGACCATGGTCGAGCAGGGCTTCGCGGGCTTCGTCGTCACCGGCTGGGGCGCCGTCTTCGCGCCGGCCGCGACGCCGCCGGCCGTGCTCGATCGCCTGCATGCCGCGCTGCTCAAGTCGCTCGAGAGCGGCGAGGTGCGTCAGCGGCTCGAGCCGTTGGGTGTCGATCTCCAACCGCAGTCGCGCGAGGCCTGCGCCGCCTTCGTCGCGGCCGAGACGGCGCGCTGGGCCGAGGTCGTGAAGCAGGCCAACATCAAGGCGGAGTCCTGAAATGCCGAGGTTCGAGGCGAACATCCGCTGGATGTTCAAGGAGTTCGACATGCCGCAGCGCTTCGAGCAGGCGGCGCGCTGCGGCTTCAAGGGCGTCGAGCACGGCGATCCCTATGCCTGGAAGGCGCGCGACGTGGCGCGCTGGCTGAAGGACAACGGCCTGGTCATGGTCCAGATCCTGACGCCGCAGGACTGGGCGGCCGGCGAGCTCGGCCTGACCACCCTGCCGGGCCGGGAAGCCGACTTCCGCGACGCCGTGCGGCGCGGCATCGACTATGCGGCCGAGATCGGCTGCACGATGTTGCATCCGGCGATCGGCGGCACGCCGCCCGACGAGCCGCGCGAGAGGACCTGGACCCGCGTCGTCGAGAATCTCGCCTTCGCCTGCGACACGGCGAAGAAGGCGGGGCTGGTGCTGCCGATCGAGCCGGTCTGCGCGGCGCGTTTCCCCGAGTTCTTCATCCATACGCTGGACGAAGGTATCGCCCTCATCGAGCAGGTCGGCCGCGACAACCTGAAACTCTGCTTCGACACCTATCACGTGCAGATGCAGGAAGGCGCGTACCTCTCGCATCTCGAGCGCGTGTGGCCGTGGATCGGGCATCTGCAGGTCGGCAACACGCCGGGACGGCACGAGCCCGGAGTCGGCGAACTCGACCTGCAGGCCTACTTCGACCGGGTCGACGCCAAGGGCTGGCCGGGCTGGATCGGCTGCGAGTACACGCCGGCGACCACGACCCTCGACTCTCTCGACTGGGGTGCGGCCTACGGCCTGCGGAGGCCGGCATGAGCGCCCGCGACTTCGTCGGCAGCTACCGGCTGGAGTCGTTCGAGCTGGCGTTCGACGACGGCACGGTCGAGCATCCGCTGGGCCGCGATGCCGAGGGCCTGATCGTCTACACGCGCGAAGGCTTCTTCACCGGCCAGATGATGCAGCGCGGCCGGCCGCGCTTCGCGCAGGCGCGGCAGTCGGCGGCGCAGAAGGATTTCGGCAGCGACCGCGAGGTGCGCGACGCCTTCAACGGCTACGTCGCCTACTGGTGCACCTTCGACGTCGACGAGGCCAATTCCATCGTCAACCACCGCATCGTCGGCGCCCTGCTGCCCAACTGGGAAGGCCAGGTGAACGTGCGCCACTACCGGTTCGAGGGCGACCTGCTGGTGCTGAAGTCGCCAGCGATGACCGTCGGCGGCCGGCCCGGCCGCAGCGTGCTGCACTGGCGGCGCTGTCCGGCCGTGTACTGAGGGGAGGGAAGGCCATGCGCGCAGCCGTCGTCGTCGAGCAAGCCGGCGCCAAGCGGATCGAGGTCCAGGAGGTGCCGCGGCCCGAGCCCGGCCCGGGCGAGGTGCTGGTCCGCGTCCGTGCCGCCGGCGCCAATCGCGCCGACCTGGCGATGAACGTCGGCCATTTCCGCGGTGCCGGCGCCGCGCTGACGGCGCCGGTGGCCGGACTCGAGTTCGCGGGCGAGGTGGCGGCGCTCGGGACGGGCGTGACCGGCGTGCGCGAGGGCGACGGCGTGATGGCGATGGGCCAGGGCGCCTTCGCCGAGTACGCCCGCATCGACCATCGCCTGTTGATCCCGGTGCCGACTGGCGCCTCGTGGGTCGCCGCCGCGGCGGCGCCGGTCGCCCTGATGACCATGCACGACGCGGTGATCACCAACGGCCGGCTGCGGGAAGACGAGGCGGTGCTGATCCAGGGCGTGACGTCGGGCGTCGGCATCGCCGCCTTCCAGATCGCGCGGGCCCGGAAGGCCAGCGTCGTGATCGGCACGTCGACCTCGGACAGCAAGCTCGCGACGATGAAGGCGGCCGGCCTCGCCGTCGGCATCAACAGCCGCACTGAGGACGTCGTCGAGGCCGTGCGCAAGGCGACCGGCGGCGCCGGCGCCGACCTCATCATCGACATGCTGGGCGGCCCGGTAGTCAACCAGAACATGCAGGCGGCGGCGATCCGCGGCCGCATCATCGACGTCGGGCGCATGGCCGGGCTGAAGGGCGAGATCGATCTCGACCTGCACAGCCTGAAGCGGATCAGCCTGATCGGCGTCACCTTCCGCACGCGCTCGGTCGAGGAGATCCGCACCATCATCCGGCTGATGGTCGACGACCTGTGGCCCGACGTCATGGCCGGCCGCATCAGCCTGCCGATCGCCCGCCGCTTCCCGCTGGAGGAGGTCGCCGACGCCTATGCCTGGATGCGCAGTAACGCGCATCTCGGCAAGATCGTGCTCACTCTTTAGCTCAGAGCGCGCGCTCGCTGCTCGCGTCGAACAGGTGCAGCCGCTCGGGATTGACGGCGAGCTTGAGACGCTGGTGCACCTTGACGGGCATGGTCGGATCGACCGAGGCCACGAAGGTCGCGTTGCCGGCCCGCGTGTCGAGCAGGATCTCCGAGCCAAGCTGCTCGACGACCTCGACCTCGGCCTCGAAGCAGCATTCCGGCGGATCGGCCGGGCCCGCGACATGGATGTTCTCGGGCCGGACGCCGACGGTGGCCGCGCCGCCGCCGTGGCCGTTCAATCGGCCGGCGATGGCCGGCGGCACGCCAAGCCGCAGGCCGGGCGCCACGGCCCACAGGCGGTCGCCGTCGCGGCTCAGGGTGACCTCGGCGAAGTTCATGGCTGGCGAGCCGATGAAGCCGGCGACGAAACGGTTGGCCGGGTTGTTGTAGAGCTCGAGCGGCTCGCCGACCTGCTGCACCAGCCCGTCCTTCATGACGACGACGCGGTCGCCGAGGGTCATGGCCTCGACCTGGTCGTGGGTGACGTAGATCGCCGTCGTGCCCAGCCGCTCGTGCAACTTCTTCAGCTCGACCCGCATCTGCACGCGCAGTTTGGCGTCGAGGTTGGACAGCGGCTCGTCGAACAGGAAGACCTTGGGATCGCGCACGATGGCGCGGCCCAGCGCGACCCGCTGGCGCTGGCCGCCCGACAGCTGGCGCGGCTTGCGATGCAGCAGGTCGCCGATGCCGAGGATCTCGGCGGCGCGCTTGATGCGGGTCTCGATCTCGGTCTTCTCGAACTTCCGCATCTTCAGGCCGAAGGCCATGTTTCCGGCCACGCTCATGTGCGGATAGAGCGCGTAGCTCTGAAACACCATGGCTATGTCGCGGTCCATCGGCGGCACTTCGTTGACCACCGTGTCGTCGATCAGGATCTCGCCCGAGGTGATCGATTCCAGTCCGGCGATCATGCGCAAGGTCGTGGTCTTGCCGCAGCCGGAGGGCCCGACGAAGACCATGAACTCCTTGTCGCGGATGTGCAGGTCGACGTCCTTGACGACGTGCACGGCATCGAACTTCTTGTTCAGCTTGCGAACGACGACCTCGGCCATGTGCTTATCCCTTGACCGAGCCGGTGAGGCCCGAGACGTAGTGCTCGACGAAGAAGGAATAGACGATCGCCACCGGGATCGAGCCGAGCAGCGCGCCGGCCATCAGCGGCCCCCAGAAGAAGACGTCGCCGCGGATCAGCTCCGAGGTCACGCCGACCGGCACGGTCTTCTGGTCGGGCGAGGACAGGAAGACCAGGGCGTAGATGAACTCGTTCCACGACAGGGTGAAGGCGATGATGCCGGACGACAGGATGCCGGGCAGGGCGACCGGGATGATGATGTAGAGCATCGCCTTCAGCCGCGAGGCGCCGTCGATGCGCGCGCATTCCTCGAGCTCCTTCGGGATCGCCTTGAAGTAGCCCATCATCAGCCAGGTGCAGAACGGGATCAGAAAGGTCGGGTAGGTTAGGATCAGCGACCACGGCGTGTCGCCCAGCTGGAAATTGCGGATGATCTCGGCCAGCGGGATGAACAGCAGCGTCTGCGGCACCAGGTAGGTGATGAAGATCATCGTGCCGAGCCCGCCGGCGAACGGGAAGTTGAGCCGCGCCAGGGCATAGCCCGCGAACACGCCGCAGATCAGCGAGATGATCGTCGACACGGTGGCGATGAACATCGTGTTCAGCATCCAGCGCGCGAAGTTGGTCTCCTCGAACAGGTACTGGATGTGCTCGAGCGTCGGGTCGTTGGTCCAGAACGGCATGTAGTTGGCGGCGTTCCACGGCCGGTAGAGCTCGCCGTCGGGCCGGAAGGTCGTGATGATCATCCAGTAGAACGGGAAAAGCAGCACGAAGACGAAGAGGATCAGCGGGATGTTGTAGAACACCCAGCGCCGCCAGGCCGCACCCTCGATCATCAGCGGACCTCCACGCGGCGGATGTAGAGCAGCTGCACCACCACGATGATGAACAGGAAGGGGAACATGGCGAGCGAGATCGCCGCGCCCTCCGACAGCAGGCCGGTGCCGATGCCGATCTGGTAGGCGTAGGTCGCGAACAGCTGGGTGGCGTTGGCCGGGCCGCCGCCGGTCATGACGTAGACCAGCTGGAAGTCGGCGAAGGTCTGGATCACCGAGAACAGCATCACCACCATGGTGACCGGCAGCAGCAGCGGCCAGGTGACGTGCCAGAAGCGGGCCCACGGCCGGGCTCCGTCGATCGCCGCCGCCTCGTTGAGCTCGGGGCTGATGGTCTGCAGGCCGGCCAGCAGGCTGATGGCGAAGAACGGCACGCCGCGCCAGATGTTGACGACGATGATCGAGGTCATCGCGAGGTCGGGATCGCCCAGCCAGTTGATGCGCTGGGTGATGAAGCCGAGATGGAACAGGGTCCAGTTGATGACGCTGAAGGTCGGATCGAACATCCACTTCCAGGCGAAGGTCGACAGCACCGTCGGGATGATGAAGGGCAGCAGGATGAAGGCGCGGACCAGCGCCTTGCCGCGGAAATGCCGGTTGAGCAGCATGGCGAGCCACAGACCGAGCGCCAGCTTGAACACCGTCGTGACGCCCGTGTACCAGAAGGTGTTCCACACCGCCGTCCGGAAGATGCTGTCGTCCCAGACCTTGGCGAAGTTCTTCAGGCCGACGAACCGGCCGGGGTCGCCGACCCGGGCGCTGGTCATCGACAGCATCACGCCCTCGAAGAACGGATAGGCGATGAACAGCCCGAGCAGGACCGCCGTCGGCATGAGGAGCGCCAGCGCCAACCAGCGCTCGTCCTCGAGCAGCCGCTGTCGTGACGCGGGCCGCCGGACGGTCACGCCCGGCGCGGCGGTCACTGCCATTCTCGTCTCCCCCTCGACGGGTCAGCAGGCGCGGCGGATCAGGCCGCGTAGATCTTCTTGAGCTCGGCCTCGGCCCACTTCACCGCTTCCTCGGCCGGCATGCCCTGGACCGCCTTGGCGTACATGTCGGTGATGATGTACTTGGTCAGGCCTTCGGCGGCCTTGGCGTTGGGCGGACCGGCGTAGCCCGGCGCCTGGCCGAGGCGGGCGGCGACCTTGAACGGCGCCATCACCGGATCCTCGTCCCACACCTTGTGCTTTTCCCAGACTTCGGTGCACGGCGTGGCGAAGCCCTTCTGCGACATGAACCAGCGCTCGAAGTTCTTCTCGGCGTGAATCCAGTTCAGGAAGGCCTTCGCCGCGTCCTGGTTCTTCGAGTACTTCATCAGCATGTGCGATTGCAGCAGATGGAAGCCGAACTGTCCGGCCGGCCCCTTCGGCAGGGGCGCGTGCAGGATGTCCTTGTTCATCGGCTCGCCCTTCTCGGTCTTGTACGTATCGGGCTTGCGCAGCGTCTCGATGTAGATCGAGGCGCCGTTCAGGGTCGCCGAGATGGTCTGCGAGAGGAAGGCGCGGTTGTTGTTGGTGTCGTCCCAGGCGAGGCCGCCTTCGTCCATGGCGTCCTTCCACAGGCCTTGCATGAACTTGACGGAGTCGATCGTCTCCTTGGAGTTGATCACCACGGTCTTGCCGTCGGCGTCGACCTCCTTGCCGCCCCACGACCACATGTACGGATAGGTGAAGCCCGGCGCGTCGCCGAACGTGTGACCCAGGGTCTGGCCGAACGGATGCCCCTTGGCCTTCAGCTTCTTGCCGACCTCGCGATACTTCTCCCAGGTATCGGGGAAGCTGGTCTCGCCGACCTCGGCGAGCCACGACTTGCGCCAGGCGATCATGCCGCCGATCACCGCCCACGGCATGCCCATGAACATCTTGCCGTCGCTGCAGATCGAGCGGGCGTACTTGAACAGGCCGCCTTCGCGCTTGGCGACCGCCTCGGCGATCTCGCTCACGTCGACGACGCTGTTGGCGTACAGATAGGTCTGGTTGTTGAAGGCCATGATCAGGTCGGGACCGGCGCCCGACTGGATGGCCGCCGTGGTGCGCGGCTGCAGGTCGTTGCCGTTGACCGTCTCGAGGTTGATCTTGATGCCGAGCTGCTTCTCGGCCTCGGGCAGCATCTCCTTGCGCAGCAGCGCGTCCGACGCGGGCACGAAGTCGACCCACTTCAACCAGTGGACCTGCTTCTGCTGCGCATAGGCGGGGCTGCGGCCGGTGGCGAGAATGCCCGCCATGCCGCCCATGGATGCAGCGGCCGTGCCGCCGGCGAGCTTGAGTACGCTGCGACGCTTGGTCTTGGCCATGTTGTCCTCCCAGGACATGCCGCCTCGTTGGACGGCTTGATATTAGCGACCATCGTAGGCGTTGCGCGGAAGCCCGCGCAACGGAATTTTTCGATGCGAATGATGCGGGCGCCGAACGACAGCTCGTTCAGTACAACTGTGGGTCGAGCGTGAACAGCTCCTGCGCCTGGCTGACGCCGCGCAGCGCAAAGCGGCCGACAGACACCAGCCCGGCGCGCTCGTCCGCGCGCAGCAGGGCGGCGAAGGCCGAGGAGATCAGCACCGGCCGGTCGACCGAGCGGCACATCGAGGCGATGCGGCTGGTCTCGTTGACGGCGGGCCCGACGACCGTGAAGTCGAGACGGTCGACGCTGCCGATGTTGCCGTAGAACACGGCGCCGACGTGCAGGCCGATATAGATCTCGGTGACCGGTTGCTCGGCGGCGCGTCGCTTCTCGTTCAGGGCGGCGATTCGCGCGCGCAACAAAGCCTCCGCGTGGAGCGCGCGCCGGCAGGCCTCGCCATTGTCCTCGCCGTGGAACAGCGCCAGGGTGCCGTCGCCGATCAGCTTCAGCACGTCGCCGCCGGCCTCGTGGATCGAGGTGATGACGGCGTCGGCATAGTCGTTGAGCAACGGGATGATCTCGCCCGGCGGCGCGGTGTCGGTGATGGTCGTGTAGCTGCGCAGGTCGGAGAACCACAAGGCCGCCTCGATTCGGTCGGCGACGCCGCGCTGGATGCGGCCCTCGAGCACGCGGCGGCCGGCGTCGCGGCCGAGATAGACCTGAACCAGCGTGTCGGCGATGCGGGCCAACGAGGCGCTCTTCAGCGCCAGACTGAGAGCCGGCACGAGGCGCCGCAGGGCGGCGATGTCGGCCTCGCCGAAGCCGCCCGGGGCGCGGGTCGACCAGCCGGAGTAGACGCAATCCATGTCGCCGATCGCCGCGCCGGAGGCGAAGCGATGGACGAACACGATGTAGTCGGTGTGGCCGAGATCCTTCATCTCCTGCACGGAAGGGAAATCGATCGGGTCGCCGAAGCCGATGCGGCGGCGCAGCTCTTCGCCGCCGGTCTGCAGCAGGTGGTAGAACGGACTGCGCTGCCAGGAAGCGGCGGCGGCGCCTTCGTTGGTGCGGCCGTATTGCGTGGCGGCGTCCTCGGCGACGTCGTCGTTGCGCCAGCGGAAGACGGTGCCCTCGTGCACCGGATGCAGGGTGTCGATCACGGCCAGGGCGCGGCCGAGCGGCAGCCCGACAGTCGTGCAGGTGTCGCAGAATCCGTGCAGCAGCTCGGTCTCGCTGGCGCCTTCGAGGCCGCGGCGCACGATCCAGTCCAGCACGCGGTCGACGTCGGCAGCGATCATGGCGGTCATGCCTCGGATATCGGCGCTGCTGCGCCGAGCACAAGGGGCGCCGCGGTCAGCCGGCGCGGTCGCGGTAGTGGCAGGCGGCCTGATGACCGGGCGCGACCGGTTCGAGCGCCGGCACCTCGGCGACGCAGCGATCGCTCTTGAGCGGGCAGCGCGGATGGAAAGTGCAGCCCGGCGGCGGGTTCAGAGCGCTCGGAATCTCGCCGCGCGCCTTGGCCCGCCGGGCCAGCGCGTCGCTGCGGTGGAAGGGATCCGGAATCGCGGCGATCAGGGCGCGCGTGTAGGGATGGCGCGGGTCCTCGAAGATCTCCTGCCAGCCGCCCTGCTCGACGATGCGGCCGAGATACATCACGGCGACCCGGTCGCTGACGTGCTCGACGACCCCGAGATCGTGGCTGATCATGATGTAGGACAGGCCCATCTCGTCCTTGAGCTCGAGCAGCAGGTTGATGATCTGGGCGCGGATCGAGACGTCGAGGGCCGATACCGGCTCGTCGCAGATCACCAGCTTGGGCTGCAGGATGAGCGCCCGCGCGATGCCGATGCGTTGGCGCTGGCCGCCCGAGAATTCGTGTGGGTAACGATCGGCATGGTCGGGCCGCAGGCCGACCTTGGCCAGCATGTCCATGACCCGCTGGTCGACCTCGCTTCGGTTGGTCACGCCGTGCAGGCGCAGCGGATCGGCGAGGGTGCGGCGTACGGTCTGGCGCGGGTTCAGCGAGGCATAGGGGTCCTGGAAGACCATCTGCACCGTGCGCGCCGTGGCCAGGCGGTCGCGCTGGTTGAGCGGCCGGCCCTCGAGCGCGATGCCGCCGCGGGTCGGCGCCAGCAGGCCCATGATGGCGAGCGCCAGGGTCGACTTGCCGCAGCCCGATTCACCGACCAGGCCGAGGCATTCGCCGGGCGCCACGGCGAGGCTGACGCCGTCGACGGCGCGCAGGGTCTTGATGCCGCCGCGCAGGCTGCTGCCCACGGTGAAGTGGACCGCGAGGTCATCGAGCGCGAGCAGCGGCTCAGCCATGGTGGTAGCAGCGCACCAGCCCGTCGGCCGGCAGCGACGAGGTCTCGGGCGGGGTCGAGCGGCAGACGTCGGTCGCGGCCGAGCAGCGCGGGTTGAAGCGGCAGCCCGGCGGGTAGGCGGCGATCGAGGGCACGACGCCGGCGATCTCGCGCAGCCGCTGACGGCCGCGCTTGGCGCGTTCGCCCAGCCGCGGCAGCGAATCGACCAGGCCCTGCGTGTAGGGATGGCGCGGCGTGGCGAAGATCGCCCCGGCCGGCTGCGCCTCGACGATGCGGCCGGCATACATCACGGCGACCCGTTGGCACATGTTGGCGACCAGGCCGAGGTCGTGGCTGATCATCAGGATGGCGGTGCCCTTGGCGGCGCACAGCTCGGCCATCAGGTCGATGATCTCGGCCTGCACCGTGACGTCGAGCGCCGTGGTCGGCTCGTCGGCGATCAGCAACTCGGGGCTGCAAGCCAGCGCGATGGCGATCATCACCCTCTGACGCATGCCGCCCGACAGCTGGTGCGGATAGTCCTTGATGCGCCGCTCGGGCGACGGTACGCGGACCTGGCGCAACGCCTCCTCGGCGCGATCCATGGCCTCGCTCCAGCCAGCGCCCTGGTGCAGCACGAACATCTCGGCGATCTGGCGGCCGACCGGCGACAGGGGGTTGAGCGCCGTCATCGGCTCCTGGAAGATCATCGCGATGCGCTTGCCGCGCAGGCGCCGCAGCTCGGCGGCCGAGGCGTTCTGGATCTCCTCGCCGCCGAGCAGGATGCGGCCGCCGCCGATCGACAGCGGCCGCCGCAGCAGGCCCATGACGGCCAGCGCCGTGATGCTCTTGCCGCAGCCCGATTCGCCGACCAGGCCGAACGCCTCGCCGCGACCGATGTCGAACGACACCTCCTCGACGGCGCGATGGACGACGCCGTCGCCGCCGGCGAGAGCGATCGATAGGTCGCGGACGGCGAGGAGCGGCTCGGTCATGCGCGGCGCGTCGTCGACTGCGGGTCGAGGATGTCGCGCAGCCCATCGCCCAGCAGGTTGAGGCCGAGCACGGTGAAGAAGATCGCCAGGCCCGGGAAGACCGACAGCCAGGGCGCGGCGCGGATCTGGTCGCGCGCCTCGGACAGCATGCTGCCCCAGCTCGGGAAAGGCGGCCGGATGCCGAGCCCCAGGAACGACAGCGCCGCCTCCGACAGGATGGCGCCGCCCATGCCCAGGGTGGCGATGACGATCAGCGGCCCCAGGATGTTGGGCAGCACCTGGGTGAACATGATCCGGAAGTCGCCGTAGCCCAGGATGCGGGCGGCCTGGATGTAGCCCTGGCTCTTGAGCGACAGGACCTGGGCGCGGGTGATGCGGCAGGAGTAGGACCAGCTGGTCAGGCCGAGCGCGATCACCAGGCTGACCAGACCGGGGCCCAGGATCGCCATGATGGCCAGCGCGAAGACCAGCGACGGGATGGCGAGCATCAGGTTGGTGAGCCCGCTCACCATGTCGTCCCACCAGCCGCCCCAATAGCCGGCGGTGAGGCCGAGAGTGACGCCGATCAGGCTGTTGCACATCTGGCTGACGACGCCGACCGTCAGCGAGATGCGCGCGCCGTAGCAAAGGCGCGAGTAGATGTCGCGGCCCTGCGCGTCGGTGCCCATCGGGAATTCCCACGACGGCGGCAGCTCGGCGTTCATCAGGTTGGCGTCCATCACCGGATCGGTCAGCGCGATCCAGGGCGCGAACACCGCGACCCCAATCGCGATTCCGACCAGGGTTCCGCCGACCCAGGTGTTGGCCCCGAGCTTTCTCATTCCGGGGCCTCAGCCGTAGCGGATGCGCGGGTCGATCGCGACGTAGGCGAGGTCGACCAGCGTGTTGATGAACAGGAAGAAGACGACGATCAGCAGAATGCAGCCCTGGACCGCCGGCATGTCGCGCTGGAACACCGAATCGACCATCAGCGAGCCGACCCCCGGCCAGGCGAACAGCTTCTCGACCACGACCGCCTGGCCCATCAGCGAGCCGAACTGCAGGCCGACGATGGTGATGACCAGCACCAGCGCGTTGCGCAGCACGTGCCACTCGACGACCCGGCGCTCGCTCATGCCCTTGCTGCGGGCAGTGCGCACGAAGTCGGCGTTGAGCACGTCGAGCACGGCAGCGCGAGTCGTGCGGGCGAGCAGCGCCATCGGACCGACGCCCAGCGCGATGGCCGGCAGGATCAGGTGGCGCAGGCCGCCGTCGCCGTAGCCGAAGCTGGGCAGCCATTTCAGCTGCAGGGCGAACAGGTACATCAGCATCAGCCCGAACCAGAACTGCGACAGGCTGAGGCCGGAGATCGCGCCGACCATCGAGATCGTGTCGATCAGGCTGCCGGGCCTGAGCGCCGCCAGGAAGCCCAGGGTCACGCCGACCAGGATGGCGAAGGTCATCGCCGCGATCACCAGCTTGAGCGACGGCCAGATGCGGGCGGACAGCAGCTTGGTCACCGGCTCGCGGGTGCGGAACGAGATGCCGAGGTCGCCGGTCGCGAGGTTGGCCACGTACTTGGCGAAGCGCTCGGGCAGGGGATCGTCGAGCCCCATCTCCTTGCGCATGCGCTCCATCACCGCCGGATCGATCGCCGAGCGGCCGTCCTCGTTCATGCCCGAGATGAAGCTGCCGGGCAGCACGCTGAACAGCAGGAACACCAGGGCGATGACGGCGAGCAGGGTCGGGATGACGTTGCCGACCCTGCGGACGAGGACGAGGAGCATAGGAGGCGGAGAGACCCCTTACTTGGCCGGCGACCGCTGGTCGACCCAGATGTCCTCGGGATACTGGTGCGTGATCTCGGTCGGGTTGGCCTGCAGGCCGTGGATCCACGGCTGGTAGGCGAGGACCGCCTTGTTGTAGTTGAAGAACCAGACCGGCGCCTCGTCGTAGAGCAGGTTGTTGGCCTGGCGCAGCAGGTCAGTGCGCTTGGCCGGATCGGTGGTGGCGCCGGCCTCCTCGAACAGCTTGTCGAAGGCCGGGTTGTTGAAGCCGGTGTAGTTGCAGGCCGTGCGCGGCGTCTTCGAGTAGTAGCACTGCAGGGTCGCCAGCGAATCCGGGCCCGTCAGGTTGGAGCCGATATAGGCCTGGTGGTCGCCCTTCTGGGCGATCTCGGTCAGCACCGTGACCTCGACCAGCTTGGGCTTGGCCTTGATGCCGACCTTGGCCAGCATCGGGATGATCGCCTCGACGATCGGCAGGCCCCAGCTCTCGTTCTGGCTGGTCGTCAGCTCGAACTCGAAGCCGTTGGGATAGCCGGCCTCGGCCAGCAGCTTCTTGGCCTTCTCGGGATCGAAGGCATAGGCCTTGACGCTCTTGTCGAAGGACGGCGAGGAGAGCGGCAGCCAGCTCACGGCGCGGTAGGCCTTGTCCTTGACCAGGCGCTTGATGATCAGGTCGGTGTCGATGGCGTGGTTGAACGCCTGGCGCACCCGCTTGTCCTGGAAGGGCTTGAAGCCGTGGTTGAAGGTCACGGCGCGGGTGAACATCTCGGCGACCTCGAGGATGCCCTTCGACAGGTCGGCGTCCTCGCGGTAGGCGACGTACTGCGCCGGGCCGAGGATCGAGGTGTCGACCTCCTTGTTGCGGAAGGCGACGTCGCGGGCGGCCGCTTCGGCCATGATCAGCACCTCGACCTTGTCGGCGTAGGGCTGGCCGGGCTTGTAGAACTTGTCGAAGCGCTCGGCGACGACGCGCGAGCCGGGGATGTGCTCCTTGAACTTGAACGGACCCAGCCCGACCGGATTGGCGCCGAAGTTGCCCTTCTCGACCTCCTCGCGCGGCAGGATCGCGGTCGGTCCGGGGAAGAAGTAGAAGCCGGGATCGACCTTGTCGTTGAGGGTGATCTCGAGCGTGAAGTCGTCGATCTTCTTGAGCCCGGAGATCTCCTTGGCCTGGCCCTTCTCGACGTCGACGGCGCCCTTGATGATGCGGATGTAGCGGGCGGCGGCGTAGCCCTTGGTGCCGTCCATGATGCGCGTGAACGACCAGATGACGTCGTCGGCCGTCATCTTGCGGCCGTTGTGGAAGTAGGCGTCGTCGCGCAGCTTGTAGGTATAGGTCAGGCCGTCGGGCGAGGTCGTCACCGACTTGGCGAGCTCGAGCACGACCTTGCCCTGCTTGGAATCCCAGTTGTAGAGCGTGCGCTGCAGGGCCTTGTTGACGATGTCGTCCTGGGCGCGCGGCGTGGTGTGCGGGTCGAGGCTGCCGAAGCTCGCGGCGTAGGGCGCGGTCATGCGGATCGTGCCCCCCTTGCGCGGCGTCTCCTGGGCTTGCGCGACGCCTGCCGCCAGGGCCAGGGCGGCGGCCAGCCCGATGATCTTGCGCATGAAGCATCCCCTCTTGCGAATTGTCGTTGGCCGGCATTCCATCGTGTCGCGCGGTTTCGTGCAAGGGGAATGCCGGATGAACGAGCTGATGCCCAAGTGCCTGTTGATCGTGACCGCCGAGGTCGATCCCGAGGTCGAGGCGGACTGGAACCGCTGGTACGACGAGGTCCATCTGCCCGACGCCCTGGCCTGCCCCGGCGTGCTGTCGGGCCGCCGCTATGTCTCCTCGGGCGCGATCGCCGAGAGCGAGCGCGGCGAACGCCGGCGCCGCGAGGTGCGGCTCTACACCACGGTCTACGAGCTGGAGTCGCCGGCGGCGGTCGAGACGCCGGAATTCACGGCCATGCGCGGCTGGGACCGCTTCACGGCGCAGGTCCGGTCGCAGACCCGGGTAGTCGTCGCGCTCGGCTGACGCCAGGGACCGCGCGCCTCCAGGCGCGCTCATGAGGCGAGCCTGGAGGCTCGCGGTCCGGGGAGGATCGATCAGGCCGGGACGCAGTAGCCGTCGCGCCGGGGATCGCAGCCGCCGGTGAAGGTGCCGTCGGCGTCAACCGCGACGCCCTGCATGCCGCCCACTTTCATCGTCCAGTCCGGTCCGCTCGACAGGTCGTGGCCGCGGCCGCGCAGTTCGTCGTGGACGGCGCGCTCGACCCGCGACTCCAGCAACACGGCGCGGCCGTCGGTCAGGCGGGCGCGCGGCGCCTCGATCGCCTGCTGCAGCGGCAGGCCGAAGTCGACGTGATGGACCACGGCCTGCGGTTGGGTCTGCAGGATTCCGTAGCTGCCCGGCGTGCCGAGCGCCAGCACCGGCCGGTCGTCCTGCGTGACGATCGACGGCGCGACGCAGATCGGCATGGCGTCGCCCTGCCTGACTCGGTTCGGGCTCTGCGGGTTGACGTCGGCCCAGTACAGAAAGTTGTTCAGGCAGATGCCGGTGTCGGGCACCACGACGCCCGAGCCGAAGACGCTGCCCAGGCTCTGGGTGACGCAAACCATGTTGCCCTGGCGGTCGGCGATCGAGAACGAGGTCGTGTGGCCTTCCTCGGCGGCGCCGGCCTTGGGCGGCGTCCACTGCTCGGTCGGGCCGTCGATCGGCTTTCCGTCGCGCAGGCGGGCGCGCAGGCTGTCGACATGCCCGTCGGACAGCAGCTCGGCGAGCTTCTGCGGATTGGGCACGCCGGCCGCGATGCGCGCCCCGGCGGCGAGGCGGATCGCCCGCAGCACGGTGTCGAGATGCTCGGTGCCGCAATGCGCCATCCGGCCGAGATCGAAGCCTTCGAGGATGCGCAGGGTCAGCAGGTACTGGAAAGCCTCGCAGGGCGGCGGCGGCACGTGGATGGTGCGGCCGCGATAGCTCGCCGAGACCGGATCTGCCCAGGCCGGCTTGACGTCGAGCAGGTCCTCGACGGTCAGGCAGCCGCCCAGCGCGGCCAGCCGCTCGATGACCTTGTGGCCGAGCGCCCCGCCGTAGAGCAGGCCGGGCCCCGACTCGGCCAGCGCCTCCAGGGTGCGGGCGAGCGCCGGCTGGCGCAACACGGCGCCGAGCCGCGGTGCGCCGTCGGCGATTCCCTCGAGGTAGGTGCGCGACCACTCGGGATAGAGGGCGGCGTGCCCGCGCAACTCGGGCGTCGCGCCCCTGAACTCCTCGACGTTGAACTCGATCAGTCCGAAGCCGTCGCGCGCGATGGCGATCGCCGGCGCGAACAGCTCGGGCAGCTTGCGGGTGCCGTAGTCGTCGACCAGGGCGCACCAGCCCGCGAGATTGCCGGGCGCGCCGACCGCGACGGGGCCGCGCAGCACCTGCTCGCGATTGCTCAGCCGGTCGAGCGGGAACTTGCGCGGGATGCGGCTCATGAAGTTGAGCGAGCGCACGCGGCGCTCGGCGGCGATGTAGCAGGTCGCCATGCCCTGGCCGGCCAGGCCCGACATGTAGGGCTCGACGACGTTCAACGTGGCGGCGGTCGCCGCCGCGGCGTCGAAGGCGTTGCCGCCGTTGCTCAGGATGCGCGCGCCGGCCGCCGCCGCCAGGGGATGGGCGGCCGCTACCATGCCGTGCCGCGATGCGATCGTCGGGCGCTTGCCGGGCTGCAACATCGTTCTCGTCTCCCCAGGGTTTCGTCGCGGGCGGATCGTGCCGCGTCGCGAGCGGCGCAGCCAGCGCCAATTGCCTTCGCCGGCGACCCGGAGGACAATCCCGCCATGCGCAGACTGGAATTCGGCTGGTTCCTGCCCACGGCAGGCGACACCACGGCCTACGGGCTGGCGAGCGCGCAGGTCGCGCCGTCGCTCGACATGTTCGATCGCATCGTCGCGGCGGCCGAGCGCGCCGGCTTCGAGTACATGCTGGTGCCGGTACAGACCGCCTGCTGGGAGGCCTGGATCGCCAGCGCCATGATGGTGGCGCGCAGCAAATCGATGCGCATGCTGGTCGCGGCGCGGCCGTCCTACATCAACCCGGTGTTGATGGCCAAGATGGTCTCGACCTTCGACCAGCTGTCGGGCGGACGCATCTGCATCAACCTGATCGCCGGCCAGAGCGAGCGCGAGAACGAGGCCGAGGGAATCCGCTGGGGCAAGGAAGAGCGCTACGAGATCATGGACGAGGAGGTCTCGATCCTGAAGGCGCTGTGGACGTCGCGCGGACCGGTGACCTTCGACGGCAAGTTCTACCAGCTCAAAGGCGCGCAGATTCGGCCGCAGCCGCTGCAGAAGCCGCATCCGCGCTTCTATCTCGGCGGCGGATCGCGCCAGGCCTGGGAGATCTCGGCCAAGCATTCCGACGTGCACCTGTTCTGGGGCGACACCTACGAACGCATCGCCGCCAACATGGCCGAAATCCGCGGCCTCGCGGCGCAGCACGGCCGCGAGCAGCAGATCGGCTTCGGCATGCGCCTGCAGGTCGTCTGCCGGCCGACCGAGAAGGAGGCCTGGGACTTCGCGCACGAGCTGGTGGCGCATGCCAGCGAGTCGCAGAAGGCCTTCGTGAAGCAGCATTTCGCCACCTCGGTGGCCAACCAGCGGGTGCGCGAGCTGGCGGCGATCGGCGAGACCATCGAGCCGCATCTGTGGACCGGCATCACCCAGGTGCGGCCGGGCGCGGGCATTGCCGTCGTCGGCGATCCCGAGCAGTGCGCCGACACGCTGCAGAAGTTCATCGACCTCGGCTGCCACTCCTTCTGCCTGTCGGGCTACCTGCACGACGAGGAGGCGGAGCGGTTCGGCAACTGGGTGATGCCGATCCTGCGCGAGCGCAACCGCGAGCGCATGCTGGCGGCCTGAAAAAGGAATCCATCGTGAGCCTTGCGTCCCGTGTCTACGAGGCCGGCGACATCGCCGCCGTCCAGGAGCTCTATCATTCCAACGGCTGGACCGACGGGCTGCCGATCGTGCCGCCGACCCCGGAGTCGGTGCAGGCCTGCCTCGACTGGGCAATGATGCCGGCCGACCAGCTGATCGGCGTCGAGCCGGTGCGCGGGCTGGCCGTCACCGCCGAGAAGCTGGCGATCAACGCCGTGATGGCCGGCTGCCTGCCGATGCACTTCCCGGTCGTGGTCACCGCCTGGACGGCCATGATGCAGGACGAGTTCCTGATGCACGGCGCCACGGCCAGCACCGGCGGCTGCGCCGTGCTGGTGGTGCTGAACGGGCCGATCCGGCTCGAGATCGGCGCCTCGGGCGGCTTCAATGCGCTGGGCAACAGCGACCGCGCCACCGCCGTGATCGGCCGCGCCGTGCGGCTCAGCCTGATCAACCTGATGGACGTGCGGCCGGGCTCGATCGACCGCTCGACTCTCGGTCACCCCGGCAAGTTCAGCTACTGCCTGGCCGAGGACGAGGAGGACAGCCCGTGGCCGTCGCTGGCCGAGATGCGCGGCCTGCCCAAGGAGGCCTCGTCGGTCACCGTCATGGCGGCCGGCGCGCCGCGCCAGGTGATGAACGAGTGGACGACGAAGCCCGAGGAGATCCTCGAGACTTTCGCCGCCGAGATGCGCGCCAACCTGCGCCACTACTCGATCCATCCCGGCAACTACGCGCTGGTGATTCCCAAGCAGCTGCGCGAGCACTTGCAGGCGGCCGGCTGGAGCAAGGCCGACATCGCCGGCTTCATCCACGAGCGCGCGCGCATCCATCGCCGCGAATGGGCCGAGGTCGGCAAGGGGTCGGTCGTGCGCGACCGCGGCGACAGCGTCTATCCGGCGATGGAGTCGGCCGACCAGCTGCTGGTGATCGCCGCCGGCGGTCCGGCCGGCGGCTTCGGCGCGGTCATCCCGCCGTGGCTCGGCCACAAGAGCCACGCCGTCACCCTGCCGATCGGCGCCTGCGTCGACTGCGAGCCCCCGAAGAAATAGCCAGCAAGAGGTCCGACATGACGTTCCGAGTTCTCGATCCGACGCCGGAGAAGACCGCGCCGACCGGCCAGCTGGCGCCGCGCCTCGACACGCTGAAGGGCGCCACGATCGGCTTCATCTCCAACGGCAAGGAGGGCACCAAGGGTTTCTTCGGCCATCTCGACCGCCTGCTGCGCGAGGAGCACGGCGTGGCCGAGGTGGTGTGGCGCACCAAGACCAACTACAGCGCGCCGGCCGATGCGCCGATCGCCGCCGAGATCGCCAAGTGGGACGCGGTGGTCTCCGGCATAGGAGATTGAGGCAGCTGCTCATCGTGCAGTCTGCACGACTCCGTTACCGCCGAGCGCCTGAACGTTCCTGCCTTCAGCGTCATGACCGAGCGCTTCGTCAGCGCCGCCGAGATGATGAGCCGCGTGCTGGGCATGCCCGACTACCGGTTCGCCGTGATCGGCCATCCGGTCAGCAGCGCCACCGACGCGGAGCTCGAGGCCATGGCACGCCGCGCCATCGAGCAGGGGCTCGGCCTGCTCGTGCGCGCCTAGGAGTAAGGTCGTTGTCAGCCTGACCTGCTGTACTGCAGCCAGCGGGGGCGAAGGAGGCTGAGATGACTCGTTCGCTCGTGATGGCAAGCATTGCGTTGATGGCCGGCCTGTCGATGGCCGGCGCGGCCGCCTACGGCCAGGCCCGATCGCAGGCCGCCTGCGGCATCGAGACCTGGTCGACCGACAAGCAGATGTACGTTTCCGTACCCTGCGCCGGCGGTCAGGACTCCGACAGCACCGCCGGCACCCACCAGCAGGCGGCAGCGCCGTCAAATTGCGGCATCGAGACCTGGTCGACCGACAAGCAGATGTACGTGACGACGCCGTGCGCCGGCGGCACGACGTACGAGAACCCGGGCGCCAAGGCGGCCGAGAATCCGAACAGCAAGTAGGACGGCGCGCCGTGTGCGCCGCCCCCTCACCCAGCCTCTCCCCCTAGCGGGGGAGAGGAGGAGGATCAGGGCAGCTCGAGGCGTACCTCGACCATCGCGCTGGCGATCACCGCCGGGTCGTGATTCTCGGGGTCGGGCACGTCGAGCCCGCCCTTGACCGCCTTCACCGTGACGATGCCGTGCGGCAGCGAAGCCCGGACCTTCTCGAGGTCGACCTTGTCGGGCTGCTGCACGCCGATCGTGACATCGACGAACATGCCGGTCTTCGAGTTGACGCCGAGGGTCCGCAACATGGTGAGCGAGCTGTGATGCAGGGCGTCCTGCACGGCGCGCAGGGCGGCCTTGGTGTAGTCGCCGCCGTGCAGGTCGTTGCCGGTGCCGAGCTCGAGGATGACGCGCTTCGCGGGCATGGCCGGGCTCCTTCCTACAGGTCGAGACGGACGATCGCCGCCGCCTGGGCGATCACGGTCTTGTCGGTGCCCGCCTCGTTGGGCATCTCGAGCCCGCCTTCGACCACCTTCACGGTGCCGCTGCCGTGCGGCAGCACGGCCAGCACCTGCTGGGTGTCGACCAGGTCGGGCCGCGGCACGCCGATCAGCACCTCGACCTGCATGTCGTCGGCCGACTTGCCGACGGCGGTCGCCACGGTCAGCGAGTTGTGCCACAGCGCGTCGCGCAGGGCGCGCACCGCCGCCTTGGTGTAGTCGCCGCCGCGGATGTCGGTCCCCATGCCGATCTCCAGGGCCACCCGTTTCAACGCCATCTCGACCGCCTCCCTCGCGTTCGTGGCCGCTAGCTCTTGGCGAGACCCGCCTTGACCAGCAGCGGCTTCACGTCGGCGTAGTACTTCTCGGCGAACGCCCGGTACTCCGCCGGGTCCTTGTACCACGGCAGCTGGAGGAATTGCGCGAGGTAGGCGTTGACCTTGGGATCGGCCATCGCCTCCTTGAAGGCAAGGTAGATCGACTCGACGATGGCCGGCGGCAGGTTGCGCGGCCCGACCAGGCCGTACGGGCTCTGCCCGACGACGTTGATCCCGAGATCGATCAGGGTCGGCACGTCCTTGTACTTCGGAATGCGCTGCTCGGTCGCCATGGCCAGGATGCGGCACTGGCCGTTGTCGACGAACGGCGCCCATTGCGCGGCGTCGGCCAGGAAGTGGACCTGGTCGCTGAGCAGCGCCTGCATCCACTCGGCGCCGCCCTTGTAGGGAACGTGGGTGAAGCGGGCGCCGGTCGCCTGCTCGACCTCGATCATCATCAGCTGCCCGGTGCCGCCGATGCCCGAGGTGCCGTAGTTGTACTTTTCGGGATCCTTCTTGCCGGCGGCGATCAGCTCCTCGAGCGTCTGCCACGGCGCGTTCGAGCGCACGACGATGCCGATCGTGTAGCCCGACAGGCCGCAGATGTAGGTGAAGTCGCGCAGCGGATCCCAAGTGGTCTGCTGGTAGTGCGGGTAGCGCAGACTGTTGATGCTCATGCAGGCCAGGGACTGGCCGTCGGGCTTGGCATTGAGCAGCATGGCGGGCGCCAGGGTGCCGGCGGCGCCGGCCTTGACGTCGACCACGACCTGCTGGCCCAGCACGCGCCCCACCGTCTCGCCCAGCATGCGGAGATGCACGTCGGTGACGCCGCCGGCCGCGAACGGGTTGTAGATCGTGATCGGCTTGTCCGGCTTCCAGCGGGCCGGGCTGGCAGCCTGGCCGAACGCCATCGCGGGCGCGGCCACGGCGGCGCTCCCGATGAGGGCGCTGAGGTGTCGGCGACGGATCAATTCTTCCTCCTGGCAGAACGGCCGCCCCGGGGGCGGCCGCGCCAAGTTCTTATCGTGTGAATTGCCCGCCGTTAAGCGCTACCTGCGGCGTGCGGCGTCGATGCTCCACGGACCGGCGCCGGCCGCGGCGATGTACAGGAAGACGAAGCAGTAGAGGGCCGCCAACTCGCCGCGGTTGAGGATCGGATAGAAGCCCTGCGGCGCGTGGGCATAGAAGTAGGCGACCGCCGTCATGCCCGAGGCGAGGAACGCGGCCGGGCGGGTGAACAGGCCGAGCACCAGCAGGACGCCGCAGACCAGTTCGATGACGCCGGCGTAGCCCGGCATCGAGTTCAGGTTGAAGGTCGGCGGCACCACGCCCGCCGGGAAGCCCAGAACCTTGCCGGTGCCGTGCTGCAGCAGCAGCAGGCCCGACATGAAGCGCAGGATGCTGAGAATTCTCGGCGCCCAGGCCGAAGCGAAGTCGTTCATGTCATTCTCCCCCGTTGTCTTGGCGGCAATCTTGGCCCCTCGCGACGCGGGCCGACAAGCCACCTGCGCGGTAACTGGGTCACGATCGCGTCAGGGCTCGCACTTGCTGTGTCGTGTCGTTTGCTTATAGTCCGCGCCGCTCGACCGGTCGCAGAGCCGGCGTTCAAGCGTAGGGCGGCCTTGCCGCCGGGGTGGGAGGAAGCATGGCGACGGTCGAGATCCGCAACGTGCGGAAGGCCTTCGGTCCGGTCGAAGTGTTGCATGGCGTGAGCGTCGACATCGCCGACGGCGAGTTCGTCGTGCTGGTCGGGCCCTCGGGCTGCGGCAAGTCCACCCTGCTGCGCATGCTGGCCGGCCTCGAGAACATCAGCGCGGGCGAGATCGCGATCGGCGGCCGGGTGGTCAACACCGTGCCGCCCAAGGATCGCGACATCGCCATGGTGTTCCAGAACTACGCGCTCTATCCGCACATGACCGTCTACGACAACATGGCGTTTTCGCTGAAGCTCGCGAACGCGCCCAAGGCGGTGATGGACGAGCATGTCGGGCGGGCGGCGCGCATCCTCGGCCTCGAGCAGCTGCTGCAGCGATTCCCGCGCCAGCTGTCGGGCGGCCAGCGCCAGCGGGTCGCCATGGGCCGCGCCATCGTGCGCAACCCGCAGGTCTTCCTGTTCGACGAGCCGCTCAGCAACCTCGACGCCAAGCTGCGCGTGCAGATGCGCTCGGAGATCAAGGAGCTGCACCAGCGGCTCAAGGTCACCACGGTCTACGTCACGCACGACCAGATCGAGGCCATGACCATGGCCGACAAGATCGTGGTGATGAACAACGGCAACATCGAGCAGGCCGGGCCGCCGCTCGAGCTCTACGACCGGCCGGCCAACCTGTTCGTCGCCGGCTTCATCGGCTCGCCGGCGATGAACATGCTGAAGGGTGTCGTGGCCGACGGGGCCCTGCACACCGAGGACGGTACCGTGTGGCCGCTACCCTCGACCGGCGCGCGGCCCAAGGACGGTCCGGCGGTCTACGGGGTGCGGCCGGAGCATCTGCATCTCGACGGCGAGGGGATCAAGGCGACGGTGCAGGTCGTCGAGCCGACCGGCTCGGAGACCCAGGTGATGATGAAGGTGGGCGGCCAGACGATGATCGGCGCTTTCCGCGAGAGGGTGACGGCGCGGCCCGGCGAGATCCTGCCGGTGCGGCCGGATCCGGCGCTGGTGCATCTGTTCGACGCCCAGTCGGGGCGGCGGCTGTGAGATCGGGGAGCGGGCAAGCGTAAGCGAGCAAGCAGGAGGAAACGACGATGGTGTTCTTGATCAGGCGACGCGAGACGATCGCGGCCGGCGCCGCGGCGGCGGCGGCGATGGCGCTGGCCCGCCAGGCGACCGGCCAGACGATACCCAAGGCCGACGTGCCGGCTCCCAAGCTCGAGCCGGAGAAGGGCGCCTCGCTGCGCATCCTGCGCCCGGCCCGCTTCGTCGAGCCCGACGAGACGATCTTCCGCGCCAACACCGCCAAGTTCGCGAAGGACACCGGCATCGAGGTGCGCGTCGACTTCGTCGGCTGGGAGGATCTGCGCCAGCAGGCGGCGGTGTCGGCCAACACCGGCGCCGGCCCCGACATCGTGCTCGGCTGGGCCGAAGATCCGCACGTCTATGCCGACAAGGTGTCGGAACTTTCGGACGTCGCCGAGTATCTCGGCAAGAAGTACGGCGGCTGGATGTTCCTGGCCGAGAAGTACGGCAAGAAGGCCGGCACCAACAACTGGATCGGCCTGCCGTTCGGCGGCTCGACCGGCCCGATCGTCTACCGCAAGTCGGCGATCAAGGAGGCCGGCTTCGACAAGGTGCCGAACAGCCACGCCGACTTCCTCAAGCTCTGCCAGGGGCTGAAGAAGATCAACAAGCCGGCCGGCTTCGCGCTGGGCAACGCGGTCGGCGACGGCAACGGCTTCGCCAACTGGCTGATCTGGTCGCACGGCGGCTTCCTGGTCGACGAGGGCGGCAAGGTGGCGATCAACAGCAAGGAGACGATCGCCGCGCTGAAGTACCTCAAGGACCTCTACCCGACCTTCGTGCCCGGCACTCTGTCGTGGGGCGACGTCAGCAACAACCGCGCCTTCGCCGCCAACGAGCTCTTCCTGACCGCCAACGGCGTGTCGCTGTACTTCGCTCTGAAGAACGACCCGGCGACCAAGGCGATCGCCGAGGACACCGACCATGCGCCGCTTATGAGCGGCGTCATCGACAAGCAGCCGCAGTCGGCGCTGGTGCTGAACGCCATGCTGTTCAAGCACTCGAAGTTCCAGAACGCGGCCAAGGCCTACCTGACCTACATGATGGAGGCCGAGCAGTACGACACCTGGCTGACCGGCTGCCTCGGCTACTGGGCGCATCCGCTCAAGGCCTACAATGCCAGCAAGGTGTGGGACAGCGATCCCAAGCTCGCGGTCTACCGCGAGGGCATGAACAACGCCTTCTGGACCGGCTACAAGGGCCCGATCACCCAGGCCGCCGGCACGGTCGCCGCCGAGTACATCCTGGTGCAGATGTGCGCCTCGGTGGCCTCCGGCCAGGCGACGCCGGAGGAGGCGGCCAAGGAAGCCGAGCGCCGTACCCGCCGCTACTACCGTTGATCTCCTCCCGTTGATCGGCCGGCGGCGGCGCGCTCCTGCGTGCCGCCGCCGCTCTCGCTCGAGGTCCCGATGACCGTCGCCACCGCCTCCGACTGGAACCGCACCCGTCCGCAACCGGGCTGGTTCTCGCGGGTGTTCGACTACAAGCCGCTGCTGATCCTGCTCTGCCTGTTCCCGGCCGGCGGCCTGCTGGCGGTCTTCCTGACCTATCCGCTGGGGCTGGGCGTGTGGCTGGCCTTCACCGACACCAAGATCGGCCGCACCGGCCAGTGGGTCGGGCTGGAGAACTTCGAGTACCTGCTCGAGGATCCGCTCTTCTGGAAGGCGGTGTTCTACAGCGTGTTCTACACGGCGGTCGCGACCTTTGGGAAGTTCGCGCTCGGCCTGTGGCTGGCGCTGCTGCTCAACAACCACCTGCCGTTCAAGAGCCTGCTGCGCGCCATCATCCTGCTGCCCTGGATCGTGCCCACGGTGCTGTCGGCGATCGCCTTCTGGTGGATCTACGACCCGCAATTCTCGATCATCTCCTACCTCGCGGTCGACGTGCTGGGCATCCGCGACAAGAACTTCGACTTCCTGGGCTCGACCTGGCCGGCGCGCTGGTCGCTGATCGCCGCCAACATCTGGCGCGGCATCCCGTTCGTCGCCATCTCGCTGCTGGCCGGCCTGCAGACCATCTCGCCGTCGCTCTACGAGGCGGCGCTGCTCGACGGCTCAACGCCCTGGCAGCGCTTCCGCTACATCACCTTCCCGCTGCTGATGCCGATCCTCGCGATCGTCATGACCTTCTCGATCATCTTCACCTTCACCGACTTCCAGCTGGTCTACGCCATCACCCGCGGCGGCCCGGTGAACTCGACGCATCTCATGGCGACGCTCGCCTTCCAGCGCGGCATCGCCGGCGGCGAGCTGGGCGAGGGCGCGGCGATCGCCGTGTCGATGATCCCGTTCCTGGTGTTCGCCACCTTGTTCAGCTACTTCGCGCTGGCCCGCCGCAAGTGGCAGCAGGGAGAGGCCAATGACTGACGCCGCCGAGCCGCTGTCGACCGGGCCGCAGTCGACGGCCACGGTCGTCCCGGAGCAGATGGCGTGGGACAACCGCGCCCGCCGCGTGGTGACGATCTGGCTGCCGCTGGCCTGCTTCGTCGTCATCCTGCTGTTCCCGTTCTACTGGATGGGAATCACCGCCTTCAAGCCGAACGCCGAGCTGTACGACTACAAGACCTACAATCCGTTCCTGATCGGCAGCCCGACCCTCGACCACATCTACAAGCTGCTGTTCGAGACGGCCTATCCGCGCTGGCTGCTGACGACCATGGGCGTGGCGGTCTGCGCCACCTTCCTGTCGCTGCTGTCGAGCGTGCTGGCGGCCTACGCCATCCAGCGCCTGCGCTTCCGCGGCAGCCAGTATGTCGGGCTGGGCATCTACCTCGCCTACCTGGTGCCGCCGTCGATCCTGTTCATCCCGCTCGCCACCACGGTCTACCAGCTCGGCCTGTTCGACACGCCGCTGGCCCTGATCCTGACTTACCCGACCTTCCTGGTGCCGTTCTGCACCTGGCTGCTGATCGGCTACTTCAAGTCGATCCCCTACGAGCTCGAGGAATGCGCCCTGATCGACGGCGCCACCCGCCTGCAGATCCTGCGCCGCATCACGCTACCGCTGGCGGTGCCCGGCCTGATCTCGGCCGGCATCTTCTCGTTCACCCTGTCGTGGAACGAGTTCATCTACTCGCTGGCCTTCATCCAGAGCAGCGAGAAGAAGACCGTGCCGGTCGCCATCTTGACCGAGCTCGTGTCGGGCGACGTCTACCAGTGGGGTGCGCTGATGGCCGGGTCGCTGCTCGGCTCGCTGCCGGTGGCGATCTTCTACTCGTTCTTCGTCGACTATTACGTCTCGTCGCTGACCGGCGCCGTGAAGGAATAGCTCACGCCACCGGCTGCTGCGGCCCGTCGGGATGCGGCGTCGGGGTCGGCAGGTCCTCGGGCGCCGGACCGCCCGGCTGCGGCAGCTCCGGCGGGATCGGATCGGTGCGCGGCGTCGGCGGGACGGGGCCAGGCTCCGGCGGATTTCCGATCGCAGTCATCATGCGGCTTCTCCTCGTGCTGCAGGCGCAACGAGACGCGGGCGCAACGGGTTGCCGTCGACGGTCGTTCTGGCCGGACGACAACCCGCGAACCGGCGAGGAATTCCATGACCAAGCACTTTGCAGCGGCCCTGCTCGTCGCCTGCTGTCTCGGCAGCGCAGCGGTCGCCGAGACGACCGGCGGGGCCGGGCTCAGTGCCGAGCAGGCCAAGGACAAGGCGATCGCGGCCGGCTACCGCAGCATCTCTTCCCTGGTCAAGAACGGCGACGGCATCTGGCGCGCCTCGGCGATGAAGGACGGCAAGGCGACGCGCATCGTCGTCGATCGCGAGGGCAACGTCGTGCCGGTCGCGGAGTAGGCCATGCCGGGAACCTCAGGAGCCGAAGCGGCCGATGCCAGCCTGTCCCGAGCGCTGGCGACGGCGCTGCGCCGCGTCGTGACGGCGCGCGACCACCTCGAGGCGCAGCCGCTCGGCAGCGACGCCCACCAGTCGGCCCTGGCCGGTTACCTCGAGGCGGCCGTGCACCATCTCGCCGTGCTGGCGGTGGCGCAGGCGCAGCAGAACGAGCTCTTGTCGGCCGAGGTGGCCGAGCTGCGGGCCCGGCTCGACGCGCTCGGCCCGACCCTGCACTGAGGGGCTGCTACGCCGGGGGCCGCGCCTCGGGCAGCGAGTCGAGCCATTGGCGGGCCGCGTGCAGCTCGCGAAAGATGCGCAGCGGCCGGTCGACCCGGGCGGCCTCGGCGAAGAGGCTGGCCTTGGCGAAGCTTTCGTCGGAGGCGGCGACGATGGCGACCGGGCCGACCTGACCGTGCCGGGCATAGAACATCACGCGCTGGCCCAGGGCCGCGAGATTGTCCGGGCCGAGCGCCAGCGGCACGTGCGTGAGCTCGAAGATCTTGCGGTAGGCCATGGCGCCGTCGGCGGTGACGCCGGCGAAGTACTGCTCGATGTCCGCCGCCGTCACCTCGTCCTTGGCCACCGCGACGACCAGGCGCTGCGGATGCGAGATGGTCCAGTGAACCGGCATGGGGCAGACGCTAGCAGCAGGCTCCGTCCCGCACCAAGGTCATTCGCCGCCGCTGTTGCCCGGCTCGGGCACGCCCCCTAGAGTTTGCCGTCGCAGGCAAAGTGAAAAAGGACAGCGCCATGGGAGCCAGGACGATCGGCCGCCGCCACGCGATGACCGCGATCGGAGGCGTTGTCGCGGCGGGTGCCTCGCCGGCCCGGGCGCAGGCCGAGCCGCCCAAGCCGGCGCAGATCGTCGTCAACCATTCCGGCGGATCGATGGGCGCGGCGATGCGCAAGGCGTTCTTCGCCGGCTACGAGAAGAAGTACGGAATCCGCGTGGTCGAGACCAGCCCGGTCGATTTCGGCAAGCTACGCGCCATGGTCGAGTCGGGCAACGTCGAATGGGACGTCACCGAGATCGGCGGCCAGGACGCGATCCGCGCCACCAAGCTCGGGCTAGTCGAGAAGATCGAGGACCGCATCGTCGACCGCAGCAAGTATCCCGACAAGGCGCGCAACCCCGACGTCTTCGGCTCGTCGGTCTACACGACGATCATCGGCTACCGCACCGACGTCTTCAAGAACGGCAACCATCCCAGGAGCTGGGCCGACTGGTGGGACGTGAAGAAGTTCCCGGGCGCCCGCTCGATGCGCAACCATCCGACCGACAATCTCGAGTTCGCGTTGCTCGCCGACGGCGTGCCCAAGGACAAGCTCTACCCGATCGATCTCGACCGGGCGTTCAAGAAGCTCGACCAGATCAAGCCGCACGTCACCGCCTGGTGGTCGACCGGCCAGCAGCCGGCGCAGCTGCTGGTCGACAAGGAGGTCGTGCTGGCCACCGGCTGGAACGGCCGCTTCTACGACCTCATCAAAAAGGGCGCGCCCGTCGAGATCGAATGGGGCGAGGGAGCGCTGAAGCAGGGCAGCTTCGTGATCCCCAAGGGCGCCAAGAACGCCTACTGGGGCCAGAAGATGCTGGCCGAGATGTCGATCCCGCAGCAGCAGGCGATCTACGCCTCCGAGCTCGGCTATCCCGGCCTCAATCTCGAATCGCTGAATTTCGTCGACGCCAAGGTCAAGCCCTACCTGCCGACCCAGTACATCGACAAGCAGTTCTGGATCGACGACGCCTGGTACGCCGACAACGGCAACAAGGCGCTGGAGCTGTGGAACGCCTGGATGCTGAAGAAGGGCTGAGCGCTTGCCGCCGGCTGCCGGCCGCCTGCGGGTCGAGGGACTGGTCCGTCGCTTCGGCGACGTGGTGGCCCTCGGCGGGGTCGCGCTCGACATCGCGCCGGGCGAGCTGCTGACCATCCTGGGGCCCAGCGGCTCGGGCAAGACGACCCTGCTCAAGGTGGTCGCGGGCTTCGAGAAGCCCGACCAAGGCCGGGTCCTGGTCGACGGCCAGGACATCACCGCCAGCCCGCCGGCGCGGCGCGACATCGGCATGGTGTTCCAGAACTACGCGCTGTTCCCGCACCTGACGGTCCGGCGCAACGTCGCCTTCCCGCTCGAGATGCGCAATCTGGCGCGGCCGGAGATCGAGCGCCGCGTCGGCGAGGCGCTGGCCCTGGTCGAGCTCGGCGAGCTGGGCGACCGCCTGCCGCGCCAGCTCTCGGGCGGCCAGCAGCAGAGGGTCGCGCTGGCCCGCGCCATCGTCTTCAACCCGCGCCTGCTGCTGCTCGACGAGCCGTTCGGCGCCCTCGACCGCAAGCTGCGCGAGACGATGCAGCTCGAGGTGCGCCGCCTGCAGCGGCGGCTCGCGCTGACGACGATCTTCATCACCCATGACCAGGAGGAGGCGCTGGTCCTGTCCGACCGGATCGCGGTGATGAATCGCGGCGCGATCGAGCAGATCGGCGGCACGGCCGAGATCTACGAGCGCCCGGCCAACGACTTCGTCGCCGACTTCGTGGGCGAGAGCAACATCTTCCGCGGCACCGTCACCGAGCCCGGCGTCGTCACCCTGTCGGGCGGCCGGCGCCTGCTGATCGGCGGCAAGGCGGCGGTCGGGGCGCGGCTCGGGGTGCTGATCCGGCCCGAGCGCTTCGCCGCCGGCGGCGCCAACTCGTTCGCCGGCGAGGTCGTCGAGTCGGTCTATCTCGGCAGCTCGTTCAAGCTCAGGCTGGCCTGCAGCGACGGGCTCGAGCTGCTGGTGCGCCAGCCGGCCCGCGGCCGCCTGCCCGAGCCCGGCCAACGCGTCGAGGTCGGCCTCGAGGCGGAGGCGATCCATGTGTTCTGAGCGATGAGAGGCGCGGCCTGGCCGGCGCTGCCGGCGCTCGTGCTGCTGCTCGTCTTCTTCCTGTTCCCGGTCGTGCGCATGCTGGGCTACAGCGTCGAGGCGGGCAGCCTGGACTGGTATGCCAAGGCCCTGGGCGAGGGCCTGTATCTCGGCGTGTTCCTGACGACCTTCCAGATCGCCCTGCTGGTCACCGCGCTGTGCGTGCTGCTCGGCTATCCGCTCGGCTACCTGATCGCCACCACGACGCCCGGTTGGGCCACCCTGGGCTTCGTCTTCGTGCTGCTGCCGCTGTGGACATCGGTGCTGGTCCGCACCTATGCCTGGATGGTGCTGCTGGGGCGCAACGGTGTGCTCAACCGGCTGCTGGTCGAGTCCGGGCTGATCGGCGACCCGCTGCCGCTCCTGCACAACGTCGCCGGCGTGCTGATCGGCATGGTGCACGTGCTGCTGCCCTACATGGTGCTGCCGGTCTATGGCGCGGTACGCCGCCTCGACCCGGCCGTCCTCGCCGCCGCCGAGGGGCTGGGCGCCTCGAGCTGGCGCGCCTTCTGGCGCATCACCCTGCCGCTGACCCTGAACGGCGTGTTCGCCGGCGCCGTGCTGGTCTTCGTCCTGTCGCTCGGCTTCTTCATCACGCCGGCACTGCTGGGCGGCGGTCGGGTCGTGATGATCGCCGTGCTGATCGAGCAGGAGGTGCGGCAGACCCTGAACTGGCCGTTCGCCGCGGCGCTCTCGGCCGTCCTGCTGGCGGCGACCCTGGCGGTCTATGCCATGGCCCAGCGCTTCGTGCGCGGCGGGCCTGCGACCGACGGGGCCGCGCCGTGAGCCGCCGCCTGCTGATCGCGGCCTGCGCGGCGATCTACGCCTTCCTGATGCTGCCGCTGATCGTCGTGTTCCCGATCTCGCTGAGCTCGGCGCCCTACATGCAGTTCCCGCCGCCGGGCCTGAGCTGGCAATGGTACGAGCGCTACCTCGACGACCCGCAATGGCTCGACGCGACCGGGCGCTCGCTCGGCGTCGGCGCCGCAACGGCGGTGCTGGCGCTGGCGCTCGGCGTGCCGCTGGCCTTCAGCCTGGTGCGCGGCCGCTTCGCCGGGCGCGGCCTGCTCGACAGGCTGGCCCTGGCGCCGGTGATCGTGCCGACCATCGTGCTGTCGGTCGGGCTCTACGCCCTGTTCGCGCGGCTCAAGCTGATCGGCGCCTGGTACGGGCTGGTGGCGGCGCACACCGTGCTGGCGCTGCCCTTCGTCGTGCTGGTGATGGGCGCCGGCCTGCGCGACCTCGACGGCGCGCTCGAGCAGGCGGCCGAGGGGCTCGGCGCGAGTCGCTGGCGGACCTTGACGCGGATCACCCTGCCGCTGCTGCGCCCGAGCCTGGTCTCGGCCGGGCTGCTCGCCTTCATCACCTCGTTCGACGAGCTGGTGGTGGCGCTGTTCCTGGCCGGACCGAACATGACCTTGCCGAAGAAGATGTTCGACAACATCCTGATGGAGATCGACCCGACGATCGCGGCGGTCTCGGTGATGCAGATCCTGCTGGTCAGCGTGGTGATGGTGCTGATCGGCCGGTTCGGGCGGGGTCTCGGCGGCGGCGGACGGTGACGGAGCGGATCATGGCGGACAGCGTGTTTCACAAGGACTTCAAGCCCCTGCCGTGGTGGTGGGAGTGGTGGCATCCCAGCAACGCGCTGTCGCAGGATCCGCCTCGCCGGTCCGACGTGCTGGTGGTCGGCGCCGGCTATGGTGGCCTGTCGACAGCGCTCGAGCTGGCGCGCTCCGGCGTCGAGGTGACGGTGCTCGAGCGCGGCGATTTCGGCGTCGGCGCCTCGACGCGCAACGGCGGCGGCGTCAGCGGCGGCACCACCTTGGGCAAGGGCTTCTCGGGCAAGGGGGTCGGCGGCGATCCCGAGGCCTGGAAGAAGGTCATGGCGCGCATGCTCTCGGACGCCGCCGATTCTCTGGCCCAGGTCGAGACGGTGATCCAGCGCGAGGGCATCCAGTGCCACTGGCGCCTGAGCGGCCGCTTCAGCGGCGCCTACACGCCGCGCCACTATGCCGAGCAGGCGGCCAAGGTCGCGACCTACAACGGCAACGCCGCGCTCGGCACCTACATGATCCCGCGCGAGCGCCAGCGCGAGGAGATCGCCTCGGACTACTATCACGGCGGCATGGTCGTCGAGCGCACCGGCCAGCTGCATCCGGCACTCTACTACGGCGGCCTGCTCGACGCGGCGCATCGCGCCGGGGCACGGCTGTGCGCGCAGTGCGACGCCGAGCGAATCGAGCGGCGGCCGGGCGGCTTCGTCGTCCACACGACCAAGGGGCCGATCGAGGCACGCGAGGTGGTGATCGCGACCAACGGCTACACCGGCGACGTCACCCCGACCCTCAAGCGGCGACTGGTGCCGGTCGCCAGCCACATCATCGCCACCGAGGAGCTGCCCGAGGACCTAGTGAAGAGCCTGATCCCCAAGGGCCGGGTGGTCAGCGACACCAAGCGGGTTCTCTGCTACTACCGGCAATCGCCGGACGGCAAGCGGGTGATCTTCGGCGGCCGCGCCCGCTTCACCCAGGTCACGCCCGAGGTCAGTGCGCCGGTGCTGCACCGCTACATGCTGGAGCGCTGGCCGCAACTCGCCGGCACCAAGGTCACCCATGCCTGGACGGGCAACGTCGCCTTCGCCTTCGACTTCCTGCCGCACATGGGCATGGAGCAGGGCATGCACTACCTGATGGCGTGCAACGGCTCCGGCGTCGCCATGATGTCCTACCTCGGCTACCAGACGGCGCGGAAGATCGCCGGCGGCTCGAACGCGCCGGCCAATGCCTTCGACGGGCAGGACTTCCCGACCGTGCCCTTCTACTCGGGCAATCCGTGGTTCCTGCCGATGGTCGGGGCCTGGTACCGGACGCGTGACTGGTGGGACCGGGTGACCGCATAGTGCCCGCTCTCGGGGGAGAGAGATGAGCCTGCGCGTCCTTGCCGTCCTGCTGGCCGCCGTTCTGCTGGCCGCCCTGTCGCCTGCCCGGGCTCCCTTCCAAGCGCAAGCCCAGGCGCTGCCCGTCCCGCCGGGCTGGCAGCTCGAGCGCGCCATCCTGCTCAGCCGGCACGGCGTGCGGGCGCCGCTCGAAAGCAACGAGGTGCTCGACCGGACGGCGGCCTCGCCGTGGCCCGCCTGGCCGGTGGCGAGCGGCCGGATGACGCCGCGCGGAGCCGACCTGCTGCGCCTCATGGGGACCTACTACCGCGTGCTCTACGGCGGCCGCGGCCTGGTGCAGACCGACGACTGCCCCCCTGTCGGAACCGTGGCGGCGTGGGCCGACGTCGAGGAGCGCACGCGGGAAAGCGCGGCGGCCGTGCTCTCGGGCATGTACCCGCGCTGCGGCGACCTGATCCTGCGCATGAAGGCCAGCACCGCCGACATCGACCCGCTGTTCCACGCGCAGCGCTCGGCGTCGTGCCCGATCGACCCGGCGGCGGTCCGCGGCGCCATCCTGGCGCGGATCGGCGGCGACTTCTCCTCGGTGACGCGCGAGTACGCGCCGCAGCTCGCGCGCATGGGCGAGGTCCTGTGCCCGCCGGGCGTGGCGGACGGCGGGCGCTGCGCGCCGGCGCAGGCGCTCTCCACGCTCGAGGTCGCACCCGACGGCCGGCCGAAGATCGTCGGGCCGATCGGCACCGCCTCGACGGCCGCCGAGTCCTTCCTGATGGAAGCGGCCGATGGCTGGCCGGCGGCGCAGGTCGCCTGGGGACGGCTGCGCGGCGACGGCGACCTCGTCGAGCTGCTCGGCCTGCATCGGCTGGCCTTCGACCTGACGCAGAAGACGCCGATCGTGGCCCGTGCGAACGGCTCGAGCCTGCTGGCGCAGATCACCGACGCGCTGGTCGACGGCCGTTTCTTTCCCGGACTGCCGCCGAACCCGAGCCCGGTCCGCTTCGGCCTGCTGATGGGCCACGACACCAACATCGCCAACGTCCAGTCGCTGCTGAAGCTGGGCTGGCAGATCCCGGGCTTCCAGGCCAACGAGGCGTCGCCGGGAGGCGCGCTCGCCTTCGAGCTGTATCGCGAGGGCGGCTCGGGGCTGCACTACGTGCGGGTCGCCTACGTCGCGCAGACGCTGCCGCAGCTACGCGAGGCGACGCCGCTCGGACTCGCCTCGCCGCCGGGCATCGTGGCGGTCGAGTTGCCCGAGTGTGCGGCGCAGGCCCGCGACAAGGCCTGTCCGCTGTCGCGCTTCGTGGAGATCGCCAAGGCCGCCGTCGACCTCGGCTGCGTCACCTTGCGGCCGTAGCCGCGGCCTCTTGCACGGCCTGCTGCGCCAAGCCGGTATCGATGCAGGTCTCGTAGGCGACGTCGCCGCGCAAGGCGCCGGCGGCGCGCATCGCGGCATGCAGGCGATCGTAGCCGGCGCGCGGAATCACCGGGTCGTGGGCCCAGAGGTCGAGGGCGCGGTAGCGGTCGATGGCGGCGGCGAACTGGGCCGGATCGACCTCGGGAAAGTAGGCGCGCAGGGTGCCGGCGATGGCGCCGGCCGGCGTCGCCGCAAACCATCGCAAGGCGTCGTTGAGGCCGCGCGTCATGCGCAACAGATCGTCGCGCCGGCGCTCCAGGGTGCTCCGCCGGGTCACCAGGGTGGTGTAGGCGGTGGGGCCGCGCGTCGCCGCGGCGTACCACAGATGGCCGGTGCCGGAGGCCAGCAACGCCTCGGCTTCGGGCTGGAAGAGCTGCACGGCGTCGAGCTCGCCGCGGCGCAACGCCTCGACGTTCTCGGCCATGGTCGGGCCCGAGACCCGGGCCAGCGACTGCGGATCGACGCCGGCCCGCCGCAGGTCGTCGGCCAGGCAGATCCATGGTGTCGGGACTTCCGCGACGCTGGCGAAGCGGACGGCCGCGAGGTCGGCCAGCCGGAAGCCGGGACGCGGCGTCGCGCCGATGACGAAGAACGGATCGCGCGCCACGACGTCGGCGAAACAGACGAGGTCGCTCGCGGGATCGGTGTCGTGGGCCATCATGACCCGCAGCGGGCCGCCCCACATGACGTCGACGCTGCCGTCGCGCAAGGCGCGCACGGCCGCCGCCGGCTCCGGCGAGGCGGCCAGCCTCACCTCGACGCCGCGGGCTGCGAAGGCGCCGGTCGCCACCGCGGCGTAGAACGGCGCGTAGAAGAGCGCTCGGAAGTTCTCCGACAGGACGATCGGCATGGCGTCAGCTGGCTCCGATCGCATTCAGCACCGGGTCGGTGCCGAGCAGGGCCAGCAGCACGCTCTCGAGCGCGGCGGCATCGATCGGCTTCTGCAGCACGGGGACGTTGGCATAGCGGCGGTCCAGGCTCTCGCGTTGGTAACCGGTAATGAACACGAAGGGCACGCCGCGCGCCAGCAAAAGGTCGGCGATCGGGTCGGCCGACTCGCCGGCCAGGTTGATGTCGAGCAGGGCACCGTCGAAGCCCTCGCCGCGCGCCGCCGCCAGCCCGTCCGCCAGACGGACATGGGGGCCGACGACCTCGGCGCCGAAGCCGGCGAGGATCTCCTCGATCAGCATGCTGACCAGAAGTTCGTCCTCGACCACCAGGATGCGCAGGCCCGCCAGGCCGGGGCGCCGCTCGGCGGCTCCAGGGCTGGGGCGCGCCGGCTCGGCCTCCGGGCGGCTGGCCACCATCTGGGCGGCCGGAATCGAGAGCGTGCAGCGCAGTCCCGAGCGATGCCATTCGTAGCGCACGCCGCCGCGGAACTGCGCCTCGATGCTCGAGCGCACGATCGTGAGGCCGAACCCGAGCCGGGCCGGCTCGGTGGTCGGTGGACCGCCGGTCTCGACCCAGTCGAGGACGAGCGAGTCGGGCAGGGTCCGCCAGGCCACGCGCAGGGTGCCGCCGTCGGTCGACAGGGCGCCGTACTTGGCGGCGTTGGTGGCGAGCTCGTGCAGGGCGAGCGCCACCGCCTGCGCCGTCGCCGGCAGCAGCACGACGTCGGGACCCTGCGTGACCACGCGCTGGCGATGCTCCGACTGGTAGGGCGCCATCTCCTCCTCGACGATGCGCCGCAGGTGCGCGCCCTCCCAGCGTGTCGAGGACAGCAGGTTGTGGGTCGCCGCCAGGGCGTGGACGCGCCCCTCGACGGCGGTCACGAAGTCCTTGATCGACGTGGCGCGGGTCAGCCGCAGCACCGACAGGACCACTGCCAGGGTGTTCTTGGCCCGGTGGTCGACCTCGCGCGCCAGCAGCACCAGGCGCTCCTCGGCACGCTTGCGCTCGGTGATGTCGACGGTGACGCCGTTCACGCGCACGGGCCGGCCTTCCTCGTCGCGCGAGATGATCCCGGCGCCGTAGCACCAGCGGACCTCGCCGCTCGGCCGCACGATGCGGAACTCGATCTGGAAGCGCTGTTCGTGGTCGGCGGTCAGGGCAGCGACGGCGCTGGTCTCGCGGTCGTCCGGGTGGAGCATCGCCTCGATGCGCTCGACCGTCGGCTCGAAGCGGCCGGGCTCGACGCCGAAGATGCGGTAGGGGCCGTCGTCCCATTCGACGCGGCCGCTCGCGACGTCGACCTCCCAGGACCCCATGTCGCCGGCAGACAGGGCGATCGAGCGGCGTTCCTCGCTGCGCCGCAGGCGCTCGGTCTGCGCGGCGAGCTCGGCGGTGCGGGCGGCGACGCGGGCCTCGAGCTCGGCGTTCAGGCTCTCGAGCTGGCGCGTCTTGCGGTAGAGGTCGACGAAGACCCGGACCTTGGCGCGCAGCACCTCGGGGACCACCGGCACCGTGACATAGTCGACGGCGCCGATCTCGTAGCCACGCAGGTAGTCGGAATCGGCGACCTGCACGGCCGAGACGAAGATGATGGCGAGCTTCTGGAAGCGCGGATGCTCGCGGATCATGGCGGCGAGCTGGAAGCCGTCGACGCCCGGCATGACGACGTCGATCAGGACCACCGCGACGTCCGGGGTCTTGAGCAGCAGGCCCAGGGCCTCGTGCGGCGTGCCGGCCTTGATCAGGGTCTCGCCCAGCTCGCCGAGGATGACTTCGTAGCTGAGCAGCTTGGCCGGCTGGTCGTCGATCAGCAGAATATTGACCTTGTCCATCGGATCTTCCGGCTCGCTCAACGGTGCAGCCAGAGACGCAGCGCCGAGAACAGCTGCTCGGTGTTGACCGGCTTGGCGAGGTAGTCGGAGGCGCCGGCCTCCAGGCATTTCTCGCGGTCGCCTTTCATCGCTTTGGCGGTCAGCGCCACGATCGGCAGGCGGCGCAGGGCGGGATTGCCGCGGATCAGCGCGATCGTCTCGTAGCCGTCCATCTCCGGCATCATGATGTCCATCAGCACGATCGCGACCTCGGGCGCGGTCTCGAGGATCGAGATCGCCTCGCGGCCGGTGGTGGCGGTGAGGACCCGCATGCCGCGCCGCTCGAGCGCGCTCGACAGCGCGAAGATGTTGCGCGTGTCGTCGTCGACCACCAGCACGGTGCGGCCGGCCAGCATCTCGTCGGAGCTGTGCAGGCGCTCCAGCATGCGCTGCTTCTCCTCCGGCATATCGGCGGCCACGTGATGCAGGAACAGGGCGGTCTCGTCGAACAGCCGTTCGGGCGACGCCGCTCCCTTGACGACGATGCTGCGCGCCATGGTGTGCAGGCGGGCGTCCTCGTCGGGCGACAGGTCGCGGCCGGTGAAGACCACGACGGGCAGGTCGGCCAGCGCGTCGTCGTTCTGGATTTCCTCCAGCACCTCGAAGCCGGAAATGTCGGGCAGGCGCAGGTCGAGGACCATGCAATCGAAGCGCTGCTCGCGCAGCCGCGCCAGCGCGCTTCGGCCCGAGTCCGCGGCAACGATCTCGACGTCGGGATGGGCCAGCAGATCGCTGACGCCCAGGCGCTCGGCCTCGTTGTCCTCGGCGATCAGCAGGCGCTTGCGGCGCGGCCGCACGTAGTCGTTGATGCGGGCGAGCGCCGCCGTCAGGCCCTCGCTGGTGGTCGGCTTGTTGAGGTAGGAGAAGGCGCCGCGCGCCAGCCCCTGCTGGCGATCCTCGTCCATGCTGAGGATCTGGACCGGGATGTGCCGCGTCTCCAGGGTGCGCTTGAACTGGCTGAGCACGTTCCAGCCCAGCATGTCGGGCAGGAAGATGTCGAGCGACATGGCGACCGGCCTGTACTGGAGGGCGAGGTCGAGCGCCTCGGCGCCGCGCGCCGTGACCACCGCCTTCAGCCCGGCCGAATGCGCCGCGTCGACCAGGATCCCGGCATAGTTGGGATCGTCCTCGACGATCAGCAGGGTGCGCTCGCCGGGCTCGATCGTGTGACGGTCGTCGGGGAACTGGTCGGCGAGATGCTCGGGCAGGGCGACCTGGGGCAGCGGCAGCGAGCCGGGCTGCGGTGCCCGCAGCGCCGTGCGCGGGCCGGTGTACATGGTCGGCAGGAACAGGGAGAAGGTGCTGCCGATCCCCGGCGTGCTGCGCAGGGTCAGCTCGCCGCCCAGCAGCGAGGCGAGCTCGCGGCTGATCGCCAGGCCCAGCCCGGTGCCGCCGTACTTGCGGCTGGTCGAGGCGTCGGCCTGCTGGAAGGCCTCGAAGACGATCTTCTGCTTCTCGACCGGGATGCCGACGCCGGTGTCGGTGACCTCGAAGGCGACGACGGCGCTGGCTTGGTTGAGGCCTACGTTGTCGGGCCGCCAGCCGGTCTGCGCCGCCACCACCCGCAGGCGCACGCTGCCCTGCGCGGTGAACTTCAGCGCGTTGCTCAGCAGGTTCTTGAGGATCTGCTGCAGGCGCTTGGAGTCGGTGACGATGCTGCGGCCGAGCGAGCCGTCCATCTGCACGTCGAAGGTGAGGCCCTGCGATTCGGCCTGATGGCGGAACGGCCGCGCCACCGTCTCGAGCACGTTGGCCAGGAAGATCTCCTCGGCGTCGACCGTGACCGTGCCCGACTCGATCTTGCTGAGGTCGAGGATGTCGCTGATCAGGTTGAGAAGGTCGGTGCCGGCGCCGTGGATGGTTCGGGCGAACTCGATCTGCCGCGGCGCCAGGTTGCCTTCCGGATTGTCGGCGAGCTGCTGGCCGAGGATCAGGATCGAGTTCAGCGGCGTGCGCAGTTCGTGGCTCATGTTGGCCAGGAACTCCGACTTGTAGCGCGAGGTCAGCGCCAGCTCCGACGCCTTCTCCTCGACGGCGCGGCGCGCCTGCTCGATTTCCTGGTTCTTGCGCTCGACCTCGAAGTTGCGCTCGGCGAGCTGGGCGGCCTTCTGCTCGAGCTGCTCGTTGGTCTGCTGCAGCTCGACCTGCTGGGTCTGCAGCTCGCTGGCCAGCTTCTGCGACTGCTCGAGCAGGCTCTCGGTCTGCATCGTCGCTTCGATCGAGTTCAGCACGATGCCGATCGAGGCGGTGAGCTGCTCGAGGAAGGCGATCTGCAGCTCGGTGAAGTCGCGCAGCGACGCCAGCTCGATGACCGCCTTGACCTGGCCCTCGAACAGGATGGGCAGCACCATCACGCTCTTCGGCACCGCCTGGAACAGTCCCGAAGTGATCGGATGCAGGGTCGAGGCGACCTCCGAGATGAGCACCTGGCGTCGATCGGCGGCGCACTGGCCGATCAGGCCCTCGCCGATGCGAATCGCCTCGGGGTGGCCGGCGGCCGAGTCGGCATAGACCGACAGCAGGCGCAGCTTGTCCTCGCCCTCGAGGGCGTTCTCGGTCTGGTAGATCACCGCCTGGTGCGCGCCGACCAGCGGCGTCAGCTCGCTGAGCCGCAGGCGGCCGACGGTGCGCAGGTCGCGCTGGCCCTGAAGCATGTTGGTGAACTTGGCGAGGTTGGTCTTCAGCCAGTCCTGCTCGGTGTTGCGCTCGGTCGTCAGGCGCAAGTTGTCGATCATGGTGTTGAGCTTGTCCTTGAGCTCCGCCACCTCGCCCAGCGCGTCGACCTGGATCGAGCGCGTGAGATCGCCCTTGGTCACCGCCGTCGCGACCTCGGCGATGGCGCGCACCTGGGTCGTCAGGTTGGTCGCCAGCATGTTCACGTTGTCGGTGAGGTCCTTCCAGATGCCGGCGACACCGGGCACCTGGGCCTGGCCGCCCAGCTTGCCCTCGGTGCCGACTTCGCGGGCGACGCGGGTGACCTCGCCGGCGAACGAGTTCAGCTGGTCGACCATCGTGTTGATGGTCTCCTTGAGCTGCAGGATCTCGCCGCGCACGTCGACGGTGATCTTCTTGGAGAGGTCGCCGGTCGCCACCGCGGTCGTCACCTCGGCGATGTTGCGCACCTGCGTCGTCAGGTTGGCGGCCAGCATGTTCACGTTGTCGGTGAGGTCCTTCCAGGTGCCGCCGACGCCCGGGACCTGGGCCTGGCCGCCGAGCTTTCCTTCGGTGCCGACCTCGCGGGCGACGCGTGTGACCTCGCCGGCGAACGAGCGCAGCTGATCGACCATCGTGTTGATGGTCTCCTTGAGCTGCAGGATCTCGCCGCGCACGTCGACGGTGATCTTCTTCGACAGGTCGCCGGTCGCCACGGCGGTGGTCACCTCGGCGATGTTGCGCACCTGGGTGGTGAGGTTGGCGGCCAGCAGGTTGACGTTGTCGGTGAGGTCCTTCCAGACGCCGGCGACGCCGGGCACCTGGGCCTGGCCGCCGAGCTTTCCCTCGGTGCCGACCTCGCGGGCGACGCGCGTGACCTCGCCGGCGAAGCCGTTCAGCTGGTCGACCATCGTGTTGATGGTCTCCTTGAGCTGCAGGATCTCGCCGCGCACGTCGACGGTGATCTTCTTCGACAGGTCGCCGTTGGCCACGGCCGTGGTCACCTCGGCGATGTTGCGCACCTGGCCGGTCAGGTTGGTGGCCATGAAGTTGACGTTGTCGGTGAGATCCTTCCAGGTGCCGGCGACGCCCGGTACCTGGGCCTGGCCGCCGAGTTTGCCCTCGGTGCCGACCTCGCGCGCCACGCGGGTGACCTCGCCGGCGAACGAGTTCAGCTGGTCGACCATGGTGTTGATGGTCTCCTTCAGGCGCAGGATCTCGCCCGAGGCGTCGACCGTGATCTTCTTGCTGAGGTCGCCGCCGGCCACGGCGATCGTGACGTCGGCGATGTTGCGGACCTGCGTGGTGAGGTTGGCCGCCAGGAGATTGACGTTGTCGGTGAGGTCCTTCCAGATGCCGGCGACGCCGGGGACCTGGGCCTGGCCGCCGAGCTTGCCCTCGGTGCCGACCTCGCGGGCCACGCGCGTGACCTCGCCGGCGAACGAGTTCAGCTGGTCGACCATGGTGTTGATGGTCTCCTTGAGTTGCAGGATCTCGCCGCGCACGTCGACCGTGATCTTCTTGCTGAGGTCGCCGGTTGCCACGGCGGTGGTCACCTCGGCGATGTTGCGCACCTGGGCCGTGAGGTTGGTGGCCATCGAGTTGACGTTGTCGGTGAGGTCCTTCCAGGTGCCGGCGACGCCGGGGACCTGGGCCTGGCCGCCCAGCTTGCCCTCGGTGCCGACCTCGCGGGCGACGCGCGTCACCTCGCCGGCGAAGCCGTTCAGCTGGTCGACCATCGTGTTGATGGTCTCCTTGAGCTGCAGGATCTCGCCGCGCACGTCGACCGTGATCTTCTTGGAGAGGTCGCCGCGCGCCACGGCGGTGGTCACCTCGGCGATGTTGCGCACTTGGTCGGTGAGGTTGCCGCACATGGCGTTCACCGAATCGGTGAGGTCCTTCCAGGTGCCGGCGACGCCGGGCACGATCGCCTGGCCGCCCAGCTTGCCCTCGGTGCCGACCTCGCGGGCGACGCGCGTCACCTCGGAGGCGAAGGAGCGCAGCTGGTCGACCATCGTGTTGATGGCCTCCTTGAGCTGCAGGATCTCGCCGCGTACGTCGACCGTGATCTTGCGCGACAGGTCGCCGTTGGCCACCGCGATGGTGACGTCGGAGATGTTGCGGACCTGGGCCGTCAGGTTGTTGGCCATCGAGTTGACGCTCTCGGTCAGCTCGCGCCACACGCCGGTCACCTCGCTCACCTTGGCCTGGCCGCCCAGCTTGCCTTCGGTGCCGACCTCGCGGGCGACGCGCGTCACCTCGGAGGTGAAGACCGAGAGCTGCTTGATCATTGTGTTGACGATGGTGGCGGCACGCAGGAACTCGCCCTTCAGCGGCCGGCCGTCGACGTCGAGCCGCACGGTCTGCAGCAGGTCGCCCTGGGCGACCGCGCCGATCACCCGGGTCACCTCGGTGGTCGGCCAGACCAGGTCGTCGATCAGGCTGTTGACCGAGCCCTCCATCTCTCCCCAGGCGGCGGTCGAGATGCCGAACTTCACGCGCTGCCGCGTGCGGCCCTGCTCGCCGACCGTCTTGCCGATCCGCTCGAGTTGCTGTGCCATGTTCTGGTTGGCGCCGACGATCTCGTTGAACAGCACCGCGATCCTGCCGAGGGTGCCGTCGCGGCCGGCCGGCAGGCGCACCGAGAAGTCGCCGCCGCGCATCGCCGCCATCGCCTGCTCGAGCTCGTGCAGCTCGTCGTCCTGGTCCCCGGCCACGGCGGAACGCCGGGGGCGCGGCGGCGTTGGCAGGCCATTCGGCGGTACGGCTGTCTCGACGTCGGCGGCCATGGAGCGTCCCCTAGCGGTGGCAAACGCGGGGCGCGCACGCGACTCGGCGGCTGGCGCTGCAGCTGCACAACATCGTGGCTCCCCCCACAGGCCAGTGAACGTCGTTCGTTGCGCAGGAGTTGCGTCCAGCCCGTGACATTTTATAGTGGTCAGACCACGGACAGACCGGATTGGCGTGTGTTGGAAATCGTACGCAGCGATCAGGCCGAGAGCGAGGGCGGAGCCACCCGAGTCTTCGCCTTCTTCCGCGATCAGCTCCTGGCCGGACGGCTGAAGGCGGGCGATCGGCTGCTCGGCGAGCGGGAACTTGCCCTGACGCTCGGCGTGAGCCGTCCCGTGCTGCGCGAAGCACTGCGGTCCCTCGCGATGCTGGGGCTGCTCGACATCCAGCACGGCCGCGGTGCCTTCGTGCGGGCGGCCGACGCCTCGGTGCTCGGGCAGGCCCTGACACTGTGCCTGGCGCCGGACCCGGCCATCCTCGACGACGTGCTGCAGGCGCGCATCGCCATCGAGTGTCAGGCCATTCGGCTGGCCTGCGAGCGCGCCAGCGACCGCGACCTGCAAGGAATCGCCGATCTTCTCGACACCCTCGTCGACTCGCTGGATGACCCCAAGCGCGGCGGCGCCGCCGACCATGCCTTCCATCTCGCCCTGGTGCGCGCGAGCGGCAGCTCGGCCCTGATGAAGATCTACGAGGCGATCTCGCCGCTCCTGATGCGCAGCCACGTCGAGCGGCGCCGCGACACGGTCCGCGAGCCGGCGATCGTCTCGGGCCTGGTCGACGCCCATCGCCAGGTGTTCCTGTCGCTGGCGCGCCGCGACCCCGACACCGCCGAGCGGCGGCTGCGCGATCATTTCCGCATCGGCGACGAGCTGCGCCGCAAGACCCTGATCTCCAGCTACCAGTCGAAAGGCAACCGGACATGAAGATCGTCGTCGGCTCGGATCACGCCGGCTTTCCCATGAAGGCCGAGATCCTGGCGCATCTGCGCGGGTTGGGGCACGAGATCGAGGACGTCGGGTCCTTCGATCCGGCTCCGGTCGACTTTCCCGACGTCGCCCGCAAGGTCGCCGCGTCGATCACCTCCGGCCGCGCCGAGCGCGGGCTGATGATTTGCGGCACCGGCGTCGGCGCCTCGATCGGCGCCAACAAGATGAAGGGAATCCGGGCGGCCGTCTGCCATGACGTGCACTCGGCGCACCAGTGCGTCGAGCACGACGACGTCAACGTCATGTGCATCGGCGCCCAGATCGTCGGACCGTGGCTGGCCAAGGACCTGATCACGGCGTATCTCGGCGCGACATTCTCGACGGAAGAGGAATTCCGCCGGCGGGTCGCCAAGCTCGCCGACATGGATGCGGGCCGCTAGGCTCGGGACAACGACAGGAGGAAACGATGAAGAAGAGAACGTTCGTGGCGCTGGCCGTCTCGGCCCTGGCCGGGCTGGGTTTCGCGCAGGCGGCGGCGGCCGACCAGCTCGACGACATCAAGAAGGCGGGCAAGATCCGCATCGCCATCGATCTCGGCGTGCCGCCCTACGGCATGACCGACGACAAGATGCAGCCGACCGGCTCGGACGTCGAGACCGCCAAGGCGCTGGCCAAGGACTGGGGCGTAGAGTTCGAGCTGGTGCCGACCACCGGCGCCTCGCGCATTCCCTCGCTGCAGACCGGCAAGGCCGATCTCGTGATCTCGACCCTGTCGATCACGCCGGAGCGTGCCAAGGTGATCGACTTCACCCTGGGCTATGCCGTGCTGCGCACCGTCATCGCCGCGCCAAAGAGCGTCGCCGTCAAGAGCCTGTCCGAGCTCGACGGCAAGACCGTCGGCACGGTGCGCGGCACGACGCACGACACGCAGCTGACCAAGGAAGGCCCCAAGGGCATGAAGCTGGTGCGCTACGAGGACGACGCGACCGAGGCTCAAGCCTTCCTGAGCGGCCAGGTCGACATCTTCTCGACCGCCGAGCTGCTGGTGCCGCAGATCGACAAGAAGAACCCGGCCCGGCAGGTCGAGGTCAAGTTCGTGCTCGACACCTTCACCCTGGCGGCCGGCGTCAAGAAGGACGAGAAGCGGCTGCTCGAGGAGACCAACAAGTGGATCCTGGCCAATCTCAAGAACGGCCGGCTGAACGAGATCTACAAGAAGTTCCACGGCAACCCGCTGCCGGAGTCGATCCTGAACCAGAAGGCGCCGCAATGAAGCGCGCCGCCTTCCTGCGCCTAGCCGCCGCCGGCGGCCTGGCGCCCTTCGCCGTCGCGACCGGCGCCTGGGCCGACACGCTCGACGACATCAAGAAGGCGGGCAAGATCCGCATCGCCATCGATCTCGCGATTCCGCCGTTCGGCATGACCGACGACAAGATGCAGCCGACCGGCTCGGACGTCGACCTCGCCCGGCTGCTCGCCAAGGACATGGGCGTCGAGCTCGAGATCGTCACGACGACCGGGCCGACCCGCATTCCCGTGCTGCAGACCAACAAGGCCGACCTCGTCGTCTCGACCCTGTCGATCACCGCCGAGCGGGCCAAGGTGATCGACTTCTCGGTGCCCTACGCCGACCATCCGTCGGTCGTGGCGGCGCAGAAGTCGACGCCGATCGCCAAGATGTCGGATCTCGACGGCAAGAAGGTCGCGGTGGTGCGCGGCACCACCCAGGACAGCGACCTGACGGCGCAGGCCAAGGGCGCGCAGCTGGTGCGCTACGAGGACGACGCCACGATGGCGCTGGCCTTCGCCTCGGGCCAGGTCGACATCATCGCCACGGCGCGCTCGCTGCTGCCCGCCATCAGCAAGAAGAACCCAAGTCGCACGCTCGAGCCCAAGATCACCATGCAGACCTTCTATCTGTCGATCGGCATGCGCAAGGGCGAGCCCAAGCTGCTGGCCTGGGTCAACGACTGGGTGCGCGCCAACCTGCAGAACGGCAAGCTGGCGGCGATCTACAAGCAGTATCACGGCATCGACATCCCGACCGACCAGCTCCTGAAGGCTGGCGCCTGACGCTGCCGGCGTGTCGTACAATTTCGACTTCGCCTTTCTCGCCGAGCGCTGGCCCGACTTCTTGGCCGGCGCCTGGCTGACGATCCAGCTCACCGTGCTGTCGATCGCCTTCGGCTTCGCGGTCGGCACGGTGACGGCGTTGCTGCGCGTCTACGGCGGTCCGCTGCTGCGCCGCCTGACCGGCGCCTATGTCGAGACGATCCGCAACACGCCGCTGCTGATCCAGATCTTCATCGTGTATTTCGGCCTGTCGAGCCTCGGCCTCAAGCTCTCGGCCGAAGTCTCGGCGGTCATCGCGCTCACCGTCAACATGGGCGCCTACACCACCGAGATCATGCGCGCCGGCATCCAATCCGTGCAGCGCACCCAGCTCGAGGCGGCCGATTGCCTCGGCCTCAGCCGCCTGCAGACTATCGTGCATGTCGTGCTGCTGCCGGCCATGGAACGCGTCTATCCGGCGCTGGCCAGCCAGGGTGTCCTGCTGATGCTGGCCTCGTCGATCACCTCGCAGATCTCGGCCGAGGAGCTGACCGCCACCGCCAACCTCGTGCAGTCCGACACCTATCGCAGCTTCGAGGTCTACATCGTCGTGGCGATCGTCTACCTCGCCCTCTCGGCGCTTTACCGCCTGGGCTTCTGGGCGGTCGGGCTGGTGCTGTTCGAGCGCCGCCGCCGGCTGGGAACGCCGCTGTGATCAAGCTTTCGGTCAACCATCTTCTCTACCTGGTCGAGGCGGCGCGCTGGACCCTGCTGCTGTCGCTGATCGCCTTCGCCGGCGGTGCGGTGGTCGGCCTGCCGCTCGCCATGATGCGGGTGTCCAAGGCGCGGGTCCTGCGCGGGCTGGCGACCGCCTACATCCAGCTCGTGCAGGGCACGCCGCTCCTGATCGTGCTGTTCCTCGCCTATTTCGGCCTCGGCATCCTGGGCCTCAAGCTGGTGCCGCTGGTCGCCGCCGGCCTCGCCCTCACGCTCTACTCGGCGGCCTTCCTTGGCGAGATCTGGCGCGGCTGCATCGAGGCGGTGCCCAGGACGCAGTGGGAAGCTTCGGACTGTCTGGGGCTCAACCGCTTCCAGCAGTATGTCTGGGTGGTGCTGCCGCAGGCGCTGCGGCTGGCGATCCCGCCGACCGTGGGCTTCATGGTGCAGATCGTGAAGAACACCTCGCTGGCGTCGGTGATCGGCTTCGTCGAGCTGTCGCGCGCCGGCCAGATCGTCAACAACTCGACATTCGAGCCGTTCGTCATCTTCGCGGCGGTCGGCGCGATCTACTTCGCGCTGTGCTACCCGCTGTCGCTGGCGGCGCGCAGCCTGGAGAGGAGGATGCATGCCGGGCGCTGAGCCGATCGTGCGCATCGAGAACGTGGTCAAGGAGTTCGGGGCCCTGCGGGTGCTGGACGGCGTCGGCTTCGAGGTGGCGCGCGGCCAGACGGTGGCCATCGTCGGGCGCAGCGGCTCGGGCAAGAGCACCTTGCTGCGCTGCATCGCCGGCCTGGAGACCGTGCAGAGCGGCCGCATCACCGTCTGCGGCCACGAGGTCGGCCGGCCGGGCAGTGCGGCGCGCGCCCAGCTGCGGCGCGACGTCGGCATGGTGTTCCAGAGCTACAACCTGTTCCCGCACCTCACCGTCGAGCGCAACATCACCCTGGCGCTCACGCTCGTCAAAAAGCAGCCCAAGGCGGAAGCTCGCCAACGCGCGGCGGAGGTGCTCGGCCTGGTCGGGCTGACCGACAAGATCGCCGCCTATCCCGAGCAGCTTTCAGGCGGCCAGCAGCAGCGCGTCGCGATCGCCCGCTCGCTGGCGCTGCAGCCGCAGGTCATGCTGTTCGACGAGGTGACCTCGGCGCTCGACCCGGAGCTCACGGCCGAGGTGCTGAACGTCATGGAGAACCTGGCCCAGCGCGGAATGACCATGCTGAGCGTGACCCACGAGATGGGCTTCGCGCGCCGCGTCGCCGACCTGGTGGTGTTCATGCACCAGGGCAGGATCTGGGAGATCGGCCCGACCGACGAGCTGTTCGCCAACCCGCGGACGCCGGAGTTCCGCCAGTTCGTCGGTAGCGAGCTGTAGCGCCGCTACTCAGGCCACCCCTCAGGCCAGTGGGGCGACCGACAGCCCCTTGACCTTGTGGCGCTCGATCAGGCTGGCGACCAGGCCCGACTTCTTGGCCTGCTCGACGAAGGCGGCGAGGAACTTCGCGCCTTCCGTGTTGCCCTTGGCGGTGCCGACCGCCTGTTGCACGGCGGCGAACTTGCCGTCGAGGATCTTGAGGCCGGGCACCTTCTCGACGTCCTTGAGCAGGCCCGGCCGCAGGCCGGCCAGCACGTCGAGCTTTTCGTCGATGAACTTGTTGAAGGCGCCGTCGAGCCCGGGCACCTGGATCAGGGTCGCCTGCTTGATGTTGTTCTCGAGCCACAGGCCGTAGGCCGAGCGCGCCGACACGACGAGGCGCACGCCAGGCTTGTCGACGTCGGCGAGCGAGCGGATCGGCGAGCCGGCCGGCACCATGTAGGTCGCCTCGATCTCGACGTAGGCGGCGGTGAAGTCGATCACGGCAGCACGCTGCGGCTCGGCGCCGATCAGGCCGATGTCCCAGACGTTCTTGCCGGCCTGGTCGGCGAGCTCGCCAGGGCTCTTGAAGGGCACGTAGGTTACCGGCACGCCGAGCGCGGCGGCGATCTCCTTGGCCATGTCGGGCGCCACGCCCACGGGCTCCGACTTCTCGCTGCGGCCGGTGACCAGCAGGAAGTTGGAGAGGTTGATTCCGGCGCGCAGGACACCGGTCGGAGCGAGCTCAGCTCGGGCTTTGTCGGACATGGCCGCAGTCTATACTCGGCGCCGGCCAAAGCGGAAGCCGCGCCGTCCGCCGGGAGGAACCATGAAAATCACCGACGTCACCCTGACCCTGTTCGCCTGGGACGACATTCCGCCGACCCAGTACGGCCAGCACAGCAAGTTCGCCGGCTCCAGCGCGCTCGGCCTGCTACGCCTCGTGACGGACCAGGGGCTGGAGGGTCACGCCTTCCTGGGCTCGGCGGCCAATTCGGCGACGACCGACGGGCAGGGGCTGATCAGCCATCTCAAGCCGATGCTGATGGGTCGCGATCCGCTGCAGCGCGAGGCGATCGTCGCCGACCTGTGGAAGCGCCAGCGGGTCGCCGGGGTGCGGACGATCGGCGCGGTCGACGTGGCGCTGTGGGACCTCGCGGGCAAGGCCTTCGGCCAGCCGATCCATCGCCTGCTCGGCACCTATCGCGAGGCGATCCCGGCCTATGCCAGCTCGGCGGTGCTGGCCTCGGCCGAGGCCTACGCCGAGGAAGCGGCGCGCTTCAAGGAGAATGGTTGGGCGGCCTACAAGATCCATCCGCCGACCCGCTGGAAGGACGACATCAAGGTTTGCGAGGCGGTGCGCCGGGCCGTCGGCGACTACACCATCATGCTCGATTCGACCTGGGCCTACGACTTCCCGGCGGCGCTGCGGGTCGGCAAGGCGGCCGAGGCGCTGGGCTTCTACTGGTACGAGGACCCGCTGGCCGACCAGGACATCTACAACTACGTTAAGCTGAAGCAGCAGCTTGCGATCCCGATCCTGGCCACCGAGTACCCGATCACCGGGCTCGATTCGTACCAGCCCTGGATCATGCTGCAGGCGACCGACTTCCTGCGCGGCGACGTCGCCGTGAAGGGCGGCATCACCACCCTGGTCAAGGGCGCCCACCTCGCCGAATCGTTCCGCATGAACTACGAGGTCCATCACGGCGGCAATTCGCTGAACAACGTCGCCAACCTGCACGTCATCGCGGCCCTGCGGAACACCGAGTTCTTCGAGGTGCTGCTGCCTGACGCGGCGCAGAAGTACGGGTTGGAACAGGACATCGTGGTCGGGCGGGACGGCCTGGTGCACGTGCCCAACGGGCCCGGCCTGGGGGCGGCGATCGACTTCAAGCTGATCGAGCGCAAGAAGTTTGCCGTGCTGGGGTGACCGGCAACCGGCGGGGGCGTGCCGGCGTTGGCCCTGCACCGAACCCAAAGTGCAGAGCCATCCCGGAGGAGTTCCATGCACCGACCGTTGCTCACGCTCGCCCTGATCCTCGCCACCGGCGCGTCCTACGCGCAGACGGTGCCGACCAACGAGCCGCGCGACCCTTATGGCCGTCCGCTGATCGGCCGCAACGACTATGTCCGCCAGCCCGGCGATCAGGCGAGACCTGGCGGTATGACCTATGGCAGCAACCTCGCGACGGCGCCCAGCACCAGCGGCCCCGGCACCCTGTCGCGCGACCATGCCACCGGCCCGGAGCCGATGCCGCCTGAGATGAAGGCCGGTCCTCGGCAGACGGCGTTCAAGGACGAGTACGGCTTCCGCTACGACTCCCTGGGCAATCGCCTGGACGCGCGGGGCAACATCATCTCGCCGCACATCCCGCAGCAGCAGCGCTGACGGGTTACTTGTCGAGCCAGACGTCTTCGTACCGGAAGCCGTTGTAGACGCTGTTGACCTCCGGCACGTAGCCCTTGACGTAGGGCTGCATGCAGATCCCGGCCCGGTTCCACATGACGATCGGCCGGGCGGCGTCCTCGAGCAGCTTGCGGTCGATCTCCCAAACCATCTTGCGCCGCTTGTCGTGGTCGGTCTGGACTGACTGCGCTTCGAACAGCTTCTCGATCTCGGGATTGCAGTAGCCGGTGTAGTTGCGCTCGGACTTGCAGGAGAAGTTCTCGAAGAAGTTCTGGTCGGGATCGTCGACCCCGTTGCCGGTGGTGTTGAGCCCGATCGTGTACTCCTTGCGCGCGACGCGGGAGAACCATTGCGACGTCTCGATGATGTCGAGCTCGGCATCGACGTAGATCTCCTTGAGCTGCCCGAGCAGGATCACCGCGGGATCCTTGTAGAGCGAGATGCCGCGCGTGCCGACCTTGAGCTTGAGCCGCTTGTCCGGGCCGTAGCCCAGCTTCTTCATGATGGCGCGCGCCTGCTCACGGTTCTTCTGCACGTCCGGCCCGTAGCCGGGCACCTGGGCGAGCTGGTCGGTCGGCATGCCCCAGACCCCGTCATCGGGCGGCTGCATGGTGCCGCCTTCCAGGGCGTCGCCCTGGTTCAGGATGTCGATGAAGGCCTTGCGGTCGAGAGCCAGCACCAGCGCCTTGCGCATCTCCGCATCGTTGAACGGCGGCGCATCGCGGTTGAGGATCAGGTTGGTGCTATTGTTCATCGAGGTGACGACGCAGTTGGCGTTCGGCACCTGGCTCTTGACGTCCTTGAGCAGCGGGATCGTGACCTCCCAGGGGAAGGTCATGTCGAAGCGGCCGGAGACGAAGCTCAGGATCGCCGTCGAGCGGTTGGGCACGATCGTGAATTCGATGCCGTCGAGATAAGGGCGTCCCTTCTTCCAGTAGTCAGGATTGCGCACCAGCTTGATGCTTTCGTTCTGCTTGAACTCGACGAACTTGAACGGGCCGGTGCCGACCGGCCTGGTGCGCATCTGGGCGGGCGGTACGTGGCAGGGATAGATCGGCGAGTAGCCGGAGGCGAGCAGCGCCGGCAGCGAGGGCTGCGGCTGCTTGAGATGGACCGTGACCTCGTGATCGCCATTGGCCGTGACGCCGTCGACGTTGCCGTACCACGATTGCCGCGGATTGCGCCGCAGCTTCTGCTCGCCCTTGCCGGTCAGCATGTCGAAGGTGCAGACGACGTCCTTGGCGGTGAACGGCTTGCCGTCGTGCCACTTCACCCCCTGCTCGAGCGTGAAGGTGAGCGCCTTGCCGTCGCTGCTCCAGCGCCACGCCTTGGCGAGGTCGGGGACGATGGTCTGCGGGCTGTTCTGCGGCTTGCTCTGGTCGTAGAGCACGAGGTTGTTGAACACGCTCATGAAGGGCACCACCGTCGAGTTGGTGGCTTCCTCGTGGATCGAGGCGCTGGGCGGGTTGTCGCGATGGTAGATCTTGAGGATTCCGCCGCTCTTCTGGGCGTGCGCCGTGCCGGCCCAAATGGTCAGAACGGCCACGACGGCGCCTACGAGACTGATTGCCCGCATCGTCTTCCTCCCGGTCCGTTGCCGCGTGTCATGCCGCGGCTTTGGCTGAACTATAGCATGGCGCCGCTCAGGCCGCCTGCCGGCGCCGCATGGAGGGCGAATAGCGCGGGCAGATCTCCTCGGCGAAGCGGGTCATCATGCGCTGGCGCAGTTCGATCGGCGTGCCGGGCGTGGCCGACGACACCATGAAGTAGTTGAAGCCGAGTGCCGCCAGCTGGTCGATGCGCCGGCAGATCGTCTGCGGGCTGCCGACCAGGTTCGACTCCATGAAGGGACCCAGCTCGTCCGGGTCGGTCAGCTTGCGCAGGTTGGCGAACATGCGGCTGAAGTCGGCATACTCGGGGATGTCGGCCCACGGATTGGCGTCGGATTCGTAGTGGGCGCACTGCAGGTCGAAGTAGGGCGGGTAGTAGCGCCGCCCCAGGGCGCGGGCCTCCTCGTCGGTGTCGGCGATGAACATCTTGACCGAGATCGGCAGGATGGCGTCGCGCGCCGCGGCGCCGGCCTTGGCCCGCCAGCGCTCCAGGATGCGGGCGAGCAGCTTGTCCGGGAAGGTCGAGAGGCAGATCGGCGCGATCCCGAGCTCGCCCATCACCTCGGCGCTGGCCGGGCTGCCGATGGCGCCGTAGAAATGCACCTTCTTGTCGACCGGCTCGGGCCGCAGCCGCAGCGGTCGCTCGATCTTCCAGAACGGGCCGTCATGCGTGAACGGGCGGCCCGCCAGGCCCTTCTCGACGATCCGGTAGCATTCGGCGAAGCGCGCCCGTGCCTCGTTCATGTCGACGTTGTACGCGTCGTATTCCATCTTGGCGGTGCCGCGCCCGATGCCGAGATGCAGGGTGCCGCGCGTCATGCTGTTCAGCATGGCGATCTCCTCGGCCAGCCGCAGCGGGTGGTACCAGGGCAGCACCAGCACAGAGGTGCCCAGCGACAGGTCGGGCAGGGCCGCCGCGATGTGGGCCATGAAGAGCAGCGGGCTGGGGGTCGGATAGTAGTCGCTGAAATGATGCTCGAGCAGCCAGGCCGCGTCGTATCCCAGGCGATGGCCCAGCGCGCAGTCCTCCATGACCTCGCGGTACAGGGTCTGGTCGGACTTGGTCACGTCGCTGGCCGGCGCGGCCTGGAATCCGAAGGCTAGGTCGGTCATCCTGTTTCCTCGCATTTATTGTTCGAGGTCGAGGCTAGCAGAGCCCATGTCGTGGCGCAGAAGAATCGGATGGACGATGGCCGCCGTCCTGGGACCGCTGCTCCTCGCGGCCCTGGCGGCGCGGTTCCTGATCGACCTGGAAGCCTACAAGCCCGCCCTGATCCGGGCGGTCAAGGAAGCGACCGGTCGCGAGCTGGTGATCGAGGGGCCGATGAAGCTCGACCTGTGGCCCGAGCCGCGGGTCAGCGCCCGGCGCGTCCATTTCGCCAATTCGGCGGGGGCAGTCGGCGCCCAGATGCTCGACGTGCGCTGGATCGGCGTTTCGCCGTCGTGGCTGGCGCTGCTCAGCGGCCGCGTCGAGGTCGGCCGGCTGACGCTCTACCGACCGACGATCGCCCTGGAGACCGACGCCGACGGTATCCCGAACTGGCACTTCGAGCCGGGGGCCGGTGCCAACCAGCCGGCCGGCGCCGCGGCCTCGGGCTTCCACCTCGCGATCGGCAGCCTGCATGTCGTGCAAGGCACCCTCACCTACACCGATCCGCAATCCGGTCAGACCCTGAAGGCGGAGGACATCGACGCCTTTGCCTCGGTGCAGTCCCTGGACGGGCCGTTCGCGATCAACGGCCGGGCGACCGTCAACGGCGTGCCGCTGTCGATCGACGTCGACGTCGGCGCCACGGCGCCGGCCGGCCATCCGGCGAGGCTCATGCTGCAGGTCGCCAACGGCCGCCTCGAGTTCAAGGGCACCGCCAGCGCCATCAAAGCCGATGCCGAGCTGAAGGGGCATCTGGGCGTGAGCAGCGGTCTGCTCACCGACTTCCTGGCCGACATCGTGCAGGCGACGGCGCAGAAGCAACGCCGGTTCGACGGTCCCGTGGTCGGCATGTTCGGCTTCGACGGCGACATCGAGCTGTCGCCGACCCGGCTGGCGCTCAAGGACTTCAAGCTCTCGCTGGGCACCGAAACGGCCTCCGGGTCGTTTGCCGTGGCCGGTGGACCCTCGCCCAGCCTGCAGGCCAAGGTCGTGCTGCCCAAGGTCGAGCTGGGCAAGTGGATCGATCTGGTGAAGGCCCAGGAATCCCTGCTGGCGCCGCGCGCCGCCAAGGCGCCAGCCCCGCCGGCGCCTGCCGCCGCTCCCGTCACGCTTTCGCCGTTTCCGCCGGAGATGACGGTGTCGATCGAGCTCGACGTCGCCGAAGTCGGCTATCGCGACGCCGCCCTTCGTGCCGTCTCGGCCAAGCTCGAAAGCAAGGACGGTGTCGTCACGGTCCCGCATCTCAAGGCGGTGCTGCCGGGCGATCTCGTGCTCGATGCCACGGCCGTAGCCGCGCCTCCGGTCGCCGCACCGCCCGCGCCCGCCCCGGACAAGCCGGCAGCGGCCAAGCCGGCAGCGGCCGCGGCGCCCGGCGAACCCGTCCTGGCGCAGGGCACGGTCAGCCTGGCGGGACCGCGCCTGCGCGACACCCTGGCATGGCTGGGGGTCGACACCTCGCACCTGCCCGAGGGTCGCCTGCAGGCGATCGATCTCAAGGCACGGCTGAGCACGACGGCCAAGAGCGTACAGCTCGGCGACCTCGCGATGTCGCTGGACGGTCAGCCCGCGACCGGCAGCGGCAGCCTTGCGCTCGGGCCACCCCTGATGCTCGGGGCGACCTTGCAGCTGGATCGCTTCGACCTCGATTCGTACATGCCGGTAGGCTCGGCCGCGAGCGCGACGGCGGTGGCCGATGCGGCCCCGTCGGCGTCGTCGCCCGCGGCCGCGGCGGTCGGAGCGGCGATCGCGGTCGCGCCGGCGCCACCGCCGCCCGACAAAGCGACGCCGGTGTTCGCGATCAAGGCCAAGGTCGGCAAGCTGCAGTTCCACGGCCAGACGATCGGCGCGGTCGACAGCGACCTCGCCGTGCAGGGAAACCTGCTGACCGTGAATGGCCTCAAGATCGGCGATCTTCTCGGCGCCAAGGCAGAGGCCAAGGGCACGGTGGCGCAGTTCACGAGCGCGCCGCGCTTCGATGTCACCTTCAACGCCAACCTGCCCGATGCCGACAAGGTGCTCGACTATGTCGGCCTGCCGCGCTTCCTCAATGGCCGGATCGGCAGCCTGGCGGCCAGCGGGCAGGTCTTCGGGACGGCCGAGGCCATGGCGGTGCGCAACGTCACCGTGAGCCTGCTCGACAGCACCGGCCACGCCTCCGGCGCGCTGGCGCTGGGCCATGACTTCCGCTTCGACTTCTCCGCCTTCGACTTCAGCACCCAGGATGCCAGCCGCATCCTGGCGGTGGCCACCGGTCAGGCCCAGCAGGGGATCGGCGCGCTCGCCGTCTCGGGAGCCTTCAAGGGCGACGGCGCGCGCGCGGCGTTCGACGGCCAGCTGACGGCCGTCGGCACGCCGATGACCGGACGGATCGAGGCGACGCTCGGCAAGCGGCCGGCCTTCGCGGTCAACCTGCGGGTCCCGGGAACGCTCGACGTCGATCACTGGCTGGGCGTCGCCGCCGGGCCCGCTGCGGCCGCGCCGCCGCCGCCCGCTGCGGCCAGTCCGGCCGGCGGGGTGAGCGGCCAAGCGGCCGCGCCGCCGATCGTCGTCGAGCCGCGGGCGACCAGCGGCAAGCCGATCGATCTCGCAGCGCTGCGCTCGTTCGACGCCACCTTGAAGCTCGAGACCAGTGCCGTCGCGGTGGCCGCGCTCAAGGTGCTGTACGCCGATCTCGAGGCCAAGCTGCAGAACGGCGTGTTGAGCCTCGGCAAGCTGACCGGGCAGTTCTTCGGCGGCGGGGTCGATTTCAACGGCACGATCGACGCCACGCAACAGGCCCTCGCGGTCGACCTGCGCGGCAGCCTGCAGGGCATCTACCTCGGCGAGATGTTGCGCGGGGCGCTCGGGACCAACACCTACGGCAACGAGCATCTCAAGGTGGCGCTCGACGGCAAGCTCAGCATCACCGGCATCGAGCTCAGGGGCGGCGGCACGACCCCGCAGGAGATCCGCGATTCGCTGAACGGCCGCGGCCATGTCAGCGGCTACGTCTATCCGGGGGTTGCTGCCGGCTCGCTCGGCATGGCGTCCTTCGCCACCGGGCTGGGCAGCCTGTTCAGCACCGACATGGGCTTCGGCTCGGCCGTGCTGGCGGGATTCATCAACCACCAGAACACCTTCGAAGGCGAGGTGCAGCTGTCGGGCAGCACGGTGACCCTGAAGGACCAGAGAGTGATCGGCAACAACGCGGCGGCGGTGGTCAACAGCGTCAACAGCCTGACCCAGGAGACCACCGATACGGTGATCGCCCTCGACGCCAACGGTCGCGGCGGGGTCGACTACACGATGACGGTCAAGGGCCCCGTCGCGTCCCCTGCGATCGACACGCGCGGCGGCAAGTAAGCGCTCAGGCGGCGCGGTCCTTGAGGACGTCCCAGGCGTGCCGGAAGGCCTTGGCCATCTCGTCGGCCGGCACGGCGCCGGAGAACAGCACATGGCCTTCCAGGGCGAAGCTCGGCACCCCCTGGATTCCGGCATTGCGCGCCATCTGATCGCCGGCCATGACTTCCTTGAGGCCGGCGTCGCCGGACAGCAGCTCGGTGACCTCGTGCGGGTCGAGTCCGCCGATGCTGCCGAGCTCGGCCAGCACGCCGCTGTCGCCGATGTCGGCGCCGTTGCAGAAGTAGCCGTCGAACAGCGCCTCGACCACGGCGCCCTGGACGCCGCGCTGGCCGGCCAGGCGGATCACGCGATGGGCGTTCAGGGTATTGGGCGTGCGGGTCAGCCGCTCGAGATGGAACTCCAAGCCGACCCCGGCGGCCGTTTCGGTAATGCGCTCGTCCATCTGCCGCGAGCGCTCCAGGCTGCCGAACTTGGCGAGCCGGTACTGCGCCCGGTCGGCGCCCTCGGGCGGCATGTCGGGGTTGAGCTGGAAGGGGTGCCACGACACGCCGAACCGCAGGTGCTGTGCCTCGAGCAGGTCGAGGGCGCGCTCGAGCTGGCGCTTGCCGATGTAGCACCAGGGGCAGATGACGTCGGAGATCACGTAGATCGATCCGGTGTGCTTGGCCTGGTCCATGGCTGTTCCTTCCCTCTTGCGTGCCAGCCTATACCCGCGTCGAATCGCCGGCAACGAGGAGAGATCCATGCAGAAACCCACTTTCCGCTCGGCGCTGATCGTCGGCACCGGCCCCGGGCTCAGCGCCTCCCTGGCACGGCTATTCGCCCGTGAAGGCCTGGCGGTGGCGATCGCCGCCCGCCAGGTCGACAAGCTCGCCGCCCTGGCGACCGAGACCGGCGCCGCGACCTTCCGTTGCAATGCCGCCGACGAGGCCGATGTCGCGACGCTGTTCGCCGATCTCGATGCCGCCGGCCGCACGCCCGACGTCGTGGTCTACAACGCCAGCAACCGCACGCGCGCGCCGTTCGTCGACCTGGCGGCCGAGGACGTCCGCCGGGCCATCGACATCAGCGCCTTCGGCGCCTTCCTGGTGTCCCAGCAGGCGGCGCGGCGGATGCTGCCGAAGGGGCACGGCGCCATCTTCCTGACCGGCGCCACGGCCGGCGTGAAGGGCTTCGCGCAGTCGGCGACCTTCGCCATGGGCAAGTTCGCGCTGCGCGGGCTGGCCCAGTCGATGGCCCGCGAGCTGTCGCCCAAGGGCATCCACGTGGCGCATTTCGTGATCGACGGCGGCATCCGCAGCGCCGGCCGGCCGGTTCCGGCCGAGGCGCCCGACAGCCTGCTCGACCCCGACGCCATCGCCGAGAGCTACTGGGCGACCCTGCAGCAGCATCGCAGCGCCTGGAGCTGGGAGGTCGAGCTGCGGCCTTGGGTCGAGAAGTTCTAGCTCGGCGGGAGGTGGTGCTGCAGCAGGGCGCGGGCGGCATGCAGGTCGCTCAGCACCTGCAGGCAGCGCGTCCGGCTCTCGGGCCGCGGCTCGAGGAAATCAGGGACCATGAAGGCCATGGTGCCGGCGGCGTGGGCGGCCGACAGGCCGATGTCGGAATCCTCGAAGGCGAGGCAGCGCTCGGGCGCGACGCCGAGGCGGCGGGCCGCCTCCAGGTAGATGTCGGGATGCGGCTTGGCACGCTCGACGTCGTTGCGTGTCGCGATGGCCTGGAAGCGCGCGAGCAGGCCGGCCTTGGAAAGATGGTGCTCGGCCGTCTTGCGCTCGGCCGAGGTCGCCACGGCGAGCGGCAGCCCGCGCGCGGCGAGGAAGTCGAGCAGCTCGATCGCGCCCGGCTTCACCGGGATGCCGCTGTCCATCAGGCCGCGGATGTGCACCGAGAAGTGCTGGCGGAACTCGGCGATGCTGAACCCCTCGCCGTAGTGGTCCTCGATCAGCTGGTTGCACTCGTAGGCCGGCACCCCGACCATGGCGTGGCACAGCGCCAGCGGCATGTCGCGGCCGAGCGAGCCGGCCGCCGCCTGCATGGCGCGGATGTAGAGGGCCTCGGTATCGAGCAGCAGACCGTCCATGTCGAAAAGGGCGGCCTCGACGGGTTCCTTGAACATGGTTTCGTTCTAAGCTCCGGGGCGGAAACGGCAAGCGGGGAGGCAGTCCTATGCGAATCCACAATCTCTACGTCGACGCCCAGGGCGAAACGCATTTTCGCGACATCGAGGTCGAATGGAAGCACGAGGGGCGCGGCGGCAAAACCTCCGAGACCTTCAAGGCGACCGGCATCATCTTTCGCGAGACGCCGGGCAGCTACGACTACGAATGGCATCCCGCGCCGCGCCGCCAGTACATCATCAACCTGGACGGCGCCGTCAGCATCCAGGCGAGCGACGGCGAGACCCGGATCATCGGTGCCGGCGAGGTCCTGCTGGTCGAGGACACCTCGGGCAAGGGCCACTTCTCCAAGGCCGTCGAGGGCAAGATGCGGCACTCGATCTTCGTGCCGATCGAGTAGCAGCCGGGCCGCGAGCCCGGGCATGCCCTTTGCAGGAGTGACGTCATGACCGTTCAGACCGCAATCGATCCCGTCGCCAGCCTGGTCGAGCAGGCCAAGCGCGTGCTGCCCGGCGGCAGCTTCGGCAACATGCCGGCCGAGGTGATCCTCAAGGAGGGCCGCGGCGGCCGCATCTGGGACGAGGCGGGCAACGAGTATGTCGACTTCCTGCTCGGCTCGGGGCCGATGTTCGCGGGACACGCCCATCCCGAGGTGACGGCGGCGGTGCAGGCCCAGGTGCCGCTCGGCACGACCTTCTTCGCCAACAACCGCCACGGCATCGCGCTGGCCGAGGCGGTCGTCGACGCGATGCCGTGCGCCGACCAGGTGCGCTTCGTCTGCTCGGGGACCGAGGCCGATCTCTACGCCATGCGGGCGGCGCGCGCCTTCCGCAAGCGTGACAAGATCCTGAAGTTCGAGGGCGGCTACCACGGCATGAGCGACTACGCGCTGATGTCGCTGGCCCCCAAGCGGCCGGGCAACTTCCCGCGGCCGGTGCCGGACTCGGCCGGCATCCCGAGGAGCGTCCAGGACGAGATGCTGGTCGCCGCGTTCAACGACATCGACATGGTGCGCAGCCTGATCGAGGAGCAGAAGGACGAGTTGGCCGGCGTGATCGTCGAGCCGTTCCAGCGCCTGATTCCGCCCCAGCCGGGCTTCCTGCAGGCGCTGCGGGAGATCACCGCGCAGCACGGGATCCCGCTGATCTTCGACGAGGTGGTGACCGGCTTCCGCTTCAGCTACGGCGGCGCCCAGCAGTACTACGGCGTCACGCCCGACCTGTGCAGCCTGGGCAAGATCGTCGGCGGCGGCTTCGCCCTGGCCGCGGTCGCCGGCCGTGCCGACATCATGCACCACTTCGACAAGCTGGCGGCCTCGGAGGAGGACTTCATCACCCAGATCGGCACGCTGTCGGGCAACCCGGTCGCCGCCGTCGCCGGCCTCGCCACGCTCAATGTCCTGAAGCGGCCCGGCACCTACGAGAAGGTGTTCGCCACCGGCCGCGAGCTGATGGCCGCCCTGTCGAGCCTTCTCAAGCAGGCCGGCCTGCCGGCCCAGGTGATCGGCGAGCCGCCGCTGTTCGACGTCGTCTTCACCGACCAGCCGATCCGCGACTACCGCGACACGTTGAAGGGCGACGCCGCTCTGGCCCGGCGCTTCAACCAGCTGCTGCGCGCGCGCGGCATCATGAAGGGCGAGAGCAAGTACTATGTGAGCCTGGCGCATGACCGAGCCGACATCGAACATACGATCGCGGCGTGGACGGAAGCGGTCAAGGCGCTGAAGAGCTGAGCCTCAGGGAGACTCGAGACCGAACTTCTGCAGCACCGGCGCGGTCGAGGGATCGCTGAAGGCCAGCATCAGCGCCTCGGCTGCGGCTCGGTCGGAGGCGGCGGCGGAGATCGCGCCGGCATAGATCGTGTAGCTCTGCGCCTCGAGCGGCAGCGGGCCGACCACGATCACCCCGGCCACCGCCATCAGCTCGCTGATCTGCTGCATGGCGAGCGTCGCCTCGCCGCTCACCAGCTTCTCGGCCACCAGACCGCCCTTCACGAGGACCGTCTTGCCCTTGAGTTGGTCGGCGATGCCCAGCCGCTCGAACAGCCCGGCCAGGTAGACGCCGCTGGTGCCGCCGGACGCCGGGTCGACGTAGGCGATGCCGGGCGCGGCGAGCAGGGCCTGCTTCCAGCTGTCGACGCTCGACAGGTCGGGGGCCGGCGTGCCCTGCTTGACGGCGACGCCGATGCCCGAGCGAGCGAGCGGCTTGGCGCTGCTCGACATCAGTCGATTGCCGAGCAGCGGCGCCATGCGGGCCGGCGGCATCACGGCGACGTCGAACGCCTCGCCGGCTTCGATGCGACGGGCGACGCCGCCTGCCGTATCGTTTTCGATGACGACCTTGTGGCCGGTGCGCGCCTCGAAGTCGGCGGCGAGGCGTGTCGCCACGCCCTTGTAGGCGCCGGCGGTCAGCACCCTGATCTCGGCGGCGGCGGCCGGCCAGCCGACGGCCAGTCCGAGCAGGATGGTGAGCAGCAGGCGCATCATTCGGTCTCCGGGGTCAGGTCGGTCGGCCCATGATGTAGGGCTTCAGCATGGCGTACATAAGGTCATGGATCGGTGTCGCCACGCCATGGCGGCGGCCCAGCTCGATCACCTTGCCGGACAGCCAGGGCAACTCGATCCGGTTGCCGCGCAGCAGGTCGACGGCCATCGAGGCGATCAGGGTCGCCGGCGCGTTGCGGTTGAACTCGAGCGTGCGCGCGACCGAATCGGCCGGCAGCGGTACGCCGGCGGCGTGGCCGACCGCCGCCACCTCCTCGTAGGCGGCGGCGAACCACGGTCCGATGTCGGGATCGTCGCGCAGCTTGCCGACCGGCAGGCGGGTCAGCGCCATGATGCTGGCGTTGGAGGCCAGCAGGATGAACTTCAGCCACAGGTCGATGCGGATGTCGGGGCTCAGCACGCCCTCGATGCCGGCCTTCTGGCAGAGCGCCAGGAAGGCCTCGCCGCGCGTGCTCGGCCGCCGGTCGAGCTCGCCGAACACCATGCGCAGGCCGCTGCCGGTCTGGCGGATGAGGCCGGGCTCGGCGATCGTGGCGCTGATGTTGGCGACCCCGCCCATCACCGCGCCGGCGCCCAGGATGGGGGTCAGTCGCTCGGCGGTGTCGATGCCGTTCTGCAACGGGATCACCGCGGTGTGCGGGCCGACCATCGACCGGATGGCGGCCCCGGCGCTCTCGACGTCCCATTGCTTGACGCAGAACAGCACCACGTCGACCGGGCCGACGGTCGCCGGATCGTCGGTGGCCTGCGTCGGGACGAGATGGATGTTGCCGCGCGGGCTCTCGACCTTGAGACCGGTCGTGCGCATGGCGGCGAGATGCGCGCCGCGCGCGATGAAGGTGACGTCGGCCCCGGCCTTGGCGAGGAAGGCGCCGTAACCGCCTCCGACCCCGCCGGCTCCTACGACGGCAATACGCATTCTATGCTCCCCAGCACGATCCTGCCGGCGACGACCGTCAGGGATTGTCCCGCCGTGTGCTCGATCCGCAGCGTCTGATCGGCCGCCAGACGATGCTCCTCCCCGGCCAGGCCGAGGATCGCCGACCCGTCCGGACAATATGCAAGGTGCAGGCCGGCGCCGAGCGTGTGAGCGACGCCGGTTTCGGGCACCGCGAGGGCGAGGCGGACCGCGCGCCGCTCGCCCAGCAGGTTGACGACCTCGACCGGTCCGTCCTCGAGCCGGCTGACGATCGGCGTCTCGCCGGCAAAGCGTATCGGCACGAACGGCCGGCGCACGTCGATCTCGCCGTCCGGCGTCTGCAGCACGAGGCCGCCGCCGGCGACCAGCACCTGCAAGCGGTCGTAGCCGGCATAGTCCGAGAACGGGCCGGCGGCCGCGATCGGCGTGCGGCTGAAGCGCCAGACGTCGCCCTCGCCGGCGATGTCGGTCGTCACCCCGCCGCCGTTCCTCCACGGGGTGCGGCGATAGCAGGCCGGCTCGAGGCGGGTGACCTGGAGCGCGCTCACGCCGCCGCCGCGACGACGCCGTCGGCGATCAGCCGGTCGATCTCCGCCGCGCTGAATCCGTGCTCGGCGAGGACGGGACGCGTGTGCTGTCCGGTCACCGGCGCGGTGCCGCGCGGCGTGCCGTCGACCTGCGGCAGCATGCCGGGCAGGGCCGGCACCGGCACCGGCTGGCGGAAGCCGGCCTGGTGCAGCCACTGGATCAGGCCGCTCTCGCGCACCTGCGGTTGCTCGATGAACTGGGCGTAGGTGTTCAGCCGCTCGTGCATCAGCCGCGCCTCTGTGAGGCGGCGGTTCCACTCGGGCCACGGCCGGGCGGCCAGCGCCGGCCGCAGGATCGCATAGAGCGCGACGTCGTTGTCGAGCCGCGCCGCCGCCGTGGCGAAGCGCGGATCGTCCGGGAGGGCCGGCAGGTCCATGGCGCCGCACAGGCTGCGGAAGTCGCGATCGTTGATCGCCACCAGCGACATCCAGCCGTCGGCGACCTGGAACACGCCGCCCGGCACGCCGCCCGGCTTCATCGTGCCGCCCTCGAGATGGCAGGCCATCAGCCGGATCGACTGCAGGTTGGTCGCCGCCTGCATCAGGCTGACGTCGAGATAGCGGCCGCTGGTCTCGTCGCGCCGCGCGTAGAGCGCCGCCGACAGGGCCTGGAAGCCGTACAGGGCCGTCGACATGTCGACGACGATCACCGGAACGCGATGGGGAATACCGTCCTCGCCGCGATTCTCAATCATCATGCCGGTGTAGGCCTGCAGCACCGGGTCCATGGCCGGCCGTTCGGCCAGCGGCCCGATCTGGCCGAAGCCGGAGATCGACAGGTAGAGGAGCCGCGGCACGCGCGCGGCGATCGCGTCGTAGCCGAATCCGAGGCGCTGGATGACCCCGGGCCGGAAGCCTTCCATGAACACGGCGGCGCCGTCGAGCAGGCGCCACAGCACCTGCTTGCCGGCTTCCGACTTGAGGTCGACCGCGATGCTGCGCTTGCCGAGGTTGCCGATCACCGAGAAGGCCGAGTGGTTGCCGTGCCGCGTGCCGAGCGTGCGTGCCCAGTCGCCGTCGCCCAGCCCCTCGACCTTGATGACGTCGGCACCGTGCTGGGCCAGCAGCATGCCGCAATAGGGGCCGGCGATTCCCTGGCTGAGGTCGATGACCTTGAGGCCGGCGAAGGGGGCGTCGTAGCTCATGCCAGCTTGACCAGCATCTTGCCGAAATTCTCGCCGCGCAGCAGGCCGATGAAGGCGCGCGGTGCCTTGTCGAGGCCCTCGACGACGTCCTCGCGGTACTTCAGGCGGCCGCTCCGGATCCAGTCGCCCATCTGGCGCCGCGCCGGCTCGTAGCGCTCGGCGAAGTCGGTGACGATGAAGCCCTGGGCGCGGACCCGCTTGCCGACGAAGGTGCCGAGCAGGCGCGGGCCCATCGGCGGCGACGTGGCGTTGTACTGCGAGATCGAGCCGCACAGCGCGACCCGGCCGAAGAAGTTGATGTTGCGCAGCACGGCGTCGGAGATCTCGCCGCCGACATTGTCGAAGTAGACGTCGATCCCGTTCGGGCAGGCGGCGCGCAAGGCCGCGTCGAGGTCCTTCTCCGCCTTGTAGTCGAGGCAGGCGTCGAAGCCGAGCTCGCCGGTCACGAAGCCGCACTTGCTGGCGCCGCCGGCGATGCCGACGACGCGACAGCCCATGATCTTGCCGATCTGGCCGACCACCTGGCCCACCGCGCCCGAGGCCGCCGAGACGACGATCGTCTCGCCCGGCTTGGGCTGGCCGACCTCGAGCAGTCCGAAGTACGCGGTCATGCCCGGCATGCCCAGCACGCCGTTGGCGGTCGAGATGGGGGCGATCGAGGGATCGACCTTGCGCAGCGCCGGGCCGCCGCCGATCGCGTATTCCTGCCAGCCCAGCCGGTCCTCGACGATGTCGCCGACGGCGAAGCCGGGATGGTGCGACTTCACCACTTCGCCGACCGTGCCGCCGGTCATCACCTCGCCCAGCCCGATCGCCGCGGCATAGGAGGCCGCGTCGCGCATGCGGCCGCGCTGATAGGGATCGAGAGACAGGTAATGAACCTTGACCAGGACCTCGCCGTGCCGCGGCTCGGGCATCGGCACCTCCTCGACGCGGAAGTCCGATTCGGCGGGCTCGCCCGGTGGCCGGCGCACCAGCACGACGCGGCGATGGGTCTTGGGGATGGCGGTCATCGGCGGTTTCTCTCCCTTTGCAGGGATCAGCTTAGCCTGTCTCTGGAGGCGGCGTCAGGGCTGGGGCATCATGCGGTCATGCCGACCATCAAGCGCTTGACTTTCATCGGGCTGGAATACGCCTTCGACCCCCGCAAGGCCTATGGCATGTCGCGCGGCGGCGGCTTCCGCCGCCAGAGCGGACTGGTCGAGGTCGAGACCGACGCCGGGGTGCGCGGCATCGGCGAGGCCTTCGGCAATCCGCGCGTCAGCCTCGAATACTTCCGCATGGTCGAGCCGCTGTTCGTCGGCCGCAGCGTCTTCGATTTCGACCATGTCGAGGCCCGCGCGCGCAACGCGATGTACCATCTCGGGGTCGGCAACCAGCTGACGGCCTGCCTGGCCGCCATCAACGTCGCGCTGTTCGACGCGATGGCGCGCGGCTTCGGCGTCAGGGTCTGCGACCTGATCGGCGGCTGCGGCGCCACCCGCTTCCCGGCCTATGCCTCGACCGGCTTCTTCTCCGACGACCCCGACCGCCAGCTCGAGCACATGCTGGCCGAGGCGGCGGCGCATCCCTACGCCGGGGCCAAGATCAAGATCGGCCGCGGCCTCGCCAGCGACGTCGCCAGGGTCAGGCTGGCCCGCGAGATGCTCGGTCCCGATAAGCTGCTGCTGGTCGACATCAACGGCGCCTACACCGCGGACCTGGCGCTGGCCTGCGCGCGGGCGATCGAGCCGTTCGACATCCACTGGATCGAGGAGCCGCTGCCGCCCGGCGACCTGGCCGGCTATGCCGAACTGCGCGCCCGCTCGCCGATTCCGATCGCCGCCGGCGAGGCGCACCACACCGTGCGCGACTTCCGGGCCCTGATCGACGGACGCTGCATCGACATCGTGCAGCCGTCGATTCCGGGCACCGGCGGTCTCGGCGAAGCCCGTCGCATCGCCGCGCTCGCCCAGGCCCACAATCTGCGGATCGCGCCGCATGTCTGGGGCGGCGCGGTCGGGCTGGCGACCGCCTGCCATTTCCTGGCGTCGCTGCCGGCCGGGCCGCACACCGATCATCCGCCGGTGCCGCAGATGCTGGAGTACGACATGAGCGACAATGCCTTGCGGACCGGGTTGCTGAAGGCACCGTTGCGTCTCGAGGCGGGGCACGTGCTGCTGCCCGACGGGCCGGGGCTCGGCATCGAGCTCGATCCTGCGGCAGTCGAGCGCTATCGGGTTTGCTGATCCCCGGCGGCCATGTAATCTTGCGCCCGGGAAGGCTTCAATCGTGAAACAGGGAGACCAACGCATGCTCAGGACAACTCGGCGCGCGCTCGTGGCGGGTGCGGCTCTGGCGGCCCTCGGGGCCGGAGCCGATGCTTTCGCGCAGGACGTGGTCAAGATCGGCGCCGTCTATCCCCTGAGCGGCAATTCGGCGAGCGCCGGCAATTATTCCAAGACCGCCATGGAAATAGGCGCCGACGTCATCAACAACGGCAACGCCGACCTGGCCAAGATCATCCCGCTCGCCAAGGGCGGCGGGCTGCCCGGTCTCAAGGGCGCCAAGCTGCAGCTGGTGTTCGCCGACAACCAGGGCACGCCGGCCGCCGGCCAGAACCAGACCCTGCGCCTGATCACGGAAGAGAAGGTGGCGGCGGTGATCGGCTCCTACCAGTCGGGCATCACGCTCACCGCCTCGGCGATGGCCGAGCGCTACGGCATTCCCTTCGTCAACCCCGAGTCGGTGGCGGCCAACCTCACCGAGCGCGGCTTCAAGTGGTTCTTCCGGGTCACCCCGGTGGCCGCCGACTTCGCCAAGGCCTACTCGATCTTCCTCAAGGAGCAGAAGGCGGCCGGGCGCAAGGTCGATTCGATCGCCGTGGTGCACGAGAACACCGAGTACGGCAATTCGGTCGCCTCGGTGATCGCCGACGTCTTCGCCAAGGATGGTCTCGCGGTCGGCCAGAAGATCGCCTACTCGGCCAACTCGACCGACGTGCAGCCGCAGGTGCTGCAGCTCAAGGAGAAGAATCCCGACGTCGCGATCTTCATCTCCTACACCTCGGACGCCATCCTCTACACCAAGACGATGAAGGAGCTGAACTGGAAGCCGTCGATCATGATCGCCGACGACGCCGGCTTCAACGATCCCTCGTTCGTCAAGACGATGAGCTCGATGGTCGAGGGCCTGGTCAGCCGCTCGGCGTTCGCGTCGGGCAAGCCCGGGTCGGTACCCTACGTGTTCAACGAGCTGTTCAAGAAGAAGACCGGCGGTGACGAGCTCGACGACGTCTCGGCCCGCGCGCTCGAAGGCTTCCTGGTGCTGGCCGACGCCATCAACCGCGCCGGCTCGACCGACCCGGCCAAGATCCAGGCGGCGCTCAAGGCGACCAACCTGCCGGCAGACCAGATGGTGACCGGCTACGACGGCGTGAAGTTCGACGACAAGGGCCAGAACGTGCTGGCCTCCAGCCTGGTCACCCAGATGCGTGGCGGCCAGTACGTCGCGATCTGGCCGAAGGCGCGCGCCACCGCCGAGGTCGTCCTGCCCTACAAGGGCTGGTAGGCCGAGACCGCCGGCACCGGGCGCTCCCGTCGATGTCGATGACCTTGGTGCAGGTCGTGGTGAGCGGCCTGCTGCTGGGCGCCGTGTACGCCCTGTTCTCGTCCGGCCTCACCCTGATCTGGGGCATGATGAACGTCGTGAACTTCGCGCATGGCGACTTCGTCATGCTCGGCATGTACACGGCCGTCGTCATCTGGACGGCGCTGGGCGGCGGACCGTGGGCCTCGGTGCCGGCCGCCGCCATCCTGATCGCGACCCTCGGGATCGCGAGCTACTTCCTGCTGGTGCGGCACATCATGAAGGGGCCGATGCTGGCGCAGATCCTCGGCACCTTCGGGCTGGCCCTGTTCCTGCGCTACTCGGCCTTCAACGTGTTCGGCGCCAACTTCAAGACCCTGCCCGACACCCTGATCGGCGGCTCGTTCGTGCTGGGCGGCATCCGCTTCGACGGGCCGCGCGTGCTGGCCGGCGTGGTCGGGCTGGGCGTCACCCTGCTGCTGCATTTCATGCTGACCCGCACCATGCTGGGCAGCCGCATGCTGGCGGTGTCCGAGGACGCCACGGCGGCACAGCTGATGGGCATCCGGCCGCAGCGCATGCAGGCGCTGGCCTGGGGCCTGGCCGGCGCCGCCACCGGCATCGCCGGGGCGCTGATCGCCACCTTCTTCTACACCTCGCCGACGGTCGGCGAGACCCTGGCGATCGTCGCCTTCGTCACCGTGTCGTTCGGCGGCTTCGGCAGCGTGCTGGGCGCGCTGGTCGCCGGCCTGATCATCGGCGTCGTCGAATCGCTGTCGGCCTACCTCCTCAGCCCGATCTACAAGGACGTGATCGTCTACGTCCTGTTCGTCCTGGTCCTGTGGTTCCGGCCGCAAGGGCTGATGGGCAAGACATGACGCCGCGCCGCCTCCTCATGCTCGGCCTGCTGGTCCTCGTGCTGGCCTATCCCCTGCTGGCCAGCGGCTCGCCGGTCTGGGGTCGCCTCGGCGCGCTGGTGCTGCTGGCGGCGATCGGCGCCTCGGCCTGGAACATCGTCGGCGGCTACGCCGGCCAGGTCTCGGTCGGGCACTCGGTATTCTTCGGCATCGGCGCCTATTCGGCGGTGGTGCTCTACACCCACGCCGGCTGGCCGCCGATCGCCGGCGCGCCGATCGGCATGCTGCTCTCGGTCGCCGTCGCCGCGGTGATCGGTGTGCCGACCCTGCGCCTGTCGGGCCATTATTTCAGCATGGCGACCATCGCCGTCGCCGAGCTGGTGCGCGTGCTCAGCTCGACCAGCGAGTTCCTCGGCGGTGCCCAGGGGCTGAGCGGCCCGCCGGTCCCGCGCACCGTGCTCGACCTGTCGTTCATCTCGGCGACGCCCTACTACTACGTCTTCCTCGCGGTGCTGGCCGGCCTGCTCGGCCTGACCTGGTGGATTGAGCGCAGCCGCATGGGCTTCTATCTCAGGGCGATCAAGGACAGCGAGCGGGCGGCGCGCTCGCTCGGCGTCGCCGCCGGCCGCTACAAGCTCAACGCCTACATGCTGAGCGCCGCCTTCACCTCGCTGGCCGGCTCGCTGTATCTCACGATGTTCGGCTTCGTCGATCCCGAATCGGGCTTCGGCATCCTGATCTCCGTGAAGATGGTGGTGATGGCGGCGCTGGGCGGCGCCGGCCAGCTGTTCGGCCCGCTGGTCGGGGCGCTCATCCTGGTGCCGCTCGAAGAGCTGTCCAACAGCTGGCTGGGCGGCAAAGGCGCCGGCCTCACCTTCGTGGTCTACGGGGCCATCATCGTGATCATCGCCCGCTTCCTGCCGAGCGGGCTGCTGTCGCTGCTCGAGCGCCGGCCGGCCGCGGTGCGCAAGGCGGCGGACACAGCGGTGAGCGGCCATGCTGATTGAGGCGCGCTCGGTCACCAAGGCGTTCGGCGCCTTCAAGGCGGTCGACAATGCCTCGGTGTCGGTCACCGAGGGCGAGATCCTCGGCCTGATCGGGCCCAACGGCGCCGGCAAGTCGACCTTCTTCAATTGCCTGACCGGCGACCTGCCGGTGACCGCCGGCACCGTCAGCTTCGCCGGCACCGACGTCACCCGCCTGCCGCCCGAGGCGCGCGCCCGGCTTGGGCTGGCGCGCACCTTCCAGGTGCCGCTGACCTTCGAGTCGATGACGGTGCTCGACAACGCGACGATCGGCGCGATGCTGCGCCATCCCAACGCGCGCGAGGCCCGCGCCCGGGCGCTCGACGTGCTGCAGCGGGTCGGGCTGGGGCCGCTGGCCGACGCGCCGGCGCGCAGCCTCGGCACGCCCGGGCGAAAGCGGCTGGAGATCGCCCGCGCGCTCGCCTCCGAGCCCAAGGCGCTGCTGCTCGACGAGGCGATGGCCGGCCTGACTCCGTCCGAGGTGCGCGAGGCGATCGAGGTGGTGCGCCGCATCCATGCCACCGGCATCACCATCGTGATCGTCGAGCACATCATGGAGGTGATCGTCTCCCTGACCAGCCGGGTCGTGGTGTTCCACCAGGGGCGCGAGATCGCCCGCGGCACGCCGCGCGAGGTGACCAGCGACCCCAAGGTGATCGAGGCCTATCTCGGCCGGCGCAAGGTGAAGACGTGAGCGCCTTGCTGAAGATCGAGCGTCTCGAGGTGCGCTACGGCGACCTGATCGGCGTCGCCGACGTCTCGCTCGAGGTGCCGGCCGGCTCGGTCGTGGCGCTGCTGGGCTCGAACGGGGCGGGCAAGACGACGACCTTGAACGCGATCGCCGGCATCGTGCCGGTGGCCGGAGGGACGGTATCGTTCAACGGCGAGAACATCGCCGGTCAGCCGGCCTACGCCATCGTGCGCAAGGGCCTCGCGCTGTCGCCCGAGGGCTGGAGGCTGTTCACCCAGCAGAGCGTCGAGAACAACCTGCTGCTGGGCGCCACGCCGCTGGCCGACCGGGCGCGCATCCCGCGCCTGCTCGAGCGGGTCTACGGCGTCTTCCCGCGGCTCGCGGAGCGGCGCAATCAGCGCGCCGGCACCATGTCGGGCGGCGAGCGCCAGATGCTGGCGGTCGGGCGAGCCCTGATGAGCGAGCCGCGCCTGCTGCTGCTCGACGAGCCCAGCCTCGGCCTCGCGCCGGCGATCGTCGATTCGATGTACGACTCGTTCGCCGCCCTGCACCGCGACGGCCAGACCATCCTTCTGGCCGAGCAGTCGGTCGACGTCGCCCTCGAGGCCGCCGACTACGCCTACGTTCTGCAGGTCGGCCGTACCGTGCTCGAGGGCCCGGCCGACGAGATGGCCGGCAATCCGCAGGTCCAGAAGGTCTATCTCGGGCTGGAGTAGCGGTCGATACCGGCGCGATGGCCGACTTCAGTTCGAGCCGAAGTTGGCACTGCGGAATTCCATGGCGAAAGAGGGCGAAGCCTTCCAGCCTATGTCCTTGCGCTTGGCGGTGAATGTCGCGTTCTGGTGCAGCACCGTGTAGGCCGGGTCCTCGCGCTCGCAGATCTCGAGCATGCGCCTGAAGATCGCCTTGCGCCTGGCCATGTCGGTCTCGACCTCCATGGCGTCGGACAGGCGGTTCATCTCCTCGTTGCTCCACTCGCTGGCCTGCTGCTGCTGGCCCTGCGGACCGTGCTGGGCGACGATCGACGAGATCGGATCGTTGAAGCCTGCGCTGTTCGACCAGTCGCGCACTGCCCGCTGCCCGTTGTTCTCGAAGATCTGCTGCCAGTTCTCCCTGATCTCGATCTGCACGTTGAGCCCGGCCTGGCGCCACATCTCGGTCAGTACCTGCGCCGTCGCCACCTGATTGGTGTAGTAGTTGTTCACCAGCCGGTAGGGGATCGGGTCGCCCTTGTAGCCGGCCGACTTCAGCAGCGCGCGGGCACGCGCCACGTCGAAGGCCGGCACCGACCAGTTCTCGACGAACATCGGCCCGTAGAACTCCCACTGCAGGCCGGCCGGCACGCGGGTCCGCCCCGACCACAGCGCATCGACGATCGCCTGCCGGTCGATGGCGTGCGTGAAGGCCTGCCGCACGCGCGGATCGACGAGGGTCGGGTGGTGCTTGTCGAACACGGTCAGCCGATGGTTGACGATCGGGCTGCCCAGCACCTCGAAGCGCGGGTTCTTCTCGATGCCGGGAATCTGGTCGGGCGGCACGTCGCAGACGAAGTCGAACTCGCCGGCCAGGAGTCCGTTGATGCGACTGGCCACCTCGGGCACCACCTTCAGGGTCACGCTCCTGAGCGGCGGCCGGCCGCCCCAATAGTCGTCGTGGGCGTCCAGGATGAGGGACTGGTCGGGACGGTACGCGCGCACCTTGTAGGGCCCCGTGGCGATCGGTGCGCGGGCCCACTCGATCCAGCTCTTGGCCTCCTCATAGGCGCGGCGCGAGATGATGTCGCTGCCCAGGCGGCCGATGCGGCCCTCCAGGGTAACGTCCGGCGTGCGGTTGACGAAACGCACGGTGTAGCGGTCCACCGCTTCGACACGCTCCAGGGCCGGGAACGCGCGCTTGGCCACGGCCGGCACCTCGGGCGGCAGCTTCTTGCCCTCGACGGAATCGCGGGTGACCACCGACGTGAACAGGGTCTTCGAGCTGGTGATGTCGTAGTCCGGTCCGAACATGCGCTCGCGGCTGAACGTGAACACGACGTCGTCGGCGGTCATCTCGTCGCCGTTGTGGAACTTCACGCCCTTGCGCAGCGCCAGCTCGACGGTGCGCTCGTCGACCCGCTTCCAGGACTCGGCGAGCCCTGGCACGGGCTCCAGCTGGCCGAGCAGGTTCTGCATGATCAGAGTCTCGAAGATGAACGAGAAGGTGCGCTGGCCGACGTTGGACTGTTCCCGCAGGGGCTCCAGCGAAGCCGTATTGGAAATCTGCTGGACGGCAATGACCAGGTTGGGGCGACGGTCGGCCTGGCCCACGGCCAGGCGCGGCAGCACCGAGCCGGCGGCTGCCATGCCCGAGAGATCGATCAGCCGACGGCGACGCAGGAACATGGACGGACCTCCCAGCAGACAGGCTTCGCTCCTAACGTGCCGTGATGAAGGGGGGATGGCGCCTCGATGACAGTTCGCCTGCGGTCCGGGGACAGTGCCTTCGGATGGACCGCGGGACGGCTTTCCGCCAGGATGGCGCAGGTGGACGGCGAGGCTTCACACTCCGAGTCGGCAGGCAAGCGTCGGGTGGCGGTTCCGTTCGGCGTGACCCTGCTCGCGCTCATGGCCATGATCGTCCTGCCGCTGACGGGCTGGCTGATGTGGCTGGGATGGCGGGCCGTCGACCAGCTCGAGGCCACCAACATCGAGCATCGCATGGGCGAGCTCGACGCCAGCGTCGAGGGAATCATGGCGACCGGGCTGCGCGTCGTCGTGGCGGTCGGCTCGACCATGGCGGCCAGTCCCGACTTCGCGATGGCCTCCGCCACCTCGGCCGACGACCAGGAGCGATTGCGCCAGTTCGCGGCCGTCTTGAGACGCTACCCCTCGATCTCCGCCGTGTTCGTCGGCTATCGCGACGGCCGATTCCTCTACGCGGGCCGGCCGGAGACCTTCTCCCCCGAGCAGCGCGCGCTGTACGACGGTCCGCACGATGCGCCCGCGATCCTGCGGATCGTCGACGGTGCTGACGCCGATCGACGTGAAACCTGGTGGTTCGAGACGCGAGAAGGCCAGAGCACGGCGAAGCGCTCGCGGCCCTTCGACTTCGATCCGCGCAAGCGGCCCTGGTACGTCGACGCCCTGGCGGCCGATCGCCCGGTGCTGACCGACCCCTATCGCTTCGCGCCGGCCGACGTGCTCGGCATCTCGGCGGGCATCCCGATCGGCAGCGACGGGGTGATGGGCTTCGACTTCACCCTGGACTCGCTGTCGCTGCTGATCGGCGACTATCGGATCACGCCGAACTCGATCATCATGATCGCCAGCGAGGCCGGCGCGATCTTCATGGAATCCGAGGCCTGCCGCCTGGAGCGCCAGAACTGCCTGAGCGGGGAAGGCGAGGTGCGCGCCGCGATGCGGCGGGCGGTCGGCGGCTTCGCCGGCCGGCGCGTCGAGGAGGATGTCGTGCTGGCCGGCCGCGACTACCGGCTGCTGGTCCACACCATGGCCTCGATCCTCGGCCGCAACTACGTGATCGCCGCTGCCGTGCCGTACGTCGAGCTGGCCGCCGAGTCGCACGCCCTGATGCGGCGGGCTGGTATCGCCGCAGCGGTCGCGGTGGCGCTCGCAGCGGCCGCCGCCCTGCTGGCGGCCTGGCTGCTGTCGCGCTCGATCGCCCGCATAGCCCTCAAGACCGAGCGCATCCGCCAGCTCGACTTCTCCGACGACACGCCGATCAAGAGCCGCATCAGCGAGATCGTGCGGCTGTCGGAGTCGATCGAGCGTATGCGCAGCGGCCTGGAAGTCTTCGGGCGCTATGTCTCCAAGAACCTCGTGTCGCAGATCATGCGCTCGCCGGAGAGCGCCGGGCTGGGCGGCACGCGGCGCGACATCACGGTGATGTTCAGCGACATCGAGGGCTTCTCGCGATTGAGCGAGACCATGGAGCCGGAGCTGCTGACCAGCCGCCTGTCGCGCTATTTCGATGTGCTGGGTGCCGCCATCACGGCCAACCGCGGCACCATCGACAAGTACATAGGCGACAGCATCATGGCGTTCTGGAACGCCCCCGAGCCCGATCCCGACCACATCGCCAACGCCGTGCAGGCGGCCTTGCAATGCGCCGCCGACGGGGCCCGGCTGTCGATCAAGTGGAAGGGCCGAGGCCGGGCCGGCTTTCGCACCCGATTCGGCCTGCACACTGGTCCGGCCGTCGTCGGCAATGTCGGGGCCCGCGAGCGAATCAACTACACCCTGGTCGGTGCGGTCGCCAACCAGGCCTCGCGCCTGGAGGGCCTGAACAAGATCTACGGCACGGAGATCCTGGCCAGCGGCGAGGTCGCCCTGCCGACCGCCGAGCGCTTCGCCTGGCGCTACGTCGATCGCATCGTGGCGGCCGGCACGACGGAGGTGCACGAGGTTTACGAGCCGCTGGGCGGCGCCGAGACGGTGGCCGAGCATGCCGACTTCCTGGCGCTCTGGCAGGAAGCTCAGGCCGAATATGCCGGCGGCCACTTCGCGGCGGCGGGCGAGCGCTTTGCCACCGCCGCCGCGCTGCGGCCCGACGACCCGCCCTGCAAGCTCTTCATCGAGCGGTGCCGTCGGCTGGCGGCCGACGGGCCGCCGGCCGGCTGGGATGGCGTCTGGCATTTCGACGCCAAGTGACGAGGCAAAGTGACAGGGCTGGAAAGCCTCGTCAGAATCGCATGGAGAGCCGACCGCTGAAGACGTTCACGGGTCCACGCACCTGATTGTAGCCGGGGTTGCCGATGAACTGATAATCGGCCGTGACGAAGATCCCCTTCGAAACCTGATAGGAATAGTATGCTTCCAGGACGTTCTCGGAAGCGTAGGTCAAGGCGCCGTCGCCGACGAGGGGCCCGAGGCCACCGGCCGCCAGGTAGCCTGCATGGGGACCCGAGATGTTGTTGAGGGCGCCGGCCAGGCCGACGCGGTCGTCCGGGCGGCCCCATCTCTTGCCGTCGAACGACAGGCCGAGCGAGACGCTGGTGTCGATGTCGGTGAACGACATGATCTCGTTCTGCCCGTTGTTCCACGAGAAGCGGCCGAACAGGCCGATCCAGTCGCAGAGTTCCTGGTCGAAGTTCAGGTAGAAGCCGACCTTCGTGCGGCCGCGGCGGGTCCAGGCCATGGTGTCGTTGGCGTTCAGGCCGGGGATTTGCGCCGCCAGGGAGACGGCCTGGTTGTACGAGCCCGAGAAGGTGCTGTTTAGCCACGCCCCCAGTCGCAAAGAGCCCGGGCGATCGTAAGGCTTGTAGCGAAGCTCGAACTCCCCGACATAGCCGCCGCGGCTGAACAGCGCCATGTCGAAGGTGTTGGCGTTCGACTGGTCGGGCACCAGGAAGTAGCCGGCGCGCGCCGCCCAGTTGGCGCGGTTCACTTCGGCCGTCAGGCCCCAGCTGAGGCCGAGCCGGTCGGCCGGGTAGTCGAAGGCGCCGGCTGCCCAGATCGACCAGTTGAGGAAGTCGTTGCGCGGATCCTCGGCATAGGCGTTGCCGTCGAACAGATCCTTCACCGAATATTTGCCGAGCTGGAAGCTGACCCGGTCGACGTCGCGCTCGCCCGACAGCTGGCCATACTCGCCTTCCTCGATCACCTCCCGGCCGCCGCCGAACCCGATCTCCTGGCGCAGGTACAGGCGCGAGACGTTGAAGCGGGGATAGGGGAAGTTCGACTTCTGCGCCTCGCCGTTGGGATAGCCGGCGGCGCCGGTGGTGTTGGCAACGCCGAAGCCCTGCAGCAATTCGGGATTGAAATAGAACTGGCCGCCCTGCCACAGCCGCACCCCGAGGTAGGCAGAGACGGTCCAGGTCTCGCGGCTCTGGCCGAGCGGCGGCAGGCTGTTGTCGCCGCTGTAGAGCGCCGGGATGGGAGGATAGCCCTGGAAGATGAAGGTCGTCTGGCCGTGCAGCTCCCAGGTGAGGGGGCCGCGATCCGATGAATGCCCCTCGGCCTGGTCCTCCGGCGCGGCGCCGAACTTGTAGTTCAGCGCGACTCGGAAGCGATGCAGCGCATAGGACGAGTCGTAGCGCGCCGGTGCCGAGTCGAAGACGTGACCGGCCAGGCCGAGGTCGGTGTAGAGATATTCGAGCCGGGTCGTCCACTGGCGGTCGAGCCGATAGTCCAGGCCGGCCCCCACGGCCCAGCCCACACTTACGTTGCTGGGGCTGGCGTCCTGGTTGCCGGTCGTGAGGTCGGTGCGCGAGAAGCGCGTGCTGGCCCAGGCGACGCCGCCGCTGACGAAGGGGGTCCAGGGCCCGACGGCGTAGCCGGCGCGTGCCCTCAAGGTGGCCAGGTACTCGAGCTGCTCGTTGGCCGATCCGCTGGCGGTGGCGCGGTACGACATCCATTGTGCGAGATCGGCCGCGTCCGGAAACGACACGTCGAGCTCGACGCCCAGCATCAGGCGAGAGGCCAGGAAGTAGTGCTCGTAGCCGGCCTGCACGCCGCCGAACCAGGTGCCCAAGGCGGTCGTGCCGCCGGCCGAGGCGACGCCGATCGGATCGGCCAGGGAGGCGTTGGCCTGGCCGAACATGAAGCCGACGTGACCGCCGACATAGAAGCCGGGGACGGGCGGACCGGGGTCGGCCGCGAGGGCTGGGGCCGGCGCGCCGATCAGCAGGGCAAGTGTCGCGAGACGCTTCATCGTGTCCGCCATGGCGCACAGATCCAAGTCAGTTTCATTACAGGTCAGACACCGGTTCGGCTACCCGTCCGCTTTTCCTGCTGGTCTTTTTCGTATCATGGACGACCCTATCGGTCGAAGCTGCCGGCCGACTCGGTATCGCCCTGCTGCTGGCTGCAACCATCATTTCGAGCGCCAGAGAAACAGAAGTTGGCCGGCTTGCGCACCAATTCCCTGAGGGCGCTCAGCGCCCGAGGCTTCGTCGTCTGTTTCGACAAGGCTGGCCTGGGCGATTCGACGCGTATCGCCGACACCTTAGTCACCGGGAACGGATTCCTCAGCACCGGCGTCATCCTGCTCGAAGGCGTCAAGGACCGACGTGGAGACACACTGCACGGTCGAGATCACCTGTCGCGGGCGGGGGAGCCCATGGGCGCTCCCTGCTGCACGAGATCGACCGCACCATCCCCGCCGCGTGAGCGGCGGCGCTACTCGCCCATCAGCACGCGCACGTGAGCGCTCACCGAGTCGGCCAGCGCGCCGAGGTCGTAGCCGCCCTCCAGAAGGGAGACGACGCGGCCCTCGGCGTGACGCTCGGCCATGGCCATCAGCTCGCGCGTGATCCAGGCATAGTCCTCTGTCTCGAGCTCGAGCTGGGCCAGCGGGTCGTCGGCATGGGCGTCGAATCCGGCCGAGATCATGACGAGCTCTGGCGCGAAGGCCTCGAGGGCGGGCAGGATGCGCTCGTCCCAGGCGGCGCGGAACTGGCGGCCGCCCGAGCCCGGCGACAAGGGCACGTTGACGACGTTGTCGGCCGAGCCGCGCTCGCTTGCGAAGCCGGTGCCAGGGTAGAGCGGGTACTGATGAGTCGACGCGTAGAACAGGTTGGCATCGGGCTCGACGACCGCCTGCGTGCCTTGCCCGTGATGGACGTCGAAGTCGAGCATGGCGACACGCGATACGCCATAGGCCGCCTGGGCATGCCGGGCTCCCACGGCCACATTGTTGAACAGGCAGAAGCCGCCGGGCACGGTCGGTGTTGCGTGGTGGCCGGGCGGTCGCACCGCGGCGAAGGCCGTCTGCACGCGGCCCTCCATGACCGCCGTGACCGCGGCGACGGCCGCGCCGGCCGCCCGCTGCGCCGCCTCGGCGCTGCCGCGGCTCATCACCGTGTCGCCGTCGACGTGCACCAGTTCGCCGGCTCCCGGCCGGATGCCGAGGATGGCCTCGACGTAGCCGGCCGGATGCACGCGGGTCAGCTCCTCGAAAGAGGCCAGCGGCGCCTCGGCCCGCGCGAGCCCGGCGAAGGCGGGGTCTTCGAGAGCTGCCAGGACGGCGCGCAGCCGGTCGGGACGCTCGGGATGGTGACGGCCGGTGTCGTGCTCGAGGAACGCCGGGTGGGAGATCAGCAGGGTGGCCATCGGCTAGTCTTAGGCACTTGCCCGGACGCCAGCAACGGCCGCCATTGGCCGCCGCCGGGTTCGACGCTAGGATTGGCCATCAGCGGGGGAGTCTTCATCAGCATGTTGAGTCGCTTGGTCGTCGCCGCCTTGTGCCTGGCGGCATGGCCGTCGTTGGCCCAGGAAACGAGCTTCCTGCTGATCAACGGCACGCCCTATCCGATCGGCCAGCTCGCGGTCTCGCCGACCGATCTCAACATGTGGACGCCCAATTTCCTGCGGCCGCCGGCGGTGAAGGCCGGGGAGCGCCGGCAGATCACCTTCAATGCCCCGACCACCTTCTGCCAGGCCGATCTGCAGGTGAGCTTCGCCGACGGCGGCCAGCCGGTCGTGTGGGGCGGCCTCAACCTGTGCACCCTGACCAAGATCAAGCTGGTCTATGACCGCGTCACCGGCATGCCGACCGCCAGCTACGACGATTAGTTGCGCCGGGATTGGTTGCGCCGGCTGACCCGCCATCCCATCTTGGCGAGATGGCGAACGACACTGGATTCCTGCTGCAACCTGCAGCGGATCAGCCGGCAGGCCTCGGCCTGCCGTTCGACAACAGCTACGCGCGGTTGCCGGAGCGCTTCTATGCCCGGCTGCCACCGACCCCGGTCGCCGAGCCGGGGCTCGTCAAGCTGAACACCGCTCTGGCGGCGGAGCTCGGCCTCGATGCGAGGCGCTTGGCTTCGCCGGAAGGCCTGCAGGTGCTGGCCGGCAACCGGCTGGCCGAGGGATCGCAGCCGATCGCGCTGGCCTATGCCGGCCATCAGTTCGGCAACTTCGTCCCCCAGCTCGGCGATGGCCGCGCCATCCTGCTCGGCGAGGTCGTCGACCGCGCTGGCCGCCGGCGTGATCTCCAGCTCAAGGGCTCCGGACCGACGCCGTTCTCGCGTCGCGGCGACGGCCGCGCGGCGCTCGGGCCGGTGCTGCGCGAGTATCTCGTCAGCGAGGCGATGGCCCGGCTCGGCATCCCGACCACGCGATCGCTTGCCGCCGTGACCACCGGCGAGGCGGTATTCCGGGAGATGGCGCTGCCCGGGGCCGTATTGACCCGTGTCGCCTCCAGCCATGTTCGGGTCGGCACCTTCCAATACTTCGCCGCGCGGGGCGACCGCGAGGCGCTGCAGCTGCTCGCCGATCACGTCATCGCCCGGCACTATGCCGAGATCGCGGGCGAGGACCGCTATCGCGCCTTGTTCGAGCGCGTGATCGCGGCACAGGCCGAACTGGTGGCGCGCTGGATGCTGGTTGGTTTCATTCATGGGGTGATGAACACCGACAATTGCTCGATCGCCGGCGAGACCATCGACTACGGGCCCTGCGCCTTCATGGATACCTATCATCCGTCGACCGTGTTCAGCTCGATCGACGAAGGCGGCCGCTATGCCTATGCCAACCAGCCGCGCATCGCGCATTGGAATCTGGCGCGCTTCGGGGAGACCTTGCTGCCGCTGCTGGCCGACGATTCGGACCGTGCGCTGGCGATCGCCAACGAGGCGTTGGGCACCTTCCAGGCCCGCTATGGCCGAGCGCTGTTGGACGGCATGCGGTCCAAGCTCGGCCTGACCACCGAGGAGGAGGGCGATGCGGCCCTGGCGCAGGACCTGCTGACGGCGATGGCCGAAGGCGAGGCCGACTTCACCCTGGTCTTCCGCCGACTCGATCCCGACTCCGACGCGGCGGTACGCCCGCTGTTCGGCAACCCGTCCGCCTACGATGCCTGGGCGGCGCGGTGGCGTGAACGTCTCGCCAGCGAGCCGCAGGACGGCGACGCCCGGCGGGCCGCGATGCACCAGGTCAATCCTGCCTACATCCCGCGTAACCATCGGGTCGAGGCGGTGCTGGCGGCCGCCATCGAGCACGACGACTACCGGCCCTTCGAGGAGTTGCTCGAGGTTCTCGAGCGACCGTTCGAGGACAGGGCAGCCTTCGCCGCCTACGCCGAGCCGCCTCCCGCCGATCAGCGCGTCTACCGGACGTTCTGCGGCACCTGACGCGCCGGCGCCGCCGGCGGCATGGGCGCCTTCCGGGTGATCCCGGGGCGTGATAGGCACCTGCGCCATGTTCGCCGACCTCGCTCTGCTTGCCGTTCTGTTCGAGGCGATGGTGGGCTATCCGGACCCGGTCTATCGCCGGATCGGTCATCCGGTGACCTGGCTGGGCCGCCTGATCGCGTGGTGTGACCGGACCTGGAACGCGCCGTCCGCCAGCTTTCGCGAGCGCCGGCTGCGTGGTGTCGCGACCCTGATCCTGCTGCTCGTCGTTGCGATCGGCGCTGGCCTAGTGATCGAGGAGACTTGCCTAAGCCTGCTGCCGCGTCTCGCCGCGCTCGGCCTGCTCGCCCTGCTGGCCAGCAGCCTGCTGGCCCAGCGCAGCCTGCATGCTCATGTCCTGGCCGTCGCGAAGGCGCTCGAGCAAGAGGGCCTCGAGGCCGGCCGCCACGCTGTGGCGCAGATCGTCGGGCGCGAGACCCGGACGCTCGACGAGGCGGCCGTATGCCGGGCCGCCATCGAGAGCCTGGCGGAAAACTTCTCCGACGGCATCGTCGCGCCGTTGTTCTGGCTGGCGCTGCTCGGCCTGCCGGGGGCCCTTGCCTTCAAGGCCGTCAACACGGCCGACAGCATGATCGGCCATCTGAGCGACCGCTACCGCGCCTTCGGCTGGGCGGCGGCCCGCTGCGACGACCTCCTGAACCTGCCGGCGTCGCGCCTTTCGGCGTTGCTCCTGACGCTCGGTGCGCCGCTGGTGGCGGGCTCGCCGGCGCAGGCCGTCGCGATCGTTCGACGTGACGCGCACCGTCATCGCTCCCCGAATGCCGGTTGGCCCGAGGCCGCGATGGCCGGAGCGCTCGGCGTCCGGCTGTCGGGGCCGCGTGTCTATGGCGGCGTGGCCGCCGATGAGCATTGGGTCGGCGATGGCCGCGCCGATCTTCGCCCGGCGGACGTCCGGGCCGCCCTGCGCCTCTATCGCGTCGCCTGTGGGCTGGCGATTCTCGCCCTGGCCGGACTGGCCGTGCTGTAGCGTTCAGCCCGTGGGAACTCGCGCCGAGTCGAGCAGAGCGTCGCAGTCGAGGTGCGTCTCGAGGTGATCGGCGAGCGCCTCGAGCGTCGCCTCGACCTCCGCTTCGTAGGCCAGTGGCGAGGGGGCGGCTCCGAGCCGCGACAGCCAGTGCCCGCGTTGACGGTCGTCGCCGAAAAGGCCGTGGACATAGCAGCCGGCGATCCGGCCGTCGGCGCTGACCGCGCCGTCGAGGCGGCCGTCCGACAGACGCAGCAAAGGCGTCGCCGGGCCGACGGTCCGTCCGATGTGCATCTCGTAGCCGGTGAAGGGGACGTTGCCGTCGAGTGTCGTGCCGGTGGCTCGGGCCAGAACCTTGTCGCCGGCCAGGACGGTTTCGACGTCGAGCAGGCCGAGGCCTTCGGCCACCCCGGCCGAACCTTCGACCCCCTGCGGATCCGCGACCCGTCGACCGAGCATCTGATAGCCGCCGCAGATTCCCAGCACGTGGCCGCCCCGCCGGTGATGCGCCCGCAGATCGACGTCCCAACCGCAGGCGCGCAGCGTGGCGAGGTCGGCCAGGGTCGCCTTGCTGCCGGGCAGGACGGCCAGGGCTGCGTCGCCCGGCAGGACATCGCCCGGCCGAACGAACACGAGGTCGATCCCGGGCTCCTGACGCAGCGGATCGAAGTCGTCGAAGTTGGCGACACACGGGTAGGCGAGGACGGCCACGCGCCGGCGCCCGTCGAGCCGCTGGGGGCTGTCGCCGGGCAGTCCCAAGGTGTCCTCGGCCGGCAGGCGCGTCGCGCGGTCGAACCACGGCACCAACCCGAACGCCCGCCAGCCCGTGCGCACGGCGATCTCGCGCATGCCGTCGGCGAACAGGGTCGGATCGCCGCGGAACCGGTTGACGATGAAGCCGACGATCAGGGCGGCGTCGCCGGGCTCGATCACGGCTTGCGTGCCGACCAGGCTGGCGATGACGCCGCCGCGTTCGATGTCGCCGATCAGCACCACGGGCGCCGCGACGGCGCGGGCGAATCCCATGTTGGCGATATCGTTGCGGCGCAGGTTGACCTCGGAGGCCGAGCCGGCGCCCTCGACCAGCACCAAGTCGGCCCCCTCGGCGATCCTTCCAAAGCTCTCCAGCACGCACCCCAGCAGGCGTGGCCTCAGGGACTCGTAGGCGCCGGCGACAGTGTTGCCCCACACCTTGCCCTGCACGACGACCTGGGCGCTCGTCTCGCCCTGAGGCTTCAGCAGCACCGGGTTCATGTCGACCGTCGGCGCCGCGCGCGCGGCGCGCGCCTGAAGGGCCTGCGCACGGCCGATCTCGCCACCCTCGACGGTGACGGCGGCATTGTTCGACATGTTTTGCGGCTTGAAGGGGCGAACCGCCAGACCGCGGCGCGTGAAGGCGCGCGCCAGCCCGGCCACGAGGAGGGACTTGCCGACGTCCGAGCCGGTCCCCTGGAACATCAGTACTCGGCTGGTCATGCCATCCTGATCGAAATCTGCGCGCTGAGTGCGGGGCCGGCGCGAGCGTTGCGACACGAGGCCACAATGGTCGGCGAAGCCGCTGTGGACAAGGCAGACGGCCGAAAATATTGCACGAGTACGCCATCAGGTTCGGCCGCCCGTCGACTCACAGGCCTTGCAGCGGCGCCCCACAATGGTCGATTACTAAAGGCGAGACTCGCCTCGCGCCTGCGACCTCAGCATTACCGTTGGAGTAGGATCATGACCGTACACTTCATTGGAGCTGGACCCGGTGCCGCCGACCTGCTCACGGTGCGAGGCCGCAGGCTGCTCGGGCGCTGCTTGATCTGTCTCTACGTCGCCGCGCTGGTGCCGGACGAGATCCTGGAGTTCTGCCCCCGGGAGCACGCGTGATCGACACCACGTCGCTGTCGGCGGAGGACGCCGTCGAAGAGTGCCGGCGGGCGGAGGAGGCCGGGGGCGACGTGGCTTGGCTCCACCCGGGCGACCTTTCGGCCGGCGCGTTGGCCGAGCAGCTTCGTCGGCTCGATGAGCTTGCCGTCCCGTACACGGTGACCCCTGGCGTGCCGTACGCCGCCGCCGCCACCGCTGCGCTCGGGGCCGGGCTGTCCTCGTCGGACATGCCGTCGATTGCCCTAACCGGGGGAATCGGCCCGGGCTGGACGGTACCCGCCGCGGAAACGCTACAGGCGCTTGCCCGCAGCGGCGCGAGCCTGGCGGTGCATCTGCCGGCCGAGGCCGTAAGCCAACTCGTGGAGGCCCTGATGCCGTTGCACGGGGGCGAGGTCCCGGTGAGCGTGATCGACGGCCTTGCGGGGCCTAGCCAACAGATCACGCGCGGCACGTTGGCGACCATTGTCGAGCGGATAGACCCGTCGGTCGCCGAGCGCATCGTGCTGGTCCTGGTCGGCAAGGGGCACGCGGCACCGGAGGCGAGCCACGCTCCGCAGCCCGATGCCGACCGCCCGCGACGGCATCGCCGCAGGGGTGCGTGATCCTCGATCGCTTTTCCGATCTGCCCGACTTTCCGCCCGGCGAGGTATGGCTGACCGGCGCCGGGCCTGGAGATCCCCGGCTTCTCACGGTCCTCGCCGTCCATGCCCTCGGGCAGGCCGATGATGTCGTCCATGACGCCCTGGTCGATGCCCGCACGCTGCGGCTTGCTCGTCCCGACGCCAGGCTGATCGCCGCCGGCAAGCGCGGCGGACGGCCCTCGCCTCAGCAGCGCGACATCAACGAGGTGCTGATCGATCGGGCCCGAGCGGGCCGCCGCGTGCTGCGGCTGAAGGGCGGCGATCCCTTCGTGTTCGGTCGTGGCTGGGAGGAAGCGAGTGCACTCGCCGCCGCAGCGATTCCCTTCCGCGTCATCCCCGGCCTGACCGCAGGCCTGGCCGCAACCGCCCTCGCCGGCATGCCGGCGACCTCGCGGGACACCAACCATGCCATCGTCCTGGCGGCCGGCCATCGGGCCCGCGACGACGGGACCAGCACCGACTGGGCGGCCCTGGCCCGCCTCGGCCAGCCCATCCTGCTCTACATGCCGATGGCGCAACTGGCCGAGATCACGGCGGCTCTGCAGGCCGGCGGCCTTTCGGCGGACACCCCGGCCGCCCTGATCCAGGGCGCCACGACCAGCGCCGAACGCATCGTCGAAAGCCGGCTCGCAAGCCTGGTCGACGATGCCCGGCGGCACGGTCTCGGCTCCCCCGTCATTGCCGTGATCGGCGTTATCGCCGGACTGCGCAGTCATCTCGTCCGGTCTCTGGTACCGTGGCAATGACACCGCCGCGCCGCGCCGATCGTTGCGCGGATGCCGGCACCTTCCTTCCGGCCGAAAGGTAAATCGCCATGGGCCCGACGTTCGACGATGCCTTCCGAGCGCGCTTCCGCGATCTCGTCCTGTGGCGCCGCGACGTGCGCCGCTTTCGGCGCGATCCGATCGCACGCGAGCGCATCGACGCGCTGCTCGAGCTGGCCAGCCACGCGCCCTCGGTCGGCCTCAGCCAGCCTTGGCGCTTCGTGCACGTCGACTCGGCGGACCGCCGCGCCGCCGTGATCAAGAGCTTCACCGACGCCAACGAGCAGGCTCTGGCCGGCTACAGCGGCGAGAAGCATGCGATCTACGCCACCTTGAAGCTGGCCGGCCTGCGGGAGGCGCCGGTGCATCTCGCCGTGTTCTCCGACGATGGCACGCACAGCGGCAGCGGGCTCGGGCAGCAGACCATGCCCGAGACCCTGCATTACTCCGTGGTGGCGGCGATCCAGACCCTGTGGCTGGGCGCGCGAGCCGACGGGCTCGGCATGGGCTGGGTGTCGATCCTCGATCCCAAGGCGGTGTGCCGCGCGCTCGACGTCCCGGCTGCCTGGAGCCTCGTCGCCTATCTCTGCCTCGGTCTTCCCGCCGAGGAGCATCTCGATCCCGAGCTCGAGCGCCACCACTGGGAAGTGCGCAGCGATCTGAAGGACGTGGTGTTTACTCGGTAGCGCGTCTCGCGCACGTTGCCGTCATGACCGCGGCCATCGCTCCCAGACGCCTGGGCTTCTTCACCCGCCTGCTCGACCAGACCGATGCCGCCGGCCGCTACCGGCTGGCCGTCGAGCAGATCGTCCATGCCGAGCGCTGCGGCTTCGACTCGGCGTGGATCGCCCAGCATCATTTCCATGAGGCCGAAGGCGGCCTGCCGGCGCCGTTCGTCTTCCTGGCCCACGCGGCGGCCCGCACGACGCGCATCCGGCTCGGCACCGGCATCGTGACCCTGCCGCTCGAGCTGCCGCTGCGCGTCGCCGAGGACGCAGCCGTCACCGATCTCATGTCGGACGGCCGGCTCGAAGTCGGGATCGGACCGGGCGGAAACCTGTCGGCGTTCAAGGCCTTCGGTCTCGATTCCGCCGACCGCCATCTGCTGATGGACCGCAATCTCGAGCTGCTGCGCACGGCCTGGGGTGGCGGCGCGCTGCCGGGCGGCGACCGCCTGTATCCGGCCAACACCGGGCTGGTCGATCGGCTTTGGCAGGCCACCTTCACGGTCGCCGGCGCCCGGCGCGCCGGTCTGGCCGGCGACGGGCTGATGCTGTCGCGCACCCAGCCGCGCAGCCCGCAGGCGCCGCAGGCCAGCCTCGCCGACATCCAGAACCCGATGATCGACGCCTATCTCGCGGCGCTGCCCAGGGGTCGCGTGCCGCGCATCCTCGCCTCGCGCACGATCTACGTCGCCGACGACCGCAAGGAGGCGCTGCACTTCGCCGAACTCGGCCTGGCACGCCAGCGCCAGCGGCTCGCAGCGACCCGCGATCTCGCCTCGGGCATGCTGCTCGGCGACATGATCCGGGCATTCGACGTTCATATCGGCACGCCCGACGAGGTGATCGCCTCGCTGCAGGCCGATTCGACCCTGGAACGCGCCACCGACATCACCATGCAGGTCCATTCCATCGACCCGCCGCATGCGTATATCCTGCGCGCGATCGAGCTGATGGCCGAGAAGGTCGCGCCCGCTTTCGGCTGGGCGCCGCCAGCCGCGGCGGGCGAACGGAGGGTGGCCTAGGGATGGATGTGATCGACATGCTCGCCGGCATTGCCGCGGGCTCGCCGCTGGACGCGATCCGGGCCGGGCGGCCGCAGGCCCGCCAGCACGCCCAGGCGACCCACGAGGCGCTGTTCCGGCCGCGCGACGAGGCCGACGCGACCCTGGCGGAGCGCTACGCGGTGGCCTGCTTCGTCGCCCGCCTGCACGCCCAGCCGGAAATCGCGGCCTTCTATGCCAAGGGTCTCGAATCGAAGCCGGCGCTGCAGGAAGCGGTGCGCACCGCCGCGGCAACGGCCGAAGCCGAGGGTCCCTACGGACGCTATCCCAAGGGGCCGCTCAGCACCGAGGATCAGCCCGGCGCGGCGCATCGCACCGCCGAGCCGCTGCGGCGCGACCTGGGTGAGCGCCTCGCCGCGGCGCTCGACCATGCCCACATGCTGGTGTTCCATCCGCGCGATGCCTCGCCGGCGCATCTCCAGGCGCTGCTCGACGCCGGCTGGTCGACGACCGGCATCGTCGTGCTGTCGCAGCTCGTCGCCTTCCTGTCCTACCAGACCCGCGCCGTCACCGGACTGCGCGTCCTGCAAGCGAGCCCCGCATGAGCCCCAAGGTCCTCACGCCGCCGGCCCATGTCGAGCCGGTCGTCTTCACCCGCGACATGCTCGACTGGCTGCCCTGGATCGAGCCGCTGACCGAATCGGAGCTGACGCCGCGCCACATGACGGCGCTGGTCGATGCGGCACGCGCCAAGTCGGCCTACTTCCGCCTGCTGGCGCGGGATCCCGAGGTGCTCGAGGCGCGCACCCGCACCGACAAGGACATCTTCTACAATCCCGAGGGCGGCCTGCCGCGGGCCGAGCGCGAGTTGGCGGCCGCCGCGACGTCGCGGTTCAACGGCTGCATCTACTGTGCCTCGGTGCACGCCCGCTTCGCCGCGACCTATTCCAAGCGCACCGAGGACGTCGACCGCCTGCTGGCACTGGGCGTCGGCACCGATCTGCAGCCGCGCTGGAACGCCATCGTCGCGGCCTCCGTCGCCTTGACCGCGACGCCCTCGCGTTTCGCCGCGCACCATGTCGAGGCGCTGCGCCAGGCCGGGCTGGACGAGGCCGCCATCGTCGACGTGATCAACGCCGCCTCGTTCTTCAACTGGGCGAACCGCCTGATGCTGTCGCTGGGAGAGCCGGCGGCGACCTGAGCCAAGGCCGCCGACTGCAGCGCTTCGGGAACCGCTCGTCCGTCGGTTCGTTTGCGGTCGATGACCGCCGCTTCCAGTCCGCACGATGCTCTGGTTCTGCTCGACACCTTCGAGGAAGAGGTCGGCAAGCTGATCCGCGAGTTCGCCCGGCGGCGAAAGGCGCTTAGCCCGCTCGACAAGGGCAAGCTCGCGCTGCGCCTGTGTCGCGCGCTGGTGCTGCAGGGCCGGGTCAAGGAGGAAGTCCTGTACCCGGCGGCCGAAGCGGTGCTCGACGGCGACGACCTGGAGATCGTCGCCAAGGCACGCATCGCCGAGAGAGAGCTGCTGCGCCTGGCGCGTCATCTCGAATCGATGCCGGCCCGCGAGCCCGACTTCGATGCCACGGTCCTGGTCCTGGCGGAGCAGGCGAGCCATCACCTGAGGCGCCAGAGCGAGGGGCTCATGCCGAGGCTGCGCCATTCCGGCCTGGACCTGAAGGGGAGCGGCGAGCGCATGGCGGCCCTGGCGGTGCAACTGGCGACGGTCCCGCCCGACCGCAAGCGTATCCAACGCACGCGGACCGTGATGGCCGGACCGCCGCGGCCGGCAACCGCCGCGCGGCCACGCCGTTGACCGTGACCATTTGGGGGGAGGCGACCATTCCCGACAGCAATGCCATGGCGCAGTCCAAGGGGGCTCAGTCCGAGAGGGACAAGCCCGAGCCGGCCCGGCGCGACGGCGACCAGCCGGTCTCCGTGCTGGCACATGGCGGGCGCGTCCTGCCGGCCGTCACCGTGGATACCTATAATGAGGTGTTGCGCGACGAGGAAGGGTTCGTGGGCGACCGCGCCAGCGGGCGCGCCTTTCGCGCCATCCTCGAGGATTGGCGCGACAAGCTCCGGGCGCAGGGCGAGGACCCGTTCGGCGACACGCCGAGCCACGAGATCACCAAGTCCAAGCTCGACAAGATGTTGGCCGGCGCCGACCCCATGGCGGCCGGCCTGGTCCACACGGTAGTCGAGGAATATGCCGGCGAACTGGCGACCGTGGTGCGCCGTTTCCTGCGCCTGCCAGCATGGTCCGGCACCGAACGGATCGTGGTCGGCGGCGGACTGAGTTCCAGCCACATCGGCGAGCTGGCGATGGGCCGGGCGGCGGTGATTCTGGCGGCCGAAGGCGTCACGGTCGAGCTGCGCACCATCAGTAACCATCCCGACAAGGCCGGGCTGATCGGCGCCGTGCAGCTGGCGCCGAGCTGGGTGCTGGCCGGGCACGACGCCATTCTCGCGACCGACGTCGGCGGCACCAACATCCGTGTCGGCATCGTCGAGCTCAACCTCAAGAAGGGCGACCTGTCGAAGGCGGCGGTGTGGAAGCATCTGCACTGGCGCCATCGCGACGACCAGCCGACCCGCGAGCAGGCGCTCGACCGGATCGCCGCGATGGCCGAGGAGCTGATCGATCTGGCGCGGGAGCACAAGCTCAAGCTTGCGCCATTCTTCGGCGTCGGCTGCCCCGGCCTGATCGACGAGCACGGTTTCATCCTGAACGGCGGCCAGAACCTGCCGGGCAACTGGGAGGATCCGACCTTCCATCTCGGCCGAGAGATGACCAAGCGCCTGCCCAAGCTCGACGGTCACGAAGCCGTCGTGGTGATGCACAACGACGCCGTCGTGCAGGGCCTGAGCGAGGTGCCGACCATGAAGGACGTCAGCCACTGGGGCGTCCTCACCATCGGCACGGGGCTGGGCAATGCCCGGTTCAGCAACCGCGAGGAGGACTGAAGCGACGAGGTCGCAAACCGGCCTGGAACCAGCTGATCAACGTATAGACATCGTACACCGGCAGGCCCAGCGCATCGGAGAGTGCGGAAGCGTAGGGTGGCATGTTGGTGCATTCGAGCACGATGGCGCCGGTCTCGGGATGCGCGGCCAGCAGCGCCCGGCCGACGTCGAGGATGTCCTGCTCGGCGGCGGCGACGTCGAGATCGTCGGTCTCGCCGAGCACGAGGGTCCTGAACAGCGTGCGACCGGCCTCGACTCCGATGACCGGCGTGTCGGCTGGCGCGCCGGAAGCCAGCAGATGCGCGGGCGTGAGCGACGGTGCGCTCGCCGTGATTACGCCGACGCGGCGGCCGGGCGGCAATGTCGCCTGCACCCATGGCACCTGCAGCAGGGCGCTGGTCGCCGCCGGCACGCCGACCTCGGCGGCCAGATCGCGCTGGAACAGCGACAGGAACCCGCAGGTCGTGGCAAGCCCCTCGGCACCGTCGCGCACCAGCTCGCGCCCGGCGGCGACGAAAGCCGGCAGCAGGCCGGCTGCGCCCTTGAGCACCACGGCCTCGGCGGTGGCGCCGCGCACCACCTTGTAGAGCACGGGAAACGGCCAGGTCGTGGCGTTGCCCATGTCGCCGGGGATGCGCGCAAAGCGCGTCTCGAGCATCAGGATTCCGAGCGGCGCCCCATAGATCGTCCGGCCGCCGCGCGCCGCCTGCGTCATTTGCCCGACTCCAGGAACCAGTCGAGGATCGCCGCATTCTCGTCGCGCGGGTAGGTGTGCGACAGGTCGGCGATCTCGCGATAGATCACGTCGGCGCCGGCCTGCTGCAGGACCTGCTCGGCCATCGCCGCGGTCTGCGCCGCGAACATCCAGTCCCGAGCGCCGTGCACGATGTGGATCGGCAGATCCCTGACCCGGGTGGAGTCCGCGAAGTTGGCCAGCAGCGGATGGAAGGCGGCCGCAACGGGCGCCAGATGGGTGAACTGGCAGCCCTCCCGCAGCCCCAAGACGTAGGTGAACGTGCCGCCGTCGCTCATGCCGGTCAGCAGCTTGTGGTCATGGTCGATCGACCACTGGCTCGCCACCTGCTCGACCATCGCGTCGAGGCACGGGCCGTCGACCTGCGGCTCCACCAGCGACCAGGTCGGCCCGCTTGCCGTCGGCGCCAGCAGGATCAGGCCGCGGGTCCGTGCCTCGCGCAGCCAGCTCCATAGGAAGGCGCCGCCATTGCCGCTGCCGCCGTGCAACGCGACGACCAGGGGGTGGGCGCGCTCGGCGTCGTAGGTCTCCGGCACGTACAGCGAGAAGGCGCCGCGGGTCCCGGCGGGGCCGCCGACATGCAGCACGCCGACCCGGTCGCGCGCCGCATCGACCCGGGCCAGCCGCTCGATCAGCTCGGCATCGTCTCGCGCCGACGGCTCGAGGAAGAATTGACTGATCGGCTTCAGGAAGGGCGCCATCGGATAGATCGATTCGGCCGCCTTGGCATGGGCTCGCAGGGCGCGATAGGCGGCGACGATCGGCTGTGGCGCCTCCGGCGCGGCGCGCAGATCGGCCAGCCCGTGCGCGGCCGCTTCGGCGGCCGGCTCGAGGCAGCCCCGCACCGGCTGCAGATGGCTCGGCCAGTCGAGCGAGGTCGACAGCGTGAGCGCCGCTTTGAGCTCCTCGTCGCGGCCGGCCATCGCCTCGATCACCCGCCCGAGCGTGTCGGGTGCGAGGTGGCGGCTGGCGAACTCCAGGGCGTGCAGGGCCTTGAGCGTTGCCGGCACCAGCTGCGCGACAGCCTCGATGGCCGGCTCGCTCACGTCAGTCCCTGATCGGCGCGGCGTCGAGCGCCGGCTTGCCGCGGATCATGTCCGAGGCCTTCTCGGCGATCATCAGCACCGAGGCGTTGAGGTTGGCCGACGGCATGGTCGGCATGATCGAGGCGTCGACCACCCGCAGCCCCTCGAGGCCGCGCACCTTGAGTTCGGCATCGACCACGGACGTCGGGTCGGTGTCCGGCGCCATGCGGCAGGTGCCCATGAGATGGAAGGTCGTGGTGCCGCGCTGCTTGGCTGCGGCCATCAGGTCGTCGTCGCTCTGCGACGCCGCGCCGGGGAATTCCTCGCGGTCGTAGTACTTGCTGAGCGGCCGCGACATCAGCAGGCGGCGCGCCAGCTTCATGCCGGCCAGCAGCACCTGGCGGTCGCTCTCGGCGGCCAGGTAGTTGGGCTGGATCACCGGGTGCTCGAACGGGTCGGCCGATCGGGCGCGCACCCAGCCGATGCTGTCGGGACGCTGCTGCCACGAGGCGATGGTCATGCCGGGGAAGTCGTCGAGGGTCGACTGCACGCCCTCCTTGTAGCTCGCCGGCGTGAAGGTGAGCTGCAGGTCGTAATTGTCGACCCGCTCGTCGGACTTCCAGAACACGTAGACCAGGGTCGGGTTGAGGGCAAGGATGCCCTTGCGCGACACCGCGTACTTCATCACCTCGCCGACCAGGCGCAGCCCCTTGGAGCGCTCGTTGATCGACATGGTGTTCTTGACCCGGGCCACGAAGCGCGGCGCGTAGTGGTCGCGCAGGTTCTCGCCGACTCCCGCCAGGGCGTGCCGGACCTCGATGCCCAGCGACTGCAGCAGCGGCGCCGGCCCGATTCCCGAGACCTGCAGCAGCTGCGGAGAGTTGACCGCGCCGCCGCTCAGGATGACCTCGCGGCGGGCGCGCACTTCGACCGGGCTGCCGCCGCGGCCGCCGCGATTGTAGCGCACGCCGACCGCCCGCTTGCCCTCGAGCACGATCTGGGTGGCGTGCGCCTTGGTGCGTACCGTCAGGTTGGGGCGGTTCATCACCGGATGCAGGTAGCCGCGCGCCGCGCTTCGGCGCCGGCCGTTCTGGATGATGCGCTGGACGTAGCTGACGCCGGCCTGCTGGGCGCCGTTGTAATCCTTGTTGCGCGGGATGCCCATCTCGACGGCGCCCTCGATGAACGCCTCGCACAGGGGATCGCGCCACTCGAGATCGGTGATCGGCAGATTGCCCTCGCGGCCGCGGAACAGAGCGTCGCCGGCGCTGCCGTCGCTGGCCAGGCGGTGCTCGCTGCGCCGGAAGTAGGGCAGCACGTCGGCATAGCCCCAACCGCGATTGCCGCGCTGTGCCCAGCCGTCGAAGTCGAGGCGCTGTCCGCGATTGTAGATGTGGCCGTTGATCGAGCTCGAGCCGCCCAGGGTCTTGCCGCGCGGCGCCGCGATCGCCCGACCGCCGGTCCATTCACTGGGCTCGGACTTGTACAGCCAGTTCACCTTGGGATCGACCAGGGTGTACATGAAGCCGGCCGGGATGTGGATGAAGGGATGCCAGTCGCGTGGCCCGGCCTCGAGGACGCAGACCGTGACGGCCGGATCCTCGCTCAGGCGGTTGGCGAGCACGCTGCCGGCCGAGCCGGCGCCGACGATGACATAGTCGAAGGTATCCATGTCCGTCCTGACTATCGCAGCTTCATGGTCGGGTCGAGAGCGACGCGCAGGGATTCGCCCAAGGCGTTGAAGGCCAGCGCCGTCAGCAGGATGGCCAGGCCGGGGGCGTACATCTGCTCCGGCGCGATTTCCATGTAGTGGTAGGCGCGCGCCAGCATGGCCCCCCACGACGGCTGCGGCGGCTGCACGCCGAGCCCCAGGAAGGACAGGCTGGCCTCGGCCAGCAGGGCGACGGCCAGCAGCAGGGTGACCTGCACGATCACCGGCTGGATGGCGTTGGGCACGACGTGCTTCCACAGGATGCGGCCGACGCTGGCGCCGAAGACACGCGCCGCGTCGACGTAGAGCTCCTGCTTGACGATCAGGGTCTGCGCCCGCACCAGGCGGGCGAGCTGCGGCGAGAAGACGATGCCGACGGCGATCATGCCGTTGGTCAGGCCGATGCCCAGCGCCCCGGTCACGGCGATCGCCAGCACGATGGCGGGGAACGACAGCAGGGTGTCGATGATGCGGCTGATCACGTCGTCGACCCAGCCGCCCAGGAAGCCGGCCAGCAGGCCGACCGGCACGCCGATCAGGATGGCCACGGCGACGGCGAGGAAGCTGGCATAAAGCGTCGCCGGAGCGCCGTAGATCAGGCGCGAGAGCACGTCGCGGCCGAGATCGTCGGTGCCCAGCGGATGGCTGGCGTCCGGCTCGTGCAGCATGTTGTTGACGTTCTGCACCGTCGGCGAGTGCGGCGCCACGACCGGCGCGGCGGCCGACAGCATGCCGAGCAGCACCAGGAAGCCGAGGCTGATCGCCGCTCGCAGGTCGCGGCGCAGCCATTTCACGAAACGCATGAAGCCCCCGCTCATCGCCGCCCCACGCGGGGATCGAACACGGTGTAGAGGACGTCGATCAGCAGGTTGACGCCGATCACGATCAGCACCAGGGCCAGCACGACGCCCTGGATGACCGGGAAGTCCTTGTGGATGGCGGCATGCACCACCATGCTGCCGATGCCCGGGATCGCGAACACCGCCTCGATGACTACGGTGGCCCCGAGCAGGCGGTTGAAGATCAGGCCGATCACCGTCAGCAGGTTGACGCTGACGTTCTTCAGCCCGTGCTTCCACAGGATCGCCGCCGGCGACAGGCCCTTGGCGTGCAGGGTGCGCACGTATTGCGACGACAGCACCTCGATCAGCGACGAGCGCAACTGGCGCGCCACCTCGGCGATGCCGCCGGCGGCCAGCGCGATCGACGGCAGGGCGGCGTGCAGCAGCGCCTTGCCGACGCCGGCCGACAGCGGCGAGGCGCCGGTGGCCGGGAACAGGTTCCAGTTCAGGGCAAAGGTCGCGACCAGGAGCATGGCCAGCCAGAAGTTGGGCAGGGCGACGCCCAGCGAGGCGATGCTGGTGACGAAGCCGTCGATCCGCGAGCCCGGCCGCGTCGCCGCCAGGATTCCGAGAGGCACCCCGATCGCCAGCGACAGGATGAGGGAACAGGCGACGATCAGCAGCGAGGTCGGAAACCGCCGCTCGATCGAGTCGAGCACGACCTCGCCGGACAGGATCGACTTGCCGAGGTCGCCGTGCAGGGCGTCCCACAGCCAGCTGCCGTATTGCACCAGGAAGGGCCGGTCGAGACCGTAGAGCTTGCGGATCTCGGCGATGCGCGCGTCCGTGGCATTGTCGCCCGCCAGGGTCACGGCGATGTCGCCCGGCACCAACTGCTGCAGGCCGAACACGACGAAGGTCGCCAGCACGATGACCGGCGCCACCTGGACGAGGCGTCGGCCGACCAGCCGCAGGCGATCGCGGTTCAGCATCCTTCACCTCCTCCCCATGCGCAGCATGGGGAGGTGCCCGCGAAGCGGGTGGAGGGGTCATGAGCCGAAGGTAAAGGCCCATGACCCCTCCGGCCCTTGGGGCCATCTTCCCAACGTCGTTGGGGAGTAGAATGGCGGCGCGGACTAGCCATCCAGCCACACCCCGTCGAAGCGCGGCTTGCCGAGCAGGTTGGGGCGGAAACCCTTGACCTTGTTGGCGTGCGCGTCGAGCTCGAACTGGAACAGCAGGGGCACCGACAAGGCCTGCTCGAGCACCAGGCGCTGCAGCACCGAGAAGGCCTTCTTGCGCTCGGCGATGTCGGCACTGGCGCGCGTCGCGGCCAGCGCCGCCGTGATGTCGGGCGTCGCCTCCTCACGGCCCGAGTTGAAGTACGAGCCCTTGCCGTACAGCAAGGTGAAGGTGAGGCTGGGATCGGGCCGTCCGGTCCATTGCGACAGCAGGCCGTTGCCTTCGGCCTTGGCGAAGAAGGCGGCGCTGCCCTCGGGAATGTTGAAGGTGCTGAAGCGCAGCCGGATGCCGATCTTGCGCAGCTGCTCCTGCAGAACTTCCTGGCGCTGCTGCTGGCGCTGGTCGGTGTAGCCGATCAGGTGCAGGTCGAGCCCGTCCTTGAAGCCGGCCTCGGCGAGCAGCGCCTTGGCCTTGTCGGGATCGTAGGGATAGTAGTTGGCCAGGGTCGGGTCGTAGGCCCAGTGCGCCTTGGGCAGCACGGTGGTGGCGACCTCGGACAGGCCGGCCATGGTCGCCTTGGCGAAGGACTCGCGGTCGATCGCGTAGTTCAGAGCCTGGCGCACCCGCAGGTCGTTGAGCGGTGGCCGCGAGAAGTTCAGGAAGACGATGACGCAGTAGAGCGTCGGGCCGCTCACTGCCGTGAGATTGCGCGCCCGCTCGACCAGCGGCTTCTGCTGCGGCGACAGGAAATAGACGAAGTCGTTCTGGCCGGCCGTGACGGCGCGCAGCGCCGTGTTGATCTCCGGGATGACGTTCATCTCCAGCCCGTCGAGCAGCGGCTGTCCGGATCGCCAGTAGCGCTCGTTGCGGGCGTAGACGACCTTCTCGTTGTCGTTCCAGCTCACGAACTTCATCGGCCCGGCACCGACCGGCCGGCGGTCGTAGTCCTTGCCCAGCTCCTGCGTCGCCTTGGGCGAGGACATCATGCCGGCGCGGTCCGACAGGGTGAGCAGCAGCGAGGAATCCGGCTGCTTCATCCGCAGCGCCACCTGCTGCGGCCCGGCGATCTCGATGCTCTCGACGGTGGCGAGGTCGCCCTTGATGTTGGAGCGGGCATCGCCGCGCGCCCGCTCGAGGTTGGCCTTCACGGCGGCGGCGTCGAGCGGCGTGCCGTCGTGGAAGGTGACGCCGGCGCGGATGTTGAGCAGCAGGGTGCGCGGATCGGGATTGCTCCACGACTCGGCGAGGCCGGGAATCGCCTGCAGCGTGGCCGGCTCGAAGTCGACCAGGGTGTCGAACACCGGATAGAGGAAGGCGTGGTCGGATCCCGAGCCGCCGGTCTGCGGATCGAGGCTCGAGGGATTGGCGTTGGCCGACACCTTCAGCACGCCGCCGCGCTTGGGTGCTTGGCCTGCCGCCGGGCCACCGGCCGGCCCGGTGAGGGCGAGTCCGACTGCCCCGGCCACGAAATCGCGTCGCTTCAGATTCGTCATGCGCGTCTCCGCAGGCATTCGCTCCGGTCAGGCATCGAGCCACACCCCGTCGAAGCGGGGCTTGCCGAGCAGGTTCGGCCGGTAGCCCTTGACCTTGCCGAGGTGGGCGTCGAGCTCGAGCTGGAACAGCAGGGGCACGAACAGTCCGCCTTCGACCACCTGCTTCTGCACCTTGGCGAAGGCCGCCTTGCGCGCCTCGAGGTCCTCGCTGGCCCGCGACTCGAGCAGCGCCGCGCTCAGCGCCGGCGCATACTCGGTACGACCGGCATTGTAGTAGGAGTCCTTGCCGAACATCAGCGAGTAGGTGAGCGACGGGTCGGGCCGGCCGGTCCAGGCGGCGAGCAGGGCCTCGCCCTTCTTGTCGGCGAAGAAGGCGGCGCTCATCTCCGGGATCGAGCCGGTCTGCCACTTGACGCGGATGCCGGCCTTGGCGAGCTGCTCCATCAGCACTTCCTGGCGCTGCTGGCTGCGCTGGTCGGAGTAGCCGAGGAAGGTGACGTCGATCCCGTTGGGATGGCCGGCTTCGGCGACCAGCTTGCGTGCCTTGTCGGGATCGTGCGGCCAGCCGTTGGCGAGGCTGGCGTCGTAGGCCCAGTGGGCGCTGGGCAGCGCCATCCAGGCCGGCTCGGCGAGGCCGCCCATGGTCGCCTTGCTGAAGGCGTTGCGGTCGATGGCGTGGTTGATGGCGAGCCGGAGCTTCTGGTTGTCGAGCGGCGGGCGGCCGAAGTTCAGGAACATCTGCACGCAGTACAAGGTCGGACCGGTGACGGCGGTCAGGCTCTTAGCGCGGTCGATCACCGTCTTCTGCTGCGGCGACAGGAAGTAGACGAAGTCGTTCTGGCCGGCGATCACCGACCGCAGGCCTGTGTTGGTCTCCGGGATGACCGCGAACTCGAGGCCGTCGAGATGGGGCTGGCCGGCCTTCCAGTAGCGTTCGTTGCGGGCGTAGGTGACCTTGTCGTTGTCGCTCCAGCCGGTGCAGCGCCAGGCGCCTGTGCCGACCGGCTTGCGGTCGTGGTCCTTGCCCAACTCCCTGACTGCCTTGGGCGAGCACATCATGCCGGCGCGGTCCGACAGGATCAGCGGCAGCGCCGTGTCGGGCTGCTTGAGGCGCAAGGTCACCTGCAAGGGCCCGCTGACCTCGATCGCCTCGACGCTGCCGAGATCGGCCTTGATGCTCGAGCGCGCGTCGCTGCGATTGCGCTCGAGGTTGAAGCGCACGGCTTCGGCATCGAGCGGCGTGCCGTCGTGGAACTGCACGCCGCCGCGCAGGGTCATCACCAGGGTCTTGCCGTCGGCGAACTTCCACGACTCGGCGAGGCCGGGCAGCGCCTTCAGGGTCGGGAAGTCGAACTCCACCAGGGTGTCGAAGATCGGATAGAGGAAGGCATGGTCCTGGCCGGAGCCGCCGGTCGCCGGATCGAGGCTCGACGGGTTGGTCGGCGCCGACACCTTGAGGATGCCGCCCTTGCGCGGCCCGCCCTGGGCGAGCGCGGCGGAGGCGCCGAAGCGGGCCGCCGCCACGGCGGCGGCGGCGCCGAGCACGGCGCGGCGATGGGGATGCGTCATGTCCTGGTCCTCCCGGCTTGCTGGGTCACCTCGCCGGCGAAATGGCAGGCGACGTAGCGGCCGGGCTCGGGCTCGCGCCAGGCCGGCTCTTCCTTCTGGCAAATATCCTGGGCGAACCGGCAGCGCGTGCGGAAGCGGCAGCCGGACGGCGGCGAGATGGGGCTCGGGATCTCGCCCTCGAGCACGATGCGCTCGCTCTTTCGCAGCGCCGCCGGCAGCGGCACCGGCTCGGCCGACAGCAACGCCTCGGTGTAAGGGTGCAACGGCCGCTCGGCGATGTCGTCGGCCGCGCCGAGCTCGACGAACTTGCCGAGATACATCACCGCCACCCGGTCGCTGATGTGGCTGACGACGCCGAGATCGTGGGTGATGAAGAGATAGGCGAGCCCGAACTCGCGCTGCAGGTCGGCGAACAGGTTTAGCATGTCGGCCTGGATCGACACGTCGAGGGCGGCGACGACCTCGTCGCAGACCACGAGCTTGGGCCGCAGGGTGAGGATCCGCGCGATGTTGACCCGCTGCTTCTGGCCGCCCGACAGCTCGTGCGGGTAGCGCTCGCCGAACTCGCGGCCGAGCCCGACCCGCTCGAGCACCGCGAGCGCGCGATCGTTGCGCTCGGAGCGGCTGCCTTCGCCCAGAATGTCGAGCGGCTCGCGCACGCTGTCGCGAATCCGCATGCGCGGATTGAGCGCCGCGTTGGGATCCTGGAAGACGATCTGGAAGTCGCGTCGCTTGCGGCGGAAGTCACGGGCGCCCAGAGCATAGGGATCGGCCGAATCCAGCTTCAGGGTGCCGGCGGTCGGTCGCAACAGGCAGACGACGGCGCGGCCCAGCGTCGACTTGCCCGAGCCCGATTCGCCGATCACGCCGAAGGTTTCGCCGGGGCGCAGCGCGAAGCTGACGCCGTCGACCGCCTTGACGGTCTCGGAGCCGCCGGCGGTCGGGAAGTGCACCTTGAGATCGACGGCCTCGACCAGCGCGCTCATGCGATGGCTCCCGGCAGGGTGAGCTCGGCCGAGCGGATGCAGCGGGCACGGCGTCCCGGATCGACCTCGAGCAGCGGCTGGTCGGCGCCGCAGGCCGGCAGGCCATGGGCGCAGCGCGGCCGGAATCGGCAGCCCTGCGGCATGTCGGCGAGCGACGGCACCCGCCCGGGGATCGCCGGCAGCTGAGACTTGCGCGGGCTGAGCCGCGGGATCGAGCGCAGCAGTCCCGACGTGTAGGGATGGCGCGGCCGCTCCAGCGCAGCGTCGACCGGCGCGTCCTCGACGACCTCGCCGGCATACATCGTCAGCATGCGCGTGCAGGTCTCGGCGATCACGCCGAGATCGTGCGTGATGAACAGCAGCGCCGTGCCGGTGCGGCTGCTCAAGTCGAACAGGAGATCGATGATCTGCGCCTGGATGGTGACGTCGAGCGCGGTGGTCGGCTCGTCGGCGATCAGCAGGCGCGGCTCGCAGGCCAGCGCGATGGCGATCATGGCGCGCTGGCGCATGCCGCCCGACAGCTGGTGCGGATACTCGTCGACCCGGCGGCTCGGCAGCGGGATGCCGACCTGGGCGAGCGCCGCGACGGCGCGCTCGCGCGCCTCCTTGCGGCCGACGCCGCGATGGGTCCGCAAGGTCTCGCCGATCTGGTGGCCGATCGTGAACACCGGGTCGAGCGCGCTCATCGGCTCCTGGAAGATCATGCCGATCTCACGGCCGCGCACCTTGCGCATCTCGCGCGGCGACAGGCGCAGCAGGTCGCGGCCGGCGAAACGGATGGCGCCGCTCGTCCGGCTGCTTTTCGGCGGCAGCAGGCCAAGGATCGACAGGCCGGTGACGGTCTTGCCGCAGCCCGATTCGCCGACGATGCCGACTCGCTCGCCGGGCCGGACGGTGAAGCTGACGTCGCGCGTCGCCTGGACCTCGCCGGCCTGGGTGCGGAAATGGATGCCGAGCCGGTCGACCTCGAGCAGAGGAGCCGTCGTCGCGTCGCCGTTCGGTCGGGTCACGGGGGACATCCTGGTCTAGCCAATCATGGCGCGGGCCTTGCGCTGGGCCGGCGGCAGGGCTTCGCTGCCGATCACCTTGTCCTCCTCGAGCCGACGCAGGTCGTCGTCGGACAGGCCGAGCAGGCCCTTCAGCACGTCCGCGTTGGACTGGCCCAGGGTGCCGGCCGGGGTGCGCACCGGTAGCGGCCCCTGCGACTCGCGGTACGGCGGCGAGGGCTGCGGATGGCGGCCGACATGGGCGCGGTCCAGCCACTGCCAGTAGCCGCGTGCCTGCAGATGGGGATCGTCCAGCAGCTCGGCCGGATGGCGCACGGCGCCGGCGGCGATTCCGGCCGCTTGCAGGGCCGCCATCGCCTCGTCCGGGCTGCGGCCGCGGGTCCAGGCTGCGATCGCCTGCTCGAGCCGATCCTCGGCGGCGCGCCGGCCGGCGGCTGTGGCGAGGGACGGCTCGTCGAGGCCGATCACGGCCGCCAGACGCCGCCACATGGCATCGTCGAGGACCGAGAGCGCCAGCCACTTGTCACTGCCGGCGCAGGGGAAGACGCCCTGCGGCACGTACAGCGGATGACGGTTGCCGGCGCGGGCCGGGGTTCGGCCGGTGGCCGACTGCGCGATCGCCCAGGCGGCGGCGAAGGGCAGCATGCATTGCACCTGGGACAGGTCGACGAACTGGCCCTCGCCGGTGCGCTTGCGATGCATCAGGGCGACCAGCGCGGCGGCGCAGCCGTTCAGGCCGCCGACCGCATCGCCATAGGCCAGGTGGTTCATAATCGGCGGATCGTCCGTCCGCCCGCCGACGCCCGGCAGGCCGGAACCCTGCTCCAGGGTCGAGCCGTAGGCGCGGGTCTCGCGCCAGGCGCCGCCGGCACCGAATGCCGCCATCGACACCATGACCAGCGAAGGATTGACCTTGGCCAGCTCGCCATAATCGAGGCCGAGCTTACGCAGGACGTCGGCCGAGTAGTTCTCGACCACCAGGTCGGCCTTCTCGACCAGCGCCTTGAGCAGGGCGACGCCGGCCGGCTGCGTGAGGTCGAGGGTTATGGCGCGCTTGCCGCGGTTCATGATGTTGAAGCGCGCCGACTTCTCGTACAGGCGCTGCCGCACCGTCTCCTCGCGATTGTCGACGCCGCGCCACCAGTCGGGATAGCCGCAGGCCTCGACCTTGATCACGTCGGCGCCGAGGTCGGCGAGGTTGCGCGTGCAGACCGGGCCGGCCCAGCCCATCGACAGGTCGACGACGCGGATTCCCTCCAGGGGCGGCCGCCCCGGTTCGGCACGGCCCGCCGGGGCAGCGCCCCGATCCGTCCGGCAGGTCGCATCGTGCTCGCCCGCGGCCGGCACCGCCCCGCCGAAACGCGGCGGCGTGCGGGTCAGGCTGAGCGGCGAGCCGGGGGCTTCGACGGTGCGTCCGCCAACCTCGATCGGCACGATGGCGCGGCGCTCGCGGAACACCGGCCAATCCAGCGCCTGCCGCATGTCCGGCACGATGGCGAAGGGCAGGCGGCGCTCGAGTCCCTCGGCGAACCACTCCGCCGCCGAGCGTTCGAGGAAGCGCGGCACGAAGCGGGCCTCGAGCTCGTCGGCATGAAGCAGTCGCTCGACCCCCATGACCATGCGGGGATCGCGGCCGTACTCGGCCATGCCCATCAGCTCGCAGAACGACCGCCACTGTGCCGGCGTCACGATGGTGATGCCGATGAAGCCTTCGCGACAGGGATAGACGCCCATCGGATAGGTCGGCGTGAAGCGGTTGAACCCCCAGCGACGCTGCGGCGTGCCGGAGGCCCAGGCCTCGATCGCCTGGTACTCGGCCAGCGCGATCGTCGACTCGTGCACGCTGACCTCGTAGCGGCGCGCCTGGGCGCCGAGCAGCGCTGCCATCGCCGGGATGAAGGCGCCGAGCCCGCCGAGGATGGCGCACTGGTAGTCGGGCAGGGTGAGCGGCGGACCGTCGGCCGGGCCGATCAGGTGCACGAAGCCGGCCAGCGACCGGCACACCGCGTCGCTGGCCTGGAAGTCGCGATAGGGGCCCTGCCGGCCGAACCACGACAGGTCGATCACGACCTGCCCCGGCGCCGCTTCCCGCGCGCCCGCCGACGAATCGATCACGACGTCGGCGCCGCGGCACAGCGCCTCGACGTCGATCGCGTCGGCGGTGACGCTGCGCTTGCCGAAGTTGAGATAGGCGAACCAGCCGCTGTCCTCGCCCAGGTGCGGCGGAAATCGGCGCAGAGGATCGCCGCCCGCCGGCTCGACCTTGATCACCTCGGCGCCGAAGTCGGCGAACAGCCGCGCCGCGTAGGCGCCGGCCGGCAGCGGGCCGATCTCGACGACGCGCAGGTTCGACAGCGGTTCCGTCATGCGCAGCTCTGGGTGCGCGGCTTCATGTTTCCGTCCCTGTGTATTGAGTTCAATCATAACCAAACCGCAAAAAGGTACTAGGCAACGGTCTGGTCTCCGCGCACACTGCGAGACGAAGGCGAAATAATCGCCACGACGGGAGGGAGAATGACGGGGTCCGACGGCGGCGGGTGCACGGTGCGGGCGGATTGACGGCCGCATGGACGTCTCGCTCGACCTCCTGCTCAATGCGGTGATCTCGGGGCTGCTGCTCGGCGGCTTCTATGCCGCGGTGTCGACCGGCGTGGCGATCTCGTTCGGCCTGCTCGACATCGTCAACATCGCGCATCCCGCCTTCATCCTGCTGGGCTCCTACGTCGCCTTCATCGCCAACACGGTGCTGGGCGTCGATCCGATCCTGGCGGCGCTGGTCGCGATGCCGGCCTTCTACCTGCTCGGCATGGCGGCCTATCAGGTCTACTACGTCGCCTTCGAGCGCCGCGACGACCAGTCGTTGCGCGGCCTGTCCTTCTTCTTCGGCCTGCTGTTCATCACCGAGGTCGGCCTCGTGCTGGTGTTCGGCGTCGACTACCGGCTGGTTCAGGCGCGCTACATCGGACCGAACCTCGATCTCGGCTTCGTCGAGCTGCCGCTGCGCCTGCTGGTGCCGTTCCTGATGTCGGCCCTGATGGTCGTGGTGCTGCAGCTCTTCCTGTCGCGCACCTTCATCGGACGCGCCGTGCAGGCGGTGGCGCAGGACCAGCTGGCGCTGCGTCTGATGGCAGCCGACCCGGTCAGGATCAAGCGCATCGCCTTCGGCATCTCGATCGCCACCGCCGCCCTGGCGGGCGCCTTCCTGATCATCATCCAGCCGGTCGAGCCGTCGATCGGCCGCGAGTACATCGGACGGGTCTTCGCGATCGTCGTGCTGGGCGGGCTGGGCAGCTTTCCCGGCATGGTGATCGCCGCCGTGACCCTGGGCGTCGCCGAGAGCCTGACCGCCACCTTCTTCGGCCCGTCCTGGGCGCCTGCGGTGGCCTTCGGCATCCTGCTCGTCACCCTGGCGGTGAGGCCCAGTGGCATCCTCGGCCGCTAGCCCGGCGCGCGCCGGCTGGGGAACCGTCCCCTTCGTGCTGGCCCTCGTGGTGGTGGCCGCGGGGCTGTTCGGTATCGGCCGCTGGGTCGGCAGCAGCTACGTGTTCTTCGCCGGCTACGTCGTGCTGCAGTACATCGTGCTCGGCACCGCCTGGAACATCCTGGGCGGCTACACCGGCTACGTGAACTTCGGCGTCACCGCCTTCTTCGCCATCGGCGCCTACTCGACGGTGGTGCTCTACAAGGTGGCGCCGGCGGTGCCGCTGCCGGTGATGATCCTGATCGGCGGCGCGCTGGCCGGCCTGGTCGGGCTGGGCACCGGCTATCTCACCCTGCGGCTGCGCGGCGTGTTCTTCTCGATCGCCACCCTGGCGCTGGCTGTCGTGGTGCAGACCCTGATCACCAACTGGGACTTCGTCGGCGGGGCGCGCGGCGCCTACGTCCTGCGGCCGCGCGTGGCGCCGCTGATCGGCGGCGAGTACGTGCAGTACCTGTTCCTGGTCATGCTCGGCCTGTGCGTCGTGGCGCTGGCGACCGCCCGGGCGATCGAGCGTTCGTCGCTGGGCTACGGCTTCGCCGCGATCCGCGACGACGAAGCCGCGGCCGAGGCGTCGGGCGTGCCCACCCTGCGGCTGAAGCTGATCGCCACCGGCCTGTCGGGCGGCTTCATGGGCATGGCCGGGGCGCCGCTGCCGTACTACGTCACCTATCTCGACCCGACGTCCGGCTTCAGCCTGAACTACGCCGTCAACGCCATCGCCATGCCGCTGATCGGCGGCACCTCGAGCTGGCTCGGCCCGGTGGTCGGCGCGGTGTTGGTCGGCGGCCTGCAGGAATACCTGCGGGTGACCATCTCGTCGGCCGTCAACGTGCTGGTCGCCGGCATCCTGCTGGTGGTCTTCGTGATCGCTGCGCCGCAGGGCATCGTCGGCCTGTTCCAGAGGAAGCGATGAGCGCCCTGCTCGAGATCGAGGGCGTCGGCAAGCGCTTCGGCGGCTTCGTCGCGCTGGAAGGCGTTCAGCTCGAGGTCGCCGAGGGCGAGCGGCTGGGCCTGATCGGTCCCAACGGCTCGGGCAAGTCGACCCTGGTCAACTGCATCTGCGGCACCCTGCGCAACGAGCTGGGCAAGGTCCGCTTCGCCGGCGAGGTGCTCGACGGCCTGTCGGCGCACGAGCGCACGCGGCGCGGGTTGGCCCGCAGCTTCCAGCTGCCGCGGCCGTTCGGCAGCCTCAGCCTGGCCGAGAACCTGCGCATCCCGATCCTCTACGCGGTGAACGCCCGGCCGGCCGGCGGGCACCTCTCGGGTCCGGCCATCGAGGCGCGCTGCCGCGCCCTGCTGGGCGAGGTCGGCCTGGCCGAGAAGGCCGACCGCCTGCCGCGCGACCTGACGCAGATCGAGATGCGCAAGCTCGAGCTGGCCCGTGCCATGGCGGCCGAGCCCAAGCTGCTGATCGCCGACGAGGTCATGGCAGGCCTGTCGCATGCCGAGGTCGACGAGATCATCGCCCTGCTGATCCGGCTGAACGGTCAGGGCGTGACGGTGATCATGATCGAGCACATCATGCGGGCCGTGATGGAGGTCTCGCAGCGCCTCGCCGTGCTGGTCGCCGGCCGCAAGATCGCCGACGGCGATCCCAAGGAGGTCGTGCGCAACCCCGAAGTCGTGAAGGCCTATCTTGGCGAGTAGCCTGTCCGTGAAGGGCGTCAGCGCCAGCTACGGCGCGGTGCGCGTGCTCGAGGACGTGTCGCTCGAGGTGCGGCCGGGCGAGACGGTGGCCCTGCTCGGCACCAACGGCAACGGCAAGTCGACCCTGATGAAATCGATCATGGGGATCGTTCGGCCGTCGGCCGGCAGCATCACCGCCGAGATCGACGGCACGCGCCACGAGCTGGTCGGCCGCTCGACCGAAGAGATCGTCGATCTCGGGATCGCCTTCGTGCCCGAAGGGCGACGGCTGTTTCCCAAGCTCACCGTCACCGAGAACCTGCTGCTTGGCGCCTTCCGGCCGACCGCGCGTTCGGCGATCGGCCGCAACCTCGACTTCTGCTTCGAGACCTTCCCGCGGCTCAAGGAGCGGGCGCGTCAGCTGGCCGGCAGCATGAGCGGCGGCGAGCAGCAGATGCTGGCGCTGGCCCGCGCGCTGATGACCGCGCCGCGCATCCTGCTGGTCGACGAGCCCTCGGTCGGCCTGGCGCCGCTGCTGGTGAGCCGCACCATCGACAAGATCAAGGAGCTCAAGGAGGGCTTCCAGCTGTCGGTGCTGATGGCCGAGCAGAACTTCACCCAGGCGGTGCGCATCGCCGATCGCGGCTACGTCATCGTGCACGGCCACATCGCCTTCACGGGCGACTCGCCCGAGGCGCTGAACAACAACGATCTGATCCGCGAGTTCTATCTCGGCGCCTGACGCCGAAGCCCGGACCGCCCCCGGTTTGGGGGTTCGGTCCGAGGAGGCGTGCGCCTATTTCTTGGGGTCGTACGGGTAGATGAGCTTGCCGGTGGCGTATTTCTTGGGCCACAGGATGACCTCGGTCTTGGGATCGCGGAACTGCTCGATCCCGTTGCCGGCGACGTTCTGGAACTGCACTGTCATGACCTGGGCTTCCTGCCACTCGCCCTCGGCATTGAACTTGATGTCGCCGACCACCGTCTTGAAGGTCGCCTTGCGGGCGAACTCGGCGAGCTTGGCATCGTCGGTGCCGCCGGCGCCGGCGATCGCCTGGGCGACCACCTCGATCATCGCGTAGCCGAACGGCGGCAGGTAGTAGCCGAGCAGGTCGACGCCGGTATCGGCCGCCTTGGCCTGGTACTTCTTCAGGAACTCGCGGCCCTGGTCGGTGGCGAAGCCCGCCCACGGCAGCCAGAAGTCGTAGACGGCGATGCCGTTGAGCAGCGGCCCGAGCTGCGTCTTGATCGCGGTCGCCTGCAGCCCGACCATGCCGCCGCCGAAGATCTTGGGCTTGAAGCCGACCTCGCTGGCCGCCCGGATCAGGCCGACCGAATCGGGCGGGTAGGAGGCGGCGAAGAAGATGTCCGGGTTGGTCGCGGCGATGGCGCGGACGATCGGCGTGTAGTCGGCGGTCGCCGGCGGATAGGCCTTGTCGTAGACCGTCTTCAGCCCGTACTTCTTGGCGATCGAGCGCACGCCGTCGAGCGCATTGCGCGGGAACTCGGCGTCGGCGCCGGCCATCGCCAGGGTCTGCGGCTTGGGGTTCTGCTCCATGGCGACCTCGAAGAAGCCTTCGGCGAAGGACTCCTTGGGACGCGGCCCGCCGGCCGGCTGGATCGCGAAGTAGCGGTTGTACTTGAACTCGGAGTTCACCGCGAGGCCGAGCAGCGCGAAGAAGGTGCGGTCCTTCTGCATGACCACCGGCATCGCCGGCGCCACCATGTTGGTGGCGTAGCCGCTGACCACGACGTCGACCTTGTCGACGTCCATCAGCTTCGTGTAGAGGCCCGGCACCGTCGAGGGATTGGACTGGTCGTCGTAGTAGACGAGCTTGAGCGGTCGGCCGAGCACGCCGCCCTTGGCGTTGATGTCGTCGGCGGCGATCTGCATGGCCAGCAGCGCCGCCTTGCCGTTCGGCGCCAGGCCGCCGGTCAGGGCCATGCCGAAGCCGACGGTGATCGGCTTGCCCTGGGCGCGTGCGGTGCCGGCAAGCCCGCCGGCCGCGCCCGCCACCGCGAGTTGACTGAACGTGCGACGATTGATGCGCATCGAGCGATCCTCCCAGATCGTTTTGCGGTGATCCTAGAGGCTGGGCCGGACGAAGGGAAATCCGAATCGCGGTCCTCCGGCCTGCCTCGACCAACCGGAGGTGCCCGACCTACACTGTGCCGGCGCGGCGGGAGATCGGTCGGGGCCGCGCCGCGGGATCCATGAAGTTCGACGTCGCCACCCTCTATTTCACGAACCTGGCGGTGCTGTTCGTCGCCACCGCCATGTCGTTCGCCTACTGGCTGAAGACGCGCGACGGCGCGGTCCGGGAGTGGATGCTGTCGAACGTCGCCGGCGCCCTGGGCACCCTGATCCTCGGCGTGTTCGGCCCGGTGCCGACCATGGATCCCGGCATCGCCGGCAACTCCCTGATCGTCGCCGGCATCATCCTGGCCTGGGACAGCGTGCGCCGTTTCAACGGCCGGCCGCTGCCGGTCGCGGTCCTGCTGCTCCTGATCCTGGCCTTCGTGGCGCTGTTCGGGACCGCCTGGCTGCTCGGCGCCACCCTGCGCGACCGGGTGGTCATGGCGTCTTTCGCGCTCGGCCTGTTCTGCCTGCTGGCGAGCTGGGAGGCGGCCTACGGCAAGACCGGCGACGGCCTGACCGGGCGGGTCTCCCTGGCGCTGATCTTCCTGCTGGTCGGCCTCGACATGATGATCAGGGTCGCCGGCGCCGTGCTCGAGCCGCCGCGCACCGAGACCGTGGCGTTCTTCGACGACCCGGTGCAGGGCCAGACGCTGTTCGCGCTGTCGATCGGCTTGACCTGCCTCGCCATCAGCGGCCTGTCGACGATGGCGCACGAGCGCGCCGTGCGGCTGTACGAAAGCCTCGCCCTCACCGACGACCTCACCGGCCTGGCCAATCGCCGAGCCTTCACGGAGCAGGCGCGGCGGCTGGCGCGACGGGCCCAAGCCGGTGGCCGGCCGGCTTGCGCGCTGATGATGGACGTCGACCATTTCTCGGCCGTCAACGAGCGCTTCGGGCACGCCGGCGGCGATGTCGCCCTGGCGGCCCTGGCGGAGGTTCTGCGCGACGGGATGCGTCCGGACGATATTGCGGCACGCCACGGCGGCGAGGAGTTCTGCGCCCTGCTGTCCGATGCGACCGTGGAGCAGGGCCGGGCGATCGCCGAGCGTCTGCGCACGGCCGTCGCCGCCCTGGCGCTCGAGACGCCGGCCGGCCCGCTGCGCTTCACGATCAGCATCGGCGTGGCGGCGTTGCAGGGGACCGACGTCGCCGCTGCCCTTGAGCGGGCCGACCAGGCCCTGTATCGCGCCAAGAATCAGGGGCGCGACCGGGTCGTGGTCGCGGCGGCCTGACCGGAGCCGCCACCGGGCCCGCCGGCGGGGCCGCCGCGCGCGGCGGCCGGGCTAGGCCCGCCGGTAGCGCGTCAGCCGCTCGTCGATGATCTCGTCGGCCTGGCGCATAATGCGGTCGATCAGCTCCTTGACCGTCGGGATGTCGTGGATCAGGCCGGCGACCATGCCGCACGACCAGGCGCCGGCATCCATCTCGCCCTTGGTCATGATCCGCGGGTAGACGCCGGCGACCTCGGGCAGGATGTCCTCGAACTTGATGGCGCTGCCCAGCGCCTTCTCCTTTTCGATCAGCCGGTCGACGGCCTCGTTGCGCAGCACGCGCTCGGTGTTGCGCAGCGGCCGCATGACCAGCCGCGTGTCGAGCTCGCTGGCGGCGAGCAGCGCCTGCTTCACGTTGTCGTGGATCGGCGCTTCCTTGGTCGCCATGAAGCGGGTGCCCATGTTCATGCCGTCGGCGCCCAGCGACAGGGCGGCGACCAGCGAGCGGCCGTCGGCCATGCCGCCCGAGGCGACGAACGGGATCTTGAGCTCCTCGGCGGCGCGCGGCAGCAGGATGAAGTTCGGCACGTCGTCCTCGCCGGGATGGCCGCCGCATTCGAAGCCGTCGACGCTGATCGCGTCGCAGCCGATCGACTGGGCCTTCAGCGAATGGCGCACCGAGGTGCACTTGTGGATGACCTTGATGCCGGCTTCCTTGAGCGTCGGCATCCACTTCTGCGGGTTGTTGCCGGCCGTCTCGACGACCTTCACGCCGCCGTCGATGATCGCCTTGATGTACCCGGGATAGTCGGGCGGCGTCACCGAGGGCAGGAAGGTGAGGTTGACGCCGAACGGCTTGCTGGTCATCTCGCGGCAGCGCCGGATCTCGTTGGCGAGGTCCTGCGGCGTGCGCTGCGTCAGGCCGGTGATGATCCCGAGTCCGCCGGCCTCGGAGACCGCGGCGGCCAGCTCTGCGAGGCCGACATAGTGCATGCCGCCCTGGATGATCGGATGCTCGATCCCCAGCAGCTCGGTGATCTTGGTCTTCATGATGCCTCCCGTCGTCGTGTGGCTGTCGAAGCGCGTGGCCCGCCGCGGCGACGCGCGGCCGGCGTCGCGGCGGCGTCGCCGGCCGGCAGGTTGTGCGGCTCCTCGGCGCCCGGCCCGCGCTGCACGCGGACCTGGCGCGGATCGAGCGGCACCCGGCAGGACGAGCAGACCGTCAGCGGGTCGAACGTCCGGCCGCAGCACAGGTGCTGATGCAGCAGCGGCCGGCCCTTGCGTCCGGCCTTGTGCACGTCACCCCAGTGAACCAGCGCCATCAGCACCGGATAGAGATCGAGCCCCTTCTGCGTCAACCGGTATTCCAGGCGAACCGGCTTGTCGCGGTAGGGCGCCTTGCTCAGCACGCCCTCCGCCACCAGCTTGCGCAGGCGGCTGGCCAGGATCGGGCGGGTCACGCCGAGCCGGGCCTGGAAGTCCTCGAAGCGGCGCACGCGCAGGAAGCAGTCGCGCAGGATCAGCAGGGTCCAGCGGTCGCCGATCACGCCGACCGTGCGGGCCACCGAGCAGGCCTCGTCCTCCAGAGCCCCCCAGCGCATCGCCGGTCAGCCCGCGCCCCGCGCCTTGGCGATCGCCTGCTCGACCTCGGGCAGGCGGTCCTTGCCGAACCAGATCTCACCGTCGACGAAGAAGGTCGGCGAGCCGAAGGCGCCACGCTCGACCGAGCGCGCCGTCTCGTCGAGCAGCGCCTGCTTGACCTCGGCATCCTGGGTCAGCGCCAGCAGTTGGTCGGCCGGCAGGCCCGACTCGACCAGAGCGGCATGCAGAACAGCAGGGTCGTCCATCTTCTTCGGTTCGGCCCACATGTGGCGGTAGACCTCGTCGACGTAGCGCTCGAACAGGCCGAGCCGGCGCGCGGCATAGGCGCCGCGCATCAGGGTGAGCGTATTGACCGGGAAGTGCGGGTTGCGCTGGTAGCGGGTGATCCCGTGCCGGCGCAGGAAACGCTCGGTCTCCAGCCGCTCGTAGTCGAGCTTGTTGCGGATGCCGGCGAAGGCTTCCATCGGCGAGCGATTGTTGGTCATCTTGAAGAGGCCGCCCAGCAGGATCGGCACGTAGTCGACCTTGATTCCCTGGCGCTGCTCGAGGGCGGGAATCACCAGGTGGCAGAGGTAGGCGTTGGGACTGCCGAAATCGAACAGGAACTCAACCTTGGGCATGGTTACCACTTCTCCCCGAATGGACGGATCTCGAGCTCGAAGGTCCAGGCGTCGCGCGGCTGCTGGTGCAGCATCCAGTAGGTGTCGGCCACCGCCTGCGGCCGCATCAGCCGGTCGGGCGGCAACTCGGCAAGCGCCGCCTCGCCCTCGCGCGCCTTGAGGCGCTCGCGCACCCAGGCGGTGTCGACCCCGGCGTCGATCACCAGATGGGCGACATGGATGTTTTGCGGCCCGAGCTCGCGGGCCGCCGACTGCGCCAGCGCGCGCAGGCCGGCCTTGGCGGCGGCGAAGGCGGCGTAGCCCTGGCCGCCGCGCAGGCTGGCGGTCGCGCCGGTGAAGAACAGCGAGCCGCGGCCGTGCGCCAGCATCAGGCGGGCGGCCTCGCGGCCGGCCAGGAACCCGGAATAGCAGGCCATCTCCCAGACCTTCCGGAACACCCGCTCGGTGGTCTCTGTGAACGGGAAATTCACGTTGGCGCCGATATTGAAGATGCAGACCTCGAGCGGCGCCTCGGCGTCGGCGGCCTGCAGGAAGGCGGTGACCTCGTCCTCCTTGCGGGCGTCGAGCGAGCGGGCGGAGATGCGGCCGCCAGCCCCCTCGATCTCGGCGACCAGCGGCGCGAGCTTGGCGCCGTCGCGGCGGCCGGCGAAGACATGGAAGCCCTCCGCCGCGAAGCGACGCGCGATCGCCCCGCCGATGAAGTCGCCGGCGCCGATCACCGCCGCTGTTGCCTGCCTGGGTTCCACCGCTTCCTCCGCGTTGCCGAGCCAAGATGAGTGTTGTTTCAGAACTTGTCAAAAGCAGCCTTCTCACGATCGCATGAGCGTCCTTGCCAGCCGGAAGGAGGCCGGTAATCTCCGCGCCATGGTAGGCAGGCTGGATCCCGCGAAGGCTCTCGAGACGATCGTCGAGGGGCTCGGGCAGCCCTTCTACGCGGTCGATGGCGCGTGGCGGATCGTCCTCTACAACGGCGAGGCGGCCAGGCACTTCGGGCGGCCGCCCGAGGAGATGCTGGGCCGTCGCCTGTGGGACGCCTTCCCGCAGGACGCCGACGCCGAGCGCGGCCGCATCCTGGTCGACGCCATGGCCCGTCGCCGGCCGGTGCGCGGCGAGGTGCAGTCGATGATCGGTGCGCGCTGGGTCTCCTACCACGTGTTCCCGCTCGGCGAGGGTCTTGGCGTGATCTTCCACGACGTCACGGATCGCCGGCGTGCCGAGCGGCAACGCGCGGCGGCGGAGGAGGCCCTGCGCCGACGCACTGCCGAGCTCGAGGCGGTGCTGCAGACCGTGCCGACCGCCGTCCTGTTCACCCGCGATCGCAACGCCCACGACATCGTCGCCAATCGCCGGGCGGTCGATCTGCTGCGTCTTTCCGGCGAGGCGGACGAGGGATGGCATCGCTGGCCGGACCATCGCTTCCTGCGCGACGGCCAGCCGATCGCCGCCGAGGCGCTGCCGCTGCAGCGGGTCCTGCGCGGCGAGGCGGAGGCCAGCGAGGTCGTCGAGCTCGCCTTCGACGACGGCGAGCGCCGGACGCTGCTGATGCGCGCCGCCGCGCTGCGGGCGACCGATGACGGACCGGCCGGCGCCGTCTGCGCCATCGCCGACGTCACCGAGCGTCATCGCTACGAGGATCACCTCAAGCTGATGCTGCACGAGCTCGATCACCGCGTGAAGAACACGCTGGCGGTCGTCCAGTCGATCGCCCGTCTGACCCTGAAGGACGTCGCCCCGACAGCCCGGCAAGCCTTCGAGCAGCGGCTGATGACCCTCAGCGCGGTGCACGGCCTGCTGCGCGACAACGCCTGGCAGGGCACGCAGCTGCGCGACGTCGTGCGCGAGGCGCTGCGGGTCGGGCCCGACGGCGAGCGGGTGCTGGTCGACGGCGAGGATGTCCGCGTGCTGCCCAAGAGCGCGGTCATCCTGTCGATGTCGCTGCACGAGCTGGCCGCCAATGCCCGCCAGCATGGGGCGCTGTCGTCGTCCGGCGGCCGGGTGAGCGTGTGCTGGCGGCTCGATGCGGACCGCTTCCGCCTGACGTGGACCGAGAGCGGCGGCCCGCCCGTGGCACCACCCTCCCGGTCCGGCTTCGGGAGGCGCCTGCTCGAGCGCGGGCTGGCCGTCGAGCTCGAGGGGAATGTCCGGCTCGACTTCCGGGCGCAGGGCGTCGAATGCACCGTCGATGCCCCGGCCGACGCCATCCGCGGGTCTCGATCATGACCGGCGCCGCACCCTTGCGGGTCCTCGTGGTCGAGGACGAGGTCCTGGTGGCCATGCTGATCGAGGACATGCTGCGCGAGCTCGGCTGTGAGGTCGTCGCCCTGTCGGGCACGCTCGACGATGCGCTGCGGCGCGCGCAGGCCGACGATCTCGACGTCGCGGTGCTCGACGTCAACCTCAACGGCCGGCAGAGCCTTCCCGTCGCCGACGCCCTGCGGGTGCGTGGCCTGCCCTTCCTGTTCGCCACCGGCTACGGCCGGAAGATCCTGGGCGTCGCCTACGACGGCGTGCCGGTGCTCCAGAAGCCGTTCGGTCGCGACGAGCTCAGGGGCGCCCTGGCGAAGGTGCTGCCCGGCCGCCTGTGACGGGTCTGCGCGATCAGGCCGACAGGCGCTCGCGACGCAGGCGCAGGCCGGCGGCCTCGCGGTCCCAGGTGCCGCTGGTCACGCCCTCGCTGCGCAGCACGTGCTTCTGGACCTTCTGTGTCGGCGTCTTGGGCAAGGTGTCGACGATACGCACGTAGCGCGGCACCATGAAGTGCGCCATGCGCGGCGTCAGGAAGGCGATCAGCTCGGCCGGATCGAGGCTCGCACCCTCGACCAGCGACACCACGGCGAGCACTTCCTCCTCGGCGAACTCGCTGGCCACCGCCACCGCGGCCGCCTCCTTGACGGCGGGATGGGCGCACAGCTCGGTCTCGACCTCGAACGAGGAGATGTTCTCGCCGCGCCGCCGGATCGCGTCCTTGATGCGGTCGACGAAGAAGAACTGCCCGTCCTCGCCGACGCGGAAGGCGTCGCCGGTGTGGAACCAGCCGTTGCGCCACGCGCGCGCCGTGGCCTCGGGGTTGCGGTAGTAGCCGTGGTTCATCGCCCACGGCCGGTCGGTGCGCACGATCAGCTCGCCGACCTCGCCAGGCGCCACCTCGCAATCGTGCTCGTCGACCACGCGTGCCTCGACGCCGGGCCGCGGCCGGCCGCAGGTCGCGAGCGGCGCCGGGTTGCGGCCGGAGCGCAGCGGCGTCGATACCTCGGTCATGTTGAAGACGGTGTAGATGTCGCAGCCGAAGCGCTGCGAGAAGGCTGCCGCGTCCTCGCACAACGGCACCATGATGGCGCTCGTGAGCGTGTGCGCGCGATCCTGCGGGCCGGGCGGCTGCTTGACCAGGAAGGTCGCCATGACGCCGAGCAGCACGCAGCAGGTCGTGCCGGTCTCGGTGACGACGCGCCAGAACGAGGCGGTGTCGAACGCCTCGACCACCGAGATCGAGCCGCCCAGCGCCAGCATGGCGTAGACGCCGGCCGTGCCACCGACATGGAACAGCGGCAGGTTGATCATCAGCCGGTCGTCGGCGCCGAGGAAGGGGAATGATTCGGTCCCCATGGTGAAGAGCTGCAGGTATGACGACATCACGCCCTTCGACGGCCCGGTGGTGCCCGAGGTGTAGATGATGCTCTGCATGTCCCACGGCGCGATCGGCGGTGCCGGCAGGTCGGGAATCGTGGCCGGCGCCAGCGCCGCCGCGGGATGGAGCTCGATGCCGGGAACAACGGGCATCGCGCCGCCGATCGCCACGGCGCGCGTCACGGCGGCGCGCTCGACGTCGGCCAGCCGGCCGAGCAGGTCGCCATGGCCGACGATCAGCTTGGCCTCCGAGTTGGCCACGACATGCGCCAGCAGGCCGCCGCGATAGGCGAGGTTGATCGGCACGTAGACCGCGCCGAGATAGTTCAGCGCGAACCAGACGCGGATCGCGTCGGGACCGTTGGGCAGCCACGACAGCACCTTGTCGCCGGCCGCGACGCCCAGCGCCTGCAGGCCGGCGGCGGTGCGCCGGGTGACCGCCAGGGTCTCGTCGTAGGTCCACTGGCTGCCGTCCGCGAAACGGGCGAACGGCTTGTCGGGATGGGCCGCGGCGAGCCGCTCGAGCAGCGGGCGCAGCACGCAGCGATCGGCATCGGGAATTCGCGGGTCGAACCGGCGCGGTGACATCGTCGACTTTCTCCCTTTCGCGCTGCCCGTATCGTTGTATCGTCGGACCAAGCTTCGAGAACGAACAATACGCCAAAAGCTGGCGACGCATAGGCGAGGACACCATGACCAAGGCCAAGACTCCGCCGTTCGGATTGCGCCACGACGGCAGCATCGATCGACGCGACTTCCTGCGCACCGCGCGGGGGCTCGGTGCCGGCTTGCTGGGCGCCACGAGCCTCGGCTGGGCGGGCCGCGCGAGCGCCCAGCAGAAGTTCGACATCGGCTGGGTGCGGCCGACCACAGGCCGGCTCGCCTCGTCCTTCTCGATCCTCTACATCGGCGGCCTGATCGCGATCGACGAGATCAACGCCGCCGGCGGTATTCTCGGGCGGCCGATCAACCGGGTCGAGGAGGACGACGAAGCCTCACCGGCCAAGGAGCCGGCGGTCGTCAAGAAGCTGCAAGGCGCCGGCGTCAACTTCATCTGCGGCCCGACCGGCAGCTCGCAGGCGCTGTCGTCGCTCGCCACCACGACGCCGGCCAAGATCATCCAGGCGACCTACGCCAACGGCGCCGAGGTCGGCGACGGCACCAAGTACCCGTACCACTACCAGTGCACGTTCAACACCAACCAGCAAGGCGAGATCGCTGCCCGCTACCTGGTCGAGAACATGAAGCTGAAGAAGATCGGCATCCTCCAGGAGAACACCGCGTTCGGCGAGCAGGCGACCGCCGCCTCGCGCGCCACCCTCAAGAAGCTCGGGCTGGAGCCGGTCAAGGTCGAGGTCTATCCGCTCAACGCGCCCGACCTCAACACCTACGTCGGCAACCTGCGCAAGGCCGGGATCGACGGCATGATTGCCTGGATCGCCAACATTCCCAACGCGGCGATGGCCTTCAACGCCATGAACGCCCAGAAGTGGTTCCCGCCGATCACCGGCCACAACGGCCTGTTCCTCGACGCGCTGTTCGACCTCGTGCCGGCCGAGGCGCTGACCCACGTCTACGGCACCATGTACCGCTCGCTGATGTGGAGCGACGGCAAGACCCCCGGCCCGCGCCAGATGGAGTTCGCCAAGAAGGTCGCCGCCTTCCCCGACGGCAAGGGCTCCGGCGTGCCGATCGCCAACAGCCCGTACTACGACTTCCTGCACGTGCTGAAGATGGTGATAGAGGGCGAGAAAAGCTTCGAGCCGGAGAAGGTCAAGCGCGCGCTCGACAGCGTGAAGGGCTACCAGGGCCTGCTCGGCACGTTGAACTTCACGCCCGAGAACCACACCGCGATCGGCATCGACGACATCGCGCTGGCCTCGGTGGCGTCCGGCAAGGACCCCAAGGCGATGGGCATCTTCCGCGAGCTCGCGAAGTAGGACGATGGACCTCGACCTGGTCGTCGGCGGGCTGACGGCCGGCAGCCTCTATGCGCTGGTGGCGATGGGATTCAACATCCTCTATCGTCCGACCAACGTCTTCAACTTCGCGCAGGGCGACCTCGTCATGCTGGGCGCCATGCTCGGCGCCACCCTGATGACCATGGCCGGCCTGCCCTGGATCGTCGGCGCCGTGCTGGCGATGCTCGGGGTCGGGCTGCTGGCCTTCGTCGAGCAGCGGATTGCCGTCGCCCCGGTGCTGCGGCGCTCGGCGACCGGGCATGGCTGGGTGATCACCACGCTTGCCGTGTCGATGATCTTCGCCAACGTCGTCGGCCTGATCTGGGGCCCCGACCCGATCGCGGTGCGGCCGCCGGCGCCGTTCAGCACCGACACGGTCGAGCTGCTCGGCGCCAATGTCAGCTCCTACCAGATCGCCCTCGTCGTCGTGACCGTGCTGCTGGTGCTCGGCGTCGAGGCCTTCTACGGCACGCGCGCCGGCAAGGCCGTGCTGGCCGTGGCCGAGGATCGCGACGCCGCCCTGCTGCGCGGCATCGATCCCGATCGCCTGGCCGGCTGGTCGTTTTTCCTCGGCGGCGGCGTCGCGGCGCTGACCGGCGTGCTCGCCGCGCCGCTGCTCTACGCCTCGACCGGGCTGGGGCCGGCGCTGCTGCTCAAGGGCTTCGCCGCCGCGGCAGTCGGCGGCATCGGCAACAATCGCGGCGCGTTGATCGCCGGGTACGTCATCGGCCTGGCCGAGGCGCTGGCCGCCGCCCTGCTGTCGCCGGGCTACCAGCTTGCGGCGACCTTCGCCGTCACCCTGGCGATCCTGCTGGTGCGGCCGCACGGCCTGTTCGGCCGGCCCGAGGCGCGCTCGGTCTGATCGCATGCGGGACACGCTGCGCTCGGTCCTCGACTCGCCGCGCACGCGGCCGGTGCTGCTGGGGGTGCTGGCGCTCCTGCTTTATGCCGCGCCGCTGCTCGCGGGCACCGAGTACCGGCTGTTCGTCGCCACCCAGCTCGCGGTCTACGTCCTGGTGGCGATCGGCCTCAACCTGCTGAACGGCTATGGCGGCCAGGTCTCGCTGGGCCATGGCGCGCTGGTGGCGATCGGTGCCTATGCCGTGGCGCTGCTGACGGTCGACCATCACTGGTCGTTCTGGCCGGCGGCGCTGGTCGCGATGGTCGCCGCCTCGGCGGTCGGCGCGGTCATGGCGCTGCCGGCCTTCCGGCTCTCGACCTGGTACTTCGCGCTGATCACGCTCGGCTTCGCCGAGGTGCTGGAAGGGCTGCTGACCGAATGGCGTGGGCTGACGCATGGCTTCGCCGGCGTCGTCGGCATCCCCAAGCCGGCGCTGCTGGGCCACGCGCTGGGCTCGGCCGAGCTCTACTGGCTGGCGCTCAGCCTGGTCGTGCTGGCGCTGGTCGGCGTCGCCAACCTGCTGCGCTCGCGCTTCGGCCGCGCCCTGGTCGCGGTGCGCGACAATCCGGTGGCGGCGACGGCCAGCGGCGTCTCGCTGGTGCGGATCAAGATGCTGGCCTTCGTGGCCAGCGCCGCGCTGGCCGGCCTCGCCGGCGCGCTGTTCGCGGTCCAGAAGACGGTGGTCACGCCCGACGACTTCACCGCCGAGTTCTCGATCTTCTTCCTGCTGATGGTGGTGCTGGGCGGCGCCGGCCAGCTGTGGGGACCGGTGGTCGGCGCCGTGGTGTTTTTCCTGGTGCCGGAGCTGCTCGCCGCGCTGCAGAGCTGGCGCATGCTGATCTACGGCGTGGCGCTGCTCGCCCTGATGCTCTATGCGCCGCACGGCCTGTTCGGGGCGGCAGCCGCGGCCTGGAAGCGCCTGCGTGCCCGCCTCGGCCTGTCGAACGTGCCGCCGCTGCCGACATTGCCGGCGCGCGAGGCGCCTGTGCAGCCGGTACCCGGGGTGGCGCTCGCCGTGCGCGACTTGCACAAGCGCTTCGGCGGCGTCGCCGCGCTCGCCGGCGTGAGCCTCGACGTGTCGGCCGGCGAGACCCACGCCATCGTCGGTCCCAACGGCTCGGGCAAGACGACCCTGCTCAACATGATCTCGGGCTTCTATCCGGTCGACGGCGGCAAGATCGAGGTCGACGGCAGCTCGGTGGTCGGCCAGGCCTCGCACCGCATCGCCCGCGCCGGTGTCGGCCGCACCTTCCAGACGCCGCGCCTGATGCCCGACCTCAGCGTCCTCGACAACGTGCTGCTGGGTGCTTTCCCGGCCGAGCGGCAGGGCGCCGCCGCCGCCGCACTCCGCCTGCCGTCGGCCCGCCGCGAGCAGATGACCTCGCTGAGCGACGCCTTGCGCTACCTGCGCTTCGTCGGCCTCGCCGAGCGCGCCATGGAACCGGCCGGCGAGCTGCCGCACGGCCAGCAGCGCCTGGCCGAGATCGCCCGCGCCCTGGTCGGCCGGCCGCGCCTGCTGCTGCTCGACGAGCCGGCTGCCGGCCTGTCCTTGGCCGAGCTCGATCGCCTGGGCGACCTGGTGCGCGCCATCGCCGGGCTGGGCACGACCGTGGTGATCGTCGAGCATCATCTCGAGCTGGTCGCCAGCATCTGCCGCCGCGTCACGGTGCTGGAGCGCGGCACGGTGCTGGCCTCCGGCACGCCGGCCGAGGTCTTCTCGCACGCCGAGGTGATCGCCGCCTACATGGGCACGCAGGTGGTCACATCCCTCCCCAACGAAGTTGGGGAGGTGTCCGCGAAGCGGGCGGAGGGGTCATGAGTCATGACCCCTCCGGCCCTGCGGGCCACCTCCCCGCGCTGCGCGCAGGGAGGAGTTTGAGCATGCAGGAAGCGCCCCTCTTGCAGGTGACGGGCCTCGATGCCGGCTACGGTCACGTCGAGGTGCTGCGCGGCGTCACGCTCGAGGTGCCGCAGGGCGCGCTGGTCGCCCTGGTCGGCAGCAACGGCGCCGGCAAGAGCACCCTGCTGCGCGCGATCTCCGGCTTGCTGCGGCCGGCCGCCGGCGACATCGTCTTCGCCGGCCAGTCGATCGCCGGCGCCGCCCCGCACCGTATCATCGACCTCGGGCTGCTGCACGTCGCCGAGGGCCGCCGCCTGTTCCGCCGCCAGACCGTGCACGCCAACCTCGAGCTCGGCCTCTACGGCACGCGGCTCGACAAGGCGACCGAGCGGCGGCGCTACGACTTCGTCTACGAGCTGTTCCCGATGCTGGCCGAGCGGCCGCAGGCGCTGTCCGGCATCCTGTCGGGCGGCCAGCAGCAGATGCTGGCGATCGCCCAGGCGCTGATGCGCGAGCCGCGGTTGATGATGCTCGACGAGCCGTCGCTCGGCCTCGCGCCGATCGTCGTCGACCAGGTGCTCGAGGTGCTGCAGCGCCTGCGCGCCGCCGGCACGACGATCCTGCTGGTCGAGCAGATGGTCGAGCGCGCGCTCGACATCGCCGACCACGCCTGGGTGCTGCAGAACGGCGCGGTGATCGGTGGCGGCACGGTGGCCGAGGTGCGGGCCGGCGACCTCATCCGGCGGGCTTATCTCGGGGCTGTGTCGGATCGCTCGAGGTGAGCGCAAGCGCCCTCAGTCGAGCTTCACCTTGGCCGCCTCGACCCGCATCCGCTGCACGTCCCGGTCCTTCTCGAGAAAGGCCTTGAACGCCTCGGGCGTCTCGGTGGCGATCTTGAAGCCGAAGGGATCGACGTTCTTCTCCTGGAAGGCCTTGTCGGCCACGACGGCGGCCACCTCGGAGGCGATGAAGGTCGCGACGGGCATTGGCGTCTTCGCGGGGGCGACCAGGGCCAGCATGAACTGGCTGACGGCCTTGCCGTAGCCAAGTTCGGTGAACGACGGAACGTCCGGCAGCGGTGCGATCCGCGCCGGGCTGCTGACCGCGATCGCCCGCATCTTCCCGGATTCCACGAAGGGTGCGACGACCGAAAGCGGCGCTGCCGTGAACTCGATCTGCCCGGCCAGCAGGTCGGTCATCGTCGGAGCCGACCCCTTGTAGGGCACATGGAGGAACTGGACGTCGCCGGCCACGGTGCCCAGCCAGGCCGTCGCCAGATGGATGGCCCCGCCGGGTCCGCTCGAGCCGTACGACACGGTGTTGGGCTTGGCCTTGGCCTGCGCGATCAGGTCGGCCAGCGTCTTGTACGGACTGTCGGCGCGGACGACGTAGATCAGCGCGCCCTCGACGACGCGGGTGATCGGCAGGAAATCCTTGGCGGGGTCGTACGGCAGCTTGGAGAACAGGTAGGCATTGGTCTCCAGGCCCACCTCGGTCGCGAGGAAGAGCGTCGTGCCATCGGGCGGCGCATCCTTGACGAAGGTGGCGGCAACGATCTCCGAACCGCCGGCCTTGTTGTCGACCACCACCGGCTGCTTCCAGCGCGCGCCCAGCCGGTCGGCCAGGACGCGGGCCATCATGTCGACGGCGCCGCCGGCGACGTAGGGCACGATGATCTTCACGGGTTGCTGCGGCCACTGCTGGGCGCTGGCCGTCGTCGCCAGCGCCATCGCGGCGGCGCCAAAGGCCGAATACAGGATGGCCCTGCGCTTCATGGCGTCTTCTCCCCTCTGACGGCTGCCGGTTGAGGCTGGTTTGTCAGACAATATCCTCTGACAATCAGAGGGAACACGCAAGGCGCTCCCGCCGGTCGCGACGCTAGGCATGTCCGGGAGGACGTTCTACGGTGCGATCTCGCAGGAACATCGGGCGCAGGAAGCAGGTGGCAAGTCTCAGCAAGGCGCCGGACAGGGTCAGCACCTCCGATCAGATCGTGATGCAGATCGTCCGCGGGCTCTACGAAGGCCAGTACGTGGCCGGGCAGAAGCTGGTCGAGGCCGACCTGACGCAACGCCTCGGCGTCGGCCGCAGTACGGTGCGCGAGGCGTTCAAACGCCTGGAGGCCGAAGGGCTGATCACCGTCAGCCTGCACAGGGGAGCGAGCATTCGCGCCTTGTCCCGCGGCGACGTTCACGACATCCTCGAGGTCGTCGAGACGTTGGCCGGACTGTCGGCCAGGCTGGCGGCGGAGCGGATCTCGCGGCCCGACGACAAGAGGATGCTGCGGCACGTCATGGCGGCCGTGAAGACGCTGGCCGCCAAGGACAGCTTCGAGCTCGGCCGCCAGAGGGGTCGGTTCTACCTGGTGCTGGCGCAGATCGCGGGCAACCGCGAGCTGATGCGGCTGTTGCCGATGGTCCAGGTCCATCTGGTGCGCGCCCAGTTCCGCACCACCACCGGCGTCGACGCCCGCAAGCAGCTGATCGCCGATTACGAGCGGGTGGTGGCGGCCATCATCGCCGGGGCCGGCCTCCAGGCCGAGCAGGCGATGCGCCAGCACATCCGCAACACCGCCCGCACCATCCAGCAGCTGCCCGACCGCTACTTCGCCGCGTCCCGCGAGGAGCCGGCGATCAGCCGGGCAACGAAAGGCCCAGCCGGTAGACCCGGTTCGCGGTCCCGCTGAAGAACAGGTTCTTCTCGGCGGCGGACAGTCCGGCGGTGATCCGCTTCAGCGTGTTCCACATCCCGCCATAGGTGACGCCCATCTTGTCGACCGGGAAGTTGCTCTCCGCCATGCAGCGATCCGGTCCGAACAGCTCGATGCAGGTCGACACGAAGGGCGCCCACTGGCGGGCGAGCACCGTGGTCGACGCCGGGACCGGCTCCTTCAGATAGTCGTAGGCGGCCAGGCGCATCATCACGCCCGCCACCTTGACCGACACGTTGGGGCAGGTCGCGAGCTCCTTCATGCCGGCCTTCCAGGCGGCGAAGACCTCGTCGGTCTTGCCGGCATAGGGGCCGTAGCCGAGCGGGCCGCCCATGTGACACAGGATGATGTTGGCCGACGGGAAGGCGCGCGCGAGGTCGACGAGATCGTCGAGCTGCGTGTGGTAGAGCCAGGCATCGAGCGACAGGCCGAGCTCCACGAGCCGGGCCATCCCGGCCCGGAAGTCGGCGCGCCGATACAGGCCCGGCCCCGGGTTGGTGTGGCTGTTGCCGATGACCGGATCGTCGTGCCAGCCGGCGGCGTGCCGGATGCCCCGGAAGCGTCCGCCGCCAACGGCGATCTCGGCCTCCAGCACCTTGGCGACCCGGTCGCCCAGGGTCAGGTCGGCAAAGCCGACGATGCCGGCACAGATGCGGGTCGGTCCATAGATCCCGCTCTCGCTCATCGCCGCGACGCCGGCGCAGAACTCGACCTCGCCGACCGGCCGCATCTCGTCGGAGCCGGTGGCCCGGTACATCGCGCGACACTCGTTGAAAACCGTGGCCACCAGATTGTGTCCGCAGCGAATGTCCGCGAGCAGGTCGGGAAGGAGATAGCGGTAACCCGGCAGGTCCCACAGGTGGTGATGCGTATCGACGATCGGCAGGTCGGGAGCGAGGACCGGCTCCTGGGGGCTCTTGGCCAACCACTCCTCGCTCGGCTTGAAGATCCGCCCGAACGGCGTGGGCGCTGCCGGATCACGCTCGCCCTTGAAGATGCCGCCGAGGAGAGCTGCTGCCGTCGAGGCGTGACCGTCGTTGCTGTTCGTCATCGCACTGCTCCTTCAGAACGGCTCGATCAGCCGCTTGCGCGTCGCGCGCGGCGGTGACGGCGGCAGGGTGGCCAGGGTCTTGACCAGGACGTCGCGCGTGTCGGCCGGATCGATCACGTCGTCGTAGAGGAAGCGCGCGGCGACCTCGATCGCGGTATTCGAGTTCTTCAGCTCGTCCGTCAGTCGGCGATGCAAGGCGGCGCGTGCCTCGGGGTCGGGCGCAGCCTCGAGTTCGGCGCGGTAGATGATGTTGGCGGCGCCCTCCAGGCCCATGCCGCCATACTCGGCGGTCGGCCAGGCGAGCAGGATCGCCGGGTTGAGCGGCTGGCTGCCCATCACGTAGTAGCCGAGCCCGTAGGCCTTGCGCAGCACCACGGTCATCACCGGCACGGTCGCGTTGGCGAAGGCCGCCAGCACCCGGGCGCTGCGCCGCACCAGGCCGGTGCGCTCGACGTCGGGCCCGACCATCAGGCCGGGCGTGTCGCACAGCGACAGGATCGGGATGTCGAAGGCGTCGCAGACCTGGATGAAGTGCGCCGCCTTGTCGGAGGCCGGGCCGTCGATCGCGCCGGCCAGCACCATCGGCTGGTTGGCGACGACGCCGACCGGGCGGCCGGCGATGCGGATCAGCGACGTCACCACGGCGCGTCCGTAGCCCGCCTTGAGCTCGAGGATGCTGCCGCGGTCGGCGATGCCCTCGATCACCTTGCGCACGTTGTAGGCGCGCCGCGGGTTCTCCGGCACGACCTCGCGCAGGGCGAGCGTGTCCGGCGGCTCGCCGGGCGTGCCCGGACCGGCAAAGAAGGCGAGGTACTTCTTCGCCGCGGCGACCGCCTCGGCCTCGTCCTCGACCAGCACGTCGATCACCCCGGAGGCGACGTGCACCTCGGCCGGGCCGATCTCCTCGGGCGTCAGCTTGACGCCCAGCGCCGCCTCGACCAGCGGCGGGCCGGCCATGCCCATAGTCGAATCGCGGGTGGCGATCAGGCAGTCGCACATGCCGGCCAGGTTGGCGTGCCCGGCAAAGGCGCGACCGGGCAGGATGCCAACCGTCGGCACCAGGCCCGACAGGCGCGCGAACACGACGAAGGTCGGGGTCGAGCCGCGGCCCTGCACCTTCATGTCGTGCGGCCGCGCGCCGCCGCCGTCGAGCCAGCAGACGACCGGCAGGCGATGGCGCTCGGCATGCTCGAACATGCGCGTCGTCTTGGCGTGGTTGATGGCGCTCTGCGTGCCGGCATAGACCGTGTAGTCGTAGAACAGCAGGTCGACCGGCCGGCCGTCGATCTGCGCCGTGCCCATCACCACGCCGTCGGCGGCCCCCGCCATGCCCGGCACCGCCGGTCGCGCCAGGGCGCCATACTCGACGAAGGAGTCCGGGTCGGTGAGCGCGGCGATGCCCTCGCGGGCCGTCCAGCGATTGCGCTTGCGCTGCTGCGCCACCGCCTTGGGGCGGGCCGCATCGAGGCGGCTTTCGCGGGCCTGCAGCAGCTTCTGGAGGTCGGGACGCAGCGGGCGGTCGGGACGGGACTCGGTCATGGCCCCGAGTGTGCCGTGCCGGCGACGCGCCAGCCATCGGCAATGGCCGGCGCGTTTCGAGGACTGGACTTGTTCAGCCGCCGCAGGCGTCGAGCCGGACGTGCACGCGGGCGGCGGCGTTCAGGCAATCGGTGACACTGTCGAAGCGGCTGCGGTCGAAGACGACGGTGTTGTGCAGGGGGTCCGCACTGCTGCGGGGCAGGGCGTGGGAACCGGCTGCGGGCGGCAGCGCCGCCTGGGACGAGAGCGCAAGCGCGGCCAGCAGACTTGCCGTCATGAGAGGGTTCTCCTGGTTCACCGAGATCGAGAGAAAGGGGTGGGCCTCCCCATCGTTGCGTTGTGTGTTTTCTGTGTTCGCTGTCGCACGCCTCTGGCACGAGATTTGGTAGGCTCTCCCGCACCACCCCAGGGAGACGGGACGATGGCCAGCAACACCCTCGAGATCGACGCACAACGCCTGTGGGACAGCCTGGAACGCTCGGCCGAGATCGGCCGCTTCCGCGACACCGGGCTGCGTCGCCTGGCGCTGTCCGACGAGGACCGCCGCATGCGCGACCTGTTCGTCGGCTGGGCGCGCGAGGCCGGCTGCTCGGTCGAGATCGACCGCCTGGGCAACATCTTCGCGCGCCGTGCCGGCAGCGATCCGAGCCTGCCGCCGGTGGCGATCGGCAGCCACCTCGACACCCAGATCTGCGGCGGCCGCTACGACGGGATCCTGGGCGTGCTGTGCGGCCTCGAGGTCGTGCGCACGCTGAACGATCGCGCCCTGGTCACCAAGCGCGGCATCGAGGTGATCTGCTGGACCAACGAGGAGGGCGCTCGCTTCAGCCCGCCGATGATGGGCTCGATGGCCTTCGCCGGCGTGCTGCCGCTCGATTCGGTGTTGGCGACCACCGACGATTCGGGCGTCACGGTCGCTCAGGCGCTCGACGCGATCGGCTATGCCGGCCCGGCGCCGCTCGGCGCGCGCGCCTTCGACGCTTATCTCGAGCTGCACATCGAGCAGGCGCCGGTGCTCGACCGCGAAGGCTGCGACATCGGCATCGTGGTCGGCGGCTATCGCACCCAGGCGCTGCGGCTGACCATCAAGGGCGATACCGGCCATGCCGGCGGCACGCCGATGGCGATGCGGCGCAACGCCCTGGTCGGCGCCGGCTACGTCATCGCGGCGGTCAACGACATCGGCCTGGCCTATGCCGCCGACGAGGGCCGCACCACGACGACGCGTATCGAGAGCTTCCCCAACCTGCCCGGCACCTACGCCGAGGAGGTGCGGTTGACGATCGACTTCCGCCACATCGACGCCGACCGTTTCGCCGCCATGCGGGCCGAGGTCGACGCGGCGATCGCCGGCGCGGCCGCCAAGGCCAGGGTCGAGATCGAGGTCGCCGAGGGCTGGAGCTGGGGCACCGAGCTGTTCGCGCCGGAGTGCATCGAGCTCCTGCGCACCACGGCGCGCGAGCTCGGCCTGCCGTTTCGCGAGATGCGCAGCCAGGCCGGCCACGACGCCTATGCCGTCGCGACCATGGCGCCGACCGCGATGATCTTCACGCCCTGCGCCGACGGGATCAGCCACAACGTCAACGAGGCGATCGAGCTGGCGCGCTCGGTGCCGGGCGCCAACCTGCTGCTCAACGCCGCCGTGGCGCGCGCCAACCGGTAGGCCCGATCACGCCGGCAGGTCGCGCGCTTCCAGCCAGAACACCTCGCCTTCGCTCTGTTCGGTGTCGAGCCACAGGAAGGGCAGGCGCGGGAAGGCCTTCTCGAGCTGCGGCCGACAGCGTCCGACCTCGCACAGCAGGCCGCCCTTGGGCGTCAGGTGCCGCCGCGCTTCGGCCACGATGCGGCGCACCAGGTCGAGCCCGTCGTCGCCGGCCGCCAGCGCCATCCTCGGCTCCTGGCGGTACTCCGGCGGCAGGCGTGCCATGCCGCGCGCGTCGACATAGGGCGGGTTGCTGAGGATCAGGTCGTAGCGCTGCCCGGCCAGCGGTGCGAACAGGTCGCCGCGATGCAGCGCGATGCGGTCGGCCAGGCGGTGGCTCTGGACGTTGCGCCGCGCCAGCGCCAGCGCCGGCGCCGACAGGTCGGCGGCGTCGATGCGCGCCCGCGGGAAGACCAGCGCCGCCAGCACCGCGAGGCAGCCCGAGCCGGTGCACAGGTCGAGCACCCGGCGCACCTTGCCGGGATCGCCGAGCGGCAGCACGCCGTCGGCCAGCATGTCGCCGATGAACGAACGCGGCACCAAGGCGCGGCGGTCGGCGTGGAAGCGCACGCCGTGCATGTACGCCGCGCCCAGCAGATAGGGCGCCGGCAGGCGCAGCGCGACCCGCGCATCGATCAGGGTGAGCAGCCGCGCCCGCTCGGCCGCCGTCGGCCGCAGGTCGAGATAAGGCTCCAGCCGGTCGATCGGCAGCCGCAGGCCTTCCAGCACCATGAACGCCGCCTCGTCGCGCGCGTTGGTCGTGCCGTGGCCGTAGGCTAGCCGCGCGGCGCGGAAGCGCCGTTCGGCGAAACGGAAAATGTCACCCAGGGTGTCGAGAGAAGGTTTGGTCGCGGCCGCCATGCCGGCCTAATCTACGCGACCTTGCGCGTGTTGGGAGACTGAAATGCCGGGTCCGCTGGATGGCCTCGTGGTGCTCGACCTGACGACCCATCTGTCGGGACCCTTCTGCGGCATGCAGCTCGGCGACCTCGGCGCCGACGTCATCAAGATCGAGAGCCCGCAGGGCGATTCGATCCGCGGCGCGCCGCCCTTCGTGGAGGGCGAGGGGGCGCCCTTCATGCTGTGGAACCGCAACAAGCGCGGCATCCGGCTCGACCTCAAGGACGCCGACGACCTGCTGATCTTCTGGGACCTGGTCGACGGCGCCGACGTCGTGCTGGAGAACTTCCGGCCGGGCGTGATCAAGCGCCTGGGCATCGGCTGGGAGGCGCTGCACGCCCGCAACCCGCGGCTGATCCTGGCCTCGATCTCGGGCTTCGGCCAGACCGGCCCCTATTCGGGACGCGGCGGCTTCGACCTGATGGTCCAGGCGATGTCGGGCCTGATGTCGGTGACCGGCCCCAAGGACGGCCCGCCCTACCGCATCCCGCTCGCCATCTCCGACGTCGGCGCCGGCCTTTATCTGACGATCGGCGTGCTGTCGGCGCTGCAGGCGCGCGAGCGCAGCGGCGAGGGCCAGTGGGTCGAGACCTCGTTGCTCGAGGCCACGGTGTCGCTCGGCGTCTACGAGGCGGCCAACTACTTCGCCAACGGCAAGCGGCCGGAGAAGCTCGGCCAGGCGCATCGCGGCTCGTCGCCCTACCAGGTGTTCCAGACCTCGGATGGCTGGCTGACGATCGGCGGTGCCCAGCAGAACTTCTTCCGCAAGCTCTGCGCCATGATCGGCAAGCCGGAGATCGCCGACGATCCACGCTTCCGCACGAACGCCGAGCGCGTGCGCAACAACGACACCTTGATCGCCCTGCTGCAGGAAGAGGTGAAGAAGCGCAGCACCGCCGACTGGATGAGCGCGCTCGAGGCCGAGGGCATCCCGGCCGGACCCGTGTTGCACCACGACGAGGTGTTCGCCGATCCGCAGGTCCTGGCGCGCGGCATGGTCGCCGAGGTCGAGCACGCCAAGGCCGGCCGCCAGAAGACGTTGGGCGTGCCGCTGAAGTTCTCGAAGACGCCGGCCAGCGTGCGCCGCGCCGCGCCGCTGCTCGGCCAGCACGACGACGAGATAAAGAAGGAAGGGAAGGGACGATGGTCACAGCGAAAGGCATCCTCGCCGGGCTCGCGCTGACGCTGCTGGGGTCCACCGGCGCATCGGCGCAGAACGGCTACAGCTTCCTCGATGCCGCGAGTTCGCCGGTGCAGTACGGCGTCGCCCCGGCCAAGCCGGTGATGCGCTGCGCCGACGTCGCGGGCCTCGCCACCATCGAGACTACCATCGTGTCGGCCAAGCTCGTGCCGGCGTCAGATGGCGTGCCCGAGCATTGCCGGATCACCGGCCTGATCCAGCCCGAGATCCGGTTCGAGCTCAACCTGCCGGCCGACTGGAACCGCCGTTTCTACATGCATGGCAACGGCGGCTTCGCCGGCGAGGCGCCGGAGGCCGGCTCACGACCCGGCATCCGCGCCAACGCCCTGAAGCAGGGCTTCGCGGTGGTGCAGACCAACACGGGCCACGACGCCACCGCCGAGCCGGTGGCGAGCTTTGCGGTGAGCTACCAGAAGCGGGTCGACTACGCCTTCCGCGCGGTGCACCTGACGGCCGTCGAGGGCAAGCGCCTGACGGCGGCCTACTATGGCCGGGTCGCGGCCTATTCCTACTGGGACGGCTGCTCGACCGGCGGCCGCCAGGGGCTGATCAGCGCCCAGCGCTTCCCGCAGGATTTCGACGGGATCGTCGCCGGCGCGCCGGTCCTGAATTTCGTCGACACCGTGTTGCAGAGCCTGTGGAATGGGTTGGTGCTGGCCGAGGCGCCGGTCCCCGTGGCCAAGATGAAGCTGGTCGCCGATGCCGTCTATGCGCGCTGCGACGCCGTCGATGGCCTGAAGGACGGGCTGATTGACGACCCGCGTCGTTGCGACTTCGATCCGGCACGCGACATCGCGCAATGCCCGGCCGGCCAGGACGGCGAGACCTGCCTGACGGCGGCCCAGGCCGGCGCGCTGAAGAAGATCTACGGCGGCCTGCAAGTCGACGGCAAGCCGGCGCATTTCGGCCAGTTGCCGGGCGCCGAAGGGCCGGGCGCGTCGTTCACCGGCCAGGGCATGGTCGACAGCGGCTGGGCGCTGTGGCTGATCCCACCGACCGGCGGCAAGGCGATCCACCTGTCGTACGGCGAGAGCTTTGCGCGCTACTTCCTGCCGCGCTCGGATCCGGCGCTCGATGTCGCCAAGCTCGACTATGCCAAGGACGTCACGAAGTACGCCGACGCCCGCACGCTGCTCAACGCCACCGATCCCAACCTTGGACCGTTCCGCAGCCGCGGCGGCAAGCTCTTGATGTACTTCGGCTGGGCCGACACCGCCCTGCCGCCGTTGATGGGCATCGACTACTACCTGAAGGCGGTCGCCGCGAACGGTCTCGCGACGCCGGACTTCTTCCGCCTGTTCATGGTGCCGGGCATGTCGCATTGCCGAGGCGGCGTCGGACCCGACCGGCTCGACGCCATGACGGCGCTGATCAACTGGGTCGAGAACGGCGTCGCGCCAGCCTCGATCACCGCGACGCAGATGGACAAGGGCAAGCTGGTGCGCAGCCGGCCGCTCTGCCCGTTCCCCAAGGTCGCGCGCTACAACGGCAGCGGCAATCCCGACGAGGCGGCGAGCTTCGCCTGCGCCGCGCCGGCGCCGTAGCGGCGCACGCCTCAGCGCTGGAAGCGGTCCGGCACGCCGTCGCCATTGGCGTCGCGGTCGTACTTGTTGGGCACGCCGTCGCGGTCGTAGTCGCCGTTCGGGCCGTAGCGACGCGGCCCTTGCGCGTAGTACGCCGTCGATGCCGGCCGGGAGACATAGCCCGGCGAGGCGACGTAGGCCGGCGCGGCAAAGCTGCGGCCGCCGCCGTAGTAGGCGCTGTTGTAGCCGCCGTAGCCGGTGTTGGCGTATCCGGTATTGTAGCCCTGGTAGCCGTACGGATCGGCGCAGGCCGCGGTCGTGGCGGCGACCAGGCCGACGACGATCAGCCCTTTGACGTTGGTCATGGTCCACTCCTGCAAAGGATGTCCCGATCAACGTCATACGCGGGGAGAGGTGGCGGCCTCCCTGCAGGCCTCGCGTTTATTTATCGCGCGCTCGGCGGCAACCGCCGTCGAGCTGCGGCGTTTGAGCCGCCCAATGCGCGTGCCGCTCAGTGCGCGTATTGCCCCGCCGCCGCGGCGTAGCCGATTCGACGGGCCGGCGGCACCGGATGCCGGCCGCTGACCCGCTCGAGCAGCAGGCGCACGTCGTCGGCGCTGCCGGCCTTCAGCGCGGCATCGAGGAACAGCTGCTCCAGCACGTCCTGCTGCGCGTGGCTGCCGCCCAGCAGGTAGAGGTCGCCGACCACCGGCCGCAGCCGTTGCAGGGCCTCGGCGGCGCGACCTTCGCCGTGTGCCACGATCGCCTCGCACAACGGCACCGCGACCCGCCCGACCAGTCGTTCGTTGGGGCCGTTGCCGCGACCGTAGGCGCGCATCGCCTCGAGCATCGTCTGAGCTGCCGCGCCGCGCCCGGTGGCGGCCAGCGCCATCATCCAGTGCGGCAGGGTGAAGGCCGACTGGCAGTCGCCGATGCGCGCCTCGGCCTTGTCGGCCAACTCGTCCCAGCGGTCGCCGATGTCGACGCCCTGGCGCTGCAGACGGAATAGCATCGAGGCGGCGTTCTGGACGTCGATGTAGAGGTCGGGCGTCGCCTGCACCAGCGCCGAGCGCAGGTCGCGGAATCCGTGATCGTAGAGCGACAGTGCCTCGGCGAACTCGCGGCGCTCGAGATGGAACATCGCGCGATGCCAGAACAGGTGGTGCTTGAGGTTGTTGGCGCCCTCCCAGTTGGGCTCCAGGCGTCGCAGCCAGTCGATTCCCTCGCCGCGCCGTCCCTGCATCTCGAGCACGTGGGCAATCGCGTGCGCCGCCCACAGGTCGCCGGGATCGACCTCGATCGCCTGTCGGCCGGCGCTCTCGGCCAGGGTGTAGTTGCCGGCCTCCTCGTGCGCGAAGCAGCGGCAGGCCAGCACCATGCCCCAGCCCGGCAGCTCGGCGCTCCAGTGCGGGAAGACGCGCTCGACCGCGGTCTGCATGGTCGCCGGCCGGCCGAGCCAGAAGGCGACGAAATGGTGCAGGCGGAAGGCCATCACGTCGTGCGGATGCTCGGCCAGGATCGACTCCCAGATGTCGAGCATGCGCTCGAGGTCGCCGTCGACCCAGCGCGCCAGCGCCTCGGTGTGGGCGGCCTCGCGCGTCGTCGTGCGCTTGGCGTGGCCGCGCGCGTCGGCCAGCGCCTCGGCGGCGGCGCCGAGATTGGCCTTGTTGTAGGACAGCATGGCGAAGTAGCCGCGCAGCACGTGGCCCAGCGCGAAGGCCGGATCGGCCTTGAGCGCCGCCGCGAGATGGCGCGCCGCGTCGGTGCGGTACTTCAGGTACGACTGCGTCGCGCGGTCGAAGGCGTCGACGGCGGTGCCGGAATCGGTCGACAGCGTCAGCCCGTGCTGGTCCTTGCGCATGGCGTTCCCCCTCTTCTTCTCATGTCCCTCTCCCCCGTTGCGGGGGAGAGGGACATGACCTGAATCAAAGCGCGCTCGGCGGCGGCGCCTTGGTCGGCTTGGCGTTGAGCTTCGGCGGATGGGTGACGATCGACTTCAGCGCCGGCGTGGGCTTGCGCAGGCGCTTGAGGTCGGGCAGCGGTCGGGCCAGGCCGGGGATCGACTTGAAGGCCTGCTCCATGGCGTGCGCGGCACCCAGCACCTCGCCGTCGCCGCGGAAGCGGCCGATCGCCTGCAGGCCGAACGGCATGCCCTTGTGGTCGACGCCGCACGGCAGGGCGATCGCCGGGTTGGTGACCAAGGTGATCCAGTAGGTCGGCGCCAGCCAGTGGTAGTAGTTGCGCAGCTTCTTGCCTTCCATCTCCTCGACGTAGAGCTGCTGCCAGGGGAACGGCGTCACGCCGACGGTCGGTCCGAGCACCAGGTCGTAGTCGCGATAGAGCTCCTGGAACTTGCGGAACATCCGCGTCTGCTCGCCATGCGCCCAGGCGAAGTCGGCCAGGCTCATGTTGGCGCCGATCTCGTAGTTGGCGCGGATGTTGGGGCCGAGCAGCTCGCGGTTGGTCTCGTAGGCCTCGCGGTAGCGCGCCACGAAGCTGACGGCGCGGATCACGTCGAAGCAGCGGTCGGCCTCGCCGAGGTCTATGTCGACCTCGTCGAGGCTGCGGAACAAGGGCTTCATCGCCTTCATCTTGGCGCGCATCGTCTGGCGGATGCCCTTCTCGACCGGCACGCCGCCGAAATCCTCGGTCCAGGCGACGCGCAGCGAGCCGAGATCGACCGGCCACGGCTCGGCGAAGACCTCGCCGTCGACCGGGAAGCTCAGCGGATCGGCGTCGTGCTGGCCGACCTGGGTGGCGAACAGCAGGCAGGTGTCGGCCACCGTGCGGCCCATCGGCCCCAGCACCGAGATCGGCGTCCAACCCATCGGCCGGCGCTCGACCGCGACCATTCCGGGCGACGGCCGGAAGCCGACGACGCCGCACATCGCCGCCGGTATGCGCAGCGAGCCGCCGGTGTCGGAGCCGGTGCAGACCAGCAGCATGTCGGTCGCCAGCGCCACCGCCGAGCCGCCCGACGAGCCGCCGGGATTGAGCTTGGGATCGAACGGATTGCCCGTGGCGCCCCACACCGGGTTGCGGCTGTTCGCTCCGGCGCCGAACTCCGGCACGTTGGTCTTGCCGACCACGACGGCGCCGGCGGCGCGCACGCGGTCGACCATGACGTTGTCCCAGGTCGGCACGAAGTCGCGATAGAGCGGCGAGCCGTAGGTCGTCAGCAGATCCTTGGTTTCCTCGAGGTCCTTGATCCCGGTCGGCAGGCCGTGCAGCAGCGGCAACTCCTCGCCGCGCCGTACCGCCGTCTCGGCCGCCTTGGCCTCCTGCTTGGCGCGCTTGACGCACATCGCGGTGACGGCATTGACCGCCGGATTGATTTCCTCGATGCGCGCCAGGCAGGCGTCGAGCAGCTCGACCGGCGAAATCTCCTTGGTGCCGATGCGACGCCGCAGCTCGACCGCGCTCAGCGAAACCAGTTCCTGTTCCTTGGACATCTTTCCCCCTGGATGCTGCGCGACCTTAGCGCTTCCGGTTTCGCGAGGGGAAGGGCAGGATGGAAACGGGAGGAAAGACACGCATGACCCATATGCTGCGCGACAAGGCAGCCGTGAGCGGCATCGGCGAGACCGCGTACACGCGTGGCACCACCAAGAGCGGGCTGGCGCTGCAGCTCGAGGCCAGCCTCGCCGCCATCGCCGACGCCGGCTTGAACCCGCGCGACATCGACGGCGTCGTGCCCTATTTCCCCGGCGCCGGCATCGCCGAGGATTTCATCGCCAATCTCGGCCTGCCCGATCTCAAGCTCTCGGTCTTCGTGCCGATGGGCGGCGCGACCTGCGTCGCCGCCATCCAGACCGCCGCCATGGCGGTCGCCACCGGCGTCTGCAACCACGTGCTGATCTCGGTCGGCCGCACCGGCTATTCCGGCGCCCGGGTCAGTACGCGCCTGCAGCAGTTCCCGCAGTTCGCGCTGGCCGCCGAGTTCGAGGCGCCGATCGGCATGTTCGCGCCGGCCCAGCTCTATGCCCAGGGCGCCCGTCGCCACATGGCGCTCTACGGCACCACGGCGCGACAGTTCGCCGAGGTCGCGATCGTGACGCGCCAGCACGCGATCCTGCACGGCAATGCCGTGATGACCAAGCCGCTCAGCGTCGAGGAGCACCATGCCTCGCGCATGATCGCCGACCCGTTCCGCCTGTTCGACTGCTCCCTCGAGAGCGACGGCGGCGCGGCGATCGTCATCAGCGCCAGCGATCGCGCCCGCGACCTCAAGGCGCCGCTGGTCACGATCGCCGGGGTCGCCGAGGGCCATCCCGAGTCGCCGGCCTCGATCGCCCAGCGTCCCGACCTGCTCGAGTTCGGCCTGGCCCGCGCCGCGCCGCGCGCCTGGGCGATGGCCGGCGTCGGCCCGCAGGACATCGACGTCGCCGAGATCTACGACTGCTTCACCTTCACGGTGATCAACCAGCTCGAGCTGCTGGGCTTCTGCAAGAAGGGCGAGGGAGGACCGTTCGTCATGGATGGCCGCATCGCGCTGGGCGGCGAGCTGCCGATCAACACCCATGGCGGGCTGCTCAGCCAGGGCCATGTGGTCGGCCTCAACCACGTCATCGAGCTGACCCGCCAGCTGCGTCGCAGCGCCGGCCCGACCCAGGTCAAGGATGCCGAGGTCGGCCTGGTCACCGGCTACGGCGACATGGGCGACGGCTCGCTCGCCATCCTGCGGAGGGCGGCATGAGCGCCCCCGTGACGACCGCCGCGCCCCCGGCGCCCGAGCGGCCGCTGCCGACGCCGACGCGCGAGAGCCAGGCCTACTGGGACGGGCTGCGCGAGGGCCGCCTGATGCTGCAGCACTGCAGCGCCTGCGGCCAGGTGCGGCACTATCCGCGCCCGGTCTGCCCGCACTGTTTCTCGATGGAGAGCGAGTTCCGCGAGGCGCCGACCGGCGGCGCGATCCACAGCTGGACCGTCTGCCACCACCCGTTCAACTTCTTCTTCAAGGCCAGCACGCCGTACATCGTCGCCCTCGTGGACATGGATGCCGGCGTGCGCATCAACGCCCAGCTGCACGGCGTCGCCGAGAGCGACCTCAGGATCGGCCAGCGCGTGCGGCTCGCCTTCGAGCCGGTGACCAAGGAGATCACCCTGCCGTTCTTCCGGAGCGACTCGTGAAGCGCGCGACCTTCCTGGCGGCGCTGATCGGCGCGGCGCTGCCGCCCGCCGCCGGCTTCGCGCAGGGCGCCGGCGACTGGCCGAGCAAGCCGATCTCGATGGTCGTGCCCTATCCGCCGGGCGGCGTGAACGACGCCGTGGCGCGGGTCTATGCCGAGAAGCTGTCGATCGAGCTCGGCAAGCCGGTGATCGTCGACAACCGGGCCGGCGCCGCCACCACGGTGGCGTCCAACTTCGTCGCCAAGGCAGCCCCCGACGGCTACACGATCTACGCCGGCGGGACCTCGCTGATCATCAACCCGACGCTCACCGGCGCGGTCCAGTACGACCCGCACAAGAGCTTCGAGCTGGTCTCGCTGATGTCGTTCACGCCGTTCATCCTGCACGTCAACAAGGGCTTCCCGGCCAACGACATGAAGGAGCTGATCGCGGTCGTGAAGGCCAACCCGGGCAAGTTCAACATTGCGAGCTCGGGCATCGGCGCCACCAACCATCTCGCCGCCGAGCTGCTCAAGGCGCAGGCCGTGCTCGACCTGACGCACGTGCCCTACAAGGGCGGCGCCCAGGCCGGGCAGGACGTCGCGGGCGGCCAGGCCCAGATGATGTTCTCGGCCTCGCTCGAGGCCAAGCCGCTGCTCGACGCCGGCCGCACCCGGCCGATCGCCATCTCGAGCCGCGAGCGCTCGCCGGCCTTTCCCGACATCCCGACGGTGATCGAATCGGCCGGCCTGCCCGACTTCGAGGCGATCTTCTGGCAGGGCATGGTGGTGCCGGCCGGCACGCCGCAGGCGATCGTCGACCGCCTGCAGAAGGCGATCGCCAAGATCGCCGCCGATCCCGAGGTGATCGACCGCTTCAAGCCGCTCGGCGTCGCCATCCGCAGCTCGACCCAGGCCGAGTTCAAGGCCTTCTACGACAAGGAGGAGGCGCGCTGGGTCAAGCTGATCAAGGACAAGGGTATCAAGGCGGAGTAGCGGACGGGCGAACCTGGGACCGCGCGTGTCCACGCGCGCCTCATGAGCGCGCAGAATGCGCGCGGTCCCCGCTACAGCGCCTTCCTGAAGGTGAGATTGTAGCGCAGCCGCCCGGTCAGCGGATGCTCGCCGTCCTTGAGCGGCGCCACGCCATGGAAGGCGAGCCGTGCCGGCCCGCCCCACACCACCACGTCGCCGTGCTCCAGCCGCACCTTGAGCGTCGGATCGCCGCGCCTGTCGCCGCCGAACTGGAAGGTCGCCGGCAGGCCGAGCGACACCGAGACCACCGGCTGCCCATGATCCCGCTCGTCGCGATCCTGGTGCAGGCTGAGCCGCGTGCCCGGTTCGTAGCGATTGACCAGGCAGGCGTCGGGCGCGAAGTCCGCGAACCCGGATTCGGCCGCGGCGTCGTGCGCCAGCGCCCGCAGCACCGCCGGCATCGCCGGCCACGGCCGGCCGGTCTCGGGATCCTGTGGCGCGTAGCGGTAGCCGCTGCGGTCGGTAACCCAGCCGACCGCGCCGCAATTGCTCATCGCCACCGACATCGTGAAGCCGCCGGGCGTCGTCATGCGGCGGAACGGCGCCGCCGCGGCGATCGCCGCGATCGCCGTGAGTAACTCGCTCTCGACGGCCAGGGCACGGCCGCGCAGCAACTGCGCGCCTTCGCGCAGGCGCTGGTTTGTCGCAGCCGGGAACAGGTCGAGGGTCATCGGTCCTATATGGTCGCCGTTGCACGGAAGGAAAGCGATGACTGTGTCGATGCGTGCCGCACTGGCGGCGTTGTTGGGTCTGGGACTGGCTTGGCCGGCGACGGCGCAGGACGCCGACGCGGCGCGCGGCCAGCGGGTCTTCAACCAGCAATGCCGGGCCTGCCATACCGTGAACGCCGGCGGCGCCTCGCCGGTCGGCCCCAACCTGCACGGCCTGATCGGCCGCAAGGCCGGCACCGTGGACGGCTTCGCCTACTCCGACGCCATGAAGGCCTCGGGCCTGACCTGGGACGAGGCGACGCTGGCCGACTACCTGCGCGACCCCAAGGCCAAGGTGCCGGGCACCAAGATGGTGTTCGCCGGGCTGAAGCAGGCGCCGCAGATCGCCGACCTGGTCGCCTATCTCAAGCAGGCGATGCCGTAGCGCCGTCGCGCGACCGTCGATAGACGCTGGCGCCGAGGACCAACCCGGCCGCCAGCGCACCGAAGGCGAGACGGTAGGCGAGGTCGCCGCCGCCGCCCGCCTCGACGATCGAGCCGACCAGCGCCGGCAGCACGGTGAGGCCGGCGCACTGCGCCATGTTCACCGTGGTCACGCCGCGTCCGGCCAGGCGGTCGGGGAACAGCGCCCGGCCCTGCGCGACGATCACCGTGCCGAAGGCGCAGCAGAAGCAGAGCGCCACCAGCAGCGCCACGGCGACGGCCAGCGGCGGCCGCGGCCAGGCCGCCAGCGCGGCCAGCAGGGCGACCGACAGCGCCGTGCCGCTCAGCACCACGGTCTTGCGCAAGCCGAGAAGCCGATCCATCGGCCCGTAGGCCAGGATGCCGGCGATCTGCGCGACGCCCATCGCCAGCAGCACGTTGCCGCGCGCCAGCGCGTCGAGCCCGTGCACGGCATGCAGGTAGGGTCCGCCCCAGACGCCGAGCACGGTCAGCATCGTGGCGTAGGCGAAGAAGTGCATGGCGAGCACCGGACCGAGCCCGGGCGTCGTCCAGACCTCGAAGAGGCCGCGGCCGATCTCGGCGAGGCTCTCGCGCCGCGCCGTGTCCGGCGCCGCGCCGGGCGGCCGGTCGCGAACCCCGAGATGGAAGGCGAGGGCGATCGCCAGGGTCAGCCCGGCCAGCCCGACGAAGCCGGCGCGCCAGCCGACCGTGCTGGCCACCCAGGCCAGCGGCGTCGCCGCCGCCAGGGTGCCGAGGTTGGAGGCGGCGAACACGCCGGCCAGGGCCGTCGCCAGCGCCGCCGGCGCGAACCAGCGGGCGCACAGGAACACCACGGCCATGAACGAGGCGGCGCAGCCCAGGCCGACCACGGCGCGGCCGACGATCAGCGCGGCGGCGTCGTCCGCCCGGGCGATCAGCAGCGCGCCGGCCACCGCGACCAGCGACAGCGCCGCCACCGTGCGTCGCGCGCCCCAGCGGTCGAACGCCATGCCGACCGGGACCTGGGCCGCGAACAGGGCGAGAAAGAAGGCGCTGCCGGCCCAGCCGAGCTGCTGCGCCGTGAGGCCGAGGTCGCCCACCAGCTCCGGCGCGATGACGCCGTTGGACACGCGGTAGAACTGGCTCAGGCAGGCGATGGCCGAGAGCAGCAGGAGGAGGGGGACGCGGGACGCCATGGCCTTCCCGCTAGCACGACGGTTCGCCGCGGTCCTTCGGCGTGGACCGAAGCATCGCCTTGCGCCACCATGCACGCCCGATGCCCGCTGCCGCCGCCTCCCGCCCGACCGCGATCGCCTGGCTGCTGGCGCCGGCGCTGCTGCTGTTCGTGCTGTTCTTCGTGCTGCCGTTCGGCGTCATGGTCGTGATGTCGGCCTATTCCGGCAACCCGGTGACCAACCCCAACGCCGTCCTGACCACGCGCCACTACGAGCGCTTCATCGTCGACAGCGCCGGCATCTTCCACGACGCGCTGTGGGCGACCCTGCGCATCGGCCTGATCACCACGCTCGTCGCCCTGCTGATCGGCTATCCGCTGGCCCACTGGATGGCGCGCATGCAGTCGCGGCTCGGCCATGCCCTGGTGCTGATGGCGGTGATCGCCCCGATGCTGACCGGCATCGTGGTGCGCACCTTCGCCTGGATGACGATCCTGCAGGACAAGGGCGTGATCAACACGCTGCTGCTCGACTGGGGCCTGATCAGCAAGCCGCTGCCGCTGATGTACAACGAGTTCGGCACCGTGGTGGCGCTGGTCCACATCTACGTGCCGTTCATGGTGCTGACCCTGACCGGCGTGATCGGCCGCATCGACGAGCGGCTCGAGCAGGCGGCGCGCAGCCTCGGCGCCGGCCGGCTGCGCGCCTTCGCCGAGGTCACCCTGCCGCTCAGCCTGCCCGGCATCCTGGCCGGCTCGCTGCTGGTCTTCGCGCTGTCGATCAGCGCCTACGTCACGCCGTCGCTGATGGGCGGCACCGACGTGCTCACCCTGCCGATGCTGATCGCCCAGCAGGTCGGGACCAGCTTCAACCCCAACTTCGCCGGCGCGCTGGGCGTCGTGCTGCTGGCCGTGTCGCTGCTGATCGTCGTCGCCTACAACCGCATCCTGGCCCGCCTGTCGGGCGAGCAGGGGCTGGCATGAGCGGCGTTCCCGCCAACCGCGCGCCGCTCGACCTCGGTCGCCTGGCATACCTGACCTTGAACGGCGCGCTGCTCGCCTTCCTGCTGGCGCCGATCGCCATCGTGCTGGTGTTCGCGCTCAACCCGACGCCCTACATCTCCTTCCCGCCGGTCGGCGTCAGCCTGCGCTGGTTCGAGAAGTTCTTCGCCGGCGCCGACTTCATGAATGCGCTGCGCCTGTCGCTCGGCATCGCCGTCTGCGTGCTGCTGCTGTCGATCGTGATCGGCGGCGGCTGCGCGCTGGCGCTGGCGCGCGGCAAACTGCCGGGCCGCGGCCTGCTCACCGCCTTCTTCATGTCGCCGCTGATGCTGCCGGCCATCCTGACCGGCCTGGCGCTGTTCCAGGCCTACCTGCTGGCCGGCGTCGGCCGGCCGGTCTGGGGCCTGGTCCTCGCCCATACCGTGGTCGCCGTGCCCTACGTCATCCGTACCACCCTGGCGGTGCTGCACAACTTCGATCACCGGATCGAGGAGGCGGCCGCCATCCTGGGCGCCAGCCCGGTCCGCGTCTTCTTCGAGGTCACCCTGCCGCTGATCCGGCCCGGCGTGTTCGCCGGCGGTGTCTTCGCCTTCATCGTGTCGTTCGACCAGTTCCCGGTCTCGCTGTTCCTCGTCGTCCCGAAGGGCGAGACCCTGCCGGTGGTGCTGTTCAACTACATGAAGTTCGACCTCGACGGCGCCATCGCGGCGGCCTCGATGGTCTCGATCTTGCTCGCTCTGTCGGTCGTGCTGGTGCTGGAACGGCTGATCGGGCTCAAGGCCTACGTCAAGCTCTGACAGGGAACAACAGGGGGTTCGCCATGATCACACGTCGCAACGCCATGCGGGCCGGTGCCGGTCTCGCCGCCGGAGCCGCCGCGGGGACGCTCGCCGCGCCGTCCATCCTGCACGCCCAGGCCGCCACCCTGAAGATCACCACCTGGGGCGGCAAGTGGGGCGACATCATGAAGGCCACAGTGCTGCCGGCCTTCGAGAAGGAGTTCAAGTGCACGGTGTCGGCCGACCAGGCCTTCCCGTTCGTGCCGAAGCTGCAGGCCAGCCCGAAGAACGACCCGCTCTACGACGTGCTGCACACCAACTCGAACGAGCAGTGGAACTGCTTCACCGAGGGCCTGGTCGAGGAGAAGGTGACGGCCAAGCAGGCGCCCAACGTCGCCGACGTCTATCCCTGGGCGACCAGCGACAAGATCATCGGCGTGGCGATCTTCACCAGCGCCATCGGACTCGGCTACCGCACCGACAAGGGGCTCGCCAAGCCGACCTCGTGGAAGGACCTCGCCGACCCGAAGCTCGCCGGCGCGCGCGGCAGCTACATCATCCCGGTCAACAGCCTCGGCCAGTGCCACCTGATGATGCTGGGCAAGCTCTACGGCAAGGGCCTGCAGGACCTCGACGCCGCCTACAAGGCGCTGGCCGATCTCAAGCCGATCAAGCTGGTCGACTTCACCGGCCAGATGGAGAAGATGCTGCTGGCCGCCGAGGTCTCGATGGGCGTCATCCACGATTCCGGCGTCTATCGCTACGAGGGCGCCAACCAGCAGCCGGTCGACTTCGCCAGCCCGTCGGAGGGCGTTATGGCGCTCGAGCAGGTGCTGAGCGTGACCCCCGGCTCCAAGGTCAAGCCGCTGGCCTACGCCTATGTCGACTACATGCTGCGGCCCGAGGTGCAGAAGCTGCTGGCCGAAGGCGTGTGGTACTCGCCGGCCAACAAGAAGGTCCAGCTGGCGCCCAAGTACCACGACAAGCTGCTGACCACCGAGGCCAAGGTCGCGACGCTGATCCAGCCCGACTGGAAATGGTACAACGCGCGCAAGGAGGACATCGATGCGCGGGTGACCAAGATCCTCAAGGGCTGATCGGCCCAGGGGATATCCCGTTGGCGAAAGACGCATGACCTCCGCCTCGATCCATCTCGACTCGGTCAGCAAGACCTTCGACGGCAAGGTCGTCGCCGTCGACGGCGTCACGCTCGAGATCGCCGCCGGCGAGTTCTTCTCGCTGCTCGGCCCGTCGGGCTGCGGCAAGACCACGAGCCTGCGCATGATCGCCGGCTTCGAGCGGCCCGATTTGGGCCGCGTGCGGGTCGCCGGCCGCGACGTCACCGACCTCGCGGTGCACCAGCGCGACATGGGCATGGTGTTCCAGTCCTATGCCCTATTCCCGCATCGCACGGTGGCGCAGAACGTCGCCTTCGGCCTGCGCATGCGCGGCGTGTCGAAGGCCGAGATCGACCGTCGGGTCGCCGCGGCGCTGGCCCAGGTGGCGCTCACCGGACTGGAGGAGCGCAAGCCCGGCCAGCTGTCGGGCGGCCAGCAGCAGCGCGTGGCGCTGGCCCGTGCCCTGGTCATCGAGCCGCCGGTGCTGCTGTGCGACGAGCCGCTGGGCGCGCTCGACCGCAAGCTGCGCCAGCAGATGCAGTTCGAGCTCAAGGAGCTGCAGAAGCGGCTGGGCGTCACCTTGGTGTTCGTGACCCACGACCAGGAGGAGGCGCTGGCCATGAGCGACCGGATCGCGGTCATGAAGCGCGGCCGGGTCGAGCAGGTCGGCGCGCCGGGCGAGATCTACGAGCGGCCGCGCACCCGCTTCGTCGCCGACTTCATCGGCGAGACCAACGTGCTGGAGGACGGCGGCGCCGCGCGCGCCCTGCGGCCCGAGAAGATCGCCCTGCTGGCGGCCGGCGAGGGCCGCCTGGCGGGCACGATCGAGACCGCCAACTATCTCGGCGGCTCGACTCTCTACCGGCTGCGCACTACGGACGGACGCAGCCTGCTGGCCCGCGAGACCCATGCCGGCGGCCGCGCGCCGCGCCGGCCGGGTGACGCGGTCGGCCTTGCCTGGAACGACGCCGACGCGGTGACGCTGGAAGGCTAAGCCCTCGTGACAAGAGGGGACAGGGGGAGGACGCACCTTGAGCAAGACTGACCGATTCGTGCTCCCGCGGCGTGCCGGCAGACCCTGATATGGCCGTCCTCTACACCGCCCGCCACGTCACGACCTATCGCTACGCCCGGCCCGTCACTTTCGGGCCGCATCGCGCGATGTTCCTGCCGCGCACCGGCGGCCGCGGCCGCATCCTCGGCCACACGGTGAGCACCAGCCTGCCGGCCAAGGTGCGCTGGATGATGGACGCGCTGGGCAACGCCACCACCCTGATCGTGCCCGAAGGCAGCACCGACGAGCTCGTCTTCACCTTCGACTTCCGCGGCATCCACTACGGCGTCGCCGACGCCGAATCCTTTCCGCTCGAGGCGCGTGCCGAGGCGCTCCCGGTGCAGCACACGCCGGACGAATGGACCGACCTCAGCCTCTACCTGCGGCCGCACGCCGAGGACCCGGCGGGCACGGTCGCCGCCTGGGCGCGGTCGCTGGCGGCGCGCCACGACCAGGGCACGATGGACGTGCTGACCGCGATGGTCGACGAGATCCACGGCACTTTCGCCTATCAGGCGCGCGACGCCATGGGCACGCAGGCGCCGGATCGCACCCTGGCGGCGCGCACCGGCACCTGCCGCGACTATGCCTGGCTGATGATCGAGGCGATGCGGCGGCTGGGCGTCGCCTGCCGGTTCGTCAGCGGCTACCTTTACGACTCGGCGCGCGACGGCGGCCCCGCGGGCGCCATAGGGGCCGGCGCCACCCATGCCTGGGTCCAGGCCTACCTGCCCGGGGCCGGCTGGCTGAACTTCGACCCGACCAACCGCATCATGGGCGGCTTCGACCTGATCCCGGTGGCGATCGCCCGTCATCCCGGCCAGGCGGTGCCGCTCGACGGCAGCTGGTTCGGCGATGCCGGCGACTATCGTGGCATGGCCGTGAGCGTCGACATCCGCAAGCTCGCGACCTTGCCGGAGGTGCCCGGGTAGAAGGGAGGGGCGGCGGACCTATGGCCGAGCGACGATCGTCGAATTTCGTCCCCGCCAGGTGCGCGGACTTTCGCCGGTCCACTGTCGGAACGCTCGCGTGAAGGCGCCGAGGTTGGCGTAGAGCAGGGTCGCGGCGACGTCGGTGACCGGCAGCGCCGTCCCGGCCAGCAGGTCGCGCGCGATGCGCAGGCGCACCTCCTTCAGCAACGCCGCCACCGAGGTGCCTTCGCGCTGCAACTGGCGATTGAGCGTGCGTGGATGCAGGCCGAGGGTCGCCGCGACGGCCGCCACCGAGACGCGGCCGCGGCTCAGGCAAACGATCAGCGCCCGTCGCGTCGCCTCGACCGGCGGCAGCGGATGGCGCTGCAGATGCGCGGTCAGCGCCCGCTCCAGCCGCTCGCGCCGCGCCGCGCTGGCGCCGTGCACCGGTCGCGCCAGCCAGCTTGCGTCGAACACGATGCCGTTGCGGTCGCCGTCGAAGCTCACCGGCACGCCGAAGAAGCGGGCATAGGCGGCGCGCCCGGCCGGTGGCCGGCGCGCCAGCACCACGCCCTGCGGCTGCCAGCCCGGCCCGGCCAGGAGGCGCAGGACCGTGAAGGCGGCCGCGACGCCAAGATCGATGCCGACGGTCGCGTCGCCCGGCAGGCCGAGCGGTCGCACGCCGAACTCGGCGCTGTCGCCGTCCCGGGTCAGGGTGAGCATGAAGGCGTGGCCATTGAGATGCAGGTTGAGGCCGAGGCCGCGCAGGCCGCTGCCGACGTCGCTTGCGTTGAGCGCCAGCTGCCCGGCCAGGCCCAGCCCCTGCGGCCCGAGCCGCTGCCCGCACAGCAGGCCGAGATGCGGGCACTCGGCGCGCGCCGCGGCGCAGTCGAGCAGGCGCATCGCCGTCGCCAGCGGCAGCGGCCGCTCGGGGTGCTCGAACAGGTCGGCGGGCAGTCCGACGGCGCGCAGCAGGGGCGCCAGCGCCACGCCGCGCTGCGCCAGCACCGCGGGCAGGCCGACCAGGCTGGCCACGCGCGTCGTGCCGGGCACGACCGGGGCGAGGGTGAGCACGTCGGGCACGGGTCGGGGAGACGGCGAGGTCGGCATGTGTCGTGAAATGGGAAATGCGGGCACCAGCATGATCTAGGGTGTCGCCGTCCGACAATGCCCCTCGTACCGGAAGTTCCTTCGCCATGCTCACCAAGCGCCGCTTCCTGCGCTCCACCGCCGTGACCGCGGCCAGCCTCGCCGCCGGTGCCGGCGCCTCCGCGCTCGGTCAGACCGCCGCCGACCGTCCCGGCTTCTTCAAGGCGCGCGACATCGCCGAGGCCGGCTTCGTCTTCGGCCTGCCGCTCGTGATGAACTACGCCGTCATGTACGAGTTCGCGGTCGACCGCGGCTCGCCCCAGTTCAAGGCGCCGTTCAACCAGATCAAGAACGAGGCCAGCGTCTTCACGTACAAGGACACGGCCGTCGTCACGCCCAACAGCGACACGCCCTATTCGCTGGCCTGGCTCGACCTGCGCGCCGAGCCGATCGTGATCTCGGTGCCGGCGGTCGAGCCGAAGCGCTACTATTCGGTCCAGCTCTGCGACGGCAACACCTACAACTACGGCTACATAGGCTCGCGGGCGACCGGCAGCGAGGCCGGCGACTATCTGGTTGTGGCGCCCGACTGGCAGGGCGCGACGCCGCCCGGCATCAGGAAGGTCTTCCGCTCCGGCACGACCCTGTCGCTGGTCATCTTTCGCACCCAGCTGTTCGATCCCGCCGACATCGACGCCGTGAAGAAGGTCCAGGCCGGCTACGGCGTGCGGCCGCTATCGGCCTTCCTCAACCAGCCCGCGCCGCCGCCGGCGCCTGCCATCGCCTTCCCGAAGATCGACACCGAACTGGTGAAGACGAACTTCTTCGAATACCTCGACTTCGCCCTGCAGTTCGCGCCGCCGCAACCCAACGAGGCGGCGATCCGCGCCCAGCTCGCCCGCATCGGCATCGGCCCGGGCCGGACCTTCGCCTTCAAGGACCTGTCGCTCGAGGACAAGGCCGAGGTGCTGCTCGGCATGCGGGCCGGCGAGAAGCAGGTCGAAGAGGCGGTCGCCAAGGCCGGCGTCGCCGTCGACGGCTGGCGGGTCAGCGGCCTGCCCGGCAATGCGGCCCATTTCAACGGCGACTGGCTGAAGCGCGCCGCCGCCGCCAAGGCCGGCATCTACGGCAACGATCCCGACGAGGCGATGTATCCGCTGACCCACGACGATCGCGACGGCCGCAAGCTCGACGGCAGCAGCAGCGCCTACACGCTGACCTTCCCGGCCGGCCAGCTGCCGCCGGTCAACGCCTTCTGGTCGATCACCATGTACGACGGCCGGACGCAGCTCCTGATCAAGAACCCGATCGACCGCTACCTGATCAATTCGCCGATGCTGTCCGGTCTGAAGAAGAACGCCGACGGCTCGCTGACCCTCTACATCCAGAACAAGTCGCCGGGCGCCGACAAGGAAAGCAACTGGCTGCCGGCGCCGGACGGCCCGATCTACCTGGTGATGCGGCTCTACTGGCCGAAGACCGAGCCACCCTCGATCCTGCCGGTCGGGAAGGGCACCTGGAAACCGCCGGGGGTGCAGCGCGCGTCCTGAGGACCCGCCCGCGAGGTCGACTGCCTAGTCGGCGGAGACGCCAGCCTCCTTGATGATCGGCAGCCATAGCGCGAGGTCGTCGCGGATCAACCGGTCGACGGCGCTGGCGGGGGCCGGCGCCATCATGTCGATTCCCTGCGCCAGCATGCCGGCCTTGATCGCCGGCAGGGCAGCGATGCGGAACAACTCGGCGTTGAGGCGCGTCACCAGGCCCGGCGATGCGCCCTTGGGCAGGGCAAAGCCCGTCCAGGTGCTGAAGACGTAGTCCTTGACGCCTTCCTCCTGCAAGGTCGGCACCTCGGGCAGCAGGCCGGAGCGCTGCGCGCTGGTCACCGCAAGCGCCCGCAGCTTGCCGCTGGCGATCAGGCCGAGGACCAGCGGCGTGTTGTAGAAGCCGAGCGCCACCTCGCCGTTGACCACCGCCAGCAGGCCGGCCGGCGTCGCGCGATAGGGCACGTGCAGCATCCGGACGCCGGTGGCGCGCTCGAACAGCAGGGCCGCCATGTGATGGGTAAGGCCCGAGCCGCCCGATGAATAGGTGAGCTCGCCCGGCCGCGTCCGCGCCGCGGCCAGCACGTCGGCGACCTTGCGTGCAGGGCTGCCGGCCGGCACCACCAGCACGTTGGCCAGCGCCCCGATCGCCGCCACCTGATCGAAGTCGGCAAGGGGGTCGTAGCCCGGCCGGGCGTAGAGTCCGATGTCGTGCACCATCGTGCCCTGGGTCGCCAGCAGCAGCGTGTAGCCGTCGGGCGCGGCCCGCGCCGCCTCGGCGGTGCCGATCACGCCACCGGCGCCCGGCTTGTTGTCGATCACCACCGGCTGGCCGAGACTGCGCGCCAGCTCCTCGCCGAAGGTCCGCGCGACGATGTCGGCGACGGCGCCGGCGGCGAACGGCACGACCAGTCGGATCGGCCGGGTTGGCCACGTCTGGGCGGCGGCCCGCGACGCGACGGCGGCCGCCGTCGCGAGCCCGGCGAGGCCCAGCACGCCACGGCGCGACGGCGCGCCCGGGGCCGGCCTCACGGCGCGTCTCCGTCGAACGCGAGGTCCCAATCGATCCAGGCGCACAGGGCGCGCCCCATCACCAGCTCGAGGTCGCGCCCGTGCAGCCACGGCAACTCCTCGGTGAAGAAGTTCACGCACTGGCGATAGCTGCACGGCATGCGGGTGATGTCGGTGCCCCAGAAAACGCGCTGCGGCCCGTAGGCGTCGAAGATCCGCCGCAGCCCGTCCTGGATGTTGCGGAACGGGTAGGGCTCGGTCGAGTAGTGCGGCGCGCCGGTCATCTTGACCGCGACGTTGGGCAGCCGGGCAAGCGCCAGCATCTCGTCGAGATGGGCGAAGGCCGACGCGTCGCGGCCATGGCGGTTGAGGCCGCAATGGTCGAGGATCAGCTTGAGGCCGGGATGGCGCTCGGCGATGGCGCGGAACTCCGGCAGGAAGATCCCGCCCATCGTCGCGATCGGCAGGCCTTCCGCCTCGGCCGCCGGCCACAACCAGTCGAGCGTGCCGTCGCGCAGCCAGGCCTGCTGCTCGGGGGCCAGCAGCGACCAGCGCAATCCCTTCATGCCCGGCTGGTCGCGCCAGCCGCGGATCAGCCGCCGATTCTCTGGAACGTCGGGCGCGAACTGACCGAGCACGGCGAAGCGCTCGGGGTAGCGGCGCGCCGCCTCGACGGCATAGTCGTTGGCGGCGGGATCCCAGGCGGTCGGGGGATGAATCAGCGCCGCGTCGACGCCGGCCTCGTCCATCTCGGCCAGCATCTCCTCGGGGCTCAGCCGCGAGACCTTGCGATGCAGGCCGGTCGGCGCGGCGTTTGACCAGATGTGGACCTGCGCATCGACGATCTTCATCAGCGCTCCTCCCGCCGGCAGACCCGGGGATGCCGGCAACCATAGTGCCGCGTCGCCGGGGCGGGACAAGGGACCCGTTCTGCACGGCACGGCGTCGGCCGGCGCCACTTCCGGCTTCCCGGCCCGCGCGATCCGTGGAACTCTCTGCGCTCACGCGCAGAACGGGAAGGGACAGGCCATGCACGACATCGTCATCCGCGGCGGCACCATCGTCGACGGCACCGGTGCGCCTGCCTTCACCGGCGACGTCGCGATCGACGGCGACCGCCTCGTCCAGGTCGGCGGCAAGGCCGGGCCGGGCAAGCGCGAGATCCGGGCCGACGGCCGGCTGGTGACGCCGGGCTGGGTCGACGTCCACACCCACTACGATGGCCAAGCGACGTGGGACCCGGTGCTGGCGCCGTCGTCCTGGCACGGCGCCACCACCATCGTCTTCGGCAATTGCGGCGTCGGCTTCGCGCCGGTGCGGCCGGCCCATCGCGGCGCCCTGATCGAGCTGATGGAGGGCGTCGAGGACATTCCGGGCATCGTGCTGAGCGAAGGCCTGAAGTGGGACTGGGAGAGCTTCCCCGACTATCTCGACGCGCTCGGCCGGCTGCCGCGCACGATCGACGTCGCCGCCCAGGTCGCCCATCATCCGCTGCGCGTCTACGTCATGGGCGAGCGCGCCATCGCCCGCGAGGCGGCGACCGAAGAGGACGTCGCCACGATGGCCCGCCTGGTCGAGGAGGCGCTGCGCGCCGGCGCCGTCGGCTTCACGACCAGCCGCTCCGACCAGCACAAGACCCTGGCCGGCGAGCTGGTGCCCGGCCGCTACGCCGCGCACGAGGAGCTGATCGCGATCGGCCGCGCCATGGGCCGGGCCGGCCGCGGCACCTTCGGCATGCTGTCCGATTTCGAGGACGAGGCGGCCGAGTTCCGCTGGCTGCGCCAGGTCGCCAAGGACAGCGGCCGGCCGGTGTGGTTCCTGCTCACCGACCGCGCCTACGATCCCGAGCGCTGGCGCCGGCTGATGGACGGCGTGCACGCCGCCCGCGCTGACGGCCTGCCGCTATGGGCCCAGGTCGCCGGCCGCCCGGTCGGCCTCACCCTGGGGCTCGGCACCTCGCTCAATCCCTTCGCGCTGCGCGAGTCCTTCGCCGAAGCGGCGAAGCTGCCGCCGGCCGAGATGCTGGCCCGCCTGCGCACGCCGGAGCTGCGCGCCCGCATCCTCGCCGAGGAGGCCTCGCCGCGCCTGCTCGAGGTGCTGCCGCCGCTGTCGCGCCAGATCGCGACGCGCTGGGACCGCATGTATCCGCTGGGCGATCCGCCCGACTACGAGCCGTCGGCCGAGCGCAGCGTCGCGGCGCTGGCGCAGAAGGACGGCGTCGATCCGGTCGCCTGGGCCTACGACTACCTGGTCGGCGGCGACGGCGGCCGCATGCTCTACTTCCCGGTCACCAACTACGTGCACGGCGACCTCGAGGTGGTGCGCGAGCTGATCGAGGATCCGCACACCATCCTCGGCCTGTCGGACGGCGGCGCCCATTGCGGCGTGATCTGCGACGCCTCGCTCAACACCACCATGCTGGCCCACTGGGTGCGCGACCGCAGCCGCGGCCCGCGCCTGCCGCTCGAGTACGTGGTCCAGCAATGCACCGGCGCCACCGCCGACTTCTACGGCTTCCCCGACCGTGGCCGCCTCAAGCCCGGTCTCAAGGCCGACGTCAACGTCATCGACTTCGACCACCTCACCCTGCACGCGCCGAAGATGGTGCACGACCTGCCGGCCGGCGGCCGCCGTCTGGTGCAGACGGTCGAGGGCTACGACCTCACCCTGTGCAGCGGCGTGCCGATCTTCGAGAAGGGGGTGGAGACGGGAGCGCGGCCGGGGAAGGTCGTGCGCGCGGCGAACTGAGCGGAGCGAAGCCATGTCCCGCACCCTCGGCATCCTCACCGTCGGCCAGGCGCCGCGCGACGACATCGCGGCCCTGTTCGCCGACCATGCGCCGCCCGGCACGCGGGTCGTCCTGCACGGCGTGCACGACGGGCTGAGCGACGCCGAGATCGACGCGCTGCCGCCGGTCGACGGACCGGACACGATCTACACGCGGCTGCGCGGCGAGCGCGACGTCAAGCTGTCCAAGAAGGCGATCATCGCGCGTTCCCCGGCCGCGATGGCGCGGCTGCGCGCCGCCGGCTGCGACGTGCTGGTCTATGCCTGCACCGGCGACTTCCCGCCGATGCAGGGCGACGAAGGCGTGTTGTTTCCGTCGCGGGTGCTGAACGGGCTCGCGACCGGCCTGCTGCCGCGCGGCCGGCTCGGGCTGCTGGTGCCGCTGGCCGAGCAGATCGGCAAGCTGTCGACCAAGTGGGCGCGGCCCGGCCTCGAGATCGTCGCCGAGGCGCTGGCGCCCAGCGCCGACGCCGCCGAGGCTGCGGCCGCCGCCGGCAGGCTGGCGACCAAGCGGCCCGACCTCGTGGCGATGGACTGCATGAGCTACACGCCGGCGACCAAGGCGGCGATCCGCCCGGCCTTGCCGGTGCCGGCGCTGCTCGCCATCACGGCGACCGGGCGCGTGCTGCGCGAGATGCTGGAGTGAGCGACCTCCGGCCGGCCGCCTGCTGCATCGTCGGCGGCGGCCCGGCCGGGATGATGCTGGGCTTCCTGCTGGCTCGCGCCGGCGCCGAGGCGATCGTGCTCGAGAAGCACGGCGATTTCCTGCGCGACTTCCGCGGCGACACCGTGCATCCCTCGACCCTGAACGTGATGGACGAACTCGGCCTGCTCGACGCCTTCCTTGCCTTGCCGCACCAGAAGGTCGATCGACTGTCGGCCCAGTTCGGCGAACGCCGCCTGAAGGTCGCCGACTTTTCGCATCTGCCCGGCCGTGGCCGCTTCATCGCGATGATGCCGCAGTGGGATTTCCTGAACTTCCTGGCCGGGCAGGGCCGGCGCTATCCCGGCTTCCGGGCGCTGCTGAACGCCGAGGCGACCGGCCTGCTCGAGGAGTCGGGCCGCGTGATCGGCGTGCGCGCCACGGTCGACGGCCGGCCGCAGGAGATCCGCGCCGATCTCGTGGTCGGCGCCGACGGCCGCCATTCGATCGTGCGCGCCGCCGCCGGGCTCGTGCCGCGCGTTCTGGGCGCGCCGATGGACGTGCTGTGGTTCCGACTATCACGCAGGGCGGGCGACAGCGGCGAGACCATGGGCCGCTTCGACGCCGGCTCGATCCTGGTGATGCTCGATCGCGGCGACTACTGGCAATGCGCCTACGTCATCGCCAAGGGCTCGGCCGAGCGGGTCAAGGCGGCCGGCCTGGCGCCGTTCCGGGCGCGGCTGGCGACGCTGATGCCGTTCCTCGCCGACCGGCTCGACGAGCTCGGCTCGGTCGACGATCTCAAGCTCCTGACCGTCGGCGTCGAGCGCCTGGAGCGTTGGTGGAAGCCCGGCCTGCTGTGCATCGGCGACGCCGCCCACACCATGTCGCCGATCGGCGGCGTCGGCGTGAACCTCGCCGTGCAGGACGCCGTGGCGGCCGCCAATCTGTTGGCCGCGCCGCTGCGCGAGCGCCGCCTGACCGACTCCGACCTGCAGGCCGTGCAGGACCGTCGCCTGTGGCCGGCGCGGGCCGTCCAGTCGGCCCAGGTCTTCCTGCAGGATCGCATGATCGGCCCGACCCTGGCCGGCACGCGCCCGATCGCGCCGCCCTGGCCGGCCCGCCTGCTCGACGCCGTGCCGCTGCTGCGCCGCGTGCCGGCGCGGCTGGTCGGCCTGGGGCTGCGTCCCGAGCACGTCCAATCTCTTCCTCCTCTCCCGTCTTCCTCCTCTCCCCCGTTAGGGGGAGAGGCTGGGAGAGGGGGCGACGCGGGGTAGAGAGACCACACCTCACCCCCTCTCCTTACCTCTCCCCCTAGCGGGGGAGAGGAATATGAGAAGAAGGAGCCCTCACCATCGCCCCGGCGGAATCTCCTTCACGAACCGGTCGCGCGTCACCAACAGGGCGGCGAAGGTGATCGCCGCGGCGCCGGCGATCAGGAAAGCCGGGCTGAGCTCGTCGCTGGTCCGGAACACCAGCCAGGTGGCAACCAGTGGCGTCAGGCCGCCCAGCAGGCTCCAGGCGATGTTGTTGCCGACGGCCAGCGCCGTGCAGCGGATCTCCTCGGGCGTGGTCTCGACCATCAGGGCCTGCAACACGCCGAACTGGATGCCGATCGCCAGCACGAAGCCGGCCTGGCCGAGATAGATGCGCGCCGTCGAATCGGTCTGCATCAGCAGGAAGAACGGCACCGCGCCCAGCATGCCGAGGGCCGCGCCGGCGAGCAGCAGATTGCGGCGCCCGACATGATCCGACAGCCAGCCGAAGAACAGCGATACCGGCGTGATCGCCAGCATCGAGGTCGAGTTGATCGCGAAGGCGTGCTGCGGCGCGATCCCATCGACCGTCTGCAGCCAGTCGGCGATGTAGATGAAGGCCGCCTGGAAGCCGATCGCCGTGAAGGTGGCCAGGGCGGCGATTCGCAACAGCAGGCCGGGATGGTCGCGGAAGGCCGCGAGCAGCGGCGACGGCCGCTCGCCGGCGTTCGGTCGCGGCAGCTCGAGCAGGGTGCGGCGGATCAGGAAGCCGGCCACCCCGACCACGACGCTGAGCAGGAAGGGCAGGCGCCAGCCCCAGTCGGCGAGCTGCTCCGGCGTCGTCAGGCTGGAGATCGCCAGGGCCGTGAGCGAGCCGGCCTGGATTCCGAGCCCGTTGCCGACGCCGCCGATGGCGGCGGACAGGGCGCGCCGGCCGGTCGGCGCATTCTCGATCATGAACACGCCGGCGATCGAGGCCTCGCCGCCGACCGCCAGCCCCTGCAGCAAGCGCATCAGGGTGAGCAGGATCGGGGCGGCGACGCCGATCGCGGCATAGCTCGGGATCAGGCCCATGCCGACCGTGGCGATCGACATGCCGACGATCGAGATCGTCAGCGCCCGGGCACGGCTGTGGCGATCGCCGACCGCGCCGAGGACGATCGAGCCCAGCGGACGCGATATGAAACCCAGGGCAAAGACGCCGAACGCCGCCAGGGCCTGCGACACGCGATCCTCGGCGGGGAAGAAGGCGGCGCCGATCTGCACGGCGAAGAAGCCGTAGATCGAGAAGTCGTACCACTCGAGCATGTTGCCGATGAACCCGGCGGCGATGATCCGTCGGCGGCTCGCGGATGTGATGGCGATGGCGGTCTCCCTCTCCCCGTGTCTCTCTCGATACGGGACGCCGGACCCAGGCACCATCGAATCTTCGTTCTCTTCCCTTATTGGGGGAAGAGGCCGGGAGAGGGGGCGCACGGCATTCGGGCGGCGCGCATTGGCGAATCGGGCGGCGCCGTCTAGCCTGCGGATCACGACCGCCAACCACGCAGGAACCATGTCTCTCGACGAGCTTTTCGATCGCAACGTCGCCTGGGCGCAGCAGAAGACGCGCGACGACCCGACCTACTTCGTCCGCATGGCCGAGCAGCAGGCGCCGCGCTACCTGTGGATCGGCTGCTCCGACAGCCGCGTCACGGCCAACGACGTGCTGGGCCTCGAGCCCGGCGAGGTCTTCGTCCAGCGCAACATCGCCAACATCGCCCACTCCAGCGACATGAACCTGCTGGCCGTGCTCGAGTTCGCGATCGACGTGCTGCGGGTCGAGCACGTGATCGTCTGTGGCCACTATGGCTGCGGCGGCATCCGTCGCGCGCTCGGCGCCGACCGCTCGGCCCTGGTCGACAACTGGCTGCAGCCGGTGGTGAGCCTGTACCGCCGGCAGCGCGCGGTGTTCGACGCGATCGCCGACGAGACGGCCCGCATCGACCGCATGTGCGAGGTCAACGTCGAGATGCAGGTCCGCCGCGTCGCCTCGATCCCGACCGTCGAGAATGCCTGGGCGCGCGGCCAGCCGCTGCAGCTCCACGGCTGGATCTACGGCATCCATGACGGCCTGCTGCGCGACCTCGGTCCGACTCTCGCTTCGCTCGAGGAGCGTGACGCGTTGCCGAACGTCGAGGACCGCGTCGCGCAGCGCGCCGAGCCGCCCACGGGCCTGCGCCGCCACGCCATCGAGGCCTTCTCCAAGCTGCCGTGATCGCACGACGTCGGCTGAGTCCGGCGGAGAGGAACACGAGTTGCCGATGGAGGCGGCGCGCGGCAGCGGTCTTGCGTCACTCCTCGCTCCGCGGCCGCAGCTTCGCCGCCTTTCGCAACGCCGCATTGATCCGCGTCTGCCAGCCGGGTCCTGTCGCACGGAAATGCGCCAGGACGTCCTCGTCGAGGCGCAGCTTGATCGCTTGCTTGGGATTGGCGAGGCGGGGCCGTCCGCGACGGTCGTTGACCAGCACCTTGGTCGCCGGCCGGACCACGCGGCCGCCTTCGGCAATCTCGGGATGAGCGAAGAACGAGGCTGGCAGCGAGGGCGCGTCGTCCGGGTCAGTCCAGGCACGCGGCCCAGGCTTGGGCTTCCTTGGCATGGCAATACCTCGTCGAGAAGATCGGCTCGGCGTCCCGGAAGTCTGGCTCACCTTCCCTCAAGACCCGGGATCTCTTCAGGGGATCGTACGACGGAATTTATGTACCCCCATAAAATAGTGGAATCAAACCGGGCTGATCAGAACGTGCAACGACCGATCGTCCGCGCCCGTCTCCCAGCATCGACCGCATCCGACGTTTCAGACTCCGAAACGGCCAAATTGCCAGCGGCCCGCCGCCCGGCAAGGCTGCGGCGTCACGATCCGGAAGAAGGCACGAGCATGGAGTTCCGCGAGCTGCGCTACGACGTCCAGGACCGCGTGGCGACGATCACCTTCGACCGTCCGCAGCGCATGAATGCCTGGACCGACGTGCTCGAGGCCGAGCTGCGCGCCGCGACCCGGCAAGCGACCGACGACCCGGAGGTCGGCGCGATCGTCCTGACCGGTGCCGGGCGTGCCTTCTGCGCCGGCGCCGACATGCGCAAGCTCGAGGCGGTGACCGCGGGGGCCGCCGCCGAGGCGGCGACGCCGCCCGCGCCGATCCGCGGCGACAAGTACGCCTACCTGCTCGACATCCCCAAGCCGATCATCGCCGCGATCAACGGCGCCGTCGCCGGCGTCGGCCTGTGTCTCGCGCTGCATTGCGACCTGCGCTTCATCGCCGCCGGCGCGGTGGTGACGACCTCTTACGCAAGGCGCGGCTTCGTGGCGGAGTACGGCGTCGCCTGGCTGCTGCGCCACCAGGTCGGGCCGCTGCACGCCGCCGAGCTGCTGATGTCCGGCCGCAAGGTCGCGGCCGAGGAGGCCGCTTCCATGGGCCTCGCGATCCTGCTGCCGGCCGAGGAGTTCCTGCGCCAGGTCACGGCGCGCGCCGCGGAGATGTGCGCGTCGTGCTCGCCGCGCAGCATCGCCGTCATGAAGCGCCAGCTGCAGGCCGTGCCGGAGCAGAGCCTGGCCGAGGCCTACGCGCTGGCCGAGACCGAGATGATCGCCGCGCGCGGCAGCGGCGACTTTCGCGAGGGCGTCGCCCACTTCGTCGAGAAGCGGCCGCCGCGGTTCACCGGGCAATGAGCGGGAGGAAGACTTGAAGCGAAGGACGTTCTGCGCGGGCGCCGCCACCGCCGCCCTGGCGGCCACGGCGCCCCGCCTGGCCGCCGCGGCCGGCGACACGGTCACCATCCTGGTGCCGTTCGCGGCGGGCGGCTCGGGCGACATCACGGCCCGGCTGCTCGGCCAGTTCTGGCAGGAGAAGTACGGCCAGACGGTCGTCGTCGAGAACAAGCCGGGGGCCAACGGCATCATCGGCATGCAGGCCGCCAAGGCGGCGTCGGCCGACGGCCGCACCCTGGTGCTGGCCAGCACCTCGACCTTCGCCGCCAACCCCAGCCTGTTCCGCAGCCTGCCGTACGATCCCGAGAAGGACTTCACCCTGGTCGCCGTGCTGGGGGCCGGCGGCTCGTACCTGCTGGTGCGCCCGGAAGCGCCGTGGAAGACGGTGGCCGAGTTCGTCGCGACGGCCAAGGCGAAACCGCGCGAGCTGACCTACGGCTACTTCAACGCCACCTCGCAGGTGCCGGGGGCGCTGCTGGCGGCGCGCGCCGGCATCGAGCTGACCGGCGTGCCCTATCGGCAGATCGGCCAGGCCCTGACCGACCTGACCGGCGGGCAGATCCAGTGCTTGTTCGTCGACACGACGGCCGGCGATTCCGCCGTCAGCTCGGGCCGCCTGCGGGCGCTCGGCGTGACCTCGGCCAAGCGGCTGCCGCGCTTCCCCGACCTGCCGACTCTGGCCGAGAGCTATCCCGGCTTCGTGGTCACCGGCAATCTCGGCATCGCGGTGCGCGCCGAGACGCCGGAGGCCGACAAGCTCGAGATCAACCGCCGGGTCGACGCCGCGATCGTGGCCGAGCCGATGAAGGGCCGGCTGGCCGACTTCGGCTTCGCCGTCGAGCCGCTCGACCTGCCGGCCAGCATCGCCTATGCCCGCGCCGAGCGCGCCAAGTGGGCGGAGTACGTGGCGCTGGCCAAGATCGAGCCGCAGTGACGTCCGGCGTGGCTACACCCGGCGCGGCTACAGCAGCGCCTGGAACAGCCGGATCGCCGCGGTGTTCATCAGGTCGATGAAGAAGGCGCCGACCAGCGGCACGACCAGGAAGGCGATCGGCGCGGCGCCGTGGCGCTGGGTCACCGCCGTCATGTTGGCCATCGCGGTCGGCGTCGCGCCGAGTCCGAAGCCGATGAAGCCGGCGGCGATCACCGCCGCGTCGTAGCCGGCGCCGAGCGCGCGGAACACCACGACGACGGCGAACAGCAGGGCCAGCGACGCCTGCAGCCCCAGCAGGATCAGCAGCGGCCCGGCCAGCTCGGCCAGGGTCCACAGCTGCAGGCTCATCAGCGACATGCCGAGGAACACGCCGAGCGACAGCTCGGCGATCAGCGCCAGGGCAGGGGTGCGGCTGGGCCAGGGCAGGCGCGGTGCCAGCACCGGCAGGGTGTTGGACAGCAGGATTCCGACCATCAGGCAGGGCACGAACAGCGGCAGCACCAGGCCGCGACCGGCCAGCCAGTCGTGCGCCAGCACGCCCAGCGCGCCGCAGACGTGCAGCGCCAGCACGGCGCGCAGCACCGAGAAATAGTCGATCGCCGGCTGCGCCTCGCCGTAGCGCACGCCGACCAGCGGCGGCGGAGTCGACGGCCCCTCGAGACGATGGCGCTGCACCAGGAAGCGGGCCACCGGGCCGCCCAGCAGGCTGGCCAGGACCAGCCCGGCGGTGGCGCACAGCACGCCGATCTCGGCGGCGTTGGCGAGGCCCGGTCGGCTCGCGAAGCTGGGCGCCCAGGCGATCGCCGTGCCGTGGCCGCCCAACAGCGACACGCTGCCGGCCAGCACGCCGAACGCGGGGTCGCGGCCGAGCAGGCTCGCGGCGCCGGCGCCCAGCGCGTTCTGCGCCAGCAGGAAGGCGCCCACACACAGGGTCAGCACGACGAGCGGCCGGCCGCCGGCGCGCAGGTCGGCCAGGCGGGCATCGAGGCCGATGGTCGTGAAGAAGTAGACCAGCAGCACGTCGCGCACGCCGAGGTCGAATACGATCTTGAAGCCCGAGATCAGATGGATCAGCCACAGGCCGATCGCGAACAGCAGGCCGCCGGTCACCGGCTCCGGGATGTTCCAGGCGCGCAGCAGCGTGGCGCGGCCGTTGATCGCCTTGCCGGCGAACAGCACCAGGATGCCGGCCGTGGCGGCCAGGAAGGGCCGCACCAGCACCGAGTCCGACTGCAGCTCGATCACGCCGTCTCTCCCACGATCCTCCCCGGCGATCTTGCCGGGACCGGGGCGCCTTGCGCCAGATCAAGGTTGGCTTCTAGGATCGGCCGATGGTGTCGCCCATGAAGTGGAGTCTTCCGGTTCTCGTCGTCCTTACCGCCGCCGGCCTGCCGGCCGCAGCGCAGGCCCAGGACGTCCTGCGCGGCCAGCAGCTCGCCGAGCGCTGGTGCGCCAATTGCCACGTCGTCGCCAAGTCGCAGAACACCGGCCGCTCCGACGGCTTGCCGACTTTCCCGGCCCTGGCCAACCGCAAGGACGTCACCGCGGCCTTCCTGAAGGGCGCGATGTCGGCCCAGCACAGCCGCATGCCCGACTTTCAGCTCGGCAACCGCGATCAGGACGACCTGGTCGCCTATATCTTCAGCCTGAAGAGCCAGTAGATCCTTCCCGCTCGTCGCGGTGGCCGATCGGTGAAGATTTTTCCTTAAGCGGTACTTGAATGGCGGTGGCCATTCCCTACGTCTCGGGATCACCCTTCCCGGAGACCCCGGCGATGAACGCCGCCCTGTGCCCGTCCGTTCGACCTCGTGCTGCCGTCACGCGACGCCGGAATAACTGGGTCGCATGGTGCCCAGAAATTCGGTCACCTGGGCCTTCCGATAATTCCGACAAATCGAAAAATCGCTCCGAGGGCCGGGGTCGGCGTGCTGCCCGCACCCCGAACCCTCGCGAGCGTCTGCGGCTACTTCACCGACGCGGCGGCGCGGGCCTGGCGGCAGGCCAGGACCAGGGCGGCGCCGAGATCGGCCAGCAGCTTGCCGGTCGGCTCGTCGGTGAGCTTGCCGTCGACGAAGCGGGTCTGCGCCTGGCCGATCATCACCTCGGGCTTGTTGATCGGCCGGCCGTCGAGGAACACCAGGGTCTGGCGCAGCTGGTACTGGGCGCGCGCCGTGCCGAGGATGCCGCCCGCGGCGCCGAACAGCGCCGTCGGCTTGGCGGCGAAGGGCTGCGGCGACAGCCGGCTCAGCCAGTCGATGGCGTTCTTCAGGACGCCCGAGATGCCGTAGTTGTATTCCGGCGTGACGATCACGATTCCGTCGGCCTCGAGCATCACCTTCTGCGCCGCCTGGACCTTGTCGGGAAAGCCCTTGGCCTGGATGTCGGCATTGTACAGCGGCCAGTCGCCGATCTCGACGGTGGTCGAGCTCGTGCCGGCCGGCAGGCGCTCGACGAAGGCGTCGAGCGCCATGCGGTTGAACGATCCGTTGCGCAGGCTGCCGCAGAAGGCGGCAAGCTTGATGGAGTCGGACATGAAAGAGTTTCTCCCCGGTAACCGAAACCTTTGTCAGCCAAAGGGCTCGCGGCTACATAGGGGCGGGGCAAGGGGTTGGCAAACAAATGCCGCTGCGTGACATTTCTCTGGACGACATCGAATCGCTGGCGGTCGGCGCCTGGGTGCTGGGCACCGGCGGCGGCGGCAGTCCCTATCTCGGCCTGCTCAACATGCGCGCCCTCTACAGGGAGGGCCATCGCGTCCAGCTGATGGATGCCGCCGACCTCGCCGACGACGACTGGGTGGCGGCCGTGTCCAACATGGGCGCGCCGCTGGTCGGCCAGGAGCGGCTCACCGATTCGCGCACCATCGCCCGCGCCGTGGCGCTGATGGAGGAGCATATCGGCCATCGCTTCCGGGGCATCATGGCCCTCGAGATCGGCGGCGGGAACTCGATCCAGCCGTTGATGGCCGCCGCCCATCTCGGCCGCCCGGTGATCGATTCCGACATGATGGGGCGGGCCTATCCCGAGGCGCAGATGACCTCGGTCGCGGTCGGCGACCTCAAGCCCTGCCCGCTGACCACGGTCGACGTGCGCGGGCTGGAATCGGTGGTCGAGAGCGTGCCGACCTGGAAGTGGATGGAGCGGGTCAGCCGCAAGATCTGCGTCGAGTACGGCTCGACCGCCTCGACCTGCAAGGCGCCGCGCAGCGGCGCCGACGTCAAGAAGTGGGGCATCCACGGCACCACGACCAAGGCGATCGCCATCGGCCACGCGGTGCGCGAGGCGCAGCGCCGTCACGAGGATCCGATCGCCGCCATCCTCTCGGTCGAGCCGGGCAAGCTCCTGTTCCGCGGCAAGGTGATCGACGTCGAGCGCCGCGCCACCGAGGGCTTCCTGCGCGGCCGTACCCGCATCGACGGCACGGACGACTGCAAGGGCTCGAGCCTCGAGATCAACTTCCAGAACGAGTGGATCGTCGCCTGGCGCGACGGCACGCCGATCGCCATGTCGCCCGACCTGATCTGCGTGCTCGACTCGGTGTCGGGCGAGGCGGTCGGCACCGAGACCATCCGCTACGGCCAGCGGGTCACCGTGATCGCCCTGCCGCCGCCGCCGGTGTTCCTCTCGGAGAAGGGCCTGGCGCATGTCGGGCCACGCGCCTTCGGCTACGACATCGAGTTCAAGAGCGTCTTTGCGTGAGCCGCACGCTCACCCCGGACGACATCGAATCGCTGGCGGTCGGGGCGTGGATCCTCGGCACCGGCGGCGGCGGCAGCCCGTATCTCTCCCTGCTCAACCTGCGGTCGCTGTATCGCGACGGCAAGCGCGTCGCGCTGATCGCGCCGGGCGATCTCGACGACGAGGCCCTGGTGGGAATTGTTGCCGGCGTCGGGGCGCCATTGGTCGGCCAGGAGCGCCTGGCCGACAGCCGGCTGGCGGCGCATGCCGTCGAGGTCATGGCGCGGCATCTCGGCGAGCCCTTCGCCGCCCTGATGAGCATGGAGATCGGCGGCAGCAACGGGCTGCGGCCCCTGCTCGCCGCGGCGCATCTCGGCCTGCCGGTGGTCGACGCCGACTGCATGGGGCGCGCCTGGCCCGAGGCGCAGATGACCTCCTTGGCGGTCGGCGGCCTGGCCCCCGGCCCGTCGGCCGCTGTCGATCCGCGCGGCCTTGACACCATCGTGCACGCCGTGCCGGACTGGCGCTGGGCCGAGCGCGTCGGGCGGCAGGTCTGCGTCGAGTATGGCTCGGCGGCCACGACCTGCAGGCCCCACCGGGGCGCAGAAATCAAGGCGTGGGGCATCGCCGGCACGACGACTCGCGCCATCGCCCTGGGCGACGCGGTGCGCGCCGCGCAGAGCCGGCACGACGATCCGGTGGCGGCGCTGCTGGCCGCCGAGCCGGGTCGCCGGCTGTTCACCGGCAAGATCGTCGACGTCGCGCGGCGTGCCACGGCGGGCTTCCTGCGCGGCAGCGCGCGGCTCGACGGGCTCGACGCCGACAAGGGCACGAGCCTGCGGCTCGACTTCCAGAACGAGTGGATCGTCGCCTGGCGCGACGGGACCGCGATCGCCATGTCGCCCGACCTGATCTGCGTCCTCGACACGCAGTCGGGCGAGGCGGTCGGCACCGAGACGGTGCGCTACGGCCAGCGGGTCAGCGTGATCGCCTTGCCGCCGGCGCCGCTGTTCCTGTCGGAGAAGGGCCTGGCGCATGTCGGGCCGCGCGCCTTCGGCTACGACCTCGACTACAGGAGTGCGTTTGCGTGAGGAGAGGCGCGTGAGCAAGCGGGAGATCACCGCCGACGACATCGAATCGCTGGCGGTCGGCGCCTGGGTGCTGGGCACCGGCGGCGGCGGCAACCCGTACCTGCCGCTGCTCAACATGCGGGCGCTGTACAAGGCCGGCCATCGCGTGTCGCTGATCGACGCCGCCGACCTGGCCGACGACGACCTGGTCGGCACGGTCGCCAACATGGGCGCGCCGCTGGTCGGCGCCGAGCGCCTGACCGACAGCCTGACCCTGGCGCGCGCCGTCACCGTGATGGAGCGCCATCTCGGCCGCCGCTTCGTGGCGCTGATGGGCATGGAGATCGGCGGCGCCAACGGCGTGCGGCCGTTGATGGCGGCGGCCCATCTCGGCGTGCCGGTGGTCGATTCCGACACCATGGGCCGGGCCTATCCCGAGGCGCAGATGACGTCCGTCGCGGTCGGCGATCTCGCGCCCTGTCCGCTGACCGCGGTCGACGTGCGCGGCTTCGAGAGCATCGTGCACAAGGTGCCGACCTGGAAATGGGCCGAGCGCGTGGTGCGCAAGATCTGCGTCGAGTACGGCTCGGTCGCCGCCACCAGCCAGCCGCCGCGCAGCGGCGCCGAGGTGAAGCGGTGGGGCATCCACGGCACGACGACCAAGGCGATCGCCATCGGCCGCGCCGTGCGCGAGGCCCAGCGCCGCCACGACGATCCGGTCGCCGCCATCCTGGCGGTCGAGCCGGGCAAGCTGCTCTACAAGGGCAAGGTGGTCGACGTCGAGCGCCGCGCCACCGAGGGATTCCTGCGCGGCATCGCGCGCTTCGACGGGCTCGACGACTGGCGCGGCAGTCGCTTCACCATCAACTTCCAGAACGAGTGGATCGTGGCGTGGCGCGACGGCGAGGCGATCGCCATGTCGCCCGACCTGATCTGCGTCCTCGATTCGGTATCCGGCGAAGCCGTCGGCAGCGAGACCATCCGCTACGGCCAGCGGGTCACGGTGATCGCCCTGCCGCCGCCGCCTGTCTTCCTCACGCCGCGCGGGCTGGAGCATGTCGGCCCGCGCGCCTTCGGCTACGACCTCGAGTTCAGGAGCGTGTTTTCGTCATGAGGCGAATCGGCATCGACGTTGGCGGCACCAACACGGACGCGGTCCTGATCGAGGACGGCAAGGTCGCGGGCGCCGTGAAGGCCCCGACCAGCGAGGACGTCACGACCGGCATCCTCGACTCGCTGAAGGCGCTGGGCGCCACCGGCGCGCTGGCCGGCAAGAAGATCGACGGCGTGATGATCGGCACCACGCACTTCATCAACGCCGTGGTGCAGCGCCGGCACCTGACGCGGGTCGGCGCGCTGCGCATCGGCCTGCCGGCCTCGGCCTCGCTGCCGCCGTTCTGCGATTGGCCGGAGGATCTCGCCGAGCTGGTGCGCGGCGGCGTCTGGATGGTCGAGGGCGGCCACGAGTACGACGGCCGGCTGTTCATGCCGCTCGACGAGGCGGCGATCACCAAAGCGGCCGAGGAGATGAAGGCCAAGGGGCTCCGGGCGATCGGCATCTCGGCAACCTTCTCGCCGCTCGATCCCGGCCACGAGAAGCGCGCCGCCGAGCTGATCGCCAAGGTCATCCCCGACGCCGCCATCACCTGCTCGTCCGACCTCGGCCGCATCGGCCTGCTCGAGCGCGAGAATGCCGGCCTGCTCAACGCCGCGCTGGCCGACCTGGCGCGCGACACGATCGCAGCCTTCGAGAAGGCGATCCGCGACTCCGGCGTGCAGGCGCCGCTGTTTATCACCCAGAACGACGGCACCGTCGCCGAGGCCAGCCAGGCGCGTCGCCTGCCGGTCTATTCCTTCGCCTCGGGCGCCACCAACTCGATGCGCGGCGCCGCCTACCTGTCGGGGCTGAGCGACGCCATGGTGGTCGATGTCGGCGGCACCACGACCGACGTCGGCCAGCTCAAGAACGGTTTCCCGCGCGAGGCCAACTCGGTGGTCAAGGTCGGCGGCGTGCGCACCCTGTTCCGCATGCCCGACCTGCTGTCGATCGGCCTGGGCGGCGGCAGCCACGTCTCGCTCGATCCGCTGAAGGTCGGACCGGTGTCGGTCGGCTATCGCCTGCTCAAGGAAGGCATCGCCTTCGGCGGCCAGCAGCTCACCACGACCGACGTCGCGGTCGCCGCCGGCCGGCTGGCGCTGGGCGACCGGGCCAAGGTGGCGCATCTCGACCCGGCGACCTGCGGCCGCGTCTTTACCGAGGCGGCGCGGCTCGCCGAGGAGGCGATCGACCGCATGAAGACCGAGGCCGGCGACGTGCCGCTGATCGCGGTCGGCGGCGGCGCCTTCCTGATCCCCGACAAGCTCACGGGCGTGTCGCAGGTGATCCACGTCCAGCACGGCGACTGCGCCAACGCCGTCGGCGCGGCGATCGCCCAGGTCTCGGGCGAGTGCGACCAGATCTTCAAGGACCTGAGCCGGACCGACGCGCTGGCGGCGGCCCAGGGGATCGCCAACGATCGCGCGGTCGCCGCCGGCGCCGACCGCGCGACCTTGAGCACCATCGAGAGCGAGGACATGCCGCTCGCCTACTTGCCGGGCAACTCGGTGCGCGTGCGGGTGCGCGTGGTCGGCGACGTGGCGGCGGCCTGAGGGGGAGAACGTACATGATCAATCGATTGAAGATCGCCCTGGCGATCGGCCTCGCCCTCGGCTCGGCTCCGGCCCTGGCCCAGCCGATGACGGGCTCGAACATGCCGCCCGACCAGTGGGTCGCCGACTGCGTGCCGCGGCCGCAGGGCAGGGATTGCCGGGTGGTGGCGCTGATCGACGGCGGCCCGGACAACTTCCTCGGCAACTTCCTGATCGTCAGCTACTCGGTCACCAGCCGCACCCTGGCCGTCGCCTCCGACGGCATGGGCTCCAGCGCCACGGTCAAGATCGACTGGCATCCCTACCAGACGACAACGACCTGCGGCGCCAGCGCCTGCACCTTCGACCCGGCTTGGTCGGGCGACCTGCTGCAGCTGATGCTGGCCGGCCAGACCCTGTCGGTGCAGGCTTCGCTGGCCAGCGATTCGGTGGCCGGGCCGCTCAAGCAGAGCCTGGTCGGCTTCACGGCCGCCTACCAGCGGGCGCAGGCGCTGCAGGCCGGGCGCTGAGCGGCCACGTCGCCAGCCGGCGCGTCGCTTCCTTCAGCGCGTCGGGGCTGGCCTCGGCCATCGCCTCGACGCCGGCCAGCTTGCCGCGCAGCGCCTCGGCGTGGCCGTCGAGGTACTTCTCGAGATCGTGCCGCGTATGGTCGGGGCCGGCCAGCAGCCAGGCGTCGGCGGTTTCCAGCGAGGCCAGCACCGCTTCGAAGAATTCGCGGTCGTCGCGCACGCGGCCGGATTCGTGGCGGTGGTGATGCTGCGGCGGACCTGACGGTCCGTCGCCCTCGATCGCGAAGACGCGCGCCTCGCTGATGTCGATCCAGACCACGGCGCTTCGGCCAGCCATGTCGTCCTCCGCTGCGGTTCGGAGGGCGAACGGCGCGCGCCGCTCAGCGTTGCCGGCGGTAAAGGAAGCAGTTGTCGGCCTGCGGCATGGCGATGCCCTTGTAGAAGGTCAGCGCGCCGGGCGCCGAGAGCAGCAGGGTGGTGGTGCGGTCGCCGCCGGCGGCGAGGCGCGTCTCCTCGATCAGCCGCTTGCCGATCCCCTGGCCCTGGCATGCCTTGTCGACGGCGAGGTCCGACAGGTAGCAGCAGAAGCAGAAGTCGGTCAGCGAGCGCGCCAGCCCGACCAGGCGGCCGTCCTGGCGCGCTGTCACGATCAAGTTGCCATGCGCCAGCATCTGCTCGATGCGGCTGCGATCGTCGATCGGCCGCACCAGGCCCGAGCTCCGCACGACGGCGATGTACTCGTCGGCGCCGAGAGTCTCCTCGCGGGCATAGATCGTGGTCGTGCTCATTGGCTCAGCCATCTCCCGAGCGCCGCCGTCACCTCGGCGGGCTTCTCCAGCGGCGCCATGTGGCCGCATGCCTCGATCACCACCAGCTGCGAGCGCGCGATGTCGGTCGCCATCTCCTCCGCGCGTTGCAGCGGCGTCACCTGGTCCTGGCGGCCGACGATCACCACCGTCGGCACCTCGATCTCGACCAGCAGCGGCCGGCTGTCGGCGCGGCCCATGATCGCCTCCTGCTCGCGCACGAAGCCGTCGGCGCCGATCGCCTTGGCCATCTCGAGGATCGGCTGCACGACGTCGAGCCGCTCGAGGTTGGCCGGATGCACGAGCTGCGGCAGCAGCGTCGGGGTGACGCCGTGGAAGCGGCCGAGCCGGCTCTGCTCGAGCAGGCCGCGGCGGCGCTTGGTCGATTCGGGCGTATCGGGCGTCGCCTGGGTGTCGATCAGGGCCAGCCGCTCGACCCGCTCGGGCGCCCGGCGCAGGATCTCGAAGGCGACGTAGCCGCCCATCGAGAAGCCGCCCAGCGCGAAGCGCGGCGGCGCGGCGGCCAGCGCCGCCTCGGCCATGGCGGCGATGCTGTCGTGGCGCCAGGGCTCGGCGACGAGGCAGTCGGCGCGGTCGGACAGGGCCTCGATCTGGGCCTGGAAGACGCGGCCGGTGTTGAGCAGGCCGGGGATCAGCAGCAGGGCGGGCATGGCCGCACTCTAGATCAGATCTGGATCTGGTTGCCCAGCTCGATCGCCCGGTTGGGCGGGATGCGGAAGAAGGTCTTGGTCGCCGAGGCCGAGTGCGACAGCGAGATGAACCAGTCGCGCTGCCAGCGGTGCAGCCGCGAATGGGCGCTCTGCACCAGGGTCTCGCGGCCCAGGAAGAAGCTGGTCTCCATCTCGTCGTAGGCGATGCCGTGCGGCCGGCAGGCGCGCAGCGCCTCGGGCACGTCGGGCTGCTCGGTGAAGCCGTAATGGGCGACCACGGTGTGGAAGCCCTTGCCCAGCCGCTCGCACTCGACCCGCTGATGGTCGGGCACGCGCGGCACGTCCATGGTCTCGACCCGTAGGATGATGACCCGCTCGTGCAGCACCTTGTTGTGCTTGAGATTGTGCAGCAGGGCCGGCGGCGTGCGGGTCTCGTCGGTGGTCAGGAACACCGCCGTGCCGGCCACCCGGTCGGGCACGCGCTCCATGCGCTCGAGGAACTGCTTGAGCGGCAGGGTGCCCTCGGCGATCTCGGCGGCCAGCATGGCGCGGCCGGTGCGCCAGGTGGTGATGGTGAAGTAGACCAGGCTGGCGATCAGCAGCGGCAGCCAGCCGCCCTCGGGAATCTTCAGGCTGTTGGCGATGAAGAAGGCGAGGTCGGGGATCGCCAGCAGGCCGAACACCAGGCAGGCGACCGCCTTGTGCCAGCGCCACACCAGGATCGCGACGGTGCAGGCCAGCGCGGCGTCGACCAGCATGGCGCCGGTCACCGCCAGCCCGTAGGCGCCGGCCAGCGCGCCCGACGAGCCGAAGCCGACCACGAGCGCGATGACGCCGGCCATCAGGATCCAGTTGACCCGCGGGATGTAGATCTGGCCGATCGAGGTCTCGGAGGTGTGGCGGATCTGCATGCGCGGCAGGTAGCCGAGCTGGATCGCCTGGCGGGTCAGCGAGAACACGCCGGTGATCACCGCCTGCGACGCGATGACCGCGGCCAGGGTCGACAGCACGACCAGGCCGATCACGTAGTCCTGCGGCACCAGGGCGAAGAACACCTGGTGCACCACGGCGGGGTCCTCGAGGATCAGCGCGCCCTGGCCGAAATAGTTGAGCAGCAGCCCGGGCATCACCAGGCCGAGCCAGCCGGCGCGGATCGGGCCGCGGCCGAAATGGCCCATGTCGGCGTACAGCGCCTCGGCGCCGGTGACCGCCAGCACGATCGAGCCGAAGGCCCAGAAGATGCCGAAGCCCTGGTCGGCGATCAGCCGCCAGGCGTAGAGCGGATTGAGCGCCGCCAGCACGCCGGGATGCTTGGCGATCTGCCAGACGCCCAGGACGCCCAGCACCACGAACCAGACCAGCATGACCGGGCCGAACAGCCGGCCGACATCGGCGGTGCCGCGCGCCTGCAGGAAGAACAGGCCGACCAGGATGACCAGCGCCAGCGGCACCACGTAGGGCGTGAAGGCCGGGGTCGCGACCGACAGGCCCTCGACGGCGCTCATCACCGAGACGGCGGGCGTGATGATGGCGTCGCCGTAGAACAGCGCCAGGCCGATCACCGCCAGCAGGGTGATGGCCCGGCGGATGCGCCGCCCCTTGCCGTTCAGCCCGTGCGTCGCCAGGGTCGCCAGGGCCAGCACGCCGCCCTCGCCCTTGTTGTCGGCGCGCATGATCAGGGTGACGTACTTGATGGTGACGGTGAGCGTCACCGCCCAGAACAGCACCGACAGCACCCCCAGCACGTGCTCGGGCGTCACCTGGATGCCCGCGCCGTGCAGGAACGACTCACGCAACGCATAGAGCGGGCTGGTGCCGATGTCGCCGAACACCACGCCGAGCGCGCCGACGATCAGGCCGGCGGCGGCCCCATGAGGGGCGTGCGGGGGGGACGAGGCGACCTCGGAAGCGGACGACGGGCTGGTGGTGTCAGGGGCCATTTTGTCGAACGCCGCCATGACGGCGGCGGCGCGAGGGTTTGCGCCGCCGGCCTGAGGCTGTCAACGCGCCATTTCTGAGGCCGTTCCGCGGAAAGGCCTTGACTTCATGCGGGCATCGCGGCGGGTTGGCTGCCATGACCGGACCGATCGACGTCAGCAATCCCCGCCTCTACCGCGACGACACCTGGCGGCCAGCCTTCGAATGGCTGCGCCGCGAGGACCCGGTGCATCGCCACGAGGACAGCCCGTACGGCCCCTATTGGTCGGTGACGCGCTACGCCGACATCATGACGGTCGAGCTCGACCCGCGGACCTACTCGTCGGCCTCCGACCGCGGCGGCATCCAGATCCAGGACCAGCCGCAGGGCGAGGAGCTGCCCAACTTCATCCGCATGGATCCGCCGCGCCACACCGCGCAGCGCCGCACGGTGGCGCCGATCGTGGC
>JAXMCN010000014.1:0-175745 GCA_046349275.1 Reyranellaceae bacterium | reverse complement strand
CCAACGGCATCGACCCCCTGGCCCGGCGCGAGGCCGAGGCCGCCGCGCGGGACGCCGACACCTTCGACAAAGTGGCTGCGGCCTTCACCGAGGACAAGAAGTCGGGCTGGGGGCCAAAAGCGGCTGCTGCGGCCTGGGCGTCCACGCTTCACCGATATGCGAGCCCGGTGGTCGGCCACAAGGAGTGCCGGGACGTGACGGTAGAGGATATCCTGGCGATCTTGCGCCCGCTATGGAGCACTAAGACCGCGACTGCGGTGAAGCTGCAGCGACGCATGGCCGCCGTGTTCCGTGCCGCCAAGGCGAAGGGTTTGGTCACGCAGAATCCCGCGGCGTGGTCGGAGAACCTCGAGGCATGGCTGTCGTCGCCGACCCGTGTGCATGAGGTGAAGCACCGGGCGGCAGTGGCCTATTTCGATCTGCCGGCTGTGGTCGCGAACCTAAAGAAGCAACGCGGCGTCTCGGCTCGCGCGGTCCGGTTCGTGTCGTACACCCTCAAGACGCTCGACGAGCTGAATGCCTGGTTGCTCGATAAATACATCGCCTACGCCAAGGCGCATCGCCATCCCGAGCTGGCCGGCCAGACGATCTGGCAGGTCGGCGCTTGGCCTTTGCCGGAGGCTCGACTACGGTCGCCCGACCAGTCGGCGGCAAGGGTGGGGACGGCGGATGATTCGGTGCGTGCGCATCTGGACCGGCGAGGACGGCAATTCGCATGTCGAGGAGGGCGCGATCGACCTGCAGGCCGGGGCGCGCGGCGACCTGCTGAGCGGCAGCCTCGCCACCCGGCACGCCTCGCTGCAGGAAACCGCCTCCGGCGGCACCTACGCCTGGCACACCGCGCCGGCCCGCCAGCTCGTGGTGACCCTGAGCGGCACCCTGGAATTCTCGACCCGCGGCGGCCAGCGCTTCGTGCTGCATCCCGGCGACATCCTGCTGGCCGAGGACACGACCGGCGGCGGCCACACCTGGCGGCTACTCGACGAGCAACCGTGGCGGCGCGTCTACATCGTGCTGGCCGACGGGGTCGGCGTGCCCTTCAAACGCACCGCCGCGCCCTGATCAATGAATTCGACGAGGACACCATGAGCGACACGACCGAGCCGACCGACGCCGACATCGTGCTGGTGGGCGCCGGCATCATGAGCATGACGCTGGCGACCTTCCTGAAGGAGCTGCAGCCGCGCCTGCGCATCGAGATCATCGAGCGCCTGCACGGCGAGGCGCAGGAAAGCTCGGGCGCCTGGAACAACGCCGGCACCGGCCATGCCGCGAACTGCGAGCTGAACTACACGCCGCAGCGGCCGGACGGCAGCGTCGACATCTCGCGTGCCCTCGAGGTCAACGTCGAGTTCGACATGTCGCGGCAATTCTGGTCGTACCTGGTGCGCAAAGGCGCCATCCCCGCGCCCGACGCCTTCATCCATCCCGTGCCGCACATGAGCTTCGTGATCGGCTCGGATCGCGCCAAGTTCCTGCGCACGCGGCATGCCGCGATGAGCGCGCATCATCTCTACCGCGGCATGGAGTTCTCGCAGGACCACAAGCAGATCGGCGAGTGGGCGCCGTTGCTGATGGAAGGCCGCGATCCGGCCGAGGTCGTGGCGGCGACGCGCATCGTCAACGGCGCCGACGTCAACTACGGCGCCCTGACCGGCAGCCTGCTCGCCTACCTGCGCCGCCAGGACCGCTTCGCCATCCACTTCTCGCAGCAGGTGACCCATCTGCAGCGCGGCGACGACGGCGGCTGGCGGCTCGAGGTCAAGGACGAGAAGACCGGCGAGACGCGCTGGATCGGCGCCCGCTACGTCTTCCTCGGCGCCGGCGGCGCGGCGCTGACCCTGCTGCAGAAGTCGCACATCCCGGAAGCGGCGGGCTTCGCCGGCTTCCCGGTCAGCGGCATCTGGCTGCGCTGCGGCAAGCCGGAGGTCGCCGAACGCCATCTCGCCAAGGTCTACGGCATGGCCTCGGCCGGCTCGCCGCCAATGTCGGTGCCGCATCTCGACACGCGCTACGTCGACGGCAAGCGCTGGGTGCTGTTCGGCCCCTATGCCGGCTTCTCGACCAAGTTCCTCAAGCACGGCTCGCCGCTCGACCTCGTGCTGTCGGTGCGACCGGGCAACCTGCTGCCGCTGCTCGCCGTGGCGCGCGACAACTTCCAGCTCGAAGAGTACCTGATCGGCCAGGTGTTCCAGACCCAGGAGCATCGCTTCGAGGCGCTGCGCGAGTTCTACCCGCAGATGGTCGAGTCCGACTGGGAGCTGTCGGTCGCCGGCCAGAGGGTCCAGATCATCCGCAAGGACGAGGAGCATACCGGCAAGCTGGTGTTCGGCACCGACATCGTCGCCTCGGCCGATTCGTCGATCGTCGCCCTGCTCGGCGCCTCGCCGGGCGCCTCGACGGCGGTGTGGATCATGGTCCACATGCTGGAGAACCACTTCCATCGCCAACTGGTCGGGCACTGGGTGCCGAAGATCCAGGAGATGATCCCGTCGTACGGCCACGACCTCAAGACCGACGCGGCGCTGAGCGCGCGCGTGCGCGCCGAGACGGCCGAGGTGCTGGGCCTGCGCCAGGTCTGAGGCCCGGCCGCCAGGCCCACCGCCAAGCTCAGTCGTGATGGTCGCGGCGCAGCGCCTTCAGCGCGCCGTGGCGCTTCTTGCCTTCCAGGCGGCGCAGCTTGCTGCCCAGGGTCGGCCGGGTCTTCTTGCGCGGCACCGGCGGCCGCGCCGCCTCGCGCAGCAGCTCGAGCAGGCGCTCGAACGCCTCCTCGCGGTTGCGCTTCTGGCTGCGATGGCCCTGCGCCACCAGCACCAGAACGCCGTCGGCGGTCAGCCGCCGTCCGGCCAGCCGCTCGGCGCGGCGGCGGACGTCGTCGGGCAGCGACGGCGAACGGCGCAGGTCGAAGCGCAGCTGCACGGCGGTCGACGTCGTGTTGACGTGCTGGCCGCCCGGCCCGCCGGCGCGCACGAAGCTCTCCTCGATCTCGTCCGGGTCGAGCTCGACGCCGGGCGCGACCCGCACCAGCCGATGCGGCCGCGGCGGCGCGGCGCGCCGCTCGGTGTCGTCAGGCGGCGGCACGGGTCTCCTGGAAGCGGGCCTCGATGCGGTCCCAGATCTGCGCCTCGAGCGAGACGCCGTCGAAGCGGTTGATCTGCTGCAGGCCGGTCGGCGAGGTGACGTTGATCTCGGTGAGCCAGTCGCCGATGACGTCGATGCCGACAAAGATCAGGCCGCGCCGCGCGAGCTCCGGCCCGATGATCTCGCAGATCTCGCGGTCGCGCTTGGTCAGCACGTCCTTCAGCGCGGTGCCGCCGACATGCATGTTGGAGCGCGCCTCGCCCTCGGCCGGCACCCTGTTGATGACGCCGGCCGGCACGCCGTCGATCAGGATGATGCGCTTGTCGCCCTTGCGCACCTCGGGCAGGTAGCGCTGGGCGATCAGCGGCTCGCGGCTGCGCTGCGAGAACATCTCGAGCAGCGAATTGAAGTTCTCGTCGTCGGGCCTGAGGCGGAACACGCCGGCGCCGCCGTTGCCGAACAGCGGCTTCAGGATGATGTCCTTGTGCTCGTCGCGGAAGGCGCGGATGGCGCGCGCGTCGGCCGAGATCAGGGTCGGCGGCATGACGTTGTCGAAATGCGTGACGAAAAGCTTCTCGGGCGCGTTGCGCACGCTGGCCGGGTCGTTGACCACCAGGGTCTTCGGATGGACGTGCTCGAGCAGATGCGTCGTCGTGATGTACGACATGTCGAACGGCGGGTCCTGGCGCAGCAGCACGACGTCGAGGGCCGCGAGATCGACGATCTCGGGCGCCCCCAGGGTGAAGTGGTTGCCCTTCTCGCGGCGCAGGGTCATCGGCTGGGCGCGCGCCGTCACCTTGCGATCGCGGAAGCTGAGGTCGGGCGGCGTGTAGTGCCAAACCGTGTAGCCGCGGCGCTGCGCCTCGAGGCCGAGCACGAACGTCGAGTCGCCGTCGATGTCGATCGTCGAGACATGGTCCATCTGGATGGCGACGTTGAGCTTCATGGCGAGCGATCCTGAACTGTTCCGGGCTGATCCGGGCGAAAGGAGCGGTCAGTTAAGGCCGCGGCGCAGTTCCTGCAACAGCGCCGAAGCCTGGCGGCGCAATCGCGGGTCGCCGGCCTCGCCCTGCAGGTCGAGAAAGCGCTCGAAGGCGGCGATGGCGGCGCGCCGCTTGTCGAGCCTTGCGTTGAGCTGGCCGGCCTCGAACAGCAGCTCGGCGCGGTCCGGCGCGATCGCCAGCATGCGCTCCATCGAGCGCGCCGCGCCGTCCCAATCCTCGCGCCGCGCCAGCCGCAGGCGGACGTTGTTCTCGAGACGCAGCAGCACGTCGCGATCCGACACCGGGTCGAAGTGCTGCGGGCTGAGCTCGGCCTCGGCGCCCATCACCTGGCGCAGCAGCTGGCGCAAATCGACGGCCTCGCGCACCACGCCCTCGTGGAACGGATCGACGACGTGGCGGGCGCCCTCGACGCCGACGCGGATCAGGAAATGGGCGGGAAAGGCCAGGCCCTCGGCCGGCCAGCCCTGCGCGCGGGCGAGGTGCAGGTAGAGGATCGACAGCGCCACCGGCAGGCCCTTGCGCCGCTCGATCACCCGCACCAGGTCGGCGTTCTGCAGGTCGTCGTATGACTCGGCGTCGCCGCGATAGCCGTAGGAACGGGCGATCACCTCGGCGAGATGCTCGGGCGCCGCGCCGCGGCGATGCACCAGGTCCTCGAGATCGGCGACCATGGCGGCGACGTGCTGGCGGAACGGCGTCAGGTCGATCGGCTCGTCGACCGTCTCCTCGCGCCGCGCCAGGCCGAGCGCCAGCCCGGCCTCCAGCAGGTCGAGGCGCTGGCCGTCGCCGGCGCAGAGATCGCGCAGACGCGCCAGCGCGCTCATTCCGGGGGCCGCCACACGTCGGGCAGATGGCGCGGCCACAGGCTGCCGACCAGCACCGCGTCGAAGCGGATCGAATGCGCCGCGTAGCGCGGATGGCGCGCCACGAACAGGCTGGCGGCGCTGGCGACGCGGCCGAACTGGCGCGGCCCCAGCGCATCGGCGGCGGTGATCAGCCGGGCCCGCGCCTTGACCTCGACGAAGGCCAGCACGCCGCCGCGCCGGGCGACGATGTCGATCTCGCCGAGCTTGGTCTTGTAGCGTCGCGCCAGGATCGAATAGCCGGCCAGGCGCAGCCGCCACACGGCGCGCCATTCGGCGACATGGCCGAGACGATAGGCGGCCTGGCGGGCTTCGGTCGTCATGGCGCGGCCTCGCGCTTGAGCTCGAGCGCGCGAGCGTAGACCTCGCGCCGCTTGAGGCCGTGGCGGGCCGCGACCTCGGCGGCGGCGTCCTTCAGCGAGGCGGCGCCCAGGGCGGTGCGCAGCTCGGCGTCGAGCGTCTCGGCGCGCGGCGCGGCCGCCGCCTCGGGCGGGCCGATCAGCAGGACGATCTCGCCGCGCACGTCGGGATGCGCCGCATAGTGAGCGGCGAGCGCGTCGAGCGGCGCCCGCCGCACTTCCTCGAACAGCTTGGTCAGCTCGCGCGCCACGGCGGCCGGCCGCGGTCCCAGTATCGCGGCCACGTCGGCCAGCGACGCCGCAAGGCGGTGCGGCGCCTCGAAGAACACCACGGTCGCGGGAATCGAGGCCGCCTCGGCCAGCACGCGCCGCCGCTCGCCCTCGCGGGCCGGCAGGAAGCCGCCGAAGTAGAAGCGGTCGGTCGGCAGGCCGGACAGCGCCAGCGCCAGCAGCACGGCGGACGGCCCGGGAGCCGCGGTCACCGAATGATCATGGGCCAGCGCCGCCCGCACGACGCGGAAGCCGGGGTCGGAGATCAGCGGCATGCCGGCGTCGGAGACCAGGGCCACCCGCTTGCCGGCGGCCAGGGCGGCCAGGATGCGCGGCTCGGCCGCGTCCTGCGTGGCGTCGCTGTAGGCCAGGGTCGGCGCGCGCAGCCCGTAGTGGCTGGCCAGCTTCGCGAACACGCGGGTGTCCTCGCAGACGATCAGGTCGGCGGCGCCCAGCACGTCGAGGGCGCGCAGGGTAATGTCGCGCAGATTGCCGATCGGGGTGGCGACGAGATGCAGTCCCGGCGCCAGCGGCGGTGGTTTACGCCACGCCTGCCCATCGCTAGCTTGTGACCGTTCGTCCACGTCCATCTGCCGTCCGCCGGAGTTTCGCGCCGATGCGCCCACCGTTCTTCGCCCTAGCCGCCTTCGCCCTGCTGCTGGCGGCTTGCGGCGAGCAACCCCAGACTAGCACGCCTGCGCCCCTGCCCACGACCGTCAAACCGGCCGTCGGTTCGCCGGTCACGGCGTCGGGCAAGGCCCGCATCGCCCTGCTGCTGCCGCTCAGCGGCACGGCGGCGCCGCTCGGCCAGGCGATGCAGCAGGCGGCGGAGATGGCCTTGTTCGACATCGGCGCCAAGGATCTGGCGCTGGCCGCCTACGACAGCGGCGAGACCCCGGAAAGCGCCGCGCAGGCCTACCAGAAGGCGCGGGGCGAGGGCGTCGCCCTGGTGCTGGGGCCGCTGTTCGGCAGCTCGGCGCGGGCGCTGGCGCCGCTGGTGGCGCAAGGCGGCGCCAACGTCGTGTCGTTCTCCAACGACGAGCAGGCGGCCCGCCGCGGCGTCTTCGTCATGGGGATCGCCGCCCCGCCGCAGGTGCGGCGCGTCGTCGACTACGCCGCCAGCCAGGGCATCCGTCGCTTCGCGGTGTTCGCGCCGCAGACCTCCTACGGCGAGCAGATGGCCCGCACCCTGGAGGCCCAGGTGCCGCAGCGCGGCGGCTCGGTGGCCGCCGTGGAATTCTACGACCCCAACAGCGCCGACCTCGGCACGCCGGCGCGTCGCCTCGCCGCGGCGGTCAAGGGCGACGAGCGCGTCGCCGTCCTGGTGCCGGTCGGCCCGCCACGCCTGTCGGCCGCCCTGTCGGCGCTGGGCGCGGCCGGGATCGATACCCGGTCGAGCCAGATCCTGGGCACCGGCGTGTGGGACGTGCCGAGCATCGGCCCCGATGCCGCGGCGCGCGGCGGCTGGTACGCCGCCCCCGACCCGGCGGCGCGCGCCGACTTCGAGCGCCGCTTCACCGCGACCTACGGCAAGCCGCCGGACCGCCTGGCGACGCTCGCCTACGACGCCGTGGCCCTGGCCGCCAGCCTGGCGCGCCAGAAGCCCGGCGGGGACTTCTCGATCGAGGCGATCACCAATCCCAACGGCTGGTCGGGCGTCGACGGCGTGTTCCGCTTCCTGCCCGACGGCCGCTCCGAGCGCTCGTTGGCAGTGATCGAGGTCCAGGGCAACCGCCGCGTCGTCGTCAGCCCGGCGCCGACCTCGTTCCAGAGCCCGGTGCTGTGAGCCGATGCCCCTGCCGCGCGCCATCCTGTTCGACCTCGACGACACGCTGATCCGTGCCTACGCCCAGCCCGAGGAGGCGTGGCGCCGGCTGCTGCACATCTTCTCGGCGCATCTCGACGCGCACGACGCCGAATCCCTGGAGCGGGTGCGCATCGCCATCATGGAGGAGGCACGCGCCTTCTGGACCGACCCGGCCGCCGCCGCGCGCTGGCGGCTCGACATTCCGGGCGCGCGCCGCCTGTCGGTGCGGCGCGGCCTGGCGCGGCTCGGCCTCGACGACGTCGAGCTGGCCGACCGCATCGCCGACGCCTTCACCGAGATGCGGCGCAACGAGTACCGGCTGTATCCCGACGCGCACGCCACGGTCGACAGCCTGCGCCGCTCCGGCGTCAAGCTGGCGCTGGTGACCAACGGCGCGGCGGCGACGCAGCGCGAGAAGATCGTGCGCTTCGACCTCACGCACCGCTTCGACCACATCCAGATCGAAGGCGAGTTCGGCCGCGGCAAGCCGGACCTCGACGTCTACCGCCACGCGCTGGAACGGCTGGGCGTCGCGGCCAGCGACGCCTGGATGGTCGGCGACAACTACGAGTGGGAGGTCGAGGCGCCGCTGCAGCTCGGCATCTGCGGCATCTGGTACGACCCGTTCCACGCCGGCGTGCCGGCGCATGCGCGGCAGCAGCCGACGCGCATCATCCGCCGCCTCGCCGAGCTGGTGGAGTAGCCCGGCGCCTAGGTCCGGTCGGACGGCAGCTTGTCGGCCGTCTTGAGCATCAGGCGGGCGACCCGACCACCGTCCACGAGATGCGTCTGTAGCACCTCGTCGATGTCATCGCGCGAGGCGCAGGTGTACCAGACGCCCTCGGGATAGATGACCAGGGTCGGCCCGAGCTCGCAGCGGTCGAGGCAGCCGGCGTTGTTGATGCGCACGTTCTTCAGCCCGAGCTCCTTGGCCCGCGCCTTCATGTAGTCGCGCAGTCCCTCCGCCCCCTTCTCGGCGCAGCAGCCGCGCGGATGCCCGGCGACCCTGCGGTTGGTGCAGCAGAAGACATGGGCCTCGTAATAGGGCGCCGGATCTCCGGGCTTTTCACGGTTGCTCATCGGGCCTCAATCCTTCTTGGGGCCGGCAGACGTGGCGATGTTGGCGAGCTGCGACCAGAAGGCCTGCTGCATCTGCTGCATCTGGTCCATGCCCTGCATCGAGGCCGGCAGCCAGGTCTTGAAGATCGTCTCGGGGTTCATCGCGCCGAGGCTGGCGCGCAGGCGCTCCTCGATCTCGGCCATGATGCGATCCTGCATCGGCTTGATGTCCGGCAAACCGAAAAAGAGGCGAGCCTCTTCGGGCGTGCAGGTCACTTCGACGTTCACCTTCATCGATCCACTCCGCTTTCGACCACCTTAGGCGATCTTCGCCGCGCCGACCATGCTATGGAGGCGCATGGTTCCTTCCTGGTTGGCGAAGAATCCGCGGGCAACTCCGCATCGGCCCTTCGGCCCCGAGCAGCGACGCGTCGTCGATCCCAGCGGCGTCGCCGAGTTCCACGCCATGCTGCGCGACTGCCCGCGCCATGCGCCGACGGCGCTGCACGCCCTGCCGGCGCTGGCCGCGCGTTTCGGCCTGGGCGAGCTGCGGGTCAAGGACGAGAGCCAGCGCTTCGGCTTCGGCACCTTCAAGGCGCTGGGCGGCGTGGTCGCGGTGTACGACGTGCTGGCCGGCGCGGTCGGCGAGGCCTTGCAAACCAGCGCCAGCTTCGCCGACGTGCTGGCCGGCAAGCACCGCGAGATCACCGGAGGCTACACCTTCGCCACCGCGAGCTCGGGCAACCACGGCCGCTCGGTGGCGGCCGGCGCCAAGCTGTTCGGCAATCGCTGCGTGGTGTTCCTGCCGAAGTTCACCAGCGCCGAGAAGGAAGCCGCGATCCGGGCGCGCGGCGCCGACGTCATACGCATCGACGGCGACTACGACACCGCCGTCGCCGAATGCCGGCGCCAGTCCGCGGTGCAGGGCTGGACGATCATCTCGGACACGTCGTGGGACGGCTACGAATCGGTGCCGCTCAGCGTCATGCGCGGCTATCGCCTGCTGGTCCACGAGGCGCTGACGCAGTGGCCGACCGGACCGACGCACGTCTTCGTGCAGGCCGGGGTCGGCGGTCTCGCCGCCGCGGTGATCGGACATCTGTGGGCCGTGATGCCCGAGCGGCCGACCTCGATCGTGGTCGAGCCGCGGAGCGCCGACTGCTGGTTCCAGAGCAATCTCGCCGGCCGGCCGGCATTGGCCAGCGGCAACGCCGACACGGTGATGGGCGGCCTGGCCTGCCGCGAGATCTCGCCCGTCACCTGGCCGGTGATCGGGCTGGGGGCCGACTGGTTCATGACCATCGAGGAGGACGAGGTGCTGCCGGCACGCCAGCTCTACGCCGAGCCGTTCGGCGACGACCCGGCGATCGCCTCGGGACCCTCCGGCTGCGCCGGCCTGGCCGGCCTGTCGCGCGCCTGCATCGACCGGGCGGCCTTCGAGGCGCTCGGCCTCGGCCCGCAGGCGCGCGTCCTGCTGATCAACAGCGAGGGCAATCTGGGCGAACCGCTGCCATAGCCGTCGACAAAATTTCTCTTCCCGTCAATTACCCGTCATGGTAGTTGTTTCACCGCCTGTAACATCGGGCTGGGGGACACGGATCACGACAATATCGATGTACAAACTGGCGAGCCTGGCCAGCCGGACAGCCCTTGTCGCCGCCCTGGGCGCGCTCGGCGGATGCGCCACCATCGTCAACGGCACGACGCAGGACGTCATGCTCGAGACACAACCGGAAGGTGCGGCCTGCAAGGTCGAGCGTCAGGGCGCACTGGTGGCGTCGGTCGACCCGACGCCGGGCAAGGTCAAGCTGCCGCGCCAGTCGGACGTGCTGACCGTCACCTGCACGCGCGACGGCTTCGAGCCCTCGAAGGAAGCCCTGACCTCGACCTTCAGCGGCGCGACCTTCGGCAATCTCCTGCTCGGCGGCTTGGTCGGCGTGGTGATCGACTCCTCGTCGGGCGCCAACAACAAGTATCCCGAGCGCGTCTCGGTCATCCTCACTCCCGGCACCTTCCCGAGCGAGGCGGCCCGCGACCTCTACTTCGACGGCGTGAAGCAGCGCCTCAGCGCGGCCGCCGATGCCGAGGTCAAGCGCCTCGATACGTCGTGCAACTCGAACATGCGCGATCTCTGCAAGGGCGAAGCCAAGCAGGTCCTCGAGGCGCGCGACAAGGCGCTCGCCAACCTCGAGACCAAGCGCCTGTCGGCCCGCGTCGTCCCGACCAGCTGATCGCGCCGCGCCCGGTCCCCGGGGGCTTCTTGTCCCCGGGCACGAAGCGCCGCATCCTGAGGTGAACCCAAGGAGTCTCGCCCAGTGCAGCTGCAGCTCAAGACCTGGCAGTTCGTCGAGGACTATCTCAAGACCCGGACCGGCATCATCATCCCGATCGGCTCGACCGAGCAGCACGGGCCGACGGGACTGATCGGCACCGACGCGCTGACCGCCGAGATGATCGCCCGCGGCGCCGGCGAGAAGGCCGGCGCGCTGGTGGCGCCGACCATCTCGGTCGGCATGGCGCAGCATCACCTCGGCTTCCCCGGGTCGGTCACCCTGCGCCCGACGACCCTGATCGCGGTGGTCCGCGACACCGTGGTGTCGCTGGCCCGCCATGGCTTCACGCGGTTCTTCTTCGTCAACGGCCACGGCGGCAACATCGCCACCGTGACGGCGGCCTTCTCGGAGATCTACGCCGAGCGCTCGATGGAGCGGGCGAGCAACCAGCCTTCGATCAAGTGCGCGCTGCGCAACTGGTGGGACGGGCCGGGCATCCGCGCCCTGCAGAAGGAGCTCTATCCCAGCGGCGAAGGCAGCCATGCCACCGCCTCGGAGGTCGCGGTGACCTGGTATGGCAATCCGCAGACCATGGACCGTCGCCAGCTCGAGCCACGCATCGCGCCCAACGGCTCGTTCGCCGACGCCGAGGACTATCGCCGCAACTTCCCCGACGGCCGCATCGGCTCCGATCCCAGCCAGGCGACGCCGGAACACGGCAAGCGCTTCTACGACACCGCGGTCGAGGAAGTGGCGCGCGACTACGCGCGCTGGCTCGAGCGCTGAGCCGTCAGCGGCGCACGCGCTCGCGGTGCAGGATGTAGAGACCCGAGCCGACGATCGCCGCGATGCCGACGAGCGCCAGCCGATCGGGCACGTCACCCCACACGAGGTAGCCGATCGCCAGCGCCCATAGGATCGAGCCGTAGCGGAAGGCGCCGATCACCGAGAGCTCGGCGCCCGACCGCAAGGCCAGCAGCAGGAACTGGTAGCCGGCGGCGAGCAGCAGCGCGGATATCGCGACGTAGCCGACCGCCCAGGCGGGCATCGGCTGCCAGCCTTCGACGACGGCGCGGGCGCAGGCGACCACGGCGACGACCGCGGCGGTGGCGAAGCTGACGACGAGGCTCGGCACGCCGCGCGGCAGGTAGCGGCTCAGCACGTCGCGCAAGGCGCTGAGGCAGGTGCCGGCCAGCGCCACCCAGGTCCAGGCGTTGAGATCGCCGGGCCGCGGCTGGATCACCAGCAGGACGCCCGCGAAGCCGACCGCGATCGCGGTCCAGCGCCGCCAGCGCACGGTCTCCTTCAGGATCAGCACCGCCAGGAGGGTGAGGACCAGCGGCATGGCGAGGTTGACCGCCGAGGCGATGGCGAACGGGATGCGGAACAGCGCCACCAGGAAGACGATCGCCGAGACCGCCTCGAGGACGCCGCGCAGCAGGACCTGCGGATGGGCCGCCCAGGCCAGCCGGCGCCAGTCGCCGCTCGCCAGCAGGGCGAGCGCGCACCAGCCCGTCGCGAAGACGCCGCGCAGGCCGATCGCCTGCAAGGACGGCAGGCTCTCGGCCGCCAGCTTGATGAAGGCATCGTTGAGGATGAAGACCACGACCGACGCCGACATCGCGAGGATGCCGCGCGTGGCGCCGGTCACTTCGTGCCGGCCATCTTCGACAGGAGCTTCCAGTGCGCGTCGCTCACCGGCACCACCGACAGGCGCGACTGGCGCACCAGGCCGAAATCGGCCAGCCGCGGATCGGCCTTGATGGCCGCCAGGCCGACCGGCGTGGCGACCGGGCCGACCGCCGCAACGTCGACCGTCACCGCCTTGCCCGCCGCGTCGGTCGGATCGGGATAGGCGGTGCGCACCACCTCGGCGATGCCGACGATCTCCTTGCCCTCGTTGGAGTGGTAGAAGAAACAGCGGTCGCCGACCTTCATGGCCTTGAGGTTGATTGCCGCCTGGGCGTTGCGCACGCCGGTCCACGAGGTCTTCTTGTCCGCGACCAGCTGGTCCCACGAATATGCCGACGGCTCGGACTTGAGCAGCCAATGGGCCATTTCATTCTCCCCTGGAAGCGCCTTCGCGGCGCAGCGGCCGCGCCAGCAGGCCGCGGATCGCCGCGTCGAGATCGGCGCCGCGATGCAGGATAGCATCGACGGCCGCGCAGATCGGCATCTCGATTCCCTGGCGCGCCGCGCGCGCCAGCACCGCCGGCGCGGTCGCCGCGCCCTCGACGATCTGGCGGCGGCCCTGCAGGTAGGTGGCGAGCGGAATGCCCTGGCCGAGCGCCACGCCCAGCGAGCGGTTGCGCGACAGCGGCCCGTGACAGGTCAGCACCAGGTCGCCGAGCCCGCTCAGCCCGGTCAGGGTCTCGAGCTCGGCGCCCATCGCCTGGCCGAGCCGCGCCATCTCGGCGAAGCCGCGGGTCACCAGGGCGGCGGCGGCGTTGTGGCCAAGGCCGCGGCCCTCGACGATGCCGGCGGCGATCGCCAGCACGTTCTTGATCGCGCCGCCCAGCGCCACGCCCAGCACGTCGTGCGTCCAGTACGGCCGGAAGGCGCCGGCGGCCAGCGCCGCCGCGAGCTGCCGGCCGAGCGCCTGCTCGGCGGTGGCGATGCTGACGGCGGTCGGCAGGCCGCGCACCGCTTCCTCGGCGAAGCTCGGCCCCGACAACACCGCGAGCGGCCGGCCCGGCAGCACGGCGGCCAGCACCTCCGGCATCAGCAGCCCGCTCGACGCCTCGATCCCCTTGGCGCAGATCACCACCGGTGCGTCGCCGGGCATGCGGGCCGCGACCTCGCGCAACGCCTGCGCCGGGCAGACCAGCAGCACGGCGTCGCAGTCGCGCAGCGCCGCCAGGTCGCCCGCCGGCTCGATGCCGGGCTCCAGCGGGATGCCCGGCAGATAGACCGGATTGGCCTGCTCGAGGGCGATCGCCCGCGACACCGCGGGATCGCGCGACCACAGGCTGACGCGACGGCCGGCGCGCCGTGCCAGGCAGGCCAGCGCCGTGCCCCAGGCGCCGCCGCCGACGACGCCGATATGGCCGAGCGCGCTCACAGGCTGAGGTTGAGGGCGATCGAGATGCGCTCGGCGGCGCCGCGATAGGGCCGCACCTGGTGCAGCACGAAGGACGGGAACATCACCAGCCGGCCGGTGCGCGGCGGCACCGTCTCGTTGGCGCCGACCGACAGGCCGCCGGGCATCGCGAAGGCGAGCTGCGGCGCGTACATCGCCGGGCCGGCGCCGCGCGGATCCATGAACTCGAGCTCGCCACCCAGCGCCGGATCGACCGCGACGCCGCCATCGTCGACATAGTAGACGCCGGACCAGAAGCTGCCTGGATGCGAGTGGAACTCGTTGCCGTGGCCGCTCTGGTTGACGTTGGCCCACATGTTGGCGCGCCAGGCGATCGAGACCGGCTTGCCCTGGCGGTCGACGGTGACCCGGTTGGCGTTCTGGCGGGCGATCGCCAGCAGCTTGATCGCCGCGGCGCCGCCCCAGCGGTCCATGTCCCAGGTCGACTGGTAGCCGCCGAGATTGGAGTGCTGGGTGCCGGGATGGCTCTGGCGGCGCTGGTCGATCACCTTGCGCAGCTCGACGTTGAGAGCGGCCGACTCGGCGACCTCGACGAGGACGATCGGCGTGGCGAACAGCGGGATGATCTCGGGACTGGTCATGCGGCGTCGGCCAGCGGCCAGCGCGGCCGCGGCTTGAAATCGAGCGAATCGGCGAGGCCGAGGCGCAGGCGCTCGAGCCCGGCCCAGGCGATCATCGCGCCGTTGTCGGTGCAGAATTGTTGCGGCGGCGCCACCAGGCGCGCGCCGTGCGCCGCGGCGACCGTCTCGAGGCGGGCACGCAGGTAGAGGTTGGCCGCGACGCCGCCGGCGACCACCAGGGTCGGCAGCGGCGCCAGTCGCAGGGCATTGGCGCAACGATCGGCCAGCACGTCGCCGACGGTGGCCTGGAACGAGGCGCAGAGATTGGCGACGTCGCGCGGGCCCGGGGTGCCGAGCTTCTCGACGGTCAGCCGGACCGCGGTCTTGAGGCCCGAGAAGGAGAAGTCGCAGCCCGGCTTGCGCCACATCGGCCGCGGCAGGGCGAAGCGGCGCGGATCGCCGCCCTGCGCCGCGCGCTCGACGGCGGGGCCGCCCGGGAAGCCCAGCCCGAGCAGCTTGGCGGTCTTGTCGAAGCATTCGCCAACGGCGTCGTCGATCGTCGTGCCGAGGCGCGTGAAGTCGCCGGGGCCGCGCACCGTCAGGAGCTGGCAATGGCCGCCCGACACGAGCAGCAGAAGGTAGGGAAACTCGACCGGCTCGGTGAGCCGCACCGACAGCGCATGGCCCTCGAGATGGTTGACGGCGAGGAACGGCTTGTCGTGCGCGAAGGCCAGCGCCTTGGCGGTCATGACGCCGACCATGACGCCGCCGATCAGGCCGGGGCCGCCGGTCGCGGCGATTCCGTCGAGATCGCCCAGGCCGAGGCCGGCCGCGGCCAAGGCCTCCTCCAGCAACCCGTCGAGGCGCTCGAGATGGGCGCGGGCGGCGATCTCCGGCACGACGCCGCCGAATCGCCGATGCTCGGTGACCTGGCTGTACAGCGCATGCGACAGGATCGACCCGCCCGGCCCGCCCGCGGCCGCGCCGTCGACGATGGCCACCGCCGTCTCGTCGCAACTGGTCTCGATTCCCATCACGCGCATGGTGTCTTCTAGCGTCGGGCGCCAACCTCGGCTAGAGGTGCAGGATGACCTCTGCTCTCCTGCGGCTCGGCACCCGCGGCAGCAAGCTCGCCCTGACCCAGGCCGGGCTGGTGCGCGACGCCCTGGCCTCTGCCGTGCCGGATCTGGCGGCGCCGGGCGCCATCGCCATCGACGTGATCCGCACCACCGGCGACGCCATCCAGGACCGGCCGCTGTCGGAAGCCGGCGGCAAGGGGCTGTTCGTCAAGGAGATCGAGGAGGCGCTGCTCGGCGGCCGCATCGACATCGCCGTGCACAGCATGAAGGACATGCCGACGGCGCAGCCGGCCGGCCTGGCGATCGCCGCCTTCCTGCCGCGCGAGGACACGCGCGACGTGCTGATCGCCGGCGCCACGACGCGCATCGCCGACCTTCCCGCCGGCGCGATCGTCGGCACCTCGGCGCTGCGTCGCCGGGCCCAGCTGCTGCATCGCCGTCCCGACCTCCGGATCGTCGACCTGCGCGGCAACGTCGACACCCGCCTCGCCAAGCGCGAGGCCGGCGTGGTGCAGGCGACGTTGCTGGCGCTGGCCGGCCTCAACCGCCTCGGCCTCCAGCAGGTCGGCCATCCGATCCCCGAGGACGAGATGCTGCCGGCGGTCGGCCAGGGCGCGGTGTGCATCGAATGCCGCAGCGACGACGCGCGGACGCGCGGCTGGCTGGCGGCGATCGACCATCCCACGACGGCGACCCGCGTCGCCGCCGAGCATGCCATGCTGGCCGTGCTCGACGGCTCGTGCCGCACGCCGATCGCCGGGCACGCCACCCTGTCGGCCGACGGCGCCCTGCATCTGCGCGGCCTGATCGCCAAGCCCGACGGCTCGGCGCTGATCGCCGGCGAACGGCGCGGGCCGGCGTCCGACGCGGTGCCGATGGGCCGCGACCTCGGCGAGGAGCTGAAGCGCCGCGGCGGGCCGGGCTTCCTCTCGACCTGATCCCGCGCGGCCTCTAGAGTCGCCCCATGCCCCGTGCCGCGCTGCTCCTGCTGGCGACGTGCGGTGTCGCCCTCGGACTGGCCGCCTGCGAATCGGCGCCGGTCACCGGTCGCTCGCAGGTCATGCTGGTGAGCGAGAGCGAGGAGCGCCAGCTCGGCCTGCAGGCCTATCGCGCGGTGCTGGCGCGCGAGCCGCTGTCGGCCGACAGCGTGACCAACGAGATGATCGAGCGGGTCGGCCGGCGGATCGCCAACGCGGCCGAGCATCCGCCCAACAATCTCTGGCCGGCGCCGCACTATCGCTGGGAATTCAAGATCGTCGACAAGAACGAGCCGAATGCCTTCTGCCTGCCCGGCGGCAAGGTCGTGGTCTACACCGGGCTGCTGCCGATCACCCGCAACGAGGCCGGCCTGGCGGTGGTGATCGGCCACGAGGTGGCGCATGCGCTGGCACGGCACGGCGCCGAGCGCCTGAGCGACCAGAAGGTCGCGGCGGTCGGCACGACGGCGGCCGGCATCGCGCTCGCCACCGCCGTCGGCCGGCGCAACCAGGCGGCGCTGCCGGTGGTGATGCCGGCGACGATGGCGGCGCTGGGCGCCGGCGCCACGGTCGGCTACCTGCTGCCGATGTCGCGCACCCAGGAATCGGAAGCCGACCGGATCGGCCTGATCCTGATGGCCCAGGCCGGCTACGATCCGCGCGAGGCGATCAAGGTCTGGGAGCGCATGCGCGCCGCCGGCGAGGGCAAGCACCAGGCCGAATGGCTGAGCACGCACCCGGCCGACACGACGCGCCTCAACGACATCAAGCGCTGGCTGCCCGAAGCGATGAGCTTCTATCGCCCGAAAGGCTGAAGGATGACCGACTCCCTCGAGTACGACGCGACGGGCCTGCTGTGCCCGCTGCCGGTGCTGCGGGCCAACCGCAAGCTGCGCGAGCTGGCGCCGGGCGGCCTCTTGACCGTGCGCGCCACCGATCCGGCGGCCGAGCAGGACTTTCCCGCCTTCTGCCGCCAGACGGGTCACGAACTGGTTTCGAGTCGTCGCGACGGAGACGTGCTGATATTTGTCATCCGCAAACGTTCAGCTGACGAGTAGAGGCATGCCGACCGCGACCTTCAAGACCATCGATTCGCTCGATCCCGCGGGCAAGCGCGTGCTGATTCGCGTCGATCTCAACGTGCCGATGAAGGGCGGCAAGGTCACCGATGCGACGCGCATCGAGCGGGCGGCGCCGACCATCGCGGAGCTCGCCGCCAAGGGCGCCAAGGTGATCGTGCTCAGCCACTTCGGCCGGCCCGACGGCAAGCGCGTGCCCGAGATGTCGCTCAGGCCGCTGGTCGAGCCGCTCGCCACGGCGCTGGGCCGGCCGGTCGCCTTCGCCGAGGACTGCATCGGTCCGGCCGCCGAGGACGCCGTGCGCGTGCTCAAGGCGGGCGACGTGCTGCTGCTCGAGAACCTGCGCTTCCACAAGGAAGAGGAAAAGAACGACCCGGCTTTCGTCGACAAGCTGTCGCTGCTGGGCGACGTCTACGTCAACGACGCCTTCTCCACGGCGCATCGCGCGCATGCCTCGACCGAGGGCCTGGCGCATCGCCTGCCCGCCGTCGCCGGCCGCCTCATGCAGGCCGAGCTCGAGGCGCTGGACAAGGCGCTGGGCAACCCGAAGCGGCCGGTCTGCGCCGTGGTCGGCGGCGCCAAAGTCTCGACCAAGCTCGACCTGCTGGGCAACCTGGTCGGCCGGGTCGACAAGCTGATCATCGGCGGCGGCATGGCCAACACGTTCCTGAACGCCAAGGGCGTGAAGGTCGGCAAGTCGCTGTGCGAGAAGGACCTGGCGGCGACCGCGCTCGACATCCTGGCCAAGGCCGAGGCGGCGCACTGCAAGGTCCTGCTGCCGGTCGACGCGCTGGTCGCCGGCGAGTTCAAGGCCAATGCGCCGCACCAGGTGGTCGCCATCGACGCCTGCCCCGACGACCAGATGATTCTCGACATCGGGCCGCAGTCGGTGGCGCTGTACCTCGCCGAGCTCGAGGCCTGCACGACCCTGGTGTGGAACGGGCCGGTCGGCGCCTTCGAGCTGAAGCCGTTCGACACCGGCACGACGGCGATGGCGCAGGATGCCGCCCGGCTCACGGCCGAGGGCAAGCTGCTGTCGGTGGCCGGCGGCGGCGACACGGTGGCGGCGCTGGCGGCAGCGGGCGTCGAGGAAAAGTTCTCATATGTCTCGACGGCGGGCGGCGCCTTCCTGGAATGGATGGAAGGCAAGGCCCTGCCCGGCGTCGCCGCGCTGGTGCGCGCCGCCTGAGGAGGAGTTCCGGCATGAGCTCGACGCGCCCGCCCGACCGTCCGCGACTGCCCTGGGATCCGCCCGAGCATTTCGAGCCGCGCATCCCCGACGGCGACAATCGCGAGCGGCTGGTCTGCGCGCGCTGCGAGTTCATCCACTACCAGAATCCCAAGATCGTCGCCGGCGCGGTCTGCACCTGGGGCGAACGCATCCTGCTGGCCAAGCGCGCCATCGAGCCGCGCAAGGGCTTCTGGACCTTGCCGGCCGGCTACATGGAACTGGGCGAGACGACCGAGCAGGCGGCGGCCCGCGAGGCCCGCGAGGAGGCCTGCGCCACCATCGAGATCGACCGGCTGCTGGCGATGTACAGCGTCGCCCGGATCGGCCAGGTGCAGATCATGTATCGCGCCCGGCTGGTCACGCCGGACATCGCCGCCGGCGTCGAGAGCGAGGAGGTGGCGCTGGTCGAGTGGGCCGACATCCCGTGGGAGCAGCTCGCCTTCCCGACCGTGGTGTGGGCGCTGGCGCACTTCCACGAATCGCGCGGCAAGGCCGACTTCTCGACCTATTCCAATCCCACCGGCGATCTCGCCCGCATGTGGCCGCCGCGCAAGCCGCCTGGCGTCTGACCGGCCTCAGGAAGACGCGAAGGGATTGTCGTCGCCGTCCCAGTAGCGGCGCAGCAGCGGGATCTGCAGGAAGGCGAAGACCAGGGTCAGCGGGAAGCTGAGCAGCATCTTGCTGGCGATCCAGGTGTCGGTGGAGAAGAACCGCCACATCACCTCGTTCACCGCGGCCAGCAGGAAGAAGAAGAACATCCAGCGCACCGTGAGCTTGCGCCAGCCTTCGTCGGTCAGGCGGAAGGCGGCGCCGAAGATCGGCTTCAGGAGCGGCCGCTTGACCAGCAGCAGGCCGCCGCCGAGGATGACGCCGAACAGGCAGTTCACGATGGTCGGCTTGAGCTTGATGAAGGTCTCGTCCTGCAGCCAGATCGTCAGCCCGCCGAACACCAGGACGAAGAAGCCGCCGACCAGCGGCATCACCGGCCAGCGCTTCTCCAGCCAGCGATAGCAGGGCAACGCCACCGCCGTGGCCGCGATGAACACCGCGGTGCCGACGTAGATGCCCCACTTGGTGTTGGCGATGAAGAACAGCAGCAGCGGCGCCAGCTCGAGGGCCGTCGCATAGAGGCGCCGCGCGCCGCGCTCCTCGCGTACCTGTTCGGTCATTTCTGCTTGGTCATTCTGGCAATCCCATCAGGCTGCGCGCGAAGGCGCGCGCCTCGAACGGCCGCAGATCGTCGATGCCTTCGCCGACACCGATCGCCACCACGGGCAGCTTGAACTTCTCGGCCAGCGCCACCAGGACGCCGCCCTTGGCGGAGCCGTCGAGCTTGGTCACGACCAGCGAATCAATGGGCGACATCGACTTGAAGGTCTCGACCTGCGGATGCGCGTTCTGGCCGGTCGTGGCGTCGAGCACCAGCAGGCAGGAGTGCGGCGCCTCGGGGTCGAGCTTGCGCAGCACGCGCACGATCTTGGCCAGCTCGTCCATCAGGTTGGTCTTGTTGTGCAGGCGGCCGGCGGTGTCGATCAGCAGCACGTCCGTCTGCTCGGCGCGCGCCCGCTCGAGCGCCTCGAAGGCCAGGCCGGCGGCGTCGGCGCCGGTCTGCTTGGCGACCACCGGCACGCCGGCGCGCTCGCCCCATACCTTGAGCTGCTCGACGGCGGCGGCGCGGAACGTGTCGCCGGCCGCCAGCATGACGCTGCGGCCCTCGCGCCGGTAGAGGTTGGCGAGCTTGGCGATGGTCGTCGTCTTGCCGCTGCCGTTGACGCCGACCACCAGCACGACGTGCGGCTTGCGCGCCGGATCGATGGCCAGCGGCACGGCGACCGGCTCGAGGATCTCGGCGATGTCCTCGGCGAAGGCGGCGCGCACCTCCTCGTCGGTGACCTCCTTGCCGAAGCGCTCCTTGCCCAGCTTGGCGACCAGGCGCGCCGCGACGGTCACGCCGAGATCGGCCTGGATCAGGATGTCCTCGAGATCGTCGAGCGTCTGCTGGTCGAGCTTCTTCTTGGTGAAGAGCGCGGTGATGCTCTCGGTGACGCGCTTGGTCGACTTCGACAGACCGTCGCGCAGGCGCGACAGCCAGCCCTTCTTCTCGACCTCCGGCTCGGAGTCAGGGCCTGCCGGCGGATCGGCCTTGGTCGCCTCGCCGCCGCGCAAGCGCGACAGCCAGCCCTTCTTCTCGGGCTCCGGCGCGACGGCGCTTTCGGCCGGAGGCGCTTCCGCCAACGGGGCTTCGACGACGGCTGCTTCGAGGACCGGGGCTTCGAGAACCGGGGCTTCGACGGCAGGAGCCGCGGCCGGCTCGACGGCGGGCTCCGGTGCTGGCGGCTCGACCGCCGGCTCGGGCTGACGCGCCTCGACCGCCGGGTCGGACGCGGGCGTCTCGACCGGCGCGTCGCCGCGGGAGCGCCAGCGCGAGAACCAGCCTTTCTTGGGTTCGTTCACCGAGGCCCCCTCACGACAGCAGCGAGCGGTCGAGCTCGCCCTTGAAGGCGAGCGCGACGCCGCCGGTCATCAGCACGTGGCCGTCGCGCAGCCACTCCATCTGCAACGTGCCGCCGTCGAGGATCACCTCGGCCTTGCGATCAATCAGCCCGCGGCGACTGGCGGCGACGACGGCGGCGCAAGCGCCGGAGCCGCAGGCCAGGGTGAGGCCGGCGCCGCGTTCCCAGACGCGCAGGCGCAGCCTGCCCTCGCCCAGGCGCTGCACGACGCCGATGTTGGCGCGCTCCGGGAAGAAGCGATGGTGCTCGAGCGGCGGGCCGAGCTCGACGAGCGGGATGGCGTCGAGATCGGGCACGAAGAAGGTGGCGTGCGGATTGCCCATGCTGGTGCCGACGGGATCCTGCAACGGCCCCAGCCCGACCGGCATGTGGTTGGTGTCGCAGGGCTCGGCCACCGGGACGTCGCGCCAGTCGAGCCGCGCCGGCCCCATGTCGACCGCGACAACCGGCAGGCCGTTGCCGCCTTGGCCTGTGCGCTGCGATTCGAGCAGGCCGGAGATCGTCTGCACCGTCACCTGGTCGCTGCCGCGCTCGTCCATCAGGACCGCCGCGACGCAGCGCGTGGCGTTGCCGCAGGCCCCGGCCTCGCTGCCGTCCGGGTTGTAGATGCGCATGAAGATGTCGGCGTCGCGGTCGGTCGGCGGCTCGAGCACGATCAGCTGGTCGCAGCCGACGCCGCGCCGGCGGTCGGCGATCAGGCGGCGGCGCTCGGGCGGCAACGGCAACGCGCCGGCGCGGGCATCGAGCACGACGAAGTCGTTGCCCAGCCCATGCATCTTGAGGAAGGGCGTCGCGGACATGGCGCGCTATATGGCCGTTCGCCCCGGCCAGCGCAACGCGCGCGGGCGGACCTCGCCGGCCCGCTCGCCGCTCACCTCGCGCACGTCGAGGGTCGCCAGACGCTTGGTGTAGATGGTCAGGTGCAGGATGCCGAGCGGCTCGTAGGGCATTGCCGGCTCGACGAACAGGCCGCGCGCGGCGTCCCAGGCCGGCGTGGCGTGATGCACCGGCCAGTTGCAGCGGCTGGGCAGCGGCTCGCAGGCGAAGCCCCGGTCGTAGACCAGCACGTTCAGCGCCAGCTGGTCGGTGAGGTCGGTCGAGCGCTGCAGGGCCTCGCCGAGCAGCTCGGCCCAGCCGGCCCAGTGCGGCGCCGCGGCGGGCAGGGCGAACACCCCGGCGTTGATCATCGGATAGCGGATCAGCCGCTCGGCCGTCGCCCGGTCGAAGCAGGCCTCGTAGGCGCGGCCGCAGACTGCCGAGAATTCGCCCCAGGCATGGTGGTAGTGCCGCATCGTGCGATGGATCTCGGGCGCCACGGCGAGCCTGCCGGTGGCGGCGGCGGCCAGGAACAGGGCGACAGCATCGCCCCGCTGCACCCAGCAGTCGCCGTCGATCCAGAGATAGAGGTCGTGGCCGGGGAAGTAGCGCGGCAGGAACGGTCGCGCCGTCAGCGCCTTGTAGCCGTCGGCCAGCGTGGCGCGGCCGGGAAAGTCGAAATCCCATTGCGGCACGACCAGCTCGGCGCCCTGGCCGCGGCACCAGGCGCGCTGCTCGTCCGTCAGCCCGCAATCGAGCACGCCCAAGGCCAGCGCCCGGCCCTCGGGCACGCCGCGCAGCGACTCGATGCAGTCCTTCATCAGGTCGAAGTAACCGGCGTCGCCGCCGGTGATCGCGATGGCCCGTTGGGTCACGCGGCGAGGATGCCCCGGCCGGCCTTTCCTGTCGCCTGCCAATGCGCCACAGTCGCAGGCGCCGGAGTCCACTTGGGGGGAAACGCATGGCCAAGCACATCGACTACTACGTGTCGCTGAACTCGCCCTGGACCTATCTCGGGTCGCAGCGGCTGGAGGCGATCGCCGCCAAGCACGGCGCCGCCGTGACGATCTGGCCGGTCGACTTCGGCTCGGTGTTCGCGGTCTCGGGCGGCCTGCCCCTGCCTAAGCGGTCGCCGCAGCGGCAGGCCTACCGCATGATGGAACTGAAGCGCTGGAAGGCCCAGGTCGGCGTGCCCCTGACCCTCGAGCCGAAGTTCTTCCCGGCCAACGAGGTGCCGGCGGCGCGCTGCGTGGTCGCCCTGCGCGAGCAGGGCCGCATGGCCGACGCGATCCGGCTGGCGCACGCCGTGCTGCGCGCCCTCTGGGTCGAGGAGAAGAACACCGGCGATCCGGCGACCCTGCGCGGCATCATCGCCGGCTGCGGCCTCGACGCCGACGCCGTCATGGCGGCCGGCGAGGCGCCGGAGATCGCCGCCAAGCGCGAGGCCTATACCAGGCACGCCATCGAGCAGGGCGTGTTCGGCGCGCCCTCGTTCGTCATCGACGGCGAGATCTTCTGGGGCCAGGACCGGCTGGAGTTCGTCGACCGCAAGCTGGCCGGCTGACCTCAATCCTCCGGCAGCAGCGCCGCGCCCACCGCCAGGGCGTTGTTCAGCATGTGGGCGACCAGCGAGGGCCACAGCGACCCGCTGCGCCGCCGCAGCCAGCCCAGCCACAGGCCGAGCGGCAGCACCAGCAGCACGTGGGCCAGCTCGACGTGGGCGGCGGCGAAGGCCAGCGAGCTGATCAGCCAGGCCACCCGGGTGCCCCACAGGCCGGCCAGCCAGCCGTACAGCAGGCCGCGGAACACCAGTTCCTCGGCCAGCGGCGCCAGTCCCGCCATGATCGCCAGCGCGGCCACGAACAGCGCCGGGTCGCGGGCCAGGTCCATCGCCTGCTTGATGCCTTCCGGCTCGATTCCGAGCTGGGTCACCGCCACCGAGATCGCGAGCGCCACCAGGGTCCCCAGCACGATGGACTTCCAGCCGGTGCGGCGAAAGCCCAGGGCGGCCGGCGCCGCCGCCCCGAGCGGCGCCGTCGCCGCGGCGACGGCCACGACGCCCGCCCCGAAGAAGCTCGCCAGCAGGGGCAGCATGGTATGGGCCTCGAGCAGCCGCACGGCCGCCACCAGAACGGCTGGCGCCACGGCTGCGAAGATCGCCAGGGACCACCAGCGGATGCGTGGGTTGCCGTTCTGTTCCAAGGACTGGTCCCGCCTCTTCAAGACTTTTGACACCGCGGTGGCGACGCCTTATACCGCGCCGGCTCAATCGGTCGTGCCGATTCCAGGTTCCCCCGTCGGGGAGCTCCGCTGATTCGCGAAGGTTCGCGCATCGGCGCGATTTCCGTTTGGGCGAATGGGAGCACGATGTTCGAGGGTCTGAGCAAACGACTCGGTGACGTATTCGACCGGCTGCGCGGGCGCGGAGCGCTCTCGGAGGCCGACGTCGACACGGCGCTGCGCGAGGTCAGGACGGCCCTGCTCGAGGCCGACGTCGCCTTGCCCGTGGTCCGCCAGTTCATCGACCAGGTCCGCCCCAAGGCGGTCGGCGTCGACGTCATCCGCTCGGTCACGCCGGGCCAGATGGTGGTCAAGATCGTCAACGACCACCTCGTCGAGATGCTGGGCGGCACGGTCGCCGACCTCGATCTCAACGCGGTGCCGCCGGCCGTCATCCTGATGGTCGGCCTGCAGGGCTCGGGCAAGACCACGACCAGCGCCAAGATCGGCTACCGCCTGACCCAGGGCCCGCAGGGCATGGCGGCCGAGATGTTCGGCGGCAGCTTCTCGACCCGCCGCCGCGTGCTGATGGCGTCGCTCGACACGCGCCGCCCGGCCGCCCAGCAGCAGCTCAAGATCCTCGGCGAGCAGACCGGCGTGCCGACCCTGCCGATCGTGCCGCTCGAGATGCCGCTGGCGATCACCCGCCGGGCCCTCGAGACGGCGCGTCGCGAAGGCTACGACGTGCTGATCCTCGACACCGCCGGCCGGCTGTCGATCGACGAGGAGCTGATGAAGGAGGTCGCCGACATCAGCGACCTCGCCAAGCCCAAGGAGACCCTGCTGGTCGCCGACGCGATGACCGGCCAGGACGCGGTCAACGTCGCCAAGGCGTTCAACGACCGGCTGGCCGTCACCGGCATCGTGCTGACCCGGGTCGACGGCGATGCCCGCGGCGGCGCCGCGCTGTCGATGCGCGCCGTCACCGGCCGGCCGATCAAGCTAATCGGCGTCGGCGAGAAGTTCGACGCGCTGGAGCCGTTCCATCCCGACCGCATCGCCGGCCGCATCCTCGGCATGGGCGACATCGTCTCGCTGGTCGAGCGCGCCGCCGAGACGATCGGCAAGGAAGACGCCGAGAAGCTGGCCGCCAAGGTGCGCAAGGGCCAGTTCGACATGGACGACCTGCTCAACCAGCTGCGCCAGCTGCGCAAGATGGGCGGCCTGCAGGGCCTGATGGGCATGCTGCCCGGCGCCATGCAGGCCAAGGCGGCGATGTCGAAGGCCAAGATCGACGAGAAGCAGCTCAAGCGCCAGGAGGCGATCATCCTGTCGATGACGCCCAAGGAGCGGCGCAACCCCGACGTGATCCACGCCTCGCGCAAGAAGCGCATCGCCAAGGGCTCGGGTGTCGCGGTGCAGGACGTCAACAAGCTCATCAAGCAGCATGCCGACATGCTGAAGATGATGAAACGCGTCAACAAACTCGGAGAGAAGGGTTTCATGCGCAGCCTGGGTGGCATGACGCCACCGCCTGGCTTCCCGCGCTGAAAATTCGAAGGAGAAGGAATGCTATCGATCCGTATGTCTCGCCATGGGGCCAAGAAGCGGCCGTTCTTCCACATCGTGGTCGCCGATTCGCGCAGCCCGCGTGACGGCCGATTCATCGAGAAGCTCGGCACCTACAACCCGCTGCTGCCGCGCGAGCACGCGCAGCGCCTGACGCTCAACGCCGAGCGCGTCGCCCATTGGCTGAAGGTCGGCGCGCAGCCGTCCGAGCGGGTCGCCCGTTTCCTGGCGCAGGCCGAGCTGATGAAGCCGCAGGAGCGTCGCGAGCAGACCAAGAAGCCGCAGCCCAAGGCCAAGGCGCAGGAGCGCATGAAGGCCGCCGCGGCAGCGGCCGGCGGCGGCGAGGAGGCGGCGGCAAGCTAACGTCGCATGAGCCGCGGCGAAGGACCTCATCCTGCTCGGCGTCGTGGCGGCGCCACACGGCGTGCGGGGACTGGTCCGGATCCGGAGCTTCACCGAGGATCCGATGGCGATCGCTCTATGGGCCGCTGTCGGACGAGACCGGGAGCCGGACCTGGCGGATCGAGGGCCTGAGCACGGCCAAGGGCATGGTTCTCGCCCGCATCCAGGGGTCGAGGACCGCACCGCCGCCGAGGGGCTGCGGGGCCTGCGCCTCCACGTGGCGCGCAGCGTCCTGCCGCAGGCCGGGGCGCGGGAATGGTACGAGGCGGACCTGATCGGGCTCGCCGCGGTCGGCCGGGACGGACGGGATTGGGGGAAGGTCATGGGCTTCCACGATTTCGGCGCCGGGCTGACGATGGAGGTGTCGGGGGCGCGGCGTCACGCAGTTCGGTGATGCTGCCGTTCAACGACGCGGCCGTCCCCGAGATCGACGTCGAGGGCGGCAAGGTCGTGGTCGATCCGCCGGCGGGCGTGCTGCCCGGCGGCGAGGAAAGGAGGCGTGACGGAATCGTGTGGCGCGCGACGGCGCTGACCTTGTTCCCGGCGATGTTCCCGGGTCCGCTCGGCGAGAGCCTGGCGGGCAAGGCGCTGCGGACGGGATCTGGTCGTTGCAGGCGGTCGACATCCGGGACTTCGCCCGCGATCGCCACGGCACGGTCGACGATGCGCCGTTCGGCGGTGGCGCCGGGATGGTGCTAGCCGGACGTGCTGTCGGCGGCGATCGCCGCCAGCGGCGCGGCGGAAGTGCCGAAGCTGCTGATGTCGCCGCGCGGCGCGCCGTTCGACCAGGCACGGGCGCGGCAGCTGGCGGCGGGGCCGGGCGTGCTGGTGGTGTGCGGCCGCTTCGAGGGCGTCGACGAGCGGGCCATCGAGGCCCACGGGCTGGAGGAGGTATCGGTCGGCGATTTCGTGCTTTCGGGCGGCGAGATCGCGGCCATGGCGGTGATGGATGGCTGCGTGCGGCTGCTGCCCGGCGTGATGGGCCAGGCGGCGTCGGCCAGCGAGGAGAGTTTCGAGGACGGGCTGCTGGAGTACCCGCACTACACGAGGCCGGCGACATGGACCGGCCCCGACGGGATCGAGCGGCGCGTGCCGGAAGTTCTGGTGTCGGGCCACCACGGCAAGGTCGCCGAGTGGCGGCTCCGGCAGCGGGAAGAGATCACGCGGCGACGGCGCCCCGACCTGTGGGCGCGCCGGCAGGCCGCGCAGAGGAACGAAGAGAAGTGACGAAAGGATGGATGCGATGAACATTCTCGACACGCTGGACCAGGTCACGATCGACAAGGTGCAGGCGGAGCGGCCGGTGCCGCGCTTCGAGCCCGGCGACACGGTGCGCGTGCACGTCAAGGTGCAGGAAGGCAACCGCGAGCGCCTGCAGGTCTACGAGGGCCTGTGCATCGGCCGCAAGAATGCCGGCCTGCACTCGTCGTTCACGGTGCGCAAGATCAGCTTCGGCGAAGGTGTCGAGCGCGTCTTCCCGCTGTACAGCCCGGCGATCTGGGAGATCGAGGTGGTGCGCAAGGGCATCGTGCGCCGCGCCAAGCTGTATTACCTGCGCGACCTGCGCGGCAAGGCGAGCCGCATTGCCGAGGACGTCGAGGCGCAGCGCGAGCTGATCGCCGAGCAGGCCGAGGAAGCGGCCAAGCGGCCGCGCCGCGAGAAGCTCAAGAAGGAGAAGCCGCAGGCCGACAAGAACGTGCGCGCCGCCAAGGGCGGCGGCAGGAAGTAGGCCGGCCATGGCGAGCCGCAAGAAGGTGGTGGCGCCGCCACCGCCGCCGCCGCGCACCCTGTTCGAGAAGATCTGGGACAATCATGTCGTCCATCGCCAGGACGACGGCACCTGCGTGCTGTACATCGACCGCCACCTCGTCCACGAGGTGACCAGCCCGCAGGCCTTCGAGGGCCTGCGCATGGCCGGCCGGCCGGTGCGCCGCCCCGACGCGACGATCGCCGTCGCCGACCACAACACGCCGACCACAGACTTCAGCCAGGGCATCACCGACGAGGAGTCGCGCGTCCAGGTCGAGACGCTCGAGAAGAACGTCGCCGAGTTCGGCGTGCCGTACTATGGGCTGAACGATCCGCGGCGCGGCATCGTGCACGTGATCGGCCCCGAGCAGGGCCTCACCCTGCCCGGCATGACGATCGTGTGTGGCGACAGCCACACCTCGACGCACGGCGCCTTCGGCGCCCTGGCCTTCGGGATCGGCACGTCGGAGGTCGAGCACGTGCTCGCCACCCAGACCCTGATCCAGAAGCCGGCCAAGGCGATGCGCGTCGCCGTCGAGGGCAGCCTGCCGATCGGCGTCACGCCTAAGGACGTGATCCTGGCGATCATCGCCCGCCTCGGCACGGCCGGCGGCACCGGCTACGTCATCGAGTATGCCGGCCGGGCGATCCGCGACATGACCATGGAAGGCCGCATGACGGTCTGCAACATGTCGATCGAGGCGGGCGCGCGCGCTGGCCTGATCGCGCCCGACGAGACGACCTTCCAGTACCTCGCCGGACGGCCCCACGCGCCGCACGGCGGCGCCTGGGACCTGGCGCTCGGCCAGTGGCGGCGCCTGCCGACCGACAAGGGGGCGACGTTCGACACGCAGATCGACCTGCTCGCCTCCGACATCCCGCCGATGGTGACCTGGGGCACCAGCCCGCAGGACGCCCTACCGATCACCGACGTGGTGCCCGATCCGGCCAACGCGCCGGACGAGAACCGGCGCGAGGCCTGGACCCGGTCGCTCGCCTACATGGGCCTGACCCCGGGCACCCGCCTGGTCGACGTGCCGGTCGACCGCGTCTTCATCGGCTCGTGCACCAACGGCCGCATCGAGGACCTGCGGGCGGCGGCGGCGATCGCCAAGGGCCGCAAGGTCGCGGCGGGCGTCTCGGCGATGGTCGTGCCGGGCTCCGGCCTGGTGAAGCAGGAAGCCGAGAAGGAAGGCCTGCACAAGATCTTCCTCGAGGCCGGCTTCGAATGGCGCCTGCAGGGCTGCTCGATGTGCCTGGCGATGAACGCCGACCGGATCGAGCCCGGCCAGCGCTGCGCCTCGACCTCGAACCGCAACTTCGAAGGCCGCCAGGGCCGCGGCGGCCGCACCCATCTGCTGAGCCCGGCGATGGCCGCGGCGGCGGCGATCAAGGGCACCCTGGCCGACGTGCGCGACTACCAGTAGTCGCGACCTCGCCGGGACGATCTCGCGGGCGGTGCAGCGATGCACCGCCCGCTTCTTTTGCGCGAGGCGGGGCGGCCAGCCATGGTACGCTGTCGCACGACACAGGAGGAGATCGCCCCATGGCCAGCGTGCCCAACTCCGGCTCGTCGCCCCCGCCCCCGCCGGTCTGGGACGCCCGTCCCGCCGCCCCGGCCCAGGTCGCCTATGGCGGATTCTGGATCCGCTTCGTCGCCTACATCATCGACGGAATCGTCCTCAGCCTGGTCGGCGTCGCGATCGGCGTGATCTTCGGCATCTCCATGATGTCGGGCGACATCGAGCACATAGACCCGACCTGGAACCTCGCCTCCCTGCTGGTCGGCTGGCTCTACTTCTCCCTGTTCGAGAGCTCGGAGCGCGGCGCGACCCCGGGCAAGATGGCGCTCGGCCTGCGCGTGGTCACCGGCGACGGCCAGCGGCTGTCGTTCCTCAACGCCACCGGCCGCTACTTCGCCAAGTTCGTCTCGGCGATCATCCTGTGCATCGGCTTCATCATGATCGGCTTCACCGAGCGCAAGCGCGGGCTGCACGACATGATGGCCAACACCCTGGTGATCAAGGTCCGGTAGGCCGCGATCCCGCGGGCCCGACCGGGCCCGACCGGCTTGACGCCATCGGGGAAAGCCCGTTTATTCCGGCCTTCGCGAGGGAGCCCATGGAAAAATTCACGACGTTGCGCGGCGTGGCCGCGCCGCTGCCGATGGTCAACATCGACACCGACATGATCATTCCGAAGAACTTCCTGAAGACCATCAAGCGCACCGGTCTCAAGGAAGGGCTGTTCTACGAGATGCGCTGGACGGCCGACGGTCAGAAGAAGGACTTCGTGCTCGACCAGCCGGCCTACCAGAATTCCAAGATCATCGTCGCCGGCCCCAACTTCGGCTGCGGCTCGAGCCGCGAGCACGCGCCCTGGGCGCTACTCGACTTCGGCATCCGCTGCGTGATCTCCGAGAGCTTCGCCGACATCTTCTACAACAACTGCTTCAAGAACGGCATCCTGCCGATCAAGGTGCCGAAGGAGATCATCGACAAGCTGATGGACGACGCCAGCCGCGGCTCCAACGCCGTGATCGAGGTCGACCTCGAGAAGCAGGAGATCAAGGGACCGGACGGCGGCACCGTCCATTTCGACATCGACCCGTTCCGCAAGAAGTGCCTGCTCGACGGTCTCGACGACATCGGCCTGACCATGGAGAAGAAGTCCGACATCGACGACTTCGAGACGCGCCAGAAGGACTCGCAGCCCTGGCTCTACGACGCGGCGGCGTCCTGACCATGGCCTCCAATCGCAACCTGCTGGTGCTCCCCGGGGACGGAATCGGCCCCGAGGTCATGAACGAAGTCCGCAAGATCATCGCCTGGATGGGCAAGAAGCGCGCCGTCGGCTTCGACATCCAGGAAGACGTCGTGGGCGGCGCCGCGCTCGACAAGCATGGCGTGCCGCTGGCCGACTCGACCATGAGGGCCGCCCTCGAGGCCGACGCCGTGCTGTTCGGCTCGGTCGGCGGCCCGAAGTGGGACACCGCCGACTTCAGCAAGAAGCCGGAGCGCGGCCTGTTGCGCCTGCGCAAGGAAATGGACCTGTTCGCCAACCTGCGGCCGGCCAAGGTGTTCGATGCGCTGATCGACGCCAGCACGCTGAAGCCCGAGGTCGTCAAGGGCCTCGACATCATGATCATCCGCGAGCTGACCGGCGGCGTCTATTTCGGCGAGCCGCGCGGCATCAGCACCCTGCCCGACGGCGAGCGCGAGGCGATCGACACGCAGCGCTACAAGACCAGCGAGATCCGCCGGGTCTGCGCCGTCGCCTTCGAACTGGCGCGCAAGCGGCGCAACAAGGTCTGCTCGGCGGAGAAGGCCAACGTCATGCACACCGGCGTGCTGTGGCGCGAGGAAGCGACCAAGCTGCACAAGGAGCAGTACGGCGACGTCGAACTCAGCCACATGTACGCCGACGCGCTGGCGATGCAGCTGCTGCGCTCGCCGGGCCAGTTCGACGTCATCGTCACCGACAACCTGTTCGGCGACATCCTGTCGGACGAGGCGTCGATGCTGACCGGCTCGCTCGGCATGCTGCCGTCGGCCTCGCTCGGCGCGCCCGACGCGACCGGCCGGCGCAAGGCGCTGTACGAGCCGATCCACGGCAGCGCGCCGGACATCGCCGGCAAGGGCCTGGCCAATCCGCTGGCCGAGACGCTCAGCTACGCCATGATGCTGCGCTTCTCGTTCGACCTGCCCAAGGAGGCGGATCTCGTCGAGACGGCGGTCGAGAACGTCCTCAAGGCCGGCTACCGCACCGCCGACCTGCTGGCCGGCAGCAAGGCCGACAGCGTCAAGAAGGTCGGCACCCAGGAGATGGGCGACGCCATCGTCAAGGAGCTCGACCGGCTCGCCTGACGCCCTACCGCGCGCCGTCGATCGCCCGATCGACGGCGGCGGCGAAGGCCTTCATCTCGTCCGGCGCGAGGTCGGACACTGCCCGCATCTCGAAGCCGCCCTGGCGCCATTCCGCCAGGACGAAGCCGTCGCGCTCGGCGACGCTTGCCGGGCTGCTGCCGGCCGAACGCGCCGGCCAGATCATCAGCGCGATGCGATGCTGGTTGCGGCGATAGACCAGGACCGCCACCCGACGCCCGTCGATCACGTCGACCCGCCCTCCGAGCAGCGGGAAGCCGACGCTCGTGAGATCGTTGACCGGCGGCGCGTAGTCGATGCGGCCGGCGAACCACGGCTTGACGGTGTGCCGGTCGGACGAGGCGACCTCGACGCCTGAGTCGCTGAGCGCCACCCGCAGGTAGCCGGCGAGCAGCGCGTCGCGCTCGCGGCCGGCCGATCCCGTCGCGAGGCCGGCGGCCCAGCCGATGCCGACCGCGACGATCAGGCTCGCCGCGACCGCGAGCCAGCGCCGGCGATCGAACGCCGGTCGCGCCGGTCGCGGCAGCGCCCGCTCGACCCTCGCCCGCAGCAGGTCCGGCGCGGGCTCGGCGGGCAGTTCGCGCAAGAGCGCGCGCAGGCCGCGTCGGCCGTCCAGCCGGCGACGGCAGTCCGGACACTCCGCCAGCGCGCGCTCGAACGCCGCTCCCTCCGGCGCCGACAGCTCGCCGTCGAGGTAGGCGTCGACCAGCGACTCACAGGTCGGGCAGTCCATCGTCCCTCCTTCCCAGCCGGTCGGCGAGATCGGCCGCCAGCCTGTCCCTCGCCCGCGCCAGCCGCGACATCACCGTGCCGATCGGCAGGTCGAGCACGGCCGCGATCTCCTTGTAGGCAAGGCCGTCGATCTCGCGCAGCACCACGACCTCGCGCATCTCGAGCGGCAGGGCCGCCAGGGCGGCGGCGACCTGGCGGCGGCGGTCGCCGGCCAAGCTCGCCTGCTCGGGATCGGGCGCCTCGGCCGGCCGGTCCTCGGCCTCGTCGAGCGGCCGGTCCTGGGGCCGCTGGCGCGCCCTCTGGTCGATCCAGGTGTTGCGCACGATGCGCAGCAGCCAGGGCTTCGCCTGCTCGCCGCGAAACGCATGGAAGTAGCGCAGCGCCCGCAGCATGGCCTCCTGCGCGACGTCCTGCGCCACCACTGGATCGCGGACCAGCCAGCGCGCGAAACCGTAGGCGGCGTCGAGATGCGGCAGCACGACGGCGCGAAACCGCTCCACCGTGCGGGCATCCGGCTCCTGCGGGGCCTTCGACATGCCGACCATAGGACAGCAATACCCGCCGGCGGTCGATTTTATTCCCGCCGGAATAGGCCCCTCCGGCGCCCGGTAGTGCCTGATGCATTGACCGGAGGATGCCATGCAGCATGTCGAGCGACGCGATTTCCTGAAGCTGGCCGGAATGGCCGGCGTGTCCTTCACCGCCGGGCTGTTCCCCGAGCGGCCGGCAACGGCGCAGGCCGGGGCCGACTTCCACTTCGTGCAGTTCTCCGACACCCACTGGGGCTACAGCGGCGCGGCCAATCCCGACGCCGGCCACACGCTCGAGAAGGCGGTGGCGACGGTCAACGCGCTGCCGAGCCAGCCCGATTTCATCGTCTTCACCGGCGACCTCACGCACACCACGGAGGACGGCACGGAGCGGCGCGCCCGCATGAAGCGCTTCCGCGAGATCGTGTCGGCGCTGCGGGTCAAGGACCTGCGCTTCATGCCCGGCGAGCACGACGCCTCGCTGGACAGGGGCGAAGCCTACAAGGAGTTCTTCGGCGAGACGCGCTACACCTTCGACCACAAGGGCGTGCACTTCATCGTGCTCGACAACGTCTCCGATCCGGCCGCCCGCCTCGGCGACGAGCAGCTCGCCTGGCTGGCCGCCGACCTCAAGCAGCGCAAGCCCGACGACCGAATCGTCGTGCTGACCCATCGCCCGCTGTTCGACCTGCAGCCGCAGTGGGACTGGACGACGGCCGACGGCGGCAAGGCGGTCGACCTGCTGATGCCGTTCGCCAACGTCGTGATCCTGTACGGCCACATCCACCAGGAGAACCACCACATGACGGGCCACATCGCCCATCATGCCGCCAAGTCGCTGATCTTCCCGCTGCCGGCGCCGGGCTCGCAGCCCAAGCGCACGCCGCTGCCCTACGACGCGGCGATGCCCGGCCTCGGCACGCGCGACGTGACGGTGGCGCGGACGCTCAGCCTGCTCGAGCTGCCGGTGGTGCGGAGCTGATCGCCATGAAGCGTCGAGCCTTCGCCGCGCTGCTGGTCGGCGGCGTGGCGGGCGCCGCCGGCCTGCGCGCCGCCGAGCAGCCCGCCGAGATCCGCATCAGCGCCCGCAAGTTCCAGTACCGGCCCAACCGCGTGACCGCCAAGGCCGGCCTGCCGGTGGTCCTGGTGCTGACCTCGGAGGACCGCATCCACGGCTTCAAGATGCCGGATTTCGGCCTTCGCGCCGAGATCGTGCCGGGCCAGGAGACGCGCGTGACGCTCACGCCGACCAAGCCCGGCGAGTTCGCCTTCCTGTGCGACGTGTTCTGCGGCGACGGCCACGAGGACATGGAGGGCGTCCTGGTGGTCGAGGCCTGAGAGCCTACTTCAGCAGCGAGCCCAGCACGCCGCGCAGGAACGAGCCGCCGCTGCGCACGGCGATCCGCGTCGCCTCGCGCACCAGGACGTTGGTCGCGGTGCGGGCCGCCGTCTTGGCGATCGTGGTGCCGATCGAATCGCTGCGCGACGCCGGGGCCCGAGGCGCCGGCGGCGGTCCTGCCTCGCCCAGCCGCGGTCGCGGCCGGGCCGGCGGCGGCTCTGGAGGCGCCGGCTCGGGGGCCGGCGTCTGCGGGATCCGGCTGCGTCCCCATGGTCCGGATGGTGGCGGCGAGTCCGGCGACGGCGACCCTGGCGACGGCGAGCCCGGCGACGGCGGTGGCGCGTCGTACTGGCCGCGTCGGCTGGGCGCGCGCGCCGGCGGCGGCTCCTCGTGCCGGACCTGGCCGCCGGTCGCCCGCCCGGTCAGGACCTCGTAGGCCGATTCGCGGTCGACAGCCTGCTCGTACTTGCCGGCGAGCGGGCTGGCCGCCATCGTCGCCCGGCGCTCGGCCTCGCTGACCGGGCCGATGCGGCCGCGTGGCGGCGCGATCAGGCAGCGCTCGACCGGCGCCGGCACGCCCTTGGCGTCGAGGCAGGAGACCAGGGCCTCGCCGACCGACAGCTCGACGATCGCCTCGGCCGCCTTGAAAGCCTTGTTGGGCCGGAATGTCTCGGCGGCCGTCCGCACGGCGCGCTGGTCCTTCGGCGTGAAGGCACGCAGCGCGTGCTGAACGCGGTTGCCGAGCTGGCCGAGCACGGACTCGGGAATGTCGAGCGGGTTCTGGCTGACGAAGTAGACGCCGACGCCCTTGGAGCGGATCAGACGCACCACCTGCTCGATCTTGTCGAGCAGGGCCTTGGGCGCGTCGTCGAACAGAAGATGCGCCTCGTCGAAGAAGAACACGAAGGTCGGCCGCTCGGGATCGCCGACCTCCGGCATCACCTCGAACAGCTCCGACAGCAGCCACAGCAGGAACGTGCCGTAGAGGCGCGGGCTCTGCATCAGCTGGTCGGCCGCCAGCACGTTGACGTAGCCGGCGCCCGTCGGGTCGCGGGCGATCATGTCCTTGAGGTCGAGAGCCGGCTCGCCGAAGAACTGCTCGCCGCCCTGCTGCTCGAGCGTCAGCAGCGCGCGCTGGATGGTGCCGACGCTCTGGCGGCTGACGTTGCCGTACCGGGTGGTCAGCGACGCGGCGTTTTCGGCGGTCCATTGCAGCACCGACTGCAGATCCTTGAAGTCGAGCAGCAGCAGTCCCTGCTCGTCGGCGACCTTGAAGACGATGTTGAGCACGCCCTCCTGGGTATCGTTGAGCTGCAGCAGGCGGGCCAGCAGCAGCGGGCCGATCTCGGTGACCGTGGTGCGGACCGGATGGCCCTTCTTGCCGAACAGGTCCCAGAACAGGGTCGGGAAGGCGCGCCCCGCATAGCCGTCGATCTTGAGCTGACGGGCCCGCTCGACGGCCCGCGGCTGGTCGCCGCCCGGCTGGCTGATGCCGGCCAGGTCGCCCTTCACGTCGGCCACGAAGACCGGAACACCGTAGGCCGAGAAGCCCTCGGCCAGCGTCTGCAGGGTCACTGTCTTGCCGGTGCCGGTCGCGCCGGCGATCAGGCCGTGGCGGTTGGCGTACCTCAGCAGCAGGAACTGGTCGGCCTCGCTGGCGCCGAGGAAGATCGCCGTGTCGTCGCTCATGCGGGTGTCCCGCCTCCTTCCGTCGCAGAATCGACTTTAGCCAAAGAAAAGGAGGCATAGTAGGTTCTCGGCATGACACTGCCCCGGCTCCAGCTCTCCGTGATCGGCGACGAAATCGGCCCCACGCTCGAAGAGATGATCTCCTTCGCGCACGAGCACGGGCTGAAGCGCCTCGACATGCGCACCGTGAACGGCCGCAACCTGCTGGCAATGGGCAAGGACGAGGTCATCTCGATCAGCCGCACGCTCGAGAAGGCGGGCATCCGGGTGCCCTGCTTCGTCTCGCCGCTCTTCAAGTGGCCGGCGCCGGGACAGCCGACGGTGGCGCAGAAGGTCGATTTCGCGTTCGACCCGGCGCAGATCCAGGCCGAGAGCCTGGTCGACTACGCGGTCCATATCGCGGTGATCCTCGGCGCCGAGCACCTGCGGCTGTTCAGCTACCTGCGCTATGACGGCTTCCGGCCCGAGCATCTCGGCCCGCTGAAGCCCGAGATGCGCAAGCTGCTGGGCCATGCCAGCCACTACGACATCAGCCTGCAGCTCGAGAACGAGCCGGTCTGCAACCTCGGCAACATCGCCGAGCTCGCCCGCTACTTCCGGACCGACCACCGGGCGGCGATCGCCGGCGACCGGCACGCCGCCGGAGACGATCTCGAAGACGAGGCGGACGGCGACGACAAGCGGGAAGAGCCGGTCTACCTGCGGCCGCTGGTCGACATCGGCAATGCCTGGGCGTGCGGCGAGACGCCGAGCGACAGCGACATCGCCACCCTCGCGCCGCTCACCACGGCCATCCACCTCAAGGACCGCGACGTCGCGGCCGGCCGCACGGTGCCGCTGGGCGACGGCGACGTGCCGTGGCCGGCGGAGCTGCGTCGGCTGCTGGGCCAAGTCGAGGCGCCCGAGGTTCTGGCCAGCATCGAGACTCATTGCCCGCACGACGGCCGCAACGCCACCGCGCGCTCGCTGGCCGCCCTGCGTCGCATCGCCGACGAGATCCAGGCGGAAATCGTCTGAGGCCGCCATGCGCCGCCACCGGTTCGTGACGGTCGACGTCTTCACCGACCGCCGCTTCGGCGGCAATCCGCTGGCGGTCTTTCCCGACGCCGAGGGACTGTCGGACCGCGAGATGCAATGTCTGGCGGCCGAGTTCAATCTCAGCGAGACGACCTTCGTGCTGCCGCCGCGCGACCCGGCGAACAGCGCCCGCGTGCGCATCTTCAATCGGCGCAGCGAGATGCCGTTCGCCGGCCATCCCAACGTCGGCACGGGCTGGGTCCTGGCCGGGCTGGGGCGCGACCGCGACGGCGTGCTGCGCTTCGAGGAGCTGGCCGGCCTGGTCGAGGTGCGGGTCGAGCGATCGCAGGGACAGGCGCGCACGGTGACGATCGACGCGCCGCAGCCGCTGAACCTGGGCTCCGAGATGCCGGCCGCGACCCTGGCGGCCTGCATCGGCCTGTCGACCGGCGACGTGATCCAGCGCCATCATCGACCGATCGTCGCCTCGGTCGGGAACTCGTTCGTCATCGCCGAGCTCGAGCCGGCGGCGCTTGCCCGCGCCGCACCGGATGTCGCGCGCCTGTCCGAAGCGGCAGCGAGCCTGCCCGAGCTCGGGCCGCGACGCCTGCCCTTGTACCTCTATGCCCGCAGCGACGGCGGATCGGGAGCGACGCGCCTGCAGGCGCGAATGTTCTCGCCCCTGTCCGGCACTCTCGAGGATGCCGCCACGGGCAGCGCGGCGACGCCGCTTGCCGCCCTGCTGCTGTCGCTCTCCGACCAGGTCCGAATGGACGTCGAGATCGTCCAGGGCGTCGAGATGGGTCGCCCGAGCACGCTGCGCTGCAGCGCCTGGCGCGCCGCCGACGGATGGCGGGCTAGCGTTGGCGGGGCCTGCGTCCCCGTGCTCGAGGGCGAGCTCATCCTGTAGCCGGGACAAAGATCACCGCTTGGTCGCGCCGGCGGAGCCCGATCTGACGAAGATCGGACCGAGGCGCAGGAGAGCGGATGACGGGAATTCCTGGAGTCGCGGCAGGGCGGGTGCTGCTCGTCGCAGTTCTGACCGGTGGACTATGCGCCACCATCCTGGATGTCTACGTCGGGTGGGAGCCGTTGCTCGAGGGCTCCGCCGTCGAGCTCACGGCCACGGGCTATGTCGCGATGGCCATCGCCCTCGCGGCCGCGCTCACCCTCGGCGCCGGGCTGATGGCACTGGTGGTCCGCCGTCGCGGCCGGCGCTGATCAGCCGCTGCCCTTGCGCAGCGCCGCGACCAGCGCGCGATGCTGCTCCAGGACCGGCACCGTCTGGTCGGCGAACCGGCGCAGCGCCGCGTTCTCTCCGCCCTTGCCATAGGCCTTCAGCTGCGCGATCGCCTCGCCATGAGCCTGGGATTGGGCCTCGAGATAGGCCTGCTCGAGCTCGGCACCGTGCTTCTCGTTCAAGCCGTTCAGGATCACCCGATGCCGGGCGTCGACCTTGTCCGACGGCAGCGTCAGGCGCTCCGCGCTCAGCACCGCCTTGAACGTGTCCGCCGCCGCGCTGTGGTCGGCGATCAGGCGCGTGGCGAGCTGCCTGACCGGCTCCGACGGCTGGCGCGACAGGACCAGCTGGCTGCTCAGCAGCTCGAAGCCGTTGGCCTGGGCCACGAAGGTCACGAAGTTGGCCGTCGTCGGCGCCGGCGCGGCGTCGGCCTTGTCGGCCGGATCGGCGGCTCGCGCCGCATCGGCGAGGGCCAGGATCGTGAGCAGGGCGAGTCCGAGCCGCATCATGCCGACCTCTCTTGAGCTATGCCTCGGAGCAATGGCGCCGCATGGTCCGGGTTGCAGGGCGCCGGCAGCAGGAGGACGCCGGACGGCTCGAGTGGATCGGCCGCCGGCGCTTTCCTCACGCGATCTTTGTCTTGTCGGCGTGCCGCACGTCGCGGGCGCTGCCCATGTCCTCGCCGCCGGTCATCAGCCCGGCGCCGGGACCGGCTCCGAGATCGGCGCCCGTGGTCGGATCGTTGGCCGGATCCGACAAGGTCCGCCTCTGCAGGGTCTTGGCGGCGCCGGTCTCGGCCCGGCTCAGCTTCACCGTCGCCATGCCCTCGCCGCCATCGGCCGGCATGACCTTGGCGAGATCGTCGACCCGCTCCCACTGCTCGCCCTGGTTCCACGGCCCCGATTCGTCGCCGTCGCCCTGTGAGGCGTTGACGTACATGTTGGTGAACGGCGCGACGCCCTGCAGCTTGCCCGGCGGGAAATTCTCCTTGATGGCGTAGAGCGCCTTTTCGAAGGACTTCTGACGGGCGATCTCGCAGGTCATCAGGAAGCCCAGCGCATCCTTGATGCCGGGATCGTCGGTGACGTTGATCAGCCGCTCGTAGATGATCTTGGCGTGGCTCTCGGCGGCGATGTTCGAGCGCAGGTCGCAGGTCGGGTCGCCGCGCGAATCGACGTAGGCAGCGGTCCATGGCACGCCCGACGAGTTGGTGAGCGCGGGCCCGCCGCCGTAGAGGATCGCCTGGGTGTGGCTGTCGCCGCCGGCAGTGAGCGAGCGGTACAGCTCGGCCTCCTCCATCGCCGCCTCGCTGAGCTGGGCCTTCACGCCCTTGTTGAGCATCGCCACGATCGAGCCGATGACCTCGAGGTGGCTGAGCTCCTCGGTGGCGATGTCGAGCAGCAGGTCCTTGCGGCCGGGATCGTCCTCGGCCAACCCCTGCGTGAAGTAGCGCATGGCCGCCGACAGCTCGCCGTCCGGACCGCCGAACTGCTCGAGCAACAGCGGGACGGACGTTGCGATCCGCAGAGACGAAGGCGGGATGCGTACCCTTTGGTGCGCCGCCGTCAGTGGCGCTCGGCAACCGGGGCCGGGCTGCTGCCGTCGTAGCGGACGTTGTTCACGAACATCCAGCCGAGCACCAGCGCGGCGACCACCAGGGCGGCGATCCCCAGGGTCAGGAAACCCCGGGCCGCGCGAGGCCGGGCCGGCTTCGGATCGGCCGGACCGCTCTCGGGAGCGGCATCGCGGTCGAGGCGACGCATACGCTCGCCTTCGGGATCGATGCTCATGGACGACTCCTTTCGACGCGCCGTTCGCCGGTGCGAACGACACGCCGCGGCGAGGGTTGCCGAGGAGCCTGCCGAATCGTCTATTCGGCGGCGGTCTGGCGGGCCGCGTTCTCCAGTCGGTTGACCCGCGACGCCGCCCGCGGATCGTCCATCTCGCCGGACGGCGGATCCTGCACCCAGGCGTCGCGGCCCGGCACGTAGGATCGGTTGGTCTGCTCGGGATTGCGGTTGACCAGCGGCCGGGCATAGAGCGGATGGCGCATGCTGCGCACCTCGTGCTCGATCTGGAACAGCGGCTTGCCGCCCGAATCGGCGATGATCTCGAAGCGGTACTGGTGCTGGTTGCTTTCCTCGGTCACCAGGCCGCGCTCGAGCAGCTTGCGATGCGGGCCGGAGAAGCTCGCGACATAGACCTGGATATGGTGACCGTCGTAGGCCGGCAGCGGCGCCGAGGTCTCGCGGAACACCAGCTCCTGCCCGGCGCCGGCCGAGACTCGCGCGCATCCCGGCTCCGCGACCACGATGGCGCCGAGCACGTCGCGATAGAAATCGGCGATGCCGGGCGCGCTGCCCTGCGGCACGTCGAACTCGACATAGGCCATGCCGAGCGCGCGGTCGCCGAACCGCGGCGACGGCGCATGGCAGAGCAGCGTGTTGCCCCATGGGCAGGTGGTCTCGACATGATCGTCGCGCTCGACATAGGCGAAGCGCGTGCCGGCCAGCGGCGCGCGCACCCGCTCGAGCCGGCGCAGCAGCGCCGCGCGATCCGGCAGCACCAGCCCGACGCGGCCGCGCAGGCGCTGCGGCTTGCCGGTGATCAGGTGGAACTGGCTCTGGCCGACATTGACCCACATGTTGTCGATGCTGGTCATCAGGTAGGGATCGCGCGTCAGGCCGAGCCCGGTGATGTAGAACAGAGTCGTCTGGACCTGGTTCTCGACCTGTAGGTTGACGTGCTCGAGACCGACGATGTTGCCGAGGTCCTCGGCTGCGCGATCGTACTGCCTGGTCATGCTATGGCCCTCCCGCCGATGGCTTCCGGACCGAGCCTAACCTGTCGGAATCCGATTGGCAGCCTCCCAGAAACGTGCGGAAGTCGGGCCGAGGCCGTCGGGACGGTCCAAAGGAGGAGAAAGACATGATTTTCGAGATGCGCACCTATCTGCTGAAGCCGGGCACGGCGCAGCAGGCGGAGGATGCGTTCGGGGCGGCGATCGAGGCGCGGAGCAAGCTGTCGCGCATCGCCGGCTTCTGGCGCACCGAGGTCGGCACGCTGAACCAGATCATCCATATCTGGCCGTATGCCGATCTCAACGAGCGCGACAAGACCCGCGCCGAGGCGATCCGCTCGGGCATCTGGCCGCCGAAGATCTCCGAGTTCCTGCTCGAGATGGAATCGAAGATCCTGCATCCGGCGCCGTTCTCGCCGGCCTTCGAGCCCGGCGAGCATGGCAGCATCTACGAGTTCCGCACCTACACCTACGGGCCGGGCGCGATTCCCAAGGTGATCGACGCCTGGTCGTCGCGCATCAAGGAGCGGACGGCCGTGTCGCCGCTGATCTTCGCGGGCTACACCGACATCGGCGCGCTGAACCAGTGGATCCACGTCTGGGCCTACAAGAACATGGGCGAGCGCGAGCGGCTGCGGGCGCAGGCCATGAAGCCCGGCCAGTGGCCGCCGCCGCGCGGCGAGGGCGTCGTGCTGCACAAGCAGGAGAACGCCTTCGCCGTGCCGGCGAAGTGGTCGCCCTTGCGCTGAGGCGATCGCTTCCGACGCTTTCCCGCCAAGATTGCGGGCGATAAGAAGGACCTGGCCGGCCGCCCCGGATTGGCGACCGGCCAGTCGCTACAGAAGGAATGACGCGCATGGTGTTCGATCGTCGATGGCAAACCGGGCTCTGCGTGGCTCTGTTGGCGCTCACCGCTGCCTCGTCGGGACAGGCCCAATATCCCAACCAGCCGCAGTTCCGCGACCCCAAGACGGGACAGATCTGGACGCCGGAAAATGTCGGCGGCAGCAGCGGTCCGAACACGCCGGAGGACCGGGCGTTCAACCCGCAGGGCCAGACCGCCGCGGTCCGCGGCACCTCGATCCAGACGCCCGCCGTCACCGTGCTCGGGTCGATTCCGATCACCGCCGGCCCCACCGTGCCGATCGCCGCGATCGACGATGCCAGCCTGATGGCGATCCCCTCGCAGCGCTGGCAGGTCGTCCTGTATTTCAACAACAACAGCGCCGGCGTCATCAACCCGGTGATCGGCTGCCGCTTCACCAACGGCGGCAACCTGGTCGAGGACGTGCGCGCCAACCTGCCGCCGGTGGCCGGCGGGCAGCGGGTCGGCCTGACCATTTACGGTCCGCAGACGACCCTGTTCGTCGATCGCGCCGAGTGCAACATCGACTCGCCGCGCTGAGCGCGGCGGCAGTTTCACTCACGCCTTGAGCAAGGCGGCCGCGATCCGATCGCGGCTGAGCGGCATGTCGTGCAAGCGCACGCCCAGCGCGTGCGCAACCGCATTGCCGATCGCCGCGGCGGTCGGCCCGACCGTGCATTCTCCGACGCCGAGCGACGGGTTGCTGGCGCCGTCGACGAAATCGACCTCCATCTCCGGCACCTCGCTGAAGCGCAGGATCGGATAGCTCTGCCAATCGCGCGAGGCGATGCCGCGCTCGTCGAAGGTCACCTGCTCCTTGAGCGTCCAGCTCACCGCCTGCACGATGCCGCCTTCGAGCTGGCTGCGCGCTCCGTCCGGATTGACCACCAGCCCGGCGTCGGCCAGCGCCCACACCCGGTCGACCCGCACCTCGCGCTCGACCGTCACCGCGGCGACGACGGCGGCATAGGCGGCTCGGTTCTTGTAGCGGGCGAAGCCGAAGCCCAGGCCGCGACCGCTGCCAGCCGGCCCGCGCGCCGACCAGCCCGACCGCTGCGCCACCGCCTCGACCAGGGGATGGGCCCGCGGCTCCGACAGCAGCGACAGGCGATAGGCCACCGGATCCTCGCCGGCCCGGGCGGCCAGCTCGTCCATCAGGGACTCGATGGCGAAGACGTTGGGCAGGGCGCCCAGCCCGCGCAGCGCCGAGGTCCGCACCGGCGGCCGCTTGACCAGGTGATGCAGGATGCGATGCCGCGGCACGTCGTACAGCGGCACCGCGTTGCGCGTGCCGCCGCCGCCGCGCTCCTCGGTCGGATCGCTCGGCGCGACCTCGGGCGGCGGGTTCTCCAGCGCTTCCGAGCCCAGCAGGTAGCCGCTGCCCGAGCCCGGCCGCTGAACATGCGTCGCGCTCCAGATCTCGGTCGTCCAGTCGGCCGGCCGGCCGCGACCGTCGAGATCGACGTGCAGGGTGACCAGCATGGCGGGGCCGACCGGCTCGAAGGCGAATTCCTCCTCGCGCCGCCACTGCAGCCGGATGCGGCGCCCCGGCAGCGCGCAGGCGACCAGCGCGGCATCGAGCGCGGCGTCGTCGGCGCCGTTGTGGCCGTAGCAGCCGGCGCCGTGCAGATGGCGCGCCGTGATCGACTCGACCGGCAGGCCGAGCACCGCCGCGAGGTTGCGGCGCAGCGGATGCATGCCCTGGCCGTGCGACCAGACGGTGAGATGGCCGTCCTTGAATTCGGCCAGGGCGCAGGACGGCGCCATGGAGGCGTGCGCCACGTAGGGCCGCGACACGGTGATCCTGACCCGCGGACCGGCCGGCGACGCCTGCGGCGGCGCGCCGATCTCGCGGTCGACGCTCGGCTGGCCTTCCAGCCAGGCGGCTTCCTGCTGCGCCGGCACAAGCTGCCGCAGGCCCTCCCAGCGGGCGAGCTCCGCCGCGGCGACGGCGGCCGCCTGCGCCACGCTCTCCTCGGCGCTCACGAAGGCCATGAAATTGGCGCGGCGAACGACCTCCAGGTCGCCGCCGGCGCGCCGGCGCACGGCCGCCTCGTCGAGGCTCGCCAGGGTCGCCCCCGGGTTGGGCTGGCGCAGCACCCGGGCATGCAGCACGCCGGCCGGCAGGACATCGTGAATGAACGCCGCGCCGCTGATCTTGGCCGGCAGGTCGAGGCGCGGCACGCTCCGTCCGACGACTCTGTACTGCGCTGCCGGCTTGGGCACGACCCGGCCGGTGACCGGCTGGGACAGGTCGAGCTCGCCGGCCACGCTCCAATAGTCCTGTCCGGTCTCCGCCCCGTTCTGCAGGAACCGGCCGTCGGCGACCGAGAGCTCGTCGGGGCTGCAGTTCAGGCGCAGGGCGGCGCGCTCCAGCGCCTTGGCGCGGACCTCGGCGCAGACCAGGCGGACCGAGCCGCCCGAGACTTCCACCGACAGCGACGAGGTCGTGTACATCTCGTCGGGCCCCTCGGCGGTGTCGCCGGACAGCATGGCGATCCGCTCTAGCGGGACGTCGAGCTCGTCGGCGGCGATCTGCGCGATCGCCGTCACCACGCCCTGGCCGATCTCGACCTTGCCGGTGGCGATGCGCACCGTGCGGTCGGGCAGCAAGCGGATCCAGCGGTCGAGGCGCGGATTCTCCACCAGGCTCGGCGGCAGGGCCGGCGCGTTCATGCCGCCCTCCCGGCGCGCAGCGTCCGGGCGGCGCGCTCGACGGCGCGGAGGATCCGCTGGTGGGCGCCGCAGCGACAGAGGTGGCGGTCGAGGGCCGCGACGATCTCGGCCCGGCTCGGCTCGGGCGTACGGTCGAGCAGCGCCTTGGCCGACATCACGACGCCGCTCAGGCAATAGCCGCACTGCCCGGCCTGCTCGTCGAGGAAGGCCTGCTGCAGCGGATGCGGCTGCCCGGCGGTTCCGAGGCCCTCGACGGTGGTCACCGACTTGCCGTCCAGGGTACCGATCTCGCGGGTGCAGGCGTAGACCGGCTCGCCGTCGACCAGCACCGTGCAGCTGCCGCACTGCTCGAGGCCGCAGCCGTAGCGGCTGCCGAACAGGCCGAGGCGGTGGCGCAGCACGTCGAGCAGCGGCGTGGCGGGCGGTGCCGCGACCTGCCGGCGCTCGCCGTTCACGGTGAGCACGATGTCCATGATTCCCTCCAATTCGGCCAGCCTATCCGGTAGCGTGTCGGGCCGAAATAGCCGGAGCCCGCCGTGACCGACCGCCCCCATGTCCTGTTGTGGACCGACCAGACCGCCGCCTACCTGCAGGGCATCGAGGCCGCCGGCCTCGCCGACCGGGTCGTGATCGAGACCCTGCCGCGCAAGGCACAGCCCTCCCCCGAGCAGCGCGCCCGGGTCGAGGCGCTGATGGCCGGCGGCGTGCCGGCCGGCCTGCTGCCGACCCTGCCGAAGCTGCGCTGGGCCCAGGCGATGAGCGCCGGCGTCGAGGCCTGGCTCGCCCTGCCCGACCTGCCGCCCGGCCTGACCCTGACCTGCGCACGCGGTACGCACACCGAATCGATGCCCGAGAACATCATCGGGGCGCTGTTCCACGTCGCCAAGCCCTATGCGATCGCCGCGGCGAACCAGAAGCGCGGCCAGTGGGTTCACACGGTGGCGCAGCCGCTGACCGGCAAGACGCTCGGCATCCTCGGCCTGGGCGCGATCGGCCAGGAGGTCGCCCGCATCGCGGCGGCGCTGCGCATGCGGGTGGTCGGCACCAAGCGCCGGCCGGCGGCGATGCCGAACGTGGAAAAGGTCGTCGGGCCGGAACGGACCTCCGAGATCCTCGCCGAATCGGACTTCGTGCTGCTGCTGCTGCCGGCGACGCCGGAAACCGACAACCTGATCGACTCGACCGCCCTCGCGGCGATGAAGCCGGGCGCCTGGCTGCTCAATTTCGGGCGCGGTCATCTGATCAAGGACGACGACCTGATCGCCGCCGTGACGCAGAAGCGGATCGCCGGCGCCCTGCTCGACGTGTTCCGCCAGGAGCCGCTGCCGGCCGATCATCCGTTCTGGACCACCGAAGGCATCATCGTGCTGCCCCATATCGGCGGCCCGCATCCGCAGCGCGACCGCTTCGTGGCCAGCCTGTTCGTCGACAACCTGCGGCGCTTCCTCGACGGCCAGCCGCTGCAGCAGGTGGTCGACCGCGCCGCCGGCTACTGACCGTCAGCGGCGATCGCCGCCCAGCTCCTCGCGCAGCCGCGCCGACGCGGTGCGCCCGAGCAGCAGCGGCTCGTCCAAGCCCTCGAGTGTGACCCGGGATTCGGCGCGCGACGGGCTCTCGACCCGGCGCACCCGGTCGCGGTTGAGGATCAGCGACCGGCTGAGCCGCACGAACGGCGGCGACGGCAGCAGGGTCTCGAAATGGCCGAGCGTGCGCCAGATCATCAGGGCCGGCTGGCCGGCGACCAGGACATGGGTGAAGTCGCCGTCGGCCCGCAGGGCGACGATGTCGGACGGCACCGCCAGCAAGGTCTGGCGCGGCGTCCGCAACGCGATGACCCTTTCGGACGGCCGCCCGTCGCCGCGGGCGAGCAGCTGGCGTGTCGCCCGCGTCAGCGACTCGGCAAGCCGCTCGGGCGCCACCGGCTTCAGCAGGTAGTCGACCGCCTCGACCTCGAACGCCTCGACGGCGTGCTCGGCATAGGCCGTCACGAACACCACCAGGGGAGGACGCTGCAGGCGTGCCAGGACCTCGAATCCGTCGCCGTCGCCGAGCTCGATATCGAGCATCACCAGGTCCGGCGTCACCGTGTCGATCACCTGCACCGCCTCGGCCAAGGTCTCCGCCTCGGCGACGATCTCGGCGTCGGGATGGGCGGCCAGGAGCCGGCGCAGCGCCTGCCGCGCCAGCCGCTCGTCGTCGACGATCACGATCCGCATGGCTCGCCTTCCAGCAGCAGGGTCGCCACCACCCGGGCGGTGCCGTCCGCGGCCTCGCCAAGGGTGAAGCTGTGGCGGCCGGGATAGTGCAGGGCGAGCCGCCGCCGGACGTTCTCGAGCCCGATCGGGGCACGCCGGCGCCGGCCTTGCGGTTCGCTCAGCGTTCCGGAGTTGGCGATCGTCACGTGCAAGGCCTCGCCGACCGCGCGGATCTCGATGCGGAGCTCGAGGCGGTTGTCGCGGCGGCCGTGCTTGACCGCGTTCTCGACCAGCGGCTGCAGCAGGAAGCTGGCGATGCGGCGCGAGGCGGCCGCCGGATCGACCTGCAGCTCGACCTGCAGGCGCTCGCCGAAGCGCGCCTGCTGGACGCGCAGGTAGGCGGCCAGCCCCTCCACCTCCGCCTCGACCGGCATCACGGTGTGATGAATGCCGTCGAGCGAGTGACGCAGATAGGACGTCAGGTCGCGCAGCATGGTGATCGCCGCCGACGGATGGTCGGGGATCTCCTCGGCGACGCCGTTCAGGGCGTTGAACAGGAAATGCGGGTCGAGCTGCAGGCGCAGCTCCTCGAGCTCGGCGCGCAGCGCCTCGGCCTCGGCGCGCGCCGCGTGCCGCCGCTGCGTCTGCTCGGCGAGCTCGGCATGGACCCAGAAGTAGCACAGGCTCCAAATCACCAGGGTCGTGAAGGCGTGAAGCATCGGCAGCACGAAGTCTTCGACCGGCGTGCGTCCCGCCGTCACCCATCCGAGATAGGCGCGGGCCGCCAGCATGAGTCCCGCCATGATCGCCGCGCCGCCGAGCGACAGCAGCACCAGCCACACCAGGGCCGGCGCGCTCAGGCGGTTGCCGAAGCGCGGCGAGGCGTAGAAGGCCTGCATCGACCAGGTGATCAGCATGAGGCAGGCGACGATCACCGCCGTGCGATACAGGGCGACGGGAAAATCGTAGGCGAGGAGGCGATTGTCGATGACGTCGACGATCGTGAAGACGCTCCAGCCGACGATCTGGACTCGCCAGAACACCGGAATTCCCCGCCACAGGGTGTCCACGGCGCGAAACGGCGGTGACAAGGATGGGCTGACGGACAAGGCTCCCCGCGTGCCCTGCTCGGGCAAGAACGCCATTTCTCCCGACAAGCGTCGGCAAGTTCAATGGCCGTGACAATCGTGTGACCTTAGCGACTTTCCGGCCAGTTTCACCGAGTTTGGCGCCACCTGGGGCTGAAAGCGTACGCTCGCCTGCCTATCGTCGCGGCAGAGGAGAACGCGACCATGGCGAACGTCAGCTACACCATCGGGGACAATTGGGGATCGGGTTTCATCGGCAATGTCGCCGTATCGGCCGGCAGCCAGGCTCTGAGCGGCTGGACCCTCGAGTTCGATGCCGCGTTCACGATCACCAACATCTGGGGCGCCGAGATCGTCAGCCACGTCGGCAACCACTACGTGCTGCGGAACGCGTCCTGGACGGGCAGCGTCGCCGCCGGCGCCCAGGCCAGCTTCGGCTTCCAGGCCACCACGACGCCCGCCACCGGCACCGCGGCCAGCGGCTTCGCCCTGAACGGCGCCGACCTGCCGTCGTCGCCGCCCACCCTGTCGATCGCCGACGTCTCGATCGGCGAGGGCAACGGCGGCAGCAAGCAGATGACGTTCACCGTCACCCTGTCCCAGGCCTCGTCGACCCCGGTGTCCGTGGCCTTCGCCACCGCCGACGGCACGGCCAAGGCCGGCACCGACTACACCGCCCGCTCGGGCACTCTGACCTTCGCCGCCGGCGAGACCTCCAAGACCATCAGCGTCGCCATCCTCGGCGACACCGTCGTCGAGGCCGACGAAGCCTTCACCCTTGCCTTGTCCACGCCGAGCGGCGCCACCCTGGCGCGCGGCACCGCCACCGGCACGATCGTCAACGACGACACGGCACCGGTGCCGACCCTGTCGATCGCCGACACCTCGCTCGCCGAAGGCAACAGCGGCAGCAAGCTGATGACCTTCACCGTCACCCTGTCGCAGGCCGCCGCGTCGTCGGTGTCGGTCGCCTACGCCACCGCCGACGGCACCGCCAAGGCCGGCAGCGACTTCACGGCCGCCTCGGGCACCCTGACCTTCGCCGCCGGCGAGACCTCCAAGACGATCAGCGTCGCCATCCTGGGCGACACCGCCGTCGAGGCCGACGAGGCCTTCTCCCTCGTCCTGTCGACGCCGAGCGGCGCCACCCTGGCGCGCGGCACCGCCACCGGCACTATCCTGAACGACGACACCGCGCCAGCGCCGACCCTGACGATCGCCGACGCCTCGGTCACCGAAGGCAACAGCGGCAGCAAGCTGATGACCTTCACCGTCACCCTGTCGCAGGCCGCGTCGGCAGCGGTCTCGGTCGCCTACGCCACCGCCGACGGCACAGCCAAGGCCGGCAGCGACTACACGGCCGCCTCGGGCACCCTGACCTTCGCCGCCGGCGAGACCTCCAAGACCGTCAGCGTCGCCATCCTGGGCGACACCGCCGTCGAGTCCGACGAGGCCTTCTCCCTCGTCCTGTCGGCGCCGAGCGGCGCCACCCTGGCCCGCGGCACGGCCACCGGCACGATCGCCAACGACGACACGGCCGGTCCCGCGGGCGGCGCCACGCTCGGCTATTCGGTCGCCAGCAACTGGGGCTCGGGCTTCACCGGCGCCATGACCCTGACCGCCGGCACGACGGCGATCAACGGCTGGACCGTCGAGTTCAACAGCACGGCGAACATCACCAGCATCTGGAATGCCGTCGTGGTCAGCCATGTCGGCGACCACTACGTGGTGCGCAATGCCTCCTACAACGCCCAAGTGGCGTCGGGGGCCGCGGTGTCGTTCGGCTTCAACGCGACGCCGGGCAGCGGCGGCACGGCCGCCTCCAGCTTCACCATCAACGGCGTGCCCGCCGGCGACACGCCGCCCCCCCTGCCCACCCTGGCGGTCGCCGACGTGTCGGTCACCGAGGGCAACAGCGGCACGCAGACCCTCACCTTCGCGGTCAAGCTGTCGGCCGCGGCCAGCGGGCCGGTGACCGTGCGCTATGCCACCGCCGACGGCACCGCGACCGCCGGCTCCGACTACACGGCCGCCGCCGGGACGCTCACCTTCGCGGCCGGCGAGACCTCCAAGGTCGTGCAGGTGCAGGTCGCCGGCGACACTCTGGTGGAAGGCGACGAGACCCTGACCCTGGCGCTGTCGGGGGCCACCGGCGCCACCCTGTCGCGCGGCACGGCCACCGGCACGATCCTGAACGACGACACCGGACCGGTGCCCGGCCTCAGCATCGGCAATGCCAGCTTCGCGGAAGGCAGTGCCGCCGCGCCGGGCAGCGGCGTCTTCACGGTCACCCTGTCGGCGGCGGCGACCACGCCGGTGTCGGTGCGCTGGGCCACCGCCGACGGCACCGCGACGGCCGGCAGCGACTACGTCGCGCAGAGCGGTACCCTCACCTTCGCGGTCGGCGAGACCAGCAAAACGATCAGCGTGGCGGCGATCGGCGACAGCGTCGTCGAGGCCAACGAGACGTTCAAGGTCGTGCTGTCGGGCGCGAACGGCGCCACGATCAGCACCGCGACGGGCACCGGCACGATCCGCAACGACGATACGGCGACGCTGAAGATCGGCAACGTCTCGGTCGCCGAAGGCTCGCCCGGCGCGGTCGCGCCCGGCTGGTTCAGCACCTCGGGCAACCAGATCGTCGACAGCGCCGGCCACTCCGTCGAGATCGCCGGGGTCAACTGGTTCGGCTTCGAATCGTCGAACCTGGCGCCGCACGGCCTGTGGGCGCGCGGCTACAAGGAGATGATGGACCAGATGGTCCAGCTCGGCTTCAACACCATCCGGCTGCCGTTCTCCAGCGAGCTGCTGCACACCACGGCGGCGCCCAACGGAATCGACTTCTCCAAGAACGCCGACCTGCAGGGACTGTCGGGGCTGCAGGTGATGGACAAGATCGTCGACTATGCCGGCAAGATCGGCCTGCGCATCATCCTCGACCATCATCGCAGCGAGGCCGGCGCCGGCACCTCGGGCAACGGGCTGTGGTACAATTCGCAGTACACGCAGGCGCAATGGGTGGCCGACTGGCAGATGCTGGCCAGCCGCTACGGCAGCAATCCGACGGTGATCGGCGCCGACCTGCACAACGAGCCCTACAACGGCACCTGGGGCGGCGGCGGTGCCAACGACTGGGCGGCCGCCGCCGAGCAGGCGGGCAACGCGATCGGATCGGTCAATCCCAACTGGCTGGTCTTCGTCGAGGGAATCGGCACCTACAAGGGCCAAAGCTACTGGTGGGGCGGCAACCTGATGGGCGTCAAGGACCGCCCGATCCAGCTCGCCCTCGGCAACAAGCTGGTCTACTCGGCGCACGACTATCCCAACTCCGTCTACCCGCAGTCCTGGTTCTCGGACCCCAGCTTCCCGGCCAACCTGCCGGCCAAGTTCGACCAGATGTGGGGCTACATCTACCGCCAGAACATCGCCCCGGTGTGGATCGGCGAGTTCGGCACCAAGCTGGTCGACCCCAAGGACGCGCCCTGGCTGAAGGCCATCACCTCGTATCTCGGCGGCGACTTCAACGGCGACGGCACGTCCGACATCGCCGCCGGCCAGAAGGGGATCAGCTGGACCTACTGGTCGTGGAACCCGAACTCGGGCGACACCGGCGGCATCGTCGGCGACGACTGGAAGACGGTGAACCAGGCCAAGCTGGCCTACCTGACGCCGATCGAATCGCCGTTCGGCAGCACCGCCAGCAACGTCGCGAGCTTCGTCGTGACCCTGTCGCAGGCGGCCGCCACGACCGTCACGGTCGACTACCACACGGTGGCGGGCGACGCGACCAGCGCCGATTTCACGCCGGTCAGCGGCACCCTGACCTTCGCGCCGGGCGAGACCACCAAGACGATCGCCGTGCCGATCACGCCCGACTCGATCGCCGAGGGCAACGAGCAGTTCACCGTCGTGCTGACCAACGCCGCCGGTGCGACGATCGCAACCGCCACCGGGACCGCGACGATCCTGGACGACGATTCGACTGCCGGGGCGGCCGCCCTCGCGGCCAAGTCGTTCTCGCCCTACATCGACATGGCGATGCCGGTCGACGCCGACCTCACGGCGATCTCCAAGGCATCGGGCATCCGCGACTTCACCCTGGCCTTCGTGCTGAGCTCGAACAAGGGGATCGGCTGGCAGGGCACCGGCGGCATCGCCGACGACGGCCTGGCCAACGGCAGCACCATCCTGGCGCAGGTCCAGGCCATCCAGGCGGCCGGCGGCAACATCACCATCTCGTTCGGCGGCGCGGCCGGGCAGGAGGCCGCCCTCACCGCGCCCAACGCCACCGCGCTGCAGGCCGAGTACCAGTCGGTGATCGACCGCTACCACGTCACGTCGATCGACTTCGACATCGAGGGCGCGGCCACCGCCAACACCGCCTCCCTGGCGCTGCGCGACCAGGCGATCGTCGGCCTGCAGGCGGCCAATCCCGGCCTCCGCGTGTCGTTCACCCTGCCGGTGCTGCCGACCGGGCTGGACGCCAACGGCCTCGGCGTGCTGCAGGCCGCCAAGCGCGACGGCGTCCACGTCGACCTCGTCAACCTCATGGCGATGGACTACGGCTCGGCGGTCGACAATGGCGGCCAGATGGGGCTCGACGCCATCAACGCGGTGATCGCCACGGAAAAGCAGCTCGACGCGCTCGGGCTCGACGCCAAGATCGGCGTCACGCCGATGATCGGCGTCAACGACGTCGCCTCCGAGACGTTCACCCTGGCCGACGCCCAGGCGCTGGTCGACTTCGCGGCCTCCGATCCGCGCGTCACCCAGATCTCGATGTGGTCGGTGGCGCGCGACAACGGCAACTCGGCCGGCGCGCACTTCGCCTCGCCCGACAGCAGCGGCATCGCCCAGGGCAATTTCGCCTTCTCCGCGATCTTCAATCAGGTCGATCGCGGCGCCTGACCGGCCCGCCATTGGCGCGCCAGCACGCGCGCCAGCGCCGCGTTGTCGACCGGCTTCTCGCAACGCGGCGCGCCGGCATAGGCGGCCGGTATGACAAACTCGTCGTAGCCGGTCGCGAAGACGAAGGGTATGGCACGCTCGGCCAGGGCGTCGGCGATCGGGTAGGCGAGCTCGCTGCCGAGGTTGACGTCGAGCACCGCGCCATCGAGCCGTTCGCGGTTCTTGGCAACGAGACCCAGCGCGGCCCGGACGGTGCCCACGGGCCCAAGCACCTCGGCACCCAGTTCCTCCAGGGATCGCGCGAGCTCGATCGCGATGATGTAGTCGTCCTCGACGACCAGCAGGCGCCGACCGTCCAGGCGCGGCGCTTCGTGCTCACGGGCCAACGCCGGACTCCTTGTCGGGAATTGCGATGCCGATCGTGCAGCGGACGCCATGCGGCGTGAACTCGAGGCGCGTCTCGGCCCCCAGCTGGTACGGCAGCGCGCCCTCGATGAGCTCGCTGCCGTAGCCGCGCGGGCGCGGGCCCGGCTCCAGCGCGACGCCGGTTTCGCGCCACTCCAGGCTGATGCGCCGCCCCGCCCCGGCGCCGACGCGCTTCCAGGAGATGGTCAGGCGGCCGCCCGCCTGGCCGAGCGCCCCGTACTTGACCGCGTTGGTCGCCAGCTCGTGGACGGCGAGCCCGAGGACCTGCGCCGCCGTCGGCGGCAGCGGCATCGGGCCGCCGTCGACCCGTACCTTGCCGGCGGCAGCCGACCCCGTCGCAGCATGCGCCCGCAGCTCGGCCTCGATCAGCTCGCCGAGATCGACCGTGCTCGCCTCCGGCCGCGCCATCAGCCCCTGGACCCGGCCGAGCGCCCGCAAGCGGCCTTCGAACTCGCCGGCGAAGGCCTCCAGGGACGCACTCTTGCGCAGGGTCTGGACGGCGATCGCGTGCGTCACCGCGAGGAGGTTGCGCGTGCGGTGCTGCAGCTCGGCCATCAGGATCTGCTGCCGTTCCTGCAGGCCGCGCATCTCGTGCACATCGGTCATCGTGCCGACCCACTCGTCGCTCGCCTCGCCGTCGCGCCCCTCGATCGGGCGGGCGCGCGTCTGGTGCCAGCGGTAGGCGCCGTCGCGGGCGCGCCGCACGCGATGCTCGACGTAGCAGCCGGCGTCCGGCGTCGCGGCCCGCCAGGCGTCGCGGGTGCGCTGGCGGTCCGCCGGATGGACCGCGCCGAGCCATCCCATGCCCAGGCTCCCGGCCGCGTCGAGGCCCGTGAAGTCGATCCATTGCGGACTGGCCCAGGTTCGCCGTCCGTCGCGTCGGCCGCGGAACACGAACTGGGGCACGTTCGTCGCCAGCAGGCGGAAACGCTCCTGCTCGACATGGCGACGGCGCTCGGTCTCGTGCGCCTCGGTGCGGTCGCGCAGGATCTTGACGAAGCCCTGCGCCCGGTCGGCCAGCGGCATCATCAACCCCGTAGCCCAGAACCGGACATCGCCCTTGCGCAGCTGCCACCGATCGTCCTCGGCCCGGCCCTCGAGCGAGGCGAGGCGGCGTTCCTCGTCGGGAACGCCGGCCGCCCGCTGCTCGGGCGTGAAGATCACGTCGGCCGTCATCCCCAGGATCTCCGCCTCGGCGTAGCCCAGCACGCGCTCCGCGCCGGTGTTCCAGCTGGTGACCAGCCCGCCGCGATCGGTCGAGAAGATCGCGTAGTCGACGGCGCTCTCGATGATCAGCCGCAGCAGCTCGTCGGCCCGTGGCATCCCCCGCGCGTCGCCGTTTCCGCCATCGCCCTGCATCGCCCATCCTTTCGACGGCTATGACAACGAGGTGGCCAAGGTCCCGTTGCCGCGGGCAAACGCCCATCCATTGCGGTCCGACGTGAACAGGGACACAAGCTGAGGGGGCCGCCAAACGGTCCACAGAAAGCTTCCGCGATCCGTCTTGAGCCGGTCATCGAGCCCGGCGCAGGCTGTCGATCGAGCAGGAGGCTGGCCATGGAGCGCGGACTGCGTGCCCCTCTCAGCACCAGGGAAGAGATCGCCTTGCAGCGGGTCGCCAATGGCGTCGGCGAGGTCGACCCGCGCCAGGTCGAGCGCCTGGCGCAGCTCGATCTGATCCAGCGCGATCGGACTCCCCTGCGCCTGACGGAGACGGGGATGCGGCGCCTTGGCATCCTGCCCGCGACCTTGCCGGGCGGCGGCTGACCCGGCCGTTCCGTCTGTTACCAAGCCGAAACTTGATCGCCGGCCGGCCGGCGCCATCTTGGCGACCGAGAGGTAACCCATGATCGAACTTCGACCCTTCGACCGGCTCGGCAAGTCGGACCACGGCTGGCTCAAGGCCAACTTCCATTTCAGCTTCGCGGAGTATCGCGACCCCAACCGCGTGCACTGGGGCGCGCTGCGCGTCTGGAACAACGACCGGATCGCCCCCAACTCCGGCTTCCCGCCGCATCCCCATCGCGACATGGAGATCGTGACCTACGTGATCCGCGGCGCCATCACCCATCAGGATCACCTGGGCAACCAGGGACGCACCGAGGCGGGCCGGATCCAGGTCATGAGCGCCGGCCAGGGCATCCAGCACGCCGAGTACAATATGGAACCCGGCGAGACCGAGCTGTTTCAGATCTGGATCCTGCCCAACCGGCAGGGCGTCCCGGCGCGCTGGGAGACGGTGCAGTTCCCGGCCGGCGACCGCGACGGCCGCCTGGTGCCGCTGGCCTCCGGGCGCGGCCACGACGGCGCCATCCCGCTGTACGCCGACGGCGCCCTGTTCGCCGGCACCCTGGCGGCGGGCAGCAGCATCCGTCAGGCGCTGGGCGGCAAGCCGGCCTACCTGGTGCCGGCACGCGGTCGCATCGAGGTCCGCGGCGGCGACGGCAAGCCGGTCACCGCCAACGCCCGCGACGGCGTCGCGGTGGTCGACCAGGACGAGATCGAGATCGTCGCCCTCGAGGACGCGGAGATCGTCCTGGTGGAGACCGATCGCCTGAACTGACGCGGTCCGCGCGACGAAAGTTTCGCAGACCGCCGCGAAGCCCTTCCCCCGCTCCTGGCTCCCCCGTATTTACGGGGGAGCAAAGACACCCAGGGGGAATGCGCCCATGGCGTACAAGGGCTTCGATCTCAGCGGCAAGGTCTCGTTGATCACCGGCGGCAACGGCGGCATCGGCTTCGGCATGGCCGATGCCCTGGCCGAGGCCGGCGCCGACATCGTCATCTGGGGCACCAACCCCAAGAAGAACGCCGACGCGGCCGACCGGCTGAAGCGGCACGGCCGCAAGGTCCTGACCCAGATCGTCGACGTCGGCGACCAGAAGCAGGTCCAGGACGGCTTCGCCGAGGCCCTCAAGGTGATGGGCCATGTCGACAACTGCGTCGCCAACTCCGGCGTCTCCGGCCGCGGCAAGGGCTCGATCCTGGAGATGGATCACGAGGAATGGCGCCGCGTCATGCGCGTCAACCTCGACGGCGTCTTCTTCACCTTCCAGGCCGCGGCCCGCCACATGGCCGAGCGCGGCAAGGGCGGGTCGCTGGTCGCCATGGCCAGCACCGCCGCCATCGAGGGCGCGGCGCGCTCCAGCCACTACGGCGCCAGCAAGGGCGGCGTCTGCGCCATGGTGCGCGCGCTCGCGGTCGAGCTGGCGCGCTACCGCATCACGGTGAACTCGATCCTGCCGGGCTGGATCGAGACCGAGATGACGGCCAACGCCTTCGGCAATCCCAAGTTCGCCGGCAACGTGATGCCGCGCATTCCCGAGCGCCGCTGGGGCGTCGGCGCCGACTTCGGGCCGATCGCGGTCTACCTGGCGAGCGACGCCACCGCCTACACGACGGGGCGCGACTTCGTCATCGATGGCGGCTATACCCTGTTCTGATCGAAGAGGATCTGGGAGTGCACATGATCAGCAAGCTCGCCGTCGGCCTGGCCCTCGTGGCGGCCACGGCCCTGCCCGCCGCGGCCCAGCAGGCCGCCCAGCCGGCAACCAAGCCGGCGATCCCGGGCATCGCCAAGCCGGCCGCCCCGGGCGAGGACCGCTACGTCGGCTACTACTATCCCAAGCCGACCTCGACCGAGACCTTCGAGTCGACCATGCAGACCATCGCCGGTGCCGACCGGGCGCAGCGCGTCCAGTTTGTCACGGTGGTCTCGCAGGGCACCATCCAGTCCGCCTACCGCGTGCCCTACGCGGTGTTCATCAAGGGCGAGAAAGCCGACAAGATGATCATCGTCGGCATGCAGCAGGGCGAGCTGAACACGATCTACCGGATGCGCGCTCTGCTCGCGAACATGACCACCATGTCGCGCCTGTCACCGTTCTTCCAGGAGCGCACGGTGGCCGAGGACGCGACCTTCTTCGACCTGCTTAAGCTGCTCGGCATCCACGAGCTCACGATCACCGACGGCGAGAAGCTGACCCATCAGGTGACGATCAAGTAGAGGCGTTCCCGGCGTCCTCCCGCGCTCTCGGGAGGACGCGCCTCGGGCGATGGCCATCGGGCCGCCGCCCTCAGCCCGGCGCCCTCAGGCCACCGTCTCGGCGATCTCGCGGTGGTACCAGCCCAGGGCCTTCTCGAACTTGCCGAACGTCTGGTGCCGGTTGGCGCCGCTGCGGAAGTTGCGCTGGATAGTCTCGCCGATCGCGAAATCCTCGCCGACCGCCGCGCCGAACAGATCGGCGGCGCCTCGCCAGTAGCTGTCCGGCTTGGCCGCCATCTCCTGCGGACTGACAAGCACGGCGTAATGCATCACCGATTCGTCGGGCGACACCGGGAAGCTGGTGAACACGCCGCAATGGTCCTGCGTGTAGGCCAGCACGGTATTGGGGAATAGCTGGTAGAGCACGATCGCGTGGTCGAGGATGCGCCACGCCTCCCGGGGCTGGTCGGCCACCTCCGTGAGGGTGCGCTTGGCCGCCGCCAGCCGGATGTGCCGGTCCATGCGCTCGTAGGTCGCGATGTTGTCGAGGAACAGCGGATAGACGCTGCCCGGATGCAGGTAGCGGAAGTGGTACAGCTCGAGGAAGGTGTCGACCACCAGCTTCCAGTTCATGCGCGGCCGGATCGGGCGCGTGCTGTGCAGCTCCCAGGTCTGCATGTCCCATTCGGCCATGTCGACGGCCACCGGGCCGAGGTAGGAATCGATGTCGAGAGCGGCCTCTTCGCCGTCCTCCAGGGCGGTCGGCACGACCCACACCATGCCGTACTTCTCGGCGATCTTGAGCCGCCGCAGGCCGTGCCGGCTGCGGTCGAGGTCGCCGAACCCGGCCCCATCGGTGATGCCGACCAGGCGGCCGGTCAGGTCGTAGCTCCAGCCGTGATAGGAGCAGACGAAGGCCCGCTTGTTGGCGCCGCACGGCTTGGTCTCGACGCAGGCGCTGCGATGGCGGCAGACGTTGAGGAAGGCGCGCAGCACGCCGTCGGTGCCACGCACCACCAGGATCGACTGGCCGGTATCGTCGTGCACCACGAAGTCGCCGGCCCGCCGCACCTGGGCGGAGAAGGCGACCACCACGGGATGGCCCCGGAACAGGACGTCGACCTCGCGCCGGTAGCGCGCCGGATCGTAGTACTCCTCGACCGGGGCGTAGCTCAGCCCCGGCCCGTCGTCGCGGGTGTTGGTGCGCACCATGCCCAGCATGCGCTCGAGATAGGCCACCTGGTCGGCATGGCGCATGGTCGTCCTCCTAGATGGCGTTCATGCCGCCGTCGATCACCAGCTCGCTGCCGGTGACGAAGCGGGCTTCGTCGGAAATCAGGTAGAGGATGCCGTAGGCGATGTCCTCGGGCTGCCCGAAGTCGCCGATCGGGATGCGTCGGCGCATGCGCTCCTTGGCCTTGTCGCCGGGCACCACCTTGTCGCCCATCGGCGTCAGGATGATGCCGGGATGCACGGAATTGCAGCGGATGCGGTAGCCCTTGCGGGCGCAGTCCATGGCGACGGTCTTGGTGAATTGCCGCACCGCGCCCTTGCTCGCGCCATAGGCCGACAGATCCGGCGTGCCGACGAAGGCGGCCAAGGACGAGGTGTTGACGATCGATCCGCCGCCCGACTGGCGCATCGCCGGCACGGCGTGCTTGCAGCCGAGGAACACGCCCTCGACGTTGATCGACAGCATGCGGCGCCACTGCTCGAGGCTCTCGGTCTCGAAGGTCGCCGGGAACGGGCCGGCGATGCCGGCATTGTTGACCAGCCCGTCGAGCCGGCCTTCGCGCGCCAGGATGCCTTCGATGATGCGCTGCCAGTCGGCCTCGCGGGAGGTGTCGTGCTCCTCGAAGCGGGCCTGGCCGCCGATCTGCTGCACCGTCTCGCGGCCGCCGGCGGCGTTGATGTCGCTCACGACCACCGTCGCCCCTTCGGCCGCCAGCAGCTTCGCGGTGGCGCGGCCGATGCCCGAGCCGGCGCCGGTCACCAGCACCACCTTGCCTGAAACCCTCCCCATGCATCCGTCTCCTTGCTTCTTGCGACCACGCTAGAAGCTGCGGGGGTGGGCGACAAGCCGCGCATCGCCGCGCCGTGCGCCGATCGTCTCCGCTCCCCGAAATCGACGCGAGTCGCTATGATTGCCGGTCGATCCAAACGGGGAGAACAAACGACATGGCAAAGGCGAAGAGCTCCAACCCGGCCCTCGAGGCAGCGGTTCGGCGCATGCTGACGGCGACGCCGCAACCCAAGCCGGCGGCCAAGGCGCCGGCCAAGCCGAAGGCCAAGGCCAAGAAGCCCGGCAAGAAGTAGGAGCCACGGTGCCCGTGCCCCGGTCGCGATCGCCCGGGGCGCGCGTATCGCCGGCGGCAGGCAGCCGGGCGCCGCCGCAATTTCGCCCGGAAGCGTGCTATGCTTGCAACCGCGGTGGCCATCGAGACGCTCCCTCGGCGTCGGCTGCCAGCCCAAGGAGCAAGACCATGCCGCTCGATCGTCGAGCCGTCCTTTCGGGGACCGCGGCCGCATTCGCCGTCCCCGTGCTCGCCAGCACGACCGCCCGCGCCGATGCCAAGCGCCAGTCGCTGGTCGATTCCTGCCTGCAGACCGCCCAGAAGGTGCTGGGCGGCAAGGACTTCCCCGATGCCGGCAAGCTGATGACGAGCGCCAGGGGGGTCCTGATCATTCCCGAGCTCGTGCAGGGCGGCTTCATCTTCGGCGCCGCCGGCGGCCACGGCGTCCTGATGGCGCGCAGCGGCGGTCGCGACTGGAGCCCGCCGGCCTTCTATGGCATGGGCTCGGGCAGCGTCGGCCTGCAGATCGGCGCCAAGGTGTCGGAGATCGTCTTCATCATCCGCACCGAGAAGGGCCTGAACGCCATCCTGACCCACAAGTTCAAGTTCGGCGCCGAGGCCGGCGTCACCCTGGTGGCGGTCGGGATCGGGCTCGAAGGGGCGTCGACCTCGGCCGGCGGCGCCGACATCGTGGCCTTCTCGAATTCGGCGGGCCTGTTCGCCGGGGCGTCGATCGAAGGCTCCTACCTCGACGCCGACAACGACTGGAACGCGCTCTACTACGGTCCCGGGGCGACGACCCAGGCTATCGTGATCGAGCGCAGGTTCAGCAATCCGGGCGCCGAGCCGATCCGCCAGTACCTGGCGCGCTGGTAGACGGCGCGCAGGTAGACGGCCTGCCCCCGGGGGCGCCGCCGCTCAGGCGACCTTGTCGCCGAGCGCCACGGACAGCTTGGCCTTGGTCTTGGCCTTGACCTCGTCGACCGTCACGCCGTCGGCCAGCTCGACCAGGGTGACACCGCCGTCGCCGTGCTTGTCGACGCTGAACACTCCCAGCTCCGAGATCACCATGTCGACGACCCGCTTGCCGGTCAGCGGCAGGGTGCATTCCTTCAGGAGCTTCGACTGGCCGTCCTTGGAGACGTGCTCCATGGTGACGATCACCTTGCGCACGCCGGCGACCAGGTCCATGGCGCCGCCCATGCCCTTGACCATCTTGCCCGGGATCATCCAGTTGGCGAGGTCGCCGTTCTCGGCCACCTCCATGGCGCCCAGGATGCTGAGGTCAATATGGCCGCCGCGGATCATCGCGAAGCTGTCGGCCGACGAGAAGTAGGACGTGCCCTTGAGCTCGGTCACGGTCTGCTTACCGGCGTTGATGATGTCGGGGTCGACCTCGTTGTCGAGCGGGAACGGCCCGACACCCATCATGCCGTTCTCGCTCTGCAGGGTGATGTCGACATCCTCGGGCACGTAGTTCGACACCAGGGTTGGGATGCCGATGCCGAGGTTGACGTAGAATCCGTCCTGCAGCTCCTTGGCGGCGCGCGCCGCCATCTGCTCGCGGGTCCAGGCCATGCTGTCCTCCTAAGCCTTACGCGTGGTGCGTTGCTCGATCTTCTTGTCGTACGGGGCGCCGCAGATGATGCGGTTGACGAAGATCCCCGGCGTGTGGACGTGGTCGGGATCGATGGCGCCGACCGGCACCAGCTCCTCGACCTCGGCGACGCAGACACGGGCGGCGGTGGCCATCATCGGGTTAAAGTTACGCGCCGCCTTGCGATAGACGAGGTTGCCGGCGGCGTCGCCCTTCCACGCCTTGATCAGCGCCACGTCACCGAACAGGCCGCGCTCCATGACGTATTCCTGGCCGTCGAAGACCTTGGTCTCCTTGCCCTTGGCGACGTCGGTGCCGACCCCGGTCTTGGTGTAGAAGGCGGGGATGCCGGCGCCGCCGGCGCGACAGCGCTCGGCCAGGGTACCCTGCGGGTTGAACTCGATCTCGAGCTTGCCCTCCAGGTAGAGCTTGGCGAAGGTCTTGTTCTCGCCGACATAGGACGAGATCATCTTGCGCACCTGGCCGGTCTCGAGCAGCAGGCCGAGACCTTCGCCGTCGATGCCGGCATTGTTGCTGACGCAGACCAGCTCCTTGACGCCGGAATCGCGCACGGCGCGGATCAGCTTGTCGGGGATGCCGACCAGGCCGAAGCCGCCGCACATCAGCATCATGCCGTCGCGCAGCACTCCGTCGAGCGCCGACTTGGCATCCTTGTAGACCTTGTTCGCCATGGCCTCCTGCCGTCTCGATGTGCCGCCGTCATACGGCGGCGGCGGGTCCCGGGCAAGCTAGGCCGCCCGTTTGCCGTGGTGGCTGTACAGCTTGGCCCCCAGCACGCGGCGCACGGCGTTGAACTCGGGGCTGGCCACGTCGCGCGGCCTCGGCAGCTCGATCCGGTTGTCACTCTCGATGCGGCCCGGTCCCGGGGTCATGACCACCACCCGGTCGGCCAGGAAGATCGCCTCCTCGATGGAATGGGTCACGAACACCACCGTCAGCCCGGTGCGCTGCCAGAGGTCGAGCAGCTCGTCCTGCAGGCGCTCGCGGGTCATGGCGTCGAGGGCGCCGAACGGCTCGTCCATCAGCACCAGCGCGGCGTCGTTGGCCAGCACGCGGGCGATCGCGACCCGCTGCTTCATGCCGCCGGACAGCTGGTGCGGCCAGGCGTCGGCGAACCGGACCAGGCCGATCAGGTCGATGAACTTGTCGACCGTCGCCTTCACGGTCGCCGGCGGCAGGCCACGCGCCGTCGGCCCGAAGGCGATGTTGTCGCGCACGGTGAGCCACGGGAACAGGGCGTAGTCCTGGAACACCATGCCGCGCGACGGGTCGGGGCCGGCGACCGGGCGGCCCGACATCAGGACCTCGCCCGCGCTCGGCTTCTCGAATCCGGCCATCAGGCGCAGCAGGGTCGACTTGCCGCAACCGGACGCCCCGATCAGGCAGACGAACTCGCCTCGGGCGACGGTCAGGCTGGTGCCGGCGAGTGCCTGGATGGTGCGGCCCTGCAGCTGGAACTGCTTGGCCACGCCGCGGACCTCGACCAGCGGCGGTGCGGGTTCAGCCATGATGGGTCGGGCTCCAGCGCAGCAGGTGGTTGCCGGCCGCGACGACGATCCGATCGGACACGTAGCCGGCCAGGCCGATGACGATCATGCCGCAGATCACCAGCTCGGTGCGCGACAGGGTGCGACCGTCCATGATCACCGCGCCCAGGCCCTGCGGCACGCCGGTCATCTCGCCGACCACGATCACGAACCAGGCCAGCCCCAGGCCGAGCCGCAGGCCCGTGAAGATCGACGGCGCGGCGGCCGGCAGCACCACCTTGTAGAATTGTGCCCGGCCGCCGCAGCCCAGCATCGCCGCCGCCTCGAACAGCTTGGGATCGACCGAGCGGACGCCGAAGATCGTGTTGAGCAGGATCGGGTAGAAGGCACCGAGGCAGACCAGGGCGAAGGCCGACCGGGCACCCAGCCCGAACAGGATCATCGACAGCGGCAGCCAGGCCGTCACCGGGATCGGCCGCATGACCTGCAGGAACGGATCGAGCAGCATGCGCGCCGTCGGCAGCCGGCCGACCATCATGCCGATCGGCAGGGCAAACAGCGCCGCCAGGACGAAGCCGCCATAAACCCGGCTCATCGAAGCCGTGAGGTGGGCGAACAGGGTCGCCGAATAGGCGTCGTCGTAGATCCCGCCGACCGCGAAATCGACCATGCACAGGCCGACCTCGTACGGCGTGGGGATCAAGCGCGTCCACTGCCGGGTCGTGGCGACCTGCCAGAAGGCGAGCAGCAGCAGCGGCACGATCAGCGCCAGCACGGCCGGCTTGAGGCGCGGCCACAGCGCCGCGCCCGCCGGGCGTCTCGGCGCGGCCGCCAGCGTGACCGGCGAGTCTCCGGAAGTCTCGGCGACGGTCATGCTCGGAGGCCTAGCTGTTGGCGATCTCCTCGGAGAACCTCGGGTTCAGGAAGGTCTCGAACTTGGGCAGGGCGCGGATCTGCTTCAGCTCCAGCATCTGCTGCGCGTAGGTCCTGGCCTGGCCCTGCACCGTCGAGTCGAGCTTCCACACGTACTCGACGTTGTTGGCGCCCAGCGCCTGCTCGACCGCGGCGCGATTGGCGCCCAGCTTCTGCACCGTCATGTCGGTGACCGCCGGCTTGTTGGCCATCATGAAGTCCACGGCCTGGCGATGCGTCTTCAGCATCGTGCGCACGAGGTCGGGAGACTTGGCCACGGTGTCCTCGTGCGTGCCGAAGATCATGTTCAGACCGCCCATCGGCGTCGAGTACGGGTACTCGACGAGCTGGCCGGCGCCCGAGGTGATCGACAGGGCCGGGCCCGGTTCGGCGCCGACATAGGCGTCGATGTCGCCGCGCGACAGCATCGCCGGCATCTCGCCGAACGGCACGCGCACGGCGGTCACGTCCTTGATCGACAGGCCCTCCATGCGCAGGCGCTCCATGATGAACACCTCCTGCGTCGAGCCCGGCCAGATGCCGACCCGCTTGCCCTTGAGGTCCTTGACCGTGCGGATGTCGGAGCCGGCCTTCGAGATCACGCCCATGCCCTTGTTGGACATCGCGCCGACCACCACCACCGGCTCGCCGACGGCGCCGCCGAGGATCGCGGCGGCGATGCCGAAGGTACCGAAGTCGACCGACTTGGTGACCACGGCGTTCTTGCCGTCGGTCGGGCTGTCGAACACCACGACCTCGATCTTGAGGTCGGCCGGCGCGAACTTCTCGTAGAAGTACGGCGGCATCGAATGGACCAGCCGCAGCGAGCCCATCTTCACGATCTTGGGCTGGGCGCGCAGGACGGCCGGCGACGCCAGAGCGGCGGCCGCGAAGCCGGCCCCCGCGATGAGGTGGCGACGGTTGATCATGGGCGACCTCCTGATTAGCGATCGCCGCTCGCAACCTCCGTGCCAAACATTCGACGGTCGCTCGTCAGGCCAGGAGCATCAGCTGCCGGGTCAGCATGCCGTCGGCATCGCGCAGCTCGTGCACGATCGTGAAGTGGTCGGCCCCCGGCACCGGGATCAGCGGACCGGCGAGATGCTCGGCCGCGCGGCGGGCATGCAGGTCGCGGCTGTCGGCGACCAGCGGCGGCAGCTCGGCCGTGCCGTAGGTGATGGCCAGCGGCTTGTCGACCATCGGCAGGCGCAGCGGCGACAGCGCGACGATCTCCTCGTCGCTGAGCCGCAGCTTCTCGTTGAGATAGGTGTCGCGCACCGGGCCAAGCTCGTAGATGCCGGAAATCGCCAGGCCGGCACCGACCCGTGGATGACCCAGGCAGGCCGCCGTGAGATGGCCGCCGGCCGACCAGCCGGACAGCACCACCTTGCCGTTGATTCCGTGCGCCGGGCCGTGCACGGCCAGCCAGTCGAGCGCAGCGTTGATCTCGGCGACGATCTCGCTGAGGCTGGCGTCGGGCGCCAAGGTGTAGCCCGGCAGCGCCGCCGCCCAACCGTGCGCGTAGGGCCCGGCGATCAGGTTGGCGAACTGCTCGCGGCTGTTGCGCTGCCAGTAGCCGCCGTGGATGAACACGAGGCAGGGCGAATTTGGGTCGCGCGCCGGAAACAGGTCCCAGACGTTGCGCTCGCGCGGCCCGTAGCGCAGGTCGAGATGCTCCGGATGGGCCTGGCGGAAGGCGGCCGAGGCGGCCTCGCGCGCCGCGTTGAGTTCCGGGCTGTTCTTGACCGCGCTGCTGTTGTTGTAGGCCGCGTCGCGCTCGGCGCGGCTCATCTTCCCCCAGTTCATCGACCTCTCCACGATCACGATTAAGCGGACCGCGCGCATTCTGCGCGCTCGCGGCGGCCAGGAGAAGCGCGCCCGGAGGCGCGCGGTCCGGGCTACGCCCGCTTGGCCTCGGCGTCCGAGAGCGGCATCGGCAGGCGCGACAGCATCTCCTTCGGCACCACCTGCCAGAAGCGCGCGACCTCGCGGTCCCAGTCGTTGAGCAGCCGGGCGCCGAGCGGCGAGCGGGTCTCGCGGACATGCTCCTCGACCAGGGCGCGCGCCGCCGCCTCCCAGTGCGGATGGGCGATGCGCTGCCAGGTCACCGTCTCGGGATTGACCTTGAGGGCGAAGGCATCCTCGGGATCGTAGACGAAGGCCATGCCGCCGGTCATGCCGGCCGCGAAGTTGATGCCGATCGGCCCGAGGATCGCCGCGGTGCCGCCGGTCATGTACTCGCAGCCGTTCGAGCCGATCCCCTCGACCACCGCGTCGGCGCCGGAGTTGCGCACCGCGAAGCGCTCGCCGGCGCGGCCGCAGGCGAACAGCTTGCCCGCCGTGGCGCCGTACAGCACGGTGTTGCCGATGATGGCGTTGGCCTCCGGCACCAGCGGGCTGCTGACCGTCGGCCGCAGCACGATGGTGCCGCCGCTCAGGCCCTTGCCGACATAGTCGTTGGCGTCGCCCAGCACCTCGAGCTTCATGCCGCGCACCGCGAAGGCGCCGAGCGACTGGCCGGCGGTGCCGCGCAGGCGCACGGTGACGGTGTCGGGCTGCAGTCCCTCCATGCCGTACTTGCGGGTGATCATCGCGGCGAGCCGCGTGCCGACCGCGCGATGGGTGTTCCGCACGCTGTACTCGAGCTGCATCTTCTCGCGATGCTCGAACAGCGGCTGGGCGTCGCGCACCATCTGGGCGTCGAGCGTGTCGGGCACCTCGTTGCGGCCCTTGAGCGTGCAGCGCACGGCAGCGCGGCCACCGTCGGGCCGCGACAGCAGCGGGTTCAGGTCGAGGTCGTCGAGGTAGCGGGCGCCGCGGCTGACCTGGCGCAGCAGGTCGGAGCGGCCGACGATCTCGTCGAGCGAGCGGTAGCCGAGCTGGGCCAGGATCTCGCGGACTTCCTCGGCGATGAAGCTGAACAGGTTGACGACCTTCTCCGGCGTGCCCTCGAACTTGGCGCGCAGCTTGGGGTCCTGGGTGCAGACGCCGACCGGGCAGGTGTTGGAATGGCACTGCCGCACCATGATGCAGCCCATGGCGATCAGCGAGGCGGTGCCGATCCCGTACTCCTCGGCGCCCAGCATGGCGGCGATCACCACGTCGCGGCCGGTCTTGATGCCGCCGTCGGTGCGCAGCAGGACCTTGTCGCGCAGGCGATTCAGGGTCAGCACCTGATGGGTCTCCGACAGGCCCATCTCCCACGGGATGCCGGCATACTTGATGCTGGTCTGCGGGCTCGCCCCGGTGCCGCCGCTGTGGCCTGACACCAGGATGACGTCGGCCTTGGCCTTGGCGACGCCGGCGGCGATCGTGCCGATGCCCGAGCGCGCCACCAGCTTCACCGTGACCCGCGCCTCGGGGTTGATCTGCTTCAGGTCGTAGATCAGCTGCGCCAGATCCTCGATCGAGTAGATGTCGTGGTGCGGCGGCGGGCTGATCAGGGTGACGCCCGGCGTCGAATGGCGCAGCCGGGCGATCATCTCGCTGACCTTGAGCCCGGGCAGCTGGCCGCCCTCGCCGGGCTTGGCGCCCTGCGCCACCTTGATCTCGAGCTCGCGGCAGTTGTTCAGGTATTCGGCGGTGACGCCGAAGCGGCCCGAGGCGACCTGCTTGATCGCCGACGAGGCGTTGTCGCCGTTCGAGCGCGGCCGGTAGCGCGCCGGATCCTCGCCGCCCTCGCCCGAATCCGACTTGGCGCCGATCCGGTTCATGGCGATCGAGAGGGTCTCGTGCGCCTCCGGCCCCAGCGCGCCCAGGGAGATGCCGGGCGCCACCAGCCGCTTGCGCAGCTCGGTGATCGATTCCACGGAGTCGGTCGGGATCGCGCCGCGGTCGGGGCGGAAGTCGAGCAGGTCGCGCAGGTTGATCGGCGGCAGGCGGCGGACCTGCTCGCTGTACTTGCGGTACTTCTCATAGGACTCGGTGTTGACCGCGTCCTGCAGCATGTGGATCAGCTGGCCGTCGAAATTGTGCCGGTCGCCGCTGCGCCGCGCCTTGTAGAAGCCGCCGATCGGCAGGGCGACGACGTCCTCGTCGAAGGCCCGAGCGTGCTGTTCGGCGATCTTGGCCTGGACGCCGCGCAGGCCGATGCCCGAGAGGCGCGACGGCATGCCGGGGAAGAACTCCTGGACCAGCGAGCGCGACAGGCCGACCGCCTCGAAGTTGCAGCCGCCGCGATACGACGACAGCACCGAGATGCCCATCTTGGACATCACCTTGAGCAGCCCGTCGTCGAGTGACTTCTTGTAGTTGGCCAGGCACTGGGCGAGCGACAGCTTGCCGAACAGGCCGCGGGCATGGCGCGCCGCGATCGTCTCCTCGGCGAGGTAAGGGTTCACCGTGGTCGCGCCGACCCCGATGATCACCGCGACATAATGCACGTCGAGGCACTCGCCCGAACGCACGTTGAGCGAGGTGAAGGTGCGCAGCGACTGGCGCACCAGATGGGCATGCACGCCGCCGGCCGCCAGGATCATCGGCAGGGCAGCCCGCTCGGCGCTGACGTTGGCGTCGGTCAGCACGACGTGCAGGCAGCCGCGCCGCACCGCCTCCTCGGCCTCGCGGCAGATCCGCTCGAAGGCCTGGCGCATGGCGTCGAGGCCGCCGCGCGGATCGAAGGTGCAGTCGATGCGGGTCGCCGTCTCGCCCATGTAGGCCCGCATCGCCTCGAACTCGGCGTTGAGCACGATCGGCGACTGCAGCGAGAGCATCTCGCTCTGCTCGGGGCTCTCGTCGAGGATGTTGCCGAGGTTGCCCAGCCGCGTGCGGATCGTCATCACGTTGCGCTCGCGCAGGCTGTCGATCGGCGGGTTGGTGACCTGACTGAAGTTCTGGCGGAAATAGTGGTGCATGCCGCGATAGGTGTCGGACAGCACCGCCAGCGGCGCGTCGTCGCCCATCGAGCCGACGGCCTCCTTGCCGTCCTCGACCATGGGATGGAGGATCGATTCGAGGTCCTCGATCGACCAGCCCACGGCGAACTGGCGCCGGCGCAGTTCGTCGGCGCCGAACCGCTCGCCGGCCGGCGTCTCCTGGCGGATCAGCGAATCGAGCTCGATCGTGCGGGTCGTCCAGGCGGCGTAGTCGTGCGTCTCCGCCAGCATGTCCTTGAGCTCGCGGTCCTTGAGCAGGCGCGGCTCGTCCATGTCGACGGCCAGCATCTCGCCGGGGCCGAGCCGGCCCTTCTCGGCGATTCGCGTCTCGTCCTGCGGCACCATGCCGGCCTCCGAGCCGGCGATCAGCAGCTGGTCGGCGGTGCAGACGTAGCGCATCGGCCGCAGACCGTTGCGGTCGAGTCCGACCAGGGCCCACTTGCCGGCGACGGCGGCGATCGCCGCCGGCCCGTCCCACGGCTCCATGACGCCGTTGACGTAGTTGTACATGGCGCGATGGCGCGGCGGCACCGTGGGATTGTTGGCCGATGCCTCGGGAATCATCATCGCCTTGACCATCGGCAGGTTGCGATGGCCGCGCACCAGCAGCTCGAAGACGTTGTCGAGGGCCGACGAGTCCGACGCGTCGGGCTGGATGATCGGCTTGAGGTCCTCGATCGCCCGGCCGAACCCGTCATGCGCCAGCCGCGCCTCGTGGCTCTTCATCCAGTTGACGTTGCCCAGGATGGTGTTGATCTCGCCGTTGTGCGCCAGCACGCGGAACGGCTGGGCGAGCCGCCATTGCGGGAAGGTGTTGGTCGAATAGCGCTGGTGGAAGATCGCGAAGCGCGACACGAAGCGCTCGTCGAGCAGGTCGGGATAGAAGGCCGACAGATGCTCGGCGAGGAACATGCCCTTGTAGACCACCGAGCGGCAGCTCAGCGAGCAGACGTAGAACTCGCCGATGTTCTCGGCCAGCGCCGCCTTCTCCATGCGCCGGCGCAGGATGTAGAGCTGCTTCTCGAACTCGCGGTTGTCGAGCCTGGGGTCGCCGCGGCCGATCAGGATCTGCTCGATCTCCGGCCGCGTGGCGTTGGCCTTCTCGCCGATCACCGAGATGTCGACCGGCACCTGGCGCCAGCCCAGGATGGTATGGCCGAAGCGCAGGATCTCGGTCTCGACGATCGTGCGGCAGCGTTCCTGGGCGCCGAGATCGGTGCGCGGCAGGAACACCATGCCGACGGCGATGCGGCCGACCTGGGGCGTCTCGCCGCTCGAGTCGCGGACATGGTCGCGGAAGAAGTCCTGCGGAATCTCGACGTGCAGGCCGGCGCCGTCGCCGGTCTTGCCGTCGGCATCGACGGCGCCGCGATGCCAGACCGCCTTCAGCGCATCGATGCCCGCCGCCACGACGTCACGCCGTCGCTTGCCGTCGAGCGCCACGACCAGGCCGACGCCGCACGAATCCTGCTCGCGCGCCGGATCGTAGCCATAGGCCTCGGTCAGCCGGGCAACCCCGGCCAGATAGTCGTCGACGAACTGCTGGGCGGACATCGTGGCCTCCTAGGTGTCGGAGAAGAGCTTGCCGGCTTCGGCCCAGTTCTCCTTCTTGATGTCGGTCAGGATGATCTGCACCGCGTCGGGCGTGCAGCCGAGCGCCCGGCAAGTGGCGTCGGTCAGCTCGCGCGCCAGCGCGCGACGCTGGTCGGTGGTGCGGCCCTCGAACATCTGAACGTTGATCATCGGCATGCTGTCCTCCCTCAGGTTGAGCTCTTGAAATCCATCGGCACGTAGCCCGGCTGGCCGGCGACCCGCCCCATCCAGGCGCAGACGTGCGGATAGGGATCGAGGTCGAAGCCGCCTTCCGGCGCGACGTGCGTGTAGGCGTAGAGCGCGATGTCGGCGATCCCGTAGCGGTCGCCGACGAAAAACGGATGGCGCGCCAGATGCTGCTCCATGACGCCGAGCGCCGCCTGGCCCTTGGCGACGCGCTCGGGCAGGTCGAGCTGCTGCAGCGGCGACAGGCGCGTCAGGAAATGACGCCAGAAGCGCACCACGGCGATGTAGGGCTCGTGGCTGTACTGCTCGAAGAACATCCATTGCAGGGTCTGCGCCCGGGCCAGCCGGTCGGCCGGCGCGAACGGCGTGCCTTCGGCGAGGTACCAGAGGATGGCGTCGGATTCGGCCAGGATCGTGCCGTCGTCGAGCTCGAGGGTCGGGATGCGGCCGTTCGGATTCTTGGCGAGGAAGGCCGGTGTGCGCGTCTCGCCCTTCAGGATGTCGCACTCGACGAGGCGATAGGGCAGGCCGAGCTGGGCCAGCAGCAAGCGGACCTTGTAGCCGTTGCCCGAGCCCATGAAGTCGTACAACGTCGGCATTGCTCTACTCCGCGGCCAGCATGGCGGCACGCCCGGCACCGGCCGAGGCGCGGGCCTGCAGGGAGGCGTGGATCCGCTCGGCGGCGTCGCGCCCGTCGCGCACCGCCCAGACCACCAGCGAGGCGCCGCGCACGATGTCGCCGGCGGCGAACACGCCGTCCAGGCTGGTCGCCATGCTGCGCCAGTCGATCTTCAGGGTTCCCCAGCCGGTGACCGCGAGCTCGGGCATCTGCAGCAGGCCCGGCAGGTCCTCGGGGTCGAAGCCCAGGGCCTTGAGCACCAGGTCGGCCTCGATGTTGACCTGCGAGTTGGCGATCTCCTGCGGCGTCTGGCGGCCCGTCGCGTCCGGCATGCCGAGATGGATGCGCACGGCGCGCACGTGGCTGACCGCCTGCTTGCCGAGAAAGGCCTGCGGCGCGGACAGCCAGACGAACTCGACACCTTCCTCCTCGGCGTGCTTCACCTCGCGTTGCGAGCCCGGCATGTTGGCGCGATCGCGGCGGTACAGGCACTTCACGGACTTGGCGCCCTGCCGAACGGCCGTGCGCACGCAATCCATCGCGGTGTCGCCGCCACCGATCACCACGACGTGTTTGCCGCTGGCATCGAGCGCGCCGCTCGCGAAGTCCTCGACGACATCGCCGAGTCCGTGCCGGTTGGAGGCCGTCAGGTAGTCGAGCGCGGGCACGATGCCCGGCAGGCCGGCACCCGGGCCGGCGATGTCGCGCGCCTTGTAGACGCCGGTCGCCAGCAACACCGCGTCGTGGCGCTCGCGCAGCTCGGCCAGAGTGAGGTCGCGGCCGATCTCGCAATTGAGCCGGAACTCGATGCCCGACTGGCGCAGCAGCGCCTCGCGCCGGGCCACGATCGCCTTGTCGAGCTTGAAGTTCGGGATGCCGTAGATCAGCAGGCCGCCGACCCGGTCGTAGCGGTCGTAGACCGTGACCCGGTAGCCCTTGCGGCGCAGCTGCTCGGCCGCCGCCAGGCCGGCCGGCCCGGCACCGACGATGCCAACGCTCTCGGCCCGCTCGCGGCGCGGCGCCGCCGGCTTCACCCAGCCCCGCTCCCAGGCAGTGTCGGTGATGAACTTCTCGACCGAGCCGATGGTCACCGAGCTGAAGCCGCGCTCGATGACGCAATTGCCCTCGCACAGGCGGTCCTGGGGACAGATCCGGCCGCAGATCTCCGGGAAGTTGTTGGTCGCCGAGGACAGCTCGTAGGCCTCCTCGAGGCGGCCTTCGGCGGTCAGCTTGAGCCAGTCCGGGATGTTGTTGTGCAACGGGCAGTGGATCTGACAGAACGGCACGCCGCATTGCGAGCAGCGTGCCGCCTGCTCGGCCGCGCGCTCGCGCGCATAGTCGGCATAGATTTCCCCGAAATCGTGCCGCCGCTGCGCGGCAGGCCGCTTTTCCGGCATCGCCTGCGGCGTCCCGACGAACTTCAACATGCGCTCGGTCATGGCGACCCCCGGTGGCGATGGCCCCCTTTTTCCATGTCGCAGACGATAAGTCAATATTAGTGACCTTTATTTTCCAAGACAAGCCGCAGAAGCCGACGCCACGATGATCATCTCGAAAGCAATCGCACGAATAGAACCGATTTAGGACTATTTGCGCAAAACCAGAGTTATCGCTGCCGATCGCCTGCTGGAGGCTCAAGCAAAGGCCGCACCGCGAGCCGGGGACTGGCCCCGGCAAACGCGATTCAGGCGGGAGCGTGCTGGTTGTAGCGGCCGCCGACCCGATAGCGATCGAGGTAGGTCGGCAGAATTGCCTCGGCCGAGGTCGGCGCAATCCCCAGCGCCGTCAGGTCGCGGGCGCCGGGCCGCACGACATTGTCGTGCACCAGGAGGTCGATCTGGTCGCGGGTCAGGGGCGGCGTCAGGCCGACCAGCCCGGGAAGCTCGGCGAACAACGCCGCGAAGCTCATGAAGGCCGCCGGCACGCCGACGATCGGCTTCTTGCGGTCGATGACCCGCAAGGTGAGCGCGGCCAGCTCGCGATAGGTGTAGACGCGCGGCCCGCCCAACTCGAACACGGCATGGGAGGTCGCCGGCTGCGCCAGGGCAGCGGCCACGGCGGCCGCGACGTCGCCGACATAGACCGGCTGCAGCTTGGCCGACCCGTCGCCGACCACCGGCATGAACGGCGCCAGCCGCGCCGCGTTGGCCAGCCGGTTGAACAGCACGTCGTCGCTGCCGAACACAGCGCTCGGGCGCAGGATCGTGGCGTCCGGGAAGCCGGCGATGATGGCGTCCTCGGCATCGACCTTGGAGCGGACGTAGGGGTTGGACGTGGTGCGGCGATCCGCGCCGATCCCCGAGATGTGGATCAGCCGCGCCGCGCCGGCGGCCCGCGCCGCCTCGGCGATCGTCCGGGCGCCGCCGACATGCACCGTGTCGTAGCGCTGGCGGCCACGCTGGAAGCCGATGCCGACGGCATTGACGACCGCCTGGCTGCCTTCCACGGCGCGCGCCACCGATTGCGCCATGCGCACGTTGGCGCGCATCACCGTGACTTGGCCGACGTCGCCTGCGGTCTTGATCGGATCGGCCAGCTCGATGCGGCGCGAGGCGACCCGCACCTGAAACCCAGCGCCCACCAGCGCGCCCACGATCGCGCGACCGATGAAGCCCGCGCCGAACACGGTGACCTGCTTGATCTTCATGGCAGGTGCCTATAGCCCAATCTGGCGACGGTGCAAGCTGCGACGCGGTTGACATCGGCGTCGCAGAGTCCTAACTCAGCGCTCCTCAAGCCCGCATGCCGTGCCCAGGTGGCGGAATTGGTAGACGCACTAGTTTCAGGTACTAGCGCCGCGAGGCGTGGAAGTTCGAGTCTTCTCCTGGGCACCATGCGCGGCATGAGAGGTTTCCGGTAAATGGCCATCAGTCTGCATCGCGGCGACCTTCCCGAAGGTCTGTCGTTGGGTCCGATCGTCGCCATCGACACAGAGACCATGGGTCTCAACCCGCATCGCGACCGGCTCTGCCTGGTGCAGCTGTCGGCCGGCGACGGCAATGCCCATCTCGTGCAGATCCCGCGCGGCGCCACCTCGGCGCCTCGGCTGGCCGCCCTGATCGCCGACCCCGACACCCTGAAGCTGTTTCATTTTGGGCGGTTCGACATCGCGGTGCTGGAGCATCGCCTGGGCGTGCGCTGCGAGCCCGTCTACTGCACCAAGATCGCCGCCAAGCTGACGCGCACCTTCACCGACCGCTTTGGCCTCAAGGACCTGTGCAAGGAGCTGCTCGGCGTCGACCTGTCGAAGCAGCAGCAGAGCTCCGACTGGGGCGCCGACACGCTGACCGACGAGCAGCTCACCTATGCCGCGTCGGACGTCCTGCATCTGCATGCCCTGAAGGCCAGGCTCGACAAGCTGCTCGAGCGCGAAGGCCGCCTCGAGCTGGCCCACGAGGCCTTCCGCTTCCTGCCGACGCGGGCCCGCCTCGACCTCGCCGGCTGGCCGGAGATCGACATCTTCGCGCACTGATCGCTTCGCGCCCTGAGCGAAATTCGGGCCAACCAGCGTATTGAAGATTGGCATGGATATTGCTAAATAGACCTCATGGAAGGCAGCAACCCGCCTTCCCGGGTGGGGGCACCATGCGTATCGGACCGAGTCTCATCCTGACGTCACGCCAGACCCTGGCGATGACACCCCAGCTCCAGCAAGCCATCAAGCTCCTGCAATTCTCGCACCTGGAGCTCGCGGCCTTCATCCAGCAGGAACTCGAGAAGAACCCCCTCCTGTCCGAAGGATCGTCGGACGAAGGCCCGATCGGCGAGCGCGAGGCGCCGCCGCAGGACGCGCCGCCGGATACCGCCGAGGCGCTGGCCGCCGCCGCGCCGGCGCTGGTCGACGCCGACGACCGCTGGACCCGCGAGTACGCCGACCGCGGCGGCGATGCCGCCGGCAGCCGCACGGCCAAGCGCGAGGACGCCCCCGACGCGCTGGACTTCGTCTCCGAGCGTCCGCGCTCGCTGGCGACGCACGTGCTCGAGCAGATCGAGCTCATGCTCGCCGCGCCGGCCGATCGCCGCATCGCCCTCCGGCTGGCCGAGAATCTCGACGAGGCGGGCTATTGCCGCGCCGAAGCCCCGGCCGTGGCCGAGTCCCTGGGGGTCGACGTCGCGAGCGTCGACAAGGTGTGGGCGCGGTTGCGCCAGATCGAGCCGGCGGGCCTGTTCGCCGCCAACCTGTCCGAGTGCCTGGCGGCGCAGCTCGCCGAGCGCGACCGCCTCGATCCGGCCATGCAGGCGCTGCTCGACAATCTCGACCTGGTGGCGGCCGGAGAGCTCGGCCAGCTGCGGCGGCGCTGCGGCGTCGAGGACGAGGACCTGCGCGACATGCTGGCCGAACTGCGCACGCTCGACCCGCGGCCCGGCCAGGCCTTCGACTTCGAGCCGATCCAGCCGGTCGTCCCCGATCTCTTCCTGCGGCCGGCGCGCGACCCGGAGAGCGGCGAGGAAGGCTGGCACATCGAGCTCAACAGCGAGGCGTTGCCCAAGGTTCTGGTCGACCGCAACTACCACGCCACCCTGATCAAGGGGACGCGGGCCAAGACCGACCGCGACTTCGTCGCCGAGCGCTTCCAGTCGGCCAACTGGCTGGTCAAGACGCTGGAGCAGCGCGCCACCACGATCCTCAAGGTGGCACGCGAGATCGTGCGCCAGCAGGACGGCTTCTTCCGCAAGGGCGTCAGCGCGCTGAAGCCGCTGGTGCTGCGCGACATCGCCATCGCCACCGAGCTGCACGAGAGCACGGTGAGTCGCGTCACCTCCAACAAGTACATCGCGACGCCGCTCGGCATCTTCGAGTTGAAATACTTCTTCACCTCGGCGCTGCCCGCCCGCACGCCCGGCGTCGTCGTGTCCTCCGAGTCGGTGCGCTCGCGCATCCGTCACCTGGTGAGCGGCGAGAACGCCCAGCAGCCGCTGTCGGACGACCGCATCGTCGATCTGCTGAAGGACGAGGGAGTCGAGATCGCGCGTCGCACGGTCGCCAAGTATCGCGAGGCCATGCGGATCCCGTCGTCGGCCGAGCGCCGGCGGCTCGGTCGCCTGGGCATGGGCCGAACCCCGCAGGCGGCCTTGCCGGTGCCGGCGGCGACGCATCATGCCCTGAGCGGCCCGGCCGACTGAGGAGCGGGGCTTGACCGCCTTGCGGCAGGCGCCTATAGGGGCGCCGTCGGGCTCCCGCGGCGGCCTGCCCTCGCCCGCTAACCCATTGGTGACACTGTGGAAATCGCGGATTTGCTGACCGGCCCGGAGGCCGTGCTGGCGAACCTCAGGGGGACCGGCAAGAAAGCCGTCCTGGCCGAGCTGGCCGCGCGCACCGCAACGATCCTGAAGCTCGACGAGCGGCGGCTGTTCGAGCGGCTGCTGGAGCGCGAGCGGCTCGGCTCGACGGGGATCGGCGGCGGCATCGCGATCCCGCACGCACGCCTGCCGACGCTCGCCCGGCCGTCCGGCGTGTTCGCCCGCCTCGCCTCGCCGATCGATTTCGATGCGATCGACGATCGACCCGTCGACATCCTGTTCCTGCTGGTGGCGCCCGAAGGCGCCGGCGCCGATCACCTCAAGGCGCTGGCCCGCGTCTCGCGTCTTCTGCGCGACCGCAGCCTCGTGGATAAGTTGCGGGCGACCGAAAACGCCGAAGCGCTCTACGCGCTGCTGGTCGACTCGATTCCGACCCAGACCGCGGCTTAGTCTTCCTCCTCTCCCCCGCTAGGGGGAGCGGAACATGAGAGTCAGTGCACCAGCGCCGGCGCGAGGTCGTGCTGGCGGCACAACGCCTCCGCGAGTTCCACGGTGGCCGCGGCGGCCATCGGCTGGCCGTCGGCCGAGAAGATGCCGATGGCATGCGCTCCGTCCGGCAGGTCGATCGCCTTGATGTAGGCGATCTGCTGCGTCCCGAGCCCGCGAAAGGCCTCGTCGGCCAGAGGGGTGAAGGTCGTGCTTTCCATGGTTCTTCCTCCTGAGCGGCGCGGCCCGGTCAGCTCGACCGGACGCGGCGCGCCGTGATGTCGATGGTGTTGTCCGAGGGCTGGCTGGCCTTGCCGACATCGATCGGGATCTTGCGGATGCGCGGCTCGACCAGCGGCCGGATCAGATCGACGGACAGCAGGCCGTTGTCGAGCCTGGCGCCCGCGACCTCCATGCCGTCGGCCAGCATGAAGGCCCGCTGGAACTGCCGGGCCGCGATGCCGCGATGCAGGTAGACCCGATCCGGGTCCTCGGTCTGCTTGCCCCGCACCGTGAGCTGGTTCTCGATCAGCTCGATCACCAAGTCGTCGGTCGTGAAACCGGCCACGGCGAGCGTGATGCGCAGGCCGTTCTCGCCGATCCGTTCGATATTGTAGGGCGGATATCCCTCGGCACTCTTGGCCAGGCGATCGAGCGTGCGCTCGAGCTGGTCGAAGCCCAGCAACAGGGGCGAATTGAACATCGACATTCTACTCATGACCCTCCTCCGAGGAGCGAGTGGCGGGGAACCCCGGACCGGGCCTTCCCTTGAAGGAAATCTTGGGTCGGGCAGCGTGCAGTTCAAGATCTCCCGTGCAGGGGGCACGCGCAGGCCACCTCCGGCATCGCCACCGGGCCTCGGCTCCGCTACACTGGCCGGCCCCTCAGTCGCCGCGGCGCAAGCCGTTGGACCAAAGAAACTGTACAAGATGACGCTTGTTGCCTCTGACATGCGCCGATCCGGTGAGCCTTTGGTGGCCGGCACCAAGCCCGTTCGCTCGGCTCCGGCACGGCGGGAGAAGACGACGGCAGCCCACCGGCCGCCCATGAGCACCTGGTTCCTGGGATCGCGCCTCTATTCCCTGAGTCTCGGCTATGCCACGCCGAAGAGCTTCTTCGCCGTGGCCCCCGATGCCTGGCCGGGCGATCCGGCGATCGGCCAACGGCTGCTCGGCGGCGAGCTGCGGATCCGCGGCGCCAGTGGCGCCGTGGCGCCCGACTCGCAGGATGATCCGCCCTGGCGGCGCGCCGGCGCCTCGCCGCGGTGGCTCGAGGCGCTCAACGGCTTCGGCTGGCTGCGCGACCTGCGGGATTGCGGCGAGCCCGGGGCCGCCCCCCTCGCCGTCCAGCTGGTCGACGACTGGAGCAACCGGGAATGGCGCTGGTCGGCCACCGCGTGGCGGCGCGACGTGCTGGCCGAGCGAATCGTGTCCTGGATTCGCCACTACGACTGGCTGTCGGCCTCGGCCGATGCCGGCTTCGCGGCGCGCCTCGTCCTGTCGCTGGCGCGCCAGCGGGTGCATCTGCGGCGGGCCCTGCGCGCCGGGCTGGTGGGCCACGAATCGATCGCCGCCCTGAAGGCCCTGGTGTTCGCCGACCTCGCCTTCCTGCGCGACGGCAAGCGCTTCGAGACCAGCCTCGAGCAGACCCTGACCCGCCTGGCGCGCTTCGTGAAGCGCTACGTGCTGCACGACGGCATCGTCGCCGAGCGGGCGCCGCACCTCCAGCTCGCCGTGCTGCGTCACCTGCTCGACGTGCGGGCCGCCCTGGCCTCGGCCGAGCGCCGCGCCCCCGCCGAGCTGATCGCCGCCATCGACCGCATGGCGCCGATGCTGCGCTTCTTCCGGCACGGCGACGGCGGGCTGGCCCTGTTCAACGGCGCCTGGGAGAACGATCGCACCCTGATCGACCTGGCGCTGTCGCGCACCGGCTCGAACGAGCCGGCGCCGGCAATGGCCCTGGCCAGCGGCTTCCAGCGCATGGCGGCCGGCACCTCGCTGCTGATCGCCGACTCGGGTAGCCCGCCGGGCCGCGGCATGGACGGGATCGCCCATGCCGGGACCCTGTCGTTCGAGATGAGCGCGGCGCACGAGCGGCTGATCGTCAACTGCGGCACCTATCCCGGCGCGCCGCGCGACTTCCAACGCTTCCTGCGCTACACGGCCGCTCATTCGACGGCGATCGTCGACGACACCAACTCGTCGGAGATCACCGATCACGGGGCGCTCGAGTACCGCGCCGGCAACGTCCTGGTCGATCGTGCCGAGAACGACGGCGCGCAGTGGCTGGACATGTGCCACGACGGCTACCGCTCGCTGTACGGCATCATCCACCGCCGCCGCCTGTGGCTGTCGCCCGACGGCGGCGACCTGCGCGGCGAGGACATCTTCAGCGGTCCCGAGGGCCGCGCGGTGACGGTGCCCGACCGCCGTTACATCGTGCGCTTCCACCTGCATCCGTCGGTCAAGGCGACCCTGGCGCAGAGCGGCCAGGCCGTGCTCATGCGCCTGCCGAGCGGCCGCGGCTGGCGGCTCAGGGCCTCGGGCGCCGGCATCGGCCTCGCCGAGAGCATCTATCTCGGCGAGGAAGGCCAGGTGCGCCGCACCGAGCAGATCGTGCTGGTCGGCCAGGTGCCGCGCGAGGGCAGCAGCGTCCGCTGGGCGCTGACCCGGATGGAAGGCTGAGCTACGGCTTCAGGAAGCCGACCGTGCGATAGACCTCGGCCAGGATCGGCTCGGCGATCGCGGCGGCCCGCGCCGCGCCGTCGCGCAGCACCGAGTCGACGTGGCCCGGGTCCTTCATCAGCCGTTGCATCTCGCTGCCGACCGGACCGAGCTTGGCGACCGCCAGCTCGGTCAGCGCCGCCTTGAACTCCGAGAACTGCTTGCCGGCGAACTCGGCCACGACCTCGGCCTTCTCGCGGTCGGCCAGGGCGGCATAGATGCCGAGCAGGTTGTCGGCGTCGGGCCGCTTCTCGGCGTCGGCCTCGCTGTCGGGCATCGGCATCGGATCGGTCTTGGCGCGACGGATCTTCTGGGCGATCGCGTCGGCGTCGTCGGTCAGGTTGATGCGCGAATAGTCGGACGGGTTCGACTTGCTCATCTTCTTGGTGCCGTCGCGCAGGCTCATCACGCGCGTCGCCGCGCCGAAGATCAGCGGCTCGGTGATCGGGAAGAAGTCCGGCGCCTTGAAGTCGTTGTTGAACTTGATGGCGATGTCGCGGGTCAGCTCGAGATGCTGCTTCTGGTCCTCGCCGACCGGCACGTGCGTCGCCTTGTAGATCAGGATGTCGGCGGCCATCAGCGCGGGATAGGCATAGAGGCCGAGCGAGGCGGCCTCGCGGTCCTTGCCGGCCTTCTCCTTGAACTGCGTCATGCGGTTCATCCAGCCGACGCGGGCGACGCAGTTGAACACCCAGGCGAGCTGGGCGTGCGCCGGCACCATCGACTGGTTGAAGATGATCTGCTTGCCGCCATCGACGCCGGCCGCCAGGAAGGCCGCCGCGATCTCGCGCGTCTGGCTGGCCAGCGCCTGCGGATCCTGCGGCATGGTGATGGCGTGCAGGTCGACCACGCAGTACAGGCACTCGTAGTCGTTCTGCAGGCGCGCGAAGTTGCGGATCGCGCCGAGATAGTTGCCGAGATGCAGATTGCCGGTCGGCTGCACGCCGGACAGGATTCGGCCCTTGAGGCCGCGCGCCTGGTAGGGCGCGAGATGCGGGTTGGCGGCCGGCTCGGTCGTCGTGACGTCGGGCATGGGATGTGGACTCCGCTCACTGTTGCAGGACGCGGGGTGTGGACCTCCGCGTACCCCGCCGGTGGAAGGCGGAGGCGGCGCGATATGGCCGACAATGACCGGCGAATCAAGGCGGACCGTGCCCGGCCGCCGATTGACGTCGACCGGCGCGCCTGATCCGATCGCTCCTCGCATGCATCTTGCAGGATGGCAGGAGCATCGGAGGGAACTTCCATGGACGAACGGCATCTGCGCCGTCTGCTCGACGGCGTGACCGCCGGCCGGCTGTCGCGCCGCGGCTTCGTGCGCCGGCTGGCGGCGGCCGGCCTCGCGGCGCCGCTGGCCAATCAGCTGCTGGCCCTGTCCGGCGTCGCCATGGCGCAGTCGCGCACGAGCTACAAGCCGACCCGGGCGGGCGGTGGCGGCCTGCTCAAGGTGCTGTGGTGGCAGGGCCCGACCTTGCTCAATCCGCACTTCGCGGTCGGCACCAAGGACCAGGACGGCTCGCGCCTGTTCTACGAGCCGCTGGCCGGCTGGGACGGCGACGGCAATCTGCGCCCCGTGCTCGCGGCGGCGATCCCCAGCCGCGACGACGGCAGCCTCGCGGCCGACGGCAAGTCGGTGACCTGGACGCTGAAGCGCGGCGTGCGCTGGCACGACGGCAAGCCGTTCACCGCCGACGACGTCGTCTTCACCTGGGAGTATGCCCGCAATCCGGCGACCGCGGCGGTGACCAGCGGCTCCTATCGCGACATCACGGTCGACAAGGTCGACGATTTCACCGTCACGGTTCGCTTCAGCCGGCCGACGCCGTTCTGGGCCGACGCCTTCGTCGCTTCGGCCGGCTCGATCCTGCCCCGCCACCTGTTCGCCGACTATGTCGGGGACAAGTCGCGCGACGCGCCGACCAACCTGCGCCCGGTCGGCACCGGCCCCTACCGCTTCAAGGAGTTCAAGCCGGGCGATCTGGTGACCGGGACGATCAATCCCGACTACCACATGCCGAACCGGCCGCATTTCGACGCCATCGAGATGAAGGGCGGTGGCGATGCCGTGTCGGCCGCCCGCGCCGTGCTGCAGACCGGCGAGTTCGACTTCGCGTGGAACCTGCAGGTCGAGGACGAGATCCTGCAGCGCCTGGAAAAAGGCGGCAAGGGCCGGGTGATCATCACCGAAGGCGGCGCCATCGAGCACATCCAGCTCAACGCCACCGATCCCTGGACCGAGATCGACGGCGAACGCTCGAGTCTCAAGACCAAGCACCCGACCCTGTCCGATCCGGCGGTGCGCCAGGCACTGGCGCTGCTGGTCGACAAGGACTCGGTCGAGAAGCACATCTACGGCCGGACCGGTCGCGCGACCGCCAACTTCATCAACAATCCGGCGCGCTTCCGCTCGACGCGCACGCGCTACGAGTTCAACGTCGACAAGGCGAACGAGATCCTCGAGCAGGCCGGCTGGAAGAAGGGCGCCGACGGCGTCCGCGCCAGGGACGGCCGCAAGCTCAAGTTCCTCTACCAGACCTCGATCAACCAGCCGCGCCAGAAGACCCAGGCGATCGTCAAGCAGGCCTGCCAGAAGGCCGGCATCGACATCGAGGTCAAGGCGGTGACGGCCTCGGTGTTCTTCTCGTCCGACGTCGCCAACCCGGACACCTATCCGCACTTCTATGCAGACCTGCAGATGTACAACAACGGGCCGCTGCAGCCCGACCCCGAGGTCTTCCTGCGCCAGTTCTGCTCCTGGGAGGCGGCGACCAAGGCCAACAAGTGGCAGGGCCGCAACGTCACGCGCTGGCAGAGCCCGGAGTACGACGCCGTCTTCCGCCAGGCCGAGGTCGAGCTCGATCCGGTCAAGCGCGCCGCCCTGCTGATCCGCCTGAACGAGCTGGCGGTCGACAACCACGTCGTCATCCCGGTGGTCGCGCGTCCCGGCGTGGCGGCGGCTGCCGGCAAGCTCGCGGTCGAGCTGACCGGCTGGGACAACAACACCTGGGACCTGCCGAACTGGTACCGCGACGCTTGAGGACCAATCGTGCGGCGCGGTTGACTATGCCGGCCGCCTGTTGTGGGTTTGCACCATGTCCGATTTACCGCCGATCGAGTTCGACTTTCCCGACGTGAGCCGCTGGGAGCGCGGGGTCGCCCCGTGGATCCACGTGCTCGAGAGCGGTCAGCCGGGACCGACCGTCATGGTGGCGTCGCTGACGCACGGCAACGAGGTGTCGGGCGCGGTGGTGGTCGATGCGCTGCTGGCCGGCGGCCTGCGGCCGCGCCGCGGCACGCTGATCCTGTCCTTCAACAACATCGAGGCCTATCAGCGCTTCGACCGCGAGCAGCCGTTCCGCTCGCGCATGGTCAACGAGGACTTCAATCGCGTGTGGGGCCGGCTCGACCAGCCGGCGGGCACGGTGGAGATGCGGCGGGCGCAGGTCGTGCAGCCCTTCGTGGCCCGCGCCGACTACCTGCTCGACTTGCACTCCATGCACGACGACGGCGTGCCGCTGATGCTGTGCGGTCCGCTCGAGCGCGGCGTCGACCTCGCCCGGCGGGTCGGCACGCCGGTCGACATCGTGCGCGACCGCGGTCACGCGGCCGGCCAGCGGATGCGCGACTGGGGTCCGTTCGGCGATCCCGACAGCCATCGCACGGCGCTGCTCATCGAGGCCGGCCAGCACTGGCGGGCGTCGTCGGTGACGGTCGCCAAGGACGTCACCGCGCGCTTCCTCGCCGAGACCGGAATCGTCGCGGCGGACGACCTTCCTGGCGACTGGCGCCAGTCCGATCCGCCGGCCCAGCGGGTCGTGCAGGTCAGCCACGCCATCGCCACCAAGCGCGGCAACTTCACGCCGGTGCGCCGCTTCGCCGGCCAGGAGCTGATCGCCAAGGCCGGCACGGTGCTCGGCCACGACGACGGCGAGCCGGTGACGACGCCCTACGACAACTGCGTTCTGGTGATGCCGGCGGTCAACCGGCCGCTGCGGGCCGGCGTCACGGTGGTCCGTCTTGGCCGCCTGCTGGAGGGGCCGGGCGCGGCCGACGCAGCATGAAGCCGATCTCCGACAGCCGCACCACGCCGAGCAGCGCGCCCAGCGCGCCGTAGACCGCGCCGCCGGCCAGGCACAGCGCGGCCAGCGCCAGCATCCCCTCGAGGCCGCGGCGCGCCAGCCACGGCGCCGCGACGTCGCCGAGCAGCCACAGGGCGACGCCCATGCCGACGGTAGCCGCGAGCGTGCGCAGGCCGCGCGACAGCAGCCGGCGATCGGCGATCCAGTGCTGGCGCCGGCGGAGGATGCCGCCCAGCAGCGCGACGTTGAGCCAGCCCGACAGCGACGAGGCCAGCGCGATGCCGACATGGGCGAGGCTGGTGCCGTAGAGGAAGGCGAGGTTCAGCGCGACGTTGGCGGCGATCGCCGCGATCGCGATGCCGAGCGGCGTCCTTGTGTCCTCGCGCGCGAAGAAGCCCGGAGTCAGCGCCTTGACCAGCACGAAGGCCGGCAGCCCGACGGCGAAGGCGGCGAGCGCGCCGGCGGTGCGCCACGTGTCCTCCGGCCCGAAGCGGCCGCGCTCGAACAGCACGCCGATCATCGGCTCGGCCAGCAGCACCAGCGCCACCGCCGACGGCAGGCTGAACAGCAGGCCGAACTCGATCGCCCGGTTCTGGTTGGCCATCGCCGCCTCGTGCTGGCCGGCGCGCAGCTGGCGGGTCAGCAGCGGCAGCAGCGCCGTGCCGACGGCGATGCCGACGACGCCGAGCGGCAGCTGGGCGATGCGGTCGGCGTAGTACAGGGCCGAGATGGTGCCGACCGGCAGCAGCGACGCCCACACGACGTCGAGCATGACGCTGATCTGCTGCACGCCGCCGCCGATCGCCACCGGCGTGGCGAGGCGCACCAGGCGCGCCACCCGCGCCGTCCAGCGCGGCCGCACCAGGCGCATGTGGACGCCATCGCGGGCGCAGGCGATCAGCAGCCAGGCCCATTGCAGCAGGCCGGCGATGACCAGGCCGATCGACGCGGCATAGCCGGCGTTGGGCAGGAACGGGGTCAGGCCGAGCACCGCGCCGATCAGCGCCAGGTTGAGCAGGATCGGCGTCGCCGCGACGTGCGCGAAGCGCTCGATGCTGTTCAGCACGCCGCCGTACAGCGAGGCCAGCGAGATGAACAGCAGATAGGGAAAGCAGATGCGGCTGAGCTCGACGGCCAGCGCGAAGGTCGCCGGTTCGTCGGCCATGCCGGGCGCCAGCACGGCCACCACCCAGGGCATGCCCAGCATCAGCACGATAGAGAACGGCACCAGCACGAGCAGCAGGGCGGCGTGCGCCTGGCGCGCGAAGACCAGCGCCTGGTCGCGACCGTGCGCCTCCAGCTCGCCGGCGAACAGCGGCACGAAGGCCGCCGAGAAGGCGCCCTCGGCGAACAGCCGGCGGAAGAAGTTGGGCAGCTTGAAGGCCACGAAGAAGGCGTCGGCGGTCGCCCCGGATCCCAGCACCGCCGACAGCACGATGTCGCGCACGAAGCCCACGACCCGGCTGAGCAGGGTGAAGCTGCCGACGGTGGCGACGGCGCGTCCCAAACTCATGCGGTCACTGCCATAAAAACGTCATCGGGCCCTGGCATAGTCTCTCCCGGTGGCGGCCGGCGATGTGATGGCCGGAACAACCGCTGCCAAGGCCGGTCTCCTCGGGAGGCCGGTTTTCTATTGCGCAGCCGCCAGCTTCAGCAAGGTCTCGCGGTCCTGGATGGCGATCCGCTTGTAGTCGGCGACGATGCGGTCGAGCTCGTCGGCCGGCAGCACGCTCTCGAGATCGGTGAAGCCCTGCGGCGCCCGCTGCTCGACGATGTCGAGCATGACGTCGATTCCCTTCCTGCGGTTGCTGGCGACGATGGCTGCGGTCGGCGGCTGACGGCGTCGTTCGTAGCGCCGCAGCGCTTCCTCCGGGTCGTCGCCCTTGACCAGCTCCTGGGTGATCGCCTCGCCGTCCAGGATCGCCTGCGAGGCGCCGTTCGAGCCGATCGGATACATCGGATGGGCGGCGTCGCCCAGCAGGGTGATGCGGCCATGCGACCAGCGCGGCAGCGGATCGCGGTCGACCATCGGGAACTCGTAGATGGCGTGCGCCGCGCGGATCACCGCCGGCACGTCGAGCCAGTCGAACTTCCAGGTCTCGAAGCGCGGCAGGAAGTCGGCGAGCCTGCCCGGCCGGTTCCAATCCTCGCGCGGCAGCATGGCGCTGTCGCCCATGTGCAGGTCGCAGATCCAGTTGATCAGCGATTCGCCGCGATCGGCGTGCACCTTGCTGATCGGATAGCAGACGAACTTCTGGGTGTGATGGCCGGCCTGCACCATGGTGGCGCCGCCCAGGTAGGGCTTGCCCACCGTCACGCCGCGCCACATCAGGATCCCCTGCCACTTCGGCGGCCCCTCGTCGGGATAGAAGCGCGCCCGCACCGCCGAGTGGATTCCGTCGGCGCCGATCAGCAGGTCGCTCTCGACCGTCTCGACGATCTGGCCGTCGCGATCGGCGAAGCGCGCGGTGACCCGATTGCCGTCCTGCGCGAAGTCGACGATGCGGCGGCCGAAGCGGATCCGGTCGGCGCCCAGCGCCTTCTGCGCGGCGTCCAGCAGGATCATCTGCATCTCGCCGCGATGGATCGAGAATTGCGGCCACGGCAGGCCGGCATGGCGGCCGCGCGGATCAGCCCAGATCGTCTGGCCGTGCCGGTTGGCGTAGCGCAGCTCGCGCGTCTCGACGGCGACGGCGGCCAGCGCCGGCTCGAGGCCGAGGCCCGACAGGACGCGGACGGCGCCGGCCTGGACGTTGATGCCGACACCGAGCGGCTTGAGCTCGCCCACCGCCTCGAGCACGGTGACGTCGAACCCGGCGCGATGCAGGCACAAGGCTGCGGTGAGGCCGCCGAGGCCGGCGCCCGCGATGACGATCTTCATGCTCTCACCCGTCCCGCCTCAGGCCGCGTTCCGCCAGCGCCGCGAGATAGGCCGCCCATTTGGTGTCCTGGCTGTCGCCCAGCTCGCGCAGATAGGCCCAGCTGTAGATGCCGGTGTCGTGGCCGTCGTCGAACACGATGCGGATGGCGTAGTTGCCGACCGGCTCGAGCTCGACGATGCGCACCTTGCGGCGGCCGCTCACGGTCTTCTTCTGGCTCGGCGAATGGCCCTGGACCTCGGCCGACGGGCTCTCGACCCGCAGATACTCGGCGGGCAGCGAATGGCTGGCGCCGTCGGAGAACTCGATCTCGAGCCGCTGCGTCTCGCGGATCAGGCGCAGCTCTACCGGCCAGGGCGCGCTGTCGGCCTCGTAGCCGCCCTCGTCCGGCACCGACCGCGGTGCGCCGGCGATCGGGCTCACGGCCCGTCCCGCAGCGGCCGCGCCTCGCTCACCAGCATGATCGGAATGCCGTCGCGGATCGGATAGGCGAGACCTGCCTTGCGGCTGATCAATTCGCCCGCGGCGGCGTCGTATTCCAGCGGCCCGTGCGTTGCCGGACACACCAGGATCTCGAGCAGCTTCGGGTCGACGCCGGCCCGGCGTGGTCCGGCAGCGGCAGGATCGTCCGCGTTCGTCGTCATGGGGAATGCCCTTTTTTCGCTCTTATAGCACGCCCGCCGCGGCGCGGCCCGGCGTCAGTTTGCCCTCTTGGGCGACGCTTCGGCGCTGCCATAGGCGTTCATCTCGAGGAAGGCGATCAGCAGCTTGGCGCGCGCCGCGCTGTCCTTGGCCTCGAGCAGGGCCTGCTTCTCGGCCGGTCCGAACGGCAGCACCATCGACAGCGAGGTCACGAGGTTGGCGTCGGCCGCCTTCTTCACCGCCTCCCAGTCGGTCGACAGGTTGCGGCTGCGGAAGAAGGCGCTGAGCGCCGCCATCAGACGCTCGCGGTCGAGCTCGACCGTCTCGTCGGCATGGTCGAGATCGCCGCGGAACGGCGAGAACACCGAGGACACCCGGCGGTAGCCGCCGTGCGCCGGGTCGAGCTCGCGGGCCGTCTCGAAGCGGCACACGCCGCTCAGGGTCAGCATCAGGCGTCCGTCGTCGGTCTCGCTGAAGCTGACGATGCGGCCGGCGCAGCCGATCCGGTGCACCGGCGGCGGCCCGCCCGAGGTCGGCAGCCCGTCGCCGGCGAAGCCGCCCGGCTGGACCGGCTGCACCATGCCGATCAGGCGCGAGCCCGCCAGGGCATCGAACACCATCGCGAGATAGCGCGGCTCGAAGATGTTGAGCGGCAGCCTGCCGCCGGGCAGCAGCAGCACGCCCGACAGCGGGAAGATCGGCAGCGTTTCCGGCAGCTGCTCGAACGACGGCTCGAAGGGGCTGCGGCGGCTCACGGCGCCCCGCGATCGCTCAGGAGAACAGGATCGTCGACAGCCGCTTGCGGCCGTCGACCGCCAGCGGGTCGCTGAAGCCCAGCGCCTCGAAGAACTTGAGCAGCTGCTGGCGCGCCGCCTCCTCGTTCCACTTGCGGTCGAGCTTGATCATCGCCAGCAGCTCGTCGATCGCCTCCTTGCGCTGCTCGCCAGCCCAGTAGGCCAGCGCGAGGTCGAGACGCGCCTGGAAGTCGCGCGGATCGGCCGCCGCCTTGGCCTTCAGCTCGGGGATCGGGCCGGCCGCCTTGGCCTGCTCGGCGAGATCGATCGCCGCCTGCACGGCGACGACGTCGGCGTGGTTCTTCTCCTTGGCGACGACCTGCCCGAGCAGTTCGCGTGCCTGCTCGAGGTCGCCGGCCTGCAGGTGGTAGCGGGCCATGCCGGCCAGCGCCGCCGTGTTCTCCGGCTCGGCGCCCAGGATCTCGCTGTAGATGCGGGCGGCGAGGTCGAAGTCGTTCTGCGCCACCGCCGCCTTGGCGTGCTCGAGCAGCTCGGCGACCTCGTTGCCGGCGCCCTCGCCGGCGGCGCCGCCGGTCATCTCGATCAGCCGGTCGACGAACTGCTTGACCTGGCTTTCCGGGACGGCGCCCATGAAGCCGTCGACCGGCCGGCCGCCGAAGAAGGCATAGACCGCGGGAATCGACTGGATGCGCAGCTGCTGCGCCAGCATCTGGTTCTGGTCGATGTTGATCTTGACCAGCTTGACCGCGCCCTTGGCCGCCGTGACCACCTTCTCGATCGCCGGCTGCAGCTGCTTGCAGGGGCCGCACCACGGCGCCCAGAAGTCGACGATCACCGGCACCGTGCGCGAGGCCTCGAGCACGTCCTTGGCGAACTTCGTCTGGTCGCTGTCCTTGATCAGGTCGGCCGGGGCGGCCGCAGTCGCCGCGCCTTTCAGCAGGGGTTCCATATGTCCTCTAGGCAGGGAATTTTCGCGTCGATCGCAATGTGGGCCGCGGCTTCCGGCGACGCAAGGGGGCGACCCGCGGGCCGGCGCGAGCCGCCGGCGGCTCCGTCGATCGCCGGCCTAATCGCGGATCTGATGGCGCATCAGCTCACGGCCGAGACGCCCGGTGAGGAACAGGCCGCACATGCGATAGTCGCTGGCCAGCGACCACCAGGGCGCGCCGAATGTTGCCGGCTTGTTCCGCTCGACGAAGAAGTGGGCGAACCAGGCGAAGGCGTAGCCGCACACCGGGACGGCCAGCAACCACCACCACGAGCCGGTCGCGACCGCCCAGGCCAGCACCACGAGCGAGGCCAGGGTGCCGACATAGTGCAGCGCCCGCGTGCTGGGCTTGCGGTGCTCCCTGAGATAGAAGGGCCAGAATTCGGCGTAGGTGCGGTAGGGCTGGGACATGGGCTTCGACCGGACGGTACGCCACGGCGGGCCGGACGCGCAACCATGGCCGGCGATTGACAGCCCGCCGGAAGTGCTTGAAAATCTCCGCGCAATCTCGACCGTCGGTAGCGGAGACGTGCATGGAGTGGGCTCGCTCGAAGACCATCGGCCGCCATACCGAGGTGACGCTGTTCACGCCGATCCGTCCCGGACTGATCCCCGGCGAGCGCCGGACCTACGAGCAGCGGCTGGCGGGAGCGCTCGACTCGGTGCAGCAGCGGGTGATGGATCGGGTGCCGACCCCGATCAGCGTCATGCCGACCATCCACTTCGCGCGCTGGCTCATCCTGCGGCCGGCGCAGTACCTGCAGAACGCCGAGATCGACCCCGCTTCCCAGCCCTCGCTGCGCTCCTGGCTGTTCTTCGAATCGAACTTCGACGGCGAGCTGAAGGACTATCTGCGCGAGTTCTCGGTCTTCCTCGGTGAGGACGTGAACCGCATCTGGGGCAACTGCGAGGGCTGGCCGGAGGGCGGCTCCAAGGATTTCGAGCCCTACTGGGACTATGCCAAGCGGCATCAGATCACGACCCACGCCTTCTATGCCGCCTATCCCGAGATCTCGGTCGGGCGCATCCGCCAGCTCGACCGCTTCAAGCACGCCTTCGATCGCTTCGTCGCCGCCACGCGCCAGGCCGACGGCTCGAGCGTGCCCGAGGTCGGCCGGCTGCTCGACGAGTTCCTGGTCGAGCACAGCGTCTATCCCAGCGACTTTCCCGCCGAGGGGGGCACCTATGTCATCGACAACAAGGGTTGAGCGTCCGCGCCCACTCCAGGCCGAGCGCCCGCCCACCCTGCCCGTCGCCCCCCAGGGGGCGCCGGCGACGGGCAGCCACGCCGTCGCCGAGGCGGTGCAGTCGAACGTCATCCGCAGCGTCAATCCGCAGACGGCGCGCTACGTCTTCTTCCAGGTCGCCGACCCGGAGGCCTTCCGCCGCTTCCTCGGCCATCTGCTGGACCCGCAGGCCGGTGCGTCCGACGACGACAACGACTTCCTCGGCCTGCCGCCCGATCTGCGCAAGCTGTGGTCGGAGGGCTGGGCGCACGACTACGACGAGTACAACAACCGCAGCGCCAAGCCGCTGACCTGGAACATCGCCTTCACCTGGACCGGGCTGCAGGCGCTCGGCATCGACGCCAACACCCTGGCGAGCTTTCCGGAGGACTTCCGCGACGGCATGGCGGCGCGCGCCGCGCGGCTCGGCGACACGGGTGACTCGGCACCGGAGAACTGGGAAGGCTGGCTGGGCCATCGGGCGGTGCACGGCATGCTGCAGATCAGCGTGCAGCAGGATGCCCAGCAGATCGCCGGCATCGCTCCCGGGCGGGTGATCGTCGAGTTCCTGGTCCGGGCGTTCAGCGTCTTCGGCCTGCGCATTCTGCACACCGAGAACGGCGAGCGCATCGCCGCGCCCTGGGACAGCAGCCTGCGGATCGAGCATTTCGGCTTCCGCGACGGAATCAGCCAGCCCTTCGCCGACGTCGAGCTCGGAACGCCGCGGCCGCCGCCCTCCGGCGGCGGCACGCCGCGGCCCGGCGGCACCTGGGACCCGATCGCGCTCGGCGAGCTGCTGCTCGGCCATCCCGACGAGGACGGGCTGATGCAGCAGCGGCCGGCCAACGCCGATCTGCGCCAGAACGGCACCTACCTGGTGTTCCGCAAGCTCGAGCAGGACGTGCCGGGTTTCCGCCGCTACCTTCGGGAGCAGTCGGGCAAGGACGGCCCGGACTCGCTGCTGGCGGCGCAGATGATGGGCCGCTGGCCCGACGGCACGTCGCTGGTCAAGGCCGCGGGCTGGCCGATCGGGGCGCGCGACGAGCGCAAGATCAACGACTTCCGCTACGGCGAGGATCCGCGCGGCCTGCGCTGCCCGCTCGGGGCGCACGCGCGGCGCTCCAACCCGCGCGACAGCAACGATCGCGACGAGGCCCGCCGCCATCGCATCTGGCGGCGGTCGCTGACCTACGGCGGCGACTTCCTGCCCTACGACTCGCCGGGCGACGGGCGACCGCGCGGCCTGCTGTTCGTCAGCCTGTGCGCCCGCATCGACCAGCAGTTCGAGTTCCTGCAGACGCGCTGGCTGAACAGCGGCGAGTTCATCGGCCAGGCCGGTCTCGGCCGCTGCCCGATCACCGGCGCCAACGGCGGCGCGGTCGGCGACAGCTTCGCCGTCGCCGGCCGGCCGGCGCCCTATTGCCGCCAGCCGCGCTTCGTGACGGTGCGCGGCGGCGACTACTTCTTCGTGCCGTCGCTGCCGGCCCTGGCCGGCAACGCCCGCGGCGACAGGTTCGAGAGCCCGGCCGAGTCGCCGGCCGTGAACCCCAGCCTGGACAGCACGCCCAAGCCGATCGAGACGGAAAAGCTGGTCCAGCTCGCCATCCGCGCGCTCCTGCCGCCGGGCGCGCCGGCGTTCAAGCTGGTCAACGGCGTCGCGCTGGTCGGCCGCCAGAAATACGTGCGCCGCGTGCTCGACGACGACAAAACCTGGGGTCTCGCGGCCATGGACCGCCGCATGCGCCAGATCTGCGGCGGCGAGCCTCTGATGCTCGGCCTGCCGAGCGACGATCCCGATCGCCTGATCCGGCTGCGGATGTGGCGCGATGCCGGCCAGCTCTACCGGGGCCCGTCCTGGGCCGACATCGCGCGGGGCACGATGCGCGCCGTGCTGGCGCGTCACGCCGCCAACGGCCGGCTGGACGTGCTGCGCCACGTCTCGCTGGTCCTGCCGTCGGCCCTGGCCCGCGCCTATTTCGGCGTCAGCGGTCCGGACTGGATCTCGCCGACCTACATCGCCTCGCTGTTCGCCAAGCTGGAGATCGGCCAGGTGCCCCGCGACTGGCTGGCGACCCTGCCGCATGTCGCGCCGCAGGACGTGCCGATCACGACCCTGCAGTTCTGGGCCCAGACGGCCTTCGCCCATGTCTTCACCAACGTCATCAACGCCGCCGAGCTGACGGCGCTGGCGCAGCGCGCCACCGCCGAATTCTTCCGCCATCTCGACGCGCTGGTGGCCCAGGCCGCGACCAACCCGAGCAACACCACCCTGCTCGGCTGCCTGATGTCGCTCGACCCCAAGACCTACGGTCTGGGCGCCGAGCGCTTCGCGGTCGTCGTGCGCCTGCTGCTGGCCGAGCTGATCGTCGGCTCGTCGGGCACCTTGAGCCAGGCGCTGCCCGATTTCCTGGACTCGATCGCCGGCCATCCCGGCGCCGTCGATCCGGCGCAGCGCCTCACCGACGACGAGCTCGACGCGCTGATCCGCGAGGCCCTGCGCTTCCAGCCCGTGGCGCCCGTGCTGTTCCGCCACGCCACCCGCGATGCGGTGCTGGGCGGCCTGACCGTGCCGGCCGGCACGCCGGTCGCCGTGCTGCTCAAGACCGCGATGGCCGATCCTCGCATCTTCCCGACGCCGGACATCTTCTCGACCGATCCGGCGATCCGCCCGGCCGACGGCTACCTGGTGTTCGGCGCCGGCCTGCACGCCTGCCGCGGCGCCGACATCGCCACCGTGCTGCTGCGCGAGTCGGTGCGCGCCCTGCTCACCCTGAAGGACCTGCACGGCGCCGCCGGGCCGGACGCCAGCCATCGCGATCCGCTGAACCGCTGGAGCCGCTACCTCGTGCGTTTCCAGCCGGCGGCGCTCTAGGGATCCGAGCGGGCTAGGTGTGAGCTTTCAATAGGTTGTCCATCCGGCTCAGGCCGAGGAAGCTGAGGTTGTCGAGACTTCAACGATCCTTGGAGAGCCGAATGGACATCCATAAGAATGCCCGCCTGACCCCGCTGGGTCGAGAGCGTCTGGTCAAAATGGTTCTGAGTGGGCAAACGCCGCAGGCCGCCGCAATAGCCGGAGGCGTTTGCCCTCGCACGGCCTACAAATGGCTTCGCCGGTACCGGGAGGGCGGGTGGGAGGCCCTGCGGGACCGCAGCTCCCGTCCTCGCCGCTTGCGTCAGCCGACGCCCCAGGCGGTCGTCGAGCGCGTCGCGGCGCTACGCCGCCAACGCATCCCGGGCAAGGAGATCGCGGCCCAGGTGGGCGTCTCTCCAGCCACGGTCAGCCGCATCCTCGAGCGCCTCGGCCTCAACAAGCTCAGCGCTCTGGAGCCTGCCGAGCCGATCCGGCGCTACCAACGCGAACATCCTGGCGAACTCATCCATCTCGACATCAAGAGGCTCGGCAGATTCGAGCAAACCGGCCACCGCATCACCGGTGACCGCCAGGTCAACAGCCGCGGCGCCGGCTGGGAGTACGTCCATGTGGCCATCGACGACGCGTCTCGCCTGGCCTTCACACAGATCAAGCCAGACCAGCGGCACAAGAGCGCCATTGCCTTCCTGAAAGCCACGATCGAACACTACAGGAAGCTCGGCGTACGCATTCAACGCATCATGACCGACAACGGATCGTGCTACCGCTCCAGGCCCTTCCGCAAAGCCTGCGACAGGCTCGGCATCCGCCACATCTTCACCAGGCCCTACACCCCCAAGACCAACGGCAAAGCCGAGCGCTTCATTCAGACCATCTTGCGAGAATGGGCCTATGCCAGGGCCTACAACTGCTCAGCTCAACGCGCCGAGCACCTGCCCACTTTCCTTCACCGCTATAACTGGCATAGACCCCATGCAGGCATCGGCGGTAAACCACCCGTCACCAGACTCGGCCTTGCCGGCGACAACCTATTGAGACTCCACAGCTAGGCCGCCGAGGTCAGGCCGAGCGCCCGGCTGGCCAGCATCGCGGCCTCGCGGTGGCGGCGGGCCGCGGCCTCGTCGCCGACGCGTTCGCATTGCGTCGCAAGATCGGCCAGGCACTGCGCGATCAGGGGCCGCATGGCGCATTGCTCGGCCAGCTCCAGGGCCCGTCGATAGTGCGCCGCGGCGTCCTCGACGCCGCTCGCCGGATCGGCCGCCTCGATCGCCCCGCGGACCCGCAGGACCTCGGCGAGATGGGCGAGCTCGCCGGCCTCCTCGGCGATTGCCCGCGCCCGCTCGATCGCCTCGCGGGCCGGCGGCAAGGCCCCGGCCGCGAGATGCGCCTGGGCCAGCGCCATGTAGTGGTGAATGGCGTTGTACAGGCCTCCGGACCGGTGCGCGGCGCGCCGCTCGGCGTCGAGCAGGAGAGCCAGCGCGTCGCGCGGCCGGCCGCCGCGGGTCAGCGCCGCCCCCAGCCAGGCCGTCGAGATCGGCAGCACGATGTCGCCCTGCTGCGTGATGCGCCAAGCCGCCTCGAAGGCGCGGATGGCGGCGGCCGGCTCGCCGATCGCCGAGCAGTAGAGACCCTCGGCCATGTGGGCATAGACCGTCGAATAGGGCTCGCGGGCCCGCGCCGCCAGCTCGAGCGCGCGATCCTTGACGGCGCGCGCCCGCTCGAACGCGCCGAGCGTGACAAGGGTCCAGGTCAGCAGCCCGCGCGCCAGGATGCTGGGCACGCCGGGCCAGCCGAAGCGCTTGAGCTCGAGCTCGCCGGTCAGCGAGGCGAGCAGGCCCTCGTACTCCTCGGCCGCCGGCTCGAGCCGGCCCATGGCGTGCAGCATGTTGGCGCGGCCGAAGCGGCCCGACAGGCGCAGCCCGAAATCGTCGAGCTCGCCGGCCAGCCGCACCGTCTCCTCGGCGGCCGCCAGGCCGGCCTCGTGGCTGCCGGCCAGCCACAGCGCCGTCGCCAGCTGGCTGTTGGTCACGGCGAGGCGCCTCTTGTCGCCGAGCTGGCGGGCCAGCGCGTCGGCCTCGCGCATCACGCCGACCAGCCGGTCGAGCTCGCCCAGCGCCAGCAACGGGCTGAAGGCGTGCAGCCGGGCATCGACCGCCGCCGCCGTCGCGCTGCCTTCCGGCAGACGCCCGATCACCTTCAGCAGCCGGTCGTGCAGGCCGATCGCCTCGCGGTTGGCCGAGCTGCGGATGGCCTGCGCCAGCGAGGCGCCGAGATGGACGGCGGCCCTGTCCCACAGGCGGCCACGCTCGGCATGCGCCGCCAGCACCGCCGTCCCGCCGCTGGTCGCCGACCAGTCCTTGCGCTCGAGATGGTCGAGGGCGGCGCCGTGCAGCCGCCGCTTCTCGCTGTTCAGCAGGCTGGCATAGGCGGCGTCCTGCACCAGGGCATGCTTGAACATCAGGATCGACTCGTTGCCCGGCTCGGCCGCCAGCAGGAGCCCGGAGGCCAGCGACTGGCCGACCATGGCGCGCAGGTCGGCCTCGCTGCAGCCGGCCACCGCCTGCAGGTCGGCGAGCGCGAACTGGCGGCCGAGGACGGCGCCGATCTGCAGCAGGGGCTTGGCGTCCTCGAGCTTGTCGAGGCGGGCCGCCAGCAGTCCCTGCAAGGTGGTCGGCACCTCGTTGAGCTCGCCCGAGCCGACCTCGATCACCGCGAGCGTCAGCTCCTCGAGATAGAGCGGCACGCCCTCGGCCCGGCCGGCGATGTCGGCCTGCACCTCGGGCGACAGCCGCTCGCCGGCGATCGCCTGGATCAGGCGCCGGCTGTCGGCGTTGCTCAGCCGGTCGAGGCGCAGCTCGGTGGTGTGCCCGGGCGCACGCCAGCGCTGCGCGAAGGCGTCGCGACTGGTCGCCAGCACCATGGCCTGCGACTGGCCGATCGAGCGCACCGCCTCGATCAGCAGGTCCTCGGTCGTCGGGTCGATCCACTGCACGTCCTCGATGATGGCGAGGACCGGCGTGCGGGCCGCCAGCCTGAGGAACTGGCGCAGCAGCATCGCCACCAGCCGCTCGCGCAGCTGCTGCGGCGAGGCCTCGGGCAGGCGATGGGCGGGCGAGCGGATCTGCAGGAGATGACAGAGCAGCGGCAGGTCGGGACCGCCCTCGAGTTGCATCTCCTCGAGCCATGCCTGCAGCCTGGCGAGCCGGGTCTCGACCGACTGGTCGGCGGCCAGCCCGATGGAGCGGGCGAGATGCTGGGCGATCGGGAACAGCGCCGTGTCCTGGTGCAGCGGCGAGCACTGGTAGTTGAGCAGCAGCGGCGGCTCGCCGATGCGCTCGCGGGTCGACTGCACCAGGCGAGACTTGCCGATGCCGGCATCGCCCGACAGCAGCACGACGTGGCCTTCGGAATCGACGGCCCGCCGCCAGCGGCTGAGCAGCAGATCGACCTCCTCGCTGCGCCCGACCAGCGGCCCCGTCGAGGCGCGCAGCGCGCGGAAGCGGTTGATCGGCGAGCGCTCGCCGTCGACCACGAAGATCTCCATCGGCTCGGACAGGCCGCGCAGCGGGCGCAGGCCGAGGCTGCGATAGGGGAAGGACCGTCCGGCCAGGCGGGCGGTCAGCGGCGACACCACCAGCATGTTGGGCTCGGCCTCGGCCTGCAGGCGCGCCGCGACGTTCGGCGTCTCGCCCGAGATGCCGCCGTCCTCGAGCTGGTTGCCGTAGCCGATCGCCACCAGCCCGGTCGCCACCGCGACCCGGACGGCCAGGGTCTCGCCGCCGACCGAGGGCATCCGCGACACCACGTCGATCAGCTCGAGCCCGGCCTCGACCGCGCGCTCGGCGTCGTCCTCGCGGCTGGTCGGCCAGCCGAAATAGGCCATCACGCCGTCGCCGACGAAGCGCGCGACGTGGCCGCCCAGCTGGCGCACCGTCTCCGAGGCGGCCTTGTGATACTGCTCGGTGATCGGCGCCAGCTCCTCCGGGTCGAGCCGGTGGGCGAGCTCGGTCGATCCCACGAGGTCGCAGAACAGCACGCTGACCTGGCGACGCTCGGCGCGCGGCCGGCGGCGCGGCGTCGGCGGCCGCGGATCGAGGCTGATGACGAAGTTGTCGGCGCGCGACCGCCGCAGGTCGGCGATCGCCTTCAGCAGCCGCTTGCGATGGCCGATCGCCGCAACGCCGAGCTTGGCCAGATCGTCGTCGTCGAGATCGGCCAGGACGTCGAGGTCGATGGCATGGTCGGAGAAGGCGCCGGCATACTGGCCGAGCCCTTGCCGTTCCAGCCATGCAGCCACTTCCATCGACATCGACCTTGCACCGACCTCCCGGCCTCACCATAGCGCAGGACGAGGCCGCGGCGCAGCCCCGGCCGGCCGGCAAGACCGCTCGAGCGGACCGCGCGCGTCCACGCCCGCTTACGGCCATGACGGCGCGCCTGGAAGCGCGCGGTCCCGGGACGACCGGCCGGCAAGGCCGCTCGAGCGGACCGCGCGCGTCCACGCGCGCTCACGGGCATGACGGCGCGCCTGGAGGCGCGCGGTCCTGGGGGCTACCCCAGCGCGCCGGCGGCGCGCAGGGCGGCGATCTCGGCCTCGTCGTAGGCCAGCTCGCGCAGGATCTCCTCGGAGTGCTCGCCGACTTCCGGCGGCGGCCCGGCCGGGCGCGGCTTGGCGAAGCCGAGGCGGATCGGGTTGTTGATGGTGCGCGGCACCTCGGGATTGGTCGTGTCGGCGAAGATGCCGGCGTGCTCGGCCTGCTCGTCGGCGACGACGTCGGCCACCCGGCCGATCACGCCGAACGGCACGCCGGTGCCGGCCAGCGCCTTCTCCCAGTCGTCATAGTCGCGGGCGGCGAAGATCGGCATCAGCACCTCGACCAGCTCCTGCGGCCGCGTCCGGCGGTCGTCGCGGGTCGCGAAGCGCGGATCGCTGGCCAGCGCGGGATGGCCGATGGCGTCGCAGAACGGTTGCCACAGTCGGTCGTCGCGCACCAGCAGCAGCTGCAGCCAGCGATCGTCGCGCGTGCGGTAGAGGTTGGTCAGCGCGTTGCGCGGCCGGTCGGGTGCCTGGCGGGACGGCAGCTTGGCGCCGAGCAGCGCGCCGGCGACCGAGGTGCCGTTCGACCAGGCGCCGTTGGCGTAGAGCGACGTGCCGACCCAGCAGCCCTTGCCGGTGCGGTCGCGCTGGCGCAGCCCCATGAGGATCGACGCCACCAGGGTCATCGCCGTGGCGCGATCGCCCTGCGCCGGCAGCGACAGGCCGGGCGGCCCGCCTTCGTAGCGCGCCGCGTCGAGGATGCCCGAACGGCCGAAATAGGCCGTGATGTCGAAGCCCGGCCGGTCGCGGTCGGGGCCGCTCTCGCCGTAGCCGGTGAGCGAGCAGTAGACCAGCCGGTCGTTCAGCGCCTGCATGTCATCGTAGCGCAGGCGCAGCCGCTCGCGCGCCGGCGGCGGGAAGTTGACGATCATGACGTCGGCCCGGCGCACCAGCCGCTCGAGCACCGGCCGCGCCTCGGCGTTCTTGAGATCGAGCGCGATCGAGCGCTTGAGGCGGCCGTCGAGCTGCCAGGGAAAATTGCGGTCGCTTTGCGGGTAGCCGGCGTTCTTCCAGTTGTGGCGATGCGGGTCGCCCTCGCCCGGCGGCTCGATCTTGATCACGTCGGCCCCGTAGTCGGCCAGCGCCACCGCCGCCGCCGGCGCGGCGATGAACGAGCTCACGTCCAGCACCACGAGGTCGGCGAGCGGCAGGTCGGAGGGCGCCGCCTCGCTCATCGCACGGCGCCCGTCTTGCGCAAGGCGGCGATCTCCGCCGCCGTCAGGCCGGCTTCCGTCAGCACCGCGTCGCTGTGCTCGCCGAGCGCCGGCGCCGGCCCGGCGATTCGCGGCGACGCGAAGCCGAGCTTGATCGGGTTGGCCAAGGTGCGCGGCATCTCGGGGATCGCCGTGTCGACCACCGCGCCGCAGGCCACGGCCTGGGCATCGTCGGGCACGTCCTGCGGCCGGCTGATCACGCCGAAGGTGATGCCGTTGCCCGCCAGCGCTGCCAGCCAGTGCTCGTAGGGACGCACCGCGAAGGCCTCGCGCAGCACCGTCGCCAGCTCGGTCGAGTGGCGGCGGCGATCGGCGGTCGTCGCGAAGCGCGCATCCTGAGCCAGGTCGGGACGCTCCAGCGCCGCGCAGACACCCGGCCACATCTTGTCCTCGCGCACGATGGTGAGCTGCAGCCAGCGGTCGTCGGAGGTGCGGTAGATGTTGCCCAGCGCAGAGCGCGGGCGTTCCGGCGGCGGCCGATGCGGCAGGTAGGCGCCGACCAGCGCGGCCTGGGCGACGACGCCGCACGACCACAGGCCGTTGCCCAGCAGCGACGTGCCAACCCACGCGCCCTCGCCGGTCCGGTCGCGATGGATCACCGCCATCAGGATCGCCGAGACCAGTGACATCGCCGTCGCGCGGTCGCCCTGCGCCGGCACCGGCACGCCGGGCGGCCCGCCCTCGTAGCGCTGCGCCTCGAGCATGCCGGAGCGCGCGAAGTAGGCCGTGACGTCGAAGCCCGGCCGGTCGCGATCCGGGCCGCTTTCGCCGTAGCCGGTCAGCGAGGCGTAGATCAGCCGCGGGTTGACCGCCTTGGCAGAGTCGTAATCGAGCTTGAGCTTGTCGCGCACCGGCGGCGGGAAGTTGCAGATCAGCACGTCGCTGGCGGCGATCAGCCGGTCGAGCGCGGCGCGTCCGTCGGGCGCCTTGAGATCGAGCACCACCGAGCGCTTGTTGCGCGAATCGAGATGCCAGGGATAGTTCACCTCGGCCTTCGGGTAGTTCGAGGAGTCGTGCATGATGCGCCGGTTGGGATCGCCCTCGGGCCCCTCGACCTTGACGACGTCGGCCCCCCAGTCGGCCAGCACCACCGCCGCCGCCGGCGCGGCGATGAAGGAGCTGATGTCCAGTACGCGCAGTCCCGCCAGCGGCAGGGCAGACTCGTTCATGCTCGATCCTCGGTAAGCTGCCTGCGGCGATTTAGGGCGCGGCGCTCGGGGCCGCGTCAAGGCCGCTCGCCGGGCCGTTCCGGCACGCGGCGTCAGCTCGAAGTGCCCTCGGCTTGAATTGCCCTCGGCTTGAATTACGGGGGCACGGCGCGTATCTCCCTGCCTCCTTCGTCACCGGGAGCGCGCGCCATCGGCGCCGGATCGTCATGGGCTACAGAGTCGCCGTCGTCGGCGCGACCGGCAACGTCGGTCGCGAAATGCTGCAGATCCTGGCCGAGCGGAACTTCCCGGCCGACGACGTCGTCGCCCTGGCCTCGGCCCGGTCGGCCGGCCAGCAGACCTCGTTCGGCGACAAGGCGCCGCTCAAGGTCCACGACCTCGCCAAGTTCGACTTCAAGGGCATCGACATCGTGCTGAGCTCGCCGGGCGCCAAGGTCTCGGCCGAGCACAGCCCGCGCGCCGCCCGCGCCGGCGCGATCGTGATCGACAACACCTCGTACTGGCGCATGGATCCCGACGTGCCGCTGGTCGTGCCCGAGGTCAACGCCGCGGCGATCGCCGGCTACAAGGGCCGCGGCATCATCGCCAATCCCAACTGCTCGACCATCCAGATGGTGGTGGCGCTGAAGCCGATCCACGATGCCGTCCGCATCAAGCGCGTCGTCGTCGCGACCTACCAGTCGACCTCCGGGGCCGGCAAGGAGGCGATGGACGAGTTGCTGAACCAGACCAAGAGCTTCTTCGTCAACCAGACTCTGGAAGCCAGGAAGTTCACCAAGAACATCGCCTTCAACGTCATTCCCCACATCGACGTCTTCATGGAGGACGGCTCGACCAAGGAAGAGTGGAAGATGGTGGTCGAGACCAAGAAGATCCTCGACCCCAAGATCAAGGTGCATGCCACCTGCGTGCGCGTGCCGACCTTCGTCGGCCATGCCGAATCGGTCAATCTCGAGCTCGAGCAGCCGCTCGAGGCGGACGATGCGCGCCGCCTGCTGGCCGCCGCGCCGGGCATCCTGGTGGTCGATCGCCGCGAGGCCGGCGGCTACATCACCCCGCAGGAGGTCACCGGCCAGGACGCCGTCTTCGTCAGCCGCGTCCGGGTCGACCCGACGGTCGAGAACGGCCTCGCTTTGTGGGTCGTCAGCGACAACCTGCGCAAGGGCGCGGCGCTCAACGCCGTGCAGATCGCCGAGGAGCTGATCAAGGGCTACATCTGAGGCGTATTGTCATTCCAGCACACGTGCTTGAGGCTCGTACTTGAGGTAAGGTCTCAAGGTGAGCGAGCTTCCGTCGATCCACCCGCTGCGCCCCGAGTCGCAGCCCGCCGCGGCACCGATCCCGCTGTTCGGCGCCGGCGAGGACGGCTTCACCCAGCAGCTCCGGCTGGCCGCCCAGGCGCAGCGCGCCGGCCGCCTCGACGAGGCGATCGCGGCCTACCTGCGGCTGCTGGCGGTGCGGCCGCGCCATGCCGAGCTGCACAACAATCTCGGCGTGGCCCTGCGGCTGGCCGGCAAGCCTGACGCGTCGCTGGCCCATCATCGCCTCGCGCTGGCGGCCGATCCGCAGAACCCGGCCCTGCACTCCAACCTCGGCAACGCCCTGCGCGCCGCCAGCCGGCTCGACGAGGCGGTGCGCCATCATTTCCAGTCGATCGCGCTCAGCCGCGACTATGCCGAGGGCTACTTCAACCTGGCGCTCTGCCTGCGCGACCTCGGCCGGCTCGACGAATCGATCGGCTGCTTCGCCCGCGCGCTGGCCCTGCATCCCGACAACCGGAGGGCCACCGTCGAGCTGGCCCTCGCCCTGCTGATGCAGGGCGAGCTGGCGCGCGGCTTCGCGCTCTACGAGACGCGCAAGCGGCTGCCCGAGACGCCGGTGCCGGAGCTCGCCCGGTCGGCCTGGGACGGCGGCCCGATCGCCGGAAAGCGCCTGCTGCTGCATCCCGAGCAGGGCTTGAGCGACGTGCTGCTGTTCGTGCGCTTCGCCCGCGAGCTGAAGCGGCGCGGCGCCACCGTGATCGTGCTCTGCCAGGCGCCGCTGCGCGACCTGCTGGCCGGCCTCGACTATGTCGACCAGGCGGTCGGCGAGGGCGAGGCGCTGCCCGACTTCGACCTGCACGCCTCGATGGTGTCGCTGCCGCATCTCTGCCGGCCCGACTTCGCGGCGACCGCCGCCGAGCCGCCCTACCTCGCGCCGCCGCCGGCCGGCCGCATCCGGCTCGGCCATCGCGACGGCGTGCGCCTGCGGGTCGGGCTGTACTGGGGCGCGCCGGCCGGCCAGCCGCAGCGCTCGGCACCGTTCGCGCCTTTCCTGGCGCTGGCCGGCGATCCCGAGCTGCTGGTCTTCAGCCTGCAGGGCGGCGCCGCCCAGAAGGACATCCAGCTGCACGGCGCCGGCGGTCTGGTGCACGACGTCGGCCGCGGCCTGTTCGACTTCGCCGAGGCGGCCACCGCGCTCGCCCAGCTCGACCTGCTGATCTCGATCGACGCGCCGATCGCCCATCTGGCGGCCGGCCTGGGCATGCGCACCTGGGTGCTCTCCCCGACCGTCGCCGACTGGCGCTGGCAGCTCGGCGGCGAGGCGATGCCCTGGCATCGCTCGGTCCGCCTGTTCCGTCAGACCCGTCCCGGCGACTGGGACTCGCTGGTCGCCCGCCTGCCCGGCGAGCTGGCGGCGCTCAAGGAGACGGTGGCGCGGTAGCTGGAACCGCGGTCACAGCCCCAGGGACTCGCCGATCCGCCGCCACGGCAGCGGCAGCACCGACACCACGGCGAGCACGCCGAAGCCCAGGATGACCGCTCCAGAACCGCGGTTGAGCCACAGCAGGCCCTTGCCGGTGAAGCTCTGGCGCAGCGCCGCCGAGCCCAGGCAGACGATCGTCCACCACGACAGGGCGCCGCAGAACACCGCCGCCACCAGCAGCGAGGCGTCGGGCAGGCTGCCGCCGACTCCGGCCAGGTTGCGGCCGGCGAAGGCGGCGCCGAACGCCATGACGGTCATCGGGTTGAAGACGGTAATGAAGAAGCTCGAGCTGGCATAGTGCAGATGGGTGGCGAGCTTGTGCTCGCGGTCGTCGGCCACGGGGTCGCCGACGCTGCGCGGCCGCTGGCGCATGGTCAGCCAGCCCATGATCACCAGGCCGAGGCCGCCGATCGCCAGCAGCCAGTGCTCGTGCTGCAGCACGAACTCCTGCACGAAGGACAGGCCGAACGCCGCGACGGCGCCGAACACCGCGTCGCCCAGCGCCGCGCCGATTCCCGTCATGTAGCCGGCCATGGCGCCGACCGTGATCGAGCGCCGGATGCACAGCGCCGCTGCCGGGCCGACCGGCACGGCGATGAAGAAGCCGATGGCGAAGCCTTCGATGGCGAGCGAGATCGGGTTGAAGACGAAGCCCGGAACCTGCATCGCGGGCTAGACCTTCTCCGCGGCGAAGCGGCGCGCCGGCGTCACCATTGCGTCCTGCGCCGCCACGACCTGCAGCTCGCGCTCGCCGCGCGCCGCGGTCTCCTCGAGGACAGCGAAGACCGAGGAGGCCGCCCGGCCGAGCGCCGCGGCGACGTCGCCGCTCTCGATCCAGTAGGCCGTGAACAACGCCGCCACCATGTCGCCCGTTCCGTTGGGCGCCACCTCAAAGCCGATCAGCGGCGTGCAGACCCGCCACGCCGCCTCGGCGCCGACCGCCAGCATCTCGATCCGATCGGCCGGCCCGTCGGCCCGCCGCAGGCTGGTCACCAGGGCGAGCCGCGCGCCGACCAGCAGGCTGCGCGCCGCCGCCAGCGCCTCCGGCAGGGTCGACACGGTGCGCCCCGTGAGCAGCTCGAGCTCGAAATGGTTGGGCGTGATCAGGTCGGCCTGGGGAATCGCCCGGTCCCTGAAGAAACCGTCGATGCCGGCCCGCACGTAGACCCCCGTGTCGACGTCGCCGAGCACCGGATCGCAGCACCACAAAGCGCGCGGATTGGCGCGGCGCAGGCGCTGCGCGGTGTCGAGCACGACGTCGGCCAGCGCCGCGTCGCCGACATAGCCGGTCAGCAAGGCGTCGCAGCGCGGCAGCAGGCCGAGATCGTCGATCCCCTGCACGATCTCCGCCACCTGGGCCGCCGGCGCGACGCGGCCGCGCCAGGCGCCGTAGCCGGTGTGGTTGGAGAACTCCACCGTGTTCACCGCCCAGACCTCGTGGCCCAATCGTTGCAGGGGGAACGTGGCCGCCCGGTTGCCGACGTAGCCGTAGGCGACATGACTTTGAAGCGAGAGAAAGTGCATGCGACCCGTCACCTTGCCACATCGGCCTCGCGCATTATAGTCCGCCGCGCTTTTCGGGGAGCCTCCATGCCGACCACCGTCCGTCCGCGCCGCAGCGTGCTCTATATGCCCGGCGCCAACACCCGTGCCCTGGACAAGGCGCGCAGCCTGCCGGCCGACGCGCTGATCTTCGACCTCGAGGACGCGGTGGCGCCCGACGCCAAGGAGGCCGCCCGCACCAACGTCGTCGCCGCCGCCTGGAGCAAGGCCTACGGCAAGCGCGAAATCGTGATCCGCTGCAACGGGCTCGGCACGCCGTGGGGCAAGGCCGACGTCGCCGCCATCGCCACCTCAGGCGCCAACGCGATCCTGGTCCCCAAGGTCGAGAGCGCCGCCGAGGTCACGCACATCGTGTCGCTGCTCGAGGAGGCCGGCGCGCCGCACGACCTCGCGCTGTGGGCGATGATGGAGACGCCCAAGGGCATCCTGCGCGCCGAGGAGATCGCCGCCGCCCATCCCCGCCTCGCCTGCTTCGTCATGGGCACCAACGACCTGGTGAAGGACATGCGGGCGCTGCACACGCCGATGCGCCTGCCGATGGTCACGGCGCTCGGGCTCGGCATGCTGGCGGCGCGCGCCTACGGGCTCGCCATCCTCGACGGCGTCTACAACGACATCAAGGACGAGGACGGCTTCCGCGCCGTGTGCCGCCAGGGCGTCGAGATGGGCTTCGACGGCAAGACCCTGATCCATCCCGGCCAGGTCGAGCCGTGCAACGAGATCTTCGCGCCGACCACCCAGGAGCTGGCGATGGCCGAGAAAGTCGTCGCCGCCTTCCGCCAGGCCCAGGCCGAGGGCAAGGGCGTCGTCACGGTCGACGGCCGCATGATCGAGAACCTTCACGTCGAGCAGGCCGAGCGCGCGCTGGCGCTGGCCGCCGCCATCCAGGAGCTGCAGGCCGCCGCATGACCAGGAACAAGACCAGCGCCGGGAACTTCTTCGAGGACTTCCGGATCGGCCAGCAGATCCAGCACGCCACGCCGCGCACCCTGACCGAGGCCGACGCGGCGCTGAACGTCGGCCTGTACGGCTCGCGCTTCGCCATCAACTCGTCGGACGAGTTCGCCCGCGCGCTCGGCCTGCCGCGCGCCCCGCTCGACGACCTGCTGGTGTTCCACGTCGTGATCGGCAAGACGGTGCCGGACATCTCGCTGAACGCCGTCGCCAATCTCGGCTACGCCGAGTTCCGCTGGGGCGTCCCGGTCTATCCCGGCGACACCCTGTCGGCCCGCTCGACGGTGCTCGGCCTGCGCGAGAACTCCAACCGCGCCAGCGGCGTCGTCTGGGTGCGCTCGACCGGCGTCAACCAGAAGGGCGAGATGGTGCTCGACTACGTGCGCTGGGTGATGGTGCACAAGCGCGACCCGGGCGCCGCGGTCGGCGAGCCGGTGGTGCCGAAGACGGCGCCGGCGGTGGCGCCCGACCAGCTGATCGTTCCAGCCGGCTTGACGTTCCAGGGCTTTGACACCGCGGCCTCGGGCTCGGCCGACCGCTGGGCCGACTACGAGCCGGGCGAGCGCATCGACCATGTCAGCGGCATGACGCTCGAGGACTCCGACCACATGTTCTCGACCCGCCTGTACCAGAACACGGCGCGCGTCCATTTCGATGCATTCGCCGGCAAAAGCACTCGCTTCGGCCGCCGCCTGGCCTATGGCGGGCACGTCATCTCGCTGGCAAGGGCCTTGTCTTTCAATGGCTTGGCCAACGGATTCCGGCTGGCGGCCATCAACGGCGGCAGCCATGTCGGCCCGACCTTCGGCGGCGACACGATCTATGCCTGGTCGGAGATTCTCGAGCGCGCGCCGCTGCCCGGCCGCGACGACGTGGGCGCGCTGCGCGTGCGCTCCATCGCCGCCAAGGACTGCCCCTGCGACACATGGCCCGGCAAGGGGGCCGACGGCCGCTACCATCCCGCCGTGGTGCTCGACCTCGACTATTGGCTGCTGATTCCGAGGTGAGCTGATTTCGCCTGGAAAATCACTGGGAAATCCGGGACTTACGTCGCCGCGAGTTTCGTTGACTCGCGGCCGGCGGGCGCTAGATAAGCTTCAGCCACCTATGGCATTCGAGGTCATTCCGCGATGAGCGTCGCCAACCGGCCGGTGCATCGGCCGCTTTCTCCGCATCTGCAGGTCTACCGTCCCCAGCTCACGTCCACCCTCTCGATCCTGCATCGCGCGACCGGCATCGCGCTGGCGGTCGGCGCCCTCTACCTCGCGATCTGGGTGATTTGCGCCGCCGGCAACGCCGGCACCTACGCGACCTTCCAGAGCTTCAACACCTCGATCCTCGGGCGCCTGGTGCTGGGCGGCTGGCTGTTCTCGGCCTTCTACCACCTGGCCAGCGGCATCCGGCACCTGTTCTGGGACGCCGGCTACGGCTTCGACATCAAGGACGCCTATCGCAGCGGCTGGATCGTGGTCGGCGTGTCGGCGGTCGCGACGATCGTGTCGTGGATCGTCGGACTGCGCTGAGGAGACGGACATGAACGGCGATCTTCGCTCTCCCCTCGCCCGTGCCCGCGGGCTCGGCTCCGCCAAGCAGGGCGTACATCACTGGTGGGCGCAACGCCTTACGGCGCTGGCCCTGATCCCGCTCGTGGTCTGGTTCGCGGTGTCGCTCGTACTGATGAGCGGAGCGGATTACGGCGCGGTCCGGGCCTGGATCGGCTCGCCGGTCGTCATGGTGCTCCTCATCCTGACCATCGCCGTCGGGCTGCATCACGCCCAGCTCGGCCTGCAGGTCGTGATCGAGGACTACGTGCACGCCGACGGCGCCAAGCTGGCGCTGATCGTGCTGTGCCGCTTCATCGCGGTGTTCTTCGGACTCGCCGCGATCGTCGCGATCCTGAGTATCGGTTTCGGAGGCTGAGATGGCCGAGGCAGCGAAGGCCAACGGCGCGGCCGTGGCAGGTACCGTGAACATCGGCGGCAACGCCTACAAGATCATCGACCACGAGTACGACGTGGTGATCGTCGGCGCCGGCGGATCGGGCCTGCGCGCCACGTTCGGCATGGCCAGCAAGGGCTACAAGACGGCCTGCATCACCAAGGTGTTCCCGACCCGCAGCCACACCGTGGCGGCGCAGGGCGGCATCTCGGCGGCGCTCGGCAACATGGGCCCCGACGACTGGCGCTGGCACATGTACGACACCGTCAAGGGCTCGGACTGGCTGGGCGACCAGGACGCCATCGAGTACATGTGCCGCGACGGAATTCCGGCGATCATCGAGCTCGAGCATTTCGGCGTGCCGTTCAGCCGCACGCCCGAGGGCAAGATCTACCAGCGGCCGTTCGGCGGCATGACCACCGAGTACGGCAAGGGCATCGCCCAGCGCACCTGCGCCGCCGCCGACCGCACCGGCCACGCCATCCTGCACACGCTGTACCAGCAGTCGCTGCGCAACCACGCCGAGTTCTTCATCGAGTACTTCGCGCTCGACCTGATCATGGACGAGGGCGTGTGCCGCGGCGTCATGGCCTGGAACCTCGACGACGGCACGATCCATCGCTTCCGCGCCCACCAGACGGTGCTGGCGACCGGCGGCTACGGTCGCGTCTACCAGACCGCGACCTCGGCCCACACCTGCACCGGCGACGGCGGCGCGATGGCGCTGCGCGCCGGCCTGCCGCTGCAGGACCTCGAGTTCGTGCAGTTCCACCCGACCGGCATCTTCGGCGCCGGCTGCCTGATCACCGAGGGCGTGCGCGGCGAGGGCGGTTACGTCACCAACGGCAACGGCGAGCGCTTCATGGAGCGCTACGCGCCGTCGGCCAAGGACCTCGCCTCACGCGACGTCGTCAGCCGCTCGATGACCATCGAGATCCGCGAGGGCCGCGGCTGCGGTCCCAACAAGGACTACATCGAGCTGCACGTCGAGCATCTCGACCCGAAGGTGATCCACGAGCGCCTGCCCGGCATCGCCGAGACGGCGCGCATCTTCGCGGGCGTCGACGTGACCCGCCAGCCGATCCCGATCCTGCCGACCTGCCACTACAACATGGGCGGCATCCCGGCGAACTATCACTGCGAGGTCATGACCGTTAAGGATGGCGACCCGTACTACGCGGTGCCCGGCCTGATGGCGCTGGGCGAGGCCGCCTCGATCGGCGTGCACGGCGCCAACCGCCTGGGCTCCAACTCGCTGCTCGAGCTGGTCGTGTTCGGCCGTTCGGCCGCCAACCGGGTCGCCGAGCGCCTGACCCCGGGCACGCCGCACAAGCAGATCGCCAACGCCGGCGAGGAGGCGATCGCCCGCCTCGACAAGGCGCGCCACGCCAGCGGCGGCACGCCGACGGCGCAGCTGCGCGGCCTGATGCAGAAGACCATGCAGAACGATTGCGCCGTCTTCCGCACCAGCAAGACCCTGGCCGAGGGCTGCGCCAACATGGACAAGGTGTTCGCCGGCAAGGACGACATCCGGGTCAAGGACCGCTCGATGGTCTGGAACTCCGACCTCATGGAGACCCTGGAGTTCGAGAACCTGCTGCTGCAGGCGATGGGCACCATCTACTCGGCCGCCAACCGCCACGAAAGCCGCGGCGCCCACGCGCACGAGGACTTCCCGGAGCGCGACGACAAGAACTGGCTGAAGCACACCGTGGTGTGGGTCGACGAGAAGACGGGCAAGACCCGCATCGACTACCGCCCGGTCAACCTGCAGCCGATGAGCAACGACGTGCAGTCGTTCCCGCCCAAGGCGCGCGTGTACTGAGCGCCGCGAGAGGACACGTCGGAAGGAATTCGAGGGATAGCGATGGCTGAGTTTGCATTGCCCGCCAATTCGAAGATCGGCGTCGGCCAGACCTACAAGGCGCCGAGCGGGGCCAAGAACGTCAAGGCCTTCAAGGTCTATCGCTGGACGCCGGAGGACGGGAAGAACCCCGTCGTCGACACCTACGAGGTCGACATGGACTCGTGCGGCCCGATGGTCCTGGACGCGCTGATCAAGATCAAGAACGAGATGGACAGCTCGCTCACCTTCCGCCGCTCGTGCCGCGAGGGCGTGTGCGGGTCGTGCGCGATGAACATCGACGGCACCAACACGCTCGCCTGCACCAAGTACATCTCGGACGTGAAGGGCGAGGTGAAGATCTACCCGCTGCCGCACATGCCGGTGGTCAAGGACCTGGTGCCCGACCTCAACGTGCCCTACGCGCAGCTGTCGTCGATCGAGCCGTGGCTCAAGTCGACGACCCAGCCGCCGACCCGCGAGCGCCTGCAGTCGCCCGAGGAGCGCGCCAAGCTCGACGGGCTGTGGGAGTGCATCCTGTGCTTCTGCTGCTCGACCTCGTGCCCGTCCTACTGGTGGAACGGCGACCGCTATCTCGGCCCGGCGATCCTGCTGCAGGCCTATCGCTGGCTGGCCGACAGCCGCGACGAGGCCAAGGGCGAGCGCCTCGACCAGCTCGAGGATCCGTTCCGGCTGTATCGCTGCCACACCATCATGAACTGCACCAAGACCTGCCCCAAGGGCCTCAACCCGGCCAAGGCGATCGGCGAGATCAAGCGGCTGATGGTCGAACGGACCATCTGAAGCCGGGTCCCGCTTTTGCTAGGGTGGAGCCTCCACAACGAACAGGGGGCTCCTTCATGATCACCAGGACCATCGCCGCCGCCATGGCGGCGCTCGGCGCCGTCGCGCTCGGCTCGGCGCCGGCCGCCGCCGGCGCGACCTTCGACGCCGTCAAGGCCAAGGGCTTCGTCCAGTGCGCGGTCAACACCGGCCTGGCCGGCTTCTCGATGGCCGACAGCCAGGGCAAGTGGACCGGCCTCGACGTCGACCTGTGCAAGGCGATAGCCGCGGCGCTGTTCGGCGATGCCGAGAAGGTCAAGTTCACGCCGACCACCTCGCAGCAGCGCTTCGTCGCCCTGCAGTCGGGCGAGGTCGACGTCATCACCCGCAACGCCACCCAGACCCTGCTGCGCGACACCTCGCTCGGCTTCAACATCGCCGGCGTCAACTTCTACGACGGCCAGGGCTTCATCGTGCCGGCCAAGAGCGGGATCAAGACTGCCCGCGAGCTGAACGGCGCCACGGTCTGCGTGCAGCCCGGCACCACCACCGAGCTCAACCTCGCCGACTACTTCCGCAAGAACAAGATGAGCTTCAAGCCGGTGCTGATCGAGAAGCTCGACGAGCTGCTGCAGGCCTACGCGGCCGGTCGCTGCGACACCTACACGACCGATGCCTCCGGCCTCGCCGCGGTGCGCGCCGGCCAGCTCGCCGGCAAGGGCGAGCACGTCATCCTGCCCGAGCGTATCTCCAAGGAGCCGCTGGGGCCGATCGTGCGGCACGGCGACGACCAGTGGTTCGACCTCGTGAAGTGGACCCTGATGGGCATGATCGAGGCCGAGGAGATGGGCGTCACGTCGCAGAACGTCGACGAGCTGCTGAAGAGCGACGACCCGGCGATCAAGCGCTTCCTGGGCGCCACGCCGGGCTACGGCAAGGCGGTCGGCGTCGACGAGAAGTGGATGTACAACGTCATCAAGCAGGTCGGGAACTACGGCGAGAGCTTCGAGCGCAACGTCGGCAGCAAGACGCCGCTCAAGCTCGAGCGCGGCCAGAACGCACTGTGGAGCAACGGCGGCCTGATGTACGCCATCCCCTTCCGCTGACCGGCCACTGGGACCGCGAGCCTCCAGGCTCGCCTCATGAGCGCGCCGGGAGACGCGCGGTCCCTCGAGCTTCGACGCCCTCCCCGTCCGCTGGCCGGTCACCGGACCGCGAGCCTCCAGGCTCGCCTCATGAGCGCGCCGGGAGGCGCGCGGTCCCTCGAGCTTCGACGCAATCCCCGTCCGCTGGCCGGTCACTGGGACCGCGAGCCTCCAAGCTCGCCTCATCAGCGCGCCGGGAGGCGCGCAGTCCCTCGAGCTTCGACGCAATCCCCGTCCGCTGGCCGGTCACTGGGACCACGAGCCTCCAGGCTCGCGAGCGCGCCGGGCGCGCGGTCCCTCGAGCTTCGACGCCCTCCCCGTCCGCTGGCCGGTCACTGGGACCGCGAGCCTCCAAGCTCGCCTCATCAGCGCGCCGGGAGGCGCGCAGTCCCTCGAGCTTCGACGCAATCCCCGTCCGCTGAGACGTCACGCCCTGTCGAAGCGCATGCCCTTGATGCGCCCGGTCGAGACTTCGATCGCCGCGACGGCGCCGCTGCCGTCGCGCACCAGCCGGGCGAGCTGGCTGACCGTGATCCAGCCGCCCGGCGAGGTCACCTCGACCGTGTCGCGATCGATGCCGGCGATCGGCCAGGCCGGGCCGCCGGCGATCAGCGGTCCCCTGACCCGGGCCGTCCACCCCTCGCCGTCGCGCCCGATCGTCCAAGACGCGCCGCTGTCGGGCGACACGTAGGTCCCCGCCAGCTCGGCCGGCACCGCGGCGCGCGCCGCCAGCCGGCGGAACGGCACGATGCGGCCGGCGCCGAGATCGACGCTCAACCGATCCCCCCCGTCCGGCTTCAGCGCGAACTCGAACGAGCCGCGCTCGGCCTTCAGCCAGCCGTCCGCGCCGCGCGCCAGAACGAACGGCAGGCCGTTCTGCGTCACCGTCGCCTCGCCGTCGCGCCATGTGAGGTCGAACAGCGACGGCTCGTCGGCGTTGAACCACGGGCCGGCCAGCGGCGCGATCTCGCTTTCGGCGATCGGCGCCGGGGCCGGCTGCAGATGGCCTTCGCCGTCCAGGGCGCAGGTCGCGACCGCGCGCGCCAGCCGCCACGGATCGATGCTGCCGAGATTGGCGATCACCACGACCGTGAGGTCGGCCTGCGGCAGGTGCAGGAACTCGGTGCGGAAGCCCGGCCACAGGCCGCCATGGCCGATCGTCCCGAGGCCGCGCAGAGAGTCGACCTGGACGCCGCGGCGATAGCGGTTGGCGTGGCCGCCGCTCAGCGGCTGCTCGGCGGCGAGCTGTGCCGGCAGATCGAGGGGCGACAGGGTCGGCCGGTCGAAGTGGCGACTCCAGATCAGCAGGTCCTCGACCGTCGAGGTCAGCCCGCCCTCGCCGCCCTGCGGATAGGCGTGCGCGGCGCGCCGGAAGCCCGACGCGGCGTCGCCGAGATAGCCGGTGGCGAGGCCCGGGATCACCGTGTCGATGTCGGCCGCGAGCTGCGTCGCGGTCATGCCGAGCGGCCGGAAGATGCGCTCGGCCAGGACCTCGCCCAGCGGCTTGCCGGCCAGCCGCTCGACGATCAGCCCGAGCAGCAGGAAGTTGGTGTTGCAGTAGAGAAAGCGGCTGCCCGGCGCGAAGTTGAGATGCCGGTTGCGCGCCGCGGCGGCGAGGAAGTCGGACGCGCGCGCCGGCTTGTCGAGGCCGTGGCCGCCGAGCCGCAGGAGCTCGAGAAAGTCGGGCAGGCCGCTCGCGTTGCGCATCATCTGGTCGATCGTGACCGGCAGGGGCTGCAGCTCCGGCAGGTGCTTGTGCGGCGGATCGTCGAGCGTCAGCCGGCCCTCGGCGGCCAGCATCAGCGCCGCGCCGACCGTGAACTGCTTGCTCACCGAGGCGATGCGGAAGCGCGTCTGCGGCGTGATCGGCACGGCGAGCTCGAGGCTGGCGAGGCCGTAGCCCTTGCACAGCTCGATCGCGCCGCCGCGCATCACGCCGACCACGGCGCCCGGCGAGCCGGGCCGCGCCCAGGGGGCGAACAGGGAATCGACGCGGCGCTCGAGCACCAGGCTGGAAATCGGACGGGACGCTATCGGTGAAGACATGGCGCGCAGTCAAACGGCACGGCTCGCCCTTGTAAAGGCGCCGCCCGGAGACTTCCTCGACGAGCAGCTTGGCGGTGACGAACGAATTCTGCTGAAGCTGATCGTGCACGCAACCGTGGTCTCGTCGCAGATCAAGAGCACCCGGTCGACCCTGGGAGACCTGATCGCTCCGTCTTCCTCATTCCTTTCGGACATGCACGCGATGGCTCGACGCAGCGGCCCAAGGAGCACGGGCGCTCGTTAAATAGTTGGCGTTTTTCTTAACGAGCGTTCGCCCTTATGTAAGGGATCTCAATTAGCGCCACAGCGCTGAACAGGAGGGAGCCTGCCCATGCAGCGCAAGTTCGTGACGGTCGAGAAGGGACTGGGGCCGCAGGGCAGGATCGCCGTCGTGCGCTTCGATCGCGGCGACAACGTCAATGCCTTCAGCCAGCAGGCGATGCGCGAGCTGCGCGACGTGCCGCGCGACTTCGAGGACGATCTCGAAACCACGGCGGTGATCCTGACCGGCTCGGCGCGCGCCTTCTCGGCCGGCTTCGACCTCAAGGATCCCGAGAGCCGCCAGCGCGACACCTTGTCGATCGGCGAGCGCATCCATCGCCAGCGCCTCGGCCCGCGCATGTGCCAGGCCTGGGAGGACATGGAGCAGGTCACCATCGCGGCCATCGAGGGCCACTGCGTCGGCGGCGGCGCGGCGCTGGTCGTGGCGCTCGACTTCCGCTTCTGCGGCCGCTCGGCCCACTTCAGAATTCCCGAGGTCGAGCTCGGCATGAACATGAGCTGGGGCTCGATCCCGCGCATGCTGGCGCTGATGGGCCCGGCGCGCACCAAGCAGGCGGTGATCCTGGCTTCCGACCGGATCGCCGCCGGCGACGCGCACGACTGGGGCCTGGTCGAGGAAGTCGTCGACGACGGCCAGGCGCTGCCCGCGGCGCTCGCCTTCGCCGAGCGCATCGCGCGCCAGCCGCCGATCCCGGTGCGCATGAGCAAGACCACGGTCAACCGCTTCGCGCACGCGCTCGACGCCCTGGGCAGCCACATGGACGCCGACCAGAACGTGCTGACCGGGCTGACCGAGGACTATCGCGAGGGCACCTCGGCGTTCCGCGAGAAGCGCAAGCCGGCCTTCAAGGGACGCTGACCGCGGTCAGAAGCTGCGGCCGGGCAGCTGGTCGAGAATGGCCTGGCGCTGCCCGTCGTCGAGCATCGCCCAGCGGCCGATCTCGTCGATCGTCCGCTTGCAGCCCAGGCACAGCGCGCTCTTGCGATCGAGCGTGCAGATGCCGATGCACGGCGACATCACGCGACGCGGCGGCGCAAGCCCGGGGCGCGGTGCCTCGCTCATGCGGCTCAGGACTTCTTGCTGAGATCCGCGAGCTGCTGCTGCAGCGCGTCGAGCTTGTGCTTGAGATCCTCGATGGCCGCCTCGCTGGCCGGCGCCGCGACTGCGGCTTCGCCGGTGGCGCCGGCCGCGGCCGGTTCGGGGGCCGGCGCCGGGCTGCCGGCGGGCGCTCCGCCGGCCGGCGGCACTCCGCCGTTGGCGCCGGGGCGGAACGGCGTGAACATCCGCATGGCCTGCTCGAACATCGCCATGTTCTGCTTGCCCATCGATTCGAACTGCTGGAACGGGTTGAACCCGAAGGCATTCTGCAGGTAGTGCCGCATCTGCTCCTGATTGCGGGCGAACTGCGTCATCGACATCTCGAGATACTGCGGCACGACGCCCTGCAGGCTGTCGCCGTAGAACGAGATCAGCTGGCGCAGGAACGGGATCGGCAACAGGGTCTGACCGCCCTTGCTCTCTTCCTCGAAGATGATCTGGGTCAGCACCGGCCGGGTGATGTCCTCGCCGGTCTTGGCGTCGAAGACCACGAAATCGGTCTTGTCCTTGACCATCTGCGACAGGTGCTCGAGCGTAACGTAGGCGGAAGTGTCCGTGTTGTAGAGACGACGGTTCGCGTACTTCTTGATCACCACCGGGGCGGGCTTGGGTCCGCCCTCGGGGACTGCCTGATCGGCCATTACGCTTCGCTCCTTGACGAGCGGACGCGGTGAACGTCCGTTTACTACGGCGCGGGCACCTTAGCGCCGATGCCGCAGTGCGACAAGGAGCGCTTGGCGTCGCGCGACGCCGCGCAACGAGGACGGCGGCAATCGGCTATACTGTGTCGATGGCTGCGGAAAAGGACGATCCTGCCGACTTCGACCGGCTCGCCCGGCGCTATCTCGACCTGTGGCAGAACCAGCTGTCGGGACTTGCCGCCGACCAGGCGCTGACCGAGCAGATCGCCCGGCTTTTCGCAGCCGCGAACGCCCAGGTCGCGTCGGTCCTCCAAATGGCTCAAGGTGCGCCGCATGCCGCCGCCTCCTCCTCCGGCCAACCCGCCGGCCAGCCAGCCGGCTCGCCTGGGTCCGCGTCCGCTGCCCCTGCATCTGGGCACGGCGCTGATGACCTGGGCGAGCTGCGACAGCGCGTGGCGGCTCTGGAAGCAAGGCTCGCCGAGCTCGAATCCCGGCTCCGCGCCCCCTGAGGGACTGACCGCGCTGCTCGGCGAGGCGGCCGCGCTGGAGCGCGCCGCCGGCGCGACCGGCGGCTTCGAGGCCGCCCTGCAGCGCGAGATCGGCCGGCGCCTGCAACGCCTGGCCGACGGCGTGCTGGCCTATCGCGATCATCCGGTGCAGCGCGACCTCGACGAGCCGCCCGCGGTCTGGCGCGAGGGTGGCACGCGGCTGCTCGACTTCGGCGCCACCGACCGCGCCGCGCGCCGCCGCGGCGCCCGCGCCGTGCTGGTGGTGCCGTCCTTGATCAACCGCTGGGAGGTGCTCGACCTGACGGCCGAGAAGAGCCTGCTGCGGGCCATGGCGCGGCACGGCCTGCGGCCCTACCTGGTCGACTGGGGAACGCCCGGCGACGACGAGCGCGGCTTCGACCTCGCCGCCTATGTCGGCCGCCTCGAGCGCGCCCTGGCGTTCGTGCTCAAGCGGGCGCGGCGGGCGCCGGCGGTGATGGGCTACTGCATGGGCGGCACCCTGTCGGTCGCCCTGGCGGCGCGCCAGCCGCGCCGGGTCAAGGGCCTGGCGCTGCTCGCATCGCCCTGGGACTTCCATGCCGACAAGACCGGGCACGCCTTCCTGCTGTCGGCCGGGCCGATGATGGCCCGGGTCGCCGAGCAGACCGGCGAGCTGCCGGTCGACCTGTTGCAGACCCTGTTCTGGTCGCTCGATCCCTGGCTGGCGGTCAAGAAGTTCGGCCGCTTCCTCGGCATGGACCCGCAGGGGCCGCATGCCCGCGAGTTCGTCCTTCTCGAGGACTGGCTGAACGGCGGCGCCCCGCTGGCCGGCCCGACGGCGCGCGAATGCCTGCTCGGCTGGTACGGCGACAACCTGCCCGGCCGCGGCGACTGGGTCGTCGCCGGCAAGCCCATCGTGCCGTCCCGGATCACGGTGCCGGCGCTGGTCATGATCCCGTCGGGCGACCGGATCGTGCCGCCGCTGTCGGCCGCGGCGCTGGCGGCGCCGCGCCGCGGCCTGAAGAACGTGACCCGGATCGACCTGCCGCTCGGCCATATCGGCATGGTGGTGAGCGGCCGCGCCCCCGACCTGTGCTGGCGGCCGCTGCTCGAGTGGCTGAGCGCAATGCCGGCCCGGCGACGCCGCCGACGGTCATGACCCCGCGGCGGCTGATCGCCGACTGGCGGCTTCCGGCCACTTGGATCGCCGTGATGGCCCTGTCCGTGGTGGCGCATGCCTATGTCGAGGTGGCCGATCGCGGCCATCGCCTCGGCTTCGGCCGGGCCGTCATGCAGGAATTGGCGAGCCATCTGGTGATCGCCGCCCTGTTGCCGGCGCTCTATTGGCTGCACCGCCGCTGGCCCCTGACCGGCGGCTGGCGGAACCTCGCCGTGCACGCGGCGGGCGTGCTTCCCTTCAGCCTGCTCCACACCGTCGCGACGATAGGCCTGCGCCACCTGTGGTTCGGCGGCCTCCTGGGCGAGGACTACGTGCTGCCGCTGACGGTGGCGCGGCTGGCCTACGAGTTCAGCAAGGACGTCGTGAGCTACGTCATGCTGACCGCCGCCATCGTCGCCCTCGACTATGTCCTGGCGCGGCCCGCCCCGTCGCCCGAACCGGCTGCCCCGCCCTCGCCGGCGCCCGCCGCCTCGGCCACCGCGCCGCCGGAGCGCTTCGCCGTCCGCCGGCGCGGCGGCACCGAGGTCATGGTCGACGTCGCCGCCATCGACTGGATCGAGGCGGCCGGCAACTACGCCGTCCTGCACGTCGGCGGCGAGACGTTCGAGATCCGCTCCTCCCTGTCCCGCCTCGAGGCCGAACTCGATGCCCGGCGCTTCGTGCGGGTCCACAAGTCGCACATCGTGAACATCGCGCGGGTCGCCGAGGTGGTGCCCTGGGTCAGCGGCGACTGGCGCCTGCGCCTGCACGACGGCGCCGAGCTCAGCCTCAGCCGGCGCTACCGCGAGCGCTTCGAGGCGCTGGCACCCGTGAAAAGCTGACGGTGAAGAGCTGACCGGTCGTCCCGCGGCGGCTGCCGGTCGTCCCACGCAGCGCGCCGGTCGTCACATTTCCCCGCGCTGCCAGGGCTTTGGCCCGTAGGAGGGGGCACCTGCCCCATCGGAGCCCGCCCATGAACCGCAGAACCCTGTTGTCCGGCGCCACCGCCACCGCCCTCCTCGGAGGACATCCGACGACCACTGGCGCCCGAGCCCAGGCGCCCTTCCGCCGGGTCCGGCCGAGCGATGCCGACTGGCCCTCGGCCGAGCGCTGGCGCGCGCTGGCCCAGCAGGTCGGCGGCCGCCTCGCGCCGGTCCCCTCGCCCTGGAAGGCCTGCGCGGCCGACTCGGCGGCCTGCGACAGTCTATTCAAGAAACTGAGGAATCCCTTCTTCATCGGCGACGATCCCGCCCTGACCCAGACCCTGGGCTGGGTCGATGCCTGGACCTCGCAGCCCAGCGCCTGGGCGGTCGCGGCCGAGAGCGCCCGTGACGTCGCCGCGGCCGTCGACTTCGCCCGCGCGCAGCGGCTGCGGCTGGTCGTCAAGGGCGGCGGACACAGCTACCTCGGCACCTCCAACGCCGCCGACTCGCTGCTGGTGTGGACCCGGCGGATGAAGGAGATCGTCCTGCACGACGCCTTCGTCGGCGACGGCTGCGACGGCCGAGCGGAGCCCGTGCCGGCCGTCTCGCTGGGCGCCGGGGTGCTGTGGGGACAGGCTTACGATGCCGTCACGACCCGCGCCGGCCGCTACGTCCAGGGCGGCGGCTGCACCACGGTCGGAGTCGCCGGCCTGATCCAGAGCGGCGGCTTCGGCAGCTTCTCCAAGCGCTACGGCCTGGCCGCCGCCGGCCTGCTCGAAGCCGAGCTGGTGACCGCCGACGGCCAGGTCCGCACGGTGAATGCCTGCCGCGAGCCCGACCTGTTCTGGGGCCTCAAGGGCGGCGGCGGCGGCAGCCTCGGCATCGTGACGCGCCTGACCTTGCGCACTCACGAGCTGCCGGCCTCCTTCGGCGGCGTGCAGCTGGCGGTGAAGGCGCGGACCGACGAGGCCTATCGCCGGCTGATCGGCCAGGTCGTCGATTTCTATGCCGACCGCCTGTGCAATCCTTCGTGGGGCGAGCAGATCGCCGTCAGGCCGGACAACACGCTCGACGTCGCCATGGTCTTCCAGGGGCTCGCCCAGGCCGAGGCCGAGGCGATCTGGCGGCCGTTCCTCGACTCGCTCGCGGGCCAGCCCGACCTGGCGCTCGCCGGGACGCCGCGCATCGTCGCCCTGCCGGCGCGCCTGCTGTGGAACCCGCTGGCGCTGAAGGCGATCCCCGGCCTGATCGTCGCCGACGACCGCCCGGAGGCGCCGGCCGGCAACTTCATCTGGGGCGGCGACGCCGAGCAGGTCGGCCAGGTCCTGCAGGCCTACCAGTCGACCTGGCTGCCCGGCGGCCTGCTGGCGCCAGAATCGCGGCCGAGGCTGGCGCAGGCGCTGTTCGAGGCCTCGCGGCATCGCCGGGTCTCCCTGCATTTCAACAAGGGGCTGGCCGGCGCCCCGGCCGAGGCGGTGGCGGCGGCGCGCGACACCGCCACCAACCCGGCCGCCGCCGAGGCCTTCGCACTGGCGATCTGTGCCGGCAGCGCGCCGCCCGCCTATCCGGGGATCGCCGGCCACGAGCCCGACGTCGCCCGGGCGCGCGACGCCGCTGCCAGAGTCGAGCGCGCCATGCAGGTACTGCGCCGCCTCGTGTCGGCGCCGGCCTCCTACGTCTCGGAGAGCGACTACTTCGAGGCGGACTGGCAGAACGCCTACTGGGGCCCCAACTATCCGAGGCTGCGGGCGGTCAAGGAGCGCTACGACCCCGAGGGTCTGTTCTTCGTCCATCACGGGGTCGGCAGCGAGGCCTGGAGCGCCGACGGCTTCGTCCGGCGCTGACCAAAGCCCCGCTACCGTGGACCCGCCAACCGTCCTATAAGGGCGGCAACGGCCGCCGACAGGAGGACATCTATGGCAACCGAAATCGTCATCGCCAGCGCCGCGCGCACGCCGATCGGCTCTTTCAACGGCACGCTCGGCACCCTGCCCGCCCACGACCTCGGCAAGGTGGCGATCCAGGGCGCGCTGGAGCGCGCCAAGGTCAAGCCCGAGGAAGTCGACGAAGTCATCATGGGCCAGATCCTGAGCGCCGCCCAGGGCCAGAACCCGGCCCGCCAGGCCGCCGTCAACGCCGGCATCCCGACCGACAAGACGGCGCTCGGCATCAACCAGCTGTGCGGCTCGGGCCTGCGCGCCGTCGCCTTCGGCTGGCAGGCGATCCGCAACGGCGACGCCTCGATCATGGTGGTCGGCGGCCAGGAGAGCATGAGCCAGGCGCCGCACGCCGCGCACATGCGCGACGGCACCAAGATGGGCGAGCTGAAGATGGTCGACACCATGCTGAAGGACGGCCTGTGGGACGCCTTCCACGGCTATCACATGGGCAACACTGCCGAGAACGTCGCCCAGAAGTACCAGATCACCCGGGCTGAGCAGGACGCCTTCGCCGCCCTGTCGCAGAACAAGGCCGAGGCCGCCCAGAAGTCGGGCCGCTTCAAGGACGAGATCGTCCCGGTCACCGTGAAGACCCGCAAGGGCGAGGTCGTGGTCGACACCGACGAGTTCCCGCGCCACGGCACCACGGCCGACTCGCTGGGCAAGCTGCGCCCGGCCTTCGCCAAGGACGGCTCGGTGACCGCCGGCAACGCCTCGGGCATCAACGACGGCGCCGCGGCGCTGGTGCTGATGAGCGCCGAGGAAGCCAAGAAGCGCGGCATCACCCCGCTGGCCAAGATCGTGTCGTGGGCGACCACCGGCGTCGATCCGGCGATCATGGGAATCGGCCCGGTCACGGCCACCCAGGCGGCGCTGAAGAAGGCCGGCTGGACGGTCAAGGACCTCGACCTCGTCGAGGCCAACGAGGCCTTCGCGGCCCAGGCCGTGGCGGTCGGCAAGCAGCTCGGCCTCGACCCCGACAAGCTCAACGTCAACGGCGGCGCGATCGCGCTCGGCCATCCGATCGGCGCCTCGGGCGCCCGCGTGCTGACCACGCTCCTCTACGAGATGCAGAAGCGCGACGCCAAGAAGGGCCTCGCCACCCTGTGCATCGGCGGCGGCATGGGCATCGCCATGTGCGTCCAGCGCGACTAGCTTCAAGCGGACCGCGCGCATCCTGCGCGCTCATGATCATGAGCGCGCAGGATGCGCGCGGTCCCAGCTACAATCCCAGCTCGCCCAGGCCCGGATGATCCGCCGGCCTGGGCCCCGGCGCCGGCCAGTGGAAGCGGCGCTCCGCCTCGGTGATCGGCAGGTCGTTGATCGAGGCCAGCCGCCGGCGCATCAGGCCGTTGTCGGCGAACTCCCAGTTCTCGTTGCCGTACGAGCGGAACCAGTTTCCCGAATCGTCGTGCCATTCGTAGGCGAAGCGCACCGCGATGCGATTGCCGGCGAAGGCCCAGACCTCCTTGATCAGCCGGTAGTCGAGCTCGCGCGCCCACTTGCGCGCCAGGAAGGCGCGGATGGCGTCGCGGCCGACCAGGAACTCGGCGCGATTGCGCCAGGCGCTGTCGGCCGTGTAGGCCAGCGCCACCCGGTCGGGGTCGCGACTGTTCCAGGCATCCTCGGCGGCGCGCGCCTTGTGCGCCGCCGTATCGGCGCTGAAGGGCGGCAGCGGCGGGCGCGGCGCGTCACTCGCCACGTCATTCGCCACGGGGCGGGACCGCGGTCTCCGGGACATGCTCGCCGGCCCGCACCAGACGCCGGCCGTCGGTCTGCGAGACCTCCTGGATGGTGATGCCGCCGAGGTCGGTCGGCTCGATCTGGAAGAACCGGGTCTGCCCCGGCGCGACGGTGACGATCTTCTCGCCGCTGCTCTGGGTGCCGAAGGCGCGGATGTCGTAGAGCCGCGGCTGCAGGTTGAACAGCATCCACGTCTTGCCGGTCAGGCTGCCGACGGGGCGGCGGCCGATCGTGACGTTGATCGGCGGCGCGCCTTCCGGCGCCGCGTCGCGCACCAGGTAGATGGCCGCCTCGCCCGGGTTGGGCTGCGGGAAGTTGGGCGACCACGCATCCATCCACGACGAGATGCCGCCCGAGCAGGCGGCAGTCGACAGGAGCAGAGCCAGGACGGCGACGAGTCTCTTCATGAACGACCTCCGGCGACAAAGTGTTTGGGTTGTCGCCGGGGGTCAAGCGATGCGTGCGGGCGAACTCGCGGCGACCGTTGCTTCAGGCGGGTTGCGGCCGGGGAAAGACCTGCAGGCGCGCCAGCGGGGAGACGGCGATCACCAGGGTCGACAGCGCGAAGGCCAGCGCGACCAGCCCGAGCGCCGCCGGCAGGCCGGCCTGCGCCGCGGCCAGGCCGCCGCACAGCGCTCCGATCGGCCGCACGCCGTAGAGCGCCATCTGCAGCGAGGCATTGACCCGGCCCAGCAGCGCCGACGGGGTGACCAGCTGCCGCACCGTGACCTGGCAGATCAGCCACAGCATGGGGCCGAAGCCGACCAGGAAATGCCCGATCGCGGCAGCGGCCAGGCCACCGGCAGCCGACGCCGGCGCCGGCGCCGCCAGAAACATCAACGCGGCCAGCACCGACACCGCCGGCCCGAACAGCAGGATGAGGCGCGGTGGCAGGCGCCGCGCCGCGACCGGCGACAGCAGCGCGCCCAGGATCAGGCCGACCCCGTTGGCCGACTGCGCCAGCCCCATGCGGCCGGGATCGAGGCCGAGCGGCCCCAGGGCCAGCGGCGCCCAGATCGCCAGCAGGGCGAAGAAGCCGAAGTTCCACAGCACGGCGCACAGGCCGATGCCGCGCAGCAGCGGATGCTCGACCACGAAGCGCGCCCCGGTGCCGATCGCCGACAGCATCGACGGCCGCGCCGCCGCGCCGGCCGGCCGGGCGTCGCGCGGCAGGCAGAGCACGAAGCCGAGCGCCAGCGCCGCGCCGACCGCCGCCAGGGCGAAGCCCCAGGCCGGCGACAGATGCTGGGCCAGCAGGCCGGCCGCCAGCGGCGCCGCTAAGGTGGCGAGGGCGCGCGCCAGCTCAAGCCGGGCGTTGGCCCGCGGCAGCTCGGCCGCCGGCACCAGCGCCGGCAGCAGCGACAGCGCGGTCAGCACGTAGAGCACCGTGCCGGAAGCGCCGACGAAGGCGGCGACGCCGAGCAGCCCGGGCCGCTCGGCGGCGGCCGCCGCGACGGCGGCCAGCGCCGCGCCCAGGCCGAGGCCGAGCCCGAAGGCCAGCAGGCGGTGGCGCGGCATGCGGTCGATCCAGGTCCCGGCCGGCAGCGACAGCAGCAGCCAGGCGGCGCTCTGCAGCGCGACCAGGAGCCCGAGCAGGCCGGGCCCCGCCCCCAGCAGGAGGGTGGCGGCGAGCGGCAGCGAGGCGAGCGCCAGTTGGTCGGCGGCATGGGTCCCGGCGGCGGCGCCGAGCAGGGCGGTGAAGGGCTTCATGGCACCCGTGTGGGGCCGACCGGCGTCAGGCGGTTATCCGCCATCGCCCCGGCATTCGCGTCCGACCTTCGTACCGCTTGCAACTCGTCTCGCGGAACGGGATATGTGGGCTGCCTAACAGGGAGGGCGGAATGGCCGGAAGAGTTGCAGTAGTGACGGGCGGGACGCGCGGCATCGGCGCGGCAATCTCCAGGATGCTGAAGGACGCGGGCTACAAGGTCGCCGCGACCTACGCCGGAAACGACGAGGCGGCGCAGAAGTTCAAGGCCGAGACCGGCATCCACGTCTTCAAGTTCGACGTCGGCGACTTTGCCGCCTGTCAGGCCGCGGTGGCGCAGATCGAGAAGGAGGTCGGTCCGATCGAGGTGCTGGTCAACAATGCCGGCATCACTCGCGATTCGACGATGCGCCGCCTGACCCGCGACATGTGGGACGCGGTCATCGACACCAACCTCGGCTCGTGCTTCAACATGTCCAAGGCGGTGTGGGACGGCATGAACACGCGCGGCTTCGGCCGCATCGTCAACATCGGCTCGATCAACGGCCAGGGCGGCCAGTACGGCCAGGTCAACTACGCCGCGGCCAAGTCGGGCATCCACGGCTTCACCAAGGCGCTGGCCCAGGAAGGCGCGCCCAAGGGCGTCACCGTGAACGCCATCGCGCCGGGCTACACCGAGACCGACATGGTCGCCGCGGTGCCGGCCAACGTGCTGGAGAAGATCGTCGCCAAGATCCCGGTCGGCCGGCTCGGCCGCGCCGACGAGATCGCCCGCGGCGTCATGTTCCTGATCGCCGACGATGCCGGCTTCATCACCGGCTCGACCCTGTCGATCAACGGCGGCCAGCACATGTACTGACGGGCTCGAGCCTGAGGGCTCGCGCCGTTCTCGCACGGACCCCGCAATTCCACACCACCGAGCCTGGAATCGTGCTAGATTCCGAGTTCGGTGGGATTGGGGCGAGCAGGGTCGAGAATCGTGCAGGGGGCGAAGCTCTGGTTGTGCGCAGGTCTGGTCCTGGGGGCGTTGGCCGGCCGGGCACGTGCGCAAGGCGCCCCTGATCCCGTCGACGAGGAACCGGCGAGAGTAGTTTCGGCAGTCAGCGGCAACCCGGCCGCGACGACCTTCTCAACCGGCACCGGCTGGCTCGGCCGTACGCTCGGGCTGAAGCCGGAATGGGGCCTCACCCTGGGCGGGCTATGGCTCGCCGACACCAACCTCGTCGTGGCGGGCGGCGTCCAGCCCGGCGGCTGGACCAACAACAGCGCGCTGTTCCTCGGTCTCGGCATCGACGCCGAAAAGCTGGTCGGCTGGCGCGGCGCCGCGTTCGGCTTCCAAATGCTGCAGCTGAACGGCGGCAACACCAACGGCGAAGCCGGCGTGGTCACCGGCTACAACGGCATCGTCGGCTCCCCGCCGTGGCAGCGCACCGAGCTCTACGAGGCGTGGTACGAGCAGACCTTCATCAAGGACGTGCTGAAGACGCGCATCGGCCGCAGTTCGCCGAACATCGACTTCAACAACGTCCTGCGGCCGGTGATGCTCACCGATTCGAAGGAGAACATCCCAGCGGTCAGCGGCGTGCTGATGACCTCGATCTTCGTCAACACGTCGATGCTCGGCGTGCTGCCCGGCTATTACAACACGGGCACCGGGGTCACGGTGAACTTCACGCCGAGCCGCTCCTTCTACGTCAATCTCGGCGTCTACGACGGCAACATGGCGCGTGGCCAGCAGACCGGCCTCGTGCCGGTGCAGTTCAACGGCTACACCTTCAACATCGCCGAGATCGGCACCAACTGGGTGCTCGGCGAGGGCAATCATCCGGGCCAGTTCGCGATCGGCCTGTGGCGCCAGACCGGCCAGCTCTCGGCGGCCGGCATCACCGAGGACGGCACCGGCGGCTTCTACCTGTTCGGCTCGCAGCGGCTGGCGTTCGGCGTCAATCCGCAGACCACGTCGTCGTCGGTGTCGATGTTCTACCAGTTCGGCGCCAACGCCTCGCAGACCCTGCCGGTCAACCACTTCTACGGCGCCGGCCTGACGGGCTACGGGCTGGTCGGCGAGCGCGAGCGCGATTCGATGGGCATCGGTTTCGGCCTGTCGCGCATGAACCAGAACATCTTCGCGCGGCCGACCGAACTGCTGCTGCAGGCCTACTACCAGTTCCACCTGGTGTCGGCGATCTTCCTGCAGCCGACCGTGACCTTCATTCCCCAGCCGGCCGCGTCGGCCAGCGTGCCCAGCACGCTGACTACGACGCTGCGGCTCACGGTCCTGTTCTAGCGGGCGACGCCGCGGCCGGTCACAGTCCCTCGGATGGAGCGAAGAACAGGCCCTCGGGATCGAGCCTGGCGCGCAACGCGGCGAGACGCTGCCAGTTGGCGGGAGAGAAGGCCCCGGCCGCGAACGTCGGATTGCGCACCGAATCGGACTCGCCGATGTAGTGGCCGCGCACGAGCGGCAGCAGCCGGCTCACGCACTCCTCGTGCCAGGCGACGTTGACGGCATCCTCCGACGCTTCCCGCCACATCGTCCACGGTCCGCCGTAGACGGCGCCGTTCATCGAGAAGGCCGCGTCGGGCAGCGGCAGGGGCGGACCGGCATAGATGACGAACATCACCACCGTCAGCGGCGACGGCGAGCGCGCGACGTGCTGGCTGACCGCCGCCACGAGGTCGCCCGGCGAGCTATCGGCGAACATCGCCTCGACCCGGTTGCGCAGGCCGGACGGCCACAGGCCGCCGGACAGGTCGAACATCTGCTCGAAGTTCAGCGGCGCAGCGAAGGCCTGCGACAGGCACGGCGCCGGCGCCCCCTCGAGCGGCCGCAACATCGCCTCCGCCTCGGCCTTGCTCTCCGCGAATGCCGTCGCGGTCACCATGCAGACCTTGCCGCCCTGCGCCGCCGTCCGCGCCTTCAGCTCGGCCGGCGCCTCGATCAGGAACACCGAAAGCTCGATCGCCGGCGACAGATCGCGGGCCAGCCCGCCGAGCCAGCGGGCGACCGTCGCGGCATCGTCGAGGGAGAAATAGTACGTGCTGCCGTGGATGCCGGCCGGCAGGGCCTGCAGCCTGAGGTGATAGCGCGTCACGACGCCGAAGAAGGCGGAGCCCGAGCCGCGCGCCGCCCAGAACCAGTCGGCGTTCTCGGTCGCGCTGGCGGTGATGAGCTCGCCCTGCGGCGTCACCATCTCGATGGCCTCGATGCTTTCCGTGCCGGTGCCCCACACGGTCTGGTTCCACGACATGCCGCCGCCGAGCAGGTAGCCGCTCACCTTCACTTCCGGGCAATGGCCGCTCGGAAAGGACAGGCCCTTGGCGTTGAGCACCTGCTGGACCTGGCGGTTGCTGATGATCGGCTGGATGACGGCGCGGCGCTTGTCGACGTCGACGGAGATGACCTTGCCGAGGTCGCTGAGGTCGATCAGCAGGCCGCCGCGCCGCAAGGTCGGCTGGCACCAGTTGTGGCCGCCGCCGCGGACCACGACCTTGAGGCCGTTGGCGCGCGCGAAGCGCACCGCCGCCACGACGTCCTGCTCGTGGGCCACCCGCACCAGCACGTCCGGCGCGCGATCGGGAATCAGGCGGTTCCACAGCCCGTCGTGCAGCAGCTTCGGGAAGCCTTCGTCGCCGCGCGCGGCGACGACGCCCCGGCAGGACTTTCTCAGAGCGGCGATGTCCATCACGTCACCAGGGCAGGAGTTTCCACAAAGCGAGCACTTCGGCGGCGAACAGCACGACGAGCAGCATCACGCCGCGCAGGCCGACGAACCGCGGGCTGTCGTCGCGCACGAACAGCCACCAGCCGAACCAGCGCACGAACAGCGGCATCGTGGCGAAGCTCGTGAGCGCAACGCTGATCGCGTTGCCGAAGAAGGTGGCGAGCGAGGCATGCAGGCCGAGGCTGGCCCAGATCGGGCTCAGGAACTTCATCTCGAGCATCACGATCGGGAACAGGCCGAGCAGCACCAGCATCGCCGTCTTCCAGTCGGGCGGCCCCTTGCCGGTGGCCGGATCGATCGGCACCCAGCCCGGAAACGACGTGGCGAGTCGGGTCAGCTGCTCGTGCTCGATGAAGGCCTTCGATTCGCGCAGAAGCTCGGCGCGCTCCGGCGCGCTCATCCAGCTTTCGAGATGGGCGGCGCTGTCGAACCGGATGATCGTCGTCCATATGCCGCCGGCGACGTCGGGCGGCTGCAGGAACATGCCCTTGTAGCCGGGATGGCGGGCCTGGGCTGCCTGGATGCGGGCCGACCATTCGCGGTAGGCGTCTTCCATCCCCGGGCGGATCTTGGAGAAGATCACCTCGGTGACGTCGGCGTTCTGGGCCGCACCGCCTTCCTCCGCCGGCTTGGCTTGCGCCAAGGTGCCGCCGTCGAACAGCGCCCGACCTTCGGCCAGAAGGGCGGCCCGTTCCGTCGATTGCTCCCAACCGTCGGCGTCGGCTCGGGATCGGAAGGTCTGGATGATCGTCCACGCCCGTTCCGCCGGGGCGCCGGACGGCATGATGTCGCTGCTGACGAAGCCGGGGAACTTGCCCGCGGCGCGATCCCAGCGCGCCTTCCACGCAACGAAGTCCGCGTCCTTGCCGACGCGGACCTTCGCCGTGACGATCAATACGACGTCGGCGCTCAAGGCTGCCGCGAGGCCGTCAATACGGGTGCCGATCGGCCTTGTTCTGCCACGCCTCGCAGGCCTTGAGCGCATAGTCGCGCTCGAAGTCGGGGTAGCACTTGATGGCCTTGCGCTGCTCCCACGGCAGGCGGAAGTCGTTGTACTGGAACTCGTCGTCGAAGCCGATCTTGCTGGTGTCCTCGAGCCGAGTGCCGAAATAGACGCGGTCGATGCGCGCCCAATAGATGGCGCTCATGCACATCGGGCACGGCGCGCCGTTGACGTAGAGCTCGCAGCCCTTGAGCATCTGCGCGCGCTCCGGCACCTTGTCCGGCGAGCCCGGCGGACGCGGAATCATCTTCAGGTTGCCCTCGTACGAGGTCGAACCGAGCAGCGCCTTCTTGTTGATCTTGCCGCAGGCGTCGATGATCGCCGTGACCTCGGCGTGGTAGACGGGAATGCCGGTCAGCAGCACGCGGTTCTGGCCGCGGCCGATGATCTCGCCGTCCTTGACGATCACGGCCCCGAACGGCCCACCCCAACCCTTCTCGACCGATTCGATCGCGAGCTGCGTGGCCTCGTGTAGAAATTTTTTCCGGGACTCGAGGTCGTTGATATCCATTGCCGCCATACCTCATCCACCGTGTATATTCCCACGCAAGAAAAGCAGAAGGCCTTCCAATTAGCAATCGCTTTCGGTGCCATGCAGCTTCCGGCCTGCATTGAGGCGCGCTTTGCGCCAGAATAGGTGGCCGGCCTCGCCGGCTCATTCATTTGCCGGGAGACCCGATGCCCAAGCTGATCGAGTATCGCGATATGGAGCCCCGCGCCCGCGCCGTGGTCGAGCGCATCGCCGCGGCGCGCGGCATCGCGCCGGAGTCGATCAACAACGTGTGGAAGGCGCTGGCGCGCACGCCGGCGGTGATGGAGCAGTTCGCCGACGAGATGCGCGCCGCCTTCGCGCCGGGCAAGCTCGACCCGCTGACCAAGGAGCTGCTCTATCTCGCGGTCAGCGTCGCCAACCAGTGCGACTACTGCATCGCCTCGCACGGCACGATGGCACGCCGCAAGGGCATGGACGAGGCCATGTTCCAGGAGGTCATGGCCGTGGTGCTGGCGGCCCAGAAGGGCAACAAGATCGCCATGGCCTACCGCGTGCCGGTCGACGAGGCCTTCGAGGAGAACTGACGTGAGCGACGCGACCAAGAGCAAGGGCCCGACCTGGGACGCCAACCTGTACCTCAAGTTCGCCGACCATCGGACGCGGCCGGCGCTCGACCTGATGGGCCGCCTCGATCCGGCCAACGGCGCGCGGCCCGGCCACGCGATCTACGATCTCGGCTGCGGCGCCGGCAACGTCACGCGCATCCTGGCCGAGCGCTTCCCGCAGGCCGCCAGCATCGTCGGCAGCGATTCGTCGGACGAGATGCTGGCCAAGGCGCGCACCCAGACCGACGATCCGCGGGTCAGCTTCGCCAAGGGCGACCTGGCGCAGTTCAGGCCCGCCGCGCCACCGTCCATTCTCTACAGCAACGCCGCCTATCACTGGCTCGAGGGCCATATCGACTACTTCCCCGGCCTGCTGCGGCTGCTGCCCTCGGGCGGCCAGCTCGCGGTCCAGATGCCGCGCAACCACGAGGCGCCGTCGCATGCGCTGATGCGCAAGGCCGCCGAGATGGGTCCGTGGCGCGACAAGCTCGGCCAGGTCCGCGGCATCCGGCCGGTGCTCGAGCCGGGCCGCTACTACGACGCGCTGAAGCCGCTGTGCAGCGATCTCGAGATCTGGGAGACGATCTACCAGCAGGCGCTGACCGGCAAGGATCCGGTCGCCCAGTTCACCGCCGGCACCGGGCTGCGGCCGTACATGGCGGTGCTGTCCGAGCAGGAGGGCAAGGACTTCTACGCCGCCTATGCCGGCCTGCTGGCCGAGGCCTATCCGATGCGGCCGGACGGCATCACGCTGTTTCCGTTCCGCCGCCTGTTCATCGTCGCCCGCCGCGCCTGATGCCTGTCCTGGGACCGCGCGCCTCCAGGCGCGCTCATGCCTTGGGACCGCGCGCGTCCACGCGCGCTCATGAGCGCGCCTGGAGGCGCGCGGTCCGGAAGAGTCTGCTCGCGCTGCTGCTGCTCGGCGTCGCGGCGCCAGCGACCGCCGCGCCCAAGAGCATGGTCGCCGCCGCCCATCCGCTCGCCGTGCAGGCCGGCGTCGAGGCGCTGCGCCGCGGCGGCTCGGCGCTCGACGCGGCGATCGCCGTGCAGATGGTGCTGGGGGTCGTCGAGCCGCAGGCCTCGGGGATCGGCGGCGGCGGCTTCCTGCTGCACTACGACGCCAAGACGGGCGCCATCGACGTCTACGACGGTCGCGAGACGGCGCCGGCCGGCGCCACGCCCAGCCTGCTGCTCGACCCCCAGGGCAAGCCGCTGTCGTTCGGCCAGGCGGTGACGTCCGGCCGCTCGGTCGGCGTGCCCGGTCTGCTCGCCATGCTCGACCTTGCGCACAAGGAGCATGGGCGGCTGCCGTGGAAGGATCTCTTCCCGCCGGCGATCGCGCTGGCGCGCGACGGCTTCGCGGCGCCGCCGCGCCTCTTCGGCTGGCTCGACAAGTTCCGGTCGCTGCGCGCCGATCCGGCGATCGCGGCGACCTACTACAATCCCGACGGCTCGCCCAAGAAGCTGGGCGACCGCATCGTCAACCCGGCGCTGGCCGACACGATGCAGCTGCTCGCCGACCAGGGCGCCAAGGCGCTCTACGAAGGTCCTCTTGCGACCGACATCGCCGAAGCGGTGCAGCGCCACGTGCGGCCCGGCACGCTGTCGACCGGCGATCTCGCGGCCTACAAACCGGTCAAGCGCGAGGCGCTGTGCGGGCCCTACCGGATCTGGATCGTCTGCGGCATGCCGCCGCCCTCGTCGGGTGGCCTCGCCATCCTGCAGGTCTTGGCCCTGCTCGAGCCGTTCGAGCTCGCCAAGGACAGGCCCGACAGCCTGCGCGCCCTGCACCTGATCGCCGAGGCGAGCCGGCTCGCCTTCGCCGACCGCGACCGCTACGTCGCCGACCCGGCGTTCGTGCAGGTGCCGGTGGCCGGCCTGCTGTCGCCCGAGTACATCGCCCAGCGCCGCGCCCTGATGTCGCCCGACAAGAGCCTGGGCGTCGTGGCGCCGGGCGTGCCGCCGGGCTACGTCGAGCGCGGCACCAGCCACATCAGCATCGTCGACCGCGACGGCAACGCGGTCAGCTTCACCACCACCATCGAGGCGCCGTTCGGCAACCAGACGATGGTGCGCGGGGTGCTGCTGAACAACGAGCTGACCGACTTCTCGCCCGAGTTCGAGCACGACGGACGGCCGATCGCCAACCGGGTGCAGGCCGGCAAGCGGCCGCGCTCGTCGATGTCGCCGACCCTGGTCTTCGACCGCGAACGCAAGCTGGTCGCCGTTCTGGGCTCGGCCGGCGGCGCGCGGATCATCGGCGACACGCTGCAGGCGATCCTCGGCCTGCTCGACTGGAACATGAGCATCAAGGAGGCGCTGGCCCAGCCGCGCATCCTCAACCGCAACGGCGCCACCGAGCTCGAGGCCGGCACGCCGCTCGCCGACAAGGCCGAGGGCTTGCGCGCGCTGGGCCATGAAGTACAAGTCCGCGCCCACGACGGCGGCTTGAGCGGTATCCGCCGCACGGCCGACGGCTGGGAAGGCAGCGCCGATCCGCGGCGCGACGGCACCGCCCAAGGAGACTAGGTTTTGGCGCAGAACAAGCTGCCGAGCGTCCTGTTGCGCGCTGGCGAGGACCGTCGCGTGCGCGGCGGGCATCCCTGGGCGTTCTCCAACGAGATCCTGATGGATCCCGAGACGCGGGCGATTCCCGCCGGGTCGCTGGCCATCCTGCGCGCGCCGGGCGGCGAGGCATTGGGCCTCGTCACCTTCAACCCGCATTCGCTGATCGCCGCCCGGCTGATCACGACCAACCCGACGGCGATCGTCGATCCGCTGTTCCTCGGCCGGCGGCTGGCGCGCGCCGCCGCCCTGCGCGACCGGCTGATCGGCGTGCCCTTCTACCGGCTGATCCATGCCGAGGCCGACGGCCTGCCCGGCGTCGTCATCGACCGCTTCGGCGACGCCCTGGTGGTGCAGGTCAACACCGCCGGCATGGACGCGCTGACCCCGGTGCTGCTCGAGGCGCTGGAGGCCGAGCTGGCGCCCAAGACGATCGTGCTCAAGAACGATTCGCCGGTGCGCGAGCTCGAGGGCCTGAAGCGCGAGGTCACGGTCGCCAAGGGCGATGCGTCGGCGCCGATCGAGCTGGTCGAGAACGACGCCCGCTTCACGGCCGACCTGTCGGGCGGCCAGAAGACCGGCTGGTTCTACGACCAGCGCGACAATCGCCGCTTCATGGCCGGCCTGGCGCGCGACGCGAGCGTGCTCGACGTCTACAGCTACAGCGGCGGCTTCGGCGTGCTGGCGGCGGTGCGCGGCGCCAAGCAGGTGACCTGCATCGACCGCTCGCGCGCCGCGCTCGATGCCGCCCAGGCGGCGGCGGAGCGCAACGGCGTCGCCGGCAAGCTGACGGTCGAGAAGGAAGAGGCCTTCGAGGCGCTGGAGAGCCGCGCCGGCAAGAAGTTCGACGTCGTGATCTGCGACCCGCCGGCCTTCGTGAAGAGCCGCAAGGACCTCAAGACCGGCGCCCAGGGCTATCGCAAGCTGGCCCGGCTGGCGGCGCCGCTGGTGGCGCCCGGCGGATTCCTGTTCGTCGCCTCGTGCTCGCATCTGGTAGAGCCGCCGCTGTTCGCCGAACAGGTGCGGCGCGGCCTGCACGACGCCAAGCGCAACGGCCGCATCCTCTTGAGCTCGGGCGCGGCGCTCGACCATCCGGTGCATCCCAACCTGCCCGAGACCGCCTATCTCAAGGCGCAGGTCCTGCAGCTCGACTGACCGGCGATGCTGCGTCCCGGCCCGCGCAATCTGCTGACCGACGTCGACGGCCTGCTGGTCGGCAACGCCGAGGACCAATTTGTGCGCTCCGGCGTCAGCGTCGTGCTTTGCGAGAAGCCCTGCGTCGCCGCCGTCGACGTGCGCGGCGGCGCGCCGGGCACGCGCGAGACCGACCTGCTCGATCCCGACTGCCGGGTCGATTCGGTCGACGCGATCTGCCTGTCGGGCGGCTCGGCGTTCGGCCTGTCGGCGGCCGACGGCGTCATGCGCTGGCTCAAGGAGCAGGGCCGCGGCTTCGCGATCGCCGACATCGTCGTGCCGATCGTGCCGTCGGCGATCCTGTTCGACCTGCTGAACGGCGGCGACAAGAGCTGGGACTGGCCGCCCTATCGCGAGCTCGGCCACGCCGCGGCCGCGGCCGCCACGCGCGAATTCGCGCTGGGCAATGCCGGCGCCGGGCTGGGCGCCAAGGCCGGCAACCTGAAGGGCGGGCTGGGCAGCGCCTCGGCGGTCGATCCGGCGAGCGGCCTGCAGGTCGGCGCCCTGGTCGCCGTCAATGCGCGCGGCTTCACGACGATGGGCGACATGCCGCAATTCTGGGCCTGGGCGCTCGAGCAGCAGGGCGAATTCGGCGGCCTGCCGCCGCCGCCGCGCGGGCTCGGCCTGCCGGTCAGCCACGATCGCGGCGCGCTCAGCCACGACCCAGCCGATGCCGCGCGGAACAACCCGCGCGCCAACACCACGATCGCCGTCGTGGCAACCAACGCGCGGCTCGACAAGGCCTCGGCGCGGCGCCTCGCGGTGATGGCGCAGGACGGCCTGGCGCGCTCGATCCGGCCGGTGCACACGCCGCACGACGGCGACACGGTGTTCGCGCTGGCCAGCGGCCGGCTCGAGCTGGGCAACGATCCGCTGGCGCTCAGCGAACTCGGCACGATCGCTGCGGATTGTCTCGCGCGCGCCGTCGCGCGCGGCGTCTATCACGCTGCGAGCCTGGGCGCGGCGCGCGGCTGGCGGGACGTCTTCGGCCGCTGATATAGAAGGCCCGCCTCGAACCGTTTCGAGTCGAAGGAGCCTGTCGTGACCCTGCTGACCCGCCGCCTCGTCCTCGGCGCCGCCGGCCTCGCCGCGGCCGCGTCGCTTGCGCCCCACGCCTATGCTCAGAGCAAGGATCGCCTCGTCCTCGGCATGTCGCTCGAGCCGCCGGTGCTCGATCCGACCAAGAACGCCGCGGCAGCGATCCGCGAGGTCACGACGCCGACCATCTTCGAGGGGCTGGGCCGCATCGACCGCACCGGCGCGATCGGGCCGGGGCTGGCCGAGAGCTGGACGATCTCGCCCGACGGCAAGGAGTATGTCTTCAAGCTGCGCGCCGGCGTGAAGTACCACGACGGCGAGGCGCTCGATTCGGCGGTCGCCAAGTTCTCGCTCGACCGGCTGTTCGCGCCCGATTCCACCAACCCGGCGAAGTCGCTCTACACCGACATCGACAAGGTCGAGATCGTCGATCCGCTGACCATCAAGCTCAGCCTGAAGTCGCCCAACTCGTTCCTGCTCTACAGCCTGTCGCTCGGCGATGCCGGGATCATGCATCCCAAGAGCGCGCCGACCAACGACCGCACGCCGATCGGCACCGGCCCGTTCATGTTCAAGGAGCGCAAGGAAGGCGATTCGATCACCTTGGTGAAGGCGCCGACCTATCGCGACCCGAAGTCGATCCTGCTCAACACGGTGATCTTCAAGATCGTCAAGGACCCGTCGGCGCAGGTCAACGCGCTGCTGGCCGGCGACGTCGACGCCTTCCCCGGCTTCCAGGCGCCCGAGCTGGTCGAGCGGCTGAAGAAGGACTCGCGCTTCTCGGTGGTGGTCGGCACGACCGAGGGCGAGGTCATCCTGGCGACCAACAACGCCAAGAAGCCGTTCAGCGATCTCAAGGTGCGCCAGGCGATCGCCCATGCCATCGACCGCGACGAGCTGATCGCCGCCGAATCGGGCTTCGGCACGCCGATCGGCAGCCACTTCCCGCCGCACAACGTGGCCTATCTCGACCTGACCAAGACCTATCCGCTCGACCTCGCCAAGGCCAAGGCGCTGCTCGCCGAGGCCGGCTACCCGAACGGCTTCTCCGCCACCCTCAAGCTGCCGCCGGTCGGCTACGCCCAGCGCGCCGGCGAGGTGATGGCGAGCCAGCTCGGCAAGATCGGCATCAAGCTCGCGATCACCCAGCTGCAGTGGCCGCAATGGCTGAGCGAGGTCTTCAAGGAGCGCAACTACGACCTCACCATCGTCGCCCACACCGAGGCCAACGATCTCGATCGCTACGCGCGCGACGGCTACTACTGGGGCTACGATTCGGCGGAGTTCAAGGCCAAGTGGCGCGAGGTGGTGGGCGCCACCGACTTCGCCAAGCGCGACGCCTTCCTCAAGGACGCGCAGCGCCTGATCGCGCGCGACGCCGTCAACGGCTTCCTGTTCCAGCTCGCCAAGATCGGCGTCTGGCGCAAGGACCTGGTCGGCCTGTGGGAGAACTCGCCGACGCCGCAGCTCGACCTCACCGGCGTGCACTGGAAGTAGCGCGGGCCGGCGGCGGCGATGCTCGCCTTCCTGGCCCGCCGCACCGTCGCCGCCCTCGTCACCCTGGTGCTGGCCTCGGTCGCGGTGTTCGCCGTGGTCGAGGTGCTGCCGGGCGATCCGGCCCTGGTCATGCTGGGCACCGACGCGCGGCCCGACACCCTGGCGGCGCTGCGCGCCCAGTACGGCTTCGACCAGCCGCTGCTGGCGCGCTACGCCACGTGGATCGGCGGCCTGCTGTCGTTCGACCTCGGGCGCAGCCATGCCTACGGCACGCCGGTGGCCCAGCTGATCCGCGACCGCCTGCAGGTCACCCTGCCGCTGGCCGGGCTGGCGCTCGGCTGGGCGGCGCTGGTCGCCATCCCGCTCGGCGTGCTGGCGGCGTGGCGGCACGGCCGGCCGGCCGACTGGACGATCATGGGGCTGAGCCAGGTCGGCCTGTCGGTGCCCAACTTCTGGATCGGCATCGTGCTGGTGCTGGCCTTCGCGGTGACCTGGCAGGTCTTCCCGGCCGGCGGCTTCCCGGGCTGGCAGCAGCCGCTCGGCGCGCTGCACGCGCTGGTGCTGCCGGCGCTCTCCCTGTCGCTCGGCGAGATCGCCATCCTGTCGCGGGTCACCCGCTCGGCGATGCTCGACACGTTGCGCGAGGATTACGTGCGCACGGCGCGGGCCAAGGGCGCCTCCGAGCGCCGCGTGCTGTTCGGCCACGCGCTGCGCAACGCGCTGGTGCCGGTGACGACGGTGGCCGGCCTGATCGCCGGCTTCCTGGTCGCCGGCGCGGTGATCATCGAGAGCGTGTTCCGCCTGCCCGGCATCGGCCAGCTGGTCTACGACTCGATCAACAACCGCGACCTCGCGGTGATCAAGAACGTCGTGCTGCTGTTCACGGTCCTGGTGCTGGCGGTCAACCTGCTGGTCGACGTGGCGCAGGCCGTGCTCGATCCGCGGCCGCGAGTCACCGCATGAGCCACGGCTTCGCGCGCCGCGCGCTGCGCCATCCCGGCTTCGTCGCCGGCGCCCTGCTGCTCGCCCTGGTGGTCGGCACGGCGCTGCTGTCGCTGGTCTGGACGCCGCATCCGGTCGACGCTCTGAACATGCGCGCCAAGCTGCTGCCGCCGTCATCGCAGTGGCCGCTCGGCACCGACCATCTCGGCCGGGACGTGCTGTCGCGCCTGATGGTCGGCGCCCAGACCTCGATCACGGTCGGGCTGATCGCGGTGGTGATCGGGCTCGGCCTGGGGGTCGCGCTGGGCGCCTGGGCGGCCGCCCGCGGCGGCTGGATCGACGAGGCGCTGTCGCGCTTCTCCGACCTGGTGTTCGCCTTCCCCGCCGTGCTGATCGCCATCCTGATCACCTCGGTGCTGGGCGCCAGCGCGCGCAACGCCATCCTGGCGATCGCGATCTTCAACGTGCCGGTGTTCGCCCGCGTCACCCGCGCCGCCGCCCTCGCCGTGTGGCGCCGCGACTTCGTGCGCGCCGCCACCGCGATGGGTCGCACGCCGCTCGGCATCACGGTGCGCCACGTGCTGCCCAACGTCGCCAGCGTGCTGATCGTCCAGGCGACCATCCAGTTCGCGGTCGCGATCCTGGCCGAGGCCGGCCTGTCCTATCTCGGGCTGGGCGCCCAGCCGCCGGTGCCGTCGTGGGGCCGCATGCTGCGCGACGCCCAGACCTACGTCTTCCAGGCGCCCGAGCTGGCGCTGTGGCCGGGCCTGGCGATCGCCGTCGCGGTGCTCGGCCTCAACCTGCTGGGCGACGGGCTGCGCGACCTGCTCGATCCGCGCCTGCGCCTGCTGCGGGTCGGCTAAAACTCGGCGTCCTTCTTGGGGATCAGCTCGTAGGGCGGCGCGAAACCGGGCATCGCCCGGATGCGCGCCCGCCACGCCGCGAGATGCGGCCGGCCCTGATCCGACATGCCGCCCTCTTCCAGGAACACGGTGCGGCCGAAGCAGCCGAGATCGGCGATCGTGCAGGTTTCGCCGACCAGCCAGTCGCGGCCGGCCAGGCTGTTGTCGAGCCGGTCGAGCGCCGCTTCCGCCAAGGGCCGGAAATAGTCCATCACCGCCGGCTCGGCGGCGCGGAAGCGGCAGAAGTGGCGGACCCGCGCCACGTTCACGAGCGCGTCGTTCTCCCAGCCCAGCCATTCGCGCGCCTGCCAGCGCTGCTGCTCGCTGGCGCCCTCGAAGCGGCCGGTGGTGCGCGCCAGGTAATCGAGGATGACGTTCGACATGATCAGGACCAGGCCGCGATGGCGCAGCACCGGCACCTGGCCGAAGCGGTTGAGCGCCAGATGGGCCGGCTGGTGCTGCACGCCGATCTTCAGATTGACCGTGCGGAACGACCACGGCAGGCCGCCCAGCGCCAGGAACAGGATCGGCTTGTAGCTCGAGCTCGAGGTGAAGCTGCCATGCAGGACGAGCCGGTCTTCCGGCGGGCGGTCTTCGGACATGAGTTCGATCTTGCCGACCGGCACGGCGCTTGCCTAGCGTCAGGGCATGTCCGACGAACCCTACGTCGTCCTGCTGGGCGACCGCCGCTACGCCGTGCACCGCAAGTGGGCCCGCCTGCCGGCCGGCGACAGCTTCGGTTTCGTCTCCGACCTGATGGTCGATTCGCAGGGCCGGGTGCACGTCGCCCAGCGCGGCAACGACAAGCCGGTGCTGGTGTTCGGGCGCGACGGCAGGCTGGCCGGCACGTGGGGCGAAGGCCATCTCGCCGAGCCGCATTACATCAACTCTGCCGGCAACGGCACGATCCTGGTCGCCGACCGCGACGCCCATCAGGTGCTGCGCTTCGACGAGGCCGGCCGGCCGCTGCAGGCCTGGGGCCGCCGCCATTGGCCGTCGCTGGGCGCGCCGTTCAACCATCCGACGGCGGCGGCGCAGGCGCCGGACGGCGGCATCTACGTCGCCGACGGCTACGGCAACTCGCACGTCCATCGCTTCGCCGCCGACGGCAGCCTGGCGACCACCTGGGGCGGCCCGGGCAAAGGGCCGGGCACGTTCACGACGCCGCATGCCGTGGCGGTCGACGGTGCCGGCCGCGTGCTGGTGGCCGACCGCGAGAACGACCGCGTGCAGGTCTTCGACGCGGACGGGCAGTGGCTCGACTCGTGGGGCGACTTCTATCACCCCATGCAGATCTGGATCGACGAGCGCGGCCTGGTCTTCGTCACCGACCAGATCCCGCGCATCAGCCTGCTCGACGGCGACGGCCGCCTGGTCGGCCGCTGCCGCGGCGCCATCAACGGCGCGCACGGCCTGTCCGGCGACACGGACGGCAACCTGTACCTGGCCGAGCTGCCGCCGCAGGAGATCACCAAGCTGGAACGGCTCGACTGAGCCGGCGCCTGCCGAGAGAGGGAGAGAGACGATGGACGAGGACATGATCGAGCTGCTGGCGATGCGCGCCGGCCTCGGCAAGGCGTGGGGCGACTTCCAGGACGACGTGGTCGCCGCCGCGAAGCAGGCCGCCGGCGCCGTCGAGAAGATCAAGGTGCCGAGCGATCCCAAGGCGGAGCCGTGGCCGCCGATGCGCGCCGGAGAAGGGCTGTGAAGGACGCCCAGCTCGCCGACCTGCACTGGCTGACGGTCGCCTCCGCCGCCCGCGCCATCGCCCATCGCAAGCTGTCGCCGGTGGCGCTCGTCGAAGCGCTGCTGGCGCGCATCGACGCTCTGGACCCGAAGCTCAACGCCTTCATCCAGCTCGACCGCGCCGCGGCGCTCGAGATGGCCAAGGGCGCCGAGGCCGAGGCCAAGGCCGGCCGCCTGCGCGGGCCGCTGCACGGCATTCCGGTCGGCATCAAGGACATCATCGACGTCGCCGGCCTGCCAACGACCTGCCATTCCAAGATCCTCGAGAACAACGTCGCGGCGGCCGACGCGGTCTGCGTGCAGAAGCTGCGCGGCGCCGGCGCCATCGTGCTGGGCAAGCTGTCGACCCACGAGTTCGCGATCGGCGGGCCGAGCTTCGACCTGCCGTGGCCGCCGGCGCGCAACCCGTGGAACCGCGATCATCATCCCGGCGGCTCGTCGTCGGGCTCGGGCTCCGGCGTCGCCGCCGGCCTGTTCCCGATGGCGCTGGGCTCCGACACCGGCGGCAGCGTGCGCAACCCGGCCAGCGCCTGCGGCATCGTCGGGCTGAAGCCGACCTACGGGCTGGTGTCGCGGCGCGGCGTCTTCCCGCTGTCCTTCACGCTGGACCATATCGGGCCGATGACCCGCACGGTCGAGGACAATGCCCTGATGCTCGAGGCGATCGCCGGCCACGATCCGCACGATCCGGGCAGCGCGCCGCACAAGCCGGGCCACTACGCGGCGGCGCTCGACCGGCCGATCCGCGACCTCAGGGTCGGCTTCGTGCGCCATTTCCACGAGCGCGACATGCCGGCCGAGCCCGAGGTCACGGCGGCGCTCGAGCACGTGCGCCACACCCTGCAGGCCGACGGGGCCGAGGTCCGCGACGTCACCCTGCCCAGCCTGACCGAGTTCGCCGCGGTCAACCGGGTGATCCTGCAGGGCGAGGCCTGGGCAATCCACGGCCAGTGGCTGCGCGACCGGCCGGGCGACTATGGCCAGCTGGCGCGCCGCCGGCTGATGGCCGGCGCCTTCTTCGGCGCCGGCGACTACGTGCAGGCGCAGCGCCGGCGGCTGCAGATGATCGCCGAGGTCGAGGCCGCCTTGCGCGACCACGACGTGCTGCTGTGCGCCAGTTCGATGGACCCGGCCTGCCGCATCGACCAGCCGGCCGACGTCGAGCGCACCTATCCGCGCCAGGCGCGCACGCCGTTCAACGTCACCGGCCATCCGGCGCTGGCCATGATGGCCGGCCTGTCGAAGGGCGGGCTGCCGCTGTCGGTGCAGTTCGTCGGCCGCTACTTCGACGAGGCCGGCCTGTTCCAGGTGGCGCATGCCTGGGAGAAGGCCTCGGGTGTCGACCGCAAGCATCCGCCGATCGTCTGAGCTCACCGGACCGTCTTCCCGGGACCGCGCGTCTCCAGGCGCGCTCATGAGTCCGAGCGCGCGTGGACGCGCGCGGTCCCCTGACACCGTCCTCCGAGACATCGTCTTCCGGACCGCGCGCCTCCAGGCGCGCCCTCATGATCTGAGCGCGCCTGGAGGCGCGCGGTCCCAGGGACGCAGGGTTGCTCATCGTCGCATGAAGTCTTGTCGTCCGGGCGGCCTTGCCCGGCGGGCCGCGGCCTGACTATGTCTGGACCTCGCGAGCCTCGAGAGGATTCATGGCGACCCGCAAGCAGCTCCATCTCGGCGCCTTCATGCGCCCGGTCAGCATCCATACCGCCGCCTGGCGCTATCCCGGCGGCACGCCGGACGCCAACTTCAATCTCCAGGCGCTGGTGCGCTACGCCCAGACCCTGGAGCGCGGCAGGTTCGACGCCTTTTTCATGGCCGACCATCTGGCGGTGCTGAACATGCCGATGGAGGCGCTGAAGCGCAGCGCCACGGTGACCTCTTTCGATCCGCTGACCCTGCTGCCGGCGCTCGCCATGGTGACCGAGCGGCTGGGCCTGATCGCCACCGCCTCGTCGACCTTCGAGCCGCCCTACACGATCGCCCGCCGCTTCGCCTCGCTCGACCATATCTCGGGGGGCCGCGCCGGCTGGAACCTGGTGACGACCTCCAACCCCGACGCGGCGCTGAACTTCGGCCTCGACGAGCACATGGAGCATGGCGAGCGCTACGCCCGCGCCCGCGAGTATTTCGACGTCGTCACCGGCCTGTGGGATTCGTGGGCCGACGACGCCTTCGTGCGCGACGTCGAGAGCGGCCTGTACTTCGACCCGGCACGCCTGCACGTGCTCGACCACAAGGGCAAGTACCTGAAGGTGCGCGGGCCGCTCAACATCGCCCGCCCGGTGCAGGGCTGGCCGGTGATCGTCCAGGCCGGCGCCTCCGACGCCGGCCGCCAGCTCGCCGCCGAGACCGCCGAGATGGTGTTCGCCGCCGGCGGCCCGATCGAGGCCGGCCGCGCCTTCTACGCCGACGTCAAGGGCCGCGCCGCGCGCTACGGCCGCAACCCCGACCATCTCAAGATCCTGCCCGGCGCCTTCACCATCATCGGCGAGTCGCTCGACGAGGCGAAGGAGAAGCGGGCGCTGCTCGACAGCCTGGTCAGCTACGACAGCGGCATCGCCGCTTTGTCGATCGCGATCGGCCAGGACGCGCGGAAGTTCGATCCCGACGGGCCGCTGCCCGAGATCCCCGAGACCAACGCCAGCAAGAGCGGCCGCGAGCGGGTCGTCGCCCTGGCGCAGCGCGAGAAGCTGACGGTGCGCCAGATCGCCGGCCGGCTGGGCGGCTATGGCGGGCTCGCCATGATGGGCACGCCGAAGATGATCGCCGACCAGATGGAGGAATGGCTGACCACCGGGGCGAGCGACGGATTCAACGTCATGTTCCCATACCTGCCGGGCGGCCTCGACGATTTCGTGAACAAGGTCGTGCCCGAGCTGCAGCGCCGCGGCATCTACCGCACCGAGTACAGCGGCACGACCCTGCGCGAGCATCTCGGCCTGCCGCGGCCGGAGAACCGCTTCTTCGCGGCCAAGGCCGAGGCGGCGGAGTAGCGGCGGCCGGCGCGGCGTCGGCGCGGCGTCGGCGCGGCGGGGAATTTCTGCTGTTTCTGCTGGTGAATCGGCGGTTCTTTCGCGGCCGGCAGGGGAGTTTTGGCGCTCCAGGCGGCGCCATTATTCTCGCGCGGCGGGCCGGCACGCCTGATCCTCATGATTCTGAGCGCGCAGGATGCGCGCGGTCCCCATGACGACGTCTTCCGGGACCGCGCGTCTCCAGGCGCTCTCATAAATCGGGGCGGCATCGCGGACTCCTCTCCAGGCGTCGACGCTCCCTCACCATAAGCCGCCCCGAACCCTCTGTCCAGTAATTCTTAAGTATTCTACAGTTTCCCTGTCGAATAAGTTCGGTCCATCTCCGAAAATATTCCCACCGCCAAGGACCCTCGCCATGACCGTGCGCACGCTCTCCCCCGCCGCCCTCCGCCAGCGCCTGCGCGATGTCCTGGAGGGAAAGGGCGGCGAGCTCGCCTTCCTCGACGTGCGCGAGGACGGCCAGCGCGGCATGGCGCATCCGCTGCTCTCGGTCGGCCTGCACTACTCGACCCTGGAGGCCAAGGTCGGCCGCCTGGCGCCGCGGCGCGGCACGCCGATCGTGCTGATGGACGGCGGCGACGGGGTCGCCGAGCGCGCCGCCACGAGGCTGGCGGCGCTGGGCTATGGCGATGTCAGCGTGATGGCGGGCGGCGTCGCGGCCTGGAAGGCGGCGGGCTTCGAGCTGTTCATGGGCCACAACGTGGTCAGCAAGTCGTTCGGCGAGCTGGTCGAGCACGCCAACCACACGCCCTCGATCGTCGCCGAGGAGCTGAAGGCCATGCAGGAGCGCGGCGAGCGCCTGGTCGTGCTCGACGGCCGCACCCCCGAGGAGCATCGCCGCCAGTGCCTGCCCGGCGGCATCAGCGTGCCCAACGCCGAGCTGGTCTATCGCGTGCACGATCTCGCGCCCGAGCCGGACACCACGGTGGTGGTCAACTGCGCCGGCCGCACGCGCAGCATCATCGGCGCCCAGACCCTGCTCAACGCCCGCATCCCCAACAAGGTGGTGGCCTTCCGCAACGGCACCATGGGCTGGACCCTGGCCGGCTACGTGCCCGAGACCGGCAGCACGCGGCGCTACGGGCCGGTGACTCCGCAGGGGCTGGCGCAGGCCCAGGCCTGGGCCGCCGACCTGCGCAAGCGCTACGGCGTGCCGACCGTCGACCGCGCCACCCTGGACGCCTGGCGCCAGGACCAAAGCCGCACGACCTTCCTGTTCGACGTGCGCGACGAGAGCGAGTTCGCCGGCGGCCACGTGCCCGGCGCGCTGTCGATCGCCGGCGGCCAGCTGGTGCAGACGACCGACGAGTGGATGGGCGTGCGCGGCGCGCGGGTCGTGCTGAGCGACGACACCGGCGTGCGCGCCAGCGTCACCGCCCACTGGCTGGTCCAGATGGGCTGGGACGTCCACGTGCTGGAAGGCGGCATCGCCTCCGGGCCGGTCGCGACCGGGCCGGCCGACGAGCCGGTGCTGGGACTGGGAATCGGACAGGGGGCGATCGACACGCCGGAGATCGCGCCGGTGGCGCTGAAGGCGCTGCTCGACGCGGGGGCGGCGGCGGTGATCGACACGGGGCCCGGCCTCGCCTATCGCGCCGCGCACGTGCCGGGCGCGGTGTGGGGCTGCCGGCCGCAGCTCGAGAAGGCCCTCGCAAAGGTCCCCAAGACCGCGCGCACGATCGTGCTGGCCTCGCCCGACGCGGTGCGCGCCAAGCTCGCCTCGCTCGACCTGCGGGCGCTCGGCGACCGGCCGGTCGCGGTGCTGGCCGGCGGCACCGACGCCTGGATGGCGACCGGCCTGCCGGTCGAGGCCAGCCCCGACACGCCGTCGAACGCCGACATCATCGACCACCTGGTCTGGGTGGCCGGCCGGCGCACCGGCAATCAGGCGGAGATGCAGCAGTATCTCGACTGGGAGCAGCAACTGGTGGCGCAGCTCGAGCGCGACGGCGTGCTGCCGTTCCGGATCGGGGCGTAGGGAGCGGCGGCCCGTCACGGCACGAGCGTCGGGCTGAAGACGTAGACGACGAGGAAGGCGGCCAGCGCGCCGCCGGCCCGGATCGAGGCCGTGACCTCGACGACCAGGAAGCCGGGAACCATCGAGACGAACCCGGCGGCGGCCAACGCCGACACGACCGTGAAGGTCTGGACCTGCGATGGCGTCGGATGGGGAATCGCGACGGCGAGGCCGAGGATCGCCCAGACGAAGACGACGCCGCAGCCGACCGAAACCATCTTCTCGACGAACTTCTCGGAGCGCGGTCGGCCGCGCGAGGATCGATGGTCCATGAACCATCGACGAGAGAGCGAGCCGCCTCGTTATACCCGGCTTGCCTGCCGTCAGGCAGCGGCAGGCGCCGACGGCGCCCGGGACTCCGGCACGGCGCGCGCCGCGTTCATCAGCGCCGGCATCTGGAGTTCCTTGTAGCTGCCGCCGGCTTCGTCGACCGAGGCGATCATCCGGCCCTTGGCCGCCTCCTTCAGGGCCCAGCCCAGGATCGTCAGGGCGTTGTTGAAAAGGTCCTTCTTGCTCGAGAAGCCGCCGAGTTCCGTCAGCTCGTCCATCAAGTACGTTGGCAGTGCTTGCAGCAGGTCCATTTCCCGGCAGAAGACCGGATTTTCAGACCGCACACCGAAAGGTACAAAGCTGCACCTTCAGTGTCGGGGTGCACAGCATGGTGTTTGGATCGTTGGGAAAAAGCCGTCGGTTGTCGCTTCGAACCGCAGCCGCCGGCGCGCTGCTGGCCGCGGCGCTGGCCCCCGCCCAGGCTCAGGTCCCGGACAAGGTCGTCGAGTCGCTGGGCGCGCCGCCCGCGATCGCGACCGGCTTCGGCACGCTCGCCTTCAAGGACGGCGTGCCCACGGTCGAGACGGCCGAGAAGACCTTCGACCTGCTGACCTTCAGCCAGGCGCTCAGCGTCTACAACAACAGCTTCCGCGGCGCCTCGGCGCTGGCGATCGTGAAGGGCTTCGAGAGCATCGGCGCCAAGCCGGGCGACGTCGTGATCTTCTCCAAGCTGATGGATTCGCGGTCGCTGTTCCTGACCGCCAACGCCGACACGGTCTACTACCTGGCCGGCCTCGACCTCGGCAAAGGACCGATCGTGGTCGAGCAGCCGCCCGAGTCGGTCGGCACGATCAACGACATGTGGTTCTCGTGGATCGTCGACATCGGCGGCCCGGGACCGGATCGCGGGCTGGGCGGCAAGTACCTGATCGTCGGCCCCGGCTACGACGGGCCGCTGCCCGAGGGCGGCTACTTCGTCGCGCGCTCGAAGACCAATTTCGCGCTCTATGCGGCGCGCGCCTACCTGCGCAACAACGATCCGGCGCCGGCGGTCGAGACCATCAAGAAGACGATGAAGATCTACCCCTACCAGCCGGGCTCCTACGGCACGAGCCTCGCCCAGGCGCTGTCCGGCGCGGTGCGCATCGCCGGCGAGCCGAAGATCCCCGAGACGAAGTTCATCGAGGGCAGCGGGCTTGCCTTCAACACCATCCCGCCCAGCGACGCGGGTTTCTTCGACCTGATCAACGAGAACGTCCAGAGCCAGCCCGCTACCAGCTACGACGTCGAGCTGGCCGGCCAGCTCGCGGCCATCGGCATCGTCCACGGCAAGCCGTTCCAGCCGGACGCGCGGATGAAGAAGATCCTGGCCGACGCCGCGGCATTCGGGCAGGCGACCGGCCGGGCGCTCAACTGGCGCTACGCGCTTAAGCACCCGGACTGGGCCTACTACCCGGGCTCGCAGTGGGGCAGCATGCTGTGGCAGGGCGGCGCCTTCTTCGAGACACCGCCGCCGCTGTTCGAGGCCGGGATGTTCAAGCCGCTGCCGCCGACCGGCGCCCGCACCCTCGATTCGCGCACCGCCTTCTACTACGGCTACACGCTCGATTCGCCGGGCATGATCATGCGCATCCCGGGGGTCGGCTCGCAGTACCTGATGGGCTTCCTCGACTCGGCCGGCAACCCGTTCGACGGCGCGAAGACCTACAAGGTGGTGCTGCCGCCGCGCATTCCGGCCGAGGCCTTCTGGTCGCTCACCCTGTACGACAACCAGACCCGCTCGATGCTGCAGACGCCGCAGGGCTTCCCGCGGGCCGGCAGCCAGAGCTTCCCCTCGCCGGCCGCCACGGCGGCGGCCGACGGCACGACCACGATCTGGTTCGGGCCGACCCAGCCCGAGGGGGTGGCACGCGGCAACTGGATCCAGACCGTGCCGGGCAAGGGCTGGTTCACCATCCTGCGCCTCTACAGCCCGCTGCCGTCGTTCTTCGACAGGAGCTGGCGGATCGGCGAGATCGAGCCGGTGAAGTAGGGCCGCCGCGCCTCAGCGCTTGGGCACGAGGGCGAGCCACAGCGCCACCACCGTCGAGGCGATGGCCAGCGCCTGGAGCAGCGACAGCGGCTCGCCCAGCAGCAGCACGCCGCTGGCGATCGCCACGATCGGCACGGCGATCGACGACAGGGCGGCGACCTGGGCCGGCAGCAGCTTGACCAGGGTGAACCAGGCGGCGGTGCCGAGCGCCATCGGCACCGCGCCGGCGAACAGCGAAGCGGCCAGCGCCTTGGTCGAGGGCCAGTGGGTGGGCAGGCCGTCGATGAACACGGCCCCCAGCACGACCGGCGGCAGGCAAAGCACGATCTGCCAGAAGGTCAAGGACAGGCCCATGCCGGGCCAGCTCGTGCGCTTGACGATGAAGGTGCCGATCGCCCAGCAGAAGCCGGCCAGCAGGCCCCAGAACAGGCCGGCCGGCGCCTGGGCATAGGCGCCGAAGTTGGGCAGCATCAGCGCCAGCACGGCGACGGCGCCGATGACGATGGCCAGCAGCAGGCGGCCGGTCAGCTTCTGGCCGAAGGCGACGAAGCCGATCAGCGCCACCCACAGCGGCATGGTGTAGGCGAGCACCGAGGCGTGGCCGGACGGGATGTAGAGCACGGCGAGCGACGTCGCGATGTTCCAGATCAGCAGGTTGGTCAGCGACGCCGCGGCCAGCGCCGGCCAGCGGCCGGGCGGCACGGCGAAGGACTCGCCGCGCAGCCGCATCAGGCCGCCCAGCACCAGGGTGGCGGCGACCAGCACGATGGTGCGGAAGGTCAGCACCGGCAGCTCGTCGAGCGCGATCTTGAACAGCGGCCAGGCGGTGCCCCAGACGAGGGTCAGGCCGGCGAGCAGCGCCAGCACCCGGGGCGGGACGTTGGACATGAGCGGGACGGAGATCGGGGGCTGGGGCGAGCGGCGGAACGGGGCGAGCGGCTTGTGTCAGGCCTGCCGCCGCTGCGGGGCCTCGAGGTAGCAGCCGTCGATGCGCCAGGTGCCGTCGGGCAGCCGGGTCATGGGATAGACGGCGGTGACCGGGCGGCCGTCGGGCGCGACTAGGTGGACCTTCTGAGCCGGCTGGCCGTTCAGGCTGACGATCTCGCCGAACTCGACGGAACGCGGCCGGTAGACCGGCTGGTAGCCTTGGCGGACCATGTCCATGAAGATCTCGGAGGTGCCGAACATCTGGCGGATCGCCGGCGAGGCGACGCCGAAGGCGGCCTCCCCGTCGTCGCGGCGGAAGGCCTCGATCTGCGATTCGATGAGCTGGCGGAAGGCCTGGCGGTCGGCAGCGGAGACGTCCTGGGCGGCGGCCGGCGGGGCTTGTGCCAGGGTCGCGGCCACGGCCAGGAACAGGCCCAGAAGCGGGCCGAGCACGGCGGCGAGGAACGGGGGCGCGGCGAGAGCCTGCGGGCGGACCGACATGAAACGCAGTCTACGCGAGATGGGCGCGGCGGGCGACGGCGGCGGGCGGAAAGGGCGGCAAATCGGCGGCGTCTGGCCGCTTGCATCCGCAGCCGGCTTTCACTAGGGTGCGCGCCTCTTCACCGGGCCCCTTCACCGAGGTCCGGCTGCGCGCCCGTAGCTCAACTGGATAGAGCATCTGACTACGAATCAGAAGGCTGGAGGTTCGACTCCTTCCGGGCGCGCCATTCTCCTTCCAGATCTCGAGCCGTTGATTGACTTGCCGGAGGCTGCTCCCTGAGCGCCCTCGGCGCAGCCACGGTCGCGAGAGCCTTTCCCAATCCGATTGCCCCCACAGGTTATTTCGCCTGAAATGGCGAAGGTAGTAGTCGTTGCATTGGGGTCGTGAGGCGGGAGCTTGCTCCAGCGCGACCCTCGCGCGGGAGCGGACAAACGACACAGTGCTCGCCGTGCGAGCGCCCTCGAATGCCGCACCGTCCGTAGATGCTCCGGATCGGGAGGAATGAAGCAGGCATGAGCAGCGGCGATCTGAACTGGATCACGAACTTCATTTGGGGCATCGCCGACGACGTCCTGCGGGACCTCTACACGCGCGGCAAGTATCGCGACGTGATCCTGCCCATGACGGTGCTGCGCCGCCTCGACACCGTGCTCGAACCCACCAAGCAGGCCGTGCTGTCGATGAAGGCGAACCTCGACTTGGCCGGGATCGCCAACCAGGACGCCGCCCTTCGGCAGGCTGCCGGACAAGCGTTCTACAACACCTCGCCCTTCACTCTGCGCGACCTGCGCAACCGCGCGAGCCAAGCGCAATTGAAAGCGGATTTCGAAGCGTATCTCGACGGTTTCTCGCCGAACGTGCAGGAGATTCTCGACAACTTCGAGTTCCGCAACCAGGTCCCAAAGCTGTCCAAGGCGGACGTCCTTGGCACGTTGATCGAGAAGTTCCTCGACTCCTCGATCAACCTCGGGCCTGCCCCGGTGCTGAACGGCGACGGCTCCGTGAAGCACCCCGGTCTCGACAATCACGCCATGGGGACGATGTTCGAGGAGCTGGTCCGCCGCTTCAACGAAGCCAACAACGAGGAAGCGGGCGAGCACTGGACGCCGCGCGATGCGGTCAGGCGGACTTCGCGATGTCCAAGATCGCATCGAATCTCACCTATGGCGGTGCACAACTGCGCAAAGCCATCGACTACTTTTGCCATCTGGCGATCACGCCGGATCACGCTGCGCGTATCGAGAAAATCGATCCTGACTTCGCCAAGAGCGATTTCTGGGCAAAAATAAAATGGCTCAAGGATGCCAACGACGATCTGTACGATCCGTCCTACACGGACGTATCGCCCGCACAAACCAGCCGGTTACCATCAATCAGGACATGAAGGCGATCGTGCCGAACAAAGACGTCGACGCGGGCTACCTCTCTTATCACCTTGACGCCTCCCAGGCATCGTTCGTTCCAATGATCGACGAGGCGGGCCATGGAACGAAGCGCTTCCCGACGCACCGCTGGAAGAGTCTTCCAATTGCCCTTCCTCCACTCGAAGAACAGCGCAGGATTGTTCGGCACATTGAAGTTCTGACAGCAAGCCTCAGCGGCACAATTGTCCAGTTCGAGCAGGAAATCGCCCTCATCCAGGAATTCCGCGATCGCCTGATCGCCGATGTCGTTACTGGCAAACTCGACGTGCGGGCGGCGGCGACCGCCCTGCCCGAGGTGACGAACCTTGAGGCTGTCGAGGAGCCCGATGAAGACGACGACCTTGAAGAAGCCGCCGAGACCGAGGGCGAAGAGCTGGCCGCCTGACCATGCCTATCCCCGTCCAGCCAAAGATCTACCACATCGTCCACGTCGACAGTCTCGCCTCGATCGTCGCGGATGGATGCCTGTGGTCGGATGCGGTCATGGCCCAGCGCCCGGGTGGCACGGTCATCGGGATGGGAAGCATCAAGCAGCGCAGGCTGCGACTGCCGGTCTCCAGCCATCCAGACACCCATGTCGGCGAGTATGTCCCGTTCTATTTCTGTTCGCGATCGATCATGCTGTTTGTGATCCACTGCGCCAACCATCCCGAATTGACCTATCGGGGCGGTCAGCAGCCAATCGTCCATCTTGAAGCCGACCTTCAGCAGGTCGTCGCATGGGCGGAGGCGAACGGACGGCGCTGGACGTTCTCGCTGTCGAATGCCGGCGCCCATTATACGCAGTTCCGCACGGGGCTGGATCGCCTGGGCGAAATAAACTGGAGCGCCGTGGCGGCGACGGATTTCCGCCAGGCCGACGTCAAGGAAGGGAAGCAAGCTGAGTTTCTCGTCGAGGGATCGTTTCCTTGGAGCCTCGTCGAGCGGATTGGAATCCACTCGCAAGCTATTGTGCCGAGAGCCGCGGCGGCCATGCAGGGCACCCCGCATCGGCCAAGGGTCGAGATCCGGCGGGACTGGTATTATTGATCGGGGGGGGATGACGATGATCGAATTCAGGACCGGAGACATCCTGAGGGCGGACGCCGAGGCGATCGTCAACACGGTCAACTGCGTCGGCATCATGGGACGCGGCATCGCGCTGCAGGTCAAAAACGCCTTCCCGGCGAACTTCAAGGCCTACGAGGCCGCCTGCGCCCGCGAAGACGTGCAGCCAGGACGGATGTTCGTGTTCGAGACGGGTGCCCTCACCAACCCGAAGTACATCATCAATTTCCCGACCAAGCGCCATTGGCGCGGCAAGAGCCGGATCGAGGACATCGAGTCCGGCCTCGAGGCGCTCGTCGAGGAGATTCGCACCCGGGGCATCCGCTCGATCGCCATCCCGCCGCTCGGCAGCGGCCTGGGCGGACTGAATTGGAGCGATGTGCGTCCGCGCATCGTCGCGGCGCTGCAGGACCTCGACGGCGTCGAGGCGATCGTCTTCGAGCCGAACAGCACCCCCGTGGCCACCAAGTCCCGGGACGTTCCGAAGATGACGCCGGGCCGCGCGGCCCTGGTCGTGCTGATGAACCGCTATCTCGGCGGGCTGATGGACCCGTTCGTGACGCTGCTGGAAGTGCACAAGCTCCTGTACTTCATGCAGGAGGCCGGCCAGGAGCTGCGGCTACAATACGCCAAGGCACCGTACGGCCCCTACGCCGAGAACCTGCGACACGTGCTGCGCACCGTCGAAGGCCATCTGATCTCCGGCTATCAGGACGGCGGGGACGCTCCCGACAAGCAACTGGAGCTGGTGCCGGGGGCCGTGCCCGACGCCGAGGCCTTCCTGGCGGAGGATGCCGTCACGCGCCAGCGCTTCGACCGCGTCGCGAAGCTGGTCGAGGGGTTCGAGACGCCGTTCGGCCTCGAGCTGCTGGCGACGGTGCATTGGGTCGCCACGCACGAGCAGGCTTCCGGCGTCGAGGACGTCACCGCGAAGGTCTATGCCTGGAACGAGCGCAAGCGGCGCTTCTCGCCCCGCCAGATCGGCCTCGCCCATGAGGTGTTGCGCTCGAACGGCTGGCTCAAGGCCGCATGACCTCGGATACGTCGGAACGGGGGCTCGAAGACCTCATCCTCGCCGAAACGCCCGAACCCTTCATCGGGCTGCACAACTGGCTGCTGGGCGATCCGAAAGCCTACGACCGGTCCTGGACCGTCGATCTGGTCCAGCTGCGCGCCTTCATCGCCGCGACCCAGCCGCCGTTGCTCGCCACTCTCGATCTCGACAGCGACGGCCCGACGCGCCAGAAGTTCCTCGCGCGCCTGCAGGGCGAGATCGGCAAGCGGGGCGTCATCCACGCGCTGCGGCATGGGATCAAGCACGGGCCGCATGACGTCGACCTGTTCTACGGCACACCGTCACCGGGCAACGCCAAGGCCGCCGAACGCTTCGCGCTGAACCGCTTCTCGGTGACCCGGCAGTTGCGCTACAGCCGCGACGACACTGCCCATGCACTCGACCTGGGGCTGTTCATCAACGGCCTGCCGGTCGCCACCTTCGAGCTCAAGAACAGCCTGACCAAGCAGACGGTCGAGGACGCGGTGGAGCAGTACCGGCGTGATCGCGATCCGCGCGAGAAGCTTTTCGAGTTCGGCCGCTGCATGGCGCATTTCGCCGTGGACGATTCCCAGGTGATGTTCTGCACCCACCTGAAGGGCAAGGCGTCGTGGTTCCTGCCCTTCGACAAGGGCTGGAACGACGGGGCCGGCAATCCGCCCAATCCCCATGGCCTGAAGACGGATTACCTCTGGAAGGACATCCTGACGCCGCTCGGGCTGACCGACATCCTCGAGAACTATGCGCAGATCGTCGAGCGCAAGGACCCCAAGACCGGCAAGGTGAAGCGCGACCAGCTCTTCCCGCGCTTTCACCAGCTCGACGTGGTGCGCAAGCTGCTGGCCGACGCTCGGGAGAAGGGCGCCGGGCGACGCGTGCTGATCCAGCACTCGGCGGGATCGGGCAAGTCGAACTCGATCGCGTGGCTCGCGCACCAGCTCGTCCGACTCGCGGGCGACGCCGGCCCCGGGCTGGGACAAGTGTTCGATTCCGTGATCGTCGTGACGGATCGGCGCATCCTCGACCAGCAGATCCGCGACACCATCAAGCAGTTCGCCCAGGTCGGCGCGACGGTCGGCCATGCCGAGCATTCCGGGGACCTGCGCCGGTTCATCGCCGACGGCAAGAAGATCATCATCACGACGGTCCAGAAGTTCCCGTTCGTCCTGGAGGACATCGGCACCCAGCACAGGGACCGGCGGTTCGCCATCCTCATCGACGAGGCGCATTCCAGCCAGGGCGGCAAGGCCGCCGCCGCCCTGAATGCCGCGCTGACCGGCACCGACGAGGACGACGACGAGGAGACGATCGAGGACAAGATCAACGCGATCATGGAGAGCCGCAAGATGCTCGCGAACGCGAGCTACTTCGCCTTCACCGCGACGCCGAAGAACAAGACCCTGGAGATCTTCGGAGAACCGTTTCCGGAGGACGGCAAGGTCAAGCATCGCCCGTTCCACAGCTACACGATGAAGCAGGCGATTCAGGAAGGCTTCATCCTCGACGTGCTGCGCTACTACACGCCGGTCAACAGCTACTACCGGCTGGTCAAGACGGTCGAGGCCGATCCCGAGTTCGACACCAAGCGCGCCACGAAGAAGCTGCGCCGCTATGTCGAGAGCAACGACCATGCGATCCGGCTCAAGGCCGAGATCATGGTCGATCATTTCCACGAGCAGGTGCTGTCGCTGAACAAGATCGGCGGCAAGGCCCGCGCCATGGTGGTGACCTCGGGAATCGAACGGGCGATCCAGTACTTCCAGGCCATCAGCGCCTACCTCACCGAGCGCAAGAGCCCGCATCGCGCGATCGTCGCCTTCTCCGGCGAGCACGAGCTCGGCGGCGTCAAGGTGACCGAGGCCGATCTCAACGGCTTCCCGTCGAAGGACATTCCCGACCAGATCGAGAGCGACCCCTATCGGTTCCTGATCTGCGCCGACAAGTTCCAGACCGGCTACGACCAGCCTCTCCTGCACACGATGTACGTCGACAAGGCGCTTTCGGGCATCAAGGCCGTGCAGACCCTTTCGCGGCTGAACCGCGCTCATCCGCAGAAGCACGACACCTTCGTGCTCGACTTCATGAACGAGACGGAGACGATTCGGGCGTCGTTCGACACCTTCTACCGCACGACGGTCCTCAGCGACGAGAACGATCCCAATCGCCTGCACGACCTCAAGGCAACCCTCGACCAGTACGAGGTCTATCACGGTGACCAGATCGACGCGCTCGTCGAGCAATATCTGGCGGGCGCCGATCGCGACCGGCTCGACCCGCTGCTGGACGTCTGCGTCGGCGCCTACAAGGCGGGACTGGACGAGGACGGTCAGGTCGACTTCAAGGGCAAGGCCAAGGCCTTCGTCAGGACCTATGCCTTCCTGTCGTCGATCCTGCCGTTCACGAATGCAGGATGGGAGAAGCTCTCGATCTTCCTGAACTTCCTGATCCCCAAGCTGCCGGCGCCGCAGGAGGACGATCTCTCGAAGGGCATCCTCGAAGCGATCGACATGGACAGCTACCGGGTCGAGAAGCAGGCGGTCCAGCACATCCAGCTGGCCGACCAGAACGCCGAGGTCGACCCCGTTCCGACCGATGGCGGCGGGCGCAGGCCGGAACCCGAGCTCGACCGGCTGTCGAACATCATTCGTACCTTCAACGATCTGTTCGGCAACATCACCTGGGAGGACGCCGATCGCATCCGGCACCTCATCAGCACCGAGATCCCCAACAAGGTGGCCGCCAACGCGGCCTACCAGAACGCGAAGCAGAACTCGGACAAGCAGAACGCCCGGATCGAGCACGACAAGGCGCTCGGGAACGTCATCATCGGCCTGATGAAGGACGACACCGAGCTGTTCAAGCAGTTCAGCGACAACCCGGACTTCAGGCGGTGGCTCGCCGATACGATCTTCTCGGCGACCTACGATCGGCAGACGCCGGGAGCAGGGTGAGGCGGGGGCTGGGGTCGAGCATGAGCGAAATCCATCGCATCACCGTCAATCCTGCCCGATGCGGCGGCCGACCGTGCCTGCGCGACCTGCGCATCCGGGTCAAGGACGTGCTCGAGCTGCTGGCCGCCGGTGCGAACCGCGCGGAGATCCTCACGGATCATCCCCTCCTGGAGGACGCAGACATCACCGCCGCCCTCGAGTATGCCGCCGGCCACGGGGGCTATCCGCCGTTACGCCTGCCTTGAGACGCTTATCGGTCTTCCGGCTCGCGCCAGAGCGCGCCCGGGGCTTCTTCTCGAACTCGAAGGGGACGGGCGTCAGCCGTTAGAAATCATGCTGCGTCAGGTCCGCCCGCTCGACGAACCGCTTGGCCTCGTCATCGCTCCGCAGCCTCGGCCACTTCCGCTTCATGGCACCTCCGGGTCGATGACCGACTTGTGCCACGACCGCTCACCCTACGAAACGCCCGCGTTTGACCTCCCCCGCCCCTCGCCGCCATAGACCTTCCCCATGAACGTTCTCGACGCCATCCAATCCCGCAAGTCGATCCGTGCCTTCCGCCCCGATCCGGTGCCGAAGGAGACGATCGAGAAGATCCTGCAGATCGCCCAGCGCTCGCCGAGCGGCACCAACACCCAGCCGTGGCACGTCTGGGTCTGCACCGGCGCCGTGAAGGAGGCCCTCACCGAGGACGTGCTGGCGCTCGCCCGCAGCGGCGGCGGGGGCAAGTACGAGGACTACGACTACTATCCGCCGGAGTGGAAGCCGGTGCACCGCGACCGCCGGCGCGCCGTCGGCTGGTCGCTCTACGGCCTGGTCGGCGTGCCCAAGGGCGACCGGGTCGCCAGCGCCCGCCAGGCGGCGCGCAACTTCCTGTTCTTCGACGCGCCGGTCGGCCTGTTCGTCACGACCGATACCTACCTCGGCCGCGGGAGCTGGGCGGATGCCGGCATGTACCTGCAGACGATCATGCTGGCGGCCAAGGGCTTCGGCCTCGACACCTGTCCGCAGGCGGCCTGGATCCCCTACCAGAAGCCGGTCTTCGAGCGGCTCGGCATCCCGGCCGACCAGGCGCTGGTCTCCGGCATGGCGCTGGGCTGGGCCGACCACACCAAGCCCGAGAACACGCTGGTCAGCGAGCGCGAGGCGGTTGCCAACGTCGCCCACTATCGCGGTTTCGAGTAGGCGCATGGCCGCCCCCTCGCCCTCTTCTGCCGCAGGCACGACCACGATCTTCCGTGCCCGCCGCATCCTGACGATGAACCCCAGCCGCCCCGAGGCGACCCACGTCGCGGTGCGCGACGGGCGCATCCTGGGGGTCGGGCCGCTCGACGAGCTGACCGGCTGGGGCGCCCATGTCCTCGACGACCGCTTCGCCGACAAGGTGCTGCTGCCCGGCTTCGTCGAGGGCCACAGCCACGCCAGCGAAGGCACGTTCTGGCGCTGGCCCTATGTCGGCCGCTTCGACCGCCTGGATCCCGACGGCAAGGTGTGGCCGGGCGCCGCCTCGATCGAGGCGGTGGTCGAGCGGCTGATCGCCGAGGAGCGACGGCTCGGCTCGCCGGAAGAGGGCATGGCGGCCTGGGGACTCGACCCGATCTACTACGGCGAGCGCCGCGTCGGCCGGCAGGATCTCGACCGCGTCTCGACCGCGCGCCCGGTCGGCGTGATGCACGCGAGCGGCCACATCTTCAACGTCAACACCAGGGTGCTTGAGCTGGCCGGCCTGCTGCGGCCGGGGGTCAACCATCCCGGCATCCCGCTGGGCGCCGACGGGCTGCCGACCGGCGAGCTCAAGGGGCCGGACGCCATGACCCTGGCCGGCCGCCATTTCGGCTTCGACCGCGAGGCGCTGGCCAACGACGAGCCCGGCCTGCGCCGCTTCGCGCGCCTGTGCGTGCGCCAGGGCGTCACGACGGCGACCGATCTCGCCAACCTGCTGCCGGACTCGGCCGTCGCCATGATGCGGCGGGTCACCGGCGAGCCGGGCTTCCCGGTGCGGATCGTGTCGTTCCGCCGCTTCCAGGCGCTGACCGCCGCGCAGGTCGTCGAGCACGCCAAGGCGCTGCGCGGCCAGTCGACCGACCGGCTGCGGCTCGGCGCCGTGAAGCTGTTCGTCGACGGCTCGATCCAGGGCTTCTCGGCCCGCCTGCGCTGGCCCGGCTACTACAACGGCGCGCCCAACGGCCTGTGGTACACGCCGCCCGAGACGATCCGCGAGGTCTACGGGCTGGCGCTGCAGGAGGGTGTGCTGGTGCACAGCCACACCAACGGCGACCAGGCGACGGAGATGGCGCTCGACTGCCTGGAGGCGGCGCTGCAGGGCCAGCCGGCGCGCGACCATCGATTCACCTTGCAGCATTGCCAGCTCGCCGACGCCGCGCAGTTCCGCCGCATGCGGGCACTCGGGATGTGCGCCAACCTGTTCCCCAACCATCACTTCTACTGGGGCGACCAGCATTACGAGACGACGGTCGGGCCGGAGCGCGCGACGCGCATGAACGCCTGCGCCACGGCGCTGGCCGCCGGCGTGCCGCTCGCCATCCATTCCGACGCGCCGGTGACGCCGCTGTCGCCGCTGTTCACCGCCTGGGCGGCGGTCAACCGGCTGACGGCGTCGGGCCGCGTGCTGGGCACGGAGGAGCGGATCGGGGTCGCCGACGCGCTGCGCACCATCACCCTGGGCGCCGCGTACACGTTGCGGCTGGACGGCGAGGTCGGCTCGATCGAATGCGGCAAGCGCGCCGACTTCGCGGTGCTGGAGGAGGATCCGACGGCGGTGCCGCCGGAGCGGCTGAAGGACGTCGCGATCTGGGGCACGGTGCAGGACGGAAGGCCGTTCGCGGCCGCGCAGGCGTGACGCGAGTCGGCGCATGACCGGAGAGCGGCTGCCGGTCACGGTGATCGGCGGCTATCTCGGGGCCGGCAAGACGACCCTGGTCAACCATCTGCTGCGGCACGCCGGGAGACGGCGGCTGGCGGTGCTGGTCAACGATTTCGGCGCCCTGCCGATCGACCGCGACCTGATCGTGGCCGCCGGTGGCGACACCTTGGAGATCGCCGGCGGCTGCGTGTGCTGCAGCTACGGCTCGGAGATGATGGACGCGCTGATCGAGCTGCCGGCGCGGCGGCCGGGGCTCGACGCGGTGCTGCTGGAGACCAGCGGCGTCGCCCTGCCCGGCCCGGTGGCGAGCGCGGTCGGGCTGCTGCCTCGGTACAGGCTCGACGGCACGGTCGTGCTGGTCGACGCCGAGACGGTGCGGATGCGCGCCGACGACACCTATCTCGGCGACACGATCGCGCGGCAGATCGCGGCCGCCGACCTGCTGCTGGTCAATCGCTGCGACCTGGTGGACGACGCGGCACGGGCGGACATCGCGGCGTGGCTGGCGAGCATGGCGCCGGCGGCGCGGCAGGTCGCTGCGGTGCGCTCGGCGGTACCGCCGGAGGTCGTGCTGGGGATCGGGCCGCGGGGCAGCGGCGGCGCGCCGGTCCTGTCGACCCCGGGCGGGGTCGACGCGGCGTCGCTCTACGAGTCGGTGGAGCTGGCGGTCGACGGCGTCGTCGAGGCCGAGGCGCTGGCGCGAGCGCTGGCCGGGCTCGGCGGCCTGCTGCGCGCCAAGGGGTTCGTGCGGGATCCCGGGCGCGGCTGGGTCTGCCTGCAGATGGTCGGCGCGCGCGCCGAGATCGAGCCGGCGGCGACGCAGACGGCGGGGCGGCTGGTCGCAATCGGCCGGCGCGGCGCGCTGGGTCGTGCAGCAGTCGAGCAGGCGGTGGCGGCGGCGCGGCGGTGAGAGGTGCGCCGGGCGACATGGTCCGAGACCGGGAGCGCGGATACACTCGGAGCCTCATGACGCGCCAAGCCTCTCCGCGTCCTTCCGCGCGCCGCCGCGCCCGCCGGCCGATCACGCGCGACGCGCTGGAGGCCGGCAGGGTCGATTTCTCCGCGATCGACGGCGGCAAGCGCCTCGCGCCGGTTCCTCCGGGCGACGTGTTGCGCCACGAGTTCCTCGAGCCGTTGGGCCTGTCCGCGCCGGCCTTGGCGCGGGCGCTCAAGGTGCCGGCCAACCGCATTTCGGCGATCGTCGCCGGGCGGCGCGCCGTGACCGCCGAGACTGCCTTGCGCCTCGCGCGGCACTTCGGCACCACGGCAGGCTTCTGGCTCACTCTCCAGAAGGCCTACGAGCTCGAGCGGGCGGAACGCGAGGCCGGCGCCCGCATCCGGGCCGAGGTCGCGCCGCGCGCGCGTGGCAGCAGGCCCGTCAGTCTCCCCGCTCCGGAAACAATCCCGGCATCCATCGCGCGGCCAGCGTCGCCGGGAAGTTCAGGCGCAGCGGCGCGCGGCTGCTTTCGGCGGTGAGCACCTCGCGTTCGACGAGCGCGGCGGTGACGCGGCGAGCCTGACGGTCGCCGGTGCCCAGCAGCGTCGCGACGTCGCCGCGCGGCAGCTCGCCGCGAAACAGCACGGCTTCGAGAACCGCTCCGGACCGTGGCGGAAGCGCCTCGGCCCGAACCTCTTCTTCCGCCCAGATCATGATGCGGGCGCGCAGCCGGGCCGGCTGCACCAGCCCCTCCATGAAGGTCACCTGGTCGATGCAGGTCTCGAGAAAGAACCGCGTGAAGCCGACAAGCGCCTCCTCGCTGAGCGTGCCCCGTCCGTCGAGGTCGTTGCGGCGCCCCAGGTCGCACTTGCCGAGATGGGCCTTGTAGCGCGCGACATTGCGCGCGAGGCCGCGCGCAACCGACCAGACGCTGCCGGTATCGAGGGCCTCGCGCAGGACGGCGTGAGACATCAGGCGCGCAACCCGACCGTTGCCGTCGAGAAAGGGATGGATCCACAGCAACCGGTGATGCGCGGCGGCGGCCGAGAGGATGCGATCGGTCTTGCCCAGGCGGCCATAGGCCTGCTCGAAGCGCCTCAGGAACCGCCCGACGGCGCCCGGGCTGATCGCGATGTGCTGTCCGACCCTGACGTCGCGGTCGCGCAATGCACCGGGCACGACCGGGCGGCGCTCGCCCGTCTCGGGGTTCTCGACCTCGAGCAGGGAGGCGGGCAGCCGCTCGCAGAACCGGCGGTGGACGTCGCGCAGTCCCTCGACCGTCAGCGCACGCCCGTCGAGCCCGCCGTCGTCGATCCAGCGCTGCACCGCGATGTGGGCCGTGGCCTCGAGCTGCAGATCGCGCTTGCGGGCGTCGGTGCTGTAGTCGTTGCGCAGCGCGCGCTCGATGTCGACGGGATGCGTGTCGTGTCCCTCGATCAGGTTGCTGTAGTAGCAGTTCATGGCCCGCACCAGATCGGCCAGGGCCGCCGTCACGCCTTCCGGCAAGCTGCGCCTGAGACCGGCCGACCGGCTGGCCAACTCGACGACGAGGTCGGTGACGGCGGTTCGGCGGGGCGACTCGCCGATCAGCATGGGTTCCATGAGGCTGGTGGACTCGCCCCGATCGACGGCTTCCGAGGCCGCTTCAATGTCCGGTTTCGAGTCCGCTTTCTTGGTAGCCATTTCAGCTTATTTTACAAGATAAATACACTGCGTTCCACAGTCCCGCCGGGCGCCTGACGACCGCTTTGGAGACCGCTTCGTCGGCCCGAATTGACGTCCCCGATCAGGAGGCCCCTTCCCCCTGTCGCGCCGCCGGAGAACGGCCTAAAGAGGCGCCATGCAGCTCGACCCCCTGACCGCCGTCTCCGCCGTCGACGGCCGCTACCGCTCCACCGCCGCCGCGCTCGCCCCGCATTTCAGCGAGTACGCCCTGATCCGCCGCCGCCTCGTCGTCGAGTGCGAGTACCTGCGCTTCCTGTCGACGGCGCCCGGGATCGCGGGCATGCGGCCGTTCAGCGAGGTCGAGCTCGGCCTGCTGCGCGGACTGGCCGACCTGTCGGTCGAGGATGCCGGGATCATAAAGGCGATCGAGCGCGACGGCCATGCCGGCATCCCGGCGACCAACCACGACGTCAAGGCGATCGAGTACTTCATGAAGCTGCGCCTGAAGGGCAGCAGCCTCGAGGACGTGCTCGAATGGGTCCACTTCGCGCTGACCTCGGAGGACGTGAACAGCATCGCCCACGCGCTGTGCCTGCGCGACGCGCTGGAGAGCGTGATGCTGCCGGCGCTGTTCGAGGTGCAGACGGCGCTCGGCGGGCTGGCACGCGGCCAGGCCGCGACGCCGATGCTGGCGCGCACGCACGGTCAGCCGGCGACGCCGACGACCTTCGGCAAGGAGATGGCGGTGTTCGCGACCCGCCTGGCGCGCCAGGCCGAGACGCTCAGGAGCGCCACCATCCTGGTCAAGTGGGGCGGCCCGACGGCCAACTACAATGCCCAGCTGGTCGCGCTGCCGGGCGCCGACTGGCTGGGCCTGGCGCGGCAGTTCGTCGAGAGCTTCAATGCCGGCGGTGCCGGCAAGACGCATTTCGTGCGGCTGGGGCTGAACGAGGTGACGACCCAGATCGAGCCGCACGACACCTATGCCGAGCTGTTCGACGCGCTGCGCCGCATCGACACGATCCTGATCGACCTGGCGCAGGACATGTGGCGCTACATCTCGGACGGCTGGGTGACCCAGAAGCCCAAGGCCGGCGAGGTCGGCTCGTCGGCCATGCCGCACAAGGTCAACCCGATCGACTTCGAGAATGCCGAGGGCAATCTCGGCGTCGCCAGCGCGCTGTTCGAGCACCTGTCGCGCAAGCTGCCGGTGTCGCGGCTGCAGCGCGACCTGTCGGATTCGACGGTGGCGCGGACCTTCGGCACGGCGTTCGCGCACGCGCTGATCGGCTACCGCTCGCTGCTGCGCGGCTTCGGCAAGATCTCGGTCAACGAGCCGGCGCTGCGCGCCGCGCTGCGCGCCCATCCCGAGGTGCTGGCCGAGGCGATCCAGACGGTGCTGCGGGTCGAGCAGGTCGAGATGCCGTACGAGAAGCTGAAGGACCTGACGCGCGGCCGCGCGGTCACCCTGGCCGATCTGGCGGCGTTCATCGACGGGCTCGACGTGCGCGACGAGGTCAAGGCGCGGCTGCGCGCGCTCACGCCGGAGACCTACACCGGCCTCGCAAGCAAGCTGGCGGAGGACGGCGTTCGCTCCCATATCGAGTGAGGAGGTCGAAGCCCTGCCGATCCGCCTGGAGATCGATCACAGCAGACGTTTCGTGAGCGTGACCGCCGACGGCATCGTCGGGTTGTCGGACATGCTCGGCTATTTCGCCGCCCTGACCGAAGCGGGCGCCATGCCCTACGCCAAGCTGTTCGATGCGCGCAGGCTCGACAGCCGTCTCACGGACGAGGACATGGCGGCGCTGGCCGGCGCGGTGCGGGCCAACGCCGAGTTCGATCCGCGCGGCCCGATCGCGGCGGTGGCGACGACGCCGCAGGCGCGCGCGGCGATCGAGCGCTTCAAGGCGCTGGGCGGGGCGCGGCGGCCGATCGAGATCTTCGAGACGGTGGAGGGCGCGAAAGCCTGGCTGGCGCTGCGGCGCTGACGGCCGCGATCAGCCCCAGCGCGCCGGCGCCGGCCAGCGCCGGCCGAGCGCCTCGAGCCGCCGACGGCGCTCCTGCTCGGGCGAGAAATGCTGCCGGTCGGCTGGCGCCTCGAGCGGCGCGCGAGGGCGCAGGCGCCGCCAGACCTGCACGGCGACCTCCCAGGCGATCAGCGCGCCGAGCAGCAGAAGGTAGATCTGCACCAGACCCCACATGACGCCATCGAGACACCGGCGGCCAAGCCTGTCAAACTCCTTCACTCATGGAGATCAACGCCGACTTCTCCCGCCGCGCCGCCGTGCACGCCGCGCGTCTGCCCTGGGTGGCCTCGCCGATGGCCGGCGTCGAGCGGCGCATGCTCGACCGGATCGGCGGCGAGGTGGCCCGCGCCACCTCGATCGTGCGCTACGCCGCCGGCAGCCATTTCTCGCCGCACGTCCATGGCGGCGGCGAGGAGTTCCTGGTGCTCGACGGCGTGTTCCAGGACGAGCATGGCGACTATCCGGCCGGCAGCTACGTGCGCAACCCGCCGACCTCGCGGCACACGCCGGGCTCGGACGCGGGCTGCGTCATCTTCGTGAAGCTGTGGCAGTTCGATCCGGCCGACCGGACGGAGGTGCGGCTGGGTCCGGCGGCGCGGCCGTGGGCGGCGGTGGCCGGGCGGCCCGGGGTCGAGCGCCTCGACCTGTTCCGCGACGCCAGCGAGGACGTGCGGCTGGAGCGCTGGGCGCCCGGCACGGCGGTCGCGCTGGACGCGGCCGGCGGCGCCGAGCTGCTGGTGCTCGACGGCGGCTTCGCCGAGGGCGGCGAGGACTTCGCGGCGATGTCGTGGCTGCGCCTGCCGGTCGGCGGCACAGCCCGCGCGACGGCCGGGGCGCAGGGCTGCACCGTGTGGATCAAGACCGGCCATCTGCGGACGGTCCGAAGCCTGATCTGAGTCCGAGCGCGCCTGGAGGCGCGCGGTCCGCATGAGGAGGATCGGGGTCCTGGGACCGCGCGTCTCCAGGCGCGCCTCTTCCACGGTCCGGCGGCCAGGAAGAGCCTGAGCGCGCGTGGACGCGCGCGGTCCTTCCGAGTCTCAGCCGGTCCAGATGCGGACGGCGCCGCTCCGGCCGCGCAGCTCGTGCGCGCCATGCTCGGTGAGCGCCACCGGCAGGCCCTCGGGCGCCGGCGCCTGGCCGCCGCCGATCTGCTGCAGCACCGGGTCGGCGACGATCAGCGGCGTGCCGAGCTCGCGAGTCAGGCTCTGCAGGCGGCTGGCGACGTTGACCGTGTCGCCGATCACGGTGAAAGCCAAGGTCTGCTCGGATCCGACGTCGCCCATCACCGCCGAGCCGTAGTTCAGTCCGATGCCGATGCCGAGCGGCGGCTCGCCGGCGGCGGCGCGCTCGGCGTTCCACGCCGCCAGCTCGCGCAGCATGCCGGCGGCGCAGCGCAGGGCGTTGAGCGCGTCGTGCGGCGACGGCGAGGGCAGGCCGAACACGGCGAAGATCTCGTCGCCGATGTACTTCTCGACGGTGCCGCCGCAGTCGAAGATCTGCCCCGCCATGCGCTCGTGGAACTGGCGCAGCAGGGCGACCACCGCCTCCGGCGACATCGCCTCGGCCATGCGCGTGAAGCCGACGATGTCGACGAACAGCACGGCGACCTGCTGGCGGCGCACCGGACCGAGCGGCTCGTCGCTCTCGGCCAGCAGATCGACGATGTTGGGCGAGAAGTAACGCGACAGGTTGGCGCGCGCCCGCTCGGCCTCGGCGCGCTCGCGGTCGAGGCGACGCACGTAGTCGATGGTCTCGAGCGTCTTGTCGATCGTCAGCTCGAGGTCGTTGAGATCGACCGGCTTGGTGACGAAGTCGAAGGCGCCGCGATTCATCGCGGTGCGGATGTTCTGCATGTCGCCGTAGGCCGAGACGATGACGGCGCGGGCCGCCGAGCGCCGCGCCCGCAGCTCGGCCAGCAGGGTCAGCCCGTCCATCACCGGCATGTTGATGTCGAGCAGCAGCAGGCCGATGTCGGGCTCGTCGGCCAGCACCGCCAGCGCCTCCTCGCCGTTGCGCGCGAAGCGGAAGACGAGGTCGCCCTTGCGGATGCGCTGGCGGAAGCGCTGCTTGATCAGCAGCTCGAAGTCGGGCTCGTCGTCGACCGCCAGGACCTTGGCCCCTCCGCCCGCATGAGTCTGGCTCATGACGCAGGCTGCTCGAGCTGCTGCAGCTGCTGGCGCAGCAGGCCGAAATCGACCGGCTTGGTGACGAACTCGGCGGCGCCGAAGGCCTCGGCCTGGCGCCGCCGCTCGTCGTCGCCGTAGGCGGTGACCATGATCACCGGCAGGTCGGCGCGCTGCTCCTTGACCCGGCGCAGGAGGCCGAGCCCGTCCATGCCCGGCATGTTGATGTCGGACAGCACGACCACCAGCTCGGGCTGCACGCCCTGCTGCAGCTTGTCGAGCGCCTCCTCGGCCGACTGCGCGAAGTGCATGACGTAGCGGCCCTGCCGCACCTCGCGCCGGAACTGCTGGCGGAACAGCTCCGCCACGTCGGCCTCGTCGTCGACCACCAGGATGCTGACGCTCATCTTACCCTCTCGCTCGCTCGACCGTGCGCCGCCGTCGCGGCAGGCGCACCGTGAATTCCGTGAAGACGCCCGGCTCGCTCGTGACCTCGATCGTGCCGCCGTGCTGTTGCGTGACGATGTCCCAGCTGATCGACAGGCCGAGGCCGGTGCCTTCGCCGGTCGGCTTGGTCGTGAAGAACGGCTGGAACAGTTTCTCGCGAACGTCCGGCGCAATGCCGGTGCCGTTGTCGCGCACCCGCATCTCGACCGCCTCGCCGAGATCGCGCGTGGCGACCGTCAGGGTCGGCCGCCAGCTCGGGTCACCGGCCGCCGCCTGGCGGCGCTTGCGGGTGGCGTAGAAGCCGTTGCCGAACAGGTTGAGGAAGACCCGCGTGACGTCCTGCGGCACCAGCTCGATCGGCGTGCCGGCGGCGGCGAGGTCGCGCTCGAGCGTTACGTTGAACTCCGGGTCCTGGGCGCGGGCGCCGTGATAGGCGAGGTTCAGCGCCTCCTCGACCAGCGAATCGAGGTTCGATTCCTGCCAGTCGCCGGTGCCGCCGCGGCTGTGGCTCAGCATGCTGCGCACGATCCCGTCGGCCCGCTTGCCGTGCTCGGCGATCTTGCCGAGGTTGCCGATCAGCAGCGCCATGGTCTCGTCGATCTCCGCGCGGCGCTCGCCGTCGAGCGTCGCGAACGCCGGGCCGGCCAGCTCGCGCAGCTCGTCGAGCAGGTCGACCGAGAGGCTGGCGAAGTTGTTGACGAAGTTCAGCGGGTTCTTGATCTCGTGCGCGATGCCGGCGGTGAGCTGGCCGAGCGAGGCCATCTTCTCCGACTGCACCAGGTTGGCCTGGGCGGCTTTGAGCTGGTCGAGCGCCGCCTCGGCGGCGTCGCGGGCGGCGCGGATCGCCGCCTCGGCCTGCTTGCGCGCCGTGACGTCGCCGTAGATGAGCACGGCGCCGCCGCCCGGCACCGGGTTGTTGCGCACCTCGACGATGCGGCCGTCGGGCCGCGTGCGCTCGATCGACCAGGCCTCGCCGACTCGCCGCCGATAGCGCGCGATCTCGGCCTCGGCGTCGCTCTCGCTCTCGCCCTGGCCGAGCTCGCCGCGGCCGACCAGCAGGCGCACGTAGTCGGCCAGGCTCGGCCGCGTCGCCAGGAACGTGTCGGGGATGTCGAGCAGCTCCTGGAAGTTGCGGTTCCACGAGGCGAGCGTCAGGTCGGCGTCGAACATCACGACGCCGTCGCCCATATGGTCGAAGGTGACGCGCAGCTCCTGCTCGCGGCGGGTCAGCTCGCCGAGCAGGCGGGCGTTCTCCATGGCGATCACCGCCTGGTCGGCGAAGCCGCGCAGCAGGGCGATCTGCTTGTCGGAGAACGGCCGCACCTGCTGGCGGTAGACGATGATCGTGCCGCGCAGCATGCCGTCCTTGCGCAGGGCGACGTTGAGGACGGTGCGGGCGCCGCCGGCGTCGACGATGGCGCGGCGGCTGGGATCGCCGCTGCGATAGAGGTCGCTGTCGGCCATGTCGTGGACGTGCACGAAGTCCTCGCCGTCGATCAGGCGGGCCGGCGTCGTGCCCGGCCCGTAGTCGGGCGGGCTCGAGGTCCGATAGCGGGCGAAGGCCTCAGGCACGCCGCGGGTCGCGATGGTGTGGAAGCGGGTGCCGTCGAAAGTGTTGAAGACGCCGAAGGCGGCATCGCACTGGGCCATCGCCTTGGCCAGGATGACGTCGAACACCGGCTGCAGATCGTCGCGCGAGCCGTTGATGGTGCCGAGGATCTCGGCGGTCGCGGTCTGCCGCGCCAGCGCCTCGGTGAGTTCGCCGAACAGGCGGGTGTTCTGCAGCGCGATCACCGCCTGGGCGGCGAAGCTCTCGACCAGCTCGATCTGGCGCGGCGTGAAGGCGCCCGGCGTGCGCCGGCGCAGCAGGATGGCGCCGACCGCGCCGCCGTCGCTCAGCATCGGCGCGGCCAGCAGGGCGGCGACGCCCATCTCGCGGGTCAGGCCGAGCGCCGTCGGGAACTCCGCCGGGTCGAGCGCGGCGACGTCCGGATGATGCACGGTGCGGCCGTCGACGACGGCGCGGCCCATCGTCGAGCTGCGGTCGAGCGGCACGCGACGGCCGACCACGGCGGCAATCACCCCGTCATGGGCGCCGACGACCATCGCCTGGCCGTCGCGCAGGACGATCACCGCGTCCTCGCCGCCGCAGAAGCGGCGGGCGGCGGCGACCAGCGCGTCGAGCACCGGCGCCACGTCGGTCGGCGACTGCGAGATGACACGCAGGATCTCGGCCGACGCGGTCTGCTGCTCGAGCGAGTCGGAGAGCTCGCGGTTGCGCGCGCCGAGCTCGGCGAATAGCCGGCTGTTCTCGATGGCGATCACCGCCTGGGCGGCGAAGCTCTCGAGCAGCGCCACCTGGCGCGGCGTGAACAGGCCGGCGTCGGCGCGCCGCAGGGTGACGGCGCCGATCGCACTTCCGTCGCGCAGCATCGGGGCGCCGAGCGCCGCCTTGAAGCCGAAGCGCCGCGCCAGCACATGCGCGGTGCCCCATTCGGCGGCGTCGAGGGCGGTGACGTCGGCATTGTGCACGGTGCGGCCGTCGAGGATGGCGCGGCCCTGGGTCGTGGTGCGGTCGAGCGCGCGGCGGCCGCCGATCTCCTCGCCCAGCGGCCCGGCATGGGCGGTCACGACGTAGTCCGCGCCGTCGCGCAGGCCGATGACCGCGTCGGTGGCGCCGCAGAAGCGGCGCGCCGCCTCGACCACGACGTCGAGCACCGGCCGGACGTCGGTCGGCGAGCGCGAGATCACCTTCAGCACCTCGGCGGTCGCCGTCTGCTGGTCGAGCGACTCGCCGAGGTCGGTGAACAGCCGCACCGTCTCCAGCGCGATCACCGCCTGATCGGCGAAGCTCTCGAGCAGGGCGATCAGCGGCGCGCCGAACGGTCCCGGCTCGGCGCGGCGCAGCCCGATCACGCCGATCGCAACGCCGTCGCGCCGCAGCGGCACGGCCAGCACCGAGCGGAAGCCCTGCTCGCGGCTCAGGCGATGCGCCGCGGCGAAGCGCTCGGGATCGCTGGCCAGGATGTCGTGGACCTCCTCGGTACGATTGCCGAGGAGGGCGCGGCCGGTGGTGGTCTCGAGCGTGAGCTCTTCCTCGTGGCCGACCGCCATGGCGATCGGGCCCTCGTGCGCCATGACGCGCCAGCGCTCGCCGAAGCGCAGGGCGACGCAGACGTCGGCGGCGCAGAGGCGGGCGGCGGCGCGCGCCACCTCGTCGAACACCGGCTGCGGGTCGCTGCGCGACGACGCCATGCGGCGCAGGATGGCGGCGACGGCGGCCTGCTGGGCGCGCGCCTCGTCGCGCTCCGTCCGGGCTGCCGCCAGGGCGCGCTTCATCGACTCGACCGTCTCCGTTTTCGCCTCGTCCGGCGCCGCCGCCATGGATTCCCAAACCTTGCCGACCCGCCGCAAGAGTAGCGGCAACGGCGCTGGCATCGAGTCGAAAAAGCGCAACCAGGGTGTGCCGGCGCGGCGCTTGCAGAGACGATGAAGCGCTGCGACCGTGTCTCGCATGTGCATCGTTCTCACCGCCTTCGAACGGTTGCCGGACGGCGGCAGGGGATTGGCCCGCGATACCCGGGTGCGCTGGGCGCTCGAGGAAGTCGCGCAGCCCTACGCCGTGCAGCTGGTTTCCTTCGAGGCGATGAAGAATCCCGATCATCTGGCCCGCAATCCGTTCGGACAGATCCCGACCTACCAGGACGGCGACCTCGTTCTGTTCGAGAGCGGCGCGATCGTGCTGCACATCGCGCAGCACCATGCCGGCCTGCTGCCGGCCGACGCGAAGGCCCAGGCGCGCGCCATCGCGTGGCTGTTCGCGGCGCTCAACACGGTCGAGCCGCCGATCCTCGAGCTGGTGACCGCGCGGCTGCTCGAGGGCGACAGGCCGTGGGCGGGGCAGCGCCTGCCGCTGGTCGAGGCGCGCGTGCGGGCCCGGCTGGACCAGCTCGCGCCCCGCCTCGGCACGGCCGAGTGGCCGGACGGCGCGTTCAGCGCCGGCGACCTGATGATGGTCTCGGTGCTGCTGCGCGTGAAGGTCGCGGGCCTGCTCGACGGCTTTCCGACCCTCGCCGCCTACTGCGCGCGCGGCGAGGCGCGGCCGGCCTACGCGCGCGCCTTCGCCGCGCAGCGGGCCGTCAACGCCGCTCCGGCGGCGCCGGGCTGACCCGCGCCGTCACGACCCAGGTCGCCGCGGCGAGCTGTACGCCCGCCGGCCCGTCGTGCTCGGCCAGGGCGGCCCGGACCGCGGGCAGGGCCCTGGCGCGCAGCGCCGGCGTCTCGCGCAGGATCTTGCCCAAGGCGCCGACCCGCGTGCACACGCGCAGCATCGACTCGAGATCGCCGCTGCCGACCTTGCGGTCATGCGGCACGACGTCGATCGAGTCGAAGCCGGCGGCGTGGAGGAGACCACGCACGCGATCGGGATCGGCGAACGAGAACGGCCCCGGCGCCTGCGGATCCTCGGGCGGCTGCGGCGGCAGATGGGCGGCCGCCGCGGCGAGCGGCAGATGGTCGAGCGGATTGTCGGCCAGGGCCCGCCAGCACACGAAGGCCAACCGGCCGCCCGGCTTGAGGCTGCGGCGGATGTTGGCGAAGGCGGCGACCGGGTCGGCGAAGAACATCACGCCGAAGCGCGAGAAGGCGGCGTCGAACGTCGCGGCTTCGAACGGGAAGGACTGCGCGTCGCCCAACAGGAAGCGCAGCCCGGGCCGGCGCCCGCTCAGCGGCTGTGCATGGGCGAGCACCGCGGCCGAGAGGTCGATGCCGGTCACGCTGCCGTGCGGCGCCACGGCGTCGGCCAGCGCAAGCGCCGTGTCGCCGCCGCCGCAGCCGATGTCGAGAACGGCCTCGCCCGGCCGCGCCGCCAGGGCGTCGAGCGCCGGCGCCCCCAGCGGCGCGAGTTGCAGCTCGAGCAGGTCGCGCACCTCCGCCCAGGCGGCAGCGCGGATCTCGTCGGCGGACACAGGTCGATCCATGCCCCCTCTCCTGGCCTCTCCCCCTAGCGGGGGAGAGGGACATGAGCGGCGGTGAGCTCGAGGCTCAGCGCGCGCAAGCGGCGGCGCGCCTCGGGGTCGTAGGCCTGGGCGTTGGCGCGCGCCTCCTGCTGGACGTTGAAGTAGAGGCCACTGCGGCCCTCCAGCTCGGGCGACACGGCGAGCCGCAGGATCGCCGCCGCGCCGTCCTCGACCCGGCTCATCGGCGCGACGCCGGCCTGACGCACCATGGTCGTGTTCATGTAGGTCGAAGGATGCAGGGCGTTGACGGTGACACCCCTGCCCCGCAGGCGCTCGGCGAGGTCGACGGTATAGAGGATCTGCGCCAGCTTGCTCTGGCAATAGGCGGCGACACCGCTGTAGGCGCGGGTCAGCATGACGTCGTCGAAGTCGATCGCCTGCTGGCCGCCCGACGAGACGTTGACGATTCGCGCCGGGGCGCTGGCCTCGAGCAGCGGCAGCAGCCGCTCGGTGAGCAGGAAGCCGGCGAGGTAGTTCACCGCGAAGCGCAGCTCGTGGCCGTCGGCGCTGGTCTGGCGACCCGGGGCGCTGCCCACCGTGCCGATGCCGGCGTTGTTGACCAGCAGGTGCAGGCGGTCGGTGGCGGCCCGCACCGAGTCGGCGAGGCGAGCCACCTCGGCCAGGGCGGCGAGATCGGCCGGCAGGAACACCGCGCTGCCGCCCGCCCGCTCGATCGTCGCGACGACGGCGGCGCCGCGCGCCGGGTCGCGGCCGTGCACCAGCACGCGCCAGCCGTCGCCGCCCAACCGCTCGGCGACCAGGCGGCCGACGCCGTCGGTGGCGCCCGTGATCAGCGCCGTGCGCTTCGTTTCACTCGGCATGTAATCTCCTGTGTTGTGGCCGATCCTACATCCGTTACCTTGGCGGCGCCTCGCGTCCGCTGACCGCTCCATGCTCGCTTTTCTCGGCCTCTCGCGCCCCCGCCGCCTCGAGCGGGCGATCCCTGCCCTGCTGGCGGCACTCGGGCTGCTGATCGTCGCCGGCGCGGCGGCGCGGCTGGCGCTCGGCGGCGAGCTAACGACCTTCGGCCCGCGTGCCGCCTACTTCGCCTGGCTGGCCGGCCTGCTGGTCGCCGGGCTCGGGCTGGTGCGCTGGCCGTGGCTCGCCTGGAGCGTGCTGGCCCTGGCCGGCGTCGACCTGGCCTGGGGCGTGGGCTCGTACGAGCTGCGCCATCTGGTGGCGGGCGAGACCTCGCTGCTGCCGCCCGACCGGGCCGAGCCCGCCCGCTTCCAGTGGCATGCCCTGCTGCAGGCGGTGCCGATCCCCGGCCTGCATCTGACGAGCGCCACCGGGCTCGAGATCCGCCACAGCACGGCCGGCACGCGCGGCGCCGATCCGGCGCCGGGCAGCCTGGCCGGGCGGGCGGTGATCGCGACCTTCGGCGGCTCGACCACCTACGACATCGGCACCGCCGAGGGCAGCACCTGGAGCGACCGGCTGGCGGCGGCGTTGGGACCTGACCGGGCCTTCGTGGTCAATCACGGCGTGCCCGGCTACACGACCGTCGAGCTGCTGATCCAGACGACCTTCTACCCCGACACGTTCGGCGTACGGCCGCGCTGCGCGATCTACTATGTCGGCTGGAACGACCTGCGCAACGCGCACATTCCCGATCTCGATCCGGCCTATGCCGACTTCCATCTGCCGAGCCAGGTCGATTCGCTGGGCACCCGCCGGGTCGGCGGCTCGCACGTCACCGTGTCGCCGCTGCTCACCGTCGTGCTGCGGCTGCTGAGCGCCGAGATCGATACCGTGCGCTACGCCAAGGACCCCTATGCGCTGGCCCCGATGAGCGGCGACGATCCGCGGCTCGACGGCCTGTATCGCGCGCATCTCGAGGCGATCTCGGCGCTCAACCGGCAGCGCGGCGTGCGCACCGTATGGGTCGGCCAGCTGCTCGATCGCAGCCGCCTGCAGGGCGACGGGCGCTACGGCTGGCTGCCGCGGGTGCGCGACCGCGACCTGTGGCCGCTCGAGCAGCATTTCAACGCGCTGCTGGGTGAGACGGCGCGCCGGCTCGGCGACCTCGTGGTCGAGATCCCGGAGGCTGCGTTCGGTCCCGACGATTTCGTCGACATCGGCCACTTCTCGGTGCAAGGCTCGCGCCGCTTCGCCGACTTCCTGGCCCCGGTAGTCCGCGACGCCTGCCTGTAGGCCCCGGCAACGAGAAAGAGAGCGTCATGCAGCGAGTCATCCTGGTCACCGGAGCGTCCTCCGGCATCGGCGCAGCGACGGCGCGCACGCTGGCGGCCGCCGACACCGCGATCGCCGTGCACGCGCGCAAGAACCGCGACGGCGCCGAGAAGGTCGCCGCCGCGGTGCGCGCCGCCGGGGCCGAGGCGCTGGTGGTCGAGGGCGACCTGGCGCAGGCCGGCACCGGCGGCCGCCTGGTCGAGGCGGTGGTCGCCCGCTTCGGCCGCATCGACGTCGTGGTCAGCAACGCCGGCTTCGCCGACCGCCGGCCGGTCGGCGAGCTCGACCGCGCCGCCTGGGAGGCCGGCTGGGCGGCCATGACCTCGGCCTTCTTCGAGCTGGCGACCGCCGCCAAGCCGTGGCTGCAGAAGGCCGGCGCGCAGGGCCGGCTGGTCGGCGTGTCGTCGTTCGTGGCGCACGCCTTCTCGCGCGGCATCATCACCTTCCCGTCGTCGGCGGCGGCCAAGGCGGGGATCGAGGCGCTGGCCAAGGCGCTGGCCGTCGACCTCGCGCCGAGCGGCGCCACGGTCAACTGCGTCGCCCCCGGCTTCATCGAGAAGGACGCCGCCGGGCACGCCGCCGTGCCGCGCGAGCGCATGCTGGAGGTCAGCCGGCTGATCCCGATGGCGCGCTACGGCAAGCCGCAGGAGGTGGCCAACGCCATCGCCTTCCTGTGCTCGCCGGCGGCCAGCTACATCACCGGCCAGACCCTGCACGTGAACGGCGGCGTCACGCTCTGAGTCGCCCCGTTCAGCCGTCGTTCAACCGTCGTTCAGCCGTCGCGCGGGGCAAGCTCGACCGACTCCGGGCACTCGATCACCAGCCTCTCCTGGCCCCCGGGGCCGCTGGCCTTGCCGATCAGCAGGGCGCAGTCCGGCACGCCGGCGCGGCGGGCCAGGATCAGGCGGCAGCCGGTCGGCGCGCCGCCGGAGGTCGCGGTGCAGGCGGCGGGCACCTGGACCTGCCAGCGCTGGCGCACGTTGTGCTGCTTGGCCAGCACGTACTCGGCCGGGCGGCCGGGCTTCAGGGCAACGGTCCAGCCGCGGATCGAAACCGGATGGCCGGGCTCCAGCCGCTGCGGCCGCGCCGGCTCGCCGTCCAGGGAGGCGGTGTAGTTGAGAGCGGCGATCCGCGCCGGATAGAGCGCGGCATCGACGTAGACGACGACGGCATCGCCCGCCGCGGCGGGGAGCGCGAGCAGGAGGGCGCCGGACAGGCCGGCGGCGGCGGCGAGGCTGGAGACGGAAACCATCGGCGACGGCGCACAGCATACCACGAGGGAACCGCCAACGAAAAACGGCGGAGCCGAGGCTCCGCCGTTGGATTCGAAACGCTGCGTCGAAGCCTAGAGGTGCTTCAGCACGTTCTCCGCCGTCGACGCCTCGAAGGCGCCCGGCTTCTCGACGAACAGCTCCTTGATGACGCCGTTGTCGACGATCATGGCATAGCGCTGGCTGCGCGTGCCGAGACCGAACTTCGAGCCGTCCATGGTGAGGCCCATCGCCTGGGTGAACTCGCCGTTGCCGTCGCCCAGCATGAGGACCTTGTCCTCGACCTTCTGATCCTTGCCCCAGGCTCCCATCACGAACGCGTCATTGACGGAGATGCAGGCAATGGTGTCGACACCCTTGCTCTTCAGCGCAGCAGCTTCGGCCACGAACCCGGGCACGTGCTTCGCTGAACAAGTGGGGGTGAAGGCGCCCGGCAACGCGAAGGCGACAACCTTCTTGCCGGGCGCGAACAGTTCTTCCGTGGTGACCGCCTTGGGGCCCTCCGGGCCCAGCATGCGCAGCGTGGCGCTGGGCACCTTATCGCCGACTTTCGCCATGTTTTGCTCCTTTACTTGCCGCCGGACACGAGGGTGGCCGGCGAACCGGCGGACCCTAGGGGAGGGGTAGGACTTTGTCCATCGGACCGGCGCATCTTGATCTTCGCCCGGACAATCCCCAAAGATTCAGAGGAAAGTAGGAACATGTCCGGATCAGGCTCACCCGCGGCCACCCTGGCCGGTCGCTTTCTGGTTGCTGCCCCGTCCATGCCGGACGAGCGCTTCCAGAAGAGCGTCGTCTACATCTGCAAGCACGACGACGACGGTGCCCTGGGCATCATCGTCAACAACAAGGTCGAGGACCTGCCGCTCGGCCAGGTCTACAAGCAGCTGGGCATCGAGGTGCCGGCCGCGGCCGACGAACGGCCGGTGCTGTTCGGCGGCCCGGTCGAGCCGTCACGCGGCCTGGTGCTGCACTCGGCCGACTATCGCCGCGACGAGACCTTGATCATCGACGCCGGCATGGCGCTGACCGCCTCGCTCGAGATCCTCAAGGACATGGCCGGCGGCAAGGGGCCGCGCGACGCCTGGCTGGCGCTCGGCCATTCCGGCTGGGGACCGGGCCAACTCGACCACGAGATGCAGGACAATGCCTGGCTGGTGGTCGACGGCGACCCCGCCCTGGTGTTCGACCCCGACTTCGCCGCCAAGTGGCAGCGCGCCCTCGACCGGCTGGGCAAGACCAGCTCGGGCGGCAAGTTCGACCCGGCCTACTTCTCGCACCAGGCCGGGCGCGCCTGAGCGGCGCACCCTCAAGTTCATGACCCGCGGGTTCGTGACCCGCGGGGCGGCCTACTCGGCCGCCACCGACTGGGTCGCCGGGCTGCGATAGGCGGCCAGCAGGCTGGCCTCGCGCTCCTTGGCGGCCTTGACGTTCTTCTCCTTGACGTGGCCGAAGCCGCGCATCGTCTCGGGCACGCCGGCGATCTGCACCGCCATCGCGTGGTTGTTCTGGTCGAGGGTGGCCAGCACCGTCTCGATCGTCGCCTCGTACTCGCCAATCAGCCGGCGCTCCATGCGCCGCTCCTCGGTGCGGCCGAACAGGTCGAGGGCGGTGCCGCGCAGGCGCTTCAGCGACGCCAGCAGGCGGAACGCCGACAGCACCCAGGGACCGTACTCCTTCTTCTTCAGCTCGCCGGTCTGCGGATCGCGCTCGGCGAACAGCGGCGGCGCGAGATGGAAGGAGAGCGTGTAGTCACCCTCGAACTGGGCCGCGAGCTTCTTGTGGAAGTCGCCGTCGCTGTACAGGCGGGCGACCTCGTACTCGTCCTTGTAGGCCATCAGCTTGTAGAGCGACTTGGCGACCGCCTCGGCCAGGCCCTTGCGGCCCGGCGCCTTGGCCTTCTCGGCCGCCGCGACCTTGTCGACGAACGCCTTGTAGCGCTCGGCATAGGCGCGGTCCTGGTAGGCGGTCAGCAGCTCGACCCGCTTGGCGACGATCTCCGGCAGGGTGCGCGCCACCGGCTTCTCGACCCGCAGGGTCGGCTTGGCGGCGCTCTCGACGGCCTTCAGGTTGTGCGCCGCCAGGCGGCCCCACGAGAAGGTCCGCTTGCTGGTCTCGATGGCGACGCCGTTCAGCTCGATGGCGCGCTCCAGCGCCTCGAGCGACAGCGGCACCAGGCCCTTCTGCCAGGCATAGCCCAGCATGAAGAGGTTGGTGGCGATCGAATCGCCGAGCAGCGCGGTGGCCAGCCCGGTGCCGTCGACGAACGAGGTCGCCTCGTCGCCGGCGGCGTCGCGGATCGCCTTCATCATCGACTCGGCGCCGAGGTCCATGTCGCCGTTCAGCACGAAGGCGGCGACCGGCTGCATGTAGCCGTTGATCACCGCCTTGGTGACGCCCTGCTCGATGCGCGACAGCGCCGCCGGCGAGGCGGCGACGACCATGTCGCAGCCGAGCACCAGGTTGGCGCCGCCGGCGGCGATGCGCACGGCGTGCAGGTCCTCGGGCTTGGGTGCCAGGCGGACGTGGCTCATCACCGCGCCGTTCTTCTGGGCGAGGCCGGTGAAGTCGAGCACCGTGCAGCCCTTGCCCTCGAGATGCGCGGCCATGCCGATCAGCGCGCCGACGGTGATCACGCCGGTGCCGCCGATGCCGGTCACCAGGATCCCGTAGGCTTCCGACAGCGGCCGCAGGGTCGGCATGGGCAGCGAGGCGAAGGGATCGTCCTGGACCAGCTTGAGCTGCGGCCGCTTGGCCTTGGCCGGCGTGCCGCCGTGCACCGAGACGAAGCTGGGGCAGAAGCCGTTGAGGCAGGAGAAGTCCTTGTTGCAGTTGCTCTGGTCGATCTGACGCTTGCGCCCGAGCTCGGTCTCGAGCGGCTTGACCGACACGCAGTTGCTCTTCTCCGAACAGTCGCCGCAGCCCTCGCAGACCGCGTCGTTGATGAACACGCGCTTGGCCGGATCGGGGAAGGTGCCGCGCTTGCGGCGGCGGCGCTTCTCGGCGGCGCAGGTCTGGTCGTAGACCAGCACGGTGAGGCCCGGGATCTCGCGCAGCTCGCGCTGCACGGCGTCGAGCTCGTCGCGATGGCGCACCGTGGTGCCCGGTGCGAAGCCGCCGGTGCCGCCGTACTTGTCGGGCTCGTCGGTGACGACGACGACCTTCTTGGCGCCCTCTGCCGCCACCTGCTTGGTGATCTCCGGCACTGTCAGCGGTCCGTCATGCGGCTGCCCGCCGGTCATCGCCACCGCGTCGTTGAACAGGATCTTGTAGGTGATGTTGACGCCGGCGGCGGCGGCCTGGCGGATCGCCATCAGGCCGGAATGGTAGTAGGTGCCGTCGCCGAGGTTCTGGAAGATGTGGTTGTCGCCG
>JAXMCN010000013.1:0-178719 GCA_046349275.1 Reyranellaceae bacterium | reverse complement strand
TGGGACAGCATCGCCTGATCATTTTCGGCGAGGATGCCCGGGCGCCCGTCCAGGATGCCAACTGGCTGCTGCGCGAGGGCAATGTCGACCAGGAGGAGCGGGTCGTCGTGCTGCGGGTGAACAATGTCTATGGCATCTTCCGGGCCGTCGAATCGGGCCTCGGCATCGCCTCGCTGCCCGATTACCTGGCCCGCGAATCGACCAAGATCGACATCGTGCTGCCCGACCTGAACGTGCGGACGACCGACGTTTATTTCACGTATCCTGAAGAGCTGCGGCATTCGAAGCGCATCGCGGTGTTCCGCGACTTCCTGCTGCGCAAGGTCGCCGAAACGCGCTTTTAGCAGGCGAGATGTGCAGGATTGCATACGCGCTGAGAGGCATGCGCTGATCGCATGTCAGTCTCCGAAAATTCCCCGCTTCAATTACTGTGGATCAGGCATAGGTTTGTCGCAGGTCTTCGACACGAACGGTTCCGACTGATCGGGTTGAAACTCGGGATCCTCATGATCCCACGTCTCCCAGACGTGAAGCCTCCCTGTTTGACTCGCCGGGCTTCGAGCCCGGCGTTTTTTTTCTGCCACGCCGCGTGGGACCTTCCGCCGCTGGTGGTTCGCAGCTTGAGCGACCTCCAGCAATTGATGTGGCATGCCGCCGGCCCCACATGTATTTTCGGAGCCAGCCACCACGATGTTCTCTGAGGTTCGCCAAGCCATCCTTCCCTTGGCTCTGCGCAAAATCAAGCGCCGGGGCGACTTGGAGCGTGCGGGCCTTCTGATCGAATCGCTGGCCAAGCACTGGCGCGACCCCAAGCCTTTCGAACTTCTGATCATCGCGCCGGGCGGCGACACCGCCTTGCTGCGCTCGAGCCTGCCGCGTTTCCCCCGGATCAACGTCACCGTCCGCCCAGAGAGCGATTTCTTCCATCGGCTCAGCCCTTTCTACATGCTGACCGGCTGGTACCGGCAGCAGATCATCAAGCTGCGGGTGCCCGTCGTGCTGGGCTTCGAGGGCTACCTGACCCTCGATTCGGACGTCTGCTGCGTCGGCGATTTCGACTCTCGAACCTTCGTGCGCGAGGGCCGGGCATTGTCGCGCTGGGAGCCCAAGCTGCACCACGACTGGTGGCGCAACGCCGCCGACGTGGTCGGCAGCAGCTACGACGACAAGGGCTATGGCCTGTCGGTGACGCCGAACATCCTGCACGGGACGCTCGCCGGGCAGGCGCTCGAGCACGTCAGCGGGGGCGCCGCGGATCCCACGACCTCGCTGCTGATGTGGAAGGCCCGCAAGCCCGTCTCCGTCGCCTGGACCGAATACTCGCTGTACACCAGCGTCGCCGAGCTCAAGGGCAACCTGTTCGACTATCACGTCGACTGGAACGACTGCTACGCGTCCGACGTGCACCTGTTCTCGGAGAATTCCTGCGTCTGGGGCGCCGACGATTTCGAGCGCCTGGTCAAGCTGCCCAACGGCAACAACGCCGGCGGCAAGTTCATCATCGTGCAAAGCCATGCCCGCATCCCGCTCGAGCGGGTGCGCGAGTATTGCCTGAGCTTCGCGAACTGACCTGACGGCGCCTCAGCCGTCGTTCTGGCCGATCTTGGGAGCCCGCTGCGGGCCGACCGCGCGCTCGCCGTCGAAGCTGACCGGCAGCCCGTGGAAGCGCGCCGGCGAGCCTTCGTAGGGCTGCACGAACATGCCGAGCGCTGCCACCTGGGCCAGATCCATGATCTGCGGCACCGAGTTCAGCGGCCCGTTCGGCACGCCCAGCGCATCGAGCTTGCCCGACCAGTAGTCGCGGCTGCGCCCCTTCATGATGTCGGCGATCAGACCGAGCAGCAGGTCGCGGTTCTGCATGCGCTCGACGTTGGTCTTGAAGCGCGCCTCGTCGGGCCATTCGGGATGGCCGAGCGCCTCGGCGAACTTGCGCCACAGCCGGTCGTTGCCCGGGCAGATCATCAGCGGCCCGTCGCTGCACTCGAAGGCCTGGTACGGCGTGAGCGAAGGATGGCCGGTGCCCTGGCGGGCCGGCATGCGGCCTGTCACCGAGTAGCCGGCGATGTGGTTGGACGCCCACATCAGGCCGCTCTCGAACAGCGAGGTGTTGACCTGGCAGCCCTGGCCGGTGGTCTGGCGATGGGCCAGGGCGGCCAGCACGCCGATCGCCGTCCACATGCCGGTCGACAGGTCGATGATCGACACGCCGATCCGCGCCTCCGGCCCGCGGGGGTCGCCGTTCAGCGAGATCAGGCCGGCGACCGCCTGGATGATCGGCTCGTAGCCGGGGCGATCCTTCCACGGCCCGAGATGTCCGAAGGCGCCGAGATCGGCGTAAATCAGCCGCGGGAAGCGCTGGCGCAAGGTCGCGCCGTCGATGCCGAACTTGGCCGGCACGTCGGCCCGCAGATTGTGGACGAAGATGTCGGCGCCGCCGATCCGCTCGACCAGCGCCGCGCGCTGCGCCGGGTCGGCGAGGTCGCAGGTGATCGACTGCTTGCCGCGGTTGAGCGCGATGAAGCCGACGGCGTCGCCCTCGATGAACGGAGGGCCCCACTTGCGCGCGTCGTCGCCCTCGGGCCGCTCGACCTTGACCACCTCGGCCCCGAGGAAGGCCAGGATCTGGCCGCAATAGGGGCCGGCCAGATTCTGGCCGAACTCGACGACCTTGAGGCCCGCGAGCGGCTTGGTCATCGCAGGTTGCTGCCGAGGATCTCGCGCGCGATCACCATGCGCTGGACCTCGCTCGGGCCCTCGCCGACCCGCCGGATGCGCATCTCGCGGTACCAGCGTTCGAGCGGCAGGTCCTTGGTCATGCCCATGCCGCCGTGGATCTGCATGGCGCGGTCGACGACCCGGCCGCCGCCTTCCGAGGCGGTCAGCTTGGCGATCGCCGCCTCGGTGCGGAAGGGCAGGCCGCGGCGCGCCTTCTCGGCGGCTTCCAGGGTGAAGTGCCGCGCCGTGCGGATGTCGATCTCGTTGTCGACCAGCATCCACTGCACGGCCTGGCGATTGGCCAGCTTCTCGCCGAAGGTGGTGCGCATCTTGGCCCACTCGATGGCCATCTCGTGCGCCGCGATGGCCACGCCGATGCAGCCGGCGGCGTAGGGAATGCGCTGGCGGGTCAGGCGGTCGTTGGCCACCGCGAAGCCCTTGTTGACCTCGCCCAGCACCTGGTGGTCGGACACCCAGCAGTCCTTGAATTCGAGTTCGGTGGCGTAGTGCGACGAGCGCAGGGTGTGCACCACGCGCCGGACGTGGAAGCCCGGCGTGTCGGAATCGACGATGAAGCAGGTGATGCCGGCGCGGCCTTTCGAGGCGTCGGTGCGGGCGAACACGATTCCGTACTGCGCCCGGTCGGCGTTGGAGATGAAGATCTTGGCGCCGTTCAGCACCCAGCCATTGTCCTTGCGCTCGGCCCGGGTCTGGATGGCGCGCGCCGGGTCGCTGCCGCCCGACGGCTCGGTGAGGCCGAAGAACGCCTTCTTCTCGCCGCGCAGGGTCGGATAGAGGTAGCGCTCCTTCTGGTCCTCGTTGGCCTCGAAGATCTGCGCCAGGCCGGCGCCGCCGAACGTGCCGTAGCACGGCACGTAGAGCCCGGCCCGGTGCTGCGCCATCTCGATGGCGAGCAGGGTGCGGGTGGCGATGTCGATGTCGGGGCCGCCGAACTCCTTGGGGATGTCGATGCCGAACAGGCCCATCGCCTTGGTCTTGTCGGTCAGGCGCTTGAAGTCCTCGGGCGGCAGCTCGGAGGCATCGGGGTCGAGCTTGGCCTCGAGCGGGATGATCTCCTCGCGCACGTAGCGGCGCACCTGGTCGATCAGCATCTGCTGTTCGGAGCTCGGTTCGAAATCCATCGGCGTCTTCCCGGAGATCAGTTGGGGCTGAGCCGCCCGAGATTGGGCGGCGGGTTCCTGGCATTGTCGGGCGGCAGCGCGCCATGGTCGGCCTGGTGCACCATCAGCAGCTCGAACCAGCGCGAGCGGTACTGCTGGTTGACCTCGACCCGAAACTGGAAGCCGGGGCCGCGCTCGGCCAGCTCGCGCTGCAGCTCGCTGCGCAGCCCGAACGGCGCGCGCGCGCCGGCCTGGCCGATGTAGACGACGCCGCCCTGGGCATCGGCGATCTGGTAGACGCCGAGCTGGCCGGGCAGGCGGCGCGCCGCCTCGTCCGACAGGGGCTGCCAGGGCTTGTCGAGGCGCAGTCGCATCGACACGTCAGCGGCCCTGAAACTTGGCGGTGCGCTTCTCGAGGCGGGCCTTCATGCCCTCCTGCGCGTCCTGGCTCTTCATGGCGGCCTGGACCAGCCGGTCGATATCCTCATGGGGGATGGAATCGCGGAACTCGAGCTGGCGCACCGTCAGCCCCTTCATGGCCTTGAGCGACAGCGGCGCGTTGGCCGCCAGCCGGTCGATCACCTTGCGCGCCTCGCCCTCGAGTGCCTCGGCCGACACGCAGCGTGCGATCAGGCCGAGCGCGTGCAGCTTGGTGGCGGGCAGCGGGTCGCCGAGCAGCAACATCTCGCGCGTCGTGACCGGTCCCAGCACTTCCATCAGCTTCTTGGCCAGGAACCAGTTGGGCGCCAGGCCGACCTGGGCCAACGACATGCCGAAGCGCGCCTTGTCCGAGGCGACCACCAGGTCGCAGTGCAGGGCCAGTTCGTTGCCGCCGGCGATGGCGTCGCCGTGCACCACCGCCACGACCGGCAGCGGGCAGAGCTCGATGGCGCGCAGCATGACCTCGATGCCGCTGGCGCTGCCGCCGCGGATCGTCTCGCGCCGCTCGGCCATGTCGAGGCCGGCGCAGAACACGTTGCCCTTGCCGCGGATGACCACCACCCGGTCGTCGTCGGCGACCGGCGCGCCGAGCGCGTCGATCATGTTCTGCAGCAGCTCGCTGTCGAGCGCGTTGCGCTTCTCCGGACGGTTCATCCAGATCGTCTTGACCGGTCCGTCCTTCTCGATGATGACCTTGCTCATGTCGTTCACTCCGGCTCGATTCCGGCCGCCCGGATCGACTTGGTCCACCACTCCGTCTCGGTCTTCACGTAGGCGGCGAACGCGTCGAGCGCGAGCGGCGAGATCTCCATGCGGCCCTGGGTCATTGCCTTGGCAGTGGCCGGGTCCTTGAGGGCCTCGCCGATGGCGTCGGCCAGGACCTTCTGTATCGGCATCGGCGTCTGGGCAGGCGCGAACATCGCGAGCCAATAGACCAGCGAGTAGCCGGGCACGGTCTCGGCGATCGCCGGCAGGGTAGGCGCCACCGTGGTCCGAGTCGGTCCGGTCGTCGCCAGGCCACGCACCCGCCCGGCCTCGATCTGAGTCAGGGCCTGCGGCAGGTCGGGAAACATCAATTGCACCTGTCCGGCGGCGACGTCGCCCAGCGCCTGCGGACTGGCCTTGTAGGGCACGCGCTCTATCTTCACCCCGGCGAGCTGGTTGAACATCTCGCCCGACAGGCGCTGGCTGGCGCTGGCCTCCGAGTAGTTCAGCTTGCCGGGATTCTTCTTCGCATAGTCGACCAGCTCGGCGACGCTCTTCACCGGCAGGTCATTGTTGACCACCAGCGCATTGACGCCGGTGACGCAGCGCATGATCGGCGCGAAGTCCTTGTCGGGATCGTAGGACAGCTTCTTGAACAGCGCGCCGTTGGCGGCGTTGGTCGTGTTGGTGCCCATCATCAGCGTATAGCCGTCGGCCGGCGCCGTCGCGACGGCCGAGGCGCCGAGCTGGCCGCTGGCCCCCGGCTTGTCGTCGACGATCACCGGCTGCTTCAGGATCTCCTGCAGCTTGGCGGCGAGGCCGCGCGCGACCAGGTCGGTGGCGCTGCCGGCGGCGAAGGGCACGACGATCTTGATCGGCTTGTCGGGAAAGCTCTGGGCGAAGGCCCGGGGCGCCCCCGCGACAGCAGCCAGGCCGACCAGTGTCGAGCGCCTCGTCGTGCGTCGGATCCGATCCACCCGCTTTTCCTCCCAGCCCTGTCGCTTGCGCACTTGTAGCGCGCCGGCCGGCGGGGAGGCAAAGCCGGCGCCTACATGAACAGCTTTTCCGCCTTGCGGTCGGTATAGAGTCCGGCAACGAACTCGGCGTAGCCGTTGTACAGCAGGGTGGGAACGCGCTCGTCGCCGCCCAGCGGCTTCTCGGTCGCCTGGCTCCAGCGCGGATGCGGCACCTGCGGGTTCACGTTCGCCCAGAAGCCGTATTCGTGCGACTGCAGAGCCTCCCAGAAGGTCTTGGGCCGCTGTTCGGTGAAGTCGAAGCTGACGATCGACTTGACGCCCTTGAAGCCGTACTTCCAGGGCGTCACCAGCCGCAGCGGCGCGCCGTTCTGCTTGGGCATCGGCTTGCCATAGAGGCCGGTGGCGATGAAGGCCAGGTCATTGGTGGCCTCGTCGATCGCCAGTCCCTCGGTGTAGGGCCACGGATACAGCGTGTCCTTCTGCTCGAACATCACCGACGGCTTGCTAAGGGTCTTCATGACGACGTACTTGGCGCTGCCCGTGGGCTTGGCCAGCTCGACCAGGGAACGCAGGGGAAAGCCGCTCCAGGGCACGATCATCGACCAGGTCTCGACGCAGCGATGGCGGTAAACCCGTTCCTCGAGCTGGACCTTGGCGAGCAGGTCGTCGATGCCGATCTCGAACGGCTTCTCGACCAGGCCACCGATCTTGATGGTCCAGGGGCGCGTCTCGAGCTTCTGGGCATCGCGCCAGATGCTCTTGTCGGTGCCGAATTCATAGAAGTTGTTGTAGGTCGTGGCCCGGCGCTCTTCCGTCATGGGGGTCGGCACGCCGTAGCGGTCGTTGCGCTTCGCCGGATAGAGGCCGGCCGACGGGTCGGCCTTGCCCTGGGCGGAGGCGCCGCCGGGCAGCGCGAGCGCGGCGCCCCCTAGGCCCAGCGCGGCGATCAGGCCGCGCCGCCGCAGATAGGTGCTCTCCGGTGTCGTCCGGCTCTCGCCGATCTCCCAGCCCCGACTGCGCTTGATCAACATGGCAACACTCCTTCACCCGATAGGTGGCATCGATCGCCCCCTATCGCAATTCGCCGGTGATCAAGGCCGCGTTACAGCTGCGTCAGGACGTCGTCCCCGTGACCTGCTGGATCTTCGGCCACATCTTGTCCTTCCAGCCGGCATTGCCGGTGACGGCGAGCAGGATCTGGCCGTTCTGCGCCAGGATGAAGCGGGGCGTGGCGTCGGGGCGGGCCTTGCCTTCGTCGCTCATCAGGAAGGCGGTGAGGACCCATCGGGCGTCTTCCGGCCAATTTTCCGGCTTGAGGATCAGCGAGCCGTTGGCGGGATGGACGATTCGGTAGTCGAGCTTCTTGCAGGCGTCAGAGGCAACGAAAGCGGGTTCGGACTGGGCACGCCAGATCTTGCAGCCGCCTCAGAGTTCGTGGCCGACGAACACCATCATCGGCTTGCCCGACTGGGCCCGCGCGATGCCGGCCGATGAGGCAACCCCGGCCATCGCCAGGCCGGTCGCCATCACGGTCCTTCTCTTGATCATCGAGTGACTCTCCCGTGGGCCAATCCCACGGGATTACTATGGGTGCCGCAGTGCGGCAGGTGAAGGCGGCGGGCCGCCCTCTCACCGGCTTGTGAAGAGGCCAGCGGTCACGCCGCCGCCCGCTTCCGGCTCTCCTCGACGATGCGATCGGCGGTGCGTCCCGAGAGCTCCTGCAGGTGGTCGAACTCGGTGCGGAACGTGCCGACGCCCTGGGTCACGGAGCGGATCTCGACGATCATGTCGGCGATCTCCGCTTCCGGCATCAGCGCCGATACCTCGTCCCAGCCGCTCCAGCCCGGCCGGGCGTCAAAGCCGAGCAACTGGCCGCGGCGGCCCGAGATCAGCCGCTGGATGCGCGGCGTCGCCTCGCTCGGCGCGGCCACCGTGATCCTGACGATCGGCTCGAGCAGCACCGGCTTGCACTTCGGCAGCGCCTCGCTGAGCGCGATCCGCGCCGCCATCTTGAACGACATCTCCGAGCTGTCGACCGAGTGGTACTGGCCGTCGAACAGCGTGACCTCGAGGTCGACGACCGGCTGGCCGAGCGGGCCATGCCCCAGATTCTCCGCCAGTCCTTCCTCGACGGCCGGGATGAAGTTGCGCGGCACCACGCCGCCGACGATCTTGTCGACGAAGCGGAAGCCCTCGCCGCGCGCCAGGGGCCGGATCTCGACCTTGATGTCGGCGAACTGGCCATGGCCGCCGGTCTGGCGCTTGTAGCGCGCGTGCTGCTGGACGCCGGCCTGGATCGTCTCGCGATAGGCGACCCGCGGCGTCTCGGTCTCGACGGCGACGTTGTAGCGGCCGGCCAGCTTGTCGACCGCCACCTTGAGATGCATCTCGCCCTGGCCCTTCAGCAGCAATTCGTGCGTCTCGGCACGCGGCTCGTAGGACAGGGACGGATCCTCCTCGACGATCTTGTGCAAGGCGCCCGACAGCTTGACCTCGTCACTGCGGTTCTTGGCCGCGAGCGCCAGGGCGAAGACCGCCGGCTCGGGTTGCGGGAAGTCGGCGACGGGCGCGATCCCGGCCTCCGAGAGCGCCTGGCCGGCCGACAGGGAATCGACCTTGGCCAGAGCGACGATCTCGCCGGCCCGCGCCTCGGACATCTTGTCGAGCCGCTGGCCGAACGGCCGCAGCAAGGTGCCGAGCCGCTGGCCGCCCAGGCTCTGCCCCTCGTTGATCGTCCCCGACCAGACGCGGCACAGCGACAGCTTGCCGGCGTGGCTTTGGTGGAGGACCTTGAAGCATTCCAGCACCGCGCCGCCGTCTGCGGGAAGATCGCGGCGCATCCTCGACCCGGCGACGAAGGGCGTGTCGTGGCGCAACGCCTTGAGCAGGCGGCGCACGCCGTTCTCCCGGTCGCCGGCGCCGAACAGGACCGGTGCGATTTGATCGGCCCCGAACTCGTCGTGCAGATCGCGATAGATCAGCGACTTTTCCGGCGCGATGTCCTCGATCAGCTGCTCGAGCAGCGCATCGTCGAACTCCGACAGGGTCTCGAGCATCTCGCGGCGGGCTTCGCTCTCGCGCGGCAGGATCTCGGCCGGCATCTCGATCAGGTCGGAGGCGCCGCTGCTCTTGTAGCGGTAGGCGCGCTCGCTCACGAGGTCGACATAGCCCACCGTCTCATCGCCGCCACCGGTCGTGGCGCGCCGGATCGGCACCTGGCGCAGCACCAGCTTGCGGCTCGAGACCGATTGCAGCGCCGCCATCATGTCGCGCACGCGCACCTCGGCCGAATCGATCTTGTTGATGAACAGCACGTGCGGGATGTGGTGGTCCTCGATGTACTTCAGGAGCGGCGTCAGGGCCACGACGCGGTCGGGCGACGGCTCGCAGACGACCACCGCGGCATCGCAGACCGCAAGGGCGGCGAGGGTATCGTGCTGAAACTCGATCGAGCCCGGCACGTCGACGAAGCTCCACTGGTCGCCGAGATAGTCGACCGACGCGACGTTGAGCTCGGTGCCCATGCCGCGCTTGCGCGCCTCGGGGGCGCCGTCGCCGATCGAGGTGCCGGCGCGGGTCGAGCCGCGGCGGCCGATGGCCCCGGTCGCGAACAGAATGCTTTCGAGCAGGCTGGTCTTGCCCGACAGGTACGGCCCGCACAGCGCCACCACGCGATGCGCGCCGCTGCCTGGTCTGCCGCCGGGGATGGTTTCGGCTCTGGTGTCGTTCATGACAACGTCCTCCCTTCAGCGCCCCTCGGGCGCCCGAAAGCTCCGGACGATGGTCGCCCGGGATCTCGACCGGAGCGAAGCCTTGTCACGAAAATCGTTTCACTCCGGCCGACGGGTGTCAATGCGACGCCGGCGGAAAGAAATCGTCACCGAATGAGGGCAGGGGGCTTGCCAAACGAAAGGGGCGGCCCGCAGGCCGCCCCTTCCAACTCGTCCGTCGGGCGCGATCAGCTGAGCGCGCCGCACGCCCGCTGGATGCGCCGGCCGGCTTCCTCGAGCAGGTCGGTGGCGGTGGCGTAAGAGATGCGGAACGCCGGGCCCTGCCCGAACGCCGATCCCTGCACGACCGATAGGCCTTCCGACTCCAGCAGGTAGTTCACGAAGTCGGTGTCGTTCTCGATCGTCTTGCCGTCCGGCGTCTTCTTGCCGATCGTGCCGGCGCACGACGGGTAGACGTAGAACGCGCCTTCCGGCCGCGGGCAGCGCAGGCCCTTGGCCTGGTTGAGCATCGACACGATGAGGTCGCGGCGCTGCTTGAACACCGCGACGTTCTTCGGGATGAAGTCGGTCGGGCCGTTGAGCGCCGCCACCGACGCCGCCTGGCTGATCGAGCAGGCATTCGACGTGCTCTGCGACTGCACGGTGATCATCGCGTCGAGCAGCTTCTGCGGCCCGGCGGCGTAGCCGATGCGCCAGCCCGTCATGCTGTAGGCCTTCGACACGCCGTTCATGGTCAGGGTGCGATCGTACAGGCGCGGCTCGACCTCGGCCGGCGTCGCGAACACGAAATCGTCGTAGACCAGCTTCTCGTACATGTCGTCGGTCAGGATCCAGACCTGCGGATGGCGCAGCAGCACGTCGCACAGGCCGCGCAGATCCTCGCGGGTATAGGCCGCGCCGGTCGGGTTGCTCGGCGAGTTCAGGATCAGCCACTTGGTGCGCGGCGTGATAGCGCGCTCGAGATCCTCCGGCTTGAGCTTGAAGCCGTTCGACTCCGGGCAGTCGACGATCACCGGCGTGCCGTCGGCCACCAGCACCATCTCGGGATAGGACACCCAGTAGGGCGCCGGCACGATGACCTCGTCGCCGGCGTTCAGGGTTGCCAGCATCGCATTGAAGATGATTTGCTTGCCGCCGGCCGTGACGACGGTCTGCGACGGCTTGTACTCGAGGCCGTGGTCGCGCTTCATCTTGGCGCAGATCGCCTGGCGCAGCGCCGGCGTGCCCGGCACCGCCGTGTACTTGGTGTCGTTTTCGCGGATCGCCTTGATCGCCGCTTCCTTGATGTGGTCCGGGGTCGGGAAGTCGGGCTCGCCGGCGGCCAGACCGATGACGTCCTTGCCGGCCGCCTTCATCTCCAGGAACTTGCCCTGCGCGGCATTGGTCGGAGACGGCTTGATGCGGCTCAGACGGTCGGCAATGAAGCCCATGGCGCGGATGCCTCCTTTCAAGGCTGCGAAAAAGCGGGCGAACGTACTGGCGCGGCAGGGCGTTAGCAAGCAGGCTGGCTGCGAGTAAAGCTAGGCCGAGGCCCGACGCCGCGTAGGCCTCGTCCATTCAGGAGAATGCCACCAAGCAAGGGAGGGGACGATGTCCGCGATTGAAAAGGTTGCCGAGAAGTTCTTCGAAGCCTGCGAAACCGGCCAGGGATGGGACGGCTGCCGCGCCCATTGCCTGCCCGACGCTACGTTTTCCTGCCAGGCCGACCCGCTGGCCGACGTTCGCACGCTGCACGCCTACGCCGACTGGATGAAGGGCCTGATGGGGATGATGCCCGACGGCCGCTACGAGCTGAAATCCTGGGCGGTCGACGCCAAGCGCGGCAGCGTCACGGCCTATGCCGTCTTCCACGGCACGCACACCGGTGTGGGCGGCCCGCCGCCGACCGGGAAGAAGACGTCGAGCGACTACGTCTACTGCATGGAGTTCGACGGCGAACGAATTCGCCACATGACCAAGATCTGGAACGCCGGCTGGGCGCTCAGGGAACTCGGCTGGGGCTGACCCGGGTCGGGCCGGGACCGGTCCGAGGCGTCAGTCGACCAATTCGACCGAGGCATCGACGGTCATCGTCGCGTCGCCGAAGCCGATGCGGCGGCCGCTGACTGGCGCGGCGTCGCGGTAGTCGAGGCCGACCGCCAGGCGCAAGGATTCGCCGCTCGGGCTCAGGTTGTTGGCCGGGTCGAAGCCCACCCAGTCGAGGCCGGGCACCCAGGCTTCGGCCCACGAATGGCTGGTCCGGCCGACATGCAGGGCCGGCGCGTCGTTGCGCATGTAGCCGCTGACGTAGCGCGCCGGGACGCCCAGCCGCCGGCAGCAGGCGATGAAGACGTGGGTGTGGTCCTGCGCCACGCCGGCGCCCTGCGCCAGCGCCTGGGCCGCCGTCGTGTCGACCGTCGACAGGCCGGTGCGGTAGTCGAGCCGGGCGGCGACCCGCTTCATCAGCTCGTGCAGCGCCGCGACGCGCTCGTCCGGCTTCGCCGCTCGCTCGGCGAGGCCTTCGACGAGCGGGTCGAAGCCGCCGTCATGGCCTGTCAGGGCGCCGCTGCGCAGCCAGAAGGGTGGCGGCAGGGTCGGCGTCTCGGCATAGCGCAGCCAGCGGTCGTCGCCGCTGTACTCGTAGAGTCCCTGGACGACGATCTCGACATGATCGTGCTTGCTCGCCACCGAGAAGGTGGTGACCTGGTTGCCGTGGCCGTCGAGCCACTCCGAGCGCTTGCCGGGACCGTCGATGCGCCACGAGACGATCCGCTGGCCGGCCGCAGGCTTGGGCGTCAGCCGGACGTCGTGGATCGAATGGCCCGACGGCTGGTCGAAGGCGAAACGCGTGACGTGGTTGACGGAAAGGCGCATCGGTTCTCAATCCAGCAGGAACTGGCGCCCGATCTCGTCGGACAGGGTCGCGATGTCGCCGCGCACACCGCCGAGGAACTTGGCGAGCCCGATCTCGAAGACACGGTCGATCCGGGCGTAGCGCAGGCGGGCATGGAGGTCGCCGGCCAGCCGGTCGGCCTCGCCGCGCGTCCCGTAGATGTCGGCGAGATCGATCATGTGCTGGTCGAGCATGGCCAGGCAATGGTGCACCGAACGCGGCACGTCGCGCCGCAGCATCATCAGGTCGGCGACCTTCACCGGGTCGAGCGCGCTGCGATAGATGCGCCGGTAGGTGCGCACCGCGCCGATGCAGGCGAGCAGCTCCGACCACTCGAAATAGTCGAGCACGCCGGCGTTGGGATTGCCGTCCGGTCGCAGCAGGTGGAACTTCACGTCGAGGATGCGGGCAGTGTTGTCGGCGCGCTCGAGGAAGGCGCCGAGCTGCAGGAAGTTGTAGGCCTCGTCGCGCAGCAGGGTGACCTGGGCGGCGCCGAAGATCATCACGGCCTGCTTCTTCACCGATTCGACCAGGGCGCCGCGATCGAGCAGGACGCGGTCGCCCTGAAGCCGGCCGTTGAGCTCCAGCCACAGCGCATTCAGGCTTTCCCAGACGTCGACCGTGATGTTGTTGCGCTCCTCGCGGGCGTTGCGTCGCGCGGCGGCGATCGCGCTGACGATCGACGACGGGTTGTTCTCGTCGAGCACCAGGAAGTCGATCAGGGTGGCGAGCGCCCCGCCCGGCTGCTGCTGGGTCTGGCGGAACTCGTCTTCCATGCCGAAGATGGCCGCGATCCCGGCCGCTTCCTCGCCCTGCGACTGCAGGGCCATGCGCTGTGTCGCCTCGATCAGCCGCGCCGTGGCCTTGGCGCGCTGCAGGTAGCGGCCCATCCAGTAGAGATTCTTGGCGGTGCTGCTCAGCATGGCGCCAGCACCCAGGTGTCCTTGGTGCCGCCGCCCTGGCTCGAGTTGACCACCAGCGAGCCTTCCTTGAGGGCGACGCGGGTGAGGCCGCCCGGGATGATGGTGATCTTGCGGCCGGACAGCACGAAGGGCCGCAGGTCGACGTGGCGCGGCGCCACGCCCTGGCCCACGAAGGTCGGGCAGGTCGACAGGGCCAGGGTCGGCTGGGCGATGTAGTTGTCCGGCCGGGCCCGCACCAGCCTGGCGAACTCCTCGATCTCGGCCTTGCTCGAGGTCGGGCCGACCAGCATGCCCTTGCCGCCCGAGCCGTGCACCTCCTTGACCACCAGCTCGGGCAGCCGCTCGAGCACGTACTTGAGGTCGTCGGCGCGGTCGCAGCGCCAGGTCGGCACGTTGTTGAGGATCGGCTCCTCGCCGAGATAGAAGCGGATCATCTCGGGCACGTAGGTGTAGGTCGACTTGTCGTCGGCGACGCCGTTTCCCAGGGCATTGACGATGTTGACCCGGCCGGCGCGCAGCGCGCCGAGCAGCCCGGCGACCCCGAGCCAGGAGTCGGGCCGCATCGCCAACGGGTCGAGGAAGGCGTCGTCGACCCGGCGGTAGATGACGTCGACCCGCTGCGGCCCGCGCGGCGTGCGCATGTAGACGCGGCCCTCGTCGACGAAGAGATCGGAGCCCTCGACCAGCTCGATGCCCATCTCGTCGGCCAGGAAGGCGTGCTCGAAATAGGCGCTGTTGTAGTGGCCGGGCGTCAGCAGCACGACGTTGGGCTCGGCGTCGTCGCTGAACGAGACCGAGCGCAGGGTGGCCAGCAGCTCCTCGGTGTAGTTGGCGACCGGCAGCACCCGCATGGCGGAGAAAAGCTCCGGCGCCAGTCGCATCATCACCTCGCGGTTCTCCAGGACGTAGGAGACGCCCGAGGGCGTACGGACATTGTCCTCTAGGACGTAGAAGTCCTTCTCGCCGACCCGCACCAGGTCGATGCCTGCGATGTGGGCATGGACGTTGCCGGGCAGGGCGAGGCCCTGCGCCATGGCCACGAACTCGCCGTTCATCAGGATCTGCTGCTCCGGCACGACCCCGGCGCGGCAGATCTCGCGCTCGCCGTAGGCGTCCGACAGGAAGGCATTCAGGGCGCGCGCGCGCTGCTCGAGACCCTTGCGGAGATACTCCCATTCGTCCCACGCCATGACGCGCGGGATGATGTCGAAGGGGATCGTGGTCTCGCTGCCCTCCGCCGCGCCATAGGCGCCGAACGTGATGCCGTGGCGCCTGTAGAACAGGTCGACCTCGTGGCGCGTCGCCGCGACCCTCTCGGGCGAGGTCCGCGCCAGCCACTCCGCGACGCCACGGTAGGGCGCTCGCACCCCGTCCGCCGCGCCAGAATTCATCTCGTCAAAAGCTTTGACGACCATCCGGCATTTCACCCCCGTTCGAAGGACAATATAAGCAATCGACGGGCCAACAAAGGGGATGGCCGCTCGGGAGGCTGGGCATGAAGCAGGTGATGATCGATCGCTATGGCACGCCATGGGAGGTCGCGCGCTGCGCCGAGGTGCCGGACGTCGGCGCGCCGGCCGACGACGAGGTCGTGTTCGACGTGCTGGCCTTCCCGATCAACCCGGCCGACCTGTGGTTCTGCCGCGGCAGCTACCGTCTCAAGCCGCCGCTGCCGGCGACCCCGGGGGCCGAATGCGTCGGCCGGGTCGTCGCGGTCGGCCGCGCGGTGACCCACGTGCGCGAGGGCGACCTGGTGATCAACCTGCAGCGTGAGAACTGGGTGCAGCGGCGGCGGGTCAAGGGTGAGGATGCCATTCCCCTGCCGGCCGGAATCGATCTCCGGCAGGCGGCCATGGTGCGCATCAATCCGCCGACGGCGCTGCTGATGCTGTCGGATTTCGTCGACCTGAAGCCCGGCGACTGGGTGCTGCAGAACGTCGCCAACTCGGCGGTCGGCCGGCTGGTCATCGTGCTGGCGCGGCAGCGGGGGCTGCGCACCGTCAACGTCGTGCGCCGCCCCGAGCTGGCCGCCGAGCTGACTGCCCTGGGGGCCGATCGGGTGGTGGTCGACGGCGACGACCTGCCGTCCCTGGTGGCGCAGGCCACGGGGGAGGCGCGGCTCACGCTCGGGCTGGAGGCGGTCGGCGGCGCCGCCACGGGCCGCCTGGCCGAGTGCCTGGCGAGCGACGCGACCCTCGTGCACTACGGCTCGATGAGCGGTCAGGACCCGCAGGTCGGGCGCAGCCACTTCATCTATCGCGGCATCCGCCTGACCGGCTTCATGCTGGGCCGCTTCCTGGCCCGCCGGACGGCCGAGCAGGTCCGCGCCGTGTACGCCGAACTCGGCGCCCAGGTCCTGGCCGGCACCCTGTCGGCGCCGGTCGACACGGTGTATCCGATCGACGCGATCAAGGACGCGCTGCGCCACGCCGACCAGGGCGGGCGCAACGGCAAGATTCTGGTGAGCCCCAACGGGGCGATTTAGAGGAGGCGAGGATGAGCTCGGATGTCGCGGCGATCGAGAAGGTGCTGCAGGTCTACTTCGACGGTCTCTACGAGGGCGACACGGGGAAGCTGGGCGAGGCCTTCCATCCGGCATCGCACCTTTATGCCGCCGGGGCGGACGGCCAGGCGACGGACTGGCCGCGCGGCGAGTGGTTTCGGATGGTCGAAAGCCGGCCATCGGGCAAGGCCAAGGGCAGCGCCCGCGCCGACCGCATCGTGTCGATCGACTTCTCGGGGCCCGGCACCGCCTTCGCGAAGGTGGAGTGCCAGCTGCCGCCCCGTTACTTCACCGACTACCTGACCCTGCTGAAGGTCGACGGCCGCTGGCAGATCATCGCCAAGGCCTTCCACACGGTGACTCGGGACTGACGGGCTTATTGCACTGCCGTTCCAGCGCTGCGCGCGGGATTGCCAGTGATCTTCATTGGCAATCCCGCAAGCCTGCGATTTCGCCCGAAGGGCGTCAGTCCTTCGCGTCGGCCGCGACCTGGACCTTGATCATCTTGTCGGCCGGCGGCGTCACCTGTCCCGAGCCGGGCGCACCGCGCTTGATCTTGTCGACGAACTCCATGCCCGAGGTGACCCTGCCCCAGACCGTGTACTGGCGGTCGAGGAAGTTCGAGTCCTTGAACACGATGAAGAACTGGCTGCGCGCGCTGTTCGGCTCGTTGGTGCGGGCCATCGAGACCGCGCCGCGCGTGTGCGGCTCGTCGTTGAATTCGGCCTTGAGCGTCGAGCCCATGCCGCCGGTCCCGGTCCCCGTCGGGTCGCCGGTCTGGGCCATGAAGCCCTCGATGACCCGGTGGAAGGGGACGCCGTCGTACTTGCCGGCGCGGGCCAGCTCCTTGATCTGCTTGACGTGGTTCGGCGCCTTGCCGGGCAGCATCTCGATCACGACGCGGCCGTCCTTGAGATCGATGTAAAGCGTGTTTTCCTTGTCCATGGCGGCGGCTGCTCCTGCGATCGTGAATGAAATGGCGACGAGCAAAGGCATCAAGCCAAGACGCATCGGTCGGTCCTTCCTGGGCACCGCGTTGGGCGGTGGCGCGGGCGACCATACCGGCCGAGGTCCGAAACGCAAGCGCGTCGCCACGAACTTGCCCCCATTCCTGCGACCCGCCGCCACATACCGACGGGACCCGAAAAGCCGTTACCTGCGCCTCCTATATCTGGTACTAACCGCCTTGAAACGCGAGGGATTTTGCGAGTCGGAACCTTCGCGCCGGCGGTACGACGAAGGGACGATGGCATGAGTGGCTGGCGCAGTTTGGGCTTCCTCAGGATACTGCCGGCCGTTGCCGGCCTTTGTCTCTCCGCCGGCGCCCAGGCGCAGCCGATCGTCGGTGTCCCGCACGACTGGCAGATGGGCTTTCCGGCCTCCTACACCCCGGTGATGGATAAGCTGGCGTCGCTGCACGATCTGCTGCTGGTGATCATCACCCTGATCTCGCTGTTCGTGCTGGCCCTTCTGATCTACGCGATGATGCGCTTCCACGTCTCGCGCAACCCGACGCCGTCGACCACCACGCACAACACCGCGCTGGAGATCGCCTGGACGGTGCTGCCGATCCTGATCCTGGTGATCATCGCCATCCCGTCCTTCCGCCTGCTGTACTTCGGCGACAAGGCGGTCGATGCCGCCTTCACCGTCAAGGTCACCGGCAACCAGTGGTACTGGACCTACAACTATCCGGACCAGGGCGACTTCGCGGTCGAGAGCCGCATCCTGAGCGAGGCCGATCGGCAGAAGCAGAAGCCGCAGATGCCGCGCCTGCTGGCCGTCGACGAGGAGATGGTGATCCCCAAGGGCACCACGGTGCGCATCATCGGAACGGCGTTGGGCGATTCGATGCACGGCTGGACGGTGCCCGGCTTCGGCATCAAGAAGACGGTCATTCCCGGGCGCCTCAACGAAGGCTGGATCAACGTCCGCGACGAAGGCTACTACTTCGGCCAGTGCTCCCAGGTCTGCGGCATGAACCACAGCTACATGCCGATCGCGGTGCGCGTGGTCTCCAAGCCCGAATTCGACAAGTGGGTCGAGCAGAAGAAGAAGGCAGCCGGGCTCGCCACCGGCACCGACTTCGCCGCTGCCAACCCTCCCGCCAACCGCTAAGCGCTCCTCCGGAGGAGAGACCGACATGGCAACCGCGCACGGCGCCGCCGCCCACGCCCACGCCCACGACGACCATCACCCGACCGGCCTGAAGCGCTGGCTGTTCAGCACCAATCACAAGGACATCGGCACGCTGTACCTGGTGTTCGCGATCTTTGCCGCGATCATCGGCGCCGCCTTCTCGGTGGTGATGCGCCTCGAGCTGCTGCAGCCGGGCGTGCAGTACTTCAACGCCGCCGACGGCACGCCGAACGGCCATCTGTGGAACACCGTGGTGACGGCGCACGGCCTGATCATGGTGTTCTTCGTGGTCATGCCGGCGCTGATCGGCGGCTTCGGCAACTGGTTCGTGCCGCTGATGATCGGCGCCCCGGACATGGCGTTCCCGCGCATGAACAACATCAGCTTCTGGCTGATGCCGCCGGCCTTCATCCTGCTCCTGATGTCCGCCCTGATCGGTGGCGGCGTCGGCACCGGCTGGACGATCTACGTGCCGCTGTCGACCCATCAGGGGGCGGGCATGGATCTGGCGATCTTCTCGCTGCACATCGCCGGTGCTTCGTCGATCCTCGGCGCCATCAACTTCATCACCACGATCTTCAACATGCGCGCGCCGGGCATGACCCTGCATCGCATGCCGCTGTTCGCCTGGTCGGTGCTGGTGACCGCCTTCCTGCTGCTGCTGGCCCTGCCGGTGCTGGCCGGCGCCATCACCATGCTGCTGACCGACCGCAACTTCGGAACGCACTTCTTCGATCCGGCGGGCGGCGGCGACCCGACCCTGTTTCTGCACCTCTTCTGGTTCTTCGGCCATCCCGAGGTGTACATCATGATCCTGCCGGCCTTCGGCATCGTCAGCCACATCATCTCGACCTTCGCCCGCAAGCCGATCTTCGGCTACCTGGGCATGGCCTACGCGATGGTGGCGATCGGCGTCGTCGGCTTCGTCGTGTGGGCGCACCACATGTACACGGTCGGCATGGACGTCGACACGCGCGCCTATTTCGTCGCGGCCACGATGGTGATCGCGGTGCCGACGGGCGTTAAGATCTTCTCGTGGATCGCCACCATGTGGGGCGGCGCGATCCGCCTCGAGGTGCCGATGCTGTGGGCGATCGGCTTCATCTTCCTGTTCACGGTCGGCGGCGTCACCGGCGTGGTCCTGGCCAATGCCGGCGTCGACTACGCCATGCACAACACCTACTACGTGATCGCGCACTTCCACTACGTGCTGTCGCTCGGCGCGGTGTTCGGCATCTTCGCCGGCTTCTACTACTGGATCGGCAAGATGAGCGGCCGCCAGTATCCGGAGTGGGCGGCCCAGGTGCACTTCTGGACGACCTTCATCGGCGTCAACCTGACGTTCTTCCCGATGCACTTCAGCGGCCTCGCCGGCATGCCGCGCCACTACGTCGACTATCCCGACGCGATGGCGGCCTGGAACTACATCTCCTCGATCGGCGCCTTCATCTCGTTCGCCTCGCTGATCTTCTGGCTGGTGTTCGTGGTGTTCGGCACGCTGCTCAACGGCCGCCGCGTCGGCGCCAACTACTGGGGCGAGGGCGCGACGACCCTGGAATGGACGGTGTCCTCGCCGCCGCCGTTCCACACCTTCGAGGAACTGCCGCACATCGCGCCGGCGGCGCATCACTGATCCGGACACGGGGGCGCCGAACGGCGCCCTCGGCTTGAGCAGGCCATGAGCGATACCGCACAGACACTCGACCGATCCCTGGCAGCCTCCCCGGCGCGGGTGCGCGACTATGTGGACCTGCTGAAGCCGCGGGTGATGCCGCTGGTCGTCTTCACGGGCGCCATCGGCCTGATGATCGCGCCGGGCCTGCTGCACCCGTTCACGGCGGCAACCGCCGTGGCGGCCATCGCCCTGGGCTCGGGCGGCGCCGGCGCCATCAACATGTGGTACGAGCGCGACCTCGACGCCAAGATGGCGCGGACCCGCAACCGGCCGGTGCCGGCCGGCCGCGTCGCCGCCGACGACGCGCTGGGTCTCGGCGTGCTGCTGTCGATCTTCTCCGTGCTGCTGATGGCCGTCGCGACCAACTTCGTGGCGGCGGCGCTGCTCGCGGCGGCGATCCTGTTCTACGTGTTCGTCTACACCGTCTGGCTGAAGCGCCGGACGCCGCAGAACATCGTGATCGGCGGTGCCGCCGGGGCGTTCCCGCCGTTGATCGGCTGGGCCGCGACGACCGGCGACGTCAGCCTGGTCGGGATGGCGCTTTTCGGGCTGATCTTCCTGTGGACGCCGCCGCATTTCTGGGCGTTGTCGCTCTACCGCAGCGACGACTATCGCCGCGCCGGCGTGCCGATGCTGCCGGTGGTGGCCGGGGCGCGCGAGACGAAGCGCCAGATGCTGATCTACACCGTCCTGCTGATTCCGGTGGCGCTGGTCCCGACGCTGATGGGGGCCGTCGGCTGGATCTACGGCACCGTGGCGCTGGGCTTCAGCCTGGTCTTCCTGGCGCGCGCGATCGCCGTCTGGCGCGCGCCCGACGACGAGTCCGGCCATCCGCCGGCGCGCCGCATGTTCCGCTTCTCGCTGCTCTATCTCGCGACCGTGTTCGGCGCCCTGCCGGTCGACCGGTTGCTGCTGGGATGAGCATGATGGCCGACGACCGTCGCCCGGGCGATACCGACATGCACCGCCGTCAGCGCGGCAAGAACTTCTTCGTGGCCGGTTTCCTGCTGCTGCTCGTGGTCGTGTTCTTCCTGCTCACCCTGGTGCGCATGGGAGGCCACGGGTGATCGGCGGCGATCGCAACGCGCGGGTCGCCTGGACCCTGGTCGCCCTGGTCGGCGGCATGCTCGGCCTCGCCTATGCCTCGGTGCCGCTCTACGAGATGTTCTGCCGGGTCACCGGCTTCGGCGGCACCCCGGTGGTGGCCCAGGCCGGCGAGCGCCCGATCGTCGACCGCACGGTGACGGTGCGCTTCGATTCCAACGTCGATTCGAACCTGGCTTGGCGGTTCCAGCCGCTGCAACGCGAGGTCAAGGTCCGGCTGGGAGAGGAGAAGCTGATCTTCTTCCGCGCCACCAACCTCTCGCAGCGGCCGATCGTCGGCACCGCCACGTACAACGTGACGCCGGAGCCGGCCGGGCCGTGGTTCAACAAGCTGCAATGCTTCTGCTTCACCGAGCAGCTGCTGAAGCCCGGGCAGTCGATCGACATGCCCGTGGTGTTCTTCGTCGATCCCGAGATGGACAAGGATCGGCGCTACGACAACGTCCGCACCGTCACGCTCTCGTACACATTCTTCGAGGCGAAGACGGAGCGGGCCAAGACCTTGCTGGGCGGCACCCCGCCCGCTGATTCCGGAAAGGGTGGATGACAATGGCCGACGCGTCCCATACGCAAAAGCATCCCTATCACCTGGTCGATCCCAGCCCGTGGCCGCTGCTGGCCTCGATCGGGGCGCTGCTGCTGGCGCTGGGCGCGGCGGTCGGCATGCATCCCGACCTGTTCGGTTCGGGCTTCGAGAAGTTCGCCAAGTCGATCGCCTGGTGGTCGATCGCGCCCGGCCTGCTGACCATCTTCGCCGTCCTGTTCTGGTGGTGGAGCGACGTCATCGTCGAGTCGCGCAAGTACCACACGGCGGTCGTCCAGCTCGGCCTGCGCTACGGCATGATCCTGTTCATCGCCTCGGAAGTGCTGTTCTTCGCGGCGTTCTTCTGGGCCTTCTTCGACGCCGCCCTCTATCCCGGCGCGCCGAACATGCCGGTGCGGGCCGAGGCGACCGGCGGCGTCTGGCCGCCCAAGGGCATCGAGATCATCGCACCGTTCGACCTGCCATTCATGAACACGCTGATCCTGCTGCTGTCGGGCACCACGGTGACCTGGGCGCATCACGCGATCCTCGAGGGCAACAAGCGCGACGCCGTGCGCGGCCTGCTGCTGACGGTGATCCTCGGCCTGATCTTCACCAGCGTGCAGCTCTACGAGTACATGCATGCGCCGTTCAGCTTCCGCGAGAACATCTACTCGTCGACGTTCTTCATGGCGACCGGCTTCCACGGCTTCCATGTCATGGTCGGCACCACCTTCCTGATCGTCTGCCTGTTCCGCGCCATGGGCGGCCAGTTCAAGCCGACCCAGCATTTCGGCTTCGAGGCCGCCGCCTGGTACTGGCACTTCGTCGACGTGGTGTGGCTGTTCCTGTTCTTCTGCATCTACTGGTGGGGCGCCGGCAAGGCGCCGATCGCCCTGCACTGAGGGCGGGCTCAGACGAAGCTTGCAGCCGCCGGCCCCCGGGCCGGCGGTTCGCGTTTGGAGACAGCCGATGTCCGACTGGCCGCGCCAATCCCCGCTCGACGTCGCCCTGCGCGGCGCTTGCCCGCGCTGCGGCCGCGGCCGCCTGTTCGCCGGCCTGCTGAAAGTCGTCGACCGCTGCCCGGCCTGCGGCCTAGACCTGCGCGGCAACGATGCCGGCGACGGTCCGGCGGTCTTCGTCATCCTCGGGCTGGGCGCCCTGGTGATGATCGGCGTGTTCTGGCTCGAGTTCCGCTACGAGCCGCCCTGGTGGGTGCATGTCGTGGTCTGGGGGCCGCTCACGGTCGGCGCCGCGGTGTGGATGCTGCGCGTGCTGAAGGCGTGGCTGGTGATGCAGCAGTACACCCACCGCTCCACCGATCTCGACGAAGTGTCCGAGCCATGATCCGGCTGCGTCCGGCCTTTTGGCCGACCCTGATCTCGCTGCCGATCCTGGTGGTCGCGCTGGGCCTCGGACTGTGGCAGATGGAGCGCCTCGCCTGGAAGCGCGACATCCTCGACCGCATCGCCACCAACCAGGCGGCGCCGCCGCTCACGCTCGACGAGCTGCTGCGCGGCGACCCGCTGCGCCACGAGTACGGCCGCGTGACCGTGAAGGGCGCCTTCCTCTACGACAGGGAGTACTACCTGGCGGCCCGCAGCCTGCGGAACAAGGTTGGCCTGCAGGTCGTGGTGCCGCTGCGCACCGAGGACGGGCGCATCGTGATGTTCGATCGCGGCTGGCTGCCGCAGGAGCGCAAGGACCCGGCCTCGCGCGCCGAGGGCCAGGTCGCCGGACCTGTGACGCTCACCGGCATCGTGCGGCGCAACCAGGAGCGCCGGCAGTTCGCGCCCGAGAACGAGCCCGGCCGCAACGTCTGGTTCCACGTCGACGTGCCCCTGATGCGCCAGCTGTCCGGCGGCAAGCCCGACGCCAAGCTCGATTCCTTCTTTCTCGAAGCCGATGCCGCGGCCAATCCCGGCGGCCTGCCGATCGGCGGCCAGACCCGCCTCGACATCCCCAACGACCACCTGCAGTACGCTCTCACCTGGTTCCTGATCGCGCTCGCCCTGGTCGGGGTCTACCTCTCCTACCACTGGGAGCAGGGCCGGCTGGAGATCGCGGGTCGTCGCAAGGCGAAGCCGGAAAGCAAGCCATGATCGCCAACGATCCCTATGCCGAACTCGAGCGCCGCTTCGCCCGTCTGAGCGCCCTGCAGCGCGCCAGCGCCATCCTGAACTGGGACCGCTCGACCATGATGCCGGACGGCGCGAGCGAGGATCGCGCCGACCAGCTGGCGACCCTGGGCGTGATCGCCCACGGGCTGATCGCCGCGCCCGACATGCCCGAGCTGCTGCAGCGAGCCGAGGAGGCGAGGGGCGGTCTCGACGCCTGGCAGGCGGCCAACCTGCGCGAGATGCGGCGCAGCTGGGTGCACGAGAGCGCGTTGCCGGCCGACCTGGTCGAGGCGCGCACCCGCGCCACCTCGGCCTGCGAGATGGCCTGGCGCGAAGCCCGCCGCACGGCCGACTTCAAGGCGCTGCTGCCGAGTCTGGGCGAGGTCCTGACGGTGATGCGCCGGGTCGGCGAGGCCAAGGCGGCCGCCTTGGGCACCTCGCTGTACGACGCGCTGCTCGACGAGTTCGAGCCCGGCGGCCGTTCGGCGCGCATCGACCTCCTGTTCGCCGAGCTGCGCGGCTTCCTGCCCGAACTGCTCGGCCGGGTGCTCGAGCATCAGAAGCGCGAGGACGAGCCGCTGCCGCTCGACGGACCGTTTCCGGTCGAGCGCCAGCGCCGGCTGGGCGAGGCCCTGATCCGCCGCATCGGCTTCGACTTCCATCACGGCCGGCTCGACGTCTCGGCGCATCCCTTCACCGGCGGCACCGCCGACGACGTTCGCATCACCACGCGCTACGACGAGGCGGATTTCGCGCGCGCCCTGATGGGCGTGCTGCACGAGACCGGCCACGGGCTGTACGAGGCCGGACTGCCGCGCGCCTGGCGACGCCAGCCGGTCGGTCAGGCGCGCGGCATGGTGCTGCACGAGAGCCAGTCCCTGCTGCTCGAGATGCAGGCCTGCCGCAGCGACGCCTTCGTCGGCTTCGCCGCGCCGCTGATGGCCGATGCGTTCGGGCGCAGCGGGCCGGCCTGGACCGCCGACAACATCCACCGGCTTTACACGCGGGTGGCGCCGGGCTTCATCCGGGTCGATGCCGACGAGGTGACCTACCCGCTGCACGTCATGCTGCGCTACCGGCTGGAGCGCGCGATGCTGGCCGACGACCTGCCGCTGGCCGACTTGCCGGCGGCCTGGAACGAGGGCATGCGCGACCTGCTCGGCATCGTGCCGCCGGACGATGGCGTGGGCTGCCTGCAGGACATCCATTGGCCGGACGGCGGCTGGGGCTACTTCCCGACCTATACCCTGGGGGCGCTGGCGGCGGCCCAGCTGTTCGCGGCGGCGCGCCGCGACCGGCCCGGCCTGCTGGCGGCGATCGGGCAGGGCGATTTCGCGCCTTTGCTGGGCTGGCTGCGCGAGAATGTGCACGGCCAGGGCTCGCTGCTATCGACCGACGCCCTGCTGGAACGGGCGACCGGCGCGCCCCTGGGCGCCGCCGCCTTCAAGGCCCATCTGGAAAGCCGCTACCTGTCGGCGTAAGAGGAGGCCATGCTGGAGCTCCGCCCGAACTGCGAATGCTGTGACAAGGATCTGCCGAACGGTGCACCGGACGCGCTGATCTGCACCTTCGAATGCACTTTTTGCGCCGACTGCGCTTCCGGCCGGCTGGGCGGCGCCTGCCCCAACTGTGGCGGCGACCTGGTCAAGCGGCCGACCCGGCCGCAGCGCCTGCTGGACAAGTTCCCGGCCTCGACCAAACGGGTGCGCAAGGACCACGGCGCCTGTCGCCAAGTCGCCTGACGGAGGATCACGTGCGCTACATCAGCACCCGGCAGGCCGCCGCGGGGCAGGGCGCCCTCGGCTTCGAGGACGTCATGCTGGCCGGCCTGGCCCGTGACGGCGGCCTCTACGTCCCCGAGGAATGGCCGACCCTGTCGAAGGCCGAGATTGCCGCCCTGCGCGGACTGCCCTACGCCGAGCTCGCCTGCCGCATCATGCGACCGTTCGTCGACGGCGCCTTCGACGACGCGGTGTTTCGCCGTCTGGTCGGCGAGGCCTATGCTTCGTTCGAGACGCCGGACGTGGCGCCGGTCAAGGCGCTGGGCGACAGCGGCCTGCACCTGCTCGAGCTGTTCCATGGCCCGACGCTGGCCTTCAAGGACATCGCCCTGCAGCTGCTCGGCCGCCTGCTCGACCACACGCTGACGGCGCGGCGGCAGCACGCCACGATCGTCGGCGCGACCTCGGGCGACACCGGCTCGGCGGCCATAGAGGCGGTGCGCGACCGGTCCACCATCGACATCTTCATGCTGCATCCGCACGGCCGGGTCAGCGAGGTGCAGCGCCGCCAGATGACGACCGTGCTGGCGCCCAACGTGCACAACGTCGCCGTCGCCGGCACCTTCGACGACTGCCAGGATCTCGCCAAGGCGTGCTTCAACGACCTAGCCTTCCGCGATCGCCACGCCCTTACCGCGGTGAACTCGATCAACTTCGCGCGCGTCATGGCGCAGATCGTCTACTACTTCTGGGCGGCGCTGCGGCTCGGCGCGCCGGAGCGGCCGGTCGCTTTCACGGTGCCGACCGGCAATTTCGGCAACGTCTATGCCGGCTATGCCGCCCGGCGCATGGGCCTGCCGATCGAGCATTTCGTCGTCGCCACCAACGCCAACGACATCCTGGCGCGGTTCTTCGACAGCGGCGCCATGACCACGACCGAGGTCGTGCCGACCCTCAGCCCCAGCATGGACATCCAGATCTCGAGCAACTTCGAGCGGCTGCTGTTCGAGCTCTACGACCGCAATGGCGCGGTGTTGGCCGAAGCCATGGCGGCGTTCCGGCGCACCGGCAACCTGGCGGTCGGCGACAACCGGCTGGCAGCGGTGCGCGCCCTGTTCGATGCCGGACGGCTCGACGACGAAGGCACCGTGGCGGCGATCGCCGATTGCCATCGCCGCTTCGGCGAGACCCTCGATCCCCACACGGCGATCGCCTATGCCGTGGCGCAGCAGCATCGCCGCGATCCGGCGGTCCCGATGGTCGTGCTCGCGACCGCCCATCCCGCCAAGTTTCCCGACGCCGTTGCCCGCGCCACCGGTGAACGGCCGGGCTTGCCGGCCCGACTGGCCGACCTGATGCACCGGACCGAGCGGGTCGATCGGCTGCCCAACGACTTGGCGGCGCTCGAGGCCCTGATCGATGCGCGCATGGCCGGCCGGCCGCCGACCGCCGCGGCCCGCGCCAGGGTGGCGTCGTGAGCGAGGTCAAGGTCACGACCCTGGCCAACGGCCTGCGCGTCGCGGTCGACGAGATGCCCGAGGTCGAGTCGGCCTCGCTCGGCATCTGGGTGGCCTGCGGCACACGCCACGAGAGCGCCGAGCTGAACGGCATGGCGCACATGCTCGAGCACATGGCGTTCAAGGGCACGCGCACCCGATCGGCCCGGGCCATCGCCGAGGAGATCGAGAACGTCGGCGGCAGCCTGAACGCCTATACGGGGCGCGAGATCACCGCCTACCACGCCTCGGTGCTCAAGGAGGATGTCGGGCTGGGCGTCGAGCTGATCGCCGACATCCTGCGCAACTCGGTGTTCGATCCCGACGAACTGCAGCGCGAGCGCGGCGTCATCCTGCAGGAGATCGGCCAGGCGCTCGATACGCCGGACGACCTGATCTTCGACCAGTTCCAGGAGACCGCGCTGCCCGGCCAGCCGCTCGGCCGGCCGGTCCTGGGCACCGCGCAGACCGTCGAGGCGATCGGCCGCGACGACCTGTTCGCCTATCTGGCCCGCCACTACACCGCCGCCAACATGGTGCTGTCGGCGGCCGGTCGGGTCGAGCACGACCGCATCGTCGAGCTGGCGGAACGGTATTTCGGTTCGGTGCCGCGCACCCCGGCCAACGCCGTGGTGCCGGCGCCGCTGCGCTATGTCGGCGGCGACGGCCGCGAGGCAAGGGCGCTCGAGCAGGCCCATCTCGTGCTGGGGTGCGAGGGAATCGGCTACCGCGATCCCGACTATTTCGCGCTGGCGGTCTACTCGACCCTGTTCGGCGGCGGCATGTCCTCGCGGCTGTTCCAGCGCATCCGCGAGGAGCGCGGCCTGGTCTACGGCATCCACTGCTTCAACTCCGCCTATGCCGATGGCGGCCTGTTCGGCATCTATGCCGGGACCGGCGAGGACGATATCGGCGAGCTGGTGCCGGCGGTCTGCGAGGAATTCTCGACCGTGGCCGACACCCTGAACGAGGCGGAACTGGTGCGCGCCCGCAACCAGATCAAGGCGGGCACCCTGATGGCGCTCGAGTCGAGCGGCGCGCGCTGCGAGCAGGCGGCGCGCCACCTGATCATCCATGGCCGGCCGATTCCCTACGCCGAGATCGTCGCCCGCATCGAGGCGGTCGACCACGAGGCGGTGCGCCGCGTCGCGCGGCGCTTGCTCGGGGGGGAACTCACTCTGGCGGCGCTCGGACCGATCGAGGAACTCGAGTCCCTCGACCGGATCGCCGCGCGTCTGGTGGCCTAGACCTGAACTGGGACTAGAGGGCCCGAACTTGGCGGCTTTGGACTAGGCGGCCTTGGACATCGCCGCGCCGGCGTTGCGCGGCGGCACGTCGATCGCCGCCCGCTCGAGCACGGCCTTCACCTCGGCGCTGCGGCGAACGAGGTTGTAGCGCAGCGACGTGTACAGACTCACCGGGAACGGCATGTTGGCATTGAAGTCGATGATCAGGACCACGCGCGTTTCGTCGGTCTGGTTCTTGACCCAGTGCTCGCGCGTGTCGTCGAACACCAGCGGCACGCCCTCTTCCCAGTGGAAGTGGTGGCCGCCGATCTCGATCCAGCACTTCTCCGGCTCCTTGGGCACGATCAGCGGATAGTGGAAGCGGATGACGCCGGCCGCCGAGCCGCGATGGGGCTCGATCTCGGCGCCGCCGGCGAGGATGCTGAACAGCGCCGTGTGGACGCCCGGGATCTTGCAGATCGCGCGGTAGGTGTCTGGCACCGCCGCCGTGTTCTCTTTGATCTCGTGGCCCCAGATCTTGAGCAGGAAGGTGCGCCAGGCCCGGCCGGGCACGTAGAGGTCGCGCGGATGGACCTCGTGCAGGGCGGGGATCTCCTCGTGGTGGCTCAGCAGGTACTGCAGGTCCGCCTTGATCTTGTCGTGCACCTTGCTGAGTTCGGCCAGCACCGGGTAGACGCGCAACGCGTCGGCGCCGGCCAGCGGCAGCTTGGGCATGCGCTTCAGGATCATGTCCGACATCTTGAGATTGAAGTTCTCGATCGGCTCCTGCGGCACCCAGATGTTCTTGGTGAGGTAGAAGCGGCCCTTCTGTCCGACGTTGGATGCTTCGTCCTGGTTCATGACGTTCCTGCCAGCCTTGCGCGTTTCAGGGGTGCAACTTCGTCCCGCTGCGCCGCCAATTCAAGACCGTCGAGCCTTGGCCCGACGCGGCGCAGGGTCTCAATTTCCTACGTCAAGCCTCGGAAAACATGTGAGAATTCCCAGATTGATCGTATTATCATAGCCGAAATGTTCCGCCTTGCCGACGTCCCCTTGACGCTGTCGAGCATGACCCGGATCCCGGGCAAGCGCGTCTTCCTGCGGGCCCCGGTCATGGACGACTGGGCCGAATGGGCCGAATTGCGGGCACGCAGCCGGGCCTTCCTCACGCCGTGGGAGCCGACCTGGCCCGAGGATTCCCTGGGCCGCGACCATTTTCGCCGCCGCCTGCGCCAGCAGGCCCGGGAATGGCGGGCCGGCGAGGCCTACGGCCTGTTCATTTTCACCAACGACCACCGCCGCCTGGTCGGCGGCATCAACATCAGCAACGTCCGTCGCGGCGTCGCCCAGACCGCCGCGGTCGGCTACTGGATGGGCCAGCCGTTCGCCGGCAAGGGCCTGATGACCGACGCCGTGCGCGCCACCTTGCCGTTCGTGTTCGACGACCTGCGCCTGCATCGGCTGGAGGCCGCCTGCCTGCCGCACAACGAGCCGTCGAAGGGGGTGCTCGGCAAGGTCGGCTTCCGCGAGGAAGGGCTGGCCCGCCAGTACCTGCGCATCAACGGCCAGTGGGCCGATCACCTGTTGTTCGCCTTGCTGCGCGCCGACTACGATGCGCTCCTGAGAGCCGGCCGCTAGGGCCGGACAGGGGGAGGCTTCCATGCGCAATCTCACGCCGACCAGCATCACCGAGGCCTTCGCCGAGTACGCCAAGGACGCGCCGTCGCCCCGCACGCGTACCCTGCTGACCAGTCTCGCCGGGCATCTCCACAGCTTCGTGCGCGACAACAAGGTGACGCAGGCCGAGTGGGGCGCGGCGATCGACGCGCTGACCCGGGCCAAGCAGTTCACCGACGACAAGCGCAACGAATACATCCTGTTCTCCGACCTGCTCGGCGTGTCCTCGCTGGTCGACATGGTGAACGCCGCGACCAGCGGCACGCCGTCGTCGGTGCTCGGGCCGTTCCACATCGAGGGCGCTCCCGAGCTGCCGAACGGCGGCGATCTCTGGAATGGCCAGGTCGGCGAGCCGCTGGTGATCAGCGGCAGCGTGCGCGACGCCGCCGGCAGGCCGGCGCCCGGCACCGTGCTGGCGCTGTGGCAGAACGGCGGCAACGGTCTCTATTCACAGCAGGACAAGTCGGTGTCGCCGACCAACTACCACGCCCGGCTCAAGGTCGCCGACGACGGCAGCTTCGCCTTCTCGACGGTGCGGCCGGTGTCCTACACGGTGCCGGACGACGGCCCGGCCGGCGACATGCTGCGGGTGCTCGGGCGCGAGGCCTGGCGGCCGGCCCATCTGCACATGATCGTGCAGGCGCCAGGCCATGCGCCGCTGATCACCGAGTTCTTCCCCGAGGACGACAAGTACCTCGACCGCGACGCGGTGTTCGGCGTGCGCGCCGGGCTGGTGCTGCCGTTCCGCCGCGAGACCGACCGCGCCGCGCTGCCGGCCGCTCTCGCCGCGCGCGATCGCCTGCCGCTGCCGGTGTGGACGGCGCGCATCGATCTCTCGCTGCCCCAGGCTTGATGGCGCTGATCGCCCTGCGCGGCGTCTCGAAGGTCTTCGGCAACGGCGTACGGGCGCTGAGCGACGTCGCGCTCGAGGTCGAGGAGGGCGCCTTCGTCAGCCTGCTCGGCCCTTCGGGTTGCGGCAAGTCGACTCTCCTGCGCCTGATCGCCGGGCTGGCGCCGCCGACCGAAGGCATCATCGATTCGCCGGCCGGCGGCAGCGCCGTCGGCTTCGTCTTCCAGGAGCCGACCCTGATGCCCTGGGCGACGGCGCTGACCAACGTCGCGCTGCCGCTCAAGCTCCAAAGGATGGGACGCGGCGAGCGCGAGGAGCGCGCCGCCGCCATGCTGCGCCAGGTCGGGCTGGCCGGCTTCGAGCGCGCCTGGCCGCGCGAGCTGTCGGGCGGCATGAAGATGCGCGTGTCCCTGGCGCGCGCCCTCGTGACGTCGCCGCGCCTGCTCCTGATGGACGAACCGTTCGCGGCGCTCGACGAGATCACCCGCCATCGCCTGAACGGCGACCTGCTGGCGCTCTGGCAGCAGGCCGGGGTCACCGTGGTGTTCGTGACCCACTCGGTGTTCGAATCGGTGTTCCTGTCGCAGCGCGTCGTGGTGATGGCGGCGCGGCCCGGCCGCATCGCCTCGGAGATCGCGGTCGCCGCCGGCTATCCGCGGCACGAGGCGTTCCGTACCTCGCCGGAGTACGCCGACCATTGCCGGCGCGCCTCGGCGCTGCTGGCCGAGGCGATGGCGGCGTGAGCCGGAGCGGCCGCACCGCCGACAGGACCGCGACGCGCATCGCCGCGCCGCTGGTGCTCGGCCTGGTGATGCTGGGCCTGTGGCAGGGGGCGGTGCGGCTGGCCGCCATCCCGCCCTACATCCTGCCCGGTCCGCTGCTGGTCGCCGAGACCCTGGTCGACGACTGGCACACCTTGTGGCCGTCGCTGCTGGTGACCTTGTCGGTCACGCTCGAGGCGCTCGCCGCTGCCGTGCTGGTGGGCGGCCTGCTCGCCGTGCTGTTCTCGCTGTCGCGGCTGGTCGAGCTGTCGTTGTTTCCCTACGCCATCGTCCTGCAGGTGACGCCGATCGTGGCGATCGCGCCGCTGATCATCGTGTGGGCCAACAACGTCGACCTGTCGCTGCTGATCTGCGCCTGGCTGGTCGCCTTCTTCCCGATCCTGTCCAACACCATCCTCGGCCTGCGCTCGGTCGACCCGCAGCTGCTGAGCCTGTTCCAGCTCTACGGCGCCGGGCGCTGGCGCACGCTGGTCGAGCTGCGGCTGCCCAGCGCGCTGCCCTACTTCCTGGGCGGCCTGCGCATCTCGGGCGGCCTCGCGCTGATCGGCGCCGTGGTCGCCGAGTTCGTGGCCGGCAGCGGCGGCAATGCTTCCGGGCTGGCCTGGCGCATCCTCGAATCGAGCTACGAGCTCAAGATCCCGCGCATGTTCGCCGCCCTGGTGCTGATCTCCGGCAGCGGCATCGCGATCTTCCTGCTGCTCACCCTGCTGTCGCACCTGCTGCTGCGCCGCTGGCACGACAGCGAGATCGCGCCCGAGGGCTGAGCTCAGCGGCCGCTGCGCCGGGCCGGCTTGCCGCGCGAGCCCGAGCCGGTGCGCACGCCGCGGAACACGCGGCTGTTCTGCATGCGCCCGAGATTGACGGTCGCGGTGGCGGCCACCGCCTGGCCGGGCAGCTCCAGCTCGTTGGCCTCGAGCCGGCGGATCTCGTCGCGGATGCGCGCCGCTTCCTCGAACTCGAGATTGGCGGCGGCGTCGCGCATGCGCTTCTCGAGCTCGGCGACGTGGCTGCGCAGGTTGTGGCCGACCAGATGCACGTCGCCCGACACGCCGGTGTCGACCGTGTAGTGGTCGCGCTCGGCGGCCGACTGCAGGATCTCGGCGATGTTCTTCTTGATCGAGGCCGGGGTGATTCCGTGCGCCTCGTTGTAGGCCTGCTGCTTGGCGCGCCGCCGCTCGGTCTCGGCCATCGCGTACTTGATCGAATCGGTCATGGTGTCGGCGTAGAGGATGACCCGGCCCTCGACGTTGCGGGCGGCGCGGCCGATCGTCTGGACCAGCGAGGTCGGCGAGCGCAGGAAGCCCTCCTTGTCGGCGTCGAGGATGGCGACCAGGGCGCATTCCGGGATGTCGAGCCCCTCGCGCAGAAGGTTGATGCCGACCAGCACGTCGAAGGCGCCCAGCCGCAGGTCGCGGATGATCTCGATCCGCTCCAGGGTGTCGATGTCGGAGTGCAGGTAGCGGCAGCGGATGCCGGCCTCGTGCATGTACTCGACGAGGTCCTCGGCCATGCGCTTGGTCAGCACGGTGACCAGCACGCGCTGGGCCTTCCTGGCGCAGTCGCGGCACTCCGCGATCAGGTCGTCGACCTGCTTCTCGACCGGCCGCACCAGAACCACCGGGTCGATCAGGCCGGTCGGGCGGATCACCTGCTCGACGAAGATGCCCTGCGTGCGCTCCATCTCCCACGGGCCGGGCGTGGCGCTGACGTAGACCGACTGCGGCCGGAGCGTGTCCCACTCCTCGAACTTGAGCGGCCGGTTGTCGATCGCCGAGGGCAGGCGGAAGCCGAACTCGGCCAGCACGCTCTTGCGGTTGAAGTCGCCGCGGAACATGCCGCCGATCTGCGGCACCGTGACGTGGCTTTCGTCGACGATCAGCAGCGAGCTCTCGGGGAAGTACTCGAACAGGGTCGGCGGCGGCTCGCCCGGCCGGCGGCCGGTGAGATAGCGCGAGTAGTTCTCGATGCCGGCGCAGGCGCCCGTCGTCTCCAGCATCTCGATGTCGAACAGCGTGCGCTGCTCCAGCCGCTGCGCCTCGAGCAGGCGGCCGGCGCGGTTGAACTCGTCGAGCCGCTGCTTGAGATCGGTTTTGATCTGCTGAATGGCGTGCTGCATGGTCGGCCGCGGCGTCACGTAGTGGCTGTTGGCATAGACCACGATGTCGCCGAGGGTCGCCGTCTTCTCGCCGGTCAGCGGGTCGAACTCGACGATCGACTCGATTTCGTCGCCGAACATCTCGATGCGCCAGGCCTTGTCCTCGTAGTGGGCCGGGAACAGGTCGACGGTGTCGCCGCGCACCCGGAAGGTGCCGCGCTGGAAGGCGTTGTCGTTGCGCTTGTACTGCTGCTCGACGAAGCGGCGCAGCAAGGTCGAGCGGTCGACCTTCTCGCCCTTGCCCAGGCGGAAGGTCATGGCCTGATAGTTCTCGAGCGGCCCGATTCCGTAGATGCACGACACCGAGGCGACGATCACCACGTCGTCGCGCTCCATCAGGGCGCGCGTCGCCGAGTGGCGCATGCGGTCGATCTGCTCGTTGATCGACGAATCCTTCTCGATGAAGGTGTCGGTGCGCGGCACGTAGGCTTCGGGCTGGTAGTAGTCGTAGTACGACACGAAGTACTCGACGGCGTTGTCCGGGAAGAAGCCCTTCATCTCGCCGTAGAGCTGCGCCGCCAGCGTCTTGTTGGGCGCCAGCACCAGGGCCGGCCGGCCCTGCGAGGCGATCACGTTGGCCATCGTGAAGGTCTTGCCCGAGCCGGTGACGCCCAGCAGCACCTGGTCGCGCTCGCCGCCCTGGACGCCCTCGATCAGCTGGCCGATCGCCGCCGGCTGGTCGCCGGCCGGCGTGTACTCGGAAACCAGCTTGAACGGCTTGCCGCCGACCTTCTCCGGCCGTCGCTGGATGTACGGCATCAGCAGCGGCACGGACGAGACGGCGAGATTCTTTCGGGCCATGGCCGGCATTATATGATGGTCGCGCGCGGCGGCGACAATGCTAGCGTCGGGCATGCCCGACCTGCTGTCCCCCGCCTTCCTCGTCTGCACCCTGACGGCCTGCATTGCAGGCATGGTGCGCGGATTCGCCGGGTTCGGTGCCGCCATGATGATGACCCCGGTCTTCTCCGCCCTCTACGGCCCCGCGGTCGGCGTCGTGCTGTGCCTGCTGCTCGAGATCGTCGTCGCCCTGCCGGTGGTGCCGGGCGTGCTCGCCCTGGTCGACTGGCGCCGCATCGGGCTGCTGCTGCTCGGCGCCGCCACCGCCGTGCCGGTCGGCACCCTGGTGCTCACCGTGGCCGAGCCGGCGGCGATGCGCTGGGCCATCTCGGCCATCGTGCTGGCGGCGGTGCTGCTGCTGGCCAGCGGCTGGCGCTTCGCCGGCCAGCCGCGGCGCTGGACCACCCTGGCCGCGGGCGCAAGCAGCGGCTTCCTCAACGGCCTGTCCGGGATGGCCGGTCCGCCGATCGCCTTCTATTACCTGGCGGGACCCGAGACCGTGACCCGGGTCCGCGCCAACCTCACGACCTACTTCGTGTTCGTCGACCTCGCCGCCCTGGCCGCCTTCGCGGGGCGCGGACTGGTGGGCGGCGGCACCCTGCTGCAGGCGCTGGCGCTTGCGCCGGCGGTGATCCTGGGCGCGGTGATCGGCGGCAAGTTGTTTCCCCTGGCCAGCGAGGGCTTCTACCGGCGCCTGGCGCTGGGGCTGCTGGCCGGGGTGGCGATCGGCGCCTTGATCCTTTAGGCGAGGGGCGGTAGCGGGAACGCCATGACCGTGTGGGAGAGAATCGTCGACGCTGCGACCCGGCTCGCCAACGGCGAATCGCTCGGCGCGCTGCTCGGACGGCCGCCGGCCGCGAGCGAAGAAGGCGGGGCCCATCCCGGCCTGCGCCAGGTCGGCTTCACGATCGGCGTCATCGCGCTGGCCGCCAAGATGGCGCGGGCCGACGGCGAGGTGAAGCCGGTGGAGGTCGAGGCGTTCCGCAGGATCTTCCACGTGCCGCCCGGCGAGGAGCGCAATGTCGAGCGCTTCTTCAACCTCGCCCAGCGCGACGTCGCCGGCTACGAGACCTACGCGCGGCAGATCGCGGCCCTCTTCCCCGATGCCCCGGAGATTCTCGAGAACGTCCTCGAGGGGCTGTTCGAGATCGCCCGGTCGGACGGCAAGGTCGATGCGCCCGAGGCCGACTACCTGACCCGGGTGGCCCGCCTGTTCGGCCTCGACAGCGGACGCTTCGAGCGGGCCAAGGCGGCGGCGCTGGGCGTCTTCGATTGCGAGCCCTGCGTCGTTCTCGGCATCGATCCGCTGGCGACCGACGAGCAGATCCGCGAGGCGTGGCTGCGCCAGGTGCGCGCCCATCATCCCGATCGCCTGATCGCCCAAGGCCTGCCCGAGGAGGCGATCGCGCTCGCCAATCGCAAGCTTGCCCTGATCAACGATGCCTACGACCGTCTGCGCCGCGAGCGCGGCCGCGTGCCGGCCTGACGCTGCGGCCAGCGACGGTGCCGGTCGAGCTTCCCTCGCCCAACCATGCGCCGCGCCCCGAGGGGGCCGCGATCGACGTGCTGGTCCTGCACTACACCGAACTGCCGCTGCGCGAGTCGCTCGACATCCTGCGCGACGGGGGGCGCGCTCAGCGGGTCAGCGCCCACTATGTGCTGGCCGAGGACGGCACGGTTTATCGCCTGGTACCCGAGGAACGCGTCGCCTGGCACGCCGGCCGCTCGTGGTGGCGGGGCAGGGAGGCCCTCAACGCGACGTCGATCGGCATCGAGATCGTCAATCTCCATGGCGACCGCCACGACTATCCGGCGCGGCAGATCGAGGCCCTGATTGCGCTCGCCGGAAGCATCGTCGGTCGCCATCCGGCGATCGTGCCGCGCAACGTCGTCGGCCATTCCGACGTGGCGCCGCGGCGCAAGATCGACCCGGGCCTGCGCTTTCCCTGGCGGATCCTCGCGGGCCACGGCCTCGGCCTGTGGCCGCGCGGCGAGGACCGGGTGCTGGCGGGCGATGTGTCGGCGGCGCTCGAGCGCTTCGGCTACACGCCGCCTCGCGAGGTCGCGGCCGGCGACGTCGTGGCGGCGTTCCAGCGCCGCTATCGGCCGGCGCGGGCCGACGGTCTGGCCGACGACCAGACGCGAGCGCTGCTGGCCGACCTGCTTGACCAGGTCGGCGGCAGGCCGTAGCTAGCCGTCGGGTCAGACGGCTGGATGGCCGCGCCGTCGCGGGCGACCGCGGTTGCGAGGAAAGTCCGGGCTCCACGGAGACACGGTGCCGGATAACGTCCGGCGGGGGCGACCCCAGGGAAAGTGCCACAGAGAACAGACCGCCGGCGGTTCGCCGCAGGCAAGGGTGAAACGGTGGGGTAAGAGCCCACCGCGCGACCGGCAACGGAAGCGGCATGGCAAACCCCACCGGGAGCAAGACCAAATAGGGGCGGCACGCCGGGCGACCGGCAGCGGTGTTTCCGCGTCGCCGCCCGGGTCGGTCGCGCGAGGCGCTCGGTGACGGGCGTCCCAGAGGAATGGCCATCCATCGCCATCGGCGAGGACAGAACCCGGCTTACAGGCCGTCTGACTCCCTTCCCCCCGTAGGGGGATATCCACAATTTCTTGCGACTGGCCGGTGGGGGACCACTATACCTATTGCCTGCTAACAAGGTTATAGTCTCTCGCGATTCCTCGCATTGAATATTGCGTCCCTGGGTATCCCATGATATCCCATCTCATCCCGTGGCAGTCATACGCAGGAGCGTGGGGCCCCTGCGGCGGGACGCAGGGGGAACGGGCCCGTGGCATTCCGGTCCGAGATCCTGATCAAGCTCGACAAGAAAGGCCGGGTCCTGCTGCCCGCCGCCTTTCGCGACGAGTTGCCGACCGACGATCGAGGCGCTTTCGTGCTGTATCATTCGCCGAACTTGCAGGGGGTCGTGAACGGCAACTCGCGTGCCGGCTTCGATGCCATGCTCGAGCGGCTGCGTGCCGAGGCCCTGGGCCCCAAGGGTGCCCTCAAGGTGGCGCTGGACGACGAGGAATTCGACCCGGCCGGCTTCCTGTCGGCGAGCGCCCGCACGATCCCCCTGGAGCCCGATGGCCGTTTCGTGCTGCCCAGCGAGTTCGCCGACGAACTCGATGTCGCGGCCGGGGTGATGCTGGTCGGCAAGGGAGACAAGTTCCAGCTGTGGAATCCGGAGCGCTGGCAGGCCCGGCGTTCCGTCGACCGCGAGCGGCTGGCCGCCTTCGTGCGCGGCCTGGGGGCCGGCGAGCCATGACCGTCCCGCACGTTCCCGTCCTCAAGCACGAGGTCGTCGAGGCTCTGCAGCCGCGCGCCGGCGGCCGTTACGTCGACGGCACCTTCGGCGCCGGCGGCTACAGCCAGGAGATGCTCGACCGCGCGCCGTGCGAGGTCATCGCCCTTGACCGCGACCCGGACGCGATCGCCGCCGGGCGCGGCCTCGAAGCCCGCTATGCGCCGCGGCTGCGCCTCATCGAGGGCCGCTTCGGCGACATGGCCGAGATCCTGGCCGCCGAGGGCGTGGCGGCGGTCGACGGCGTCGCCCTCGACCTCGGCGTCTCGTCGATGCAGCTCGACCGCCCCGAGCGCGGCTTCTCGTTCCGCGCTTCCGGCCCGCTCGACATGCGCATGGATCGCAGCGGCCGCTCGGCCGCCGATCTCGTCAACGACGCCGACGAGGCGGAGCTGGCGGACGTCCTGTGGCGCTACGGCGAGGAGCGCAAGAGCCGCCGCATCGCCCGTGCGATCGTCGGCGCGCGCCAGGTCAAGCGGATCGAGACGACGGGCGAGCTGGCCGAGATCGTCCGCCGGGCCGTCGGGCCACAGGGCCGCGACGAGAGCGATCCGGCGACCCGGACCTTCCAGGCGCTGCGGATCGCCGTGAACGACGAGCTGGGCGAGCTCGAGCGCGGCCTCGCCGCGGCCGAGCAGGTGCTGGCGCCGGGCGGCCGCCTGGCCGTCGTGTCGTTCCATTCGCTCGAGGACCGGGCGGTCAAGAGCTTCGTGCGCGAGCGCTCGGGCCGTGTTCCGGCGCCGTCGCGGCACGTGCCGCCCAGCACGGCGCGGCCCGCCACTCTGCACGACCTGACCCGCAAGCCGATCGTGCCCTCGGCCGATGAGGTCGCCGCCAACCCGCGCGCCCGGTCGGCGCGGCTGCGGGTCGCCGAGAAGCTCGGAGGCCGCGCATGATCCACCGCGGTCTCCTGTTCTGGTCGATTGCCGCCGTCGCCACGGCGGTTGGTCTTTTCACTGTCAAGTATAAGGTGCAGGATCTCGAGGAGAAGATCGATCGCACCAATCAGAAGATCATCGAGAGCCAGCAGGCCACGCACATCCTGCGCGTGGAATGGGCTCATCTGAACGAAGCGGAGCGTATCGAGCGGCTGGCGGGCAAGTACCTGCAGCTCGACTCGGCGTCCGTGAACCAGGTGATCCGTCTCGATTCGCTCAAGTCACCGTCATCCCCCTTGCGTCGCGATCCACCACTCCCTTCCCCCCCACGAACGGGCAACGACGTCCCCTCGTCGGCTTTGCCCGGTGGTGGTCGTGGCGCAGCGGAGGCCGGCAGCCCCTCGCCGGCCTCCGCACCTCTTCCAGGGCGTTCAACCGGGCCCACGACGCCCCCTCGACCGGCGAAAATCGAAGAGCCGGTTACTTCGGGTCCGGTTGGTGAAGGCCAGAGTGCGGCCATAAGCATCGACGAAATCCTCTCGAGAAACGAAGGGGGTCGTCGGTGAGGTTCTGGCGCAAATCTGCCTCGCCCGATCCGGCCGCGCGGCAAACGCGGCGCCCGGCGCGCGTTACGGCTCCGCCAAGGAGCGCCTCAAGGGCGACGTGCAGGAGACCGCGCGTCAGCGCCTGACGATCGCCTCGGTGATCTTCGTGATGATCTTCTGCGCGGTCGGCCTGCGCATGGCCTACGTGTCGCTGCTGCGCGACGGCGGCGAGCCGACCCAGCGCGTCGCGGCGCGCGGCGGCACGATCCAGTCCGAGCGCGCCGACATCGTCGACCGCAACGGGCTGGTGCTCGCGACGTCGGTGCCGGTGATGTCGGCCTTCGTCAACCCGCGGCTGCTGGTCGATCCGCAGGACGCGGCGCGCAAGATCGTGGCGGCGCTGCCCGATCTCAAGTACGACAGCCTGCGCGAGAAGCTGGAAGGCGACCAGACCTTCGTGTGGATCAAGCGCGGCCTGAGCCCGCGCGAGCACGACCGGGTCAACCGCCTGGGCATTCCCGGGCTCGAGTTCCAGGCCGAGGAGCGGCGCATCTACCCGCAGGGCACGGCGGCGGCGCACGTCGTCGGCTATGCCAGCGTCGACAATGTCGGCCTGGCCGGCGTCGAGCGCTTCTTCGACCAGCAGCTCCAGAGCGGCGAGGTCGTGCAGCTGGCGATCGACCTGCGGCTGCAGCGCATGCTCGAGCGCGAGCTCGCCCATGCCGTCCAGAAGTTCTCCGCGATCGGCGCCACCGCCGTCGTGATGGACGCGACCAACGGCGAGATCCTCGCCATGGCCTCGCTGCCGACCTACGATCCCAACAGCGCCAAGACGATCACCAACGAGGCGCTGTTCAATCGCGCCACGCTCGGCGTCTACGAGCAGGGCTCGACCTTCAAGATCTTCAACACGGCGATGGCCCTCGACACCGGCAAGGTGACGATGAGCAGCGTGTTCGACGCCACGTCGCCGATCCGCATCGACCGCTTCACGATCAACGACGACCATCCGCAGCGCCGGCCGCTCAACGTGCCCGAGCTGTTCAAGTACTCCTCGAACATCGCCTCGGCCAAGATGGCGGTGGCGATGGGCATCGACACCCAGCGCGCCTTCTTCGACAAGATCGGCTTCCTGAAGCCGCTGACCACGCAGCTCACCGAGCTGGCGGCGCCGCTCTATCCGCGCCACTGGATGACCATCAGCGCCATGACCATCGCCTTCGGGCACGGCATGTCGGTGACGCCGCTGCATCTCGCCACCGGATCGGCGGCCGTGGTCAATGGCGGCGTTCTCTATCAGCCGAGCCTGATCAAGCGCGCCCCGGGCAGCGATCCGGGCAAGCGGGTCATCCAGCAGAAGACCTCGGTCATGATGCGCCAGCTGCTGCGCCTGAACGTGGTCGAGGGCACCGGCAAGAAGGCCGACGTGCCCGGCTACGAGGTCGGCGGCAAGACCGGCACGGCCGAGAAGCCGTCGCGCGGCGGCTACCGTCAGAAGGCGCTGATCAGCTCGTTCGTCGGCATGTTCCCGATGAACGACCCGAAGTTCGTCGTCCAGGTGTCGATCGACGAGCCCAAGGGCATCGCCGAGACCGGCGGCTACGCAACTGGCGGCATGGTCGCGGCGCCCAGCGTCAAGACGATCGTCGAGAACATCGTGTCGCTGTATGGCATCCTGCCGCGCGACCTGAAGGAGGGGTTGGCCCCGATCGAGATCGCCTCGATCCCCGTGCCGGCGCCGACGGTGGCGCCGCAGGCTCAGTCCAGCCGCCATCGCACCGGTCCGCAAGAGCCGCGCAAGGCCTTGCCGGTGCGGCCAGCGCCCAACCAGACAGCGGCGGCGCCCCCAGCGGGAGCCGGCCGAATTGCTGCTGAGTGAGCTCATGCCCACCAGCACGCGGGGCAGCCAGGATCCGGACATCGCCGGTCTGACGCTCGACTCCCGCAAGGTTCGGCCCGGCTTCCTGTTCGCCGCGCTGGCCGGGACGCACCAGGACGGTGCGTCGTTCATCGCCGAGGCGGTTCAGCGTGGTGCCGTCGCCATCTTGGCGTCGTCAAAAACAAATCTTCCGCCGCTCGGCCCTTCGGTCATGGTGGTGCGCGACGACAACCCGCGCCGCCGCCTCGCCCTGATGGCAGCCGCGTTCTGCGGTGCTCAACCGACGACCATTGCGGCGGTGACCGGCACCAACGGCAAGTCCTCGACCGTGTACTTCCTGCGCCATATCTGGAGCCGGCTCGGCCACCAGGCCGCCAGTGTCGGGACCCTCGGAATCTTGTCGTCGGGTTTCGGCCGTCCGGCGGGTCTCACGACGCCCGACCCGGTCCAGCTGCACGAGGATCTGGCAATCTTGGCGCACGAAGGCGTGACGCATCTCGCCATCGAGGCATCCAGCCACGGTCTGGATCAGCACCGCCTGGATGGGCTGCGGCTGTCGGCCGCGTGCTTTACCAACCTCACGCACGAGCATCTCGACTATCACGCCTCGATGGACGCCTATTTCGCGGCGAAGGCTCGTCTGTTCACGGAACTCCTGCCGGCCTCCGGCACGGCGATCGTCAATGCCGACAGCGACCGTGCGCAGCAGTTGCTCGAAGCCTGCGCGGCCCGCCGCCTGCAGGCCTGGACTTACGGCGCCGGCGGCCGCGAGCTGCGGCTGGTCGCCGATCGTCCGCGGCCGGACGGCCAGCATCTCGAGCTCGAGGTGCTGGGCCGTCGTCTCGAGATCGACCTGCCCCTGGTCGGCGGCTTCCAGGCCTCCAACGCGTTGGGCGCGCTCGGCCTCGCGGTGGCGACCGGAAGCGATCCGCTGCGGGCGGCGGCGGCGCTGGCCGATGTCGACGGCGCCCCGGGGAGGCTGCAACTCGTCGCCCGCCACCGCACCGGCGCGCCGATCTACGTCGACTACGCGCACAAGCCCGAGGCCTTGGCCACCGTGCTGGCCACGTTGCGGCCCTTCGCGCGCGGCCGGCTGGTCGTGGTGTTCGGCTGCGGCGGCGATCGCGATCGCGCCAAGCGGCCCGTGATGGGCGAGATTGCCACCCGGCTCGCCGACCTCACGCTGGTGACCGACGACAATCCGCGCAGCGAGGAACCGGAGGCGATCCGCGCCGAGATCGTGCGCGGCATTCCCGCCGGGCGGCGCAACTGGATCGAGGTCGCGGACGGTCGCGGCGCCGCCATCGCGCAGGGCATGGCGGCGCTGACCGGCGCGGAGGACCTGCTGCTGATCGCCGGCAAGGGGCACGAGACCGGGCAGACGATGAAGGGCGTGACTCATCCGTTCGACGATGCCGCGGTGGCGCGCGAACTCGCGGAGAGCCGGCCATGAGCGCGCTGTGGACCTCGGCGGAAGTGGCCGGCGCGATGACCGCGGCGGCGATCACGGCGCCGTTCACGGCGAACGGCGCGACCTTCGACAGCCGCGCCGTGGCCCCGGGCGACCTGTTCTTCGCGCTGAGCGGCGAAACGACCGACGGGCACGGCTACGTCGCCGAGGCGCTGCGGCGCGGCGCGGCGGCAGCCGTCGTCTCGCGCGACGTGCCGGGCGTGGCCGGGCCCCTGGTCCGCGTGCCCGACACGATGACGGCGCTGGTCGAGCTCGGCCGCGCGGCGCGCCGGCGCAGCCCGGCGCGCATCGCCAGCATCACCGGCTCGGTCGGCAAGACCAGCACCAAGGATGCCCTGCGCGCGATGCTGGCGGCCCAGGCCGAGACCTCCGCCAGCGCCGCCAGCTACAACAACCATGTCGGCGTACCGATCAGCCTCGCCCGCCTGCCGCGCGAGGCACGCTACGGCGTGTTCGAGATCGGCATGAACCATCCCGGCGAGATCGAGCCGCTGGCCCGCCAGGTCGAGGCCCATGTCGGCGTGATCACCAACGTCGGCCCGGTCCATATCGGCCACATGGGCAGCGAGGAGGCGATCGCCGACGAGAAGGCGTGCCTGTTCGACGGCATGGCGGGCGATGCCGTGGCGGTTCTCAATCGTGACAGCCGCCACTACGAGCGCCTGCTCGGGCATGCAAGGCGCCGCGGCGTGGCGCGGGTCGCGAGCTTTGGCCGGCATGCGGCGGCCGACGCCCGTCTGATCGACTGCGCGCTGCGCGACGACGGCAGCGACGTCGTCGCCTCGATCCACGGTCGGCGACTGGAGTATCGGCTGGGCGCGGCAGGCGAGCACTGGGTGATCAACACCGTCGCGGCGTTGGCCGTGGTCGAGGCGCTGGGCGCCGACGTCGGGCGGGCCGCCGCGACGCTCGCCACCGTCGGCGCATCGCCCGGTCGAGGCGCACGGCGTCGCCTGACGCTCTCCGGCGGCACGGTCGAGCTGATCGACGAGAGCTACAACGCCAACCCGGTGTCGGTGCGCGCCATGCTGGCCGTGCTGGCGCGTACCCGGCCGCAGGCCGGCGCGCGGCGGCTGCTGGTGCTGGGCGACATGCGCGAGCTCGGCGAGGCTGCCGACGCCCTCCATGCCGGGCTGGCCGACGCCGTCGCGGCCAGCGGCGCCGCCCTGGTGTTCCTGTGCGGCCCCCATATGCGCGCCCTCGATGCCGCACTGCCCGCGTCGCAGGCCCGCCTGCACCGTCCCGACTCGGCGGCGATCGCCGGCGAGGTGGCCGCGGCGCTGCGGCCGGGCGACGTGGTGGCCGTCAAGGGGTCGCTCGGCACGCGCATGAAGGTGGTGGTCGACGCCATCCTCGCGGCGTGCGGCGACCAGCGTGAAGGGGCGGCGGCCTGAATGTTCTACAACCTGCTCTTCCCGCTGGCCGATCTGTTCGGGCCGTTCAATCTCTTCCGGTACCTGACCTTCCGGTCGATCGCGGCGTTCCTGACCGCCCTGGTGCTGAGCTTCCTGATCGGCGGCCGGCTGATCCGCTGGCTGCGCAGCAAGCAGGGCAAGGGCCAGCCGATCCGCGAGGACGGCCCGGCCAGCCACCTGCTGAACAAGAAGGGCACGCCGACCATGGGCGGCCTGCTGATCCTGATCACCACGACGGTCGCCACCCTGCTGTGGGCCGATCTCACCAACCGCTATGTCTGGATCGTGCTCGGCGTCACCCTGACCTTCGGCGCCGTCGGCTTCTGGGACGACTTCCTCAAGGTCACCAAGCGCAATCCCAAGGGCGTGCCGGGCAAGCTCAAGCTGCTGGTGTCGGTGATCGCCGCCTGCATCGCGGCCTGGTTCATCGCCCAGGCCTCGCCGGGCAACCTGCGCTACATGATGGCGCTGCCGTTCTTCAAGGACGTGCTGCTGCCGCTCGGACTGGTGGGATTCCTGCTGTTCTCGGTGCTGGTCATGGTCGGCGCCTCGAACGCCGTGAACCTCACCGACGGGCTCGACGGCCTGGCGATCGGACCTGTCATCATGGCCTCGGCGGTGTTCGGCCTGATCGCCTACGTGGTCGGCAACACCGTGCTGACCAACTACCTCTACCTGCACCACATCCCGCGCGCCGGCGAGCTCGCGGTCCTGCTCTCGGCCCTGATCGGCGCCGGCCTGGGCTTCCTGTGGTTCAACGCGCCGCCGGCGCAGGTGTTCATGGGCGACACCGGCTCGCTGGCGATCGGCGGTGCGCTGGGCACGGTGGCCGTCGTCACCAAGCACGAGATCGTGCTGGCCATCGTCGGTGGCCTGTTCGTGCTCGAGACGGCCTCGGTGGTCGTCCAGGTCATGTCGTACAAGTGGACCGGCCGGCGGGTCTTTCGCATGGCGCCGCTGCATCACCATTTCGAGCAGAAGGGCTGGTCCGAGCCGACCATCGTGTTCCGCTTCTGGATCATCGCCGCCATCCTGGCGATGGCCGGCCTCGCCACCCTGAAGCTGCGGTGAGCCGATGATCGACCTCGCCGTCCTCAAGGGCTCCTCGTTCGTCGTCCTGGGCCTCGCGCGCTCGGGACTGGCGACGGTGCGTGCGTTGAGGGCGGCCGGCATCGATTGCCAGGTCTGGGACGACAATGCGCCGGCCCGCGCCGCCGCCGCCGCGCTCGGCGCGACCGTGGTAGAGCCGGCCGCTCTCGACTGGACGCGGGCGACGGCGCTGATCATCAGCCCGGGCATTCCCAACCTGCTGCCGCGGCCGCATCCCGTCGCCGCCGCGGCCCGCGCGGCCGGCAAGCCGATCCTGTGCGACGTCGAGCTGCTGGCCCGGGCCCAGCCCGAGGCGCGCTTCGTCGCCATCACCGGGACCAACGGCAAGTCGACCACCACGGCGCTGATCGGCCACATCCTGTCCGGTGCCGGCCTCGCCTGCGAGGTCGGCGGCAACATCGGGCGCGGCGCGCTCGATCTGGCGCCGAGCGGCGCCGGCGGGCTCTACGTGCTCGAGCTGTCGTCCTACCAGCTCGAGCTGCTGGCGACCTTCCGGGCGCATGTCGCGGTGTGGCTCAACATCACGCCGGACCATATCGACCGGCACGGCGATCTCGCCGGCTACGTCGCCGCCAAGGAGAACGTCTTCGCCCGCCAGCGCCCCGGCGATTGCGCCGTGATCGGAATCGACGACGCGCCGTCGCGCGAGGCGTATCGCAAGATTGCCGGCCGATCGGGCGTCACCGCGGTCCCCGTTCAGCTCGAGAAGCCGGTGGCCGGCGGGGTGTCCTACCGTGCCGGCAAGCTCGTCGACGCCGACGGCTACGTCGTCGATTTCGCCGACGTGCCGACCTTGCCGGGCGACCACAACGCGCAGAATGCCGCCTGCGCCTGGGCGGCCTGCCGCTGGCTCGGCGTGCCGCGCGAGGCGATCGTGGCCGGCCTGCGATCCTATCCCGGCCTGCCGCACCGCCAGGAGCAGGTCGCCGCGGTCGGCAAGGTCGTCTACGTCAACGACAGCAAGGCGACCAACGCCGACGCCACGGCGCGGGCCCTGTCGTCCTATCGCGATATCTTCTGGATCCTCGGCGGCCAGGCCAAGGAAGGCGGCGTGGCGCCGCTGGCGCCGTGGTTCGACCGCATCCGCCATGCCTTCCTGATCGGCGAGGCGACCGAACTGTTCGCCGGCCAGCTCGAGGGCAGGGTGCCCTACAGCCGCTGCGGCGACCTGCAGCGGGCGCTCGACGCGGCGCACGTTCTGGCGCAACGCGAAGCGGCGGACGGCGCCGTCGTGCTGCTGTCGCCGGCCTGCGCCTCGTGGGATCAGTGGAACAGCTACGAGCATCGCGGTGACGCCTTCCGGGCCATGGCCCGCGCCTTGCCGGGAGCGACCAGCCTAGGGAGAGCGGCGTGATCCAGGTTCCGCGCGACGACCGCAGCGTCATCGGCCAATGGTGGTGGACCGTCGATCGCTGGTCGCTGGGCGCCATCCTCGGCATCATGGCGTTCGGCGTGCTTCTGACGCTCGCCGCCTCGCCGCCGGCCGCCGAGCGCATCGGCGCCGACTCGTTCCTGTTCGCCAAGCGCCAGTTCCTGTTCCTGCCGCTCGCGCTGCTGGTCATGCTGGCGATCTCGCTCACCTCGCCACGCCACGTGCGGCGGCTGGCCCTGATCGTGTTCTGCGGCAGCGTGCTGCTGCTGGCGGCGACCTTCGTCATCGGGGTCGAGATCAAGGGCGCGCGGCGCTGGATCGCCGTGCCCGGCCTGTCGAGCGTTCAGCCATCGGAGTTCGTCAAGCCCAGCCTGGCGGTGATCTCGGCCTGGCTGCTGGCGCAGAGCCGCACCGAGCGGCGAGCCCCGGGCTACATCATGTCGACCCTGCTGGTCGGCGGCGTCCTGGCGCTGCTCGTGCTGCAGCCCGATCTCGGCATGAGCATCGTCGTCGCCACGGTGTGGGCGGCGCAGCTCTTCGTGGTCGGCCTGCCGATGTGGGTCGCCGGCTTCGGCGTGATCGGCGGCGCCGCTGCCCTGGTCGGCGCCTATTTCATGTTCAACCACGTGCGCAGCCGCTTCGACCGCTTCCTCGACCCCTCGTCGGGCGACAACTATCAGGTCAACACCTCGCTCGAGGCCTTCATGAACGGCGGCGGTTTCGGCCGCGGGCCGGGCGAGGGCACCGTCAAGGCGCAGCTGCCCGACGCCCACACCGACTTCATCATGGCCGTGGCCGGCGAGGAGTTCGGCCTGGTGGTCTGCCTGATGATCCTCGGCCTGTTCGCTTTCGTCACCCTGCGTTCGCTGTCGCGCGCCTCGCGCGAGACCAGCCTGTTCATCACCCTGGCGGCCACCGGCCTCGGCGTACAGTTCGGCCTGCAGGCCGTCATCAACATGGCTTCGACCATCCAGCTGATCCCGGCCAAGGGCATGACCTTGCCGTTCATCTCCTATGGCGGCTCGTCGGCGCTGGCGATGGCGCTGTGCGTCGGCATGATGCTGTCGCTGACCCGCGAGCACGCCGGCTTGCGGGAGGTCGTATGACGGCGGCGCGCGATCCGGGGACCCTCGGTCCGGTGGTCCTGGCGACCGGCGGCACGGGCGGGCATGTGTTCCCGGCCGAGGCGCTGGCCGGCGAGCTCGAGGCGCGCGGCGTGCCGTTCGCCCTGATCACCGATGCGCGCGGCCGCCAGTGGCAGGGGGCCCTGGCCCGGCGGCCGATCCACTACATCCGCTCGGCCAGCCCGAGCGGCGGCCTCGGCAAGAAGCTGGCGGGTCTCGGGCTGCTCGGCCTCGGGCTGTTCGACGCCTGGCGGGCGCTCGGCCGGCTGGCGCCCAGCGCCGTCGTGGGATTCGGCGGCTATGCCTCCGTGCCGACCATGGTGGCGGCCCGGCTGCGTCGGCTGCCGGCGCTCCTGCACGAGCAGAACGCGGTTCTCGGCAAGGCCAATCGACTGGTGCTGGGCGGCGTCGGCCGCATCGCCACGTCGTTCCCGCGCACCCGGCACGTCGCCGACGGCGACCCGCGCCTGCGGCTGGTCGGCAACCCGGTGCGCGACACGGTACGGGCGTTGCGCGGGCTGGCCTATCGGCCGCCGGAGCCCGGACGGGTCGTCGATCTCCTGGTGTTCGGCGGCAGCCAAGGTGCCGCCTCGTTCAGCCAGGTCGTGCCCGACGCCGTCGCCCGGCTGCCCGAGGCGCTGCGCGCGCGGCTGCGCCTCGTCCAGCAGTGCCGCCCGGAGGACCTGGCGGCGGTCCGCGAGCGTTACCAGCGGCTCGGCGCGGTCGCCGAGCTGGCGCCGTTCTTCGTCGACCTGCCGCAGCGGCTGGCGGCGGCGCACCTGGTGATCGGCCGGGCCGGCGCCTCGACGGTGGCCGAGCTGGCGGCGGTCGGCCGTCCCTCCATCCTGGTGCCGTATCCCCATGCGACCGACGACCACCAGACCGCCAATGCCCGCGCCTTCGAGGCCGCCGGCGCCTGCCTGGTGCTGCCGCATGCCGACTTCACGGCCGAGGCGCTCGCCAGCCGGCTTGCCGAACTGCTGGCGGCGCCGCGCCGTCTCGCCGACCTGGCCGCCGCGGCATCCGCCGCCGGCCGTCCCGATGCCGCCGCCCGCCTCGCCGACGTGGTCGGCGAGCTGACGGGTCTCGTTTCCCAGCCTGCAGGAGTCGCCGCATGAGGGCACTGCCGCTCGATATCGGACTTTTGCACTTCGTCGGCATCGGCGGCATCGGCATGTCCGGCATCGCCGAGGTGCTGCACAATCTGGGCTACAAGGTCCAGGGCAGCGACGTCGCCGAAAGCGCCAACACGCGGCGTCTCGGCGAGCTCGGCATCAAGGTCGCGATCGGCCATCGCGCCGACAATCTCGGCAGCGCCTCGGTGGTCGTGGTGTCGAGCGCCGTGAAGAAGGACAATCCCGAAGTGCTGGCCGCCCGCGCCCGCCTGCTGCCGGTGGTGCGGCGCGCCGAGATGCTGGGCGAGCTGATGCGCCTCAAATGGTCGGTGGCGATCGGCGGCACGCACGGCAAGACGACGACCACCTCGATGGTGGCGGCCATGCTCGATGCCGGCGGGCTCGACCCCACGGTCATCAACGGCGGCATCATCAACGCCTACGGCACCAATGCCCGCCTGGGCGGCGGCGACTGGATGGTGGTCGAGGCCGACGAATCCGACGGCTCTTTCCTGCGCCTGCCGTCGGTGATCACCGTCGTCACCAATGTCGACCCCGAGCATCTCGAGCACTATGGCACGTTCGATGCGCTGCGCGAGGCCTTCGTGCGCTTCATCGAGAACATCCCGTTCTACGGCTTCGCCGTGCTGTGCTTCGATCACCCCGAGGTGCAGGCGCTGATCCCCCGGGTCGCCGACCGCCGCATCGTGACCTACGGCCTGGGCGCCGGCGCCGACGTGCGCGCCGTGAACCTACGCCTCGACCGCGGCGGCGCCGACTTCGACGTCATGGTCGAGAGCCGCGCCACCAACGAGTCGCGGGTGATCTCCGGGCTGCGCCTGCCGATGTTCGGCCAGCACAACGTGCAGAACGCGCTGGCCGCCATCGCCGTCGCGCAGGAGATGGGTCTGGGCGACGAGACCATCCGGCGGGCGCTGGGCTCGTTCACCGGGGTCAAGCGCCGGTTCACCAAGACCGGCGAGGCGCACGGGATCACGGTGATCGACGACTACGGCCATCATCCGGTCGAGATCGTCGCCGTGCTGCGCGCCGCCCGCCAGGCCTATGGCGGCACGGGGCGGGTGATCGCCGTGATGCAGCCGCACCGCTACACGAGGCTGGCCTCGCTCAAGGCCGACTTCGCGACCTGCTTCGGCGATGCCGACACGGTGCTGATCGCCGACGTCTACGCCGCCGGCGAGACGCCGATCGAGGGCATCAACCGCGACCTGCTGGTGAGCCTGGTGCAGCGCGCCGGCCATCGCGACGCGGCGGCCCTCGAGGGGCCGGGCGACCTGCCGGGCCTGATCTGGAAGATCGCCCGCCCCGGCGACGTCGTGATCTTCCTCGGCGCCGGCAACATCACCAGCTGGGCGCACGCCCTGCCGGGGCAGCTGCAGCAGCTCGCGGCCGAGCAGGCCGGCCTGCGCGCCGTCGCCAACGACGGCGGTTCGGCCGCATGATGGCCCTGGCGACCGCCCAGCCGCACCTGATCGACCGGTTGCCACGGCCGCGCGGCCGGCTGACCGCCGACGCGCCGCTCGGCCCGCAGACCTGGTTCGCCACCGGCGGCCCGGCCGAGGTCCTGTTCCGGCCGGCCGACGTCGACGACCTGGCGGGTTTCCTGGAGGCGCTGCCGGCCGACGTGCCGGTGACCGTGCTGGGAGTCGGCTCCAACCTGCTGGTGCGCGACGGCGGCATCCGGGGCGTCGTGGTCCGCCTGCTGCGCGGCTTCACGACCATCGCGGTCGACGGCGCCGAGGTGATCGCCGGCGCCGGGGCGCCCGACCTCAATGTCGCCTTGACGGCCCGCGAGCACGGCCTGGCCGGGCTCGAGTTCCTGAGCGGCATCCCGGGCACCATCGGCGGCGCCGTCGCCATGAATGCCGGGGCCTATGGCGGCGAGCTGGGTCAGGTGCTGATCGAGGCCGAGGCGGTCGATCGCCAAGGCCGCCGTCACAAGGTCGGCGCCGAGCACTTCGAGTTCCGCTACCGTCACAGCGGCGCGCGGCGCGACTGGATCTTCACCTCGGTGCGGCTGCGCGCCGTCCCCGGCGATCCGCTGGCGATCGCCCGGCGCATCGCCGAGATCGACAGCAACCGCAGCGGCTCGCAGCCGCGCAGCCGGACCGGCGGCTCGACCTTCGTCAACCCGCCCGGCCATCGCGCCTGGGAGCTGATCGACCGGGCCGGCTGCCGCGGCCTGACGCTCGGCCGCGCCCAGGTCTCCGAGAAGCATTGCAACTTCCTGATCAACCTCGGCGGCGCCACGGCGGCCGAGATCGAGGCGCTGGGCGAGGAGGTGCGTCGGCGCGTGCTGGCCGCCACCGGGATCGAGCTGCAGTGGGAAATCCGCCGGCTCGGCGAGCCGGCCGCGGCCGCGGGAGGCACGCCATGAGCCGCAAGGTGGCCGTGCTGATGGGCGGCTGGTCGCCCGAGCGCGAAGTCTCGCTGGTCAGCGGCAAGGCCTGCGCCGAGGGGCTGCGCGAAGCCGGCTACGAGGTCGTCGAACATGACGTGAAGCGCGACCTGCGTGGCCTCGTCGACTTCCTGCGTCCGGCCGGCGGCGGCGGTCCCGACGTCGTGTTCAACGCGTTGCATGGCCGCTACGGCGAGGATGGCTGCCTCCAGGGCGTGCTCGAGATCCTGGCCATCCCCTACACCCATTCCGGCGTGCTGGCCTCGGCGCTCGCCATGGACAAGTCGATGGCCCGCCACGTCTTCGGCTCGCTGGGCCTGCGCGTCGCCGAAGGGGTGGTGATCGAGCGGCGGTCGCTCGCCTTCGGCGACCCGATGCCGCGGCCGTATGTCGTGAAGCCGATCGACCAGGGCTCCAGCGTCGGCGTCCACATCGTGCGCGAGGGCGACAATCTCGCCGCCGTCGAATCGGCCGAGGCCGCCTTCGGCGACCGGGTTCTGGTCGAGCGCTTCGTGCCGGGCCGCGAGCTCACGGTGGCGGTGCTCGACGACCGCGCCGTGGCGGTGACCGAACTGCGGCCGCGCACCCGCTTCTACGACTACGAGGCCAAGTACACCGACGGGGTGACCGAGCACCTGGTGCCGGCGCCGATCCCGCCCGAGGTCTACGAGCTGTGCCGGCACTGGGCGCTCACGGCCCATCAGGCGCTCGGCTGCAGCGGGCTGAGCCGGGCCGACTTCCGCTGGGACGACTCGCTGCCCGGCACCGAGGGCCTGGTGATCCTCGAGGTCAACACCCAGCCCGGCATGACGCCGCTGTCGCTGGCCCCCGAGCAGGCGCGCTGGGCCGGCATCGGCTGGCCCGAGCTGATGACCTGGATGATCGACCACGCGCGGCGGCCGACATGAAGGCGCCGACCCGCAAGCCCGAGGCGCCGAAGCGCGATTACGATCGCCGCAAGAAGCGCGCGACGGCGCGCAAGCCTGGCCGGCCGATCTGGCGGCAGCCGATGCTGATCGGCATCCTGGTGCTGCTGCTGGGCTGCGGCGGCGGCGCCGGCTGGTGGGCGTGGCGCGAAGGCTGGCTGGTCGAGGCGCAGAAGCAGCTCGACGCCGCGGGCCACGCCGTGATCGCCGCGGTGACGCCGTTCAAGCTGGCCGACGTCACGGTCGAAGGCCGCGACTACGTCGAGAAGGAGGCGATCCTGGCGGCGCTCGGCGTCAAGGCCGGCGATTCGCTGCTCGGCGTCGACCTGCAGGCGGCGCGGCAGCGCCTCGAGGCGATCGACTGGGTGGCCAGCGCGGCCGTCGAGCGGCGCCTGCCCGACACGCTCTACGTCACGCTCAAGGAACGCCGCGCCGTCGCCATCTGGCAGAATGGCGGCGAATACACGCTGATCGACCGCGACGGCCGCACCGTGCGCGCCAGCCGGATGCCGCCCGGCGCCGAGACCCTGCTGCTGCTGGGCGGCGCCGGCGCGCCCGAGCATGTCGGCGAGCTGCTGCTGCTGCTCGCCTACGAGCCCGACGTGGTGCGGCAGCTGCGCGCCGCGGTGTGGGTCGGCCAGCGCCGCTGGAACCTGATCCTGAACAACAAGGTCGAGATCTGGCTGCCCGAGGAGGACGCCGTGGCGGCGCTCAAGCAGCTCGCCAAGCTCGATTCGCAATACAAGTTGCTGTCGCGCGAGTTCGGCATTGTCGATCTCAGGCTGCCCGATAAGCTGTATCTTAGGAAGCGGTCCGGCGAGTCGACGCCGGGGCCGGCCTAGAGTGATTCGATGGACCGTGTACGCGTGATCGACGGGGGACAACGTGGCCAAGACTAGGAACGGCGTGGTCGCCGCTTTGGACATCGGAACCAGCAAGGTCGTCTGCTTCGTCGCGCGGATCGACGGGCAGGGGCTGCGCGTCGTCGGCATCGGCCACCAGCCGGCGCTGGGCATGCGCTCGGGCAACATCGTCGACATGGAGGCGGCGACGCGCGCCATCTCGTCGGCGGTGTCGACCGCCGAGGAGATGTGCGGCGAGCACGTGCGTGAGGTCATCGTCGGGGTCAGCGGCGGTTCGGCCGCCTCGCACAACCAGAGCCTCGAGGTGGCGATCGGCCATCACGAGATCGGCGAGCGCGACGTCCGGCGGGTCCAGCACCACATCCACCTGCCGGCCGAGACCGCCGACCGCGACATCATCCACTCCGAGGCGATCGGCTACTCGGTCGACGGCACGCCGGTGCGCGACGCGCGCGGCATGTTCGGCGAGCGGCTGGGCGTCGACGTCCATCTCGTGACCGCGGCGAGCGGCGCCATGCGCAACCTGCAAGTGTGCGTGCGCCGGGCCCATCTCGAGATCGCCGACCGCGTCGTGGCGGCGCATGCGTCCGGCCTGAGCTCGCTCGTCGCCGACGAGCGCGATCTCGGCGTCACCCTGGTCGACATGGGCGGCGGCACGACGTCGATCGCCGTCTTCTACGAAGGCCATCTCGTGCACGTCGACACCATCCCGGTGGGCGGCGAGCACGTGACGCGCGACATCGCGCGCGGCCTGTCGACGCCGCTCGCCCATGCCGAGCGCATGAAGACCCAGATCGGCCGCGCCGTCGCCAAGCCCAACGACGAGTACGACATCATCGACGTGCCGCTGATCGGCGAGGAGGACCGCACGCGGCCCAACCACATCCCGCGCTCGATCCTGGTCGGCATCATCCGGCCGCGCATCGAGGAGACGTTCGAGCTGGTGCGCAGCCGACTCGAGGCGAGCGGTGTGGATAAGTTGGCGGGCGGACGGGTGGTGATCGTCGGCGGCGCCTGCCAGCTCGACGGCGTGCCCGAAGTCGCTGCGGCGATCCTCAACAAGAAGGTGCGCACCGGCGGGCCGCTGCGTCTCGCCGGGCTCGCGGATTCGACCGGCGGGCCGGCTTTTTCGGCGGCGGCGGGCCTGCTCAACTTCGCCCTGCACAATCACGCCGCGACCCAGACGCAACCGACTGTTGTGGAGACTCCTTCGAGCCGAATCGGGCGGATTGGCAGTTGGATTAGGGATAACTTTTAGGCAATATGTTGTGTAGGAATCCGTAGTTCCTACTGGCTGTAGAAAATCAAAGAAGAATAACCGGCGATGGTGAAAGGTCTCCAAGCAACAAGGATCTGCATCGTCGCTCCGGGCAAATAACCCCTCGTTTGCGTGGAGAGCTCAATGACCATCAACCTCAGCCTCCCCCAAAAGGAGTCGGAGATTAAGCCGCGGATCACCGTCGTCGGTGTCGGCGGTGCGGGCGGCAACGCCGTCAACAACATGATCAGCGCGGCGCTCGAGGGCGTCGAGTTCATCGTCGCCAACACCGACGCGCAGGCGCTGGGCCAGTCGCTGGCCGACCGCCGCGTCCAGCTCGGCATCACGATCACGCAGGGCCTCGGCGCCGGCGCGCGTCCCGAGGTCGGTCGCCAGGCCGCCGAGGAAGCGCTGCCCGAGATCCTGCAGCTGCTCGACGGCGCCAACATGGTGTTCGTCACCGCCGGCATGGGCGGCGGCACCGGCACAGGCGCCGCGCCCGTGATCGCCGCCGCGGCGCGCGAGCAGGGCATCCTGACCATCGGCGTGGTGACCAAGCCGTTCCACTTCGAGGGGCGGCGGCGCATGCAGTCGGCCGAGCTCGGCATCACCGAGCTCGAGAAGGTCGTCGACACGCTGATCGTCATTCCCAACCAGAACCTGTTCAAGATCGCCAACGAGAAGACGACCTTCGCGGACGCCTTCAAGATGGCTGACGACGTGCTGCACATGGGCGTGCGCGGCGTCACCGACCTGATGGTCATGCCCGGCCTGATCAACCTCGACTTCGCCGACATCCGCACCGTGATGGGCGAGATGGGCAAGGCGATGATGGGCACCGGCGAGGCCGAGGGCCAGGACCGCGCCCGCGTCGCCGCCGAGAGTGCGATCTCCAACCCGCTTCTCGAGGAGCACTCGATGAAGGGCGCCCGGGGCGTGCTGATCAACATCACCGGCGGTCTCGACATGACCCTGCACGAGGTCGACGAGGCGGCCAACCGGATCCGCGAGGAAGTCGACGCCGACGCCAACATCATCTTCGGCTCGACCTTCGACGCCACCATGCAGGGCCGCATGCGCGTGTCGGTGGTCGCCACCGGCATCGCCGCCATGTCGCAGCAGCAGCCGGCGCCGAACTACCTGTCGCTCGACATGAACCGCCCGGTGCAGACCGGCCAGCCGGCGCTCAGCCGTCCGTCGGCGCCGCCGGTCGGACGCGTCGCCATGCCGGCCGCCGCCGCCGCGCCCGCCCCGGCGCCGATCGCCGCCGCCCGCCGCCGCCGGCCCCGCCGATGGTGGCGCCGGCCCCCGCGCCCGTCATGGTCCAGCCCGCGCCGGCCCCGGTCGCCGTCGCGCCCGCCCCGGTCGAGATGGCGCCGCCGATGATGGCCGCCGCGCCGCCGCCGGCCGTCGAGCCGGCGCCGGCCCCTGTCATGGCCGCTCCGGTCGAGTACGCCCCGGCGCCGGCTCCCGTGGCGGCGCCCGCGCCGCCGGTCGCCGCCGCGCCGGCGCCGCAGCGTCCGCTGGTCGACGAGAACGACTGGCGGGTCAGCCGGCCGCAGGCCGCCGATGAAGCCGGCGGTGCGCGCCGGCGAGCCGGTGACCCGGCCGGTCGCCGCCCGCCCGGCGGCCAGCGAGAGCCGGGCTCCGAACCTGTTCCAGCGCATCACGGGCGCGTTCGCCAAGCCGGTGGCGCCGAACGCTCCCGCCGCGCCGCCGGCCGCCGAGCCGCGGGCGGTCGAGAACGTGGTGCCGGTGCAGCAGGCCAAGCAGCCGGCCGCCCGGCCGGTTCCGGTCCAGACCTCGATCAGCCTCGACGTCACCGAGCGCAGCAAGCCGGCGCGCGACGACGACGACCTGCAGATCCCGGCGTTCCTGCGGCGCCAGGCGAACTGACCGATCTGCAGTCTCCACGCATCTTCTCGAGGGGCCGGTCGGCCCCTCTTTTTTCTTTCACGGCGCCCGGTGATATAAGGATGCCGCAACGGTTCGACGGAAGGTTCATGGCGAGAGCGGTCTGGGGGCGAGTCGCGACAGCGGCGGTGGCGTTGTGTTTGATGGCCGTGAGCGTCGTTGCCTGCGGCTCTTCCGACGACGATGCGACCTACACCGAGCAGCCGGTGGAGGTGCTGTACAACCGCGCCCTCGATGCGCTCGGTCGGCAGGAATACAAGGCGGCGGCCAAGGGCTTCGAGGAGGTCGACCGCCAGCATCCCTACTCGGTGTGGGCGACCAAGGCGCAGCTGATGGCCGCCTTCTCGTACTACGAGATGAACAAGTACGACGAGGCGATCGGCGCGCTGGATCGCTTCATCCAGCTGCATCCCGGCCATCGCGACATTCCCTATGCCTACTATCTCAAGGCGCTCTGCTACTACGAGCAGATCTCCGACGTGCAGCGCGACCAGCGCGTGGCGCAGCAGGCGCTCGACGCCCTGGCCGAGGTGGTGAAGCGCTTTCCCGAATCGCCCTACGCCCGCGATGCCCGTCTCAAGGTCGAGCTGGTGATCGACCATCTCGCCGGCAAGGAGATGGCGATCGGCCGCTTCTACCAGTCCAACTACCAGTACATCGGCGCCATCAACCGCTATCGCGTCGTCATCGAGCGCTACCAGACGACGACGCCGGTGCCCGAGGCGCTGCATCGCCTGGTCGAGTGCTACCTGGCGCTCGGCGTCCGGCACGAGGCGCAGGAGGCGGCGGCGGTGCTGGGCTACAACTTCCCGGGCAGCGACTGGTACCAGGACAGCTACTTCCTGATGACCGGCGAAGGAACCCGGCCGCCCGACGAGAGGCGCGGCTGGTTCTTCGGGCTGTTCTGACCGCGCGATGCTGGTTTCGCTTTCGATCCGCGACTTCGTGCTGATCGAAAGGCTCGATCTCGCCTTCGCCGGCGGCGGCCTCGATGCCCTGACCGGCGAGACCGGGGCCGGCAAGTCGATCCTGATCGATGCCCTCGGCCTGGCGCTCGGCGCCCGCGCCGAGCAGGGGCTGGTGCGGCGCGGCGCCGGCCAGGCCTCGATCGCCGCCTCCTTCGAGTTGCCGCGCAACCATCCGGCGCACGGGCTGCTGGCCGAGCAGGCGCTCGAGGACGACGACGTGCTGACCCTGCGCCGCCAGCTCGGCAGCGACGGGCGCGGCCGGGCCTTCGTGAACGACCAGCCGGTCTCGGTCGGCCTGCTGCGGCGGCTGGGCCAGACCCTGGTCGAGATCCAGGGCCAGATGGAGCAGCACGGGCTGCTCGATCCCGGCACGCATCGCGCCTCGCTCGACGCCTTCGCCGGCCTCGACCGGCAGGCGGCGGCCGTGCGCCCCCCCGGGCGCGCCTGGCGCGAGGCAGACGGCACACGCCGAGGCCGGCGGCCGCCGCCGAGGCGGCGCGCCGCGACGCCCTGGCGGCCAGCGATCGACGAGCTCGCGCCACGCGCCGCAGGCCGACGACGAGGAGCGGCTGGCGGCCGAGCGCCAGCAGCTGCGGGCCGGCAGCGCGCTCGGCGAAGCGGTCGGCCAGGCGCTGGCCGAGCTCGAGCACGGTCGCGGCGCCGTCGCCGCGGTGCGCGCCGCCCATCGCCTGGTCGAGCGGACCGCCGACAAGGCGGCGGGCCGGCTCGACGCGGCGCTCGCCGCTCTCGAACGGGCGCTCAGCGAGACCATGGAGGCGCAGGCCCAGCTCGAGACCGCCCAGCAGTCGCTGGAGTTCGATCCGTCCCGGCTCGACAAGATCGAGGAGCGCCTGTTCGCCTTGCGCGCCGCGGCCCGCAAGCACGGCGTGCCGGTGGCCGAGCTGGCGGCGCTGGCGGAGCGCATCCGCGGCCAGCTGGCGGCGCTCGACGACGGCGAGGCCGGCCTGCAGCGGCTGGCCGCGGCGGCCAAGGCGGCGCGGGAGGCCTACGGCAAGGCCGCCGAGGCGCAGGCCGCCGCCCGCCGCAAGGGAGCCGCCCGCCTCGACAAGGCGGTCGCCGCCGAGCTCGCGCCGCTCAAGCTCGAGCGGGCCCGGTTCCAGACCGAGGTGCGGGCCCTGCCCGAGGACTCGTGGTCGGACGCCGGCACCGATTCCGTGCAGTTCCTGGTCGCGACCAATCCCGGCACGCTGCCGGCCGCTATCCAGCGCATCGCCTCGGGCGGCGAGCTGTCGCGCTTCCTGCTCGCCCTCAAGGTCTGCCTGGCCCGCGTCGGCGATGCCCCGACCATCGTCTTCGACGAGGTCGATTCCGGCATCGGCGGCGCCACGGCGGCGGCGGTGGGCGAGCGGCTGCGGCGCCTGGCGGCCGAGGTCCAGGTCCTCGTGGTCACCCATTCGCCGCAGGTCGCGGCGCTCGCCGACCGCCACTGGCTGATCCGCAAGACGATGACGCGGCAGGCGGCGAGCACCGACGTCGTGGCGCTCGACGGCGCCGGGCGGCGCGAGGAGATCGCCCGCATGCTGTCGGGTGCCGAGGTCACCGCCGAGGCGCGCGCCGCCGCCGATCGCCTGCTCGCCCCCACCGCCTAGGAGAAACCGATGTCGCGTGCCGCCCGGGTCGTGGCCGCGCTGGCGGTCGAGGCGCTCACCGAGCGTCAGGGCAAGGCCGAGCACAAGCGCCTGGCCGCCGAGATCGCGCACCACGACCGGCTCTATCACGAGCAGGATTCGCCGGAGATTTCCGACGCCGACTACGACCGCCTGCGGCAGCGCCTGAAGGCGATCGAGGAGCGCTTCCCGCAGCTCGTCGATCCCTCGAGCCCGACCCAGCGCGTCGCGCCGACGCCGACCACCGCCTTCGCCAAGGTGCGCCACGGCCGGCCGATGCTGTCGCTCGACAATGCCTTCAGCGACGACGAGCTGCAGGCCTTCTTCGAGCGCGTGCGGCGCGGCCTCGAGCGCGAGACCGACCTCAAGGACGACGACGAGATCGCCTTCGCCTGCGAGCCCAAGATCGACGGCCTGTCGATCAGCCTGCGCTACGAGGCCGGCGAGCTGGTGGTCGGGGCGACGCGCGGCGACGGCACGACCGGCGAGGACGTCACCGCCAACCTGCGCACCGTGGCCGACATTCCGCAGCGGCTGAAGGGCGACCCGCCGCCGCTGATCGACGTGCGCGGCGAGGTCTACATGGAGCGCGCGGCGTTCGACGAGATGAACCGGCGCCAGGAGGCGGCCGGCGACAAGAGCTTCGCCAACCCGCGCAACGCCGCCGCCGGCTCGCTGCGCCAGCTCGATCCCTCGATCACCGCCGCGCGGCCGCTGCGCTTCTTCGCCTATGCCTGGGGCGAGGCCGAGCCGCGGTCGTGGCAGACCCACCATGCCTACCTGGCGCTGCTCCGGGAGTGGGGCTTCAAGGTCAATCCGCTGTCGACCCTGTGCCGCACGCCCGACGCGGTGCGTGCCTTCTACGCCCGGATGGCGGCCGAGCGGCCGTCGCTGCCCTACGACATCGACGGCGTCGTCTACAAGGTCGACCGCATCGACTGGCAGGAGCGGCTGGGCTTCGTCAGCCGGGCGCCGCGCTGGGCGATCGCCCACAAGTTCCCGGCCGAGCAGGCGCGCACCCGTCTCAACGACATCCTGATCCAGGTCGGTCGCACCGGCGCGCTGACCCCGGTCGCCGACCTCGAGCCGGTCAACGTCGGCGGCGTCATGGTGGCCCGTGCCACCCTGCACAATGCCGACGAGATCGAGCGGCTGGACGTTCGGGTCGGCGACACGGTGATCGTGCAGCGCGCCGGCGACGTGATCCCGCAGGTCCTCGGCCACGTGCCGGAGGACCGCCCGAAGGGCACGCATCGCTTCGCCTTTCCCGAAACCTGTCCCTGTCCGCTGCGCACGGCGGTGCAGAGCGAGGAGGGCGGCGTCGTGCGCCGCTGCACCGGCGGCCTCGAATGCCCCTACCAGCAGGTCGAGCGGCTGCGCCATTTCGTGTCGCGCGGCTGCTTCGACATCGACGGGCTGGGCGGCACCCATATCGAGAACTTCTGGCGCGACGGCCTGCTCAAGGTCCCCGGCGACATCTTCCGCCTGCCCGAGCGGGCCGACGAGATCCGGCGGCGCGAGGGCTGGGGCGAGCTGTCGGTGCGCAACCTGGTGGCGGCCATCGAGGCCAGGCGGCGCATCGCCCTCGACCGCTTCATCAACGCCATCGGCATCCCGCTGATCGGCGAGGCGACGGCCAAGCTCCTGGCCCAGGAGTATGGCGACGCCGCCGCCTGGCTCGACGCCATGCTTCAGGCCGCCGCGGAGCGACGCGCGACGCCAGGTCCGGTCAAGAAGGAGAAGGCGGCCGCGGAGGTCGGGGCGAGCTACGGCCGGCTGTGCAACATCGAGCAGATCGGCGTCACGACGGCCGACGCGATGTGCGCCTTCTTCGACGAGCTGCACACCGTCGACGTCATCCGCGACCTGCTGCGGCAGCTCACGGTCGAGCCGGTCGAGCGCCGGACGGTGGCGGCCGACGCCGCGCTGGCCGGCAAGACGGTGGTGTTCACCGGCGAACTCACGGCGATGACCCGCGAGGCGGCCAAGGCGCGGGCCGAGGAGCTGGGGGCCAAGGTCACCGACTCGGTGTCCAAGAAGACCAGCCTGGTGGTGGTCGGCGCCAACGCCGGCTCCAAGGCGCGCAAGGCGGGCGAGCTCGGCATCGAGATCCTGACCGAGGAGGAGTGGCTGGCGCTGGCGCGCTGACCGCCAGGGCGAGGCCGGCGCCGTTGGGCCGGCGCCCGGGGAGTGGGGGCCAGGGCCGGGGGCAGGCACAAAAGAAAACGGCCGGGCGAATGCCCGGCCGTTCCTTTTGCCGTATGCGGCGATCGTCTTACTGGATGACGATCTCGACGCGGCGGTTCTGCGGCTCGCGGACGCCGTCGCCGGTCGGAACCAGCAGGCCCTTCTCGCCCATGCCGATGACCGAGATGGCCTGTGCCGGCACGCCGTCGCGGACCAGGGCGTCCTTGACCGCGTTGGCGCGGCGCAGCGACAGCGCCATGTTGTAGGCCTCGGGGCCCGACGTGTCGGTGTGGCCGGTCGCCGTGATGCGGGCGTTACCCTTGGTCTTGAAGGCGTTGGCGGCCTGCTGGATCGTCGCCAGGGCCTGCTGCGACAGGTTCGAGCGATCCCAGTCGAAGAACACCATGAACGACGGCGGAGCAACCGTAGCCGGCGCCGGCGGCGGCGGCGGCGGAGCCGAACCGAACTTGACCTGCACGCTGGCCAGCAGCATGGCGTTGTTGTTCGTCCAGGTCGTGTTGGCGACCGCCGGGGCGGTCGTGCCGGTGTAACGGCCTTCCAGGTTGAACCGCAGGTTCTCGGACATGTTGTAGCCGATACCCAGGATGGCCTGGTAGGCGAACTGCGTCGTGCCGAGGTTGTAGGTCGAGTCGATGAACGCGACGCCGAGACCGGCGCCGACGTACGGCACGATGGCGCCCAGGCTGTTGAAGTCATACAGCACGTTGGCCATCGCGTTCACCTGGCTGATCTGGCCGGTGATGGCGCGGGTTCCGAACGGCGAATTGCCGAAGAAGTTGCCGTTGACGTTCTGGCGGTACATGCCCTCCAGCTCGATGCGCGGGCCGACGAAGTCGTAGCCGACCTTGCCGCCGAGCGCCCAGCCAGTCTGGGAATTGACGTTCTGGCCCAGGATGGTCGTGTTGAACAGCCAGTTAAGACCGCCTTCGACGCCGACATAGACGCCAGGGGTCTGGGTTTGGGCCTGAGCGATGGCCGGCAGTGCGATCACTGCTGCCGCCGCTAGTAGGACCTTCTTCATACAGTATCTCCTCGTCGAAGAATTTCAGAGAGGTTGCTTCGCGGGCTTAACGATTGCGTCGCGGCCGGATACTACGCGCACAAATCGGCAGTTGCCACCGATTGGAGCCGCTGCAGACTTATTGTTGCCCTAGTGTGGTCCTGCGGTAACACTCGGCGAAAAGCCTTGTGGAACAGGCTTTTGGAGGCCTCCCAGCGCGCTATTTGCACGCATAGAGATGATTGATCCGGGGCAATTCCCGGGCGCGGGGGTGGAAAATCCGGTCCCGGCGCCCGGTCGCAAGCGGGGCTAGAGGGCCGCGTAGTCGATCGCCCCGTGGCGGTCGAGCATCGTGCCGCCTTCCGCCATGGGGTACTTCAGGCCGGTGGCGCAGTTGAACAGCACGACATTGTCCGACTTGCTCAGTCGGCCATCGGCCAGGGCCTGCTTGTAGGCGGCCGCCGTGGCCGCCCCCTCGGGGCACAGCAGCATCCCCTCGCGGCGGGCGATGTCGTCGAGGGCGGCCGAGATGGCGGCGTCCTCGACCGCGATCGCGAAGCCGCCCGACGAACGCACGGCGTCGAGAATGAGAAAATCGCCGATCGCCGCCGGCACGCGAATACCCGCCGCCACCGTATGGGCATTCTCCCACAGCTTGGCATGCCGCTCGTTGCCTTCGTAGGCGCGCACGATCGGGGCGCAGCCGGCCGCCTGCACGGCGATCATGCGCGGCCGCTTGGAGCCGATGAAGCCGATCGCCTCGAGCTCGTCGAACGCCTTCCACATGCCGATCAGGCCGGTGCCGCCGCCGGTCGGGTACAGGATGGCGTCAGGCAGCTGCCAGCCGAGCTGCTCGGCCAGCTCCAGCCCCATCGTCTTCTTGCCCTCGATTCGATAGGGCTCCTTGAGCGTCGAGGTGTCGAACCAGCCGGCCACCTTGGCGCCGGCGCCGACCAGCTTGCCGCAGTCGTTGATCAGGCCGTTGACCTTGTAGACCCGGGCGCCGCAGGCGGCGATCTCGTTGACGTTCACCACCGGCGTGTCGTCGGGGCAGAACACCACCGTCTCGATGCCGGCCCGGCTGGCATAGGCGGCCAGCGCGGCCCCGGCATTGCCGTTGGTCGGCATCGCCATCTTGGTGATGCCGAACTCCTTGGCCATGCACACCGCCAGGGCGAGGCCGCGGGCCTTGAACGATCCGCTGGGCAGGCGCCCTTCGTCCTTGACCAGGACGTCGCCGGTCACGCCGAGGGCGCGGGCCAGCCGCGGCATCGGCATCAGCGGCGTCACGACCTCGCCCAGGGACACGATGTTCTCGGGCCGGCGCACCGGCAGCAGCTCGCGATAGCGCCACCAGTCGAAGGGCCGGCGGGCCAGCGCCTCCTTGGTCAGGGCGCGCCGCACGCCCTCGAGATCGTAGCGCACCAGGATCGGGTAGCCGGCCGGCGACAGGTTGTGCGGCACGTCGGCCGGCAGCTTCTCGCCGGTCATCGCGCATTCGAGATGGGTGACGAAGGTCGGCAGGTCGGGGAACTGGCTCATCTTACGGTCTTTCGCTCGCGTCTTGCTCTTCGGGTCAAAGGGGCCGGGTCGCCTCGTCGAGCCAGCGCCGCGTCGCGGCGTCGACCTGCGGGCCGACCGCCTCGCGCACCCTCTGGTGATAGGCGTCCAGCCACTGCCGCTCCTCGCCGGTCAGCAGCGACGGATCGATGCAGGCGCGATCGACCGGCGCCAGGGTCAGGGTCTCGAACTCGAGATAGGCCCGGTCGGCGCCGCCGATCTCGGCCGGCCGTACCGCCAGCAGGTTCTCGATGCGGATGCCGTAGCCGCCGGCCTTGTAATAGCCGGGCTCGTTGCTGACGATCATGCCGGGCTGCAGGGCGATCGAATTGGCCATCTTGGAGATGCGCTGCGGGCCCTCGTGCACCGACAGGTAGGCGCCGACGCCGTGCCCGGTGCCGTGGTCGTAGTCGAGCCCGGCCTGCCACAGCGCGTAGCGCGCCAGGGCGTCGAGCTGCGAGCCGGTGGTGCCGACCGGGAAGCGCGCCCGCGCCAAGGCGATGTGGCCCTTCAGCACCCGCGTGAAGCGATCGCGCATCTCGGGCGACGGCGTGCCGATCCCGATGGTGCGGGTGATGTCGGTCGTGCCGTCGCGATACTGGCCGCCCGAATCGACCAGGTAGAGACTGCCCGGCTCGAGCCGCCGTTCGCTGGCCGGAGTCGCCCGGTAGTGCACGATGGCGCCGTTCGGCCCGGCGCCGGAGATCGTGTCGAAGCTGAGGTCGCGCAGCGCCCCGGTGGCCTCGCGCATCGCCTGCAGGCGGTCGGAGACGGCGATCTCGCCGAGGCCGCCGGCCGGCGCCGCGTCGGCCAGCCAGGCCAGGAAGCGGCTGACGGCGGCGCCGTCGCGGCGATGGGCGGCGCGGATCCCGGCCAGCTCGACCTCGTTCTTGCAGGCCTTGGGCAGTGCCACCGGATCGCTGTCGCGCACGATCGACGCCCCGGCCGCCTGCAGCCGGTCGAACGCCCAGACCGGGGCGGTCGCGGTCTCCAGCAGGGCCCGCTTGCGTCCCTGGCCCAGACCGTCGAGCGCCGGCCCCAGCGCCTCGACCTCGGCCAGGGCGACGCCGTTGCCCAGCCAGGCGACGGTGCGCGACGGCAGCTTGCGGCGGTCCATGAACAGGTCGACCTGGCCGTCGGCGTGCAGCAGGGCGAAGCCCAGCGCGAACGGCGTGCGTGGCACGTCGCCGCCGCGGATGTTGAGCAGCCAGGCGATCGAATCGGGGGCGGTGAGCAGCGCCACGTCGGCGCCGCGGTCGCGCAGCAGGCCGGCGATCCGCGTCCGCTTGGCGGCGCTCGCCTCGCCGGCGAGGGCGTCGGGCTGCGGCAGCACCGGCGCCAGCGGCGCCGGCGGCCGGTCGGCCCAGACCGAATCGAGCGGGTTGTCGGCGACCGGCACGAAGCTGCCGCCGGCCCGCTCGCAGGCGCGGCTCAGGCGGTCGCGGCCGTCGACGGTCTGCAGCCACGGGTCGAAGCCCAGCTTGCCGCCCGCCGGCAGGTTGGCGGCGATCCACGACTCGGGCGACTGCTCCGGCACCTGGTGCGGCACGAAGGCGTCGGTATCGACCTGGTCGCGCACCGCCAGGGTGTAGCGGCCGTCGACGAAGATCGCCGCCCGGTCGGCCAGGACGATCGCCAGCCCGGCCGAGCCGCTGAACCCGGTCAGCCAGGCCAGGCGCTGCGAGCGCCGCGGCACGTACTCGCCCTGATGCTCGTCGGCGCGCGGCACCACGAACCCGGAGAGACCGCGACGGGTCAGCTCGGCGCGCAGCGCCGCCAGGCGCTCGGCCGGCGCCGGCACGGCGTCCAGCCCGTCCGGGGTCGCGGCGAGCCGCTGCCGCCAGTCCTCGAGGGCCGCCGTCAGCGGGGCATCTGCCTGCGGATCGACCAGTTCGACCCATTCCGGGCCGGCCAGGCCGTCGGGCGCCGCGGCGACCCCGCGCATCAGCGCGTCGAGGGCGACCGGATCGGGGCTGCGGCCCCGTTGGCGAAGAAGCTCGAGAAGGTCGGGGGGCGGGCTGCTCATGCAGGGGGCGACCCTACGCGGGCCGCCAGCGGGAGGCAACGCAGCAATAAAATTGCTTACGCAGCTGCGAAATGCGTATGTGCAGCGCGTCATGCGTTTTTGACATACCAGGGCTACTGAACGACCGATAATCCAAAGGCTTCAAGGCTCTATATTTGCTGAGTGCGGTGCAGCATCAAATGCTGCGACGCACAAAGAGGAGATGAACATGATGACCCAGCCCATTCGCACCTTCAATGAACTGTCCAGCGAACTGACGGCGGGGAGGAATGCCAAGGACCTGTCGTTCGAGGACCGTCGCCGGATTGAGATGCGCGCCCGTACGGCGCGCGCTGAGGTCCTGGCCGAGGGGATTTCCGACGCCATCCTGTGGTGTGCGCGGCAGTGGCGGCGACTGGTCGGCGCTGCCAAGGCGGATCTCAAGCTGCGCGCGGCCGAGGCCCAGCTTTATCGCATGACCGACCGGGAGCTTGCAGACCTCGGTCTGGCCCGCAGCGACATCCATTTCGCGGTCCGGGATGCGGCGCAGGGGGTGACTCCGGCGCTCGACGCCTACGACGGCGCGCTCGCGGCCGCCAACCAGAACCTGCGGCACGCCGCCTGAGCGTCCGCACCGACAGTACAGTAGCGTAAGCGTAAGCGTACGAGGGGGCCGGCGAAAGCCGGCCCTTTTCGATTCGGGGGCCAGTTAGCCGCTCTTGCGCAGCACCAGGCTGCGCCACCAGGCGCCGCCGGTCTCCAGGTCGATGCGCCGCTCGAAGCCGAGGCCGTGCCGTGCGTAGCCGGCCAGGACCTGGCCGACCTGCTCGACCAGCAGGCCGCTCAGCAGCACCCGGCCGCCCGGCCGCAGATGGGCCGCGAAGGACTCGGCAAGCTCGACCAGCGGCCCGGCCAGGATGTTGGCGACGATCAGGTCGAACGGCGCCTGGGCCTGCAGCGCCGGCGCCGCGAGGCCTTCGGCATGGACGAACCGGCACAGCGCCGCGACCCCGTTCAGCGCGGCATTGTCGGCGGCGACCGCGACCGCCTCGGCGTCGTTGTCGCCGCCGAGGACCGGCCGCCGCCACAGCTTGGCCAAGGCGATCGCCAGGATGCCGCTGCCGCAGCCGACATCGACGGCGTTTGCCGTCTCCGCGGGATCGAGCGTCGCCAGCAGGTGCAGGCAGCCGCGCGTCGTGGCGTGCGTGCCGGTGCCGAAGGCCAGCCCGGCGTCGATGCGCAGGGGCAGCAGCTCGGCCGGCAGGCCCGCCGCGTCGTGCGAGGGATGGACCCAGAACGGGCCCACGGCGAACGGCCGGAACGAGCGCTGGTTCTCGGCCACCCAGTCGATCTCGGGCAGGGCTTCCCAGCCCCAGACCGGCGGCTCGGCGCCGAGCGCCGCGGCGGTCTCGGCGATCGCTTCCGCGACCGCCGGATCGGCGGCCTCGGCGAACACCTCGATGCGCCACGGCCCGTCGCGCGAGATCTCGCGGCTGGTCACCACGCAGCCCTGCTCGGTCAGCCGCTCGGCCAGCGCCGACTCCCAGTCGGCCCGGCTGCCCGCCGCCACCGTGAAGCTCGCCTTGCTGCCGCTCATGGTCACTCCCGGAGAAAGAGGGCGTGGTCGGCCGGCAGGTCGACCGCAACGATCTCGCCGACGGCGCGCAGCGCCTCGGCCGTGTCGAACGGCGCGTCGACCAGGATCTCGGCCCCGGCGGCCTGCACCGCGTAGCGCACCAGGGCGCCGAGGAACTCGCGGCCGGCGATCCGGCCGCTCAGGAAGCCCGACCCGGCGAGCCGGGCATGCTGCGGCCGGAACACCAGGCGGGCGCCGTCCGCCACGCTGCGGCCGGGCGGCAGCGGCAGCCGGCCGCCGCCGGCCAGCGCGAAGCCGTCGCCGTCGCGGCGGCCCTCCAGCACGTTGGCGGTGCCGAGGAAGCGGGCCACGAACAGGTTGTCCGGGCGCTCGTAGAGCGCCATCGGCGTGCCGACCTGACGGACCACGCCGGCCTCCATCACGGCCAGCCGGTCGCAGATCGTGTTGGCCTCTTCCTGGTCGTGGGTGACGAAGATCGTGGTCAGGCCGAGCCGCTGCTGCAGGGCGCGCACTTCGCGCCGCACGCCCAGCCGCATCTGGGCGTCGAGGTTGCTGAGCGGCTCGTCGAGCAGCAGCACCTTGGGCTCGGTGACCAGGGTGCGGGCCAGCGCGACCCGCTGCTGCTGGCCGCCCGACAGCTGCGCCGGCCGGCGCCCGGCCAGGGCGGCGAGGCCGAGCAGGGCCAGCGCCTCGCCGACCCGCCGCCGGATCTCGGCGCGCGGCCGGCGCCGCTCCTCGAGCCCGAAGGCGACGTTCTCGGCCACCGTCATGTGCGGCCACAGCGCGTAGTTCTGGAACACCAGGCCGACGTCGCGCCGCCACGGCGGCAGGCCGGCGACGTCGTGGCCGTCGATCAGCACCTGGCCGCGGTCGGGGCGGGCGAAGCCGGCGATGCTGCGCAGCAGGGTGGTCTTGCCGCAGCCCGAGGGACCGAGGAAGGCGAACAGCTCGCCCGGCGCGATCGCCAGCGACACGTCCTTCAGCACCGCCGTGGCGCCGTAGGCCAGGTGCACGCCGCGGATCTCGAGGCCGACGCCGCTCACAGCTCGAGCCCCCGCGCGCGCTGCGCCCGGTCGACGGCGAGCTGCGACAGCGCCATGCAGACGGCGACGATGACCACGGCGACGACGCCCAGCGCCGCGCCGGCGCCGCGTCCGGCCGGCGTCTGCATCAGCACGTAGAGGCCGTAGGCCAGCGGCGCGTCGGAATTGCTCTGCACGAGCATCAGCACCGCCGACAGCTCGACCGTGGCGGTGGCGAAGGCGGTGACGAAGCCGGCCAGCAGGCCGCCGGTCATCAACGGCACCACGATGCGGCGCACCGTGCGGCCGCGCGTCGCCCCAAGGTTCTCCGCCGCCTCCTCGAGCGATACCGAGATCTGCTGCAGGGCGGCGTAGGCGGCGCGCAGCGCATAGGGCAGGCGGCGCACGGCGATCGCCAGCACGATGACGATCCACAGGCTGGCCAGCGGCACGCCGCCCGGCAGGGTGACGCCGTAGAAGGCGCGCAGGTAGCCGAGGCCCAGCACGACGCCGGGCACGGCGAGCGCCGCCGCCGCCGTCCAGTCGAGCAGCCGGCGGCCGGGCAGGGTGGTGCGCAGCACCAGCCAGGCGATGGCGCCGCCCAGCACGACGTCGAGCCCGGCCGCCAGGCCGGCATAGAGCAGGGTGTTGCGGATGTAGCCGCCGCTGTCGCCCAGCACGCGGGCATAGTGGGCGAGCGTATAGCCGTCGGGCAGCGGGCTGAACGACCACACGGTGGCCAGCGACAGCAGCACCAGCCCGGCCTGCGGCGCCAGCACCAGGAACAGCACGAACACGACCGCGGCATAGGCCAGCACGCTCTGGCCGCGCCCCAGGCGGCGCCGCGCCAGGCCGCCGCCGCCGCGCTGGCTGGTGGCGTAGTCCTTGCCCCGCATGATGCGCGCCGAGGCCCACATGGTGAGCACTGCCAGCACGATCAGCACCACCGAGATGACGTAGCCCATCGGGTCGTCGATGCCGATCGAGGTCACCCGCAGATAGGCCTGCGGCGCCAGCATCTCCTTGACGTTGAGCAGCAGCGGCGTGGCGACGTCGTCGAACACCTTGACGAACACCAGGCTGGCGCCGGCCAGGTAGCCGGGCAGGGCGAGCGGCAGGGCGATGCGGCGGAACAGTCGGAAGCCGTGGCTGCCGAGATTCTGCGCCGCCTCCTCCATGCTGCGGTCGATGGCGCGCAGGCTGGTCGAGACGTTGACCAGGATGAACGGGAAGTAGTGGATCGCCTGCAGGAAGATGACGCCGTTCAGCCCCTCCATGAGGTCGAGCCGGACGTCGAACCACTCCTCGAGCAGCAGGTTCATCGTGCCGTTGCGCCCGAACAGCAGCTGCATCGCCACCGCGCCGACGAACGGCGGCATGATCAGCGGCAGGAAGCCCAGGGTCTGCACCAGGGCGGCGCCGCGGAACTGGAAGCGGGTCGTCAGGTAGGCGAGCGGCAGAGCCAGCGCCGAGGCGACGACCACGGTCATCGCCGACACGAAGAGCGAGTTCCAGAACGAGCGCACGAACAGGTCGGTGCGCGCGAAGTCGAGGAAGTTGACCAGGGTGAAGCCGCCGTCGGCGCGGTCGGTGAACGCCACCTGCACCACCGTCGCCACCGGCAGGACCAGGAACAGCAGCAGGAACGCCGCCAGCCCGACGGCCAGCGCCAGCTGGCCGGGCGAGCGCGTCCAGGCGGCGGCGCGAACGGGACCGAGGACGAGGGCCATCAGCGAACGAGCTTCAGCGCCTCGTCGACCTTGGCCTTGGCGGCGGCATACTTGTCGCGCGCGAAGCTCGCCCAGGCCTGCTCGAGCTCGGCCTGGCGGGCCGACTTCTGCTTGCCGCCGGTGAAGGCGGCGCGCAGCTCGGGCGAGGCGGCCTCGGCGGCGGTGACGGGCATCGCGGCGATCAGGTCGCGCGCCTCCTTGGCCAGCGCCCGTGCCGCCGCGTTGTCCTTCTTGGCCAGCGCCGCGTCGAGCTCGTGCAGCGCCTTGGTGACCGCCTTCAGCGGCTCGAGCTGGAAGGTGATCAGCTGGTCGAACAGCACGTCGACCGCCTCGCTGCGCTTCTCCGACAGCTCGGCGTCGAAGGTCAGCAGGCCCTGCAGCGCCTTGTCCTTGAACGGGTTGGGATAGTCCGGCGGCGCCTTGTCGTAGGTCGCCGGGCGCACCGGCAGGCGACGGATGCCGGGCTCGAGCAGCAGCTCCTGGCCGGCCGGCGACAGCAGGAACTCGACGAATGCCTCGGCGCCGGCCTTGTTGGGCGCGTTGGCGACGATGCCGACATTGGCCGGAACGAGCGTGGTCACCGTCGGATAGACGAACTTCACCGGGAAGCCGCTGGCCTGCGAGGAGAAGGCGAAGAAGTCGATGACGATCCCGTAGCCGACCTGACCCGAGTTGACCGCCTCGGGCACGCCGAACGAGCGGTCGGTGACCTGGTGCAGGTTGCCGCCGATCTCCTTCAGGGTGCGCCAGCCCTTGTCCCAGCCTTCGCCCTGCAGGATCGTCTCGACCGTGAGATGCGTCGTGCCCGAGCGCGACGGCGCCGAGATCGAGACGTGGTCCCAGTACGGCGCCTGCGCCAGGTCCTGCCATTCCTTGGGCAGCGGCAGCTTCTTGGCCTTCACGTAGCGCTCGTTCCACATGATGCCGTAGCCCGAGGCGGCGAAGCCGGAATAGAAGCCGTCCTTGTCGTTCACCGGATAGGCGCCGACCTTGTCGGCGATGCCGCTCGCCTTGGGCCGGTAGGCCTCGAGCAGCTTCTTGGCCTTCAGCACCTCGAAGGCGTCGGGCGCCGAGGCCCAGAACAGGTCGACGACGTTGTTGCCGCGCGTCTCCTCGAGGAACTTCACGCCGGCGTTGGTATTGCGGTTCTGGACCTCGAGCGTGGCCCCCGGCACGGCCTTCTCGAAGGCCTTCTTGACCGGATCGGTGACGTCCTTGGAGAACGAGGTGACGACCGTCACCTTGCCGCCCTGGGCGAGCGCGGCGGTGGCCGCGAGGGCGAGTCCGAACGCCAGGGCGATCGTGCGGAGCATGACTGTCTCTCTCCCGGATGACGAGGCTCAGGCGGCCTCGATGAAGCTGTCGAGGACCTTCTTGGGGCCGGCCTTCTCGAACTCGATGTCGAGCTTGTTGCCGTCGATCGCGGTGACCCGCCCATAGCCGAACTTCTGGTGGAAGACGCGCTGGCCGACCGCGAGGTCGGGCTTGTCGCCCTCGACGGCGCGGCGGTCGTCGAGCGTCTCGTCGCGCCAGCGCGTGCGGCCGCCGAAGCCGCCGCGGCCCATCCCGCCGTGGCCCATCCCGGAGCGTCCCATCCCGGAGCGTCCCGGCCGCACGCCCAGGCTCTCGTAGTCGAAGCCGCTGGCCTGCTCGCGCAGACCGCCGTGATGGCCGGCCGAGTAGGTGGCGTACAGGCCGGCGTCGCTGGTCTCGGCAAGGTCGGCGCGCGGCAGCTCGCGCAGGAAGCGCGACGGGATCGCCGCCTGCCACTGGTTGAAGACGCGGCGGTTGGCGGCGAACGACACGTAGGCGCGCTTGCGCGCCCGCGTCAGCCCGACATAGGCCAGCCGCCGCTCCTCCTCGAGCCCGGCCACGCCCTTGTCGTCGAGCGCCCGCTGGTTGGGAAACAGGCCTTCCTCCCAGCCCGGCAGGAACACCGTGTCGAACTCCAGCCCCTTGGCGGCGTGCAGGGTCATCACGCTGACCATGTCGGCGCCCGACTTCTCGGCATTGTCGGTGAGCAGCGCCACGTGCTCGAGGAAGGCCGGCAGGGTGTCGAACTCCTGCAGGGCGTTGGTCAGCTCCTTGAGGTTCTCGAGCCGCCCCTCGGCCTCCGGCGAGCGGTCCTGGCGCAGCATCTCGGTGTAGCCGGATTCGTCGAGCAGGGTCTCGACGACCTCGACATGGTGGATGCCGTCGAGCATCGCCCGCCAGCGGTCGAAGCTCTGGATCAGGTCGCCCAGCGCCTTGCGCTGGCGGCCCTTCAGCTCGTCGGTCTCGAGCGCCCGCCGCGTCGCCTCGACCAGCGACACCTTCTGGGCGCGCTGGATCAGCCGCAGGGTGCGCAGCGCCGATTCGCCCAGGCCGCGCCGCGGCGTGTTGTAGATGCGCTCGAAGGCGAGGTCGTCGTCGGGCTGCATCGTGACCCGGCAATAGGCCAGCGCGTCGCGGATCTCCTGGCGCTCGTAGAAGCGCGGCCCGCCGACCACCCGGTAGGGCAGGCCCAAGGTGATGAAGCGCTCCTCGAACTCGCGGGTCTGGAAGCCGGCGCGCACCAGGATCGCCATCTGGCCGAGCGGATGCTTGTCGCGCTGCAGCGCCTCGATCTCCTCGCCGATCGAGCGCGCCTCCTCGTCGCCGTCCCACACGCCCTTGATCGAGATCCGCTCGCCCTCGCGGACTTCCGTCCAGAGGGTCTTGCCCAGCCGGCCCTCGTTGTGCGCGATCAGGTGCGAGGCGGCCGCCAGGATGTGCGGGGTCGAGCGGTAGTTGCGCTCCAGCCGGACGATCGTCGCGTCGGGGAAGTCCTTCTCGAAGCGCAGGATGTTGCCGACCTCGGCGCCGCGCCAGCCGTAGATCGACTGGTCGTCGTCGCCGACGCAGCAGACGTTGGGCGTGCCCTGGGCCAGCAGGCGCAGCCACAGGTATTGCGCCACGTTGGTGTCCTGGTACTCGTCGACCAGGATGTGGCGGAAGCGGCGATGATGGTCGGCCAGCACGTCGGGATGCTTCTGCCACAGCGTCACGCAGTGCATCACGAGGTCGCCGAAATCGACGGCGTTCACCTCGGTCAGCCGCTCCTGGTACTGGCGGTAGATGTCGGCCGCCTTGCCGTTGGCGAAGTCGCCGGCCTCGTCGGCCGACACCTTCTCGGGCGGCAGGGCGCGGTCCTTCCAGCGCTGGATGATCCCGGACAGCAGCCGGGCCGGCCACTTCTTGTCGTCGATCCCCTCGGCCTGCAGCAGCTGCTTGATCAGCCGCGTCTGGTCGTCGGTGTCGAGGATGGTGAAATTGCTCTTCAATCCGACCAGCTCGGCGTGGCGGCGCAGGACGCGCACGCCGATCGCGTGGAAGGTGCCCAGCCACATGCCGTCGGCGGCGCCGCCGACCAGGCCGGCGACCCGGTCGAGCATCTCGCGCGCCGCCTTGTTGGTGAAGGTCACGGCGAGGATCTGCGAAGGCCGGGCCTGGCCGGTGATCAGCAGATGGGCGATGCGCGTGGTCAGCACGCGGGTCTTGCCGGTGCCGGCGCCGGCAAGCACCAGCAGCGGCCCGCCGGTGTGCGTCACCGCCCGCCGCTGCTCGTCGTTGAGGCCCTCGAGATGGACGGTCGGCGCCACGGCGTGGCGCGGCGGCGCGGCGGCCGCCGGCCCCGCATCGGCCGGCGCGTCGTCGTCGGTGATCTCGAACGGATCGGCTGGGGGCGCCATGCAAGGTCATATAGCAATCGCGGCGCCGGACGCCTATCTTTCCGGGGGTGCGCGCTCCCCTGTCGCGCGGAGGGATTGGGATGGCCCGAGGGTTGAACGGTTCGGTGAACGGCTCGGGTCACGGCCCGACCGGCGGCGAAGGCGTCGAGGCCCGGCTGCCCGGCCTGACCAACCTGCCGCCGGCGGTCGCCGCCGCCCTGCCGTCGATCGTCGGCCTGCACACCACGATCCCCAAGGACCGCCGCTCGGCCCAGACCCTGGGCAGCGAGCGCGAAGGCCATGGCGTGGTGATCGACGAGCGCGGCCTGATCGTCACCATCGGCTACCTGATCATGGAAGCCGATGCGGTGACGATCACCGACATCGACGGGATCGAGCACCCGGCCTACGTCGTCGGCTACGACTACGAAAGCGGCTTCGGGCTGGTGCGCACCGAGGAGCCGTTGGGCCAGCCCGGCGTGCGCTTCGGCGATTCCGATCAGCTCGAGCTGCGCAGCGAGGCCTACGTGCTGGGCGTCGGCGGCGAGAAGGCGGCGCTCAAGGTCAAGGTCGCCGGCCGCCGCGAGTTCGCCGGCTATTGGGAATACCTGCTGAACAACGCGATCTTCACCGTGCCGGCCTATCCGCTGTGGGGCGGCTCCGGCCTGATCGGCCAAGACGGCAGCCTGTTGGGCATCGGCTCGCTGCTGGTCCAGGAGGCGCTGGGGCCCGGCGCGCCGGCCTTCCCCGGCAACATGTACGTGCCGATCAACCGACTGAAGCCGATCTTCGCCGAGCTGGTGGCCAAGGGCCGCCTGTCGACGCCGCCGCGCCCCTGGCTCGGCGTGCTCACCGTCGAGCACATGGGCCAGCTGGTGGTCGGCGGCATCTCCGACGGCGGCCCGGCCGACCGCGCCGGCCTGCAGCGTGGCGACATCCTGCACGCCCTGAACGGCGAGGTGCTGGACGAGATCGCCGACTTCTACAAGAAGCTGTGGGCGATCGGCCCGGCCGGCACGCCGGTCACTCTCCGCCTGGAGCGCGACAGCGACACGTTCGACGTCACGGTGCGCACCGGCGATCGCGCCCACTATCACCGCTACGGCAACGATTGATGCCCCGATCCTCCGCGTTCCCGGCCGGCGAGGGCGAGCCGCCCGTCACCTTCAGCCGGCTCTCCGAGCGTGCCTATGCCTTCACCGCCGGCAACGACCCGACGAGCGGCGTCGTGGTCGGCGACGACGGCGTGCTGCTGGTCGATGCCCAGCCGACGCCGGCCCGGGCGCTCACCCTGCTGCAGCGCCTGCGCGACGTCACCGACAAGCCGGTGCGCTGGGTCGTGCTGACCGGCTACGCGGCGACGCGGACCCTCGGCGCATCCCTGTTCGAGGGCGCCCAGGTGGTCTGCAGCGAGGCGACCCGCGAGGAGATCGTCGAGCGCGGCGCCGCCGATCTCAAGCTGCAGGTCCTGCGCGATCCGCGGCTGTTCGCCGACGCCGATTCGATTCCCGGCCTCACGCATCCCACCATCACCTTCGGCGATCGCCTGTCGCTGTGGCTGGGCAAGCTGCGGGTCGACCTGCTGCAGCCCGGCCGCGGCCCGAGCAAGGGCGGCAGCGTCGTGTGGCTGCCCGAGGAGCGCACCCTGTTCGCCGGCGACCTCGTGGCGTCCACGGCCTCGCCGGAGGGCACCAGCGCGCATGTCCGCGACTGGCCGGAGACGCTGCAGTCCGTGCAGGCGCTGGCGCCGCAGGCCGTGCTGCCCGGCCGCGGCGATCCGTTGCTCGACGAATCGTCGGTGGCGCAGGGCTTCGCCGCCACCGGCGACTTCCTGCGCGCGCTGTGGGCCGTCGTCACGGCCGCGCCGCCGGGGGAGATCCCCCTGAAGCAGGCCTGCGAGCAGGCCCGGATGGCGCTGGCGCCGGCGTTCGGCGAACGGCCCGACTTCGCGGCCGCCCTGCCGGTCGCGGTGGCCCGCGCCCTCGACGAGGCGCGTGGCCTCGATCATCCCCGGCTGTGGACCGTCGAGCGCGAGCTCGAGCTGCGGCGCGCCCTGGAGTCCTGACCGTGCCGCCTGCCTCGCCCGCCGTGCTCGTGCGTCCCGCCACCGTCGACGACGTCGAGCTGCTGCACCGTTTCGCCGTCGACCTGTCGACCTACGAGGACGCGCCGGATGCCGTCACCGCGACGCCGCAGAGCCTGGCGCGCGACGGCTTCGGCAAGGACCCGCAGTTCGCCGCCCTGATCGCCGAGCGCGGCGGCACGCCGATCGGCTTCGCGCTCTACACCTTCAACTACTCGGTGTGGACCGCGGCGCGCGGCCTGTTCGTCGAGGACATCTGGGTGGTTCCGGAGGAGCGCCGCGGCGGCGTGGCGCGCGCGCTCATGCAGGCGCTGGCCCAGGAATGCCGGGCGCGCGGCTACCGGCGCATCGACCTCAACGTGCTCGACTGGAACCCGGCGCGCGGCTTCTACGAGAAGCTCGGCTTCCGCTGGATCAAGACCTGGCTGCCCTACCGGCTGGACGGCGAGGCGCTCGACCGCCTGGCCGGCGAGTAGCCGCCCCCGGACCGCGCTCCCTGGACCGCGCGCCTCCAGGCGCGCCTCGAGGCTGAGCGCGCGGGACGCGCGCGGTCCGATGAGGGCCATGCTCCCCGGGACCGCGCGCCTCCAGGCGCACCTCATGAGCGCGCAGAATGCGCGCGGTCCCAAGAGTTACTTCCGGCGCAGGCTCATCACCCGGCCGGCCTTGGCCGGCCGCGGCAGGTCCTTGTGGACCTGCCACAGGCTCTCGAGCCGCTCGGCTGCCGGCAGCGGCCACGGGCCGGAGCGCCGGGTCGCATAGTCGATGTTCATCACGATCGTCTCGTTGGTCGCCGCCAGGTAGCCCTGCTCGGCGTGGAACATCTCGTGGAACAGGTGGACCCTCTTGCCGTCGCGGTCGAGCAGCTGGGTGGTGAAGGCGAGCGGCGCGCCGCCGCGCAGCTCGCGGTCGTAGGTGACGTGCGTCTCGAGCACGAAGGTCATGCCGAGCTTGCCGTCGACGTAGCGGCGGCCCAGCCCCATGTTGCGCATGAAGGCGCCTGAGGCCTGGTCGAAGGCGGCGACGTAGAAGGCGACGTTCATGTGGCCGTTCCAGTCGACCCATTCCGGGAGCACCTCGCCGCGATGGGTGTCGAGCGGTGCCCGCGTCACCAGCTCGGGCAGCTCGTAGGGCAGGCTGACGAGCGCGTTCATTTGCGGCGAATGCCGATCACGCGGCCGGCCTCCGGCGGACGCGGCAGCGCCTTGTGCGCCGCCGCCAGCCGCTCGATCCGCTCCATCGCCCAGGTCGGCCACGGCCCGGCGCGCCGGCTGGCATGGTCGATGTGCATCAGCATCAGCTCGTTGGTCGCGGCGAGATAGCCTTCGCCGGCATGGTACATGCGGTGCATCAGGTGCAGCCGCTTGGCGTCGTGGTCGACGATCTGGGTGGTGACGCGCAGCGGGTCGCCCTCGCGCACCTCCTGGTCGTAGGTGACGTGCGCCTCGAGCACGAAGGTCGTGCCCAGCCCGGCCTGGGTGTAGCTCCAGCTGCAGCCGATCTGCTCGCACAAGGTGTCGGTCGCGTGATCGAAGGCGACGACGTAGTAGCCGACGTTCATGTGGCCGTTGCCGTCGATCCAGGCCGGCAGGACGGTGGCGCGATGGCGGTCGAGCGGCGCCGCGAGGTCGAGCTCGGGTAGGGGATAGGGAGGTTGGGTCATGGGGCGCGGACCGTAGCGAAGGCACGGCCGCGGCGGCAAGGGCCGCGGTGACGGGCGCTAGTCGGCCTTGATCCCCGCGAACTGGATCACCTTGGCCCACTTCGCGCTCGCCTCGGCGAGGGTCGCGGCGAAGGCGGCCGGCGTGCCGCCGACCACCGTGCCGCCCAGCTCGACGATGCGCGCCTGGATCTTGGGATCGCCGAGGCCGGCATTGGCCTGCTTGTTCAGGAGCTCGATGATCTCGGCCGGCGTACCGCGCGGCGCGCCCAGGCCGGCGAAGCCGCTGGCCTCGTAGCCGGGCACCGAGGCGCCCACCGGCGGCACGCCGGGCAGGGCATCGAGCGGCGCCGCCGTCGTCACCGCCAGCGCGCGCAGCTTGCCCGACTTGACCTGCTGGATCGCCTCCGACACCGGCGCGAAGATCAGCTGCACGTGGCCGCTCACCAGGTCGGCGACCGCCGGCGCGCCGCCCTTGTAGGGCACGTGCACCAGGTTGACCTCGGTCATCATGCGGAACAGCTCGCAGGCGATGTTCTGCGGCGTGCCCGGGCCGGCCGAGCCGTAATTCACCTTGCCGGGATTGGCCTTGGCGTAGGCGATCAGCTCCGGGATCGTGGCGACGGGCAGGGACGGATTGACCACGACCACGTAGGCCAGCCGCGCCGCCTGCACGATCGGCACGATGTCGCGCGCGAAGTCGAACGGCAGGTTGCTGTACAGCGCCGGATTGATGACGTGCGGCGTCACGACCTGCAGCAGGGTGTAGCCGTCGGGCGCCGCCTTGGCGACCATGTCGGTGGCGATGTTGCCGCTGGCGCCGGGCTTGTTGTCGACCAGGAACTGCTGGCCCAGCCGCTCCGACAGCGCGTCGGCCATCAGCCGGGCCTGGATGTCGGTGGCGCCGCCGGCGGTGAAGCCGACCAGGATCTTAACCGGCCGCGACGGATAGGCCTGGGCCGCCGCGACACGCGGCAGAAGGGGCAGGGCGCCGGCCGAGGCGGCGGCCAGGGTCAGGACGGTACGGCGGCGAAGGCTCATGAGGGTCGCTCCAAGACGGCACGGTGGCCCGGATACGCAACGCCACGAAACGCCAATGGGATCAGCCTACACCGGCCGCGGCGAAGCACGGAAGGGGCGTCGGGATTGCTGGCCGGGGCTCGGGGCGCCATCCTGGCCTTCCGTCCGAGAGAGGTCTCCTTGCGCCCATCGCCCCAGCACGCCGCGCTGCCCGATGCCGACCGCCGCCGCGCCGCGCCGGCCGTGGTCTGCTATGCCGTCGATCGCTTGCCGGCCTGCGACCGCGGCTTCTACGAGCGGGCGCGCCGCGATCTCGCGCTGGTGAGCGAGACCATCGTGCCACCGCGCGAGGCCCGCACTTTCGAGGTGCCGGCCGGCTGTTTCTGCCGCATCGTCAGCATCGAGGGGCCGCAGGTCGGTGATCTCAACCTGTGGAACGCGCACGACTTGTCGGAGCGCTTCTACAGCGGCAAGACGCGGGCGCTGCACGGCACCCACGTCACCACCGGCGACCGGCTGTGGAGCAGCCTGCCGGCGCTGCGGCCGATGGCGACCGTCACCCGCGACACGCTCGACTGGTACGGCTTCGACACTGACGGCGGCGGCGTGCACGACGTCATCGGCACGCGCTGCGATCCCTACACGCAGCGCCTGCTGGCCGGCAGCGACTACCATCACTGCTGCCATTCCAACCTGACGCGGGCGCTGGCGACGGCGCGCGGCCTGGCGCCCGAGGAGGCCGAGCGCCACGTGCACGACGTGCTCAACGTCTTCATGTGCACCGGCTTCACGCGTGAGGCACATCAGTACTTCATGAAGGCGAGCCCGGTGCGGCCGGGCGACTACTTCGAGGTCTTCGCCGAGATCGGCCTCTTGGGAGCGCTGTCGGCCTGCCCCGGCGGCGACTGCAGCAGCAGCCATTCGAGCGACACGGCGGCCTGCCATCCGCTCAAGGTCGAGGTGTTGCGGCCGCCTGCCGAGGCGCTGGCCGGCTGGCGCTCGCCGGAGCGCAATGCGTATGGTGGACGGCACGGGCTTTGACCGGGAGCCGGGTCGCGACACATGACGAGACAGGACTCAGTACGACTGGGCGGCGGTCAAGTCGGCCGACGTTCGCGAGCGCCGGGTCAGCGCCGCGCCCACAGCCACAGCCCGCGCAGCCCGACCGCGAGCGCCAGCGCGCCGCCGATCAGGAAGCCCGGCGCGTAGCTGCCGGTCAGGGTCAGGGCGCCGCTGAACAGCAGCGGCAGGACCAGCGCGCCGGCGTCGCCGAACGCCAGCACCGCGCCGGTGGTGGCGCCGATGCGGCCGACCGGCGACAGGCGCGCGACCTCGGCCAGCAGCACGCCGTGCCAGCTCACCGCGGTGACGCTGAACGTCGTCGCCACGACCGCCGCCGCCCAGGTCGGCCAGTCGGCCTCGATCAGCGCGCTCAGCACGGCCGCGCCGGCCATCGCGACGCCGAGCAGGGCGAGCAGGGTGGCCGGGCGGATCAGCCGCGACGCCAGCCAGCCCCAGCCGATGCGCGCCGGCACCGCGACCGCGACGGCGATCGCGAACACCAGCCCGGCGCGCTCGAGGTCCCAGCCCAGGCCGCGGGCCAGGTAGAGCACGAAGAAGCCGGTGAACAGCGACTGCAGGCCGACGAAGCTGAACATCGCCAGGCACAGCACGCGCAGCGCCGGGTTGCGCAGCACGCTCGCCACGTTGGCGCGGATCGCCGCCGGCGACAGCGGCGCCGCCGGGTTGCGGTCGACGTCGAAGCGGGCGCGCAGCGGCTGCAGGGCAATGGCGGTCAGGGCGGCGACCAGGGCGATGCACAGAACCGCGGTCCGCCAGTCGAAGGCCGCGACCAGCGCCGGCGCCGCGACCCCGGCCAGCATCAGGCCCGCCGGCACGCCGGTCTGCTTGATCGAGAAGACCAGCGGCGCGATGCGCGGCGGCGACAGCCGGCCGAGCAGATGCGAGCTCGACGGCGTCGACACCGCCTGGCCCAGCCCGCCGACGAAGGCGCCCAGCGCGAAGGCCGCGAGCCAGCCGACGGCGGTGAAGGCCAGTCCCAGGGCCAGCGCCGCCATGCCGACCTGGGTCATGCGCAGCGCACCGAAGCGCAGGATGAAGCCGCCGCAGCCCAGGGTCGTCAGGAAGCCGGCCACCGAGCCGATCGCCAGGTAGACGCCGACCAGCGCCGCCTCGATCCCGAGATCGGCGATGATGGCGGCGGAGATCAGGGGAAGGGTCGAGCGGCCCAGCGTCGCCAGGGTCTGCTGCACCAGCATGACGCCGAGCGCGAGGTAGAGCGGGAAAATCGGACAACTCCGCGAACAGGCCTCGCAGAGTGCCGCGCGGGACGCCGCCTGTCGACGTCATGGCTTCGCCAGACGGTCGGTCTGCCGAGCCTAAAGATACGATAAACCCGATTCGCGCTGCCGGAGCCCAGAAACTGCCTGACGGATTTGATCGACTGTTTCTTGGAAAGGGGCTTGTTAAGGGAGAAGTGACGTATTACTTAACATGAACGCATCAAGAGCTCGGACCGGGGTCCGACGGAGTTCCTCATGATCGCGTCTCCCGATCTGGAGTGGACCCCGAAAGCGAGACAGTGAAAATGCGGACAGTTTCTCGCTAGGAGGAACTGATGAAGCGAAGAGTGTCTGCGAGTGAGGAACTTAAGCGAGCCGCGGTAGCGCGATTAGCGGCGGGCGAAGCGGCAAGTTCGGTGGCGGCCGATCTCGGGGTTGACCGCAAGCGCTTGTACGAGTGGCAAGAGGTCGTACGGCGACGAGGACTGGAAGGGTTGCGGGGTCCCGGTCGTCCGCGGAAGGGGGCCCTTGATGTGCTGCCGGTGAGGAGCGCGATACTGAATGAAGGGGCGGCGGCGCGGCGTCGGATTGCCGAGCTTGAGCGCAAGATCGGGGAGCAGCAGGCCGACCTGGATTTTTTTCGGCAAGCCTTGCGGCATGTGAAGGCAAGACAGCAGGCGGCCGGCGAGCCTGGCGCGCGGCGGTCTACGAAGTCATCCGGACGATGACCATGTCGCAGGGCAGCGGGACCATCCAGCGGCTGTGCCGGCAGGCCGGGGTGAGCCGGGCGAGCTATTATCGCCACTGGCAGAAGAGCGTGCCGCGGGCGCATGACACGGCGGTGCAGGACCTGATCCAGAAGGTGGTTGGGGCCAACAAGCGGCAGCGTGGCTATCGCTACATCATGCACGAGCTGAGACGCGAGCACGGCCTGATCGTCAATCACAAGCGGGTCCTGCGCCTGATGCGCCAGGACAACCTCTTGAGCCTGCGGCACAAGCCCTTCGTACCGCTGACGACCGATTCTCGGCACACGTGGAGGATCGTCCCGAATCTGGCGAAAGGCCTGGAACTGACGAGCCTGAACCAACTGTGGGTGGCCGACATCACCTACATCCGCCTGCAGGAGCAGTTCGCCTATCTGGCGGTGGTGATCGACGCGTTCAGCAGGCTCGTGGTCGGCTAGAAGATGGCCGATCATCTGCGGGCCAGTGTGGCGATGGATGCCCTGATCATGGCGATCGAGGAGCGTCGTCCCTTGCCGGGCAGCCTGATCCATCACTCCGACCGCGGCGTGCAGTACGCCTGCGGCGAATACAGCGCGCTGCTCGAGCGACACGACATTACGGCCAGCATGAGCCGGGTAGGCAATCCCTACGACAACGCCAAGGCCGAGAGCTTCATGAAGACGCTCAAGGCCGAGGAGGTCGACGGCCGCCTCTACCGCGACCGCGACGAAGCGGAGGCCTGCATCGGTACGTTCATCGAGCAGATCTACAACAGGCAGCGCCTGCACTCGGCGCTGGACTACCGACCGCCCTGCGAGTTCGAGGCTTTGCATCGATCTCGTCTGGGGCTGGGCGTGGGCGACGCTGCGCGATCTGGGGGGCTCCGCGCCGCCCACGCCCGGCCGCGACTTGACCTCAAGCCCATGGCTCATGATCAATGACCCTAAACTATCTGTCCGGAATTTTGCTGTCTCAGGTCAGGGGTGCGCTCCAATCCCGTTCGCACGGAGCCTACCGGAAATGCCGGGAATGCCGCTAAATCGAAAAATCGGTCCTCCCGTGGGGTGGGGGACCGCAGCCCCCGGGCTCGTCCTCCGTTGTCGCGGACCACGTCCGTCGAAGGGGGACCTCCGTGACCATCGCGCCTGCCCGCCGCTCTCGCCTCGGCGAGGGCCTGCCCTATCCGCTGGGCGCCACCTGGGACGGGCTGGGGGTGAACTTCGCCCTGTTCTCGGCCAACGCCACCAAGGTCGAGCTGTGCCTGTTCGAGCCCGGCGGCGGGCGCGAGATCGAGCGAATCGAGCTGCCCGAGTACACCGACGAGGTCTGGCACGGCTACCTGCCGGACGCCCGGCCGGGCACGGTCTACGGCTTTCGCGTCCATGGGCCCTATGCGCCGGAGGCCGGCCATCGCTTCAACCCGCACAAGCTCCTGATCGATCCCTATGCGCGGCAGCTGATCGGCGACTTCCGGTGGGACCCGGCGCTGTTCGGCTACCGGCTCGAGACCGGCGACGACCGCAGCTTCGACGAGCGCGACAGCGCGCCGTTCACCCTGAAGAGCTGCGTCATCGATCCGGCCTTCACCTGGGGGCGCGCGCCCAAGGTCGACACCGGCTGGGAGAACACGATCATCTACGAGGCGCACGTCAAGGGCTTCACCAGGCGCCATCCGCGGGTGCCCGAGGCGCTGCGCGGCACCTATGCCGGGATGGCGACGCCGGAGATCACCGACTACCTGTCGTCGCTCGGCGTCACGGCGGTCGAGCTGCTGCCGGTGCACACCTTCCTCGACGACAGCTACCTGCTCGACAAGGGGCTGAAGAACTACTGGGGCTACAACACGATCGGCTTCTTCGCGCCGGCGCGGCGCTACGCCTCGAACGTCGACTTCGCCTTCGCCGAGTTCAAGGAGATGGTGGCGCGCCTGCACCAGGCGGGGCTGCAGGTCATCCTCGACGTCGTCTACAACCATACCGCCGAGGGCAACGAGCTGGGGCCGACCCTGTCGTTCAAGGGCATCGACAACGCCTCGTACTACCGGCTGGCGCCGGAGCCGCGCTACTACATCAACGACACCGGCACCGGCAACACGGTGAACCTCAGCAACTCGCGCGTCCTGCAGATGGTCATGGACTCGCTGCGCTACTGGGCGCGCGACATGCGGGTCGACGGCTTCCGCTTCGACCTCGCCACCATCCTCGGCCGCGAGCCGCACGGCTTCGAGGAGGAGGGCCGCTTCCTCGACGCCTGCCGGCAGGACCCGGCGCTGTCGCAGGTCAAGCTGATCGCCGAGCCGTGGGACCTCGGGCCGGGCGGCTACCAGGTCGGCCGCTTCTCGCCGGGCTGGGCCGAGTGGAACGACGCCTTCCGCGACACGGTGCGGGCCTACTGGCGCGGCGACGAGGGCAAGCTGCCGTCGCTCGCCGCGCGGCTCACCGCCTCGGCCGACCTGTTCGGCAAGCGCGGCCGCAAGCCATGGGCCTCGGTCAACTTCGTGACGGCGCACGACGGCTTCACCCTGGCCGACCTCGTCTCGTACAACGACAAGCACAACGAGGCCAACGGCGAGGACAACCGCGACGGCCATTCGAACAACCATTCCAGCAACTACGGCGTCGAGGGCCCGAGCGACGACCCCGCGGTCGCCGCGACGCGGCTGCGCCAGATGCGCAACCTGCTCGCCACCCTGATCCTGGCGCGCGGCACGCCGATGCTGTTGGGCGGCGACGAGTTCGCGCGCAGCCAGCGCGGCAACAACAACAGCTACTGCCAGGACAACGAGATCTCGTGGGTCGACTGGGAGGGGATCGACGCGGGCGGCCGCGACCTCGCCGAGTTCGTGCGCAAGCTGATCCGCATCCGCCGCGCCCTGCCGATGCTGCGGCGCGGCCGTTTCCTGACCGGGGCCTTCGACGAGGAACTGGGGGTCAGGGACGTCACCTGGCTGACGCCCTCGGGGTCCGAGATGACCGAGGACAACTGGAACGATCCCAACGGCCGCTGCCTCGGCGTGCTGCTCGACGGCCGTGCCCAGGAAACCGGCATCCGCCGGGTCGGCTCGGATTCGACCCTGCTGATCGTCGTCAACGCCCACACCGAGGGCGTGCCGTTCAAGCTGCCCGAAGCGGTCGGCGGCCGGCGCTGGGTGCGCCTGGTCGACACCAATACGGTGCTCGACGGCGAGACGCCGGAGTTCGACTTCGGCCACGACTATGTCGTGACGGGGCGCTCGCTGCTGCTCTTCATCCTGCGGCCCGACCGCACGCATCAGCGCGCAACCATGGCCGAGCGCTCCTTCCAGCGGGTCATCCAGACCTTCGAGGACGCGTCGCTGAAGAGCGTCGCCTTCGGCTTCGATTTGCCCGAGGCGGCGGGCTCCTCGCCGCCGTCGGTCAGTCCGGCAGCGCCAGCAGCTCCCGCACGACGAGGTCGGGGGCGGAAATGATGCAATTGTGGCCCGCCTCGATCGGCCGGTAGCGGACCTCCGGCAGGGTCTGCACCTTCTCGTGCATGCCGGCCGAGACGGGATAGCGCGGCTTGGTGCAGGCGATGTAGGTCATCGGCCTGCCGTTGCCCGCCGGATGGTTCAGGCGGATCGGCTTGGTGTAGCAGGCGACCGGATGCGGCGTGAGCTGGCGATGCGTCCACGCCGCCAACTCGGGATCGTCGATGATCAGGCTGCCGGGCGGCGCGAAGGGCAGCACCTCGGTGCCGTTCACGACCTGGATCAGCTTCTTACGCTTCTCGACGATCGCCGGCGGGATGCGGCCGAAGATCGACTGGCCGTCCTGAGCGATGCCGCCGTCGATGATCACCAGGTGGGCGACCCGCTCGGGCATGCGGTCGACCACCAGGCTGGCGATCAAGCTGCCGAAGCTGTGGCCGACCAGGGTGACGTCGCGCAGGTCCTCGCGCTCGATCATCGCCAAGGTGTCGGCCAGGAAGACGTCGTTGTCGAGATGCGGGGCGAGCTCGGCGGCGCGCTCGCCGACGCCGGGGAAGCAGTGGGCGCGGGCCGCGTGGCCGGCGGCCTGCAGGTCGGGCAGCACGCGCTGCCAGGTCCAGGCGCCCATCCAGGCGCCGGGGAGACAGAGATAGTTTCGCATTTGTCGGCTGGTCTTACCTTGCTAGCGTGGGGCGAGGCAAAGGAGGAGTGATGTCCGTGAACCGTCGCGTGCTGCTGAAGTCGCGCCCGCAAGGCGAGCCGAGCCCGGCCAATTTCGAGCTGAGCGACGGGCCGATCCCGGAGCCGGGCGAGGGCGAGTACCTGTCGCGCACGATCTGGCTGTCGCTCGATCCCTACATGCGCGGCCGCATGGCCGAGACCAAGGGCTATGCCGCCAACGTCGGGCTGGGCGACGTCATGGTCGGCGGCACCGTCGGCCAGGTCGTGAAGTCGCGCCATCCGACCTTCCGCGAGGGCGACTTCGTGGTCGAGTATGCCGGCTGGCAGAGCTACTCGGTGTCGAACGGCGCCATGACCATGAAGCTCGATCCGGCGCAGGCGCCGATCTCGACGGCGCTGTCGGTGCTCGGCATGCCCGGCATGACGGCGTGGTGGGGGCTGATGAAGATCGGCAAGCCCAAGGAAGGCGAGACCGTCGTGGTGTCGGCCGCCTCGGGCGCCGTCGGCTCGGTGGTCGGCCAGCTCGCCAAGCTGCACGGCTGCCGCGCCGTCGGCATCGCCGGCGGCCGCGACAAGTGCGACTACGTGGTCAACGAGCTGGGCTTCGACGCCTGCGTCGACTACCGCGCCGCCGGCGGCAACCTGTTCAAGGAGCTGCGCGCCGCGGCGCCCAAGGGAATCGACGTCTACTTCGAGAATGTCGGCGGCGCCGTGCAGGCGGCCGTCGTGCCGCAGCTCAACGACTTCGCGCGGGTGCCGCTGTGCGGCCTGGTGTCGTCGTACAACGACATGCAGATGAACCCCGGTCCGGACTGGCGCATGCTGCTGATCAAGCGGGCCACCGTCACCGGCTTCATCGTCTCGGACCATTTCGCCGACATGGCAGGCTTCTTCCAGGAAGTCCCGGCGGCGGTGAAGGCGGGCAAGATCAAGTACCGCGAGGACGTCGTGCGCGGCCTCGAGAACGCGCCGGAGGCCTTCATGGGCCTGCTCAAGGGCCGCAACTTCGGCAAGCTGCTGGTCCAGGTGTCGGACGATCCGACGCGGCGCTGATCTTCATCAACGAGGGAGACGACGATGGCACTCTACGAGCTCAGGACCTACACCTTGCAGGTCGGCAAGATGGCCGAGGCGGTGAAGCTCTACCAGCAGTTCGGCTTTCCGGCGATCCACAAGGGCGGCCACGACAAGCACCTGGTCGGCTACTTCCAGGCCGACACCGGCACCATCAACCAGCTGGTCCATCTCTGGAAGTTCGCCGACGACGCCGAGCGCCGGGCCCATTGGGCGGCGCTCTACGCCAACGGCGACTTCATCGAGGGCTTCGCGCCGAAGTTCCGGGCGCTGCTGCTCAGCCAGGAGGTCAAGCTGCTGACCGCCGCGCCGTGGGGCCCGCATCCCTGACGGCGGCGACTGCGCCTGTCGCTACTGCTGGCTGGACGGCACCTTGAGGCGCAGCCCGGCCAGCGCCGGCGAGACGTCGATCTGGCAGCACAGGCGCGAGCTCGGCTGGACGTGCGGGCTGAACTCGAGCATCGCCGTCTCGTCCGACGACTTGGCCGGCAGGCGGTCGAGCCACTCGGCCGCGACATAGACCATGCAGGTGGCGCACGAGCAGGCGCCGCCGCAATCGGCGTCGATTCCGACCACGCCGGCGCGCACCGCGCCCTCCATGATCGACTGGCCATTGGCGAGATCGAGCTCCCGCTCCTTGCCGTCGGGCTCCTCGAACACGATCTTCGTCATACTCTCAACTACCCTTCAGTTGCGCAGATCCTTGACCGCCACGGCCTCGTCGGCAAGCCGCGCCGGATCGGGGCGGGCGCCGTCGGCGATCAGCTGCTTGCTGAGCATGAACTCCGGCGCCCGGTTGACGGCGTCGGTCGCCACCAGGCGGCCGTCGCGCAGATAGAACACGGCGAACGATCGGCCAAGAAGCGGATCGCCGCGCACCACCGCCCGGTCGTGGCCTTCGGCCAGGCCGACCATCTGCAGTTTGACGTCGTACTGGTCGGACCAGAACCACGGCACCTGCAGCGCCGGCGCCGGCTTGCCGGCGATCGCCGCCGCGGCGACCCGACCCTGCTCGAGCGCGTTGTGCACCGATTCGAGGCGCAGCCGGCGCTCGACCAGCGCGTGATGCTGGCTGGCGCAGTCGCCGATCGCGAAGATCGCCGGATCGGAGCTGCGGCACTGGGCGTCGACCACGATCCCGTTGTCGACCGCGAGCCCGGCCGCCTCGGCCAGCTCGACGTTGGGCAGGGCGCCGACGCCGACCACCACGAGGTCGGCCGGGTGCAGCCCGTCCTCGGCGCGCACCGCCTCGACCCGGTCGCCGCCCTCGAAGCCGGTGACCCGCACGCCGGTCAGCACGCGCACCCCCTCGGCCGCGTGCAGGCGCGCGTAGAACGTGGAGACCGCCGGCCCGACGCCGCGCGCCATCAGGCGCGGCGCCTGCTCGAGCACGGTGACCGCGACGCCGCGGCGGACCGCGACGGCGGCCAGCTCGAGGCCGATATAGCCGCCGCCGACCACGACCAGGGACTTCGCGCCGGCCAGCCGGTCGCGGATCGTCTCGACGTCGGCCAGGGTGCGCAAGGACAGGATGCCGGCCAGCCCGGCGCCGGGCAGAGCGAGCGGCCGCGGCCGGCTGCCGGTGGCCAGGACCAGGGTCGAGTAGGCCTGCGTCGTGCCGTCGGCCAGCACCACCGTGCGGGCGACGCGGTCGATCGCGGCGACGCGGATGCCGAGCCGCAGGACGACCCCGGCCTGCTCGTAGAAGGAAGCCGGCTTGACGTAGAGCCGGTCGGTCGAAAGCTCGCCGGCCAGGTACTTCTTGGAGAGCGGCGGCCGCTGGTAGGGCGGATGCGGCTCCTCGCCGAGCAGGACGATCGGTTCCTGCCAGCCGTCCTGGCGCAGGCTGGCGATCAGCTGGGCGGCGGCCTGGCCGGCGCCGACGATGACGAGAGGAGGCATGGCGTCGCGGGGTGGATTCTAACAGTTGTTCGTTATTGTTGTTGCCCGGGAAATGGTCCAGAGTCCAGCCGTTCGACGGATAGGGAGGAGACCATGGACACCATCCTCAGCACGCCGCAGCTGGTCGTCGAGGATCGGGAGCGCAACCTGTTCCGCGTCTCGCGGCGCGCCTTCACGGAGGAGTCGGTGCTCGAGGGCGAGCGCCGCAACATCTTCGATCGCTGCTGGATCTATCTCGGGCACGGCTCGGAAATCCCCAACAACTGCGACTTCGTCACCCGCGCCGTGGCCGGCCGCGAGCTGATCTTCAACCGCGACCGCGCCGGCGTGGTGCACGCCTTCCTCAACACCTGCCCGCATCGCGGCGCCATGGTGGTGCGCGAGGCCCGGGGCAACGCGCTCAGCTTCCGCTGCTTCTATCACGGCTGGGCGTTCAACGTGAACGGCCGCTTCGCCTCGCGCTTCGACGAGGGCAACTACGGCAAGGAGCATTACGGCGGCGGCTGCGCCGACCTCGCCCAGGTGCCGCGGCTCGAGAACCATCGCGACTTCTGGTTCGTCTGCTTCGACCACAACGCGCCGTCGCTGTCCGACTACCTGGCCGGCGCCAAGGAGTTCATCGACCTGGTCGCCGACCAGGCCGAGGCCGGCATGGAGGTCGTGGGCGCGGGCCAGCAGTACGTCATCAACGCCAACTGGAAGCTGCTGGCCGAGAACAGCGTCGACGCCTTCCACGGCTTCCCGGTGCACAACACCTACTTCGACTACCTGAAGAACATCGGCAGCCTGCGCATGGACGCCGGCGCGGTCGGCAACGGCCACGATCGAGTACGGATCGTGCCGTTGGGGCGAGGACAAGATCGTGCGCGCCAGATCAAGTCGGCGAGGGCGGCCACCGCATGGCCGAGTACAGCCCACATGATCATCTCAACCTGGTGATCAACGACATCATGGCCCATCCGCGGCCGAGACGGGCGCTCGGCGCAAGATGCGCAAGCTCTGTTCAATCGAGTGGCGGCTGCGACGCCGGAGAGGAGCCAGCGGCTGAACAGCGCAGGCGGGAACGACATCTCCAAGGGCATGCCGCGCCAGGGCGCGCCGCTCAACGACGACGAGGAGCAGATGCGCTGCTACTGGCGCCAGTGGCGCGAGCGCATGGAAGGCGGCCGCGCCGCCGGCCGGGGAGGCGTGGCATGAACGGCGACACCAGCCCGATGAGCCTCGCCCGCGATCCCGGGCTGCGCGCCCGCATCGAGGACTTCCTCTATCTCGAGGCCGACCTGCTCGACGAATGGAAGGTCGAGGAATGGTTCGCCCTGTTCGCCGAGGGCGCGACCTACGAGGTGCCGCCGACCAGCGAGGACGGCGAGAGCGATCCCTCGACCTCGCTGTTCTACATCGCCGACGACTATGTGCGGCTGCGCGAGCGGGTGGTGCGCCTGACCAAGACCGAGGCGCATTCCGAATGGCCGCGCTCGCGCCAGCGCCACATGGTGAGCAACGTGCGCATCGTCGGCATGACCGGCACGATGGCCGACGTCACCTGCAACTTCATCACCTACGCCAAGCGCGGCGTGGTCGACACCTACTACGGCAAGCACGTCTACCGCATCGACTGCGGCCGCGAGCCGTTCCGCATCCACGCCAAGCGCTCGACCTCGGCATGGACATGCTTTATCCCGGGAAGCTGACGATCATAGTTTGATGTAGCATCGTCGATGATGCCGTCGGTCGGACAAGATCAGCTCACCAAGGCCGACCGCACGCGCGCGCGCCTGATCGCGGTGGCCAAGCGCCTCTACCAGGAGCACGGCTCCGAGCACGTCACGGTGCGCCGCATCGCCGCCGCCGCCCGCATCGAGGCAGGCAGCATCTACTACCACTTTCGCTCGCGCGACGAGATCATGCGGGCGGTGCTGGAGAGCGGCGTCGGCGGTGCCCACGAGGTCGTGCAGCAGGCGATCGCCGACGCCGGCGCCGACAGCTCGCCGCTCGAACGCCTGCGCGCCGCCCTGACGGCGCATCTCGAGTACACCTTGCGCGAACATTTCTCGTCGCGCCTGAAGTCGATCCGCCGCCTGCCCAAGCGGCTGCGCGACCGCCACATGCAGCAGGAGCGCGAGTACGCCGCGATCTTCGCCGACCTCCTGGCCGAGGCGGCGCGCGACGGCCTGGTCCGCGAGGGCTTCGACCTGTCGGTGGTGCGCATGCTGTCCCTGGGCGCGCTGACCTGGGCGGCCGAATGGTACGATCCCAAGGGCGCCATGAGCCCGCAGGACGTCGCCGACGAGCTGATGGCGATGCTGACCGGCAGCGTCTTCCGGCCCAAGCCCTGATCGGCCGTCAGCGGACCGCGCGCGTCCACGCGCGCCTCATGATTTCCGAGCGCGCCTGGAGACGCGCGGTCCTGGGCCGAGACCGGGCGGCGCTACACGGTCGCGCCGGCCCGCGGGTCCCAGGCCCAGTAGCGCGCCACGGCCCCGGCATCGACGCGCAGATCCGTGCCGGTGATCATGCTGGCGTCGTCGGAGGCCAGGAACACCGCCGCCTTGCCGTAGTCGCTGGGCACCGGCAGCTTCTTCAGCGGAATGCCGTCGCGGAACGGCTTCATGCGCTCGTCGAGCCCGGCCGGCTTGATCGAGTCGCGGCCCCAGCGCCGCGCCCGTTCGAAGGATTCGCTGGGATCGGTCGCGGTCGGCGTCAGGCTGTTGACCCGGATCCCGTGCCCGACCAGTTCCATGGCCGCCGAGCGCGTGAAGTTCAGCAGGCCGCTCTTGGCCGTCGAGTAGGCGATGTTGCCCGGCTCGCCCTGATGGCCGGCGGTCGAGACGATGTTGATCACCGTGCCGCCATGGCCGCGCGCGATCATCGCCTTGGCGACGTGCTTGGTGAACAGGAAGGCGCCGCCCAGGATGACGCCGGTCTGGCGCTGCCATTCGGCATAGGGCGTGTCGATCACGCCCTTCTTGTTGAAGAAGGCGGCGTTGTTCACGAGGATGTCGACCTTGCCGAAGGTCGCGAGGGCGGCGGCGACCGCCGCCTCGACCTGCGCCTCGTCGGTGACGTCGCAGGTGACGCCGAGCGCCCGGCCGCAGGTCTTCTCGAGATAGGCGGCGCAATCGCGGGCATTGGCCTCGCGGGAATCGACGCAGACCACCGAGGCGCCCTCGGCGGCCAGCGCTTCGGCCAGGCCGCCGCCGATGTTGGGGCTGGTGCCGGTGACGATCGCCACCCGGTCCTTGAGCTTCATCGCCGGAGCCTCAGCCCGGCCGCGAGATCATGAACACCTTGGACGAGTTGAAGATCCAGGTGTCGACGAAGCCGGTCTCCTGCGGCTTGCGGCCGAGCGCGCTCATGGCGCCGGCCAGGCACGACCAGTTGAGGATCTCCTGCTGGCCGCTGTCCTCGACGGCGGCGCCGCTGTAGTTGCGCCAGGTCTCCCAGTCGCAGCCGCGCAGCGCCTCGTACATCCGCCGGTCGGCCGGCGTGTCGGGCCACAGGAAGTGGTTCTTGGCGGTCAGGAAGGCGTGGCTCCAGCCCGACGAGGCGAGCAGGGCGACGCGGTAGGGCGACTCGGCGAGGATCTTCGCCGTCGCCGCGCCGAGGTCGAACAGCCGCCGCGGCGTCGGCGCCGGCGGGTCGAGCTCGGCCTCGGTGATCACCCGGTCGAACACCGGCAGGCCGCCCTTCTGGGCCAGCACGCGGCGCCCGTAGCAGTTGATGGCGAAGGGCACGATCGGAAAGGCGAAGCCCTTGCGATGGTAGTCGAGGTACATCACGGCGTTGCCGAAGGCGTGGCCCAGCGGATGGTGCAGCGGCTTGTAGGCGTAGGCGGTGTCGAAGCCTTCCTCGATCAACCGGGTCGCCAGCATCTTGGCGGCGGCGCGATGGCCGGGCACCACGAAGGTCTCGTCCTTGCCCCAGACGTTGGCCGGCGGCGAGTTGAACTTGAACTCGTCGTAGGCCGCGACGCAGTAGGGCGGGACGATGTCCTCCTTGAAGTTCTCGTACTGGTCGTCGCCCCAGATCAGCACGAAGTCGGGCTTGAAGGCGTCGAGCTCGGCGCGCGCGCGGTCCATCCAGCCGACCAGCTGCTCGCGATGCCGGGCCGCCGACGAGGTGCCCTCGTCGTTGCCCCACTCGGCCTGCATGGCCGCCGGCCAGCCGGCCGGCGTGCGCAGCTCTTCCGGCAGGTTCGGGTTCTGCAGCATGCGCTTCAGGATCCACGACATGCGGTCGTCGGCGCCGTGCAACGGCGGATAGTGCGAGATTCCGAGCAGGAGAAGGTCGGCCATGGCGTTTCCTTGCAACCGTTGGTCTGGCGTGTGCGGTGGCGAATCCTAGTGGATCGGACGGCGCCCCGTCGAGGGCCGCGGCGCGGCCGCCGCCCGGAAAATTTCCGAACAAATGGTAGAATCCCCATTTACAAGCCGTTTGGACTGATTATTACTTCGCGGTCCCGGCACCAGACCGGGAAGCGAGGGAGGACGAACCATGCGGACGCTCAGGACAGCGTTGATGACGGCCGGGCTGATCGCCGCCGCGGGAACGATGGCGGGGGCCCAGGCGCAGGACCGCAAGTACGGCCCCGGCGTCACCGACAGCGAGATCAAGATCGGCCAGAGCGCGCCGTTCAGCGGCCCGGCCTCGGCGTTCGGCATCTACAGCCGGGTCGAGGCGGCCTACTTCAACGCGATCAACGACAAGGGCGGCATCAACGGCCGCAAGATCAAGTTCATCACGCTCGACAACGGCTTCAGCCCGCCCAAGGCGCTCGAGGCGTCGCGCAAGCTCGTCGAGGAGGACGGCGTGCTGGCCGAGGTCGGCACCGTCGGCACGCCGACCAACGCCGCGACCCAGAAGTACCTGAACGGCAAGAAGGTGCCGCAGCTGCTGATCTCGGCCGGCGGCAGCAAGTTCAACGATCCCAAGCAGTATCCCTGGACGGTGCCGTTCTACCCGTCCTTCGAGACCGAGGCGTCGGGCTTCGCCAAGTACGCGCTGAAGGCGCAGAAGGATCCGAAGATCGCCGTGCTCTACCAGAACGACGACTACGGCAAGGACTTCCTGCGCGGGCTGAAGAAGCAGCTGGGCGACGCGGGCGGCAAGCTGATCGTCGCCGAGGCGAGCTACGAGCTGACCGATCCGACCGTGGACTCGCAGCTGATCGCGCTCGCCGCCTCGGGCGCCAACGTGTTCATGAGCTTCACGACGCCGAAGTTCGCCGCCCAGGCGATCCGCAAGGCGAGCGAGCTCAACTGGAAGCCGATGCAGTTCATCGCCAGCCCGGGCAGCTCGGTGCAGGCGGTGCTCAAGGTCGCCGGCTTCGACAAGAGCGAAGGCGTGATGACGGCGCAGTACTTCAAGGAGCCCGGCGATCCGGCCTGGGAGAAGGACGCCGCCATGCAGGAGTACTTCGCCTTCATCAAGAAGTACGCGCCCAACGAATCGCCGCTCGATGCGATCGGCGTGTCGGGCTACGTCAACGCCCTGATGGCCACCCACGTGCTGACCCAGGCCGGCAACGAGCTGACGCGCGAGAACCTGATCAAGGTCGCGACCACGCAGAAGAACGCCACCCTGCCGATGCTGCTGCCCGGCATGACCCTGTTCAACACGCCCGAGGACTACCGCCTCTATCACAGCTTCCAGCTGTCGAAGTTCGACGGCAAGGGCTGGGCGGCCATCGAGACGGTCAAGGCGGACTAGCGCCATGTCGCTGGTCGCGGTCGCCGACGAGCGCGAGCGTCGCCCGCGGGCACGGCGCCCCGCGGGCAAGCCGCGACCGCGGCGCACCCAGGCCGAGCGGACGCGCGAAACCCGAGGCCGCATCCTGGACGCCGCCGTCGAGGTGCTGCGGCGCAAGGGCTATGCCCAGTTCCGCACCGCCGACGTCGCCGATGCCGCCGGCGTGTCGCGCGGCGCCCAGCTCCACCACTTCGCGACCAAGGAAAAGCTGGTTTACGCCACCCTCGAGCACGTCTTCCAGAACGTGCTCGACAAGAGCCGGGGGCGCGCCGCGTCGTTGCGGGCGGGCGACGACCCCCTGGCGGCGGCGATCGACGATGCCCGCGACTTTTTCTTCTCCTCGGCCTTCTTCATCTCGCTCGACATCGCCACGTCGATCAACGAGCGCCGCTTTCGCAATCGCCTGATGGCCATGGTGCGCGACGCCCGCGTTCCGGCCGAGACGGCGTGGCGCGAGGCGCTGGTGGCACGCGGCGTCCCCGAGGCCACGGCCGACGACGTGCTGTGGCTGACCTTCGGCCTGGTGCGCGGGCTCGCCGTGCGCATGCTCTGGCAGAACGAGCCGGACCGCTTCGATCGCCTGCTGGCGCTGTGGCGCCGCATCGTCGACAGCTACGTCGCAACAGACAACGTGGCGACAGCCCGCTAGCCGCAGGAGGCAGCCGTGCAGGGACTGATGATGGATGCGCCGCTGATGATCTCGTCGCTGATCGAGCATGCGGCGCGGGTGCACAGCGATACCGCGATCGTGTCACGCACGATCGAAGGCGGCCTGCATCGCACGACCTACGGCGAGGCGGCCGGTCGCGCCAAGCGGCTGGCCAAGGCGCTGGCCCGGCTCGGCGTCCGGCCGAGCGACCGGGTCGGCTCGCTGGCCTGGAACACGCATCACCACTTCGAGCTGTTCTACGGCGTCTCGGGCAGCGGCGCGGTGCTGCACACGATCAATCCCCGCCTGTTCGACGAGCAGCTGGTCTACATCGTCAACCACGCCGAGGATTCTTGGATCTGCCTCGACGGCGCCACCCTGTCGATCGCCGAGCGGATCGCGCCGCAGCTCCCAGGAGTCAAGGGCTGGATCTACATGAGCGTCGAGCCCGAACCGCCGGCTTCGTCGCTGAAGCTGCTGAGCTACGAGCGGCTGCTGGCGGCCGAGGATGACGACTACGACTGGCCGTCGTTCGACGAACGCCAGGCCTCGACCATTTGCTACACCTCGGGCACCACCGGCCAACCCAAGGGCGTCGTCAACACGCATCGCTCGACGATCCTCAGCGCGCTCGTCATGAGCACCGCCGACATGTACGGCGGCTACCGCTCGGGCATGCGCGACATCGCCATGCCGATCGCACCGATGTTCCACGGCAACGGCTGGCAGATGGTCTACACCGCGCCGCTGAGCGGCCAGGGCCTGGTGCTGCCGGGCCGCAACTTCGAGGCCGACAAGCTGCACGAGCTGATGGAAGCCGAGCACGTCACCCTGGCGGCCTGCGTGCCGACCGTGTGGATGACCCTGGTCGACCACATGGACCGGACCGGTGGCAAGGTGCCGTCGCTGCGCGCCGCCCTGGTCGCCGGCACCAAGCCGCCGCGATCGCTGGTCGAGGCGCTGGAGACGCGCTACGGCGTCGAGGTCGGCCAGTGCTGGGGCATGACCGAGGCGCTCGGCGTGTCGAAATGCGGCATGCCGCCGGGCATGGCCGACGCGCCGTTCGAGCAGCGGGTCGAGCAGAAGCTGCGCCAGGGCCGGGTCGCCTTCGGCACCCAGCTGCGCATCGTCGACGATGGCGGCGCCGAGCTGCCGCGCGACGGCGAGGCGTTCGGCCATCTGCAGGCGCGCGGCCCGCTGATCGCCGGCGGCTACCTGAAGCAGCCGGCGTCGCTCAGCGACGACGGCTGGCTGCAGACCGGCGACGTGGCGCGGCTCGGGCCCGACGGCACGATCGAGATCGTCGACCGCTCCAAGGACGTCATCAAGTCGGGCGGCGAGTGGATCAGCAGCGTCGCCATCGAGAACGCCGCGATGGGCCATCCGGCGGTCGCGCAGGCGGCGGTGATCGGCGTCGCCCATCCGCGCTGGCAGGAGCGGCCGCTGCTGATCGTGGTCAAGCGCGAGGGCAAGTCGGTGAGCCGCGAGGAGCTGATCGAGTTCCTGCGGCCGCAGATGGCCTCGTGGTGGCTGCCCGAGGATGTGAGCTTCGTCGAGGCGCTGCCGATGACCGCGACGGGCAAGGTGCACAAGCTCACCCTGCGCCGGCAGTTCCAGGATTTCGTATCGCAGGCCGCGGAGTAGAGGAGGCGCATCATGGACTTCGAATTGCCCGGTGAGGACGATCCCAGGCGCCGCCCGATCCGCGACTGGTTCGCGGCGCATCCGCATCCGACCGGCCGCCAGCTGGCCGAGGCCGGCTTCACCGTGCCGCATTGGCCGAAGCCGTGGGGACTCGGCGCCGATGCCGAGCTGCAGCTGATCGTCGACCAGGAGATGAAGCGGGCCGGGGCGCATCTGCCGCGCAACCCGGTGGCCATCAACAACTGCGCCCAGTCGCTGCTGACCCACGGCACCGACGCCCTGCGCCAGCGCTTCCTCGCGCCGGCGCTGTCCGGCGAGGAGGTGTGGTGCATGCTGTTCAGCGAGCCGTCGGGCGGCTCCGACCTCAGCAACCTGCGCACCCTGGCGCGCCGCGACGGCGACCACTACGTGATCAAGGGCCACAAGATCTGGACCTCGCTGGCGCACAAGGCCAAGGTCGGCGTGCTGGTGGCACGCACCGATCCCGACCAGCCCAAGCACAAGGGCCTGTCGGAGTTCCTGATCGACATGGACACGCCGGGCATCCGCATCCGGCCGATCATCGACATGTCGGGCCACGAGAACGAGTACAACGAGGTCTTCCTCGACGACGTGCGCATCCCGGCCGACCGGCTGCTGGGCAAGGAGGGCGACGGCTGGCTGCTCGCCACGACGCAGCTGCAGACCGAGCGGGTGGCGCTGTCGCGACCCGGGGCGATCTGGGGCCACGGCCCGTCGGCGCGCGAGCTGGTCGAAGGCCTGTCGGAGACCGGCGCGCTCGACGACGGCGCGCTGCGCGACGAGGCCGCCGACGTCTACATCGAGGGCGAGATCCTGCGCCTGCTGGCGCTGCGCTCGCTGAGCGACCGCATGAACGCCCGCACGCCGGGGCCGGAGGGCGCCATCCACAAGATGCTGGCGGCGCCGCACGGCCAGCGAGTCGTCGACCTGGCCAAGCGTGCCCAGGGGCCGCGCGGCCTGATCGCCGGCGAGAAGCCGTTCCCCTCGCAGCTCGCCGACGGCGACGATCCCTACAGCGACTGGGACTACGCCTTCTGGTTCAGCCCCGCCGTCACCCTGGGCGTCGGCACGCAGGAGATCCTGAAGAACGTCGTGGCCGAGCGCATGCTCGGCCTGCCGCGCGAGCTCGACCCGACGGCGCAGCTGCCGTGGTCCGAGGCGCGGCGCAAGGCCAGCGAGCGATAGGGGAGGGCGCCATGGACTTCTCGCTGAGCGAGGACAACCTGATGCTGCGCCAATCGGCGCGGACCTTCCTCGACAAGGAGATCTCGCTGGCCAAGGTGCAGGTGCCGGGCGCGACGGTCGCCGATGCCGGCTACGAGGCCAACTGGTCGAAGATCGCGGCGATGGGCTGGCCGGGGCTGGTGATCGACGAGGCCTGGGGCGGGCTCGGCCTGTCGTGCATCGACCTCGCCATGATCCTGGGTGAGATGGGCCGCAGCCTGGCGCCCAGCCCGCTTCTCGGCACGCTGTTCGGGACCTGGGCGCTGCAGAAGGGCGGATCGCAGAGCCAGAAGCGCACGATCCTGCCGGGCGTCGCGGCCGGCACGACCAAGCTCGCCCTGGCGATCGCCGAGTCGAGCGGCGCGGTCGACGGGCCGTGTCGTGAGGCGCGCGCCGTGCGCCATGGCGCCGGCTATCGGTTGACCGGGGTCAAGTCGTTCGCCATCGATGCCGCGTCGGCCGACTGGCTGGTCGTGGCGGCGCAGGACGAGGCGAGCGGCCGGCGCGCCTTCTATCTGGTCGATGCGCGGCAGGACGGCGTGCAGGCCGATCCGCTCGACTGGCGCGACGTGACCCGCGAGGTCTGCGACGTGCGCCTCAAGGACGCCGAGGGCGAGAAGCTCGAAGCCGACGACGCGGCCCTGTGGCCGTGGCTGCGCGACCGTGTCCTGCTCGCCCTGGCGGTCGAGAGCGCCGGCGTGCTGCAGAAGGTGCTGGAGACCACGACCGAGTACGCCAAGGAGAGGGTCGCCTTCGGCAAGGCGATCGGCGGCTACCAGTCGATCAAGCATTCGCTGGCCGAGATGCTGGGCAAGTCGGAGTGCAGCAACACCGCGGTGCTCTATGCCGCCTGGGCGCTGTCGGGAGAGCACGAGCGGGCGTCGCTGGCCGCCGCCATGGCCAAGGCCTTCGCGGGCGAGGCCGCGGTCGCGGCGGCGCATCGCAGCATCCAGATCTTCGGCGCCATCGGATTCACCTGGGAGATGCCGAACCATCTCTACTACAAGCGGGCGCGCGCCAATGCCGAGCTGTTCGGCAGCCCGCGCAGCCAGCGCGCGCGGGTCATCGGCATGGTGGAGAAGAAGGCGGCCTGAGCGATCAGGCCCGCGCCGAGACCAGCCAGAGGCCGACGCCGAGCCCGCGCCCGTCGGCACCGAGGTGAGCGGCCAGCGCCTCGCGGACCGCTTCGGTGGCGCGCTCGCGCTGCTCGGGCGAGGCCTTCTCGAGCAGCGCCGGCAGCGGGCCGGCCTGCGTGAGGAACGCCATGCTTCGTGCCGTGTCCTTGCCGTCGATCGGCACGTCGGTCGCATCGAGCGCGATCTCGCGGAAGCCGGCCTCGGCCAGGATCGCGTGCAGTCGCTCGCGGTTCGCGAACGAGAACATGCCCGGGGCGTTGGGATCGGCCGGCGGAGTCGGCGGCACGTGCCGCCGCGCGGCCTCGATCGGTACTCTGAACCACGGCGATTCGGGCATGGTGCGGAAGCAGACGAAGACCAGGCGCCCTCCGGCCTTCATGCCGCTTCGGATGTTGCCGAAGGCCCTGACCGGATCGTCGAAGAACATCACGCCGAAGCGGGAGTAGGCCAGATCGGCGTGGCCCGGCACGAAGTCATGGGTCGTCGCGTCGGCGAGAACGCAGGTCACGTTGGCGAGGCCTGCCTCGGCCGCCCGGTGCCGGGCCAGTTCCAGCATCGGCACCGAGACATCGACGCCCAGGGCGGTGCCCGAGAGGCCGACCGCGCGGGCCATCGCCAGCAGCGTGTCGCCGGTACCGCATCCGATGTCGATGACGTGCTCGCCCGGCTTCAGGGCGGCAGCGGCGAGGCTGACGGCCGTGACCGAGGCGAAGACCTCGCTGATCACGGCTTGCTGGGAAACCCAGGCGTGACCCATGGTGCTGTTCCAGAACGCTGTTCCACGGGCATTGGGCGCAGGAAGCGACATCGTGCAATGTCCCTGATGTTCCAAGGCAAACCCGAGCACATCCTAGGGACAGAAGACGACCTTGCCCAGTCCCGCGGCCGCATCCGTGCCGTCGAGTTCGCGCGTCACCCAGAGGTCGGCGCTGCAACGGCCTCATGATCGGACGCAGTCAGCGGTGAACGCCCGGTCTCGACGTCGAACACCAGCAAGGTCGACGTTGCGGTCGCGCAGAGTTGGCCGGCGCCGTCGTGAAGGGTCGCTTCGGCAAATGCGACGCGCCGGCCCAGCGATGTCACTCGGCCGACGGCGCGCACGGTGCCGCTGCGCTCATTGAGGCCTCGCAGGTAGGAGATCTTGATCTCGAGCGTGGTGTGGCCGCGTCCGGGCCCCAATTGCGAATGAACGGCAATGCCGCAGGCACTGTCGAGAAGCGTCGCGGCGTAGCCGCCGTGGACGCCGCCGAGCGGATTGTAGACACTTCGATCGGGTGTGCCCTCGAACACCGCCTGGCCACGTTCGATGGCGACCAGACTGAGGCCAAGCTTCTCGATCATCGGCGCCTTCCGGCCGCTCGACATCATGGCGCTGATCTGATCGAGCCCGTCGAGCGGGGGCGTTGATCTATTGCTCATGTCGGTGGTGTCTCCGAGCTTGTGCTTGCGGGCAATGGGTGAGCGGTGTGCGCCCGACACGGTCGGCAATCCGTGCGGTGCAGATTCGCTACCAAGTCTCTCCGAACGGCCTGACCTCGACGTTGAACGACCAGGCCGAGCGGGGTTGGTTGGCGACATGCCAGACTTCGTCGGCGATCGCCGCCGGAGCGACGAAGAAGTCATCGGGCTTGTCCTTGAGGCGTTCGCGCGCCCAGGGCACGTCGATGACGGCGTCGATGACGAGGTAGGCGACATGAACGCCCTTCGGACCGAGGTCCCGTGCCATCGCTTCGGCGAGGATGCGCTGCGCCGCCTTGGTCGGCGCGAAGCCGGCAAAGTTCGCCCGACCGCGTTGCGCCGACGTGTTGCCGGTCACGATGATGGCGCCCCTGCCGGCGGCGACCATGGCCGGCGCGACGCGCCGTGCCAGGTGAAGCAAGCCCATCGTATTGACCTGGAAATTGCGCTCGAGCACCGCCGGCTCGATTTCCATGAACGTTCCCCAAGCACCGCCGACGGCGTTGTGGATCAACACGGACGGTGCCCCGAGGTCGCGGTGCACCTGCTGCAGGGTCGCGTCGACCTGCGCTTCGTCGGACACGTCGCACCTGTAGGCCCTCGTCGACGGCAATTGGCCAGCCAGTCCGGACAGCCGCTCGGCCGAGCGGGCCAGCATCGCCACGCGGTAGCCTTCTGCCGCGAATCGCCGAACGAGGGCGGTTCCGGTTCCGGGTCCGACGCCGCTGACGACACAAACGGGTTCTGCCATGGAGTCTCTCCTCACGAGGCCGAGCGCAGCGCTTCCTCGACGAAGTCGAGGCGGTCGTTGCCGAAGAACATCTGGTCGCCGACGAACATCGTCGGCGCGCCGAACACGCCGCGTTCCGCCGCGGCGGTCGTTTCGGCGTCCAGTTGCGTTGCGACGGACTCCGCGCTCGCGCGATCCAGGAGACGCTGGGCCTCAAATCCTGCCCGGCTCAGAACGTCGATCAGCCCGGTCCGCTGCGACAGGTCCTCGGGCTTGCTCCACATCGCGGTGAAGATGGCCGTCACGTACTCCGCACCACGGCCATCCGCGATGGCGACCAAAGCGGCGCGATCGAGCTCGGCGAAGTCGAACGTTCTCATGCTCGGGTTGCGGGCGAAGTCGACATTGTAGCGCCGGACCCAACGCTGCAGGTCCGCGCTGGCATACCTGTTCTTGTTCTTGCATTCGATCGTCGTCGGACGGTTGCCGACCAGCTTCATGAGCTCGAGGATGCGAAATGGCCGGTAGGCCACCGTGGCATCGTGGTCGGCCGCGATCTTCGGCAGTTGGGTGTGCGCCAGGTAGGCGTAAGGGCTCGGGAAATCGAAGTAGAAGTCGATCGTTCGTGTCGCCACAGCGAACTCCGGGGGACAGGGGCTATCGCCACGTCGCGCGGCGATCAATCGTTCAAGCGCTTGTGGGCGGCCCGCAGGATGGCGTCCGACAAGTCCGGGTCGTCGACGGCACGGGCGAGCACAATGGCGCCAACGAGCGACGCCACGGTCGCGAGCGCGCGCTCGTCACGCTGGGTTCGCCTCAGTTCCGGATCCAGCCGGCGGCCCACCTGCTTGGCCATGCCTTGGACGCCAGCCGTGAAACGGGCCCGAACCGCCGCGCCTTGACGCGGCATTTCGCAGGCGAGCGCGGCGAGCGGACAGCCCTGACCGGGTCCATCGCGGTGCTCGGGGGCAAGGTAGGCGGCAACGTACTGGGCGAGGGTGGTCGCTTCAGCCGTCGTCTTGCCGCTGGCGGCGAGCGCGTGCGCCAAGGCCTCCTCAACCAGTCGCTCCTTCGAGCCGAACTGGCTGTAGAGGCTGCCGTGGGTCATGCCTGCCGCTTCCGTCAGCGCATCCACGCCCACGCCGGAGATGCCGCGCTCGCGAATGAGGCGTGACGAAGCTTTCAAGATCCGCTCGCGGTTCTCGGCGGCCTTCTCCTTGGACACGCGCATGCTGAACGTCCCCTTCGTGCTTGACATTAATAATGACGATCGTCATCTAAGTCAAACATTGCGAACGTAATGAAAAGGTTTCGGCCCCGCGACGGGAGGGAGTGATATGACCAGCCAAGTCGTACTGCATGCCGCTGCAGTCGTTCCGAATTTCAATCCCGACACGATCACGGCAGGCGAGCTCTTGGCCGGTCTGCCGGCGCGTCTCCACGCGATCTACGAACCGATCGTGCGCTCGGCTCCGGAGCATGTCGCGTTCATCGAGGGCAGCACCGTGTGGACGTATGGCGCATTCGCGGCCGCCGTCGATGCCGTTGCAGCCGACTTCGAGCGCCTCGGCATTCGTGCCGGCGATCGCCTTGTCATCGCGAGCGAGAACAGCGTTGCGGCGGCGGCCTTCGTCATGGCCGCGAGCAAGCTCGACGCCTGGGCCATCGTCGCCAACCCTCGACTCTCCGCCCGAGAGCTCGACCAGATCAACGAGCATAGCGGCGCGCGGCGACGGTTCTTCATGGGCGGCGTGTCATCCGAGGCGGCAGCGCACGCCGAACGATGCGGCGCCGTTACCGGGAGCGTCGGCCCGTTCGCAGGGATCGGGGTCGGCGAACTCAATACGGGTGCGCGACCCGAGCCGGTCCATCAGGACGGCCGTCGACAGGTTGCCGTGCTGATCTACACCTCCGGCACGACCGGGGCCCCGAAGGGGGTCATGTTGAGCCATGAGAACCTGCTGTTTGCGGCCAGGGTGACGGCCCTCATGCGGGGGCTGTCGCCCGACGACAGAATCTACGGCGTCCTGCCGATGTCGCATATCGTCGGTCTGAGCATCGGGCTGGTGGCGACGATGCTGTTCGGGGCCACCAATGTCGCCGTGGCGAAATACGATCCGGCCCATCTGGCAGCGACCCTGGAAGTGGGTGGCGCCAGCGTTGTCTACGGCGTGCCCGCGACCTACCAGCGGCTTCTCGCGCACAAGCTTGCCACCGGCCGATCGCGCCTCGGAGGAGGGCGGTTGCGCGCGATGACGGTGGCAGGCGCACCCCTCGACATGTCTTTGAAGCGGCGGGTGGAAGAGGAGTTCGGCCTGCCTCTGGTCAATGGCTACGGTATCACCGAGTGCTCACCCTCGATCTCGGGGGTGCGTGCCGACGATCCGCGTCCGGATGAAACCGTCGGCCGCATCGTCCCCGGCGTCGAAACGCGTGTCGTTCGGCCCGATGGCACCACCGTCGCTCCCGGCGATGTCGGCGAGCTGCATGTGCGGGGCCCGAACGTCATGCTCGGTTACTATCGGGCCAAGGACCTGACGGACAAGGCGGTCGATTCGGAAGGCTGGTTCGCGACCGGCGATCTCGTTCGCTTCGACGGCGCTTACCTGTATGTCGTCGGTCGGGCCAAGGAAATGATCATCCGCTCCGGCTTCAACGTCTATCCCGCTGAAGTGGAAGCGGTCATCAACGAACACCCTGCCGTCCTGCAATCGGCCGTGGTGGGTCGCGCCGTCGACGGCAACGAGGAGGTCATTGCCTTCGTGCAACTCGTGCCCGCGGCGGCGACGACGGTGGCGGACCTCCAGGCCTTCGTTCACGCGCAACTGACGCCCTACAAGCGGCCGAGCGAGATCGTCATCCTCGACGTGCTGCCTGCCGGGTCGACCGGGAAGATCCTGAAGCACGTCCTGAAGGAGCGGGCAGCCGCAATGCGACCGTGACCGGTCGCCGCCATCGAGACGACATCAAGCAAGGAGTGGTCCCATGAAGCCGGTTTGTTTAGTGATGGGTGCCGGCGCCGGCATCGGAGGGACGGTGGCCGGGGCGTTCGCGAAGGAGGGTTATCATGCCGTCCTCTGCCGGCGCAGCGACGAAGACGGCCTGAAGCGCCTGGTCGACGGGATCGTGACGGCCGGCGGAACGGCGACCGGATTTCTTCTCAACGCGATCGAGCCGAACGTCATCGAGGATCGCGTGGCCCAGATCGAGTCCGAGATCGGGCCGATCGAGGCGATCGTCTACAATCTCGGTGCGCAGATCGGCGACAGGTCCCTGAAAGACACGACGGCGAAGGCCTTCGAGACCGGCTGGCGCTTGGCGACCTTCGGTCTCTTCCGTGTCGCCTCTGCAGCGTGCCCGCACATGGTCGCGCGGGGAAAGGGAACGATCCTGGTGACATCGTCGACGGCGGCGGTGCGCGGCAACCGGGGCCAGCATTCGCATGCGGCGGCGATGGGCGGGCGGCGGATGCTGTGCCAGTCGCTCAACGCTGAGTTCGCGCCGAAGGGCATCCACGTGGCTCACATCATCATCGACGGGGCGGTTGACGCACCCGACACGCTCGGAAAGATGCTCGGAGCGGAGCGCTTCGAGGCCCTGCGGGAAACGCGCGGCAGGGAACACGATGGGCTCATTCTGCCCGCACGGGTCGCGGAGACGTACGTGCACCTCGCCCGACAACACCGCTCGACCTGGACGCACGAGATCGATATCCGCGCGTTTTCCGATCAAGCCTGGTGGAATCATTGAGCGTGGGAGCGACGGCGTCGGGCTGGCCGCACCTTCACCCATCGCACCATCGACCGGGTCTTTCCGATCGAAGCAAGGGACAAGACCGGCTTCGCGTTGCAAGGGGACGGCGCGTTTCGACCCAGAAGGGCGAGGAGCCCGCGTGAGCGCAGACCAGACCGTCGAGTCAGCCCTTTCAGCCAGCCGCACCAAGCCGGACCATGTCCTGGCGATCGTCTGCTCGGGCGTCGTGCTAGCCAATCTCGACCTGTTCATCGTCAACCTGGCGCTGCCGGACATCGCGCGCGACTTCGGCAACGCCTCACTCGACGATCTGTCGTGGGTCCTGAACGGCTACGCGGTCGTCTACGCGTCGCTGCTCGTTTTCCTCGGACGTCTTGCCGAGCGACATCGTCGCGACCGCAGCTTCCTGCTCGGCGTCGCGATCTTCACCGCGGCGTCGGCGGCCTGTGCCACGGCCGGCGATGTCTGGCAGTTGGTGGCGTTCCGCGTCCTGCAGGCCGCCGGAGCGGCGTTGATGACGCCGACGTCGCTCGGTCTCCTGCTCGCCTCCTATCCGGCCGAGCAGCGCGGCGGGGCGGTTCGCACCTGGACGGCGATCGGCGGCTTTGCCGGCGCGCTTGGGCCGGTCGTCGGCGGTCTCCTGCTCACCCAGGGCTGGCAGTGGATCTTCATCGTCAACGTGCCGGTCGGGTTGGTCACGGTGCTGGTCGGTTGGCGGATGCTGCCGAAGGTGGCAGGGCACGACGTGCCGCGACCCGATGCCTGGGGCGCGGCGCTCGTTACCGCAGGCGTGGCCCTGCTGACCTTTGGCCTGGTGAAGGGGGGCGATTGGGGTTGGTCGGATCGGCGTACCGGTGCCGTCCTGGCGATGGGACTCGTGCTGCTGGCCGCCTTCGTCGTGCACTGCCTGCGAAGCCGCAATCCGTTGATCGATCTTGGGCTGTTCCGCGATCGCAACTTCTCCAGCGCTTCGCTGGTGATGGTTCCCTTCACCGTGGTCTTCGGGGCCACGCTGCTGTCGATCATCCTGTGGGAGCAGGAGGTCTGGGGCTGGTCACCCCTCAAGACGGGGCTGGCCTGTGCGCCGGGCCCGTTCCTCGTCCCCATCACGTCGTTGTTCGTCGCCGGGCATCTCATCCGGAAGCTCGGGCCGGCACCGGTTGTCGCGCTCGGCCTGGCGTTCTTTGCCGGCGGCTGCCTCTGGTGGGCGCTGGGCCTGGGGCTGGTGCCCGATCTGCTGTCCGCGGTGGGCGGCATCGTTCTGACCGGTATTGGTGTCGGCTTGACGATGCCGACCTTGATGGGCGCGGCGGCCGCGTCGCTGCCGCAGTCGGCCTTCGCCACGGGATCGGGCGCGCTGAGCATGATCCGGCAGACCGGGATGGCGATCGGCGTTGCCGTCCTGGTGGCGGTTGTCGGGATGGCGAGCACACCCGACGAAAAGCTGGCCGCCTTCAGGCTGGCGTGGTGGCTGATGGCGGCAGGGATGGCGCTCGGCGCGATTCCTTGTCTGTTCATTCGACGCAAATGAGGGCCGCCCTGTCACCATCGCCTGGGTGGTCGGGCAGCGCGACCGGCATTCGTTCCGGCTCACTCCTTTCGTGATCGTGATCGACCGGAATGCCCGCGGGTCAGAGGATGATGCTGATCTTACCGTGCGGCCGCAGCACGTCGACGTCGAGGATCGCCTTCTTGCTGCGGATGCGTAGCCCGTCGGGCGTGCGAGCAAGCCGATAGTCGGCGTGACCGGGATAGATGTTGGTGACCTCGAGGCGGCTGCGGAACACCACGAAGTTGCAGCTCACCGGCACCAGGTCGCCCTCGGCGGCGCCGACCGCCACGTTGCTGATCATGTGGCGGGTGCGCGAGGGTGGAAACTCGGCGTGCGCCGTCGGCTTGAGCAGCCGCCTGGCACGCTCGCCGAGGCGATGGCGATCGTCGTAGATCAGGTAGAGCGAGCGCCCGGCGGTGCCCTGCGGGTCGTCGGTCGCCGGCACCAGGTACTCGCCGTCGTCGGTGAACAGCTCGGCCCACTCCAGGAGCTTCCAGGAATCGAGCAGGGCGGCCTCGCGGATCAGGAAATCCTCGGCTTCGGCGCGGGTCAGGGGTGCGGTCATGATCAGGGCCCCGTCAGCTCGAGCGCCGGATCGTCGGCCACCAGCTGGCGCCAGCGCCGCCAGAAAGTGCGCATCTGCAGCTCGTCGGTCTTGGTCGGCGCGTTGCTCAGCATGCCGCGCGAGATGTCGTTGTACGGGGTCGACTGCCAGTTGGCGTAGCCGCGCTGGCACATCTCGAGCATCTCGACGTCGTCCGGCGTGGCGAAGCCGGCCGGTCCGAGGAACTCGACGAAGTTGCGCATGCGGCGATCGCGCGAGCTGTCGCTCTCGCCGACCGGAGCGAGGCTCCAGGCGTTGACCTCCATGTAGTCCGGCCGCAGCGGATAGAAGGTGCGGATGGTGGTCGCCATGATGTCGTTGACCACCAGGTTGGGGAAGATCAGCAGGTTGCGGTCGCCGTTGGCGACGACGTTGCCGCGCTCCGGCCCCAGGCGGTGCAGGATCTCCTCCTTCAGGGCCTCGACCTCGGCCTTGGCCTCGTCGCCCCAGCCCGGCGCCCAGCGCGCGTAGGGCCGGCCCCACGGCAGCAAGCCGATCGACTCGGAGACGGCGTGGCCGTTGCCCAGGTTCTTGACCCAGCCGCGCGAGGTCATGGTCGAGAAGCTCGACTGGTCGCGCGAGCGCAGATAGTCGAAGTAGGTCGAGTGGGTCGGCACGCCGTGATAGCCGTCGGCGCTGTTCTCCTGCAGCAGCTTCCAGTTGGCGGCGACGCAGTATTCCTGGCTGCCCGGCGCGATCTCCATGCCCTGCGGGCCCTGGTCGGCGACATAGGCGAGGTACTCGGCGGCGCCCGCCAGGTAGTCGACGAGCGGGCCGGCGGCACGGTCGAAGCAGATGAAGACGAAGCCACGGAACGCTTCCAGACGCTCGACCGGCACGAGGTCGAGCTTGCCGTTCTCGGTGGCCGACGGTGGCAGCGCCTCGCGGCCGGGCATGCCGACGAAGCGGCCGCATTCGTCGAAGGTCCAGGCGTGGTAGCCGCAGGTGAAGGCGCGCCGGTTGCCGGCGCGCTCGCGGCACACCAGGGCGCCGCGATGCGGGCAGGTGTTGTAGTGGGCGTGGATCGCGCCGTCGCGGCCGCGCGTGAACAGCAGCGGCCGGCCGCCGACCCGGCGGGCCACGAAGTCGCCCGGCTTGCGCACCTCCGACTCGTGGCCTAGGTAGAGCCAGCACCTGCCGAACACGCGCTCGCGCTCGGCGGCCAGCACGCCGTCGTCGATGAAGGCGCGGCGATGCACCTTGAACTGCGCCTGGCGCCGGTCGTCGATCACCAGTTCCGACAGGTCCGCTCCCGTCGCCGTGGCCTGCATGGGCTCCTCCCTCATTGCGGCTTGATGCCGGCTGCCGCGCTCATGGCGCGGATGATCGGCAACTCGTCCCGGATGATCCGATCGGTCTCGGCCGGCGTGCTGGCGACCGGCTTCCAGCCGATGGCGGCGATGAACTTCTCGGCGAAGGCCGGCTGGCCGAGGATCGCCCGCACGCTCTCGCTCAGCCCGCCGACGAGATCGGCCGGCGTGCCGGCGGGGGCGGCCAGGCCGAACCAGATGAAGGCCTGGAGCTGCGGGAAGCCGAGCTCGGTCGTGGTCGGCACGTCGGGAAACAGCGCCGAGCGCTGCCCGGCGGCGATCGCCAGCGCCTTCAGCTTCTGCGACCGCAGCAGCGCACCGGCGACGCCGCTGCTGGCCACCGAGAGCTGCACCTCGCCGCTCGACAGCGCGGCCAGGACGGGCGCGACGCCCTTGTAGGGGACGTGCAGCAAGCGGGTGCCGGCGGTCCGGTTCAGGGTCTCGTAGAGCAGGTGCGGCGGGCTGCCTTCGCCCCACGAGCCGTAGGCCGGCGGCGTCGCCGCCTTGCCCAGCGCGACCAGTTCGGGGAGCGTGCTGGCGGCGACCGCGGGATGGGCCAGCATGAACTGGTCGGCGCGCGCCATGATGGTGACGTTGGCGAAGCTGCGGTCGGGATCGTAGGGCAGGGTGCGAAAGGCGAAGCGGTTGCCGAGGAACGTCTGGTCGGTGGTGGCGAGCAGCGTGTAGCCGTCGGCGGCTGCCGCGGCGACGCCCTCGGCGGCGATGACGCCGCTGGCGCCCGACTTGTTGTCGACCACCACCGGCTTGCCCCAGCGGGCCGAAAGCTCCTGCGCTACGCCGCGGACCAGCACGTCGAGGCCGCCGCCCGGCGGGGCGCCGACCACGATTCGCACCGGCCGGTCGGGATAGGCCTGGGCTCGCGCGACACTGGGCGCCGCGACGGCGAAGCCGCTGCCGGCGAGGAACCCGCGCCGTCTCATGCCGAGGGGTTCCACGCCCAGTAGCGGGCGACCGCGCCGGCATCGATGCGCAGGTCGGTCCCGGTCATCATGTCGGCGTCGGGCGACGCCATGAAGACGACAGCCCTCCCGTAGTCGCTGGGCCGCGGCAGCTTCAACATCGGCACGCCCTTGCGATAGGCCTCGAAGGCCGGCGAGGGCGGCGGCACGCTGCCGGCCGGGCGGCCCCAGCGCGCGGCCCGCTCGGCCGATTCCGAGGGATCGGTGGCGGTCGGGGTCAGGCTGTTGACCCGGATTCCGTGCGGCACCAGCTCCATCGCGGCCGAACGGGTGAAGTTGAGCAGGCCGGACTTGGCGGTGCTGTAGCCGATGTTGCGCGGCTCGCCCTGGTGGCCGGCGGTCGAGATGACGTTGACCATGCTGCCGCGGACGCCGCGCTCGATCATCGCCTTCGCGACGTGCTTGGTGAACAGGAAAGCGCCGGTCAGGATGATGTCGATCTGGCGCCGCCATTCGTCGAGCGGCATGTCGAGCACGCCCTTCTTGTTGAACTGCACGGCGTTGTTGACCAGCACGTCGACCCTGCCGAAGGTCTCGCAGGCCTTGTGCACCGCGGCGGCGACGGCGGCCTCGTCGCAGACGTCGACCGTGAGGGCGAGCGCCCGGCCGCCGGTCGCCTCGATGTAGCGGGCGCAATCCTGGGCGTTGGCCGGGTTGGCGTCGACGCAGGCGACGGCGGCGCCCTCGGCGGCCAGCGCCTCGGCGATGCCGCCGCCGATGTTGGGGCTGGTCCCGGTGACGATCGCTACCCTGTCGCGCAGCTTCATCTGCTATCCTCCCGCCGGCTTGCTTTTCTAACAGGATACAGAAAATGACCCAGGGCGCCGTCGATATCCACACCCATATCGTGCCGCACAGTTTCCCGGCCTATGCCGGCCGCCATGCCAACGCCCGCTGGCCGTCGATGGCGCCGGGCCACGACTGCCACCACTGCAACGTCATGATCGCCGGCAAGGTGTTCCGCACCGTCACCGACGAATGCTGGAGCATCGAGCGCCGGCTCGAGGCGATGGAGAAGACCCGGGTCGCCCGCCAGGTCCTGTCGCCGATGCCCGAACTGCTGTCCTACTGGATGGAGGCCGAGGACGCCGAGGCGATGGCCCGGCACGTCAACGACACGATCGGCCAGATGGTGGCCGACGGGCGCGGCCGCTTCGCCGGGCTGGGCATGGTGCCGCTGCAGGATCCGGAGCGGGCGGCGCGCGAGGTCGAGCGCCTGATGAAGGCGGGCTTCCGCGGCGTCGAGATCGGCACCAACGTCAACGGCGTGTCGATCGGCGACCCGCGCTTCGAGCCGTTCTTCGCGGCGGCCGAGGAGCATGGCGCGGCGGTGTTCGTGCACGCCCTGCATCCGGCCGGCACCGAGCGCCTGGTCGGGCCGCCGGCCATGCCGGCGCTGGTGTCGTTCCCCTGCGAGACGGCGATGACCATCGCGTCGCTGATGGTCGGCGGCATGCTGCAGCGTCATCCGCGCCTGCGCATCGCCTTCAGCCACGGCGGCGGCGTATTCGCCCTGGTGCTGCCGCGGCTGATGCATGGCTGGAAGTCGATGAAGGACCTGCGCGAGAAGGTCCGCTCGCCGGCCGAGCAGGCGCGTGGCCTGTATTACGACACCTTGGTGTACGACCCGAAGACCCTGGCCTTCCTGATCGAGCGCTTCGGCAAGACCCAGCTGTGCGTCGGCACCGATCATCCGTTCACGATCCAGGAGACCGATCCGGTCGGCGCGGTCGAGGCGCTGGGGCTCGATCCCGCGGACCAGGACCTGCTGCTGTCGGGCAATGCCCGGCGCTTCCTGGCCGAAGCGTGAGAGGGCGGCCATGACCGAAACGCCGGTTCTCATCGTCGGCGGCGGGCCGGTCGGGCTCACCGCCTCCTTCCTGCTCGCGCGCCAGGGCGTGCCCAGCCTGCTGGTCGAGCGTCATCCCGGCACGGCGATCCATCCCAAGGCGCGCGGCATCAACGTGCGCAGCATGGAGATCTTTCGCCAGCAGGGCGTCGAGGCGGCCGTCCGCAAGGCCGGCCTGCCGCCCGAGCGCACCGGCCTGATCGTCTGGGCGCGCTCGCTGGCCGGCGAGGAGATTGAGCGGCGCACGCCGTGGCGCGGCCGCGCCCAGGCCCAGGAGATCAGCCCGATCGGCGCCTGCCTGTGCGCCCAGGACATCCTCGAGCCGGTGCTGCGCACGTATGCCGAGGCCCAGACCGGCGCGACCCTGCGGTTCGACAGCGAGCTCGTGGGCTTCGAGCAGGAGGCCGACGGCGTGCGCGCCACTCTGCGCAACCGGGTCGGCGGCGGCACGGAGGAGGTGACGGCCCGGTACATGATCGCGGCCGACGGTGCCCAGAGTGGCGTGCGGCGCGCGCTGGGCGTCGGCATGGTGGGGCAGAAGGACGTCTACGACAGCGTCAACGTGCTGATCGAGGCCGACCTGCGGCCGTGGACGCAGGACCGGCCGGCGGCGCTCTATTTCATCGAGAACCCGGAGCTGCGCGGCACCTTCCTGACGATCAACGCGTCCGATCGCTGGGGCTTCCTGGTCAACTCGCTGAAGGCGCAGGGCTTCACGGCGGCGGACTTCACGCCGGCGCTGGCCGAGCGCCTGGTGCGGCTGGCGGCCGGGGTGCCGGACCTGCCGGTCAAGGTGCTGGGCATCGCGCCCTGGGTCGCCTCGGCGCACGTCGCCGAGCGCTATGCGGTCGGCCGCGTGTTCCTGGCCGGCGACGCCGCGCACGAGATGCCGCCGACCGGCGGCTTCGGCATGAACACCGGCCTGCAGGACGTCCAGAATCTGTGCTGGAAGCTCGCCCTGGTGCTGCAGGGCCAGGCGGCGGCCGGCCTGCTCGACACCTATCACGACGAGCGCCAGCCGGTCGGCCGGGCGATCACCGAGCAGAGCCTGACCAACGCCGCCTCGATGGGCCGCATGCAGCAGACCCGGCAGACCGCCGGCGCGCGGCCCGAGTACCTGAACGAGATCGGCATGATCTTCGGCGCCAGCTACGGCTCGCGCGCCGTGGTGCCCGACGGCACGCCGCCGGTCGCGGTGGCCGATCCGGTCACCGAGTATCGCCCGAATGCCCGCCCGGGCGCGCGGGCACCGCACGCCTGGCTGGAGCGCAAGGACGGGGGGCGCGTGTCGACCATCGACCTGGTGGGCAACGGCTTCGTGCTGCTGACCGGGGCGGACGGCGAGCCCTGGTGTCAGGCCGCCGCGGCGCTGGACGTACCGGTGCGCGCGATTCGTGTCGACGGCGAGGCCCTCGCCGATCCGGAAGGGCGCTGGCATCAGCTGTATGGACTCGAGCCGACGGGCGCCGTGCTGGTGCGGCCGGACGGTCACGTCGGCTGGCGCAGCGCCGGCGGCGCCGCCGATCCGGCCGGCGTCCTGCGTGCGGCCGTCGCGCAGCTTCTCGGTCGGCGCTGAGCCATGCGGATCACCCGCCGCCCCTTGCTCGCCGCCCTGCTGATGCCCGGCGCGGCGGCCGCGCAGGACTCCGCTCTGCGCATCGTGGTGCCGTTCGCCGCCGGCTCGGGCACCGACAACACCGCTCGGGTCTTCGCCGAGGCGATGCGCACCGCCATCGGCCGCACCGTCATGGTCGACGACCGCCCGGGCGGCGGCACGTCGATCGGCTCGCTCGAAGTGTCGCGCGCCCGGCCGGACGGCAGCACGATCCTCTACACGACGGGCGGACACACCACGAACGCCGTGCTGATGCGCAACTTGCCCTATGATCCGGTCGCCGGCTTCACGGCGCTCACGATGCTGCTGAAGGCGCCGGGGTTCGGCCTGATCGTCGCCGGAAACTCGCGCTTCACCAGCCTGCGCCAGTTCCTCGACACGGCGCGCGCCGAGCCGGGCAAGCTGACCTACGGTTCGTCGGGCGTGGGCAACACGACCCATGTCGTCGGCGCCCTGTTCTGCCGCAGCGCCGGCGTCGAGCTGGTGCACGTGCCCTACAAGGGCACGCCGATCGCCGACGTGCTGGCCGGCACGATCGACTGCCTGTTCGTGTCGCCGTCGCTGGTCATGCCGCAGCTGCAGGCCGGACGCATGCGGGCGCTCGGCGTGTCGGGCAACGAGCGGGTGCCGCAGCTGCCCGACGTGCCGGCCTTCGGCGAGTTCGGCATCGACGCGCACATCCCGGCCTGGTCGGGCTTCTGGGGGCCGCCCGGCCTGCCGCCGGCCGTCGTCCAGTCGCTCTACGAGCAGCTGTCGCGCACGGCGCGCACGGCGGCCTTCGAGACCTACACCCGCGACAATGGCGGCGAGATGGTGCTGATGCCGCCCGAGCCGTTCGCGGCCTACGTCGCAGGCGAGATCGCCCGCTATCGCCAGATCCTGCCGGCCCTCGGCATCCAGATGGACTGATCGACCATGACCTCTTCCGCCCGCGACCTCACCGTCTTCAGCACCATCGCCGTCCAGCCGGCGTTGCAGGAACTTGCCCCGGCCTTCGAGGCGGCCAACGCCTGCCGGCTCGTCGTCAGCTGGAACACCGCGCCGGTGCTGGTGAAGCGCCTGCGCGGCGGCGAGACGGCCGACGTGCTGATCCTCAACCGGGCCGGCATCGACGCGATGACGGCGGACGGCCGCCTGCTGGTCGACAGCGTCGCGACGATCGCCAGCTCGACGACCATGCTGGCCGTTCGCGCGGGAAAGCCCCATCCCGACGTCTCGACGGTCGAGGCGCTGATCCGGACCCTGCTCGCCTGTCGCGCGCTCTCCTACACCGATCCGGCGGCGGGCGGGGCGAGCGGCATCCATTTCGCCAAGGTGATCGAGCGGCTGGGCATCGCCCGCGAGGTCAACGCCAAGAACCGCTTTCCGCCGCCCGCCGGGCTCGCCGGCGACCTGCTGGCCCGCGGCGAGGTCGACCTCGCCGTGCAGCAGAAGCCCGAGTTGCTGCAGGTGCCCGGCGTCGAGATCGTCGGGCCGCTGCCCGGCGACCTGCACATGGTCACGGTGTTCGTGGGCGGAGTCGAAGCTTCGAGCGCGCAGGGGGCGCTGGGCCGTCGCCTGATCGACTTTCTGCGCCAGCCGGAGGCCGCCGCCGTCTTCCGGGCCAAGGGCCTCGACGTTTGACTATTCGACGACGCCGCTGGCGCTCGCCACCAGGAGCGGCGGCAGGGCGAGGCCGATCGCCGCCGCCGTCCTGAGGTTGAGCCGCAGCTCGATCTCGGTCGGCTGCTCGACCGGCAGGTCGCCCGGATTGGCGCCGTCGAGAATGCGCTTCACGTAGTAGCCGACCCTTCTCAGGAGCCGGCGCTCCGGCGGGCCGTAGCCGAGCAGGCCGCCGAAGTCGACGACGTCGGGCCAGGCGACCATGAACGGCACGCGGCGCTCGATGGCGAAGGCGGCAATGCGATCGGCCAGGTCGAAGGTCGCCGAATCGGGCAGCAGCTGCACCGCCTGCGGCCGTGCCGCATCGAGCGTCTGCAGGCCTCCGGGCAGGTCCTCGGGAAAGCGCACGGGCACCGCCTGCACGGCGAAGCCCAGCCGAGCGGCGTGCCCGCGCAGGGACTCGACCATGCGGGGATTGGACGGATTGGTCGGATTGAACAGGATGCCGAGGACCTGCACGGCAGGCACGATGGTTCGCTGGAACTCCAGCATCTTCGGGATCAGATCCTCGATCTGCGTCGCGACGCCGGTGGTGCGGCCGCCGGGTCGCGCCAGGCCCTGCACCAGCCCGTTGCCGACCGGATCGTTGATCGCGGTCATGACGACGGGCAGGGACGGCGCCGCCTGCTGCGCCGCCCGCACCGCCGCGATGGTGTTGGCGAGGAGCATGGCAGGCTGCGCCTTGGCGAGATCGGCAGCGAGATCGGGCAGGCGCTCGTAGCGCCCCTCGGCCATGCGAACGTCGAGGACGTAGTCGCGCCCGTCCTGCAGCCCGTTGGCCTGTAGGCCCTCCTTGATCGCAGCGATCCGGTAGGTGGTCAGGGCGCAGGGCCCGCCGCCCATCAGGAATCCGAAGCGGAGCGGTGTCCTTTGCGCCCCGGCGGCGCGCGGCAGCGCGAGGCTTGCGGCGCCAGACAGGACGAGGAGGGATCGTCTGTTCATCGCGCTCGCTACCGTCGCTCGCTCTTCAGCCGGTCGGCCATCTTCTCGGCGATCATGACCGTGGTCAGATGCGTGTTGGCGCGCACGACGGTCGGCATGATCGAGGCGTCGATCACGCGCAGGCCGCTGCAGCCGATGACCCGGCAGTCGGGATCGACCACCGAGCGCGGATCGTCCGCGGCGCCCATCCGGCAGGTGCCGCTGGCGTGCTGGGCGTCGGAGCACTCGTCGAACATCCACTGGTCGAGCGCGGCGCCGGTCAGCGGCTCCTCGATCGGCCGGCCCGAGGCGCCGTAGGAGACGCCGGTGGCGATCGCCCGCACCGCCGGCTGCAGGCAGATCGCGCGGGCCCGCTCGACGCCGTCGCGCAGTCGGACGAGGTCGCTGTCGTGGCTCAGCATGCGCTCCTCGACCTCGGGATCCTCGGCGGGATCGCGACTTCTTATGCGTACCCAGCCCTCGCTGAAGGCCTCGAACGCCGAGACGGCGAGGCGGGCGCGCGCCGTGCCGCCGTCCTCGGCCGGCCGCAGGTTGCCGGCGATCATGATCATGTCGTTGACGCCGGCGCCGGCCAGACCCGAGCTGTAGCGCACGCAGCAATTGGTGTGCCGGTGCATCAGCGTGCTGACCCGCGCGTCGTCGCGCAGGTCGAGCAGCAGGCCGAGGATCGGATGGTCGAGCAGATGCTCGCCGACCGGCCGATCGGCGACGACCGGGATGCCGTGCCGGGCGAGCAGGGCGGCCGGGCCGATGCCGGACCGCTGCAGGACGGCCGGCGAGTGGATGGCGCCGGCGCACAGCAGCACCTCGCGGCGCGCCCGCACGCTGCGGCTTTCGCCGCCGACCCGTACCGCGACGCCGCTGGCGTGCGGCCGGTTGCCCTCGAAGGTCAGGGTATCGACCACGGCATGGCCGACGATCGTCAGGTTGGCCCGGCCGCGTGCCGCTTCGAGATAGCCGTCGTTGACCGAGATGCGCAGGCCGGCGCGGCTGTTGATGGCGTAGGGCGAGACGCCGCTGCCCTGCGGCGCGTTGTGGTCGGGGCACCAGCCGTAGCCCAGCGCCAGCGCCGCCTTGCGCACGGCGCGGTCGACCGGCCCCCAGGCCTCGATCGGCGCACGGTAGACCGGGATCGGTCCGTCGTTGCCGTGATACGGCGCGTCGCCGAAGTCGACGTCGGTCTCGAGCCGCCTGAAGTAGGGCAGCACCGCGTCCCAGCCCCAGCCGTGGGCGCCCAGTTCCTCCCAATCGGCGAAATCCTCGGGCACGCCGCGGATCGCGATCTGGCCGTTGATGGTCGAGCTGCCGCCGATCGCGCGACCGCGCCACAGCAGCTTGGGCTCCTGCTTTTCGGTGCGTCGCGCCAGCAGCCTGGGATAGCGGTAGTCGTCGTCGGCGATGGCGCGCAGCGGGTTGGGAATGCGGATGTGCTCGGGTGTCTCGGCCGTGCGGAAGTCGCGGCCGGCCTCGAGCAGCAGCACGCGCAGGCCCGGATCCTCGCTCAGCCGCGCCGCCAGCACGGCGCCGGCGCTGCCGCCGCCGATGATGATGAAGTCGTACTCGTCGTGCATCCTCGACTCCCCCACGTGAGGCCGAGGCAGAGATCTACTCGATCACCTCGTCGGCCGACAGCAGCAGCTTGGAGGGGACCGAGAGTCCCAGGGGCGCCGCAGCCTTGACGTTGACGACCAGCTCGTACTTGGTCGGCTCCTCGAAAGGCAACTCGGCCGGGCGGGCGCCGCGCAGGACCTTGACGACGAAGGGCACCATCCGGCGGTAGAGCGCCAGCATGTCCGGGCCGTAGGAGATCAGCCCGCCGTTGGCGGAAAACGTGCGAAAGGGCGAGATGCCGGGCAGTCGGTGGCGGGCCAGCACGTCCGCGATCCGGGGGCCCGACTGGTAGACCAGCGGCGACCCGAGCTGGACCAGCGCCTGCATGTCCGGCTTCAGCGCCGAGTCCAGAACGGCGTCGATGGCCCGCGGTCCGCGATACTCGATGACCATCGGTTGAATGCTGGTGACCGAGGCTGCCTTGAAGAAGGCGTCGCGCTGATGCGTTCCCGTCTCGACGTCCCAGAGAACGCCGACCCGCTGCAGGCCGGGCAACAGCTCGGCGAGATGCTGCAGCCACTTCCCGCAGATCGCCGGCGCGTCGACGATCATGCCGGTGACGTTCCTGCCCGGTCTGGCGACGCTCTCGGCCCAGCCCCTGGCCACCGGGTCGTTCTCGAGATCGGCGATGACGACCGGCACCGTGCGACTGAGCGCCAGGATCGCTTCGACCGAGGGGCGCCCCACGGCGACGATGACGTCGGGCTTCAGGGCGACCAGTTCGCGCGCCCCCTGATGGATGCGCTCGGGCTTGCCCTCGGCCCATCGCTCCTCGATTCGCACGGTCTGGCCGGCCACGAATCCCTGCTTGTCCATGTCACGCCGCAACGCTTCCATCGTCGCGCTGCCCAAGGCCTGGAAGCCGGGATGGAGATAGCCGAGGAGCGGCATCCTCTTCGCGGGTTGGGCCCGCAACGACGACGGCAACAGCGCTCCCCCAGCCAACATCAACAAGTTCTTACGCCGAAGCATTACGCGCGCCATTGCCCTGTCGAACATTGTATTTTGACCATGCATACCATCGCTGGTCGCCATGCTCTCAGTCACGAGATAGTGAAGCGGCATGTTGCGCGTTCGCGAAATTGGCAATGCGTGCGGACAGGAGATTTCCGCCATCGGCCGGCAGCGCGCGAGGTACGTCGCGACCGCGCCGGCCTCGACGCCAGCCGGACGGACTTGTGGCGCGCCGGCCCACGGCTTGACACTGTGCGTTGCACTTCACTGAAAAGGGACGAAACACCATGGACGTCACTCTTCTCGGAACCGGCTCGCCGATTCCCAGCGCGACGCGGGCCGGCGCCGCGACCCTGGTCAGGGCCGGCAGCAGCAACCTGCTGATCGACTGCGGCCGCGCCGTCGTGATGCGCCTGGCGGCGGCCGGACTCTCGCCACCGTCGATCGGCGCGGTGTTGCTGACCCACATGCATTCCGATCACACGACCGACCTCAACGACGTCATCACCAGCCACTGGATCATGAACCCGCGCCCGGCGCCGCTGCGCATCTACGGTCCGGTCGGCGCGCGGCAGCTGGTCGAGGCGACGCTCGCGATGCTGGCCTTCGACGTGAAGTACCGCATGGACCATCATGCCGATCTCAATGCGCCGCCGCTGGTCGAGACCACGGACCTGTCGCCGGGTGATTCCTTCCGCCTCGGCGACTGCGAGATCTCGGCCCATCGCACCGACCATTCGCCGGTCCATCCGACCCTCGGCTATCGCATCACGCAGGGCGGCGTGGTGGCGGCGCTGGCCGGCGACACCATTCCGTGTCCCGGACTCGACGAGCTGTGCCGCGGCGCCGACGTCTACGTCCAGACCGTGATCCGCCAGGAGCTGGTGAAGCGCGTGCCCTCGCAGCGCTTCCAGGACATCCTCGACTACCATTCGACGGTCGAGCAGGCGGCGCAGACGGCACAGAAGGCGGGGGTGGGCACCCTGATGCTGACCCACTACGTGCCCGAGCTGCGGCCGGGCCAGGAGGAGGAATGGCGGGCGATCGCCGCCGCGCATTTCGGCGGCCGGATCGTGCTGGGCGACGACCTGACCTCGGTCTCGGTGCCGGCCAAGGCCTGATTCCTTCGGGCGACGTTGCCGCGGCTCTGCCTCGCGACTAGGCTCGATCCTCTTCGGGAGGCGGTGTGTTTCGCATAGGCGTCGACGTCGGTGGGACCTTCACGGATCTCGTTGTCGAGCTGCCGGACGGCGGCGTGGCGGTGTTCAAGGTGCCCACCGTGCCGCGCGATCCCAGCCAGGGCGTCCTGGATGCGGTCTCGGCCGCGGCGGCGGGACTGGCTCTGCCGGTCGAGGAGCTGCTCGCGAGGTGCGGCTGGTTCGTGCACGGATCGACCATCGCCACCAACACCATCCTGGAGCGCAAGGGGGCCAAGGTCGGGATGCTGACCACGGCGGGGTTCCGCGACAGCCTCGAGATCCGTCGCGGCATTCGGCCGAACCCGTGGGACCATCGCACGCCCTTTGCCGAGCCGCTGGTGCCGCGGCATCTGCGGCAGGGCGTGCGCGGTCGCCTCGACTGGAGCGGGCACGAGCTCGAGCCGTTGAACGAGCACGACGTCGAGGCGGCGCTGGCGGCCTTCGCGGCGCGACGCGTCGAGGCCGTGGCCATCTGCCTGCTCAATGCCTACGCGAACGGAGCGCACGAGGAAGCCGCGGCGGCGATCGTGCGGCGGCTCGCGCCGGATCTGCCGGTATCGCTGTCGTCGCGGCTGGCGCCGATCGTCGGCGAGTACGAGCGCGGCTCGACCACCGTGATGGACGCCTACATCCGGCGCCGGGTGGTGTCCTACCTCGAGGCGTTGGGCGAACGGCTGCGCGACCGCGGCTTTCGCGGCGAGGTTTCGCTGATCCAGAGCAATGGCGGCGCCATCGCGCTCGGACGCGTCGCGAAGGCGCCGGTCGCCTTGTGCCTGTCCGGGCCGGCGGCCGGCATCGGCGCGATGCGCCACTTCGGCCGGCTGTGCGGCAGCGACGACCTGATCACGATGGAGATCGGCGGCACGAGCTGCGACGTCAGCATGCTGCAGTCGGGGCGTGCGCAGCTGATCGACGGCTTCTCGATCGGCGGCTATCACGTCGCGCTGCCGGCGATCGACATCCATACGGTCGGCGCCGGCGGCGGCACGGTCGCCTGGATCGACGCCGCCGGGTTGCTGCGCTGCGGGCCGCACGGCGCCGGCGCCGCGCCGGGGCCGGCGGCTTACGGCCGTGGCGGCACCGAGGCGACGACGACCGACGCCCTGGTCGTGCTGGGCCGCATGCGTCCCGGTCCGATCGGCGACGGCTCGGTGACGATCGATGCCGAGCGTGCGCGCGCCGCCTGCGCCACGCGCATCGCCGGTCCGCTCGGCCTCGACGCCGAGGCGGCCGCGGTCGGCATGGTCCAGCTGCTGGAGCAGAACCTGCTGCATGCGGTCGAGGAGATCAGCGTCAAGCGCGGGCTCGACCCGGCCCGCTTCACGCTGATCGCCGCCGGCGGCGCCGGTCCCATGCACGGCAGCGCGGTCGGCCGCGCACTGGGTTGCCCGCGAGTCTACGTGCCGCGCCATGCCGGTGCCTTTTGCGCCCTCGGCATGCTCGACAGCGACATCCGGCACGACCTCTACCGGGTGTTCGATGCCGAGCTGTCGGACGTCGCGCTGGCCGGCTTGCCGCCGGTGCTCGCCGAGATGCAGCGCGCGGTGCACGACGAGATCGCCGGCGAGGCCCATGACCGGCCGGTCGGGCTGCGCTGCGCGCTCGACGTGCTGTACAAGGGCCAGCTGCGGCCGATCACCGTGGACTACGATCCGGACGGCGATTCCGCCGCCACGCTGAAGCAGCAATTCGAGGGTGAGCACCGGCGCCTGTTCGGGCATGTGAAGCCGATCACGCCGGTGCGGCTGGCGGCGGTTCGCGTCGTCGGCATCGTCGTGGCCTCGCCGCTCGCCGCGCCGAGCGCCCGACCGGCCGCGGGCGCACCGGAAACCGCCGGACGGCGTCGCGTGTTCCTCGACCGGGCGCGCGGCTGGGCGGAGATCCCGATCTTTCGCGGCAGCGATCTCCGACCTGGCCACCGGCTCGCGGGTCCCCTGGTGGTCGAGGAGCACACCATGACGCTGTTCGCGGGGCCCGACGACGCGCTGAGCGTCGATGCCGCGGGCAACTACCTGATCGACTTGAGGTGAGGCGATGGACAGCCTGACGCCGACGCAGCGCAGCGCGACCGATCCCGTGCTGCTTGCCCTGACCCAGAACCGCCTCGACCATGTCTGTCGCCAGATGGGCTGGGTGATGTCGCAGACGGCCCTGAGTCCGATCTTCAACCAGAGCCACGACTTCTCCTGCTTCATCACCGGCGGCGACGGCGAGATCATCAGCCAGGCCGACGGTCTGCCGGCGCATGCCGCCGGCGGCGGCTTCGCGGTGCGCGCGCTGCTGGCGGCTTTCGGCGACGACATCGCCGAGGGCGACGTGTTCCTGATGAACGATCCCTATCTCGGCGGCGGCAACCATCTGCCGGACTGGGTGATCGCGACACCGGTGTTCGTTGAGGGACGGCGGATCGCCTTCGCCTGCGATCGCGCCCACCAGTCGGACATCGGCGGCGGCGCACCCGGCACCTACAACGGCGACGCGACCGAGATCTTCCAGGAGGGCCTGCGGCTGCCGCCGGTGCGGGTCATCGCCGGAGGCGCGGTGCGCCGCGACGTCTGGCAGATCCTGCTGGCCAACAGCCGCACGCCCGAACTTCTTGACGGCGACCTGCAGGCGATGATCGGGGCCACCCGGATCGGCGCCGAGCGGATCGAAGCGCTGGCCCGCGAGATCGGCGCGGACAAGGTTCTGGCGACCTTCGCGGCCGTGCTCGACCATGCCGACGCGTGCTTCCGCGCCATCGTCACCAGGCTGCCCGATGGCCTCTACGAAGGCGAGGAGCACTCCGACAACGACTGCTTCGGACCCGGCCGCTTCGCGGTGCGCGTCGCCATCACCGTCGCCGGCGACCGGCTGACCCTGGATTTCGGCGGCACCGACCCGCAGATGCGCGGCTTCAAGAACAGCCCCGTCGCCAACACCCATTCCATGACCTATGTCGGGCTGGCGTCGTTCCTGGGGGGCGACATCCCGATCAACGAGGGCACCTTCCGCTCGGCCCGCCTGATCCTGCCGCCGGGATCGCTGGTCAATCCCCGGCCGCCGGCGCCGCAGACCATGTCCACCATGTACATGGGTCACGAGATCATTCACGCCGTGTGGCGGGCGCTGGCCCAGGCCGATCCGCAGCGCGCCTGCGCCGGCTGGGGCAAGACCGTGCACGGGATCAGCACGGGCTTCCATCGCGCCGGCGAGCCCTACGTGCTCTACCACTGGAACTGCGTGTCGGCGGCGGGCGCCGTCGCCGAGCGCGACGGGTTTCACCAGATCGGCATCCTGGGCGCGCTGGGCGGCCTCACGGTGCCCAACGTCGAGGCCTACGAGCGGCTCTATCCGGTGCGCGTGCATCGCCACGAGATCCGCTGCGACAGCGCCGGGCCGGGCGAGCGCCGCGGCGGGGCCGGGGTCGAGTACGAGGCCTCGGTCGCCGGCGAGGTCGTGCAGTCGTTCCGCAGCGAGGGCCTGACCTATGCCGCAGCTTTCGGGGTCAGCGGCGGAGGCGACGGCGCCGACGCCGAGATGGTGGTCGAGAGCCAGGGGCGCCGTGTCGAGGACGTGCCCTTGTACGGCAAGCGGACGCTCAGCGACCCGCTGTTCAAGGTGCGGTCGGCGGCCGGCGGCGGCTGGGGCGATCCGCGGCGCCGCGATCCGGCGCTGGTGGCGCGCGACGTGCTCGACGGGATCGTCAGCGCCGGCGCGGCGCGCGAGGTCTACGGCGTCGTCGTCGATCCGGCCACCGGCACGGTCGACGGCGAGGCGACGGCGCGGCTGCGCGCCGTGTAGGCGCCCGTCCTACTCCAGGCGGATGCCGGCGTCGGCGATGACCTTGCGCCAGATCTCGGTCTCGCGCCTGATCTGCGCCGCCGCGTCGGCCGGCGTGCCGGGCAGGGTCTCCATGCCCTGCTGGGCGTAGGCCGCCTGCACTGCCGGCGCCTTCAGCGCCCCGGTCACCAGCGTATTGAGTGCCGTCACGAGCTCGGGCGGAGTCTTCGACGACACCACGATGACGTACCAGTTGGTCGCGGCGTAGCCCGGAAAGCCCTGCTCGGCGATGGTCGGGACCTCGGGATCGGACGGCGAGCGCTTGGGACCGGTGACGGCCAGGGCGCGGATCCGGCCCTCGCGCATGAAGGCGGTGGCCGTCGGGGCGCTGGCGATCACCGACGGGACATGGCCGGCCACCAGGTCGTTCATCGCCGGTCCGCCGCCGCGGAACGGCAGATGCACCAGCTTGGTGCCGCTGCGCGCCTTGAGCAGCTCGCCGGCGAGATGGCCGGCGCTGCCGACCCCGGAGCTGCCGTAGATCATGCCGTCGGGCCGGCGCGCCAGGTCGAGATACTCGGCCAGCGATTTCGCCGGCACGCTGGGATGCACCACCAGGACGTTGTTGAAGTCGACCGCCAGGGTGACCGGCACGATGTCGGTCTGGGGATCGTAGCCGACGTCCTTCATGGCGTAGGGGTTGACCGCCAGCATGCCGACATTGGCCAGCAGCAGGGTATGGCCGTCGGCCGGCGCGCGCAGCGCCTCGCGGGCCGCGAGGCTGCCGCCGGCGCCGGGCTTGTTGTCGACCAGGACGGAGATTCGGCCGTCGCGGGTCAGCTCCTGGGCGAGGATGCGGGCAACGATGTCGCCGCCGCCGCCGGGCGCGAAGCCGACCAGCAGCCGGATCTGCTTGGACGGAAACGTGTCGGCCCGGACGATCGCCGGCGCAGCGCCCAGCAAGGGCAGCCCGGCCGCCACCGCAGCCCGTGTGAACTGTCTTCGGCGCATTGTCGCTCCCCATCGCCTTGATCGCGGCTTGTTGAGCGACGGTATCACACTCCTCGTGCCAAATTTGCGGCAGGAAAGCACAATTGATGGTAAGGCGGGCCCAGGTTCGGCGCGCGAGCGAAGGGGGCGAGAGATGCAGGCAAGGTTGGGCATGGCGGTGGCCGTGCTGGCGTTCGGCTGGTTTGCCGGCGCCTCGGCGCAGGACGGGCTGAAGCGCTTCGAGAGCGAGATCAAGCCGCAGCTCGAGCTGAAGAAGTTCACCTACGAGAGTGCCGCGCCGCGCGGCGACAGCGGCTTCGTGCTGAACAACGTCGTGGCGGTGATCCCGGGCAACCCGGCGACCGGCGACAAGGAGTCGACGGTCCGCATCGACCGGATCGTCGTCGACGAGCTCGACTTCGAGCGCCTCAAGAAGGGGGCGCCGGACGATGCCGCGCCGCGCTTCGCCAGGCTCAAGTTCGAGGGCATGAGCGGCGACGACGAGATGTTCACCCTGCTGGCGCCGTACGGCGTCCCCAAGGAGCCGGTCGACCTGGCGCTCGACTACCGCCTCGACACGGCGGCCAAGGTGTTCAACCTCAAGACCCTCGAGGTCGGGCTGCGCGGCCAGGCGCGCATCGGCTTGGCCATGGTCCTGGACGGGATCAGCGACAAGACCAGCGAGATGCAGGGCGCCAAGGACAATGGCCGCCTGCGCACCGCGACGCTCGACATCGACGATACCGGCCTGCTGGCCAAGGTCGTGCCGGCGATCGCCAAGGAGCAAGGCGCCAAGCCCGCCGATCTGGTGGCCCAGGCTCTCGTGCCGCTCGCCGCCTTCACCAGCGGCCAGGGACCGGCGACCCTGAAGGCGCTCGACGCCATCGCCTCGTTCATCGGCGATTGGGCCAAGCCCGCCGGGCCGATCAAGATCACCGTGGCGCCGGCCAAGACGGCGTCGATGGCCGATCTCGAGAAGATCATGATGCCGAACGCGCTGTCGGAGATCTTCGGCCTGTCGGTCGACTATGCCGGCACGCGGGCCGGCGCCGCGGCGGCCGGACTGCAGGCGATGGCGCCGCCTTCGGCGCCGTCGGCCGGCGCTGGCGCCGGCGCCGGCGACAAGACGTCGACCGGCGGCGAAGCCTGGATGTCGGTGGTCGGCAACACCTTGACCGGCAAGGTCGATGGCGAAGTATTCTTCGAGCATTACCGCAAGGACGGCACGACGGCGCTGCTGCAGGACAGCGACATCATCAAGGGCAAGTGGATGCTCGAAGGCGAGAAGGTCTGCTTCAAGTATCCCGACGAGGACAAGGACTGCTACACGATCAGCCGCACCGGCGACGAGGTGACGATGCTCGACGCCAAGGGCAAGGGCCTGCGCATGAAGCTGCTGGCCGGCAATCCGAAGAACCTCTGAGGCGGCCATGAGCGACGCCTCCTCGCGAGAGACGGCGTGGCCAACCGGGCCGACGGCGGCCGGCAACGCGGCCGCTCGCACGCGGTTCGGGCGTCGGCTGCTGAAGTTCCTGCACACGATGGGCGCGATCGGCTTCATGGGCGCCATGACGTGCCTGGTCGTGATGCTGGGCGCGATGCCGCCGCCGTCGTCGCTGGCGCAGTACGCGCTGATGCGCGGCGCGATGGGCGAGATCGCGACCTGGGTGCTGTTCCCGTCGCTCGCGGCGACGCTGATCGCCGGTCTTCTGGCGATGGCCTTCAACCCGGCCTTCCACAACGCCGGCTGGGCGTGGGCCAAGCTCGCCTCGGGCATCCTGGTCTTCGAATGGAGCTTCACGGCGATCATCGGCCCGCTGCAGGAGGAGGCCACCCGCAGCGCCGCGGCCCTGGCCGGCAGCGTCGACCCGGCCACCCTGGGCTCACCCTCCGGCGCCGAGTCGGGCTCGCTCTGGGTGATGCTTGCCGTCGCCACCATCAACGTGGTGCTCGGCGTGTGGCGGCCGCGCTTCAGCCGCCTGAAAGACTGAAGCGCTACAGGCCCATCATCTTGGCGATGGTGTTGCGCTGGATGTCGTTGGTGCCGCCGCCGATCGAGCCGACCCGGACGTCGCGGAACAGCCGCTGGATGTCGTGCGCCATGGTGTAGCCGGCGCCGCCCATGATCTCCATGGCGAGATGGGCGCAGCGGAACTCGCCGTCGGTGCCCTGGATCTTGGCGATCGCCGTTTCCTCGACCGGATCGAGGCCGGCGTCGAGCATGTCGGCCAGCCGGTAGGTCAGCGCCTGCGTGGTGCGCAGCAGGATGCGCATGTCGGCGAACTTGTGCTGGATCGCCTGGAACCGGGCGATCGGCTGGCCGAACTGGACGCGCTGCAGCGCGAACGCCTTGGCGTACTCGATGGCGAAATGCATGTTGCCGCAGGCTTGCGCGGCGAGGCACAGGCGCTCGAGGTTGAGCCCCTTCATCAGCCCCGACCAGCCGCGATTCTCCTCGCCGATCACGTGATCGGCCGGCACGAAGACGTCGTCGAGGAAGATCTCGTTGGGATGGGTGGTGCGGCGCCCCAGGGTCTCGAGCGGGCGCATGGTGAGACCGGGCGAGCGGGCGTCGACCCAGAACAGGGTGACGCCCTTGTGGCGCGCCTCGCTGTCGGTCTTGGCCACCACCATCAGGTAGTCGGCGACGTGGGCGGCGCTGATGTAGAGCTTCTGGCCGCTCAGCCGGTAGCCGTTGCCGTCGCGCCGGGCGCGCGTCTTGATGCCCGAGGCGTCCGAGCCGGTGTCGGGCTCGGAGAGGGCGAAGGCCGATTTCAGCCGGCCGGCGCAGATCTCCGGCAGGTAGCGGCGACGCAGATGCTCGCCGGCCGTCAGCTGCAGGTGCATGCCGCCATAGACCACGGTCGGCAGGTAGAGCGACGAGGCGCCGCTGTAGTGGCGGGCCAGCGCCTCGACCAGCACCACGAGGTCCTTGCGGCTGCCGCCCATGCCGCCATAGGCGGGGTCGTAGGGCAGGGCCATGTAGCCGGCCTCGGCGAGGGCGTCGAAGGCGGCGTGCGGGAAGGCGCTGTCGGCATCGAGCCGGCGGATCTCCTCGGGCGGCAGCACCCGGGCCAGCAGCTCCGCCACGTTGCGGCGGATCAGCTTCTGTTCGTCGGTCAGGCCGAAATCGTCGAGCGTTTCCATCGGGTCAGTCGTTGTAGGCGAGGCCGGCGGTGGCGTCCTGCGGCGCGCCGGGTGGGGTGATGCTGGCGCAGTTGGCCGGCGGCGGCTGGCCCGAGTCGACGGCCCGGAAGAAGGCGAGCGCGTCGTTGAACGAGGCGTGCACGCCGCCATTGTGGGTGACCCCCGGATAGGTCCGCCACAGGATCGGCGAGCCGGCGGCGCACAGCGCGGCCACCGCCCCGAACTGATAGGTCGGCACGACCAGCTTGTCGGCGAGGCCAGTGCCCAGCATCACCGGCACCGGCAGCCGGACCATCGACATGTCGGTGACCTTGGTCAGTGAACTGGCGATCGCCTCGGGCGGGCGGCTGAAGGCGTTGGCGACGCTGACCTGGCCGGCCCGCGCCGCGGCGGCCATCTCGGCGGTGCAGCCGTCGCGTGCCGCGGCGAGCACCGGCTTGCCGGGCTCGCCGACCAGCGTGTCGGCGGTCGGGCCGTCGTCCGGCAGGCCGCCGCCGACCATCATCAGGATCGTGAAGACCGGCGTCGTGATTGCCAGCGGCGCCGGCTTGTACGGGCCTTCCGGGAAGCTCGGCACCACGCCGGTCGCCAGGGTGGCCTTCAGCTTCACGTCGGGCGCGTAGGACTCGGCGAGGCGCGTGGCGCCGATGGCGGCGCCCGATCCCTGCGACTGGCCGGTGACGAACAGCTTGTTGGCGATGCGGCCGCCGCCGGCCACCAGCGCGGCGCGCGCCGCGTCGAGCACCGAGCGGCCCTCGGCCTCCCAGATCAGGTAGGGATGCGGTCCCGGCCCGCCGAGCCCCTGGTAGTCGGTGGCGACCACGGCGAAGCCGTTCTGCAGCCATCGGTTGATGTAGGCGGCGTCGCGCGGCTTGTGGCCGGCCCACGACGGCGCGCAGCGGTCGGACACGCCCAAGGTGCCGTGCGCCCAGGCGACGAGCGGCCAGCCGCCGGCGGGCGGCGTACCGGTCGGCAGGTAGAGGGTGCCGCTGACCGGCACGATGCCCGAGCGCCAGCGTGCGTCGGTCGAGGTGTAGAGCAGGCGGGTCGCCGTGCCGGCGGCGTTGATCTCGGCCTGGGCGGGCTGCGGCTCCTGGCGCAGCACCGCGCCGGGCTTGTCCGGCAGCGCGTCCGACCAGCGATAGAAGGGCGACAAGTCGTGGTCGCCGACCTGCGGTCCGGTCGGCAGCCGGCCCGGCGGCTCGGCCGCCGCGGCGCCGGTCATGGCCGCCACCACCATCATCGAAAGCAGTACCCGCTTCGCCGGCATGTTCGCTCCTCCCTTGCCGAGACGAGCATGGCATTGGCGGAAGCTGGCCGTCTACGAAGGACCGCCCCGCCAGCTGCGCCGCAGCCCCGCGATGAAGCCGTCGCGCACCGCGTCGATGTCGACCTCGCGCGGCGCCAGCAGCCACTGCCCCATGATGCCGCGCATCGCCCCGGTCACGGCGATCGCCTCGGCGACCGGATCGATGTCGGCGCGGATCTCGCCGGCGGCCTGGGCGGCGCGGACGTGGCCGGCGAAGCGCTCGACCATGGCGGCGTTGAGCCGCGCCACGGTGGGCGCGATCGACGGCCAGCGCAGCGCCGCGTTGGTGACCTCGAAGAAGGCGCGCAGGCGGTCAGGCCAGGTCCGGCTGTCGTTGAGGTAGAAGGCAATCGAGGTGAGCAGCGCCTCGCGGCCGGCCCGGGTCGGCCCCGCCGCCTCGACCCGCTCGCGATACTTGTCGATGGCGTGCTCGGCGACGGCGGCCAGCAGCGCTTCCTTGCTCGCGAAGTAGTGGGCCGCCAGGGCGCGGCTGTAGCCCGCCTCCTCGCCGGCTTCGGCCAAGGTGACCTGGTCGATGCCGCGGCGCGCGACGATGTCGAAGGCGGCCTGCACGATGCGCGTCTCGGCGGCGAGACGACGCTCGGCGTGGCTGCGCCGCACGGTCTGGAGCTTCATGGCGCGCGCCCTAGGCCGCGCTGCGGGCGCCCGTCTCCAGTGCGTCGAAGCGGGCGAGCAGCTGACGAGCCTTGTCGGTGCCGAGCTTTTGCTCGGCCTCGGCGCGGATCGCGGCGTACATCGCCTCCTGGCGCTCGGGCTGCACGAAGCCGCGCACGCGGTCCCAGATCGGATCGAGGAAGCTTGCGCCCGCGACGCCGCCGGCGAAGGTGAAGCTGCGCAGCTCCGACAGGAAGACCTGCAGGTAGCCGACGTGGATGGTCTCGTCCTGGCGGATGCGCTCGACGATCTGCGCCGCCTGCTCGGCCTCGGCGCGACGGTCGACGAACAGGTCGGGATCGCGCAGCAGCCGGCAGCAATGGGCGAAGAAGGATTCGGCCCTGACCTCGATCACCAGCACGCTCATCAGGAACTTCACGAAGTTCTCGTGGTCGGGCGGCAGCAGCGGCATCTGGCGCTGCGCCTCGGTGCGCGTGGCGCGCGCCACCTCGGGCACCGGGTAGGCGTCCTTGGCGAATACCTTGTCGCGGGCCGCGAACCACATGACGTCGTGGGCGCCGACCGAGCGGTCGGCCGGGTCGCCGCCCTCGTCGGCGCCGTGCGCCCACAGCAGGCCCTTGCCGAGATGGCCGGTCGCGGTGACCGAGAGGTCCTCGGCGACCAAGGGCTGGAAATCGGGCGCCGGCACCGTGCACAGGGCCATGCCGCGCGCCTCGATGATTCCGGTAGTGGTGAGCGACGTCCAGAAGGTGCGGTCGAGGCCGGACTCCAGCAAGAGCTTGGACTGCGCGTAGTTCGGCCAGGTCGCGGTCGGCAGGATGCCCTGCGAGACGTCGATCAGCGGGAAGCCGCGCGCCTGCAGCGCCGCCGCCCAGCGCTCGACCGCCGGCGTGCGCACCAGGGTGCGCGGCGAGGCATAGCGTCCGTCGGCCAGGAAGCCGCCGTGCAGGCGGTAGCCCGCCTCGACGTGCGGCCGGGCGTAGGCGTGGCTGCTGAGCAGCTCGTCGCGGCTGAGGATCAGGCTGTCGGGCATGGCGGTGTCCTTGGTTCGGGCTACTCGGCGGCGATCGGCAGGGGATCGGGCAGGCGCTGCGACGGCGGCAGGACCACCGGCTTGGGGCCGGAGAAGTCGAGCGTGCCGTCGTCGACCCTGCCGCGCAGCAGGGTCTTGCGATCCCAGAAGTAGTTCTGCTCGTGGATCCAGGGGTAGGCGGGGCCGGCCTTGGGCATGCGGTCGACGGCGCGCAGCACGTAGCCCGAGGTGAAGTTGTTCCTGCGCCCGGGCTGTTGGAACAGCGTCTCGTCGGCGCGCGGCGTCACCTGCTTGGCGCCGGTCTTGTCCATGTGAGCCAGCAGGCGGCAGGCATAGTCGGCGACGAGATCGACCTTCAGGGTCCACGAGGCGTTGGTGTAGCCCGTGAAGTAGATGAAGTTGGGTACGTTGGAATACATGAAGCCCTTGAAGATCAGCAGCTTGGCGGGATCGATCGCCTGGCCGTCGACCTCGTAGCGGGCGCCGCCGAGCGCCTGCAGGACCAGCCCGGTGGCGGTGATCACGATGTCGGCCTCGAGCTGGCGGCCGCTCTTCAGGACGATGCCCCAGGGCTCGAAGCGCTCGATCTCGTCGGTCACCAGGGTGAGTTTGCGGTCGCGAATGGCGGTGAAGAAGTCGCCGTCGGCGACGCGGCAGATGCGCTGCTGGCCCGGCAGATAGGACGGCGTCAGGTCGCGCAGGTCGCAGGCCGGCCCGGCCTGGGCCTTGGCGAGCCGCACGAGCCGGGTCTTGGCCGCCTTGATGTCGCGCGCCATCTGGCGGATCAGCAGGCGGTTGCGCAGGATGTTGCGCCAGCGCACCGCCTGGTAGGCCAGCATGTCGGGCAGCCAGCGCTTCAGGGTCTCGGCCAGCCGATCGACCGCCGGACGGGTCACCATGTAGGTCGGCGAGCGCTGCAGCTGCCAGACGTGGGCTGCCTTCTCGGCGAGGACCGGCGACAGGGTCACCGCCGTGGCGCCGGAGCCGATGATCACCACCTTCTTGCCGGTCCAGTCGAGATCCTCGGGCCAGAACTGAGGATGGACCTTGAGGCCAGCGTACGATTGGTAGCCTGCCCACTGCGGCAGGTAGCCCTCGTCGTGACGGTAGTAGCCGGCACACGAGAACAGGAAGCCGCAGCGGATCTGGATCGTCGATCCGTCGCCGCGGCGCACCTCGAGCGTCCACTCCGAACGGGCCGACGACCACGAGGCGCGCAGCAGCGTGTGCTCGAAGCGGATGTGCGGGACGATGCCGTTCTCGTCGGCGGTCTCGCGGATGTAGTCCACGATGGCGCCGCCGTCGGAGATCGCCTTGGGATTGTTCCAAGGCTTGAAGGCGTAGCCCATGGTGTGCATGTCGCTGTCCGAGCGGATGCCGGGATAGCGAAAGAGGTCCCAGGTGCCGCCGACGCGAGGCTTGGTCTCGAGCAACGCGAACGTCTTGTGCGGCAGGCGCGTGCGCAGGTAGCGCGCGGCACCGATGCCCGACAGGCCCGCGCCGATGATCACCACGTCCAAGTAGTCGTTCGCCATCTTGGGTCGCCTGCCGTTTATTTGTTTGTCGTTGAACAAATAAATGAAGCCTGCGTAACCGTCAAGTGACCTCGCCGGCCCATCGGGCTTGTAAGGCGGTCACCGCATCGCGATGTTGGCGGAAACAGCGGGTCGCCAAATGCTCCATTGTTCAACATTGCTGGCCGATGCCCTGGCCGGCCGCCTGGTCGAGGCCTTCCGCCGCAGCTACGGGCCCGGCGACGCGCAGCATGCGGAGTTGCTGGGCGAGGCAGCCCGGCTGGTCATCGAGCGCCTGTCGCTCAGCGACGCGCTCTATCACTCCGCCGAGCACACGGCTCTGGTGACCCTGGTGGCCCAGGACATCCTGCGCGGCCGGCGGCTGCGGCAGGACGTGCCGCCGGACATGTGGCTGCACGTGATCGTGGCCGCGCTGACCCACGACATCGGCTACGTGCGCGGCATCTGCCGCGACGACACCGGCCAGCGTTTCGTGACCGACGACCGGGGCGGCACGGTCGAGCTGCCGCGCGGCGCGTCCGACGCGGCCCTTGCGCCCTACCATGTCGATCGCTCCAAGATCGTGGTGCGCGAGCGCTTCGCCTTCAGCCCGCTGATCGACCCCGAACGGCTGGCGCGCAACATCGAGCTGACGCGCTTTCCGGTGCCGGACGACGGCGACCACGGCGAGACCGACAGCGAGGCCGGCCTGGTGCGGGCGGCCGACCTGATCGGGCAACTGGGCGACCCGCTTTACCCGCGCAAGCTCAATGCGCTGTTCCACGAGTTCGAGGAGATCGGCGTCAACCGCCTGCTGGGCTACGCGAGCCCGGCCGACGTCGCTGACAGCTACCCGGGGTTCTTCTGGTCGAAGGTCGAGCCGTTCCTCGGCGAGTCGGTCCACCATCTCGGGATGACGTCGGAAGGCCGGCTGTGGCTGGCCAATCTCTACGCCAATATCTGCGTCATCGAGCACGGGCGGCGGACCATGGGGCCGAACGCCAATCGGCCGGGGGCCGCCGCCGGCGGCTTCGTCGTCCGCCAGTTTCCTACCAGCGCGGCGGCCGCTTCTCGTTGAAGGCGGCGAGGCCCTCCTGGGCATCGTCGGTCTCGATGATGTTGCAGATGGTCTCGACCGTGTTCTCGATCGCCCGGCGATACTCGAAGTCGTTGGCGCGCATGAAGGCGTCGCGCGCCAGCTGCATGACGAGCGGCGAACGGGCGGCGAGATCGCGGGCGATGGCGCGCGCCTCGTCCTTGACGCGGGCCGGCGGCGCGACCCGGTTGACGAGGCCCATCGCGCAGGCCTCCGCCGCCGTGATCGGCTTGCCGCTGAACAACAGCTCGAACGCCTTGTGGCGGCCGATCTGGCGCGGCAGGTGGACGAAGTGCATGGCGGGAATGACGCCGACCAGGATCTCCGGATAGCCGAGGCTGGCGGTCTCGCTGGCGACGATCACGTCGCAGGAAACGGCCAGGGTCACGCCGGCGGCCCGCGCCGGCCCGGTGAGCGCGGCGATCGTCGGCTTGCCCAGCCGGTACTGCGGGTCGTGCATCTCGAAATAGAGCTTCTCCAGGTAGCGCCGCAGGTCGAGGCCGCGCTTGCCGCGGATCATCGCGAGATCCATGCCGGCGCTGAAGGCGGCATCGAAGGCGCTGGTCAGGATCACCGCGCGCACCGCCGGATCCGCCTTGGCCCGCCGGTAGGCGGCGTTGATGTCCTCGATCAGGCCATGATCGATGGCGTTCACCGGAGCGCGCCGCATGGTCACCTCGGCGATGCGGTCGTGCACGACATAGTCCAGCGTCCCGAAGTCCATCGATCGTCCTCCCGACGCCGTTCTACCGCCTTGCGGCCACGATGTGTGGCAAGAACGTCACGTGGCGTTGCATTCGCCGTGTCATGGGCAATTCCCTTCGCGTTCGTGCAACGAGAGGCATAAAGGTTGCGTTTGCGGGGGCTGTTCCGCTTCTGTCATTTGGGTGCGTGTTGTGGCCGACATAGCTGCCGAATTCAGGGATATCCTGGTGCTTCACCTCGGTGCCGAGGAGGGCCTGCTCACCGACAAGGCGCGCCTTGCCGAGGATCTCGGGGCCGACAGCCTCGATCTGGTCGAGATCGTGATGTCCTGCGAAGAGCGCTTCGACATCGAAATTCCCAATCGCTCCGCCGTCGAGTTCACCACGGTGGGCGAGGCCGTGCGCTTCCTCACGGCGCAGCTCGCCGCGGCGGCCGCTGCCGACCCGGTGCACCGCTCCGGTCGCCTGCTGTCGGCCCTGCGCTGACGTCTTCCCGTCCGTTTCGATAAGTCTTGGCCGTCCGCTCTGTCAGGGCGTGCGGCCGTGCGCGTCGATCTCACGCCGCACCTCGCGCAGCAGGGCCTGCCGGCTGCGGTCGTCGGGGGCGTGCTGAAGGGCAGCACGCAGGTCGAGCAGGACCTGAGCATAGTCGTTGTGCCAGTCGCGCCCGGCCTGGGCCTCGGCGGCGGCCAGCCTCGGCTCGGCCTCGGCGACGCGGCATGCCTCCGCGATCCAGCGATCCTCGCGCCATGCAAAGGTGAAGCCGTCGTCCAGCTCGGGCTTCAGCACCCGCCCGGTCGGCAGGCCGGCCGCGCCCAGCGCCTCGCGCAGGCCGTCCCGCGCCCCGGGCTCGCCATGCACCAGCAGCGCCGATCCGAGCCGCGGCAGCAGGGGCCGCGACCAGTCGACCAGCTCGTCGCGGTCGGCGTGGCCGGAATAGGAGTCGATGGCGCGAATCCGGGCCTTGACGTTGACTTCCTCGCCATGGATGCGCACGCGCGGCGCGCCGCCGCGGATCAGCGACCCCAACGTGCCGGGCGCCTGGTAGCCGACGAAGAGCACCGTCGAGTCGGGACGCCACAGATGGTCCTTGAGATGGTGCTTGACCCTGCCGGCATCGCACATGCCCGACCCGGCGAGGACGATCGCGCCGCCGTGGAAGCGTGACAGGGCCTTGCTCTGCTCGACGCTCTCGACGAGCCGGAAATCGCCGCCGGAGAAGCCGTGATGCCGGAAGACCTCGGTCGTGCGGCCGGCCAGGGGCGAATCGAGAAACACCGGCGCCGCCGCCAGCCGGTGGGCGGCCTTGAGGTGGGCGATGTCGTCGAGAATCTCCTGCGTCCGCTCCACGGCGAAGACCGGCACGATCACCATGCCGCCGGCCGCCAGGGCGTCGGTCAGCTCGCGTCCCAGCAGGGCGCGCCGGTCGGCCTCGTTCAGACGCGGCCGCCGGCGGTCGCCGTAGGTCGATTCGAGCAGGAGGATGTCGCAGGGCTGCGGCATCGCGGGGTCCGGCTGCAGCGCCTTCTCGCGCGGCCCCAGATCACCGGAAAAGGTGAGCCGCAGCGGCCGCGGCTCGGCCGCGATCTCGAGCTCGACGAAGGCGCTGCCCAGGATGTGGCCGGCGTTGCGCAGGCGGGCGCGCACGCCGGGCAGCGGCGCGAACCACGAGTCGTAGGGCTGCGGCTCGAGCAGGCCGAGCGCCGCCTCGGCGTCGGTGCGGGTGTAGATCGGTGTGACCGGCGGATCGGCGCGGCGCCGGTTCCGCCTGTTCAGGCGCTCGACGTCGTTCTCCTGGATGGCGCCGGCGTCGGGCAACAGCCAGCGCAGCAGGTCGCGGGTCGCCACGGTGGTGTAGGCCGGACCGCGGAAGCCGCCGAGCGCCAGCTTGGGAAACAGGCCCGTATGGTCGATGTGGGCGTGACTGAGGATCGCCGCCCGGATCGCCGCGGGGTCGAAGGGGAAACGCCGGTAGTTGAGGCTGCGCAGCGACTTGGGGCCCTGGAACAGGCCGCACTCCAGCAGCAGCTCGCCACTCGCCGTGACCAGCCGGTAGCACGAGCCGGTCACCGTGCCGGCGGCGCCGTGAGTGTGCAGGGCGAGGGTCATGGCCGACCGCCGAGGCTGTAGCCGCTGGCTTCGTCGGCGAGGCGGCAGGCGAAGTCGAAGTCGGCCTGCAGCGCGGCGTGGATGCGATAGAGTGGCTCGCCGCGCTCGACCGGTTGGCCGACCTTCTTGAGCAGGTCGACGCCCGCGCCCTTGTCGATCGGCGCGCCGGCGAGCCGCGCGATTCGTGCCAGGCGATGGCAATCGATCGCCTGCACCACGCCGTCGCCGGCCGCCGCGACGTCGCGCGTCAGCTTGCCCAACCCGTTCGTGACGGGAGGCCGGCCCTGTGCGGCAATGATGCGTTCCATGCGCGCCAGCGCCGCGCCGCTCTCCAGGAGCTCGCGGGCGCGGGCGATGCCGCGCCCGCCGCGCAGCGACGGATCGAACTCCAGGACATGGCCGGCCAGCAGCACCGCGCGCTCCTCGAGATCGCGCGGAGCCTGGGGATCGCGGCGCAGCACCTGCATGACGTCGCGCGCCTCGAGCCAGGGACCGATGCCGCGGCCGATCGGCTGCGTGCCGTCGGTCGCCACCACCGTCGTCTCGATGCCGATCTGGTCGGAAACGTACTCGAACAACTTGCGCAGGGCGACGAAGCGGCCGCGCGAGCGCAGCTTGGCGGTCGGGCCGACCGGCAGGTCGAGCAGCAGATGCGTGACCCCGGCCGCCAGCTTCTTCGACAGGATCGACGCCACCATCTGCTCGGGCGTGTCGATCGACAGGGGGCGTTCGACGGAGATCAGCACGTCGTCGGCCGGCGACAGGTTGACGTGCCCGCCCCAGACCAGGCAGCCGCCCTCGGCGGCGACGATCTCGCGCATCTCGTCCGGCCCGACGTCGACCCGCGCCAGCACCTCCATCGTGTCGGCGGTGCCGGCAGGCGAGGTGATGCTGCGCGACGAGGTCTTCGGAATGGTCAGCCCGTGCGCTGCCACGATCGGCACGACGATCATCGAGGTGCGGTTGCCGGGCAGGCCGCCGATGCAGTGCTTGTCGACCACGACCTCCTGCGGCCAGTCCAGCCGGCCGCCGACCGCCGCCATGGCGCGGGTCATGGCCAGCACCTCGGCGGCCGTGGTGAAGCGCGCCGAGGCGATCAGGAAGGCGGCGATCTCCATCTTCGAGTAGCGGTGGGCGGCGAGGTCGCGGGCGATCGCCTCGTAGGCCTCGGGGGACAGCTCGGCGCCATCGATCTTGGCGTGGATCTGCTCGAGGCTGGGCGGCGGCGTCGCCTGCGCGATCTCGACCGGCGTTCCTTCGGCCAGGCCGAGCTGGCGAAAGGCCAGGGTCGACAGGCCGAGCCGGTCGGGCGCCAGGATGGCGTCGTCGTCGACGATGTTGAGGGTGGCGACGATCCGCCGGCCGGCGCCGGCGATCTCGATGCGGGCCAGCGCCACGAACTCCTGCGCCCGATAGAACGGGCAGCGCCGCGACAGGAACGCGACGGTTTCCTGGCAGGTATCGATGCCGAGCTTCGCGACACGCAGCATGTCACCGTCCTGCCTCTGCGACTGGTCGAGGACGCCAACCTAGAGAGTCGACCGGCCGAGCGAAAGCCGAGCGGCGTTGTGGCACGCCCGGCGCAAGGCTAAAAGGCGCCATGTCCGCTGCCGATCCGACTCTCGCGGCGCCGCCGCTGCGCCGCAGCCTGGCGGCCAAGCTGTTCGCCGTCCTGCTGCTGCTGGGGGGAGGTGCCGTTCTGGCGACGAGCACGCTCGGATACCTGCAGTCGAAGGAGGCGCTGCGCCAGTCGATCTACGACGGACTCACCCTGGCCCGCAAAGGCAAGGCGCGACAGGTCGATACCTACCTTCGAACGATGCGCGTGCAGCTCGCGCAGCTCGCGGTGTCCAAGATGGTTGTCGAAGCCTCGCGCGAGTTTCGCGACGCCTTCGACGAGCTCGATCGCCAGCCGCTGTCCGACGACCTGCGGCGCAAGCTCGCGGACTGGTACGAGGCGCAGTTCATGCCGGAGACGCGCCGGCTCCTGGGCAAGGATGTCGCCGTCGCCGACTACCTGCCGGCCGGTGCCGCGGCGACCTACCTTCAATACCATTACATCGCGGCAAATCCGCATCCCTATGGCCAGCGCGAGATCGTCAACGACGCCGGCGACGGCAGCGCCTGGAGCCGCGCCCACGCCGTCTTCCATCCGCTGTTGCGCGCCGCCGCCCAGGCCTTCCGCTTCGACGACCTGATGATCGCCGATCCACGTTCCGGCCGGATGGTCTATGCGGTCGAGAAGGAGGTCGACTTCGCGACCTCGGTGCGGGTCGGGCCGTGGCGCTCGACCAAGCTCGCCGCCGTGGTCGCCCGCTGCTCGATCGCCACCGACAGCTCGACCGTCTGCTTCGAGGACTTCACCTCCTATCTGCCGTCCTTCGGCGAGCCCAACGCCTTTCTCGCCGTGCCGGTATTCGAGCAGGGCACGGTGATCGCCGTGCTGGTCGCGCAGATGCTGATCTCCGAAATCGACAATGTCGTGACCGGCGGTCGGCAGTGGCGCCAGGACGGATTCGGAGCGACGGGCGAGGCATATCTTGTCGGCCCTGATCTGACGGCGCGGTCGTCGCCGCGTGGCTTCTACGAGAATCGCGCTCGGTACTTCGAGGAGCTGCGGGCCGCCGGCCAGCCGGAAGCGGAGATCGACGCGATCAAGCGCTATGGCTCGCCGGTGCTGCATCAGAAGGTGGATACCGAGGCCGTTCGGGCGGCGCTGGCCGGAATCGAGGGAACGGGCGAGGTGATCGGCTATCGCGGCCTGCCGACGCTCGCCTCGTGGGGGCCGATCTCCCTGCCGGGCGGCGGACGCTGGGCGCTGGTGGCCCGCGAGGAGACATCGGAGTCCTTCGCTCCTATCGACCGGCTGCGCAACGATCTGCTGATCGTCGGCCTGATCGCGCTGTTGGTGGTGATCGGCGCGGGTGCGTGGCTGTCCCGCGCCCTGGTCGGCCCGCTGCGCGAACTCACCTCGGGCGTTCACCGCTTCGCGGCTGGGGACTTCGGGGTGAAGGTGCCGGTGCGGGCTCAGGACGAGGTCGGCGAGTTGTGCGCCGCTTTCAACGGCATGGTCGCCGATATCCGCGAGAAGAACGCCGTCATCGAGAACAAGAACCGCGAGAACGAGGAGCTGCTGCTCAACGTGCTGCCGGCGCCGATCGCCAACCGGCTGCGCGGCGGCGAGCAGGGCATCGCCGACGGCTTCGCCGAGGTCACCGTGGCTTTCGCCGACATCGTCGGATTCACCGAGATGTCGTCGGAACGCCCGCCGGCCGAGGTCGTCTCCTTGCTGAACGGCCTGTTCACGCGCTTCGACCAGGCAGCCCACGAGATCGGGATCGAGAAGATCAAGACGGTCGGCGACGCCTACATGGCGGTCTGCGGCCTGCCCGTCCACGTTCCCGACCACGCCGCCCGCATGGTGCGCATGGCAATCCGCATGGTGCACATCACGCGCGAGCATGCCCTCGAGCACCACGTCCCGATGAAGCTGCGGGTCGGCGTGAACAGCGGGCCGGTGGTCGCCGGGGTGATCGGCCGCAGCAAGTACATCTACGACCTGTGGGGCGACACCGTGAACCTGGCCAGCCGCATGGAATCGGGCGGCCTGCCCGATGCCATCCAGGTGACCCGCCCGGTCTACGAGAAGCTGAAGGACGAATTCGTCTTCGAGCCGCGCGGCGCCATCGAGGTCAAGGGCAAGGGCTCGGTGGAGGCCTGGCTGCTGAGGCTGTAGACGGCGGGGTTACAGGGTGACTCTGGCCTGCAGGCCGAGCACCAGGGCGTTGGGGATCGTCGCCAGCCCGCTCGGCCGGATCAGGTATTGGACGTTGGGCATCAGCGTCATCCAGGGCAGCAACTTGGCCCGGTAGTTCAGCTCGATGATCGTTTCCGCGGTCTGCACCGCCGTGCTGCCGGGACTGGCCAGCGCGGCGGCCTGCTGGGCGGCGGCGAGGACGCTGCTGATGCGATACTGGTTCACCGCGAGACCGATCGAGTCGTCGTCGCGCCCGGCGAAGGTTCCCTTCCTCAGGAGGCCGGCCTGCCACCAGGTCTCGATCAGAGCGGTCTGCGGGCCGGCATAGGCGAGCGCCGCGAACACGCTGAGTCCTCGGTCGGCGTCCGGCGCGGTCCGAAGAATCATCTGCTCCGCCTGGGCGTAGACGCCCCAGCGTCCCGGCGACATCGACGTTGGGCCACCGATCGGCGAGCCCAGGTAGGCGGTCCGCGAGGTGTCGCGAAAGGCGCCGATCCGGTAGTGCCCAGGCAGCGCATCGGGCCCCAGGCGCGGCTGCCAGCCCACCTGCACGGGCAGCACGACGCCGGTGGCGCCCGAGAAGCCGAGCTTGAAGCCGTTGGCGGCTTCCGAAAGGGTCGGGTTGACCTCGTACACGCCGGCCTGCACGTAAAGCTCCTCGTCGGCCTGCACCTTCACCAGGGTGCCCCAGGCGCCGGCAGGAAAGATCGAGAAGCCGCTGTCGATGACGACGCCGTTCTGGCCGCAGACCGCGTTGTTCTGGAAGTAGCAGTAGAGCGGCGAGGACGCGAAGTCGTCGGAGGTGTGCATCCATCCGAGCTTCACCCGCACCTTGTCCTGCCACATCGACTGGTCGTACGACAGCTCGGCCAGCCGGATGTTCTGGCCGGCGCCGAAGATCTCCTGAACGTAGGTGATGCTGCCGACATAGTCCTGCGTGAGGCTGTAGCCGGTGCGTTCGGTAAAGGTGATCCTCACCTTGCCGCCGGGAAGCCCGGCCAGGCGGCCGAGGTCGAGATCGGCGCCCAGATCGACCTGATGCGTGTAGGTCGCTCCCTGGCGCAGTCCGCCGGTGGGATTGGCTGCCGCCTCGGCAATGTAGTGGGCGCGAACCTTCACGCCCGCCGTTTCCAGATCGCTTCGCCAGCCTCCCCAGGTGCCCGTGAGGTGGGAGCGCGCGGCCGCGTCGAGAGGCTCGGCGGCCGGGGGCGACTGGGCGAGGGCGGGGCCTGCCGTCAGCCCCAGGCAGATGCCCAGGGCGACGGCGGCCGGACCGCAGCGGATCTTCAAGGACAGAGGGACTCCACGAACTGCCAGGCGACAATATCGCCGGTCGCCGTGCGTTTCGAGGCTTGGAATGGCGCGACCTGCGCCATTGCCAGCCGCCCTCTCCGGTGGCGAGTATTGCCGAGCCCTTTGCGAGCGAGGATTGCCCGTGCCCAGGATCTTGAGATGGTGCTTCGGCCTCGCGCTGGCCGTCGCGGTCCAGTCGTCCGCTTTCGGTCAAGACAAGGACGCCGGCCCGGCCTTCCGGCCGAACCGGACAGTCACGATCGTCGTGCCCTACAGCCCCGGCGGCGGCACCGATGCGGTCGCCCGGCTGATTGCCAAGGCGCTGGAGGAGCGCTGGGGTCAGACCGTCCTGGTCGACAATCGCACGGGCGGCAGCGGCTCGGTGGGCGCCGGCATCGTCGCCCGCGCCGCGCCCGACGGGCACACCATGGTGCTGGCCGTGTCGGGCATCGCCATCAACGCGCACCTGATGAAGCTGCCCTACGATACGGCGACCGCCTTCGCGCCGGTCACGGCGGTCGCCCGGTCGGTCTCGACCCTGGTGGCGACGCCGTCCTTGCCGGCCGACGACCTGCGCGGGCTGGTCGCCCTGGTCAACAAGGAAGGGCCCGACAAGCGCAGCTTCGCCAGCCCCGATCCGGGCAGCCGGCTCAATGCCGAGCAGATCTTCGACAAGGTCGGGATCAAGCTCCTGCACATCCCCTACAAGGGCTCGTCGTCGTTCATCGGCGACATCGCCGAGGGCCGCGTCGACGTCGGCATCACCAGCATCACCTCGGCCCTGTCGCTGCTCAAGGCAGGCAAGCTCAAGTCGCTGGGGATCAACACCACGAAGCGAATCGCCCTCTTTCCCGAGGTCAGCACCTTCAAGGAGCAGGGCTTCGACATCGAGGAGACGTCCTGGTACGGGCTGTTCGCGCCGGCCGGCACGCCACCGGCGGTCGTCGAGGCGATTCATCGCGACATCGTCCAGGTGCTGGCGTCGCCGGCTTTCCAGGCCAAGCTGGCCGAGCAGGGGGCGCTGCCCGGCGGTGATACGCCGGCGGCCTTCAGCGAGCGCTTCCAGCGCGACATCAAGGAGTCCGGGGAAACGATCAGGCGGCTCGGCCTGAAGGCCGACTGAGGTGTTCCGAGCCTCGGCAGCGAATTCTTGCGGACGGGACGGGACACCGGTCTAATGTCCGAACAAATTGAAGCGTGGAGGAAGCGCGTGCACAAGCTTTTGTGGGCGGCCTTCGCCGTCGTCATGGGATTCGTAGCGGCGGGACCGGCCTTCGGCCAGGGTAAGCCCGAGGCAAAGTTTCACCCCGCCAAGACGGTGACCATCATCGTGCCGTATAGCCCTGGAGGAGGCACTGATGCGGTCGGGCGTCTCGCTGCCAAGGCCCTGGAAGAGCTGTGGGGCCAGACGGTGATCGTCGACAACCGGACCGGCGGCAATGGCTCGGTCGGCGCCGCCATGGTGGCGCGTGCGGCGCCGGACGGGCTCACGATGGTGCTTTCCGTGTCCTCGCTGGCGATCAACCCGCACATCATGAAGCTGCCGTTCGAGACCACGACGGCTTTCGCGCCGGTCACCGCGGTCGCCTATCCGGTGGCCACCCTGATCGCCACGCCGAGCCTGCCGGCGGACGACCTTCGCGGCCTGGTCGAACTGGTCAAGAAGGAAGGTCAGGGCAAGCGGACCTTCGCCAGCCCCGACCCGGGCAGCCGGCTGATCGCCGAGCGCATCTTCGACATGGCCGGGATCAAGCTGGTCAACATCCCGTACAAGGGGGCCGCCTCGTTTGTCGGCGACATCGCCGAGGGTCGGGTCGACGTGGGAATTTCCAGCGTCACCTCGGCCTTGTCGCTGCTCAACGCCGGTAAGCTGAAGTCGCTCGGGATCGTGGGCGACCGCCGCATCGGCGTCGTGCCCAACGTCAAGACCTTCAAGGAGCAGGGCTTCCCGGGCCTGGAGGAGAATTCCTGGTACGGGCTGTTCGCGCCCGCCGGCACGCCGCCGGCGATCGTCGAGGCGATCCAGCAGGACATCGCGACCGTGCTGGCCACGCCGGCCTTCCAGGCCAAGCTCACCGAGTACGGCGCCCTGCCCGGCGGCGAACCGCCGGCCGCCTTCAGCGCCCGCTTCCAGCGCGACATCAAGGAAGCGGGGGAGACGATCCGGCGGATCGGCATGACCGCCGAATGACAGGAGACACCATGACCGCCATGTCGCCCGCCTCCTGGAGGGTCGCCGACCTCGAGCGCGACCGCAGCTGGATCCTCCGCCTGAGCGCCGACGAAGGCCATGGCCTGCTGTCGGCCGTCCGGGCAGCCGGCAGCGCCGACCGGCCGCTGCTGTCGTGGCGTCGCGAGGACTTCGCGCTCGAGAACCGCTTGCCCACGATGGCCGCGGCGTTCCGCGAAGTCTGCGACGGTCGCGGCGTCGCCCTCGTCAAGGACCTGCCGCGCGCAGGGGTCACCCCGAACGAGTTCCGGTTGATGACCTGGGCCATCGGGCTGGAGTTCGGCGTCGCCCGGCCGCAGAATCGCGCCAGCGACTACATCACCGAGGTCAAGGACGTCGGGACCACCTACCGCAGCGCGGCCGGCCGCGGCTACTCGTCGAACTCCGACCTCGACTTCCACGGCGACAGTTCCGACGTCGTGCTGCTGTCCTGCTACAATCAGGCACCGGTCGGCGGCGAGAGCCTGTGCGCCAGCGCCCAGACGGCCTGGCTCGACGTGACGGCCGAGCACCCCGAGTATGCGGCGGTGCTGGCGAGCGAGTATCCGTTCAGCCGCAATGGCGAGGAAGCTGCCGACGAGACGCCTTGGTACCCGGTGCCGGTGTGCGCGCTCTACGAAGGACGGATCTTCTCCAAGTGGAACCGCAATCGCATCGAGAATGCCCAGAAGCTGCCGGACGCGCCGCGGCTGACGCCGTTGCAACGCGAGGCGATGGAGTATTTCGATGCCGCCCTGCGGCGGCCGCAGAACATGTATCGCATGTTCCTGGAGCCCGGCGACCTCCAGCTGATGTGCAATCCGACGATGCTGCATTCACGCACCTCGTTCGAGGACCATCCCGACGAGGATCGCAAGCGGACGCTTTACCGGCTCTGGTTGGCACGACCCGATTCGCGACGACTGCCGCCGAGCTGGGCGATGTTCTTCCATTCGTCGGAGCCGGCGACCGTGCGCGGCGGCATGAAGGGTCATCACTACGACGAAGTGCGCCGCGCCTTCGATGCACGTCAGGCCGCGGCCGTCGGCATGCGGCTGGCGGCGTAGGCGGTCCGGCCCCGCTCGAGACCCTTCAGATCACGGTCGGCGTGGCGCCCCCGTCGACCGTGAGGACGGTGCCGTTGATGTGCCGGGCCTGGTCGGAGGCCAGGAACAGCACGGCATCGGCGACGTCGCCGGGCAGGCCGGGTGGTCGCGCGACTTTCGCGGCACCGACCGCGGCATCGGCGACGGCGAGGCCGGCGAGGCGCTTCGACTGGATCGGGCCGGGAGCGACGCAGTTGGCGCGGATTCCCTGGTCGAAGTACAGGTCGGCGACGGCCTTGGTCGCGAGGTTGACGGCGGCGTTGCCCGAGCAGCCGGCGATGTGGGACGGATGGGCGGGATACTTCCCGCCGGAGCCCGAGATGTTGACGATGGCGCCGCTGCGCCGCGCGATCATGTGCGGCAGCGCCGCCCGCATGGTGCGCGCGTAGGCGAACAGCTTGGCCTCGTAGATCTGCCGCCAGTCCTCGTCGCGCAGGGTCAAGAAGTCGCCGAAGGTCGACACCGAGGTGCTGTTGACCAGGATGTCGATGCGACCGTGGCGCGCCACCAGGGTTTGGGCGACCGCATCGACCTGTCCCGCATCGCCGAGGTCGAGGGGCAGGACGGTCGCCCGGCGGCTGGCGCCGGCGACCCGGCGCAAGGCCTCGACATTGCGTCCGGACAGCACGGCCGTCGCGCCGGCGGCGAGAAAGGCCTCGCCGATGGCGCCTCCCAGGCCCCCCGAGGCGCCGACGATCCAGGCCACCTTGCCCTTGAAGCGGGGTTCCCCCGCGTCGCGGCGGCTCACCATGTCGATCCTCGCTGCTCCGGCGAGGTCCAGATTCCCTTGGCGGCCAGGCGCGGCAGCACCAGCTCGCCGAAAAGCCTTACCTCTTCGGGGCACCAGGCGGGAAAGCTCACGGCGATGCCGTCGCAGCCGAACTCGCGGTGCAGGCGCTCGATGTGGTCGGCGACCTCGTCGGCGTCGCCGTGGATCTTGCGCGCCCCGGCCACCGAGCCGACCTGCCTCATCTCGAGCTCTCCGAGTGAACGATAGATGTCGTCGTAGGTGCTGATGGCGCTGCGCACGGAGTTCAGATACTCGGCGACCAGCTCGAGATCGACGGTGTCGGCGATCCAGCGCGAATACTCGTCGGCCTCCTTCTTGGTCGCCCGCACGACGACGCTGGCGTGCACCTGCAGCTTCACGGCATCGGCCGCCCGGCCATGCTCCGCAGCGATGCGCCGGATGTCGCCGACCCGCTTCTTGAGCTCCTCCTGCGGCGTGCGGCCGGGCATGAAGATGTAGTCGGCGTAGCGTCCGGCGAACTGGCGCCCGGCGTCGGAGGCGCCGGCGCTGACGATCAGCGGGCGTGGTTGCTGCACGGCGCGCGGCCCGACCAGGCGGCCATCGATCTGGAAGTGCTTGCCGCGATAGTGCAGGTCCTGCTCGGTCCAGGCGCCGAGCAGGATCTCGACGGTTTCGGCGGCGCGCTCGTAGCGTTGCTCCGGCGAGAGGTCGCCCAGTGCCGTCTTGTCGAAGCCTTCGCTGAAGCCGCTGCCCGAGACGATGTTGATCCCCCAACGGCCGCGGCTCATGGCGTCGAGCATGCCGCCGACCCGCGCGATCAGCAGCGGATGGAACCACGAGGTATGGATGGTGGTGATGACGCGCAGCCGCTTCGTCGCGGCGAACAGCGGCATCGCCAGCATCGGCGTCACGAGGATCGGGTCCATGTAGCCGGTCGCCCGCGCGGCCGGACCCATCGAGCCCCAGCCGTCGGCCATGAAGGCGTAGTCGAACCCGGTCTCCTCGGCGGCCTGGGCGAGCCGGTTGTGGGTCTCGAAGTCCAGCAGGTCGGGTGTCCGCGCCGTCACGGCCGGCGACTGGACGTGGATGCTCGCGGCGTTGGGATAGAAGAGGCCGAGGCGCAGGCTCATCGCACTCGCTCCGAGGTCGGACTGGATCAGATCTTGGTCGAGATCGGCGGCAGCCGGTCGTTCAGCAGGAAGTTGCCGATCGCCTTGTACTTGTAGGCGACGGGGTCGTGGGTCGTGTGCGTGCGCGCGTTGCGCCAGTGGCGGTCGAGGTTGTGGCTGCGCAGGGTCGAGGAGGCGCCGGCCACCCGGAACATCATCTCGCCGAGCTGAAGGCTGGCGACGTTGCTGGCGGCCTTGGCCTCGGCGACGGCGATCGACGCTTCGGCATAGAGGCGCTCGTCGTCGTCGGACGAGCCCTTGCCGAGGCCGGCCAGCGTCGCGTCGAGAATCTCGGCGGCGCGCAGCACCATCGCCTCGGCGCCGTGGGCGATCACCGACATCTCGCCGACCGAATGCAGGACGTAGGGATCGTCGGTGGCTCGGTCGACGCCGCTTTCGGCGACCGGCCGCGACCAGGTCCGCGCGTAGGCGACGGCGTCGGCCAGCGCGGCGCGGGCAATCCCGGCGTCGATCGCGGCGTGCGAGATCTGCGCGGCGGCGCCGATGTGGCTGCGCTTCTTGCCCCAGTTGGGCAGCGGGACGACCTCGTCGGCCGCGACCGCCACCGAAACCAGGCGCGTCGTGCCGCTGGCCGTCGTGCGCTGCCCCATGCCGTCCCAGTCGTCGACGATCTCGACGCCGGCACGGGTCTTCGGGATGACGGCGAGCGCCATGCCGCCGCCTTCCAGGGTGGCCAGGATGTAGAGCCCGTCGGCGATCAGGCTGCCGGTGCTGTAGAACTTGGTGCCGTCGAGGCGATAGCCCGTCCCGTCGCGCCGCAAAGTGGTGGCGAAGTGACCGGGGGTCTTCGTGCCACGCTCGGCGAAGGCGTTGGTGATGATCTCGCCGGCCAGCACGCGGCCGTAGAAGTGCCGGCGCTGGTCTTCCGTCGCGTCGATTTCCAGCCAGTCGAGCAGCACGAAGTGCGGCTGCAGCATCTGCGCGAGGTTGGGGTCGCCCTCCGCCAGGTGCATCATGATGCGCGCGAGGTCGCCGAAACTCGCCTCGGGGCCGCCGTAGCGGCGCGGCACGCGGGCCGTCTGCAGGGCATGGCGGCGCACCAGCGCGGCCTCGCTCTCGGGGATCTGCCGCTCGAGGTCGCGTCGCGAGGCCTCGCGGGCGATCTCGGCGGCCACGCGCTTGGCGGCCGCGACGAGGGATCCTCCGCTGGCCGCTGGGGCGTCCGGCCGATGTGGCTTCATGGAATGCTCCGCTGCTCTTGCCCAACTATCGCCGGACGGAGACATATCGCAAGAAAATTCTCCCACTGAGCGGGATTATTTACTCAAAATACGAAGAATCAGATGCCCAGGAACCGCGCCACGGCGCGGATGTCCGGCGACGCCACGGAAAACAGCTCGGCCGATCGCTTCAGCGCCTCGACAATGCGGGCGGTGGCGGCGGCGTCGAAGTTGCGGGTGGGTCCCGACACGATGATGCAGCCGATCGGCCGGCGCGGCGACAGCCAGATCGGGGCGGCGACCGCCGACAGGCCCTCGAGCATCTCGTTCATGGTCGTCGAATGGCCGCGCGCCGCGATGGCCGCCAGGTCGCGATCGAGAGCGGGGCGGGTCGTCAGGGTGGCCGAGGCGTGCGCCTTGTAGGGCTCCGGTCCGAGCAGCCTGTCGCGTTCGGCCGGCGGCAGCGTCGACAGCAGCAGCTTGCCGGAAGCCGTGGCGTGTATCGGGGCGGTGACCTCGGTCTGGTAGTAGGGCGTGAAGGGTTCGTTGCCCAGCATGACCTCGAGCACGATGCGCCGCGTGCCCAGGAAGATCTGCAGCGCCGTGGTCATGCCGAAGGCCTGGCGCAACTCGCGCAGTTCCTCGGAGGCAGCCCGCCGCAGGGCATTGAGCGGGTGATAGAGGCTGATCGGGAAGAGGGCCCGCGCCGTCGGATAGTAGCGCTTGGCGGGATCGCGGGTGATGTAGCCGATCTGGCTCAGCGCCTGCAGCAGCCGATGCGTGGTGCTCGAGTTCAGTCCGACCAGCTCGCCGATCTCCGTCGAGGTCAGCGGCCGCTCCTCGCGGATCAGCGCCTCGAGCAGGGCAAATCCGCGGGGCAGCAGACCGGCCTCCTGGCGGCCGCCGCTCGCGGTCGACCGCTCCTCGGCGGGCTTCGCGACCGCCCGGGTTCCCGCCTTGCGCCGGCGCGCCGGCATTTCAGCATCGGCCTTCATGCTCGAGCCCTCGTGTCGCCCGTCCCGTCAGTAAAATACAAATCCCGTCCTTTGGAAACATTTTGCCTTGAAGCGGGAAAGGCGATGGGACACGCTGCCCGTGGGAGGGAAGACCGGCCGAATGAGTCCGCTCGAGGCTGCACGGCAGAACCCTATGATGCTTGGCCTGTTCCTGCCAGTGCAGAGCGGTGGCTGGAGCCCGTCCCTGGCGCCGCGTGGGACGGACTGGTCGTTCGACTACAACTTGGCGCTGACGCGGCGTGCCGAGGCGCTGGGCTTCGACCTCGTGTTCGGCCAGGCCCAGTGGCTGGGTGCCGAGGGATATGGCGGAGAGACCCGATACCGGGCGCAGTCGCTCGACCCGTTCATCGTGGCGGCCGGTCTCAGCGCCGCGACCTCGCGCCTGATCCTGATCTCGACCCTGCACATCCTGTACGGGCCGATTCATCCGCTGCAGGTCGCCAAGTTCGGAGCGACCATCGATCACATGTCGAAGGGGCGATGGGGACTGAACGTCGTCACCGGCTTCGCCCCCGACGAGTTCACGATGTTCGGCATGGCGCCGATCGAGCACGACCTGCGCTACGCCATGGCGGCCGAGTTCACCGACGCCATGGAGCTGCTGTGGCGGTCGACGGCCGACGTCGACTTCCGCGGCCGCTGGTGGACGCTCAATCGCGCCTTCGTGTCGCCGCGGCCGGTGCATGGCCGCCCCCTGCTGGTCAATGCCGCGAGCTCGCCGGCGGGGCTCGAGTATGCGGCGAAGTACGCCGACATGATCTTCATCACCAGCCCGGGCGGGGCCGAGATCGCGGCGGCCCTCGAGTCGCTGCCGGCCCATACGGCCTCGATCAAGGGCCTGGCGCGGCGTCATGGCCGGGAGGTCGCCACCCTGATCAATCCGCTGGTGATCTGCCGCGAGACCGAGCGCGAGGCGCGCAACGCCTATCGGCGCATCGTCGAAGCCGAGGACGGCGAAGCCGTCGATCGGCTGGTCGGCCGCATGAGCAGCGGCAGCACCCAGTCGTGGCGTGGCCACCAGCGCGACCAGCGCATCGCCGGCGGCAACGTGCAGCTCATCGGGTCGCCGGACCAGATCGTCGAATCGCTGATGGGCCTGCAACGGGCGGGCTGCGACGGCGTGCAGCTCTGCTTCTTCGACTTCGCGCCCGAGCTCGAGTTCTTCGGCGAGCGCGTCGTGCCGCTGATGCGCCAGGCGGGCCTGCGCGCGGCGATGCCTCCGGTCGGGCAGGCGGCCTGATGGCCGGCGCGGCAGTGGAGGGGCCCTCGGGCCGGTCGGGCTGGGGCGGGCTGATCCTGCCGGCGCTGATCGTGCTGGTCGTGGTCTTCGTGCTGCCGATCGGGCAACTCGCGGTCAACAGCTTCCACCGCCATGCCGGCATGGGGACGATCGACCCGGCCTGGACCCTGGAGAACTACGCGCGGTTCCTGGGCGATCCCTTCTACTGGGGCATTCTGCTCGAGACCTTCGTTCTCGGCCTCATCGTGGTGTCGATCTGCATGGTGATCGGCTATCCGGTCGCCTATTTCCTGGCGCGCACCCGGTCGCGGCTGCGCGGCGTGCTGATATTCCTCGTCGTCTCGCCGCTGCTGATCAGCGTCGTCATCCGCAATCTCGGCTGGCTGCCGGTGCTGGGATCGAGCGGGCTGATCAACTGGTTCCTGGTCGGCAGCGGGCTGCTGCGCGAGCCGGTGCAGCTGATCAACAACTATGTCGGGGTCGTGGTCGGCCTGGTGCATGCCCTGTCGCCGTTCATGATCCTGTCGCTGATGACGGTGATCCAGCGCATCGAGCCGGAGATCGAGGAGGCCTCGATCAACCTCGGCGCCAGCCCGTTCGAGACCTTCTGGCGGGTCGTGCTGCCGCTCAGCCGTCCCGGCCTGCTGGCCGGGTACCTGCTGGTCTTCACCGTCGTGCTGAGCGCCTTCACGACGCCGGGCATGATGGGCGGCAACCGCGTCCTGGTCATGTCGGTGTTCATCGGCCAGCAGATCCGCACGGTGCTCAACTATCCGTTCGGCGGCATGGCGGCGGTGGTGCTGATGGTGGTGACCGCGGCGCTCACCGTGCTGGCGCTCAAGCTGCCGGGAGAGCGGCGATGACCCGGCTCGCCTCGCTGCTGTTCCGCGGCTTCGTCGCCCTGGTCTTCGTCTTCCTGTTGTTGCCCATCGCCATGGTCGTGCTGACCTCGTTCAGCAAGTCGGCGGTGCTGGCCTTCCCGCCGCGCGAGTTCACGCTCGACTGGTATGCCCGGATCTCGACGGAATTCCTCGACGCGCTGCAGGTGAGCCTGATCGTGTCGAGCGGCACCACCGCGCTCGCCACCGTGGTCGGCACCCTGGCCGCGCTCGCCCTGGTGCGCGGCAGGTTCCCCGGTCGGGCCGTCCTGGGAGCCTTCTGCCTGTCGCCGCTTATGGTGCCGACCCTGGTCATCGGCGTCGCCGCCTTCCAGTTCTCGGGCATGATCTGGGATGCCTTCGGCTTCTCGCTGATCGGCACCATCCCCGGCCTGATCCTCGGCCAGTCGGCGTTCACGATTCCCTTCGTGATCCGCGCCGCGGTCGCCGGCCAGGCGCATTTCGACACCGCGATCGAGGAGGCGGCGCTCAACCTCGGTGCGACGCCGCTGCAGACCTTCTTCCGCGTCACCCTGCCGATCCTCCTGCCGGGAATCGTGTCGGGGGCGGTGTTCGCCTTCGTGATGTCGTTCGACGACGTGCCGGTCGCGCTGTTCCTGGGCGGCGGCGAAGCCACGACCTTCCCGGTCAAGATCTACACGTCGGTCGAGTTCAACTTCGACGCCGACCTCATGGCGATCAGCACCCTGGTGGTCGGCTGCTCGCTGCTCGTCATGCTGGTCCTCGACCGGCTGATCGGCGTCGACAAGTTCTTCGGCGCGGCGCGGGGATGAGCATGCCGGATGGAAACGGGAATGGGAGGAAACGCATGAGACTTGCCGTCATCGCCTCGCTGCTCGGCCTGGCGCCGCTGCTCGCGGCCGCCGACCTTCAGGCACAGCCGAAGGACGTCACCATCAAGGTCGCCAACTATGGCGGCCTGTTCACCGCCACCCAGCGCAAGTACGCCGGCGACCTCTATACGCGGACGACCGGGGTCAAGGTGCAGTACATCGACGCCAACCCGGCCGATCATCTCGCCAAGATGATCGCCAGCCGCGGCCGCGAGCCGCCGTACGACGTCACCTATCTCGACCTCGACGTGCAGGCCAACGCCATCAAGGCGGGGGTGCTGGAGAAGCTCGACGCTTCCCTCGTTCCGAACCTCAAGTACGTCTACGACGAGGCGAAGAACAAGCAGGGCTATGGCCCGGGCATGATGATCTATACGATCGGCATCGCCTACAATACGGCCAAGTTCAAGGAAGCCGGCATTCCCGCCCCGACCTCGTGGAACGACCTGTGGGATGCGCGGCTGGCCGGCAAGGTGATGCTGCCCGACCTGTCGGCGGTGCAGGGCCGCATGTTCCTGATCGCCGCGGCGCGCCTCAACGGCGGCGGCGAGAAGGACCTCGCCAAGGGCATCGAGAAGATCGCCCAGCTCAAGTACCACTCGATCTACACCTCGACGGTGCAGCTCGAGGCGCTGTTCCCGACCGGCGACATCTGGGCCGCGCCGATGGCCGACGGCCGCGCCTGGGGCATGATCGACAAGGGGCTCCTGCTGGCCTTCGTGCGCCCGAAGGAGGGCGCCATGGTCGGCATGGGCATGCTCGACGTGCCCAAGGGATCGAAGCTCGCCAAGGAGGGCTTCGCCTACATCAACGCCGTGCTCGACCCGTTCCCGCAGCTCGGGCAGGCCTACGAGATCCCGTACGGGCCGACCAACAGCCTGCTGTCGCCGATCCTCGCGGCCTATCCGGAGATCTCGAAGAAGTTCACCTCGTCGCTGGCCGAGCTCAAGCAGGCCTATATCCCGGACTGGGACGCCTACAGCAGCAACCAGGACAAGGTGCTCGACCTGTGGAACCGTCAGGTGGTCCGCAAGTAGCGCATGGCCGGCGTCCGTCTGGAAAACGTCGAGAAGCGGTACGGCGACTTCGTCGCCGTGCGCGGCGTCGACCTCGAGATCGGCAGGGGCGAGTTCGTCACCCTGCTCGGGGCCAGCGGGTCGGGCAAGACGACCTGCCTGCGCATGATCGCCGGCTTCGTCACGCCGACCGCCGGCAGGGTTCTGATCGACGACGTCGACGTCACGCGCGTGCCGCCGCATCGCCGGCAGACCGGCATGGTGTTCCAGCAGTACGCGCTGTTCCCGCATCTCACGGTGGCGCAGAACGTCAGCTTCGGCCTGCAGGTCCGCCGCCTGCCGCGCGACGAGGTGCGCCGCCGCACCCTGGCGGCGCTCGAGCTGGTCCATCTCGACGGCCACGCCGGCCGCTATCCCCATCAGCTTTCGGGCGGCCAGAGGCAGCGGGTGGCGCTCGCCCGCGCCGTGGTCATCGAGCCGCGCGTGCTGCTGCTCGACGAGCCGCTGGCGGCGCTCGACCTCAAGCTGCGCGAGGAACTGCAAGGCGAGATCAAGCGGGTGCAGGAGACGCTGGGCATCACGGCGGTGTTCGTCACGCACGACCAGAACGAGGCGCTCGGCCTGTCCGACCGCGTCGTCGTGATGCGCGACGGCGGCATCCTGCAGGTCGATTCGCCGACCGCGCTGTACCGCCATCCGCGGTCGCGCTACGTCGCCAACTTCGTCGGGCGCACCAACTTCCTGCCGGCGGTGGTGCGCGACCGCAGCGAGGACGGCACCGTGTTCCGCCTCGCTCTCGACGATGGCAGCGCCCAGCCGCTGCAGGTCCGTGGCCACCAGAACGGCAACTTCCCGACCGGCACGCGCTGCCTCGTCGCCTTCCGGCCGGAGGATGCGCGCATCGCTGCCGCCGGCCCCAACGTCGTGCGTGCGCGCCTCGACAAGGCGACTTATGTCGGGCCGGGCTGGACCCTGAGCTGCACGCGGGCCGCCGACGAGCCGGTGACCATCGCCCTGCCGGCGACGGCCGAGATACCGGCGGTCGGCGAGACGATCCCGGTTGCCTGGGCGCCCGAACTGGCCATCCTGCTGCCGCTCGATGGCGGCGAGCCCTGAGCGGCTGCGCCTAACGACAATGGAACGAGGACCGACGATGGACGACCGCTCGATCGACCCGAACGCGTTGAAGCAGCTGATCCGGCAGGGCGGCGACTTCGCCATCGTCGACGCCCGCGACGAGGACACGTTCTCGACCCGGCATCTGCTGCTGGCCTCGTGCCTGCCGCTCAGCCGGCTCGAGGTGATGGCGCCGCGCCTGCTGCCGCGGCGCGGGCTGCCGATCATCGTATGCGACGACGGTGACGGCCTCGCCGAGCGCGCCGGCCGCCGGCTGCGCGCCGCCGGCTACACCGACGTTCGCGTCCTGGCGGGCGGCATCGCGGCCTGGTCGGCGGGCCACCGGCTGTACAGCGGCGTCCACGTCCCCTCCAAGGGCTTCGCCGAGGTGGTCGAGCATGTCTGCGGCACGCCGCATCTCTCGGCCCAGGAGCTGGAAGCGATGATCCGGTCGGGCGCCGACATCGCCGTGTTCGACAGCCGGTCGTACGAGGAATACCACGTCAACAGCATCCCGACCGCCGTCAGCGTGCCGGGCGCCGAGCTGGTGTATCGCTTCGACGATCTCGTGCCGTCGAAGGACACGCTGGTCGTGGTCAACTGCGGCGGTCGCACACGCAGCATCATCGGCGCCCAGGCGCTGATCAATGCCGGGGTGCCGAACCGCGTGTGCTCGCTCGCCAACGGCACCATGGCCTGGCATCTCGCCGGCTACGAGGTCGTGAAGGGCGCGACCCGCCGGGCGCCATCTCCCTCGACGGCCGGACTGGCCGCGGCACGGCAGCGCGCCGAAGCGGTCGCCTCGCGCGTCGGCGTGCGCCACATCGACAAGGCCGAGCTGGCGCGTTTCCGCGCCGAGGCCGCCGTGCGCACGCTGCACGTTCTGGACGTGCGCAGCCCGGAGGAGTTCGCGGCCGGCCACCTGCCGGGCACGGTGAGCGTGGCGGGCGGCCAGCTGATCCAGGAGACCGACAACTGGATCGCCTCCTGGGGCGCGCGCATCGTGCTGGTGGACGACACCGCCGTGCGCGCCCTGATGACCGCCTCGTGGCTTCGCCAGATGGGCTACCGGGAGGTCTGCGTGCTCGACGAGGCCTTCCAGGGCGAGGCGCTGGCGCACGGTCCCGGCGCCGATGCCGATCTCGGCGTGCCGCTCGACGGGCCCGAGCCGTCGGCGCTGACGCCCGCCCAGCTGGCCGCCCGGCTGGCGCCCGGGGAGGTCGAGGTGGTCGATGTCGGGCTGAGCAAGGCCTACGGCCGCGGCCACGTTCCCGGCGCCCGGCATGCGGTACGCAGCCGGCTGGCGCGGCTCCTCGACAGGCTGGCGGGCGACCGGCTGCTGGTCTTAACGTCGGAGGACGGGATCCTGGCGCGCTACGCGGCGGCGGAGGCGGCGGCGCTGGGACGATCCGCGGCGTGGCTGGCGGGCGGCAGCGCGGCGTGGACGCGCGACGGCCATCCGCTGGAGGCGGGCTTCGAGCGTGTGCTCGACGAGCCGGACGACGTCTGGTACGCGCCGCGCGATCGCCGCACCGACCGCGAGCGCCACATGCGCGAGTACCTCGCCTGGGAGATCGACCTCGTCAACCAGCTGCAAAGCGACGAGGACGCGCGTTTCGAGATCGCGCGCTGAGGCGCGCTACGCCGCGCGCCGCTTCAGCGCCAGCGCGATGCTGATCCAGCCGGAGCCGATCACGATCAGGTCGACGCCGAGGAAGATGCCGAGCGTGAAGAAACTCGACACCGGCCACTTGGCGACGATGACGATGCCGAGCAGCACCGACAGGATGCCCGAGACCTCGACCCAGCCCCACGGCTTGCCGGCGCCGCGCATCTGCCAGGCGAGGAACATGCGCACGACGCCGCCCATCATGAGGGCGAGGCCGAGGAACAGGGTGAGGATAGTCGCCGCCTCGAACGGGCGGTTGAAGCAGATGATGCCGCCGGCGATGTACATCAGGCCGAGCAGGGTCCACAGCGCCGTGCGGCCCCAGGTCTTGAGGTTGAAGGCGGCGACGATCTCGGTGACGCCGGACATCACCATCATGATGCCGATCACGAACACCGCCGAGGCGGTGGCCATGACGACGCTGCCCAGCGCGATGACGCCGGCGATCAGGAAGACGACGCCCAGCGCCATGATCCAGCCCCAGCGCGCGCCCAGGGCCTTGACCGCATCGGTCAGCCCAGCCGGGCCCGTGGCCCCCGTCATCATCGACATCTCGCGCTCCTTCTCCAGGCGGAATGCACGCGGCGAGAATACATGCCGCGAATGGCACTGTCGCTTCTTGTATGTGACACTGAACGCCACACCCAGGATCAACGAGTGAGATGAACCCTCCCAAGAAAGAAGTGCAGGTCGCGCGCCCTGCCACCACCGTGCTGCTCGTCCGCCCCTCGGTCGCCGGCGACATGGCCTCGCCGCTCGAGGTCTTCATGGTCGTGCGCCACCACCAGATCGATGCGTTCTCCGGGGCGCTGGTCTTCCCTGGCGGCAAGCTCGAGGAGGCCGACGGCCTGCCGGCGTTGCGCGCGGTCTGCGGCGGCGCCGACAAGATCGGCGACGCCGAGCTCAAGTTCCGGGTCGCCGGGGTACGCGAGGCGTTCGAGGAATGCGGCATCCTGCTGGCCCGCCGGCGCGGCGAGCGCGCCCTGATCGCCGCCGCCGAGCTCGCCGGAATCGAGGAGCGGTGGCGGGCCAAGCTCGCCAAGGACGAGGCGAGCATCGTCGACCTGGTCGAGGCCGAGGGGCTGGAGCTCGCGACCGATCTCATGGTGCCCTATGCCCACTGGATCACGCCGACCTTCGCGCCGCGCCGCTTCGACACCTGGTTCTTCATCGCCGAGGCGCCCGAGGACCAGGTCGGCCTGCACGACGGTTCGGAGTCCGTCGAATCGGTGTGGATCGCGCCGCAGGAGGCGATCGCCGAAGCCGCGGCCGGCAAGCGGACGCTGGTGCATGCCACGCTCAAGAACCTCGAACTGCTGGCCGAGACGCCGAGCGTGACCGAGGCCTTGAGCGCCGCCTCGCAGCGCAAGGTGGTGACGGTCCAGCCCTGGGTCGAGGTGCGCGACGGCAAGCGCTTCCTGCACATTCCGCCGGACGCCGGCTATCGCAACCTGGTGCGGGAAATGCCGCCCGCCTGAGGTCGGCGATCGGACCGCATTGCGGAATAATATTCCGCGTGCAGGGCCGCCTTGCGCGATTACGGCTCGCCCGACGCGGGCCGGCGCGCTATGAGCAGGCCCAATAAACGCTCGTTCATGAAGCCGGCCCAGGCCGGTCATCGGAGGAAGGGGACAGAATGGTCGGAATCGTGGCTTACGGAGCCTACGTGCCGCGCCTGCGGCTCAGCCGTCAGGCCGTCTACGACGCCAACAAGTGGTTCGCCGCCGGCCTCCGCGGGCTGGCCAAGGGCGAGCGCTCGATGGCCAACTGGGACGAGGATTCGATCACCATGGCGGTCGAGGCGTCGCGCGATTGCCTCAGCAGCCACAAGCCCGAGGACGTGCGCAGCCTGTACTTCGCCTCGACCACGCATCCCTTCAAGGATCGCCAGAACGCCGGCGTCATCAGCACGGCGCTGTCGATCGAGCAGAACCTGCAGGTGTCCGACGTCGCCGGCTCCCTGAAGGCCGGCACCTCGGCCCTGATCGCCGGGCTCAATGCGGCGAGCCACGGCCCGGCCCTGGTGGCGGCCGCCGACAAGCGGCTGGCGCGCGTCGCCTCGGCCAACGAGCTGAACTACGGCGACGGGGCCGCGGCGCTGCTCTGCGGCACCGAGAACGTCGTCGCCAAGCTGGTCGGCCACCACTCGGTGTCGATGGACTTCGTCGACCATTTCCGCGGCGACGAAACCGACTTCGACTACGGCTGGGAAGAGCGCTGGATCCGCGACGAGGGCTACTCGAAGATCGTGCCGCCGGCCATCAAGGGCGCACTCGCGGCCTGCAAGCTCAAGGGCTCGGACATCACTCACTTCATCATGCCGAGCCTGATGCCGGCAGTGCCCAAGCAGATGGCCAAGGCCTGCGGCATCGCCGACGGCGCGGTCCGCGACCTGCTGGGAGCGACCCTGGGCGACACCGGCGCGGCGCATGCGCTGATCATGCTGGTCGAGGCGCTCGAGACCGCCAAGCAAGGCGACAAGATCATGGTCGTGGCGTTCGGCCAGGGCGTCGACATCCTGGTCTTCGAGGTCACCGCCGAGAACGCCAAGCTGCCCAAGCGCAACGGCGTCTCCGGCTGGCTGGCGCGCCGCAAGGAGGAGAAGAACTACATGAAGTTCCTCGCCTTCAACGAGATGCTGCCGATCGACAAGGGCATGCGCGCCGAGTTCGACAAGAAGACGGCGCTGTCGGTGCTGTGGCGCAAGCGCGACATGATCTACGGCCTGGTCGGCGGCAAGTGCAAGGTGTGCGGCACCGTGCAGTTCCCGCGCAGCCAGGTCTGCGTCAACCCGAACTGCCACGCGATCGACAGCCAGGAGCCGTACCGCATGGCCGGACTCGAGGCGAACGTGATGTCGTTCACGGCCGACTCGCTCACCTACTCGCCGGACCCGCCGGCCTGGTATGGTATGATCACCTTCCCCGAGGGCGGCCGCTTCATGGCCGACTTCACGGACTGCGACAAGGAACAGGTCAAGGTCGGCACCAAGATGCGCATGACCTTCCGCATCCGCGACAACGACACGATGCGCGGTGGCTTCAAGCGTTACTTCTGGAAGGCGGCGCCGGTCTGATCGCCTTCCACCGTCAAGAGCGTAGGATTTCCACCCCACGAAGGAGACCCACATGGCACGGGGTATCAAGGACAAGGTCGCGATTCTCGGAATGGGCTGCTCCAAGTTCGGCGAGCGCTGGGACAGCGGCGCCGAGGAGCTGATGCTCGAGGCCTACAAGGAGTGCATCGCGGACGCCGGCATCGACGCCAAGCAGCTCAACGCCGCCTGGTTCTCGACCGCGATCGACGAGGTGCATGTCGGCAAGTCGGGCATCCCGCTGTCGACGACGCTGCGCCTGCCGAACATCCCGGTGACGCACGTCGAGAACATGTGCGCCTCGGGCACCGAGGCCTTCCGCGGCGCCTGCTACGCGGTCGCCTCCGGCGCCGCCGACTTCGCGCTGGCGCTCGGCGTCGAGAAGCTCAAGGACACCGGCTACGGCGGCCTGCCGGGCGGCCGCGGCGGCCCGCTGCAGGCCCTGTGGAACGCCAACGGCACGGCGCCGGGCAACTTCGCCCAGCTCGCCACGGCCTACATGACGGCGCACGGCGTCAGCGGCGACGACCTCAAGCGGGCGATCGGCCACGTGTCCTGGAAGAGCCACCAGAACGGCGCCAAGAACCCCAAGGCGCATCTCCAGAAGGCGGTCGAGATGGACACCATCCTGAACGCCCCGATGATCGCCTCGCCGCTCGGCCTGTTCGACTGCTGCGGCGTGTCGGACGGCGCGGCGGCGGCCATCGTGACCACGCCGGAGATCGCCAAGTCGCTCGGCAAGCACGACATCGTGTCGGTCAAGGCGCTGCAGCTCTCGGTCTCGAACGGCTCGGAGTCGGGCCACAACTCGTGGGACGGCAGCTACTTCCACACCACGCGCATCGCTTCCAAGAAGGCGTACGAGGAGGCCGGCATCAAGAACCCGCGCGCCGAGGTCTCGATGTTCGAGGTGCACGACTGCTTCTCGGTCACCGAGCTGGTGACCATGGAGGACCTGCACATCTCGGAGACCGGCAAGGGCTGGAAGGACGTGCTCGACGGCTTCTATGACGCCGACGGCAAGATCCCCTGCCAGATCGACGGCGGCCTGAAGTGCTTCGGCCATCCGATCGGCGCCTCGGGCCTGCGCATGCTGTACGAGATGTACCTGCAGCTCCAGGGCCGGGCCGGCGCCCGCCAGCTCAAGGACCCGCGCATCGGCATGACGCACAATCTCGGCGGCGCGCCGCGCGAGAACGTGTCGAGCGTCGCGATCGTCGGCCGCTTCGAGTAGCCGCGAAGACCCCGAGCCCTCTCTCCGGCAACCGTCGGAGGGAGGGCTTTTTTTCAGCTGAAGAGGGAGGAAACGAGCGATGCAGCTCGACAAGGGCCTGATCGGCCACACGTTCAACGCCTTCTCCACGACCGTCGAGGCCGGCAAGATCCGCCTGTTCTGCAAGGCCATCGGCGAGGAGAACCCGATCTACGTCGACGAGGCCGCCGCCAAGGCCGCCGGCTACCGCGCCATCCCGGCGCCGCCGACCTTCCTGACCGCGGTGACCAACGACGATCCCGACAAGGGCGGCCTGCTGCGCGCGCTCAACGTCGACATCGGCCTGATCCTGCACGGCGAGCAGCACTACGAGTACTTGGCGCCGGTGCATGTCGGCGACCGCATCACCTGCCAGCAGAAGGTGATCGACATCTACGACAAGAAGGGCGGCGCCCTGTGGTTCGTGGTGTCCGAGACGGAGATGAAGGACCAGGCCGGCAAGCCGGTGGCCAAGGCCCGGGGCATCACCGTCGTGCGCAATCCCGACGCCGGCAAGAAGTGAGGGAGGGCATCGTGACGACCATGACTGCGCCGAAGTTCGCCGACGTCAAGGTGGGCGACAGCCTGCCGCCGCTCAAGCTGCCGCCGATCAGCCGCCATCAGCTGGCGCTCTACTGCGGCGGCTCGGGCGACCACAACCCGATCCACGTCGACATCGACTTCGCCAAGAAGTTCGGATTCAAGGACGTGTTCGCCCACGGCATGCTGTCGATGGCCTTCCTCGGTCGCCTGGTGACCTCGTGGGTGCCGCAGAGCCAGGTGCGCAAGCTCGGCACGCGCTTCACCTCGATCACCTGGGTGGGCGACGTCATCACGGTGACCGGCAAGGTCACCGGCAAGCGCGAGGAGGGCGGCCACAAGCTGGTCGACCTCGAGATCAAGTGCACCAACCAGAACGGCCAGGACACGCTGCAGGGCGAAGCCACGGTCGCGCTCAATTAAATCCTCCCCAGCGAAGCTGGGGAGGTGTTGCGGTCAGCCGCGACGGAGGGGTCAAGGCTCTTTGACTCATGACCCCTCCGTCCGCTTCGCGGACACCTCCCCGACGCTGCGCGTCAGGGAGGAGAAGAGGAAGAGGAGAAGTACGATGGGTCAGATGGACGGCAAGGTGGCGATCGTCACCGGTTCGGGGCGCGGCATCGGCCGCGAGATCGCGCTGCGCCTGGTGCGCGACGGCGCCAAGGTGGTGATCAACGACATCGACGAGGCGCCCGCCAAGGAGACGATCGCCGAGATCGAGAAGATGGGCGGCAAGGCGGTGGCCTGCAACGGCGACGTCGCCAAGCCCGACTTCGGCGACCGCATCGTCAAGACCGCGGTCGACGCCTTCGGCGGCTGCCACGTCGTCGTGAACAACGCCGGCTACACCTGGGACTCGGTGATCCAGAAGATGACCGACGAGCAGTGGTACGCCATCCTCGACGTCCACCTGACGGCGCCCTTCCGCATCCTGCGCGCCTTCCAGCAGCACTTCCGCGACGAGGTCGAGAAGGAGCGCGCCGCCGGCAAGCGCATCGTGCGCAAGGTGGTCAACATCTCGTCGACCTCCGGCGTCAACGGCAATGCCGGCCAGTCGAACTACTCGGCGGGCAAGGCGGGCATCGTCGGCCTGACCAAGACCCTGGCCAAGGAGTTCGGCCGCTACGACGTCACGGTCAACGCCGTGGCCTTCGGCTACATCCAGACCCGCCTGACCAAGCCGCTCAGCCAAGGCGAGCAGGGCGAGATCGAGGTCCAGGGCCGCAAGGTCAAGATCGGCGTGCAGGGCGGCCGCATCGCCGCCATGAACCAGATGATCCCGCTCGGCCGCGGCGGCCTGCCGGAGGAGGCCGCCGGCTCGGTCTACCTGTTCTGCAGCCCCGACAGCGACTATGTCAGCGGCCAGTGCCTGGTGGTCAACGGCGGTCTCTGAGCCGCAGCCAGCCGCGCGCCCGCGCCATCAGCAGGGCGATGAACGCCGTGAGCACGATCGCGCTCACGGCGTTCGCATTTCTGAGCGACGGCAGGTCGCGCGGCGACCAGGCGACGAAGGGCGTCCCCTGGAGACCGCTCGCCAAAGCCCACGCGGCCAGGATGGCGACGATCAGGCCGAGCGCCACGCGCCACTCGCCGCGCCGGAAGGACAGGGCGGCGGCTGCCAGGCACGGTAGCAGGAACAGCTCGACCCCGGTTGTCGCCCCGTTCACCGCCACGGCGAGCAAGGTGTTCGCCGTGCCGACCACTGGCAGGGCGGCGCGTCCGGCGAGGCCGCTCACCCGGCCGACCGCCGGGATGGCGATGAACAGCGGCATGGAGAGAAGGGTGATCAGGGCCGCCGGCGTCGCCCCGTCGGCCAGTCCCCAGAGGGTCAGCGGATAGAACGGCTGGTTGAGCGCGATCAGCATCGCCAGGGTGTTGGTGGTCTCGACCAGCGGATCGGGATGACCGACATGACGGCGCCACCAAGCCAGCGTCGGCGTCATCGGCGGCGGGCCAGCGCCGCCCAGCGGCCGGGGGTGACGCCGAAGCGCGCCGCGAAGTGGCGGGTCAGATGGCTCTGATCGGCGAATCCTGTGTCGATCGCCACCTCCGACAGCGCGCTTCCGGCGGCGATCAGCGCCTGGGCGCGCGCCAGCCGGCGACCGACCTGGTAGCGATGCGGCGAGGTGCCGGTGACGGCGCGGAAGTGGCGCGCCAAGGCGAATCGGTCGAGGCCGGTCGCCTTCTCGAGCTCCTCCGAGCCGACGCTGCGCCGGGCCTCCGCCGCGAGCAGCTCGCGCGCCGCCTGCACGGCGCGGTGCGGCGTCGCACGGCCTCGCGCCGGTCGCGACGCGCCGGCGCGCTGGGCGAGGCGCCGTGCGAGGCCCTCGACGAGCGCATCGACGGCGAGCGGCTCGAGCGGTGCGGGAAAGTCGCCGAAAGCCTCGGTCAGCAGGCCGGCCAGCACGGCATCCTCGGTCACGGCCGCGGCCACGAACGGCGGCCCGGCGCCGTCCAGCGCCTGCGACACCGCCGCCGGATCGACGTACAGCATGCGATAGGCGAAGCCGGTCTCGGCGCCGGCATGCCCGTCATGAGCCTCGTCCGGGTGCAGGACGATCACCTGGCCGGCGCGGCTGGTGCGCAGCGCGCCGCGGTAGTGGAACGACTGGGCGCCCCACAGGGTGAGGCCGATCCCGTAGGTCTCGTGGCGGTGCGAATCGAAGGCGTGGCCGCCGAAGCGCGCCGCCAGGCGCTGCACGCCGGAGGCCGGAAGGTCGAAGCGGATGCGGTCGGGGCTCATGCACGAACATTCAAGACGGCGGCCCCACCATGCCGCAAAGGAGGTCCATGATCTACGACACCAAGACGGCGCTCGTGCTGCGCGCCGACCTCGCGGCCTGGCAGCTCGCCAACGTCGCGGCCTTCCTGACCGGTGGCCTCGCCGGCACCACGCCGGAGATGATGGGCGAGCCCTATGTCGGCGCCGCCGGACAGGTCTACAGCCCGCTGGTGCGCGAGCCGATCTTCGTGTTCGGCGCGACCCTCGAGGAACTGCGCCGCACGCACGAACGCGCCCTTGGCCGCGGCTTGCGGCCGGCGGTCTACATCGAGGCGATGTTCAGCACGACCAACGACGCCGACAATCGCGCCGCCTTCGCGGCCGCCTCGCCGGACGCGCTCGACCTGGTCGGGGTCGGCGTGCACGGGCCGCGCAAGGTGATCGACAAGGTCGTGAACAAGCTCAAGTTCCTGAGCTGAGGCGGCGCGGCCGCCGCGGCACGATCGCGGTGGCCGTCAGATTGAGAGCGATGCAGACGGCGAGCGGCGCGGCATAGCTGCCCGACAGGTCGCGCAGGACGCCGAGCACGCCCGGACCGAAGGCGTAGACCATCTGCACCACCGCGGTCGACAGGGCGACGATCGCCGGGAACTGGGCCGCCGGGTACTCGCGCTGGATGATCAGCGGCGACAGGGTGATGTTGTTGCCGACCGCGACGCCGTACAGCGCGCAGGCGCCGTAGATCGCCAGCGGCTGCTCGGCGCGCGCCAGCAGGGCGATGGCGCCGACCTGCACGACGAAGCACAAGGCCGAGGCGCGGCGCGGCTCGAGGCGGTCGATCACCAGGCCGAGCACGACCCGGCCGCCCAGCGCCGCCAGCGCGTTGATCGCCACCGCCAGGCCGGGGTCGGCCTGCGGCCGGTCGCCGATCAGCGGCACCAGGTGGGTAAGGAAACCGACCTGCGAGGCCAGCACGCAGGCGAAGGCGGCCGAGATGCTCCAGAAGTGCCAGTCGCGCAGCGGCGCCAGGGTCTTCGGCCGCAGCCGGCCGGTGTGCCGGACGGGCGGGGCGAGCGGGCCGCGACGCACGAACAGGGCGACCGCCGCGGCGGCGATCGCCAGCCCGACGAGCACGGAAACGCGCTCGGCAAGGGCGAAGCCCAGCCGCGGAATCAACGCCAGCAGGACCGGCGAGACCGCCAGACCGGCGACCGTCGCGCCGCTGAGCGCCAGGTTGAGAGCCAGGCCGCGCCGGCGGTCGAACCACTGGCCGATCGTGGCGGCGATCGGCGCCACGCTGGTCGCGTTCCAGCCGAGCGCCAGCAGGCCGTACAAGGCGACCAGTTGCCAAGGCGCTTCGATCGACGGCAGGGCGAGCAGGGCGCCGGCGCTCAGCGTCAGGCCGCCGAGGAAGACCGCGCGCGGCCCGAATCGGCCGATCGTCGCGGCGATCCGCGGCAGCAGCAGCGCCCCCAGCACGTAGTGGCCGGTGACCACGGACGAGATCAGGCCGGTCGACCAGCCGTGCGCCTGGCGCAGCTCGACGAGGTAGATGCCGTGGGCGTAGAAGGCGAAACCCCAGGCGAACACGGCCGCGAGGAAGCAGGCCAGCACGACGCGCCAGGCTGCCGGGCTGGAATCGGCTTGATCGGGTGGGCCGTCGGGCGTGGCCGGGCTCACGCCACGAACAGGCGCGCGCCGACCGGCAGCGTGCGCGCCCGGTCGAGCGCTTCCATGGTCGTGCGGTAGCCGGCCTCGATGGCGGTATCGAACTTCGTCCAGTCGAGCAGGTCGATGTCGGATATCGGCGGCACGATCAGCAGATCGGCCGCTGCCCGGTCCTCGATCGCACGCGCCGTGCTGGCGACCAGCGCCGAGCGCAGCAGGATGCGCACGATCGAGGGAATCGGCAGCGTCTCGTTGCGATGCCACAGCAGGCGGCGGAAGAACTGCGAGGCCGACCAGGGCTCGGTGACGTCGGCGCCGGCGGCGAACGCACCGCCGGTGTCGATGTCGACGCCGATCGTCGTGCCGCGTCCCAGCCTGTGCATCTCGCGGACCGGGAAGTTGTCGATCACGCCGCCGTCGACATGGACCTCGCCGGCCTCGTTGAACGGCGGCACGACGCCGGGGATCGCGACCGAGGCGCGCAGCCAGCGCCACAGCCGCCCCACCGGATGGACGTCGGCCAGCGACGTCGTGAGGTTCGCGGTGATGCAGAAGAACGGCAGCACGAGATCCTCGATGTCCTTCTCGCCGAACGAGTCGCGTAGCAGGCGGGTCACGCGATGGCCGCCGTACAGCGAGATCAGCGGCAGCGTGTAGTCGCTGAGCGGATTGGTGGTGACGAAGGCCTGGCGGAAATGATCGACCACCTGGACTTCGTCCCAGCGCGAGGCGACGGCCGCGGCGACGACCGCGCCCATGCTGGTGCCGCCGACCAGATCGATCGGCACGCCGCTGGCGCGCAGCGCCTTGACGACGCCGATGTGGCTGAAGGCGCGGGCGCCGCCGCCCGCCATGACGACGCCGACGGCGTGGCCGGTGAGCAGCCGGGCCAGCCGGTCGAAGTCGCCGTGGATGTCGAGGCGCACGTGATGGTGCTGGCCGTACAGGCCTCCGGCCAGCATGGGCGCCGACGAGTTCGGCGCCGGGTCGTGACCTTCGTGCAGCAGCACCAGCTCGCGGCGGCGGTGGAACACCGCGCCGGGCCGCGCCGGCTCGATCTCGAAGGGCACGCGGGTCGGCACGGCCTGGTCGGCATTGCGCACCACGACGATGCAGTCGGCCTGCCGCAGGCAGAGCTGGGTCCATTCCGTCGCCGTCGGGTCGGCGCGATACAGCACGAAGGCCGAGTCCATCTCGCAGCGCGCGAACCATTCCGGGTCGCGACCGAGCGAGTCCGGGCCGAGCATCTGCACGCTGCTGCCGAGGCGCGACAGGGCCGCGGAAAGCAGGACGGCGAAGCGGGCCGCCGACACGTCGTGCCCGGTCGGCAGCACGGCGAAGGTGCGCGGCTGGCGGCGATGGGTGCCCCATTCCAGCGCCGTCCGCGCCATCACACCGCGCATCAGCGGCGGCAGGATCTCCGGATGCTCGTGCGACAGGGCGCGGAAGTCCTCGCGCGACAGGCGCCAGAGCTCGCTGTCGCGCAGCGCCGCCACGCCGCGCACGCGCTTGCCTTCGGCGAGCAGCGACATCTCGCCGACCAGGCTGCCGGCGGTGACCTCGGCGATCAGGCTCGGGCCCTCGGACGGATTGTCGGGGTCGTAGCGGAAGACGCCGAGGCAGCCGCTGCCGACGATGTAGATCGCGTCGGCGAGGTCTCCCGGATGGAACAGCGGCGCGCCCCCGGGCAGCACCCGAAGCATGGCCTTGCGCTCGATCGAGTCGCGAGCCTGCGCCGTGAGCTCGCCGAACATCGGCGTGTCGCGCAGCACGCGCCGCAGCCGCTGGCGCGCCGGGCTGGCCGGCGACGCCGCCCCTGGATCGGCGCTCGCGGCGTCGGCCGTCGGCGCCTCCAGGCTCATCCCGCCAGACCCTTGAGCGCCCAGCCGATCGTCTGGTCGGCACGCGTCCAGACCATGTCGCGCCATTTGTCGCCGGCCGGGAAGAAGCGCTCCTTGATGTCCGCCTTGATCGACCGCCCGAGCGCCGACCCGATCTCGCCGCGCTGGTGCAGCCAGTTGTCGGCCCGCACCGCGTTCAGGACCTCGGGCACGCCATAGGTGCCGTACTCGATGGCGACCGAGGTGACCTCGGCGTCGGGCAGCTCCTGGGGAAAGGCGTCGACCATGACGCCGACGACCACGGCCGAGGCCGAGGTGCCGCTCTCCGGCGAGGTCAGCTCGTCGCCGTACCAGGCACGGGTGCGGGCATAGGACGGCGAGCCGGGCGACACGGTGCAGATCAGCTCGCCATGGCCGAACGGCCCCAGCCCGGTGTGGAAGTCGATCACCGCGACGCGTTCGGCGCGCGACAGCTCCTCGCGGGCGATGGTGCGGATCGTGCGGTTGCTCCAGGTCGGCCGCGCGCCGCCGTAGAAGATGCCGTCGCGATGGCCGTACTGGCCGCCGCTCAAAGCGCTCTGCAGCCCGAACGCGCCATGCTTCTGGGCGAAGGCCGCGAAGGCCCGGGTGGTTTCGGCCGTGCTCGCCTCGTCCCAGCGCCCCGGCAGGATCGCGGCCGCGAGCTCGTCGTAGCCGGGATTGGCCGGGTAGGGCTTGTCGTGGTCGACGAAATTGCGATTAAGGTCGACATTGTCCTCGGTGACACGGCGAGACCAGGCGAAACCGTAGGGGTTGAGGGCGTGCACGAGCAGTGCGCCAGTGTCCGGCGCCAGCCGCCCAGGACCGCCCTGGCGCATCCAGGCGATCATCGCGCCCGAGCCGCAATGCCCTTCGACACCGTGCGTGCCGGCGATCAGCACCAGCATGCGGCGGGCGTCGGCCGGGCCGAACCGCGCGGTGTCGAGACACAGCGCCTCGCCGGACGGGCCGCGCGCCTTGGGATTGAGCCAGGACCGCAGCCGGCCGCCGGCCACCGCGGCGGCGTGGCAGAACTTGGGGCGTGCCTCGGCATAGCTGTCCGAGAAGCACTCGGGTATCGACATCGTCTTTCCTCCCGAGCGCAGGCTAGCACGCAAGCCGGTCAGCTGTCGTACTGCAGCAGCGCCTCGACCGGCACCTTGAGCTTGCGGCGCCCCTCCAGGAAGGTGAGCTCGATGATGCAGGCGGCCGTCGGCACGACAGCGCCGACATTCTCGAGAAGATTGACGGCCGCCGCCATCGTGCCGCCGGTCGCCAGCAGGTCGTCGACCAGCACCACGCGGGTGCCGCGGCTGACCGCGTCCTGCTGGATCTCGATCGTGTCGGTGCCGTACTCCAGCGCATAGGTGTGGCGCACCGTGGTGCCCGGCAGCTTGCCCTGCTTGCGCAGCATCACGAAGCCGGTGCCGAGCGCGATGGCGAGCGGCGCGGCGAGCAGGAAGCCGCGCGATTCGATGCCGGCCAGCACGTCCGGTTTGTGCGGCCGCACGGCATCGGCCAGTCGCTCGATGGTCGCGTGCCAGGCCTTGGGATGAGCCAGCAGGGTCGAGATGTCGTAGAACAGGATGCCGGGCTTGGGGAAATCCGGGATCGAGCGGATGTGCTTCTTGAGATCGATGTCCTTGCTCATGGCTTTCCCTCAGGCATAGGCCGGCGGCGGCACGAAGCCGCGGTATTCCTTTTCCAGCAGCTTGGCGAAGGCGATGGTCGAGTAGTCGCTGTATTGCGGGCCGATGATCTGCACGCCGATCGGCAGGCCGCCGGCGCTCTGGCCGATCGGCGCGGCGGTCGACGGCAGCCAGGTGACGCCCGAGTAGCCGGCCCAGAAGATCTGGTCGACCACCGGCACCTTCTTGCCGTTGACCACGATGGTGCGCAGATGGCGCAGGCCCTTCTGGTCGTGCGGGAAGGCCGGGCCGACGGCGACCGGGCAGAGCATCAGGTCGTAGTCCTGGAAGAAGGCGTCCCAGGCCAGCCGCATGCGATGCCGCTTCTCGTTGAGCTGCAGCCAGGTGCGATGCGACAGGGCGTTGCCGCGCTGCATCTGGGCGAAGTAGCTCCTGTCGCTGGCCGGCAGGCGGGCCGCGTCCTTGGCCGCCTTCTGCCAGACTTCGTCGCTCAGGCGGCCGGAGGTAGCGGCGCGCAGCAGGCGGACGTAGACGTCGTTCAGCTCGGCCGTGTCGATCGCCGGCCGCGCCGTGTCGCTGACCTTGACCTTGTTCTTGCCCAGGAAGTCGGCGAGCTTCTGGATCTGGTCCTGGACCGACCGGTCGACCTCGGCATTGGCGTCCGACAGCAGAACCGCGACCTTGAACTCGCGCAGGGTCTTCTTCTTCGAGCGCGGCAGGGTAAGCGTCCAGCCGCGGCCGTCGATCTCGTCCGGCCCCGCCATGGCGTCGAGAGCGATCTCTAGATCCTCGGCGCCGCGCGCCAGCGGCCCGACGACGCCGATGTCGCCGTAGGCGACGTTGCCGGCCAGCGCATGGCCCTTCGGGCAGACCACGCCCCAGGTCGGCTTGTGGCCCCATACCCCGCAGTAATGCGCCGGGTTGCGGATCGAGGCGCCGATGTCGCTGCCCGCCTCGATGCCAGTCAGCCCGGCGGCCAGCGCCGCGCCCGAGCCGCCCGACGAGCCGCCGGGAGTGCGCGACAGGTCCCACGGATTGTTGGTCGAGCCGTAGACCTCGTTGTAGCTCTGCCAGTCGGCGAGGTTCAGCGGCACGTTGGTCTTGCCGAACAGCACGACGCCGGCATCGGTCATGCGCTGGGCCACCAGGGAGTTGGTCGCCGCCACGTGCTTCTTGAAGGCGGGGTCGCCCCAGGTCGTCGGGAAGCCGGCGACGTCGAACGACTCTTTGATGGTCATCGGCACGCCGTGCAGCGGCGCCAGCTTCCGGCCGGCCTTGACGGCGCGGTCGGCGGCGCGCGCCCGCTTGCGGGCGCCTTCGGCATCCATCGCGATGATGGTGTTGAGTCCCGGATTGTGGGCCTCGATCCGCTTGAGATAGAGGTCGAGAAGCTCGAGGCAGCCGATCTTCTTTTTCCGGATCGCCGCGGCGAGCTGCTTGGCGGTCTGAAAGGGGAGCGCGAGGGACATGGGGAACCGGCGAGAAAAGGGCGGAAGCTACGCCCGTACCATATTGTCCGCGCGCCAGTGAAGGACGCCGTGGGCAATCTGTTCGCGGCCCTGCCGCAGGCCGCCGATCGGGAGCTGATCGAGGCGCTGGTCGACGATCGGTCGGTCCGCATCGAGCGCATCGTCTCGACCGGTCAGGCGAGCCCCGACGGCTTCTGGTACGACCAGGCGGACGACGAGTTCGTCGTACTGCTGCGCGGCGCCGCCGTGCTGCGCTTCGAGGCCGACGATCGGCGGCTCGAACTGGGCCCGGGCGACTGGGTCGAGATCCCGGCCCACGTCCGTCATCGCGTCGAGTCGACCGATCCCGATCAGCCGACGGTCTGGCTCGCCGTTCACCGCCGGCGTAGCGCCTGAGTCACGCCCGCCGAGGCTTGGCCCGTGCCGTGGGCTCGGCGACCAGCGGGTCGTCGGGCCAATAGTGCTTGGGATAGCGGCCCTTGAGTTCGGCCTTCACCGCGGGGTAGCCGTTCTTCCAGAAGCTCGCGAGATCGCGCGTGACCTGAACCGGCCGGCGCGCCGGCGACAGCAGATGCAGGGTGAGCGGCATCTTTCCGTCGGCGACGCGCGGCGTGTCGAGGCAGCCGAACATCTCCTGCAAGCGCACGGAGAGAGTCGGCTCGTCCGGGTTGCCGTAGTCCACCGCGACCCGCGATCCGCTCGGCACCGTGACGTGGCTCGGCGCCAGGCGCTCGAGCAGGCGCCGGCGGTCCCACGGCAGCAGCGCCTCGAGGGCCGCGGCGAGATCGACCCGGGCGAGGTGGTCGCGTCGCGCGACGCCGTCGAGGAACGGCGCCAGCCAGTCTTCGAGCCGCTCGAGGAGAGCCGCGTCGGACAGATCGGGCCAGCTATCGTCGAGCCGCCTCAGGAAGGCGATGCGGGCGCGCCAGCCCTGCAGCTCGTCGGTCCAGGGCAGGGCGCCGAGCCCGAGGCGCCGCACGCCCTCGAGCATCGCCGCCCGCCGCCGCTCGGGATCGGGCGAGGCCAACGGCTTGTCGTCGAGGACCAGGGCCCCGAGCCGCCGGCGACGGCGCGCCAGCACGGCGCCGTCCCGTTCGCTCCACTGCACGACCTGCTCGTCGACGATGCGGTCGGCGCAGGCCTCCTCGATCTCCATCGCGCCGATCGGTGCCGCGAGGAAGATGCGCGATTCCTGACCGGCGCCTTCGAGGTCGGCGACCACCAGGAATTCCTCGGCGGCCAAGGGATCGCCCTCGGGCAGGACGGCGCCGCGGCCGCCGGACAGCAGGTAGCGGCCGGCCGTGCCCGCGCGGCGGCGGGCGATACGGTCTGGATAGGCGAGCGCCAGCAGCTCGCCGGTCCGCGACACCGACGGCACCTCGCGGGCATCGGACGGCGTCAGCCGGCGGGCGCTCTCGAGAATCGGGCGCACCGCACCGTCGCGTCGCCCGCCCAATGCGATCTCCACGCGATGGCGCAGGTCGACGTCCCGCTGGCCGGGCGCTAGGCGCAGGAAGTCGCGCTCGCCCAGGATCGCGGCGAGCAGGCCGGCGAGGCGGGGCTGGGCCAACGCGCGGCCGCGCAGCACGAGATGGGCGAGGCGCGGATGCTGGCCGAGCCGGGCCATCACCCGGCCATGCGCGGTGATCGCGCCGCTGGCGTCGAGCGCGCCGAGCTCGGCCAGCAACGCCCGACCGGTCGCCAGCGCCGCTGCCGGAGGCGGGGTCATCCAAGGCAGCTCTGATTCGCGCGCACCCCATTGCGCAAGCTCCAGCGCGAGCGGCGCGAGATCGGCGTCGAGGATCTCCGGCGCCGTGAAGGGCTGCAGGCCGCGCTGCATCTCCTCGCTCCACAGCCGATAGCAGACGCCCGGTTCGAGCCGGCCGGCGCGGCCGCGCCGCTGGTCGGCCGCGGCCTGGCTCACCCGGATGGTTTCCAGCCGGGTCATGCCGGAGCGCGGCGCGAAGCGCGGCCGGCGCATCAGGCCGCTGTCGATCACCAGGCGGACACCCGCGATGGTCAGGCTGGTCTCGGCGATCGAGGTCGCCAGCACGACCTTGCGCCGGCCGGCCGGCGCCGGCGCGATCGCCCGGTCCTGGTCGGCCGGCGACAGGTCGCCGTACAGCGGGGCCACGACGACGTCGCGGCCGAGGTCGGCCAGACGTTGCTCGACCCGGCGGATCTCGGCCACCCCGGGCAGGAAGACCAGCGCACTGCCGCTCTCCTCGGCCAGCGCCCGACGCACCGCGCCGGCAACGGTGTCCTCGATCCGGCCCACCGCCTCGCGCTCGAGATAGCGCGTCGCGACCGGGAACATGCGACCGGCCGATTCGACCAGGGGGGCGCCGCCCAGTCGGGCGGCCACCGGACCGGGGTCGAGGGTCGCCGACATGGCGATCACCCGCAGGTCCTCGCGCAGCGCCAGCTGGGCCTCGCGAACCAGCGCGAAGGACAGGTCGGTCTCCAGGCCGCGCTCGTGAAGCTCGTCGAAGATCACGCAGCCGATCCCCTCGAGCGTCGGATCGTCCTGCAGCCGTCGCAGGAAGAGACCGTCGGTGACCACCTCGATGCGGGTGTGGGCACCGACCTTGGTGTCGAGACGGACCCGGTAGCCGACCGTCTCGCCGACCGCCTCGCCCAGGCTCGCCGCCATGCGCCGCGCCGCGGCGCGTGCCGCCATGCGCCGCGGTTCCTGCATGACGATCTTGCGGCCGGCCAGCCAGCTCTCCTCGAGCAGGGCGAGCGGCACGCGCGTCGTCTTGCCGGCGCCGGGTGGCGCCACCAGGACGGCCGCCGCGTGCTGGCGCAGCACGTCGCGCAGGCGGGGCAGGACGTCGTCGACGGGAAGCGGGGTCATCGCGCCGCCTTATAGCACCGGCGGCGCCACGCTCCGGTGGCCGCCGGCGGGGCAATCGCTCTACACTGGTGAAAAACCGGAGGAGACGAGGTGCTCAAGCTGACCTTCTGCCTGCGTCGCCTGCCGACGCTCAGCCTGGCGGAATTCCACGACTACTGGCTCACTCGGCACGGACCGCTGGTCCGCCGTCTGCAGCCGGCGCTGGGCATGCTGCGCTACGTCCAGGTGCACCGCCGAGACGATGACCTCGATGCCGGCTTGCGTGCCGTCCGCGGCGCGCCCGAGCCCTACGACGGGGTCGCGGAGCTGTGGTGGGAAAGCGAGGCTTCCTTCCGCGCCAGCGGCCGCACGCCCGAGGGCCGCGCCGCCGGCAAGACGCTGCTCGAGGACGAGGCGAAATTCATCGACCTGGCCCGCTCGCCCCTCTGGCTCGGCACCGAGCACGTGCTCCATCCCGGGCATCCGGCGTGATCCGCTGTCTTTCCCTGGTCCTGCTGGTCCTGCTGGGCCTGGCATCGGCTGCCGTGGGCGAGGACTATCCGACCCGCGCGATCCGCCTCGTCGTCGGCTACTCGCCGGGCGGCGGCAACGACCTGATCGCGCGCATCGTCGCGGCCCGGCTCCAGGAACGACTCGGCCAGTCGGTGATCGTCGACAACAAGCCGGGCGCGCAGTCGATCGTCGCGGCCGAGCTCGTGGCACGCGCCATGCCCGACGGCTACACGCTGCTGGTCGCGCCGAGCGGCCCGATGACCATCAATCCGGCGGTCCACGCCAGGCTCTCCTATTCCCCGGAACGCGACTTCGCGCCGATCTCGCTGCTGGCCGAGTTTCCGCTGCTGCTCGCCGTCGGTAGCGATCAGCCGCTGCGCAGCGTGCGCGAGCTCGTCGAGTACGGCCGGGCGCATCCGCGTGCCGCCAACTACGGGTCGAGCGCCACGCCGTTCCAGCTGGCGGCCGAGCTGTTCAACCAGCGCACCGGATCGGCCTTCCAGCACGTGCCGTATCGCGGCAGCGGCGATGTCGTGCAGGCCGTCATGGCCGGCCAGGTGCTGATGGCCTTCGTCGATTCGGGCCCTCTGGCCGGGCCGCTCAAGGCGGGCAAGGTGCGCGCGCTGGCGATGACGGGCGTTCAGCGCAGCGCCGACTTTCCCGACGTGCCGACCTTTCGCGAGCAGGGGCTGTCGGACATGGAGATCGCCCTGTGGACCGGCCTCGTCGCGCCGGCGCAGACGCCGGCTGCGATCGTCGACCGCCTGCAGCAGGCGATCCGGCTGGTCCTCGCCGAGCCCGAGACGCAGGCGGCACTGCGCGCCATCGCCGTCGAGCCGCGCGGGTCGACGGCCGAGGAATACCGGGCGCTGATCGCCCGCGACATCGCCCGCTGGAAGGCCGTGGCGACGGCCGCGAACATCAAGCTGGAGTAGCGACCATGGATGCCGGCAACGAGGCGCGCCATTCGGCGGCCCACTACTTTCTCGAAGGTCTCGAGGAGATCGGCCTCGACTACCTGTTCTGCAACTTCGGCACCGACCATGCGCCCTTGATCGAGGCGATGGCCGGCTTCCGCCAGGCCGGCCGGCGCATGCCGAAGGCAATCGTCTGCCCGCACGAGATCACGGCGGTGCACATGGCGGCCGGCTATGCGCTGGCCACCGGTAGCGGCCAGGGCGTGATGGTGCACGTCGATGCCGGCACCGCCAACTCGGCGATGGCGCTGCACAATCTCTGCCGCGCCCGCCTGCCGGTGCTGCTGATGGCCGGCCGGGCGCCCTATACGACGCGCGGCGAGTTGCTCGGCACCCGCGACACCTACGTCCACTTCGTGCAGGAGCCGTTCGACCAGACCAGCCTGGTCCGGCCCTACATCAAGTGGGAGTACAACCTGCCGTCGGGCGTGGTCGCCAAGGAGGCGCTGCGCCGCGCCCACACGGTGATGTCGAGCGATCCCAAGGGGCCGGTCTACATGACCTTCCCGCGGGAGACGCTGACCGAGCTGTGGGGCGAGGGCCAGATCCGCTCCTATCCGGGCGAGCGCTTTGGTGCGGCCCGGGCTGGCGTCGTCGACGCGCCGACGGTCTCGGCGATCGCCGACCGGCTGCTGGCGGCCGAACATCCGCTGCTGATCACCGCCTACTCGGGACGCAATCCCGACTCGCCGGCCCGGCTCGACGCGCTGGCCCGTTTTGCCGGCCTGCGGGTCGTCGAATTCAGCCCGATCGATCTCAACCTCGCGCACGATTCGCCCTGCCATGGCGGCTTCGTGCCGACCCAGGCCCTGGCCGAGGCCGATGTCGGGCTGCTGGTCGACGTCGACGTGCCGTGGATTCCGCGCGACATGCCGGACAATCCGGCGACCTGGTGGGCGCATGTCGACCTCGATCCCGACAAGCGCGGCTTCCCGATGTGGAGCTTCCCGGCCAACCTGCGCCTGCAGGGCGACAGCAGTCGCTTCTATGCCGACCTGCTGGCCTGCCTGGAGGCGCGCGCCGATGCCGGCTTCCGGGCGCGCGCGGCGGCCCGCGTCCAGCAATTGGCGGAGGAGGGCGCCGCGCGACGGGCGCAGGCGGCACGACTCGCGGCCGAGCCGGGCGTCACCGGCGCGATCAACCCGCATTTCCTGTGCGCCGCGCTGCAGCGCGCGCTCGAGCCGGACGACGTCGTGATCAACGAGGCGATCCGCAACATCCCGGTGGTGCTGCAACAGATGCCGCGGACGCGGCCGGGCAGCCTGGTCGGCCTCGCGGGCGCCGGGCTCGGCTTCGCCGCCAACCTGGCGCTCGGCCTCAAGCTGGCTCGCCCGGAGCGCATCGTCGTGCCGATCATGGGCGACGGCACCTTCTACTTTTCCAACCCGCAGTCTGTGCTGGCGGTGTCGCGCACCTACGGCCTGCCGATCCTCGCGGTGGTGCTCGACAATGGCGGCTGGGGCGCGGTCAAGGAGGCGACCCTGCGCGTCTACCCGGCCGGCGAGGCCAAGGCGCAGGGCGAGTTCGGCGCCGACCTGGGCCCGGCGATGGACTTCGCGGGCATCGCCGAGGCGGCCGGCGCGCACGGCGAGCGCCTGAGCGACCCGGCCGACGCCGACGCCGCCATCGCGCGTTGCCTGGCGGCCGTGCGGGCCGGCCGGTCGGCCGTGCTGCATGCCCGGATCACGCAGATCTAGGCCCGCCCTGCGAGGCGGCGGTCTGTCGCGTTGATCTCGATCAAGGAAGACCTGCCTATCGGATCAACACTTTGAACGTTCATAGAGAGAAGAAGCGCCCATGCCCGATACCGCCATTGCCCTGACGCCTTCATCGGCCCAGACCACCGAGCACTTCGATGTCCTGATCGTCGGCGCCGGGATCTCCGGCATCGGCGGCGGCTACCACCTGCAGCAGCAGCGCCCCGGGACCAGCTTCGTCATCCTCGAGTCGCAGGCCGGCTTCGGCGGCACCTGGCTGACCCACAAGTATCCCGGCATCCGCTCGGACAGCGACCTCTACACGTTCGGCTATCGCTTCAAGCCGTGGACCGGCAAGCCGATCGCCACGGCCCAGGAAATCCTCGACTACATGGGCGAGGTCATCCAGGAGAACGACCTCGGCCGCCACATCCGCTACGGCCATCGCATCGCACGCGCGAGCTGGTCGGGCGCGGACAAGCGCTGGACGGTCGAGGGCGAGCGCGGCGACACCGGCGAGACGTTCCGCATCACCTGCGGCTTCCTGTGGATGTGCCAGGGCTACTACCGCCATTCCGAAGGCTACACGCCGGAATGGCCCGGCATGGGCGACTTCAAGGGCAGGATCATCCATCCGCAGACCTGGCCGACCGACCTCGACTACAAAGGCAAGCGGGTGGTGGTGATCGGCTCGGGCGCCACGGCGGCCACCCTGGTGCCGTCGATCGCCGCCGATTGCGCCCACGTCACCATGCTGCAGCGCTCGCCGACCTATTTCATCCCGGCGCGCAACGCCAACGACCTGGCCGACCAGCTGCGCCAGCTCGAGGTGGACGAGACCTGGATCCACGAGATCGTCCGCCGCCGCATCCTGCACGACCAGTCGGTGTTCACCCGCCGCTCGTTCGAGGAGCCGGAGAAGGTGAGGGCCGAGTTGCTGGCCGGCGTCCGCGCCTACCTCGGGCCGGACTACGACATCGACAAGCACTTCACGCCGTCCTACCGGCCGTGGCGCCAGCGCATCGCCTTCGTGCCGGACGGCGACCTGTTCCGCGGCATCCGCAGCGGCAAGGCCTCGGTGGTGACCGGCGAGATCGAGCGCTTCACCGCCAAGGGAATCCTGCTCAAGTCGGGACAGGAGCTGGAGGCCGACATCATCGTCACGGCGACCGGCTTCCACCTGAACGTGCTGGGCGACATCGCCTTCGAGATCGACGGCAAGCCGCTCGACTTCGCGCAGACCGTGACCTATCGCGGCATGATGTTCACCGGCGTGCCCAACATGGCCTGGGTGTTCGGCTATTTCCGCGCCAGCTGGACCCTGCGCGCCGACCTGGTGGCCGACTTCGTCTGCCGCCTGCTCGGGCACATGAAGGACAAGCAGGCCCGCCAGGTCGAGGTCAAGCTGCGGCCCGAGGACAAGGACATGCCGCTGCTGCCGTGGATCGATTCGGAGAACTTCAATCCCGGCTACGTCAACCGCGGCATCCACCTTCTGCCCAAGCGCGGCGACAAGCGCGAGTGGCAGCACACCCAGGACTACTGGCAGGAGAAGAACGAGCTGCCGGCGATCGACCTCGACGACAAGGCCTTCGTCTACGGCTGACGTACGGAGGCCGTCACTCCACGATCTCGTCGGCGCCGGCAAGGACCGGCGCCGGGATGGTCAGGCCGAGGCTGCGCGCGGCCCTCAGGTTGGCGACCAGGGTGAAGCGGGTCGGGCGCTCGATCGGCAGATCGGCCGCGCTGCCGGCCTGCAGGGCCTTGCGTACCAGCACGCCGGCTTGCAGGAAAAGATTCTGCAGGTCCGGCCCGTAGCCCAGGAGGCCGCCCTTTTGCGCGAACTCCGGGAAGATGTTGATCGATGGCAGGCGGCTGGCGATCGCGAGGTCGGCGAGGCGCTGCGGATTGCCGCCGAACAGGGGCGACGACAGCATCAGGACGCCACCGCACTGCCGTGCCGCGGCCGACCGGAAGGCGCCTTCGAAGTCGGCCGGGGTGCGAACCTCGAGGATCTCGAGGTCGACCGCCAGCGTGTGCGCGGCGCTGCGGACGGCCTCGAGCTGGAGACTGCCGCTGACCGGATGCCAGAAGACGGCGGCCCGGGTTAGGGTCGGCACGATCTCGCGAAGCAGCTGCAGCGACTTGGCGTTGAAGCCGGGCAGGTCCATGAAGATGCCGGTGACGTTGCCGCCGGGGCGTCCGAGGCTCGCCGCCCAGCCGTTCGCGACCGGATCGGACTCCAGGTCCATGGCGACGATGGGAAGCGACCGGGTCGCTTCGCGGGCGGCGCGAACCGCCGGCGGGCTCACCGCGCAAATGGCGCGCACGCCCTGCTCGATCAGCTCCAGGGCCATGCTCGGCAGCCGGTCGACCTGGTCGTCGGCGAGGCGAACCACGATTTCCGCCTCGCTGGCTTCCCTCGACTTTCCCAGACCCTCGCGAATGGCGGCGACCCGCGTCATCACCAGCGCCGACTGCCCGGGATGCAGGAATCCGACGCGCCATCGGCTTGGCTGCTGCGTCCTGCCGGCCACCGGCCAGCCGGTCGCCGCGACCAAGCCGCCCACGAGGTGCCGTCGCCTCATCCGATACTCCGCTCTACTCGGTCGAGCCGGCCAGGAGATCGATCGTCTCGACGACTCCGGTCGGATCGGCGATCCCCTTGCCGGCGATGTCGAAGGCGCAGCCGTGCGCCACGCTGGAGAACAGCACCGGCACGCCCAGGATGACGGCCGAGGCGCGCAGCGGCGACACGAGCTTGATCGGGATGTGGCCCTGGTCGTGGAACATCGCGAGATAGACGTCGTGGCGGCGCTGGCTGAGCAGCAGGTCGGCGCCGACCGGCCCGTCGACTTCCAGGCCGACGGCGCGCAGGCGCGCCACCGCCGGCTTGGTGACGCGGTCGTCGTCGTCGCCGAACAGGCCGTCCTCGCCGGCGTGCGGATTGATGCCGAAGACGCCGATCGAGGGCGAGTCCCGCCCCAGCCGGCGGCTGGTCTCGACGATCGCTTCGGCGGCCGCCACCACGAGGTCGGGGGTCAGCCGCTGCAGGGCGGTCGCCACGGATTCGTGCAGGGTGACGTGGGCGATGCGCAGGCCGGCGGCTGCCAGCATCAGGAAGGCGCGGTCGCGCGGCGTGCCGGTGACGTCGGCGACGAGGCCGGCGTAGCCGCTGAACGGGATGCCGGCCCGGTTGACGGCGGTTTCCGAATGCGGGCAGCCGATCACTGCGTCGGCCTTGCCGTCGAGCGCCAGCCTGACCGCCGCCGAGGCGTAGGTGACGGTCGCCGCGCCGGCTCGCGGATCGAGACGTCCTGGAGCGTAGCCCTCCGGCGCCAGGCCGCTCGCTTCGATCAGCTCAGGCATCGGCAGCCGCAGCCGCCGGGAAGTGTCCTCGACGACGAAAGCATCGCCCACCAGCACCGGCCGGATGGTGGGGTGGTCGGCGAAGCGCGCGGCCGCCTTGACCGCGATCTCCGGGCCGATCCCGTTGGGATCGCCGAGCGCAATGGCGATACGCATGTCCGGCCTAGAACGGGATCGCCACGAGGGTGTCGAAGCGGCCGCCGTCGCAGGCCACGACCCGCTCGCGGAACTTCAGCGTGCCGCCCGCGTCGACCACGTGGTCGAGGTAGCGACCGGTCGCGAACACCTCCATCCGGCCGTCGCGCATGATGCGCACGATCAGGAATGGCGTCTCGACCCGCGCACCGTCATCGCGGCGTTCGAGCACCGCCGGCAGGCCGACGATGTGACGATAGCGCTGGCGCTCGTAGATGTTGGCGGTGCGCAGCGCCGACACGCGATCCTCGAGCATGCCGCGCGAATCGGCCCAGATCAGGCCCGATTCCAGCCCCTGCGCGAGATTGTCGACGGTGGTGAGCTTGTACAGGCAGGACTCGCTGAAGAAGCCTGGCCAGGCTTCGAAGTCCTCGTTGTTGATGGCGCGGGCGTAGGCCGCGTTCAGTTCGACCAGGCGGGAAACGTCCATCGCACGCTCGCTCAATAGCCCATGTGGTGGCGATAAGCTTTCCAGAAGCCG
>JAXMCN010000012.1:0-180800 GCA_046349275.1 Reyranellaceae bacterium | reverse complement strand
CGTGAACGGCGGCGCAGGCCCCGACACCATCATCGATCCGGAGAACCTCGCCGGAACGTGGCAGGTCCACCTCGCGCAGGGCGCCAACACCATCCAGGTCAACGCGACGAGCGCCAACCTGGCGGCAGGCACCATCGACGCGGTCGGTGGCACCGCTGCCCTGGTGATCAACGCCGGCGGCGCCTCGAACACCACGATGAGCTACGCCGAGTACCAGCTGTTCAACGCCAACCCGGTGAGCGGCATCACGACCACCGGCGGCTCGACCTTCGGCAACACGACCATCACGTTCTCCAACAACGTGACCGGCAGTGACCTGCTCAACATCAATGTCGGCAACTGGATCTTCGCGGCCGGCAACGACACCTTCACCCTGCACGTCGACACCATCCTTGGTGCCCAGAACATCAACATCGCCTCCGGCGGTTCGGACACGATCAAGCTGCAGGGAGGAGGTTTCAACTTCTTCAGCGGCAACGTCGTCGGGGCCTCGTCCAACGATACCTTGGTGTTCACGGGTGGAACCCTGAACATCTCGGGAATGAACGGCGGCGGCGCCATTGGGGTCGGCACGTTCGACTTCAACAACACCTCCCAGTCCTCGGTGATGACGCTGGCGCAATACCTCAGCCCGGCCTTCACGAATACCGGAGGCACCCAGACCATTACCCTCACGACGTCGGGTACGGCCGCAGGCAATGCCGGGATCGAGAACTACTTCCTCGCCAACGGCAACGACACCTTCACCGTCTCGCCGGACAACGGCAGCCTTGTCGGTGGTCACCAGAACGTCGACATCAGCTCGGGCGGTACCGACACCATCGTCTACGGTACGGGAACCTTCACGGGTAACCTGACCGGTGCGGGCGCCGACGACACGGTTCTGTTCACCGGCAATGTCTCGAACATCTCGGGCGTCAACGGCGGCGCTGCCACCGGCGCGGCCTCGGCCGCCTTCAATAACGGCTCGGTGTCCGCCACGATGACGCTGGCTCAGCACAACGGCTTCACGCAGCCGTTCCTGCAGACCGGCGGGACGCAGACCATCACACTCACGACCTCGGGCACGGCCACGGGCGACGCGGGGATCGAGAACTACGTCCTCGCCAGCGGCAACGACATCTTCACTGTCGCGGTCGATAGCGGTGCCTTCCATCAGAACGTCGACATCACCTCCGGTGGCGCCGACATCATCATCTACGGCACGGGAACCTTTACGGGTAACCTGACCGGCGCCAGCGCCAACGACACCGTCCGGTTCACCGGTAACGTGTCGAACATCGCGGGCGTCAACGGTGGTGCCGCTACCGGAGCCGGTTCGGCCGACTTCAACAACGGCGCCGTGTCCGCGACCATGACGCTGGCCCAGCACAACGGCTTCAATCAGCCGTTCCTGCAGACCACCGGCATCCAGACCATCACGCTCACGACGTCGGGCACGGCCACGGGCGACGGCGGGATCGAGAACTACTTCCTCGCCAGCGGCAACGACGTGTTCACCGTCGCGGCCGACAGCGGCGCCTTCAAGCAGAACGTCGACATCAGCTCGGGCGGCGCCGACATCGTCGTCTACGGCACGGGAACCTTCACGGGTAACCTGGTCGGTGCTGGTGCGGACGACACCGTCCGGTTCACCGGCAACGTGTCCAACATCTCGGGTGTCAACGGTGGCGCCGCCACCGGCGCGGGCTCGGCCGACTTCAACAACGGCTCCGTGTCCGCGACCATGACGCTGGCCCAGCACAATGGCTTCGCTCAGCCGTTCCTGCAGACCGGCGGGACGCAGACCATCACGCTGACGACCTCGGGCACGGCTACCGGCGACGCCGGGATCGAGAACTACGTCCTCGCCAGCGGTGCCGATACCTTCACGGTCGCGGCGGACAACGGCGCGCTCGTGGGCGGCCACCAGAACGTCAACATCGCCAGCGGCGGCGCCGACACCATCATCTACGGCACGGGAACCTTCACGGGTAACCTGGTCGGTGCAGGTGCCGACGACACGGCCAAGTTCACCGGAAATGCCAACATCGCTGGCGTCAACGGCGGTGCGGCGACCGGCGCGAACTTCGCCGACTTCAACAACAACAGCGAAACCGTCACGATGACGGTGGCGCAGCACGAAGGCTTCTCGAAGGACTTCCTCAACACCGGCGGCACCCAGACGATCGTGCTCACGACGTCCGGCACGGCGGTTGGCGACAAGGGGATCGAGAACTACATCCTCGCCAGCGGCAACGACCTGTTCACGGTGGCGGCGGACAACGGCGGGCTCGTGGGCGGCCACCAGAACGTCAACGTCGCCTCCGGCGGCGCCGACATCATTGTGTTCGGCACGGGCAAGTTCACGGGTAACCTCGTGGGCGCCGGTGCGGACGATACGGTCCGGTTCACGGGCAACGTGTCCGACATCTCCGGCGTGAACGGCGGCCTGGCGACGGGTGCCAAGTTCGCCGACTTCAACAACGGCGCCGTGTCGGCCACGATGACCATGGCCCAGCACAACGGCTTCTCGCAGCCCTTCCTGCAGACGACGGGCGTGCAGACCATCACGCTCACCACCGATGGCACCACCACCGGCGACATCGGCATCGAGAACTACTTCCTCGGCGCCGACGGCTCGAACAGCAACGTCTTCACGGTCGGCAACATCACGCAGAACGTGACCGGCGACCAGGTGAAGAACGAGAACGACATCGTCATCGATCACTTTGGTGGCCTGTCGGGCGTGCTCAAGGGCGGCGCCAACACGGCGACCGGCGACACGCTGATCCTCGACGCGCCGAACACCGTGCTGGCAGCCGGAAGCGGCCAGTTCGAGAACCTGACGCTGGTGCAGACCAACTCCAACGTGTCGATGACTGCCCTGACCCACGTGGACTTCACCGGCGTCATCAACGCGCCGGGCACCAACACGATGACCCTGACCACGACCACCAGCACGGTGCCCGGCGGCATCGTCACGGCCCTGGCCGGGTTCGAGAACTACACCCTGGCCGGCGGAGCCACCGGAACGAACGAACTCGTTCTGACTAACTCGCAGACTGGGACGATCACCGGCGGCAATCGCGCCGACACCGTCGATGCGACGGGCGCTCAGGTCCTCGCCCTGGTGGCCATCAACCTCGACGGCAGCCCGCTTGGGATCCTGACCCCGGATGTCCTAAACATCACGACGGATGCGGGCGGGATCAACCTCAACACCAAGACCTCTGGCGTTGACGTGTTCAACCTGCAGGCTGGTTCGACCAGCAATGTGATCGGAACCAACGACATCGGTGTGATCGTCAACAGCGTCGGCAACACCATCTTCACGATGGGAGCTGGGGCCGGTCAGGCCTACAACGGCGGCGTCCTGCTTCTCTCGGGCGTCGATCAGGTCACGTTCGGCCTGGGTAACGCTGTGAGCATCTTCACCGGTGGCGGCGACGACATCGTCAAGTCCACGGTGGGTGCTAACTTCAATCTCGTGATCCTCGACGGCGGCGCCGGCTTCGACAAGTTGCAGCTCGCTGGCAACGACGACATCAGCGGTGCCACGATCTCCAACTTCGAGGAACTGGACCTGGCGACCAACGCGACGGTCACCATGACCAACGCCCAGCACAACGTCTACGCCCAGGGCTTCATCACTGGCGCGGGCATCGAGACCATCAAGATCACCGATGCCTTCACCGGGTTCACCCAGGTGCAGATCGAGAACTACAACCTCGCCGCTGGCGCCGCCGACCACACCTACACGATCGCCGGCAGCGGCCAGACGGTCACCGACCTTGACGCCGCCGGGACCAACACGGCCAACATCAACGGCGGTCTCAGCAACGTCACGCTCGTCGCGACGGCCGGGGCCAACTACGTGGTCAACGACCTGAGCGGTGGCACCAACCTCAAGGTGACCCTCGACGGCGGCGCGGACACCGTGTCACTGGCCGGCGGCCACACCGGGGTCAACATCGACCTGGGTCTGGGTAACGACACCCTGAACGTGACGGGTGTGGTGACCGGTACCCTGAACGGCAATGCCCCGGTTGTCGCCACCGGGGACACCCTGCACCTCAACGACACGGCCGACCTCCTCGGCGCGACCGTCAGCAACTTCGAGACGTTGGACTTCGCATCCGGCGCCTCGGTGAAGATGACGGCCACGACGTGGGATCAGTTCGTGGCTACGACGGGCAACGCCACCGCCAATCACGCGGTGACCGGAGCGGCGGGTGTCGAGACCGTCACCTTGGACAGCACCTCCGCCAATACGACCGCGTTCACCAATGTCGTGAACCTCGGCGTCCCTGAGGTCGAGAAGTACATCCTCACCAACGCGGGTGCGGATACCTTCACGGTCAACACGATCAACGCCGCTACCAAGGTGAGCGTGGATCTGGTTGGCGGCGGTCACGACACGGTGAAGTTGAACGACGGGAATGCAAGTGCGTCGTTCGGCAACGACATCCGGGCTGACGTGTTCAACTTCACGTCGGGAGGCGGTGGCGAAGCTGACTTCCTGAACGTGCAGCATCAGGGCACGTCGATCAGCAGCGGCGGCTTCCAGACCGTGACGTTCGCTACCAACGTGGGGGCGGCGAACAATGCTATCAACGTCAACCCCGTCCTTATCGGCGACATCGGTTCGGTGTGGTCGCAGGCGACGGCGAGGACCTACCTCGACCTCGCCGTGAACAACATCGCCGTCGGCGACTACACCTTCGTCGCCTACAACGGTGCCGATGCCGACGTGATGGCGGTGCATATCGTCACGGCTAACACGTGGGCCAACGCCAACATTGACCTCGTGGGCGTCCTGCACGGTGTCGGCAGCAACTCGATGCTGGCCAGCAACTTCGCCTAAGCACGGTCGGCGAAGGCCGACCGCAGACGACAACGAGCGGCGGAGGATCCAATCCTCCGCCGTTTCGCTTTTGATGGCCGGCTCGTCCGGCCTGCTCAGAAGGGAGAGACGGCACATGGCGGCTCTGGTGCCGGTGGCCAAAGCCACGCATGCTGGAAAGACTTGGGTGCGGCCCCCCAATGGCGCCTTCGCGGCGGGCGAGTGCTACGTCCCGATCGTCAGTGCCGAGGTCGGGCGCGCCGCCTCCGCCATGCCGATCGGCCTAGTGCGGATCGAGGACAGGTTCGTGCTCGTGGCAATGCTGTCGCTGACGCCGGGGGTCAATCTGTTCGTCGACCCGCAGGGGCAGTGGGTCGGCGCCTACGTTCCGGCGCTGCTGCGCGCCTACCCGTTTCGCCTGCTGCACCAGGCGGGTTCGGAAACATTTTCGCTCTGGGTCGATCCGGACTGGTGCCGCGAGCCGGTGCCCGGCGAATCGGGGTTCCCCTTTTATGGCGAGCAGGGCGGCCTGTCGGCGGAGACGGAGGCGGTGGCCAAAGGTCTCGCGCAGTTCGAGGGGGACCGGGCCGCGACCTCGCGCATGCTGGCAGCGGCGGCCGCCGAGTCGCTGATCATTCCATGGCCGCTCGAGGTGGTCGGCAGGCCCGAGAAGCGGGTGTTCGAAGGCCTGTACCGGTTCGACGAGAAGCGACTCGGCGAACTCGCCGACGACAGGTTTGTCGCCTTGCGGCGCGCCGGCGTGTTGCCGCTGATCTATGGGCAATTGCTGTCGATGAACCTGCTCCAGATCTTCGCGGCGCTGGCGCGGTTGCGGGGGATACAAGACGGCGGGGCCGGCGCGGCCCAGGCCGAGGAGCCGCTCGCCTCACGCGGCGACAGCTTCGTGCTCACCGAAGCCCAGAGCCTGCGCTTCGATTGAGGGCGCGGAACGGCCGATGCAGTGAGAGGGATCTCGCGGTCGCTCGGGCCGGCTTTCCGCAGCCAGCCCGGCGGGCTCCGAGTAGCCCCGCCCCGGACGACCGAACACAGGAGAACGCAATGGACTGGACCTCGGGCTACGTAACCGACCTGGACTATACCTACGGCTATTATCGGGAACTCGCGCCGGAAATGTTGCGCCTGATGTGCCTCAACGCCGGCGTGGCGCCGCCGGGCGGCGAGCAGTTGCACTATCTCGAGCTGGGCTTCGGCCAGGGCCTGTCCATCAACATCCATGCCGCCGGCAATCCTGGTGTCTACTGGGGCACCGACTTCAACCCGCAGCACGCGGCGCAGGCGGGGGCGCTCGCGGCTGCGGCCGGGTCGGGGGCGGTGCTGCTGGACGATTCCTTCGAGGAACTGTCGCGGCGCGGGGACCTGCCGGCGTTCGACGTCATCGCCCTGCATGGGATCTGGACCTGGGTGTCGGCCAACAACCGGCGGACGATCGTCGACATCATCCGCCGGCACCTGAAGGTCGGGGGCCTGGTCTACTTGAGCTACAACTGCTTCCCCGGCTGGGCGCCGGCCGAGCCGCTGCGCCACCTGATGAACCTGCATGCCGAGCTGGCAGGGTCCGACGTGACGGGAACGGCTGGCAAGGTTGATGGGGCGCTGGCGTTCGCGCAACAGGTGGCCGGCTCGGGAGCCTTGTACTTTCGCGCCAATCCGGCGGTCGGCGAGCGCCTGAAGAGGATTGCCGAGCAGAACCGCAACTACCTGGCCCATGAGTACTTCAATCGCGACTGGGATCTCATGGCCTTCTCCGAGGTCGCGCAGGAGCTGGCCGACGCGAAGCTGTCCTTCGTCGCGTCGGCGCACTTTCTGGATCACTTCGACGCGGTTAACCTGTCGCAGGACGGGCAGAAGCTGCTGGCCGGCATCCAGCATCCCATCCTGCGGCAGTCGGTGCGCGACTATCTGGTGAACCAGCAGTTTCGCCGGGACATCTTCGTCAAGGGCCCGCGACGCTTGACGCCGCTCGAGCGCCACGAGGCCCTGATGGCGATGAGCTTCGCGCTCCTCACGCCGCCGTCCGACGTGCCGATGAAGATCACCGGAACCGCCGGCGAGGCCGTACTGACCGAAAGCGCCTACCGTCCCGTGCTGGAGGCCCTGGCCGATGGCGCGTACGCGCCGAAGCGACTGTCGGAAATCGCGGCCCATCCGGCGGTGAAAGGGCTGTCCGTGGGCTCGGTCGTCGAATCGGTCCTCGTGCTGGCCGCGATGGCGCACGTCGCGCCGGCGAGAGTGCCGGGCAAGGCCGCCCGGTCGCGGACGAGGAACCTCAACGATCGCCTGCTCGCGCGTGCGCGGAGCCAGAGCGACATCGGCTCGCTGGCGTCGCCGGTCACCGGCGGAGGCATCACCGCCAACCGGATCGAGCAGCTCACCCTCCTGGCGATGCGCGCTGGCCAAACCTCGGCCGGAGCGCAGGCGACCTTCATCACGACCCTCCTGGCGGGGCAGGGCCAGCGCATCACCAAGGACGGCAAGGGCCTGGAGAGTGAGCAGGAGAGCTTGGCCTATCTCACCGGCCTGATCGAGGCCTTCCTGGCAAAGCGGCTGCCCATCTTCAGGGCGTTGGAAATCGCCTGACCGCGGGCATGGGGCGAAGGCCTCCATGACCTCGGTCCGCGCCGACTAGCCCCCGAGATCGGCGGGCGGCAAGCCGGCGAGGATTCGCTTCTGCATCATCAGGAACGCCGTCTCCAGGGCCCTGGTCGTGCCGACCGGATCGAAAAGCGGCGCCGTCGCGCGGGCGGACGCGAGGCGGTGCCGCAGCGCCTCCAGCTTGGCGCGATCCGAGGCCAGGCGAATCGAAAGCGCCTGATACGCCTCGAGGCTCGTGGTCACCAGTTCCGGCAATCCGACGGCCGCGAGCAGGCTCGCTCCGACGCGACTGGCGAAGCCTTGACCGACCAGCGTGAGCACCGGCAGGCCCGCCCACAGGGCATCGCTGGCGGTCGTGTGCGCGTTATACGGCACCGTGTCGAGGAAGAGGTCGGCGGCGCGATGACGGGCCAGATGCTCGCTCAACTCGACGCGGAACGCGAAGACGAGGCGCTGCGGATCGATGCCCGCCGCGGCCGCCGCGCGGCGGAGATTGCTCATCGCGGCATCGGACTCCCCCAGCAACCACAGTACGCTGCGCGGCACGTCGCGGAGGATGCGCATCCAGCATCCGAAGATCTCGGGGGTGATCTTGTAGCTGCCGTTGAAGCAGCAGAACACCAGGGCGTCCTCGGGCAGGCCCGCCTCCTGCCGGGTCGGATTGCGCGCCGACACGGCGCGTTGGCGATCGTTGGGCTGATAGCTGTGCGGCAGGTACACGACGTGCTCGGTGAAGGCAGGCCGGGCCGATGGCGGGATCACGATCCGGTCGGCGATGACATAGTCCATGTGCGGCGTCCCGAGCGTCCCCGGATATCCAAGGTAGCTGACTTGCAATGGCGCCGCGCGACGATGGAACAGGGCCGGCCGACCGCCTCCCGTATACCCCTTGAGGTCGACCGCGATGTCGATCTCAAGGCGACGGGATACCCCGACGGCGTCGCTGTCCGACAATTCCCGCAGGTCCACGAAATCGTCGACCGCCGCCCGTATCCGACGTCGCATGCCGTCATCCTTGTCGGGCCCGAGGGAGAGGGCGACGACTTGAAACCGGTTGCGGTCGAGAAGCTCCAGGACCTCGACCAGCAAGTACGCCGTCGCATGGTCGTGCAGGTCGGCCGAGAAGAAGCCGACACGGATCTTGTCGTGTTGGTAGGGCGGGCAGAGGGCGGGCGGCGAAGACGGCTGGACCGTCCGAGCAAAGGCTTCGGCCGCGCTTTTTTGCAAGCTCGGAGAATCCAGCAGTCCGAGAACCGGGAAGGGCAACGATGCGCTCTCGCCGGCGCCCAATCGTTCGCGCAGCTGCCGCAGCTGCCCGTCCAGGCCCTCCCAATCGCAAAGATGCATCTTGGCATGGAGCAGGTTCCCGAGGAGGTACGGCAATGCCGGCTTCAGCGCGAAGGCGCGGGCGTAATCGAGGCGCGAGGCGGCGTGGTCGCCGAGGTCGCGCCAGGCGTGGGCGCGATCGTTCCAAGCTTCCGCCCGCGTCGGCTCGAGCTCGATCACGGTGTCGTACGCTGCGATTGCACCGCGCAGGTCCGCCAGGTCGCGCAGAGTCGTCGCGCGATTGTGATGGGCATCCACGAAGTCCGGCTTCGCCGCGATCGCGCGATCGTAGGACGCCATGGCCTCCGCGCGCCGGTCGAGCTCGCGCAGCAGATTGGCCTTGTTGAAGTGAGCTCTCGCATAGTCCGGCCGCAGCGCGACGGCGCGGTCGTAGCTCTCCAGGGCTGGCTCGACGCGACCGAGCCTGCGCTGCGCCTCGGCCTGGTTGAAATAGAATTCGGGCCTTGGGCCGAGGGCAATCGCCTGGTCGTAGCTGAACGAAGCGCGGGACAACTCGCCAGCCTGGAGCAGGGCATTCGCGAGGTTGAAATGGACGAGCGCGTTGCCCTCATTGTGCGCCGCGGCCTTCTCGAGCAGCGCAATCGCCGCCGCCACGCGGCCGTCCTGGGCCGCGAGCACGCCGGCCATGTGAAGCGTGTCGAAATGGCCCGGCAGGCGAGCGAGAATGGCGTCGTAGCGTGCTCTCGCTTCGCCCAGGCGGTTCTGCCTGTGAAGCTCGAGCGCCTGGTCGAACTGGGTTTTAAGCCATGGGTCCATGGTGCTGCTGATCGTGGAATTTCAGGGCGCGGGCATCTCGAGGGGCAACCACGAAGCGGATCGGCAGCGTTGGATTCCAGTGGAAAACATCTGCGCACGGAGCCCGTATGTGAGTCACTTAACAATTACAGAAATCGTTTTTGGATACAGGCCTCGGCGTGTTGCCTTGCTCGATGGCCTGCTGGTAGACGAAGCGCGCGTCCGGTGGATCCTCTGCCCAGGTCGCAGGACACGCGAAAGGAAGAACAATGACCACGATCTTGATCGACGGTATCAAGGATATCGTCCTCCACAACGGAATGGTGCGTATCGATTGCCTGTGCGCCGGTCCCAACGGCGACCAGCGTCCTGCCGGCACGATCGTAATTCCGGCTAACGTCACCGGCCCCATCCTGCAGTCGCTGGCCAATGCCATGCAGGAGCTCGACAAGAAGATTCGTGAGCACGCCGCCGAGCTGCAGGCGAAGCACGGCGAACCCGCCGCCAGCTGATCCTGGAGGGGCGGCGGACATCGCGATGCGCGAGATCTACGCCCTGGCCCTCGCCTACGACGCGGTCCAGGACCGGATCCTGGCGGTGGTCAACCCGGGATCACCGTCGTCCTGGGCGTATTGGCTGACGCGCCGGCTGGTCCTGCAGATGTTGGGGCGTTTGCCTGCGCATTTGCTGTCGCGGTCGGATCGGGCGGTCAGCACGCCGGCGGAATTCGGGCCGGAGCTGGCCGCCTTTCAGAAGGACGCGGCCCTGGTCCATACCGCCGGCGCGATGACGACAACTGCGCCGACCGTGATGCAGATGAATGCCGCGACGGCGGAGCTGGCGGTGTCGGTCAGTGTCGACGACGCGAGCGGCAGCTACCGCGTCGCGTTGACGGGAGAGCGCGGCAGCGCGGCCGCGGGCATCCTCGCGACCGCCGATTTGCTGCGGATCCTGCACATGCTGGAGCAGGAGTCGACCAAGGCCGGCTGGTCCGCAGTCGAGGCACCTGGATCCGCCGCAACACCGGCGCCTCCGCCCGCGCCACGACGGCTCAACTGAGCGTCGGATTCCGTGCCGCCTGAGCAGCGCGTCGAGCCCGGCGTGACGTTCGGCCAAGCCACCGGTCATTTCGTCGCCGATCTCGAACACAGGGCACCGAGCGCCCAGTCCGTCGAGCGTTGGCGGAGGCGTCTGGTCGACCATGCCGTTCCGGCCCTGGGTGGGCTGGACGTCGCGGCACTGGGGACGGAAGACGTGCTGCGCGTTCTCCAGCCGCTCTGGGGCGTTCGTACGGAAACGGCCACGCGGGTGCGCGCGGGCATCCAGGCAGTGCTTGCCTTCGCGGCGCAGCAGGGCTGGCGGAACGGCCCGAACCCGGCCATCTGGCGCGGCAACCTCGACCTCGTTCTGCCCTCGCCGGCCGCGGTGAAGCGGGTGCGCCCGGCGCGCACGGTGCTGGGCTACCCGGAAATCCCGGCATTCCTCGCGCGCCTCGAGCAGCGCACAGCGACGGCGGCGCGCGCCCTGTCGTTCGCCATCCTGACGGCGGCGACCCCGGCGGCGGTGCGCTTGGCGGCGTGGCAGGACATCGATCTCGACACAGGGACCTGGACGATTCCGCCGTCGGGCGTCCGCGGCACGCCGCATCGTGTACCCTTGAGCGTCACCGCCAAGACGCTGGTGGAGGCGCTGCCCAGACGCGACGGGCTGCTGTTTCCGGCCGACCGCGAGGTCCACCAACCCCTCAGCGACATGGCCATGCTGCGCCTGCTGCGACGGCTGGGACGACGCGAGACTCCGCAGCGCTTTCGATCGACCTTTCGGCACTGGGCGACGCTTGAGGCGGGCGCTTCGTCCGATGTCGTGGAGAGCGCCCTTGCCTTCAAGGCCGCCCTGCGGCGCGAGGCTGCGTCTCCCGCCCTTTATGGCGAGCGGGTCAGTCTCATGTCGACCTGGGGTCGATACTGCGCGGACGGCGCCGGCAGAGCGGCCTGTGGCGAAGGACGTTGATCGAACCCGGTCGTCGGTGACGCCGACGTCAAATGCTGGTCGCGTTGCTGTCGCCGGGGACTCTTCCCGGCCCCCCACGGGGCGCCACCATTGACGCAACGATTGTTGGCTAAACCGGCGGAACCTCCGAGCCGCGGCTAGGGTGCCCCCCCCTCGACGACGACGGTCTCGAACCTCCGACGGGCATTGCGGACGCCATTCGAGACTGATCGGCAAGTGGTAGAACATAGGCAGGAAGACATGGACCAAGCAGTCGAGGCGTCCGGCACCGAGGCGCCCCCGGAAGAGTTGTCGCCGGAACTGGCCTCCGAGGTCGACGGCAAGCCCGCCGCGAGCGCGCCGGACGGGAACGCCGAGCCGCACGTTCCGGAAACACACTTCGCCTTCGATCGGAACTTCAGGATCTGCGGCGACGGACAGCCCTTGGCGGCCGTCGTTCGCGGCGACCACGTGCTTCGTCCCGATATCCGGTTGTGCCCGCTGGAAGATGCCTCCCAGGGGCACGACCCGACCTTGCAGGAGCGCATCGCCAAATGGCTGGCTGCGCGGATCGAGGTCAATCTCCCGCAGCTCGTGGCGTGCCGCGACGATGGGCGCTACTCCCGGCCGCTGCTGCCCATCACCCGGCGGCTGGCGGAGCGGCTCGGGATCGTCCCGCGTCATGAGGTGGCGCGCGAGGTGGCAGCGCTGAGCGCCGACGACAGGCAGGCCCTCGGTCGCCTTGGCGTGAGGCTCGGTGTCCACGCGCTGTACTTGCCGGACCTTCTCAGGCCGATACCGCTCCGCCTGCGGGCCGGCTTGTGGATGGTTCACCACCAGCGTGATGCGCTCCCCAATCTGCCGCCTGACGGGCGCACGTCGATGGAGTTGCCCTCGGGGGCCGACCGCCAATTCTATGCCGACATGGGGTTCCTCCCGCTCGGCAGGCTGGTGATCCGGGTTGACGCGGTCGAGAAGCTGTCGGCGCTGGCGCGGCAGGAAGCGCGACAGGCAAGGGCCGATGCCACGCAAGGCCCGCGGGACGCTGGCGATGCGTCGTCCCCGCCGGTACAGCCCGGCGACAAGCTGCCCCCGGGCTGGTTCGCCGCGACCGCCGCCATGCGGTCGCTGATCGGCTGCTCGGAGGAGGAACTCGCCGCGGTTCTAGGCGACCTCGGCTATCGAGTGAGGGCGCCGTCAGCCTCCCATCGCGGCTATGCCTTTTCCGCCCTGGGCGCCGGCCGTGGCCGATCGAACGAGCCCGGGCGGTCGCGCGGCGGGCTGGTGGATGAGCGCCGCTACTTCGCGGACATGTTGAAGCCCGCCGCTGGCGCCACGCTGCGCGGCGCTCCCGACGGCGGCCGCGAGGCCGCGCGCAGCAATGACCGGCCGCTCCGCAGCAGGAGGCCATGAGCCGAGTGGTGTTCAGCGCCGACCTCGGATTGGACGAAACTCCATAAACCCTGCGAAAAGCGAACATTCTTTTTCGATAAGGATTATGTGCGCTTCCCTTTGCACGAACCTCGAATTGCCTCAATTATGGCTCATGGTAGAACGAGAGTTCCTGGAACGGCAACAAGTCCTCCTTCAGGCGGCGATAAGGGCCGGGTTGTTCCTGACCAACTTGGCGCCGCGGCTCGTCATGACGTTCGACGAGGAGGAAGCCGTGCTGCGGATGCGGACAGCGACACGTACCTTGGTCGAACTGGACCTTGTTCTGCGATCGAAGCTCGCTTACCCGCGGCGGCCACGGGCAGCCAGACGGGCTCAGCGCGGGCTCATCCTCGGCGGGGAAGGACGTCCTTCGCCCCGTCGGCCGCGGTGGGCGGGCCGCTCGTCGAGATCAGTACCTTGCTCTCTGCCAGGGAGGCGGCTATTTCGCTGAACTTGCGTTGGTATTCGGCCATGACGTCCCAGAGCTTGGCAGTAGGCTTTGCGCACCGGGCACGCATGTCCGAATCGTTTTCCTCGATGACGATGAAGCCGTCTCGCTCGAAGTGCTTCAGGCATTGCCGCATGGTCGGCTCGGAAAAGCGGCTGGAGCGGTAAAGGTCCTTGAGGAGGCGGGCCCCCCCCTGCGGCTTCAGTAGCCAGAGCAACAATTCCCGCGCCTCAGGCGTGTTCCGACACGGCAGGTTGTTTCTCTCCCATTCGTAGAGCGCTTTCAGTGCAAGCCTAAGGTTCGCTGAACGGTTGAACTGCATCTTCCACACCCCACCGTCAACATGCATTGCCCTGCGGAGGCCAGCAACCAGATTCTTAGATCGCTGCACAGCAATGCCGGGACCGGCCGGTCGTGTCCGCGGGCAATTCCTGCCCCGCAAATTGCCACTTTAATATGTCACATAAATGACCAAACAGTCTTTTGACATCATGCGGTGCAGGCGCGGCATGGTTAGGCGATGCGACCTTGCGACGTAAGACTTTGAAACGCCGATGCTTGGCTCCCTGTAACGGACGTCCGGCTCCCGTCGACTGAGGCGAGCCCCACGGTGCATGGTTCCGACCGGACCTGCAGCGACCTCGGTCAGAACCACCGGCAATCCGGGAGCCGGGGCGGAACAGGGCGATCGATCACACCGCACTTGCCAGTAGGACTAGCCGCTTTGATCAGGAACACCGTCATTTGCGTGGTTGCCAGCATCGTATCCTTCCTGTTGCTGGAGGCGGCGACCCGGGTGGGACTAAAACTCGGTTGGATCGACGTTGATGCCAATCCCATCAGCGGCTTCTGGGCCGATCTCGATCCCGACTTCGGCGTCTGGCACCGCTCGAACGCGACGTATGTCCACGAGCGCTCGTGCTTCAAAGTCGTCTATCGCAGCAACTCGTTCGGTGCGCTCGACAAGGAAAGGAGCCTCCCCTCCGCCGGATCACGCGTCGTCGCCCTCGGCGACTCGATGATCGAAGGATATACGCTTGATACCGATCGCCGCCTTACGGACAGGCTGGAAAGAGCCAGCGGGATCGAGGTCCTGAACTTCGCGACGTCGCAGATTTTCGGTCCGGTGCAATACCTGCTCGTCTACGAGAAGCTGGCTTCGCGATTTGCTCACGACGCGGTCGTCGTTGGATTTCTTCCCTACAACGACTTTACCGACAGCGACTGGAGCATCGGCCGTCAGGCCTTCTACAATCGATATCGGCCTTACCTCCGGGACGTCGGAGGATCCTACAATCTCGAATACTTCAACTCGGCCTATTTCGAGCCCCAGGACCGGCAGGGCGAGGGGCAGCGTAAATTGCTGGATCGCAGCGTTGCCGTGCGGGCCATCAAGCGCAGCTATGCCATCTGGCAGTATCGCACGGTCGTGAACAACGAGGTTGTCCAATCCGCCGATCCGCTGACGCCGAAAATCCGCTCCTACTACTACGACTACTCCGAGGAAGACCTCCGTCTCGCGGCACACATTCTTCGGAGGATCGTGGCGGCGGCCGATGGTCGACCTGTCCTAGTGTTCACGATCCCGATGCGTCATGACCTCGAGAATGTCCGTTCGCGCGGCGCCCCTCCCTTGCCTCGATGGTTCGAGGCCCAGGCGAAGCAGTCGGGTTTTTCCTACATCGATCTGCTCGAGGTCTTCGCAAAGCACGAAGCGAGCTGGGACAAGTTCTATCACACATGCGACAATCATTGGACCGCAGAGGCCAACGAATTGGCCGCGGCGACCATCCTGCCCCAAATTGAGATGCTGCTGCGCAAAGCCGGTCCCTAGGGTGCCGGGGCGGGCTCCAGTGCAACATCCCCCGTCGGCTCTCCGGCGAGGCGACCGATGACGCGGCGCGCAATCCTGAGCGGGCTGGTCCGCAACTGCGAGCGCCATCTTCCACGGTCGCTGGACAATCTCGATCGCTTCGCCTCCACCTACGATGCCGCATACTTCCTGTTCATGGTGAGCGACAGTGACGACGGCTCTCGCGAGCTTCTCGAGCGATGGCTGGCATCGGGGCGCCAGGGCGAGGTCGTGGACCATGGGCACCTTGCCGAGCGTTGGCCGCGGCGAACGGAAAGGCTGGCCCTCCTGCGCAACATGGTCATCGAAAGCGTGGGGGGAAGCCGGCGTCGCGACTGGGAGCACCTCGTGATCGCCGATCTAGACAATGTCCTGGAGTCCAGGATGCCGGTCGAGCCCTTCATCGCCGCGGGAAAATACCTGGATGAAGATCCTCGTCGAGCCGCAGTTTTCGCGAATGCCTTCCCTCTCTACTACGACGTTTGGGCGCTCCGGCACCCGCTCTGGTGCCCCTACGATTGCTGGCACCGCATCTGGGGAAGGCGGCGCGGTCAGTCCTTCGAAGCCGCGAAATTCCGAGAGGTTTTCGCGCGACAGATCGCAATTTCCGACTCCATGGCCCCCATACCCGTGCGCTCGGCGTTCGGTGGGCTCGGCATCTACCGGCTGTCGTTCGCCCTCCAGGCGCACTACTGCGGAACCAGCGCCGAGGGACTCGAGGTCTCCGAGCACGTTGCCTTCAACGAGGCGATCGCGGCGCTTGGCGGAGAGCTTTGCATCTTCCCGCCGCTGCAGGTCCGCGCACCGCCGGAACATCTTTATGCTCCCGCCGAGTTCAAGCGGCGGTGGCGCCTGCGGATGAGCGCAATCCGCGTGCGCAACTACTTCTTGCCGCCCGTTCATTCATTCCTCAAGCCGCTTGGCGGCGACGCTCACGCCGCCCCGGGCCGACCTTGCGGCAGCGGCGAGGCCCCTGCTTCGGGCCTTTCCAAGTCGGCGGTCGACCGGTTGAATGAGTGAACCTCGCAAGCCTGCCGCGTGATGCAAAGGCCGCCGAGCAGATGCTGCAATTGCTAGATCAGAACGCTGCCGACAGCGGCGGGCTACTTACCCCCAGTTCCTACTGCACTACTCCACGCTTTGGGACACGACCATTGTCGTGCAATATTGCGGCCCTGACCCGGCAGAAAATAGTCTGGTCGAAATCTAGGGATGCTCTGAATAAGTCTCTGGCACTTCTCCACTCTGGGCCTTTTTGCCACCGACAGTCTCGCCAGCGGTCGAAAAAGCCAATGAAATCGGGACTCGAATCTCCACCGATGGCGTGCGTTCAGAGGGCCGTCTTACGAACTGGTGACTTGTTCAGAGCATCCCTAGCCGGACCAAGCGCGGAGGAAGACCGCGCACCAGGGGATCCCGCAGGCACTCCAGAAGCAACAGAATGACCTGCCGTCCGATGGCCCGGGTCGGCTGCGCGACAGTCGTGAGACGTGGCTGAGATACCTCGGCGCAGTCGAAGTCGTCGAAGCAGGCCATCGCGATGTCGTCGGGACAGGCCAAGCCTCGCTCGTGCAGCGCCCGCAGGAGCCTGAGCCCGCGCAGGTTGTTGCGCGCGAATATGGCGGTGGGCGGCTGGTCCAGGGACAACAGGCGGCCAGCGGCGCAGTAGCCGCCTTCCTCGCCAAAGTTCGTGCTCACGACCAGTTGCGGCTCGTATGGTAGTTTCGCCTCTGCCAGTGCATCACGGTATCCACGATAACGCTCCTGGCCGGTCGATAGCGATTGGCGGCCGGTGATCAGCCCGACGCGGCGATGTCCTTCGCCAATCAGGCAGCGAACTATATCGCACAATGCCCGCGAATTATCGATCACCACGGCATCCGCAGCGAGATCAGCCATATGCCGGTCGATCAGCACCACCGGCGTGCGGCCGTCCTCGAGGTTGGATCCTCGGACGGTAGCCAAGATGCTGGCTTTCTCGGTTCCGCCCGGGTACCGGCGCAGCCGGCCTCGGCACGTCCGAAGCTGGACCGGTTCGTCGGGGTCATCGATCGGATCCTGGAGGACGACAAGGTGCGTCCGGCGAAGCAGCGTCACACCTCGAAGCGGATCTTCGAGCGGCTGCGGGACGAACACGGCTATGTCGGCGGCCTGAGCGGATGGCGCGGGACCTGGCGTCGTTCAACGATCTGCCCCCGACGCCCTATGACGCCTGCGAGAAGCAGGCTGGCCGGGTCAGTTCGCTGTCGCTGGTGCGCTATCGCGGTACCGACTACTCGGTGCCAACCGCCTACGGCCACCGTGAGGTCGTGGTCCGTGGCCACGTCCACGAGGTGGTGATCTCATGCGGCGCCGAGGTCATCGCCCGGCATGTGCGATCCTACGAGCGGGAAGACTTCGTGTTCGACCCGCTGCATTACCTGGCGCTGCTCGAGCGCAAGATCGGGGCACTCGACCAGGCGGCCCCATTAGCTGGTTGGGAACTGCCTGAGGCGTTCGCCACGCTGCGCCGCCTGCTCGAGGCGCGCATGGGCAAGCGGGGCAAGCGCGAGTTCGTGCAGGTGCTGCGGCTGATGGAGGTGTTCAGGATCGATGACGTCGCCGCCGGTGTGCGCGATGCCCTCGATCGAGGCGTGATCGGCTTCGATGCAGTCAAGCATCTGGTGCTGTGCCGCATCGAGCGCCGGCCGCCGCGCCTCGATATGAGTGTCTATCCCTACCTGCCAAACGCCCGCGTGGCTCTGACTTCGGCCAAGGCGTACATGGACCTGCTCACTGGGGTGACGTCATGACCGACACGCCCCAGCTTCTGCTCACCCATCACCTGAAGGTGCTCAAGCTGCCGACGTTTCTGCGCGAGTATGACAAGCTCGCCCGGCAGTGCGCTACCGAGGGCGTCGAGCATACCGGCTACCTGTTGCGCCTGGCCGAACTCGAGCTGATCGAGCGCGAACGGCGCATGGTCGAGCGGCGGATCAGGGAAGCGAAGTTCCCAGCGGTCAAGAGCCTCGACAGCTTCGACTTCCTGGCGCTGCCGTCGCTCAACAAGGCATTGGTGCTGGAGCTGGCCCGCTGCGAGTACGTGCTGCGCCGGGAGAATGTGATCGCGCTGGGCAACAGCGGTACTGGCAAGACGCACATTGCCCTGGGATTGGCGCTGGCGGCCTGCCAGAAGGGCCTGTCGGTCGGCTTCACCACGGCGGCCGCCCTGGTCAACGAGCTGCTCGAGGCCCGCGACGAGAAGCGGCTGCTGCGGCTGCAGCGCCAGCTTGCCACCTACAAGCTGCTGGTGATCGACGAGCTCGGCTATGTGCCACTGTCCCAGACCGGCGCCGAGCTGCTGTTCGAGGTGTTCAGCCAGCGCTACGAGCGAGGTTCGACCATCGTCACCTCCAACCTGCCGTTCGACGAGTGGACCGGCGTGTTCGCCTCCGAGCGACTGACCGGCGCGCTGCTCGACCGGCTGACCCATCACGTTCACATCCTCGAGATGAACGGCGACAGCTACCGACTCAAGCATAGCAAGCGCCGCCAACGGGGTACCCGCGTCACCGACATCCCCGACAGACCGCCCGACGAATAAACGAGGACGCATGAAGGCCCTCCGCGGGGGGCCTTCATGCCATCAGCCGTGATGTACTTTTACTCCGGCCGGCCGATGCATTCTTGCTCCGGCGTTGACACCCAGGCTTGAACCTGCGTCCCGTCCACCGAGAAGTGCTCGTCAGACAAAAGCTTGCGAACGCGTTCGTGACAAACCAGCTCCGCCAGGAACTTCCGGGCGACGTCGGCCTCCAGAAGCCGGTTCCGGTTCTTCGTGAACACCGTCGGCACCCACACCGCCTCGTCGACGCCGAGCCCCACGAACCAGCGGTACAGCAGGTTGTAGTCGAGCTGCTCCATGAGCTGACGCTCCGACCGGATGGTGTAAAACGTCTGCAGAAGCAACGCCCGCAGCAGACGCTCCGGCGCGATCGAGGGACGCCCCTTGTCGGAGTAGATCCTCGCAAACTCTCCGCTCAGCCCCTCCAGCACCTCGTTCACGATCGTCCGGATCGCCCGCAGCGGATGGTTCGCCGGTACGCGCTCCTCGACATCCACGTAGTAAAACAAGCTGCCCCTTCGCTCGTCCGATCCGCGCATCGACAAACAACTCCGCCTCGAACCACTCCTACACTACCGCATCGCCCGTCATGGGCGACTATTTCAGCAGCCTGCTGGGGTCGGGTTGCGAAGACCAACCTGAACCGAGAGACCACCGATGACCGATGAGATGATGAACCTGCGCTTGCTGGTAGAGAAGGCCCCGGACGCAGACCTGTTGCGCGAGATGATCTCCTTCGCGGCCCAGTGGCTGATGGAGATCGAGGTAGGCACCCTGACCGGGGCGGCCCCTGGAGAGAAGAGCGCGGACCGGCTGGTGCAGCGCAACGGCTATCGCGACCGCGATTGGGAAACACGCGCGGGGACGGTCGACCTGCGCATCCCGAAGCTGCGCAAGGGCAGCTACTTCCCGGGCTTCCTCGAGCCCCGGCGCCTGGCGGAGAAGGCGCTGACGGCAGTTATCCAGGAAGCCTACATCCAGGGGATCTCGACCCGTTCCGTCGACGATCTGGTCAAGGCCATGGGCATGAGCGGCATCTCCACGAGCCAGGTCAGCCGGCTGTGCGAATTGGCGCTTGCTTTGCAAGCGCCGGATCGACGGGCGCGTGAAGGCCTTCCTCGATCGGCCGATCGAGGGCGATTGGCCATACCTCTGGATCGACGCCACCTACGTGAAGGTCCGTCAGGCCGGTCGCGTCGTGTCGGTCGCCGTGATCGTTGCGGTCGGCGCCAACACAGATGGCCGTCGCGAGGTGCTGGGCATGGATATCGGCCCCTCCGAGGCCGAGACGTTGTGGACGACCTTCCTGCGCAAGCTGACGCGCCGCGGCCTGCGTGGCGTCAAGCTGGTCATCTCGGACGCCCATGAAGGCATCAAGGCCGCCATCTCCAAGCTGCTCAGCGCCACCTGGCAGTGTTGTCGCGTCCAATTGGCTACGCTGCGCTTCGCCGCGCCTTCGGCGTCATGCGCAACGCCCTGGCCCACGCCGGTCGTAGCGGGCGGCGGGTCGTCTCGGCCTTCATCGCCACGGCCTTCGCCCAGGACACCGCCAAGCAGGCCAAGGCACAATGGCGCCGCGTCGCCGACCAGCTCAGGCCCACAGTACCGAAGCTCGCAAAGCTGATGGACGAGGCCGAGACCGACGTGCTGGCTTACATGACCTACCCTTCAGCACATCGCACGAAGCTCCACTCCACCAACCCGATCGAACGGCTCAACGGCGAGATCAAGCGGCGCACCGAGGTCGTCGGCATCTTCCCCAACGAGGACGCCATAACCCGCCTCGTCGGCGTGATCCTCCTCGAGCAGAATGACGAATGGGCCGTTCAGCGCGCCCGCTACATCACGCTGGAAAGCATCGCCCCTGTCGGCGATGATCCCATCATCGAGCTGTCCACCGTGGCTGCCTGATCAATCCGGCCTTGGCCCGGAAACGCGTGCTTCCCCGCGAGCACCTACACCACGTTACGGGACACGATCCTTGATATCCTTGATTCCCCGTGGCGACTTCTGCGACCGTGGCGGATCGTGAGGGCCCATGTGCTTCACCAGGTCCTCGATATCGGCAATGTCGACGAGCTCCCCGCAGGTCGGGCACCTGACGATCTTCGGCTCTGTGAAGGCGTCGAAGGGGGAGTATCTCATTTATTTGATATGTAATGCAAAAATGACTTTCCTTCAATGCTGTCGATACTCCCCCCTTCTCTGTGGGAGCGCCACGGCCTCGCAGGGCCGAAAAGTCAGGGCACCAATACCTGTTGTCACACGAAGGTGATTCGGACGAACAGAAGCTGTCCGGTCCAGGGCCGGAGGGTTCAGGCCGCCATGATTGGCAACTCGATGATTGGGGCATCGCCGCCGGAGACGATGCTTTCCAGCGCGATGGCCCGCAGCCGTCATTGTGCTTGAGCAGGATTGCGCCGACGAGGTGGGTCTTCAGGCTTTCGATCAGGTCAGTCGAGTGGCAAAGGACGTGGCGATCAAGGCCGAGACGACCCGCCGCGTGGCGTCGATCCAGAGGCGCAGTCTTCCTGGATCACTGCCGTCAGCGCGGAAACAGATCCAGATACGGGATGCTGGCCAGTAGCGTGACGAGCGGGATCGCGTGGCTCAGCATGCTGGCCCAATGCAGCCAGCGCAGCCGGCGCACCGCATTGGGATCGCCGAGGTCACGCGCCGCAACACCGGCGTCCATGTGCCGGCACAGCCACTTGCGGGAGAATAGAGCATAGGCCGCGATCGCCGCGAGTCCGACGGCGACGACCAGCCGACCCGACAACGCGAAGGCGAGCGTGGCGACGCTGGCCGTCATGCCGAGTGACAGGAAGTAGTACCAGAACTGCCCGCGCAGCAGCCGCGTGACCGTCGGCACCTCGAGGCTGACCAGAAGGAAGGTCGGCGAGGTGATCTGGAAATACAGCATGTCGAACAGAAGGATGATCAACGTGGCAAGCGCCAGGCCGTCCAGTGTCATGCAGGTCGATCGCCTATCATCGCGGGCCGGCAGGCTCCGGCTCGATTGCGGCCAGCAGCATCGGGATCGCCCCCGCCTGTCGCAACTGTCGCAACTGTCGCAGGTGTCTCAGGTGACTCTGGCGGCCGGAAAGCTGGTGTTTCCGCCCGGCGGCCAGTCCGGGCCGCAGAAAGCCCCGACTCGGGCATCGAAGCCGGCCGGATCGTCGTCGCAGACCTTGCCCTTGGCCGGCCCGCCGGAGAAGGCCGCCGCCGCGACGAGGAGCGGGGACGAAAGGCCAAACCCGAACGCTTCGATGGGTCTGGGGTCCCCTGGATGGGGGAGGCGGGAAACAATCGCGATTGTCTAAGGAGCCGCAGCAGGCCAAGGGACGGGTCGCGCCGTCGGAGGACTCCTACTCCCCCGGCGGTACCTGCGCGAGGGACGGCAGGGGCCGGCCAGATACACCGGCGGCGGGGGCGGCACGCGGCCGGCGTCGCGGCGACCTTGCCGGCGGCGCCGCCTCGAGCTGTTGCCAAGGTCGCGGGAGGTCGGAGTGCCAGCGCCGGTCTGCACCTCAGTGCCAGACCGGCAGGCCCTCCAGTCCGGCGTTTTCCCTCAGGCCGCACATCAGGTTGGCGTTCTGCATCGCCTGGCCGGCGGCGCCCTTGCCGAGGTTGTCGACCACGCCCATCGCGATCACCAGGTTGTGCTCAGGATCGGCGGCATAGCTGACAAAGGCCAGGTTCGAGCCGGTCGCCCATTTGGTCTGCGGCGGCGCGTCGGTCACGCGCACGAACGCCCGGCCGGCGTAGAAGCGTCGGGCCGCCTCGAGGCACTGCGCGGTGGTGGCACGGCCGCGGCCGTAGATCGTGGCGAGGATGCCGCGGGTCATGGGCACCAGATGCGGCGTGAACACCAGCCAGGCGGCGCTGGCGCCGCGCAGCCGCTCGATCGTTGTGGCCATCTCCGGCACGTGTGTGTGCTTCAGCAGGCCGTAGGGCACCAGGTCCTCATTGCTCTCGGCGTAACCGAACCGACTGTCGCTGCCGCCGCGGCCGGCCCCGGAGATGCCGGTCTTGGCGTCGACTAGAATGTTTTCCGACGCGATCAGCCCCTCAGCCAGGAGTGGCGCCAGAGCTGTCAGCGCCGCCGCGGGGAAGCAGCCAGGGTTGGCGATGCGGCTCTTGCCCGCGATCTCGTCCGGCCACACATCAGACAGGCCGTAGGTCCAGCCGTCGACGTAGCGGTGGTCGCCGCCGATGTCGACGATCCTGGTGTCCTTCGGCATGCGCGCCAGCGCCTCGGCCGAAGCACCGGTCGGCAGCGAGGCGAACAGGACGTCGAGCCGGGGCAGGCTCGCCGGGTCCCACTTCTCGATCACCAGGTCGGCCAGGCCGGCCGGCGCGCCGGGGAAGCGGTCGACGAGGCGGCTGCCGGCACTGCCCTCGCCGGCGGCGTAGACGAGCTGGAAGGAATGATGGCCGGCGACCAGGCGCAACGCCTCGCCGCCACCGAAGCCGCTGATTCCGACGATGCCGATTCGAATGCTCATGCTGTTGTCCTTCTGGTGGGTCGAGGCAAAAGAAAACCCCCGGAGCCGGGGGCTGCAGGGGGGCGAGAACGCGGGCCGGATCGCTCCGGCAAGGGGCCTACGGTGGGGCCGTCACCCTCTTGACGGACGCAGATTGACGCGCAGCCCGAACGGCCGCCGCAGGGGGCAGCGGCGTCGGCGTCAGTCGAAGCGCGTCGGAGTCTCGATCATGCGTGCCAACACTGTCGCCAGCCGGCTCGAACGTCAAGGGATCGTGCGGGCCCCCCTTCAGGACGCTCAGGGCTGGCCGCTTCCGACGGTTTGCCGATCTTGCAAACCGGGAACGAAGAAAGTGAACCCCATGAGTTTCGCTTTCGGCCGGCGCCCTCTTCTGATCGTCTCCCTGGCCACGCTACGTGCAAGCCTTTCGCGGCTGGCGGGCGGCCAAGGGCTCCCGGTGGCTGCATCAGGCGCGCGGCATGGCCTTCGCCGTGGGTGCGTCCCGCCAGCACGGGAATGCCTGGATGGTCGGCACCACCATGACGCGCCTTGGCTATCTACCGCTTGCGGCCGAGCGGCGAGTGCACAGTCCCGGCGGCGCGTTCCGGGTCGAGGACGCCACGGTCGAGAACGTGTCGATGCTGCTGACCGCGCGGGCGGGGTGACGTTGGGCCCTGGCTCTGGGGACCCTGGCGACAGTTGCAACAGTCGGGTCCGGGGTGCCCGGCGCATCGCTCGATGACCGTCGCAGTCGTGCGCCCGCCACACGCATCCTGGACCGCCGCCGGCAGCAGCCCGGCCCTTTCGGCGCGACGATGCGCACTACACCCTCGCGCCGCGCTCCGGATCGGCGGCCGCGAACGCCGCCTCGCGGTCGGCGGGCGGCGGATAGATCCAGCGCGTGTTGATCTGCCGCTTGAGGGCCTTGGCCTCCGCGCCGACCAGCGCGACCGCGCGGTTCCAGCCGCGCGTGAACACGGCGCCGGCCGCGCCGAGGTCGAGGCACGTCACGTAGGCCTCCTGGTGATAGGGCAGAAGCGGCAGGCCGAGCAGGTCGGCGACGGCATTGTGGCCGGCGACGGACCCCAGCCGGAGCGCGTGCTGGCACGACATCAGGGCGTGGTGGCCGGCGTCGTCGCAGGCCGCCCGCGCGGCATCGCTGGTCGCGAAGACGCCGGCGACCTACGGCACCCGCAAGGTGGGCTCGACGACTAGGAGCCTGTCTGAGAATTGGGTTTCGAAGCGACCGTAAGTCTGGCTGTGAATTTGGGATGAGCAAGCAGTTTCGCGCCTGGAAGATCGACGAAGTCCAGCTTCTGCCGCCGAGCGTGCAGGACTACGTGCCGTCCGGTCACGTGAGCCGGTTCATCGTGACGTTGGTTCAGGAGACATTGGACCTGGGCGCGATCATCGGGAGCTATCGGGGCGAGTTGGGGCAGCCGCCGTTCGATCCGAGGATGATGACGGCGTTGTTGCTGCAGGGCTTTGTCAGCGGGCTGTACTCGTCGCGGCGGATAGCCCGAGCCTGCGTGGAGCGTGCCGACTTCATGATGCTTGTTGCGGGAGACCCTCCGGACTTCCGCACGATCTGGGAGTTCCGTCGGCGCCACGAGAAGGCGCTGTCGGGCCTGTTCGTGCAGGTGCTGAAGGTGGCGGAAAAGGCGGGTCTGGTGAAGCTGGGTCACGTGGCGCTGGACGGCACGAAGATCCGGGCGAACGCCTCCCGGCACAAGGCGATGAGCTACGAGCGGATGAAGAAGCGGGAAGCGGAGCTTACGGCGGAGGTCGATCGCTGGCTGAAGGCGGCCGACGCGGCGGACCGCGAGGAGGACGGCCAGCACGGCGGCCGTCGCGGCGACGAGCTGCCGGCATGGCTGGCCGACAAGCAGAAGCGGCTGGAGAAGATCCGCCAGGCAAAGGCGGAACTCGAGGCGGAGGCGCAGGCGGCTGCCGAAGAAGAAGGGCGGCACGGTCAGAGAGCCGAGGAGCCTGCACCGAAGGCGGAACCGTCACCCAAGGCGCAACGCAACTTCACCGACCCCGAGAGCCGCATCCTGAAGAGCAAGGACGGCTTCATCCAGGGATACAACGCCCAGGCCGCCGTCGATGGCGAGGCCCAGATCATCGTCGCCCACGGCCTGGTGGCCCAGACGAGCGATCAGGACCAGTTGGTGCCGTTGCTCGACAGCATCCAGGCAAACCTGGGTCGCCAGCCAAAGGAGGTCTCGGCAGATGCCGGCTACTGCAGAGAGGCCAACCTCGAAGCCCTGCACCAGCGCCATATCAGAGGCTACGTCGCAATCGGCCCTGCCAAGCATCCCGGACGAGGCCGGCCAAACCTCTCCGGACCGCTGACGAGGGCCATGCGCACAAGGCTCAGGCGAGCTGGTTGGCGTAGTCGCTACAGGCTACGAAAGCAGATCGTCGAGCCGGTGTTCGGACAGATCAAGCAAGCACCAGGCTTCCGCCAGTTCCTCCTCCGGGGTATCGACCGGGTCAGGGCTGAATGGGCAATGATCTGCACGGCCCACAACATCGCAAAGCTCGCGGCCCGAGCATGACCCAGACCGACAGCGAGACCACATCAACCAAGCCCGCCGGAACTATCCGGACGGGCTCCTAGGCGGCCGAGCGCGTCGTGCTCGCCCGCGATCTGCGCGGCGAGCGGCGCGGCGCTCAGTCCGGCGGTCCAGATCGCCGTCGTGCTGTCGATGCGCTGGCCGTCCGACAGGGTGACCCCGGCGGCGTCCAGGGCCGCGACGTCGACGCCGGCGCGGATCTCGACGCCGAGGTCGCGCAGCGCCGTCTCGATCACGGGCCGCGGGCCCGGCCCCATGTCGGGCGCGACCTTCGGGCTGCGCTCGACGAGCACGATCCGGATCGCCTGGCCGGCGCCGAGGATCGCGCGCAGGCGCGCCGGCATCTCGGCCGCCGCCTCGATACCGGTGAAGCCGCCGCCAGCGACGACGATGGTGTCGCGCGCCGACGAGGACGGCCGCTCGGCGAGGCCGTGCAGATGGTGGTCGAGCCTGACGGCATCCTCGAGCTGGTCGATGCTGAAGGCATGCTCGGCCAGGCCAGGGATCAGCGGCCGGTACAGCCGGCTGCCGCTCGCCAGCATCAGGCGGTCCCACGGCAAGGCGCGGCGCCGGCCGTCGCGATCGACGACCTCGAGCGACCGCGCCGAGGCGTCGATGCACTCGACCAGGCCCTGGACGTAGGTCACCTCAACCGCCTCGAGCAGCGGGCCGAGCGGCGCGGTCAGGGTGTGCGGATCGGGCTCGTAGAGGCGCGGCTGGATCACCAGGGTCGGCTCGGGCGCCACCACGGCGATCTTGAGCGCCTCGGCGGCGACGTTCCGTGCGGCACGCAGGCGCGCCGCCGCCAGGGCGGCCTGCAGGCCGGCGAAGCCGGCGCCGACGATGACGAGCCTTCGTCGCATGGGTCCCCTCATTTTCGCGAATCCGGTGAGCCTTGCGGCAAGTGCGACACGTTGGTCAACCGCGCTTTGCCGCCGTTGCCAACGAGGGCATTCCAGTTCTTGGACATGCGAGGTCCTTTCTCTTCAAATCCTCCCCGCGCTGCGCGCAGGGAGGAGGTTGACGGTGCGGTTGGCCGCCTGCGACGCTCGCCCAACGCTACAGCGCGCGCGAGGGATGCGATGGATCATGTTTCGGACCTGGGCCCGTCGACCGACGCCACGCGGCGCGAGCTGATCCGCGCGCGCCACCTGCCGGGCGGCATCTACTCCTCCAAGGAGATCTACGAGCAGGAGCTGCAGCGCTACTTCTTCCGCGACTGGCTGTTCATGGGCCGGGTCGAGCAGTTCGCCAACCCCGGCGACTACGAGGCGCGCCGCATTCTCGGGCGGCCGATCGTCATTGCGCGCGACCAGGAGGGGCAGCTCGGCGCCTTCTACAACATGTGCCGGCATCGCGGCGTCGAGGTCGCCGAGGGCCGCGGCAACACGCGCATCTTCAAGTGCCCGTACCATGGCTGGACCTACGACCTGGCGGGCCGGCTGCGCGGCGCGGCGCATATGCGCGACAGCGACGGCTTCGACCCGAAGACCTGCCGCCTGCCGCGCGTCGCGCTGGAGGTCTGGCGCGGCAACATCTTCGTGAGCTTCGCGGCCGAGCCGCCGCCCTTCGCCGAGACGATCGCCGAGTTCGAGAAGGACTTCGCGATGCTGGCCACCGAGAAGTGCCGGCTGGCCGACGTGACGCGGCTCGAGCTGAACTGCAACTGGAAGTTCATGCACGAGAACCTGATGGATTTCTATCACGTGCACGTGCTGCACGCGAAGACGTTCGGGGCGCGCTTCGCCTGGACGACCGACAACGTGTCGCTGAAGGACAATGGCGGGATCACCATCCGCTACGACGCGGCGCCCTCGACTCCCGGCGGCGAGGCGCTGTTCGGCAAGGCGCCGTGGCTCGCCGAGCAGCCGCACAGCTTCGCCTGCACCGGCTTCATGCCCCCCAACGTCACGCTGTTCGGGCGCATCGACTGCGTGAAGATCATGGTCGGCTGGCCGATCGGTCCCGACAGATGCGAGATGCTGATATACCTGCTGTTCCCGGAATCGTTCTTCGCCGACCCCGAGTTCGAGCGGAAGCTGAAGGTCTACAAGGACTACCAGGCGATCATCTACGAGGAGGACCGCTCGATGATCGAATCGATGCAGCGCGCGATGGCGCTGCCGGTCTACGAGCCCGGCCAGATGTCGGTGATGGAGAAGCCGATCCACCACTTCCTGAACGGCTACCTCGACCGCATGTTCGGGCCCTCTCGGTGACGGCGGCGGGGTAGGCGCGCCGCGCGTGGCGCGAAATTCGCATGGCGGCTCGGGTGCCCGTCCCGGGCCGGAGGTCCCATGCGTACGTTCGAGACCGTCGACTTCAAGTGGCCGGGCCTGCTGCGCCCGGCCGGCGACCGGCTGCGGCTGAACGGCCGCATCGGCGTCGTCCTCGATCGCAAGCGCGCGGCGCCCTACGACGCCGTGTATCGCCCGCAGGCGCTGTACAGCCGCGCGCTGGAAGGTTTCCACGCCACCGACGAGGCGTTCCTGCTCCAGGAGGTGGCGACCGACCTGCCGATCTATCGTCCCGACACCGGGCCGACCGACTTCCACCTGCATCTGCCGCCCGGCGGCTTCCAACTGGTGCTGGTGACCTCGGGCCTGTTCAGCTTCGACTATGACGGGCGGCTGTTTCACATCGGGCCGGGCACGGCGATCCTGCAGAGCGCCATCGTGCACCGCCAGCTCGCCTATTCCTGGTCGGGACTGCCGACCGAGCAGAACCTCGCGGCGGCGCAGAGCGTGGTGCCGGACGCGTTGTCGATGGGCGGCTCGGGCAAGTTCATCGAGGCCTTCGTCACCGAGCCCGCGACCTTTCCCAATCCGACGATCGTCGCCACCGACGCGGTCGACGAGGCCGAGACGCCGGCGCTCGCGTGGTGCCATCCGCTGCACGACCGGCCGTCCGGCGCCGGCTTCTGGCTGCAGGACCCGCTGGCGCTCGACGCGCTGTACCGGCCGCTGACGGCGGGGGCGGATGGCGTACCGATCCGCGCCGCGATGCCGGTCTTCGTGCGCGATCTCGGCCTCGAGGGGCCGAGCGGACGGCTGGTGACGGGCCACGTCATCGCCAGCGATCCGCGCGACCGCGCCGTCCTGCCGAAAGCCCGCGCCACGCCGGCCGACCCGGCGGCGCTGGAGTCCGGCGAGGTCTCGATGCATCGGGTGATCCGCGGCAGCGCCGCCTTCCGCAGCGCCACCGGGCAGCTGATCGAGATGGCGGCCGGCGACGTCGTCACGGCCGGCCGCGGCCAGATCGCGCTGGCCGGCCTCGCCGAAGACAGCCAGGTGCTGCGGCTCGGCCTGCTCGAGGGGCTGGACGCGCTGCGCCGCTGGACGCCGGCGCAGCGTGACGAGATCGACGGGCTGGGCGGCCGGATCATCACCCGGACGGCGCGGCGCGCCGAGCGTGCCGGCGGTGATCCGATCGGCTATCTATACACGTAAGCTGTATCTTTGCCCCGTCTCCTGGAAAGGTCTCATGTCCGATCGCGTGACCGTCGAATCCCTCCGTGTCGACCGCAGCCTGCTCGACTTCGTCGCCAACGAGGTGCTGCCGGGCACCGGGGTCGCGCCCGAGCGCTTCTGGAGCGGCTATGCCGCCGTCCTGCGCGAGTTCGGCCCGCGCCACACCGCCTTGTGCGCCCGGCGCGACGACCTGCAGGCGCAGATCGACGCCTGGCACGTGGCGCAGCGCGGCCGCCCCGTGGACGCCGCCGGCTACGCGGCCTTTCTCGAGAAGATCGGCTACGTGCTGCCCGAGCCGGCGCCGTTCGCGATCGATGTCGCCAATGTCGACGACGAGATCGCCCGCATCGCCGGCCCGCAGCTCGTGGTGCCGATGTCCAACGCGCGCTACGCGCTGAACGCCGTCAACGCGCGCTGGGGCAGCCTGTACGACGCCTTCTACGGCACCGACGTGATCGCCGACGAGGGCGAGCTGGCCAAGCGCGGCAAGTACAATCCGGTGCGCGGCGCCCGGGTCGTCGCGCTGGCGCGCGAGTTTCTCGACCGCAGCTTCCCGCTGCAGGGCGGCTCGTTCGCCGAGGCCGCCGGCTTCACGGTGCGCGGCGGCACGCTCGCGGTGGCGCAGCGCGCCGGCGGCGCGGCCGGCCTGGCCCAGCCCGAAGCGTTCGCCGGCTATCGCGGCCCGGCCGAGAAGCCGACCGCGATCCTGCTGCGCCATCACGGCCTGCACGTCTCGATCGAGATCGACCCCAAGCATCCGATCGGCAAGGACGATCCGGCCGGGGTCAGCGACGTCGTGATCGAATCGGCGGTCACGACGATCATGGACATGGAGGACAGCGTCGCGGCGGTCGACGCCGCCGACAAGATCGACGTCTATCGCAACTGGCTCGGCCTGATGAAGGGCACCTTGTCGGCGCGCTTCGACAAGGGCGGCGCCTCGGTCGAGCGCCGGCTCAACCCCGACCTGCGCTACACCGCGCCCGACGGCGGCGCGCTCAGCCTGCCCGGCCGCAGCCTGATGCTGGTGCGCCACGTCGGCATCCACATGTCGACCGACGCGGTGCTCGACGGCGACGGCAAGGAGACGCCGGAAGGCATCCTCGACGCCATGGTCGCGACGGCGATCGCGCGCCACAACCTCGAGGCCGCGCCCGACGTGCGCAACAGCCGCCGCGGCTCGGTCTACGTCGTCAAGCCGAAGATGCACGGGCCGGAAGAGGTCGCGATGGTGAACGGGCTGTTCGCCGCCGTCGAGGACGTGCTGGCGCTGCCGCGCAACACGCTCAAGATGGGCATCATGGACGAGGAGCGGCGGACCACCGTCAACCTCGCCGCCTGCATCAAGGCCGCCGCGGCACGCGTCTGCTTCATCAACACCGGCTTCCTCGACCGCACCGGCGACGAGATCCACACCTCGATCGAGGCCGGCGCGATGGAGCGCAAGGAGGCCATGCGCGGCACCAAGTGGATCTCGGCCTACGAGAACAGCAACGTCGACGTCGGCCTGGCCTGCGGCCTGCCGGGCAAGGCGCAGATCGGCAAGGGCATGTGGGCAATGCCCGACCGCATGGCCAGCATGCTGGAGCAGAAGATCGGCCATCCGCGGGCCGGCGCCACCACCGCCTGGGTGCCGTCGCCGACCGCCGCGACGATCCATGCGTTGCACTATCACCAGGTCGACGTGCCGGCCCGCCAGGCCGAGCTGCGGCAGCGGCCGCGGGCGCCGCTGGCCGACATCCTGACGATCCCGCTCGGCCGCTCGAACTGGTCGCCGCAGGACGTCCAGCAGGAGATCGACAACAACATCCAGGGAATCCTGGGCTACGTCGTGCGCTGGATCGACCAGGGCGTCGGCTGCTCCAAGGTGCCGGACATCCACGATGTCGGCCTGATGGAGGACCGCGCCACGCTGCGCATCTCGAGCCAGCATCTCGCCAACTGGCTGCTGCACGGCGTCACCACCGAGGCGCAGGTCATGGAGGCGATGCGCCGCATGGCGGTGGTCGTCGACCGCCAGAACGCCGGCGATCCGGCCTACAGGCCGATGGCGCCCGGCTTCGACGGGCCGGCCTTCAAGGCGGCTTGCGACCTGATCTTCCAGGGCCGCGCCCAGCCCAACGGCTACACCGAGTGGGTGCTGCACGCCCGCCGGCGCGAGGCGAAGGCGGCCGCCGCCGCCTGACCGCCCTACCGGACCGCGCGCCTCCAGGCGCGCTCGGAGACCCATGAGGCGCGCGTGGACGCGCGCGGTCCAGCCCGACCCTCTCCCTGGGACCGCGCGCCTCCAGGCGCGCCTCAGGGGGATGAGCGCGCGTGGACGCGCGCGGTCCCAGGGACGGTAGCTCGCCCTATCATGAGTTTTTGCCGTTTGATCGGCGCGGCCTTTGCGACGACTTGTCGGGCGGAGGTCCTGAATGAGTCGTCCGATCGCCGTCGTCACCGGAGTTGGCCCGGGAACCGGTAGCGCCATCGCCCGCCGGCTCGCCGCCGGCGGCTACCGGGTCGCGCTGCTGGCGCGCAACGCCGAGCGGCTGGCGGCGCTGGCGGCCGAGCTGCCGGACGCGGCGGCGTTTCCCTGCGACGTCACCGACGAGGCGCAGATCGACGCGACCCTGGCGACGGTGCGGCGCGATATCGGCACGCCGTCGGTGCTGGTGCACAACGCGGTCGGCGGCGCGTTCGGCAGCTTCCTCGACATCGACCCCAAGGTCCTCGAGGCCAATTTCCGGGTCAACACGATGGCGCTGCTGCATCTCGCGCGGCGGCTGGCGCCGGCCATGGTCGAGGCCGGCTCGGGCGCCATCGTGGTCACCGGCAACACCTCGGCGCTGCGCGGCCGCGCCGGTTTCGCGGGCTTCGCGCCGACCAAGGCGGCGCAGCGCATCCTCGCCGAGGCGATGGCCCGCGATCTCGGCCCCAAGGGCGTGCACGTCGCCTACATCGTGATCGACGCGGTGATCGACCATCCGCGCCAGCGCGCCCGCATGCCGGACAAGCCCGACGACTTCTTCATCAAGCCGTCGGCGATTGCCGACGAGGTCTGGCATCTTCTGCAGCAGGACCGCAGCGCCTGGTCGTTCAACGTCGAGATCCGGCCGGCCGGCGAGACCTGGTGAAGCGATGCCGGCGCTGCGCATCTTCTCCTACCTGCCCAATCCGCGCATCTGGAAGGCGACGATCGCCGCCCGCCTGTGCGACGTCGAGCTCGAGATCGTCGGCGCCAAGCCCACGGAGCTGCGCGACTGGCTGTGGGACTTCGAAGCGCGCCCGCTGTCCGCGGAGGACCGCCAGCGCCTCGCCGGCGCGGCGCGGGCCGGCCGGGTCGGGTTCAAGGGCGGCAACCTGCTGAAGACCGACGCCTTCCTGGAAGCGCATCCGTTCGGCACCGTGCCGGCGGCCTTCAGCCCCGACGGCCGGATCGGCATCTTCGAATCCAACAGCATCGCGCGCGCCGTGGCGCGGCTCGGCGAAGCGCGGCTTCGACTGTATGGTCACGATGCCTACGAGGCCTCGCGCATCGACAGCTTCCTCGACGCCAGCCTGGTGTTCGGACGCGACACGCAGCCCTATCTGCTGGCCTTGCGCGAGCCGGAGGTCCCGGCGGCGCTGCACGCCCGGGCGGCCGAGGCCTTCGCCGTCTACCTCGCCGGCCTCGAGCAGGCGCTGGCGCCGGCGCGCACCTTCCTGGTGGGCGAAGCGCTGTCGCTCGCCGACATCTGCGTCGTGGCGGAACTCTGCCTGTTCGCCAACGAGCGGCCGCGCCACGCGACGTTGCAGGGACTCGGCCTGGCGCCGGTCATGACCGACGACTGGCCGGACCGTTTCCCGCGCGCCGCGGCGCACTTTGCGCGGCTTGCCGAGCATGCGGCCTTCGCGCCGGACGTCGGCCCCTATCTGAAGAAGCTCGACTCGCTCGCCACCCGTTCAGGACAAGGAATTTCCCGATGAGCCAATCGCCCGTGCACGACGTCGCCCTGATCGTCGGCGGCGGCCCCGGCATCAGCGCCAGCTGCGCCCGCCTGTTCGCGGCGCAGGGCATGCGGGTCGCCGTCGCCGCCCGTACGCCGGACAAGCCCGTGCTGCAGGACCTCGAGACCCGGCATGGCGTGCGTCGCTATGCCTGCGACGCCGGCGATCCCGCCTCGGTCGAGCGGCTGTTCCAGGCGGTCACCGACGATCTCGGCCCGCCCACCCTGGTGGTGCACAACATCGACGGACGGGTCGCCGGCATCTTCGGCAAGGGCATCGTCGAGGCCGATCCGGCGATGGCCTTCGAAACCTTTCGCAACGCCGCGCACAGTGCCTTCCTGGTCGGCCAGCAGGCGGCGCGCGCGATGCGCGACAATCCGCCGGCCGCAACCGGGGCGCGCGGCACCCTGATCTTCACCAACGCCAGCGCGGCGCTGAAGGGCTTTGCGCGCAGCGGCGCCTTCGCCATGGCCTGCCACGCCAAGGCCGGCCTGGCGGAGAGCCTGGCGCGCGAGCTGATGCCGCTCGGCATCCACGTCGCCAACGTGCCGATCGACGCCGCGATCGGCTTCACGCAGGAGGACGGAACGCGCGCCCACCGCCGCGCCGGCACGACGGTCGACGACAACATGGCCGATCCCGACCGCATCGCCGAGCTCTACCTGCAGCTGCACCGCCAGCACCGCTCGACCTGGGCCTTCGAGGTCGTGCTGCGGCCCTGGGTCGAGAAGTGGTGAGGGCGGCTCGCGCCCGTCGTCTCAGGCGGCGCGGGTGAACTCGAAGACCGACTTGGGCCGCTGATCGGCATAGACGATCAGCCGCCAGCGGATCGGCTGGCCCGAGGCGTGGTGGTGATGGCGCTCGGCCGGCAGCGGGCTGCCCTCGGTCGCGACGATCTCGAGGTTGCACTCCTGGCAGGCGTAGATGCCGGTCCACAGCGCCTCGCTGCCGGGCTTCACCGCGTCCTCGAAGACGTCGCTGCCGCTCTGCCAGAGGTGGTTGCCGTCCTTGAACATCGCCATGGCAGCGTCTCCTCGCCGGTGCGCGGCACGTCGGTGCCGGCTCTCGAGAAATGCGCCCATTGGCGCCTGCCCTCAATGCAGGGGATTTTCGAAGTTGGCCGGGGCCGGAAAACTCTTTCTTCCGGCAGGCGACGCCGAGGGAAAATCCTGGTTCCGGCGCGACCGGCTCAGGTCGGGGCGGCTTCGGCCTGCCAGCCCTGGATGCGCCGGTAGATCGTCGAGGGGCTGACCTGCAGGGCCGCCGCCGCCTTGGGAATGTTGCCGTCGCAGCGGCTGATCGCCTGCTCGATGGTGCGCCGCACGACGACCTCGAGCGGCTCGATCGGACCCTGGCCGAGGCCAAAACCCGACCCGGGCCCCGACATCGAGCCCGGGGCGGCGGCCGGCGCCGCGGCGGCGGTCGCGCGCTCGATGATGCGGGCGGCCGGCGAGGGCGGCAGGCCCTGCAGATGGCGCGGCAGCATCGCCGCCTCGATGACGTCGCCGTCGTTCAGGACCACGATGTTCCGCATGGTGTTCTGCAACTCGCGCACGTTGCCCGGCCAGCCGTAGGCCAGCAGCGCCGCCTCGGCCTCGCCGGTGAAGCCGCGGAACCGCTTGCCGTCCTCGTCGGAATACTGGCGCAGGAAGTGGCGGGCGATCAGCAGAACGTCGTCGTCGCGCTCGCGCAACGGCGGCAGGTCGACCGGAATGACGTGCAGGCGGTAGAACAGGTCCTCGCGGAACCGGCCGCCTTCGACCTCGACCTGCGGGTTGCGGTTGGTGGCGCAGACGATGCGCACGTCGACCGGGCGCGGCTTGTCCTCGCCGACCCGCTGCACCGAGCCGGTCTGCAGGAAGCGCAGCATCTTGGCCTGCAGGCCGAGATCCATCTCGCAGATCTCGTCGAGGAACAGGGTGCCGCCATGGGCCTGCAGGGCGGCACCCATGCGATCCGAGGTGGCGCCGGTGAAGGCGCCCTTGGCGTGGCCGAAGACCTCGCTCTCGAGCAGGTCGCGCGGGATGGCGGCGCAGTTGATGGCGACGAACGGCTTGTCGCGGCGCCGGCTGAGCTTGTGCAGGGCGTCGGCGCACAGCTCCTTGCCGGTGCCGCTCTCGCCGGTGACGAACACCGTGGCCTTGCTGCCGGCGGCGTTCTGCAGGATGCGATAGACGGCCTGCATGGCCATCGAGCGGCCGATGAAGTTGCAGAACTTGTCGCGCCCGGTCTCCTCCTGGATGACCGCGACCTGCTCCTCCAGGCGGCGGCGGGCCAGCGCGTTGCGCACCGTGACCCGGAGGCGGTCGGCGGTGAACGGCTTGGTGAGGAAGTCGAGCGCGCCTTCGCGCATCGACTCGACGGCCAGTCGCACCGAGGCCTGGCCGGTCATGATGATGACCTCGGTCGGCAGGCCGCGCTGGCGCAGGTCGCGCAGCAGGTCGATGCCGTTGGAATCGGGCAGGTTGACGTCGAGGAGCAGCAGGTCGGGCGGTGCCGTCTCCAGCGCCTGCTGGGCGCCGGCGCCGTTGTTGACGATCTCGACGGTGCAATCCTCGGTGCCGAGATAGGCGGCGTAGGTTTCGGCGAGGGCCGGCGAGTCCTCGACGATCAGCACCCGGTTGCGCACGCTCGACATCTGGCGATTACCTTCCTGATAGCAGGTCTTTCTAGTCCATCGCCCGCGCGCCTGCCACTGGTGGCGGCATGGGGGGCCGGTGTCGGGGCCGGTGTCGCCGATCGGCCTAGAATCCCCAGGTGCGGGTCGGGCCGACATCGACATGGACGTGGCCCTCGTCGCCGTAGTAGCCGGTGCCGCCCCAGGCCAGCGCCGCCGCCAGGCCGGCGATCGACCGGCTGGACACGCCGGGGAACGAGATGTCGAGCGCCTTGCCGTGGCGATGCTGGCTGTCCGAGGCGACGCCGGAATTCGTCGAGGCGAGATAGGTGTTGGTCGCCTCCGACCGGTAGCCGGAATGGACGTGCACGGTGTTGCCGCCGGTCAGCCGGCCGAGCACCCACAGCAGGTCGGCGAGCCGCCAGTCGATCGCCACCGTCTCGTGCTGATGGTGGTCGCGCAGCAGCTGTGCAATGCGCGCCAGCTCCCAGCTGTCGTACTCGCCGGCCACCCAGTAGACGACCGAGACTTCCTCGCCGGTGTTGGTGTTGCGCACGGTCAGCCGGCGCGGCAGGCGCTCCTCGAGCATCGCCTGCGCCTTTTGCCGCACGGCCACGGCCTGCGCCGTCGTGGGAGCGGGCTGCGCCACCGGCGCCGGGGCTGCCGCCGCGGGGCCGCCGCCGCGCTGGGCGCGTACCGGACGCGGCGCGTAGACCGACAGGCCGCGTGCCGTGTAATCCTCCTGCGCCTCGGCCAGGACCGGCGCCAGGACCGTCGCGAGGCCGAGCAGGGCCGCCGCGGCGGCGATCCGCAGGCGGCGCATCACTGCCCCCTGCCGGTGATCATGACCAGGCCGGTGCGCCAGATGATCGACAGGTCGGCGCGCAGCCAGCCGCCGAGGGTGCGCAGCCGCATGGCATAGGCGTGGTCGTGCAGCACCTTGTTGCGCACGTCCTCGATCGACGTGTCGTAGCCCTGGTTGACCTGGGCGAGGCCGCTGATCCCCGGCCGCACGCCGAAGGTCCGCTCGGCGTAGAACGGAATGGCGCTCTCCAGGGTCTTGAAGAACGACGGCCGCTCGGGCCGCGGGCCGATGATCGACATGTCGCCGGCCAGCACGTTCAGGCACTGCGGCAGCTCGTCGAGCCGGGTCTTGCGCAGGAAGCGGCCGACCCGGGTGACCCGCGGATCGTTGGCGGTCGCCCACATGGCGCCGCTGCGCGCCTCGGCGTCGATCCGCATGGTGCGGTACTTGATCATGTAGAACAGGCGCGTGAAGCGCGGCGTCGCCTCGCCGACGCGCAGCTGCCGGTAGAACAGCGGCCCGCGCGAGTCGAGGCGGATGGCGAGGCCGATCAGCGGCAGGGTCGCGGCGAAGACCACGAACACCAGGCTGGCCAGCACGACGTCGACCGCTCGCTTGGCGAGACGGGTCGAGGCCGGCACGAAGTCGCCGCGCTGGGCGGCGGCGCGGCCCCACTGGCCGCGCTCGCGGCCGGCGAGGTAGCGCAGCGCGCCGACCAGGCCCGCCGCGTAGCCCTCGACCAGGTAGGCCGGCAGCCGGGCCAGGCGCGGCCACGGCCAGTGCCGCGTCGCCAGCACCGCCGCCGAGGCGGCGTACCCGGCGAGCTGCAGGCCGGCGATCCAGGCGAAGGGCTCCGATCCCGCCGCGGCCAATGCCAAGGAGGAGACCAGCGCCGCCAGGAGGATCAACGGCATGAAGGCGCGCAGGAACTTGCCCGACAGGAAGACGAAGGCGAGGCCGGGACGGCGCGGGTCGGCCAGCCCGATCAGGCGGATCGCCTGCTGCACGTTGCCCGCGGCGATGCGGACCCGGCGACGGAACTCCTGGCTCGGCCGCGTCTGCTCGCGCTCGATGGTCGGCAGGCTGGCCTCGTAGACGGCGTGCGCGTCGCCGGCGACGATGCGCATCGGCAGGATGAAGTCGTCGTTGATCGTGTCGGCCTCGAGGGGCTGCCACAGGCTGCGACGGAACATGTAGCCGGCGCCGTGAAAGCCCATCGGCGAGCCGAAGCGGGCTTCCTGCTGCTTGATGCGGATCTGGTAGTCCCAGTAGGCGGCCTCGCCGGCGCTGCCGGCGGCGGCGAGCACGTAGCGGCCGCCGGCGACGCCGACCCGCGGATCGGCGAAGCGCGCCGCGAGTCGCCGCAGGAAGTCGGCCGGCAGCTCGGCCGAGGTGTCGGTGAGCAGGATCAGCTCGGCCGACTCGGCGGCGATCGCTTCGTTCAGGATCGCCACCTTGCCGCGGTTCGCGGCATGCTCGACGACGGCGATGTCGACGGCCGGCTGCAGCGCGGCGATTGCCGCGCGGGCGCGCTCGGCGGTGCGGTCGGTGCAGCCGTCGCAGACGATGGTGATGCGCAGCCGGTCGGCCGGATAGTCGAGGGCCGCGAGGTTGCGCACCTTGTCGGCGACGAAGCCCTCTTCCTGGTAGGCCGGCACGATGATGCCGACGCTCGGCAGCCCATCGGCGGCCGCCGCAGGCGCAGGCGGCGCGGCGCGGTGCGGCAGGCGGGCCAGCAGCACCGGGTAGAGCAGGTGGTGGTAGAGCGCGGCCGCCGTGCAGCCGATGAACGTGGTCTCGAGAAACATCGAACTATCCCTTTGCCAGAATGGTGTAGCGGCGGACGGTGGCGTCCCAGTCGAAGAAGCGGGTGACGAAGTCGCGCGGCGACTCGCGGGCCGGCTGGCGCAGCGCGTCGTCCAGAGCCCGGGCCAGGGCCGCGACGTCGCCCGGCGGCACGAGGCGCGAGGTCGCGGGGCACAGAGCGTCGCGCACCGCGCCGACCTCGGTCGCCACCACCGGGATGCCGCAGGCCTGCGCCTCGACGACGACGAACGGCAGTCCTTCCTGTTGCGAGGGCAGGCACAGCACGTCGAAGGCCGGATAGAGCGCCGGCACGTCGTCGCGATGGCCGGCGAAATGGACGCGCTCGGCGAGGCCGAGCTCGGCGGCCAGGGCGCGCAGCGGCGCCGCCTGGCTGCCGTCGCCCACTAGGACCGCATGGACCCGCGCGTCGAGCCGCGGCAGGGCGTGCAGCAGCGCCGCCTGGTTCTTCACCGGCTCGAGCCGCCCGACGCAGCCGATCACCGGCGTGCCGGACGGCAGGCCGAGCCGGGCGCGCGCCGCGTCGCGGCCGCCGGCCTTGAAGACGCCGAGATCGACGCCGTTGGGAATCACGACGACCGAGCGTGCGCCGGTGGCGTAGCCGAGCGTGGTCGCGGCGTCGGGCGAGATGGCGGCGAAGATCGGCCGCAGCGCCAGACGCGCGAGGCGCAGCTGCAGCCGTCGGCGCGGCTGGCGATGATGCCAGACGTCGTGCTCGACATGGACCAGGGTCGGCACGCCGGCGAGGCGCGCGGCGCTGCCGCCATAGAGCAGCGGTCCGATGTGATGGGTGAAGACGCAGCGCGGCGCGAGGCGGCGCAGCAGGCGCGTCAGGTCGCTGAGCGCCGCGGGCGACACGCCCGGCGCCTTGCCCAGCGCGAACAGGTCGACGTTGCTCGCCGCCGCGGCGGGCCAGTCCGCGCACAGCTGCTCGGGCGATCCCTCCAGGCTGACGATGGCATTGCGGCCGGGCAGGGTCTGCGCCAGCCGCAAGGCCAGCATCTCGATTCCCCCCGGCGAGAGTCGTTGGACGATCTGCAGTGTGTCGTAACGCATGGTTGCTCCCTCGTTCGGGGCTCGCCGACTGCAACCGGCATGCCGGAGGGGAAAGTGCGGGTTTTCCGCGATTCGCGGCCGGCCTCGCCGCACGCTGCATTGCAATTTGCGAGTCGGGACGGGCGGTTCCGCTGCCAAAACGCGAATCCAGGGCCCGAAATGGCCGAAAAACCGCTGGCATGGCCGTTGCTGAAGGCGCCGCAACGCCTTTTGGAGTGACGCCCATGACCATCAAGGTCGATATGAACGACGATCTCGACGCCGCCGCCATGGAGGCGCTGCGCCCGAAGTTCGAGGAACTTTCGCGCAGCCGCGAGGACGTCGAGCTGAACCTGTCCGCCGTCCGCTTCATCGACTCCTCGGGAGTCGGCGGCATCGTCTTCCTCTACAAGCGACTGGCGGCCACCGGTGTCCGGTTGTGGCTGACCGGGGTCAACAATCAGCCGCGCCGGCTGCTCGAGTATGTCGGCCTGCTGCCGCTGGCGGCGCGCGACGCGGAAGGAGCCGTGTCGTGAGGACGGCCGGGATCCTTATCGCGTTCGCCCTGTCGACGGGTGTCGCAGGGTGTGGCTGGCCGGAGAGCGGCGCCGGCGGCCTGGCCGAGCGCGACTCGGTCTCGACCCCGTCGATCGACGCCGCCTCCGCCTCGCTCGACCGACTGTCGGTGGCGGGCGGCGAGAAATACGCCGCCGCCGACATGGTCGAGGCTCGGCTGCTGCTGGTGCGCGCCAAGCGCGAGCAGGTCGGCGGCTTGCCGTCCGCGGCCAGCAGCGACCTGGCCCGCCTGCAGGCGACGATCGAGCGCATCGAGATCCGACTCAGCCGCCCGCCGGCGCCGATCTCCCCCGAGCCCCAGCCGGAGTGACTGCCATGCTTCGCCTCTGCCTCCTGGTCTTCTTCGCGGCCCTGGCCTTCGCCGCGCCGGCCCATTCGGCCGACGACGCGCTTCGTGCCGGCGACATCCTGACCATCAACCTTCCCGGCGAGGCGGCGCTCAACAAGGACTTCCCGGTCGACCGCCGCGGCAACGTCGTGCTGCCCGAAGTCGGGGCCGTGAAGGTCTCGGATCTCGACCTGACGGCCGCCACGGCGGCGATCCGCGGCTCGCTGGGCCGTGTCTACCGCGACCTCGATCGGCTGAGCGTCGTGCTGAAGGAGCGCAAGCTGTTCGTCACGGTGCTGGGCTACGTCAAGACGCCCGGCGCCGTCGAATTGCCGGGCGACGCCACCGTGCAGATGGCCCTGGCGGCCGCCGGCGGGCTGGCGCAGGGCGCCCAGCTCGACCGCTTCCAGCTGCGCCGCGGCCGCGAGCAGATCACGTTCGACTACAAGAAGTATCTCGACACCGGCGACCTGTCCCTGCTGCCGGCCCTGCAGCCGCTCGACGTGATCTTCGTGCCGGCCTCGCCGCTCACCGGCAACGTGCAGATCGATTTCGACGGCCGCACGCTCGCCCAGGCCGGTGACGGCGCCGAGGAGCGCTCGGCGATCAAGGTGTTCGGCGAGGTCAACACGCCGGCGATCTTCGCCTACAAGAAGGACGCCAACGCCATCGACCTGCTGATGCGCGCCGGCGGCGTCACCCGCTACGCCGCGGTCGAGCAGATCCGCGTCATCAACCAGGGCAAGCCGGTCCTCTTCAACCTGCAGCAATATCTCGACTCGGGCGATCCGGCGCTGCTGCCGCGCATCGAGCCCGGCGCGACGATCTTCGTGCCCAAGCAGGCCGAGGAGATCCGCCGCGGCGCCAACACCGTCTACGTGATGGGCGAGGTCGCCAAGCCGGGCGCCTACGACGGCAAGCCGGGTGCGTCGTTCATCGAGGTGCTGGCCAATGCCGGCGGCCCGACCCGCTTCGCCGACACGCGCCAGATCCGCATCATGCGCGGCGACGGAAAGATCGAGACCTTCGACCTGCCGCGCTTCACCGAGGTGGCCGGCGGCAAGCTGCCGGCGGTGCAGTCCGGGGACGCCATCTTCGTGCCGGAGAAGACCGAGACCAACGAGCCGTCATGGCTGAAGGTGCCGCCCAGCCGCGCCGTCCAGGTCATGGGCGCGATCGTCAAGCCGGGCCGTTACGAATGGTCGAACGAGATGTCGCTGTTCGACCTGCTGGCCGCCGCCGGCGGCCCCAGCGCCCGCGCCGACATCGCCCATGTCGAGATCCTGAAGAGCGAGAACGACCGCGCCACGCCGGTGCGCTTCGACCTCGGCAGCTTCCTGAAGAAGGGCGGCTCGATGTCGTCCGTCCCGAAGATCACCGCCGGCAACATCATCATGGTGCCCGAGCTGCCGGTCGATCCGCAGGACAACCGCTCGCAGTGGGTGCGCCAGGGCTCCGAGCAGTCGATCTACATCATGGGCCAGGTCGGCGCCCCCGGCCGCTACGCCTTCAACACCAACCTGCATTTCCTCGACATCGTCTCGGCCGCCAACGGCCCGACCGGCTCGGCCGACCTGCGCAACGTGCGCGTCTCGCATCGCAACCAGCCGGCCTCGGCGGTGACCAAGGTCAACCTGGCCCGCTACTTCGAGACCGGCGACGAGGCTCTGCTGCCCAAGGTCCAGCCCGGCGACGTCATCTTCGTGCCGGACCGCAACAAGGAGTGGCTCGACGAGCCGACCGAGAACACCGTGCGGGTGATCGGCTCGGTGGCCAAGCCCGGCCGCTACCGCTTCGCCGACAACATGAGCATCCTCGACCTGCTGGCCGAGGCCGGCGGGCCGACCGCCGACGCCCTGCAGTCGCGCATCGTGGTGGTCAACCTGGCGCACGGCAACGACCAGGCCAGGGTGTTCGACCTGGTCGGCTTCGCGAGGTCGGGCGACACGAAGAAGCTGCCCGTCGTGCGCGCCGGCGACACGGTCTATGTGCCGAACGCCGAGCAGAGCGAGTGGAAGGTTTTCATGGGCGGGGTGCGCGACGCGGTGTCGATCCTGTCGCTGGTCGCCCTGGTCGCCGGGAGGCTGTGATGGATGGAATGGCGATCCTGGAGCCGGGCACGCTCTCGTCCGGCGCGAGTGCCGGCGGCACCGCCGATCACGTGCGGCCCGAGCTCCCCGTGGACCATCCCGCCATCGAGCGGATCTATGTCGGCGCGGCGGCCGCGGCCTATCGGGTCCTCGCGGTCGTCGGCTGCGACGACGGCGAGACGCATCACGTGCTGGCCCGCCTGCTGGCCGAGCGCAGCGCGCGCTCGGGCGACTCGACCCTGCTGGTCGACCTGTCGCTGACCCTCGAGAGCGAGAGCGACCGGGCCCGCTGGACACCCGGCGACCACCGTGCCTCGGAGGCCGTGATCGCCGATCCGCGGGGCTTCGATCGCCTGAGCGCGCGGGCCTGCGTGCGCACCGCGATGCGCTTCCGCAGCCTCGCGGCCCTGCGGCAGCTGTTCGCCGACGACCTGTCGCCGTACACGACGATCATCGTCGACGCCGGCGCGCTCATGGGCGGCGAGGGCGCGGTGGTTCCGGCGGCCACGGTGGCACAGGCCTGCGACGGCGTGGTGCTGACGGCGACGCCGGGCGCGCTCTCGCAACGCCGGCTGGAGGCCGAGCTGGAGGCGTTGGGCCCGGCGCGCAGCCGGGTCGTCGGCTTCGCGCTCGACGATTTCGCTCTGCCGACCATGGGCGAGGAGCTGCTGGCGATGGGGAACCGGCTGCAGAAGAAGCCGCTGCGTCCGCTCGCCAAGCTGCTGAACCGGATCGGCCGGTGGCCGTTCCTGTGGGAGCGCGTGTAGCGCGCAAATGAAAAGACCGCGCCTCGGCGCGGTCTTCTCGTCGTCCGAAGGGAGGCCGCTTCAGGCGGCCAGCCTCTCGTCCTCCGGCAATCCGACCAGCGAGCGCAGCCCCTCCTCGAGCGAGACCCGCGACGACACGCCCAGGCCGGCGATGGCCCGGCGCGGGCAGCCCAGCGAGACGCGGATGTCGCCCTGCCGTTCCGGTCCCCAGGCGATCTCGCCCTCGGAGGCGAGCAGCATCTTGAGGGTCCGCGCCAGCCCCTCGATCGAGGTCGGATCGCCGGTGCAGACGTTGAAGACGGGAGCGGCTTCGGAGGCCGCGCCCAGGGCGGCGATCAGGTGGCGCACGACGTCGGAGACGTGCACGAAGTCGCGGACCTGCTTGCCGTTGCCGAAGATCTTCACCGGCTCGTGGCGCGCCAGGCGGTCGGCGAAGATCGAGATCACGCCGGAGTAGGGCGAGCCGGGATCCTGGCCGAGGCCGTAGACGTTGAAGAAGCGCAGGCCCGCGGTCGGCACGCCGAACGTTCCCGCGACGGCGGCGTGCAGCTCGCAGCCCAGCTTGTCGGCGCCGTAAGCCGTCGTCGGCGTCTTCACCGAATCCTCGGTGATGGGGAAGCGGTTCTGATCGCCGTAGACGGCGGCCGACGAGGCATAGGCCACCGGCAGGCGTCGCGCCCGCGCGGCATCGAGGATGTTGACCGTGCCGGTGAGGTTGACGCGATGCGTCCCGGCCCAGTCCTCGACCGACTTCTGCACCGAGGCGATGGCGGCCAGATGAAAGCAGCCGTCGGCCTCGGCGAGCAGGGTCTCGACCAGCGTCCGGTCGAGGATGTCGCCGACCACGAGGCGAGCGCCGGCCGGCACCTTGCGCCGATGCCCGGTGCTGAGATTGTCCAGGACCGTCACCTCGTTGCCTTTTGCAACGAGCGCGGCCGCAAGATGCGAACCGATGAAGCCGGCGCCGCCGGTAACCACGTACTTTGCCACTCTCGATCTCCAGGTGAATGAACCTGGAGCTGCGGCTGCAAGATGGGGGCCTGAGAGAAATCCAGTAAAACCGGGCACTTCTCGCGTCGTCGCCCGTTCGCGGCGTTTGCCATTTGCAAGTGCCATGGCGAATTGCGAGTGGCCCGGACATTGCGCTGCATCCCGCGCAGGAGCGGGAGAGGTCATGCAGGATCGGGAAATCTGGCAACTGGTCGACGCACGCGAGGTCGGCGGAATCGAGCGTCACGTCAGCGAGCTGGCGCGCGCGCTCGAGGAGCGCGGCAAGGCCTGCCGGGTCGTTCTCTACGCCAGGCATCGGCCGAGTCCGTGGCTCGACCTGCTGCGTCGCGAAGGCATCGCCCATCTCGAGCTCGACGGCACGCCGTCGGCGCTGCTGGCGGCGCTGCGACAGTATCGACCCGCCCTGCTGCACACGCACGGCTACAAGGCGGGGATCGTCGGACGACCCTGCGCGCGCCTGCTCAGGCTGCCCGTTGTGTCGACCTTCCATGCCGGCGAAACCGGGCCGTGGCCGCTTTGGCTCTATCAGGCGGTCGACGCGTGGAGCTCCGTCCTGGCGCCTCGCATCGCGGTGTCGTCGGCGATCGCCGCGCGGCTGCCGTGGCGATCGACGCGCGTCGACAATTTCGTGCGCCTGCCGGGGCTCGCCCTGACGGGAAGCGAGCGGCTGCGGGTCGCCTTCGTCGGGCGTCTCAGTCCCGAGAAGGGACCGGACCTGTTCTGCGAGATCGCACGGCTGGTCGGCGCCGGCGTCGACTGGGACGTCTATGGCGACGGGGTCATGCGTGCCGAGCTGGAGCGGCGGGCGCCCAGCTTCGTGCGCTTCCATGGCTTCGCCGCGGACATGGACGAGGTCTGGCCGCGGATCGATCTGCTGCTGATGCCGTCGCGGGCCGAAGGCCTGCCGATGGCCGCGCTGGAAGCCTTGGCGCGCGGCATCCCGGTCGCGGCCTCGGCGGTCGGCGGGTTGCCCGACCTGCTGGCCGATCATGCCGCCGACTGGCTGTTCCCGGTCGGCGAGGTCGGCCGTGCGACGGCGATCGTCGATGCGTTGCAGTCGCGCACGGAGCGCGACCGGCAGCCTCTGCGGGCGGCCCTGCGCGACCTGATCCGGCGGCGCTTCAGCCCGGACGCCGCGCTGCCGCGATTGCTGGACGTCTACCGGTCGGCCGGCTGGGTCGCCGAGGCTTCGAGCAGCACGAAGGTCCAGTCGTCGATCGCCTGCGGCGCCAGCTGATCGCGTCCTTCGGCGGCGACCGCCGACCCCGCGGCGACGAGGGGAGAGGCCAGCGACTGAACGGCGGTCCGGGTCAGCCAGATCGGCAGCTCGTCGGGCTGGGCCGTGCCGCCCGGCTCGAGCCCGTCGGTCACGAGCAGCAGCCGCTCGCCGGCCGCCAGCCTGCCTTCGGCGGCCACGAACTCGGCCTGCTCGACCAGGCCGGGGAGCACGCCGGTCGCCGGCACGCGCCGCAGCCCGCGGGGCGTGACGACGAGCGGGGCGGGATGTCCCGCGGTCGCGGCCTGGAAGCGGCCCTCCGGCCAGAGGTCGACGACCAGGACCGTGGCGATCAGCCTGCCCAAGGTCTCGTCCGCCAAAATCGCACGATTGAGCGCCGCCAGCAGGTCCTGCGGGCCCCCGGCGGTCACGGCGTTCAGGGCCCGCAGGGCACCGGTCAGCGCCAGCGCCGAGACCGCCGCCTTCAACCCGTGTCCCATCGCGTCGGCGAGCACGATGCGCGTGCGCTGCGGGCCGTCGAGCACGAGAATGAAGTCGCCGCTGCCGAGGCCGGCCGCCTGTCCGCCGCGGACCATGTCCCAGCCGCGATGGCCGATGTCGGTGCGCAGGATCTCGGGACCGTGCAGCAGGGCCCCGAGCTCGGCCAGGGCCGACGCGCGCTGCCGGGCGGCGCGGGTCAGCGCGCCGCGCGCCACGGCCAGGAGGTCGCGTGCCGTCACCGGCTTGTGCAGCACGGCATCGACGCCCTCGCGGGCCAGCGCGGCGCGCACGGCCGGGCGCCGGTCGGCGGTCAGGATGATGAGCGGCGCGGCCGGCACGCCGTTGCCGGCCTGCGACCACGACCCGGCCTCGTTGCCCTTGCCGTCCTCGAGATGCAGATCGGCGATCACCAGGTCGAACGGTTCGCGCGCCGCCAGCGCCCGCGCCTCGACCAGCGACGATGCCTTGCGTAGCTCGAACTGGCGCACCAGCATCTCGCCGTAGAGATCGCGCAGCACGGCGTCGTCCTCGATCAGCAGGATGCGCCGCCGGCGGCCGTGCAGGCGCCGCAACAGGACGGTGCGGTTGGGCGTGCCGGGCCGATATTGCAGGCTGTCGACCCCGGTCCGGACGAAGTCGAGGCCCATCTGCGACAGGCGCGCGGCGTCGCGCGCCGTCGGCGCGTCACGCAGCGCCTGCTCGAGGGGCACGAAGGCGCCGCCATCGTCCTCGAGGTCGACGCGCAGCAGGTCGCGCTCCAGCCCGACCCGCAGGCGCAAGCCAGAGGCGGCGGGCTGACCGTGCGCCACGATGTTGCTGCCGAGTTCCGAAACGGCGAGCTGCAGATCGTCGATCACGGTCTCCGGCAGTCGCAGCTCGGCGAGACGCAAGCGCAGGTTTCGCCGCAACGTCGAGACGCCGATGAGGCTGGCCGGCGCGGACTCGTCGAGAATGTGCATCCCCGACGTTTAACCCCGCGTCGCGTCGCGGGCCACGTGCAGGACGCCGCGGCCGCGTCGCCCGGCCGGCCGCGAAACGCAAATCGCCCGGGACGCCGTTCGCAAATTGCAACGCCGGACCGGCCGCGCCGCCGCGAAATGCGCCGCGCGAGGCCACGATCGCTCGAAAGCCGCGGCAAAACGCGTGGCACATCGCTTGCTGTCCGGGAGCCAGCGATTGCAGTTCAGTCATGGAGCTTGCCGTGAAGACGATTGGCTACGTCCTCGCCGACTTTCCCGCGCTTTCGGAGACGTTCGTCGGCAACGAGATGCGCGCGATGCGGGCCGCGGGCCATCGCGTCGTGCCGATCGTCATGCACCTGCTCGACGGGCCGGCCCAGGACGAGGATCGCCTGATGGTCCGCGAGGCCACGGTGGTGAAGGACATCCCGCGGGGCGCGGCGCTGCGGGCCGCCCTGCGGCCGTCGCGCCGGGCCGGTGCGGCGCTGTCGTTCCTGCTGGCGCAGCGGTCGCTGCCGCGGCGCTCTCTGCTCGGCAATGCGCTGAAGATCGCCGCGGTGGCGCGGCGAGCCGGCTGCGAACATCTGCACGCGCACTTCGCCGGCGGCGCGGCGGCGCATGCCATCGTCGCGGCGCGCTGGATCGGCGCCACGGTGTCGTTCGTCGGCCATGGCCACGACATCTACTCGGAGCCCGAGGACATCGCCGCCAAGCTCGCGGCCGTCGACTTCGCGGTCGCGACCTGCGACGACATGGTCGCCGACTTCGAGAGCTTCCAGCCGGGCGTGCGGGCGCTGCGCATTCCGTGCGGCACCGACCCGGGGAAGTTCCGGCCGAGCAACGACGATGCGCCGCGCGAACGCTTCCTCGCGATCGGCCGGCTGGTCGAGCAAAAGGCCTATGACGACCTGCTGCAGGCGCTGGCGCGCAGCCTGCCCGCGGTCGGAGTCGACGTCGTGGGCGACGGTCCGCTGCGTGCCTCCCTGCAGGAGATGGCGCAAGGCCTCGGGCTCGGCGAGGACCGGATCCGCTGGCTGGGCCCGCGCCCCAATTCGTGGATCGTCGACGCGGGTCCGCGCTACGCCGCGCTGGTGGCGCCCTTCCGCATGGCACCCAACGGCGAGCGCGACACCAGCCCGGTGGCGATCAAGGAAGCCATGGCCATGGGCCTGCCGGTGATCGGCACGCGCTTCATGGGCACCAAGGAAATGGTCGGGCCGGACAACGGACTCCTGGTCGAGCCGGGTGACGTCTCCGGCCTGGCGCGCGCGTTGGACGCCATGGTCCTCATGGATCCGGCGCAGCGCCGGGCGATGGGTCAGGCCGGCCGGCAACGGGTCGAGCGCGAGCTGTCGCTGGCGGCGCAGGCCCGCCGCCTGTCGAGCATGGTCGAGGCGGCGTGAGCCGATGCGCCTGTTGTCCCTGGCCGCCGCGCCGCTCGCCTACGGTCTCAGCCTCGCGCTCACCAAGGGCGTGTCGCTGGCCCTGATGCCCTGGGTGGCCGCGCATCTGGCGCCATCGGAGTATGGCCGTCTCGAGGTGATCTCGAGCGGTCTCGAGTTCGTCGGCCTGGTGCTCGCCTTCGGCTTCGCCGACACGCTGTTCCGCTTCGCCGGTCCGGCCGAGACGGCGGCCGAGCAGAAGCGGCAGGCGGCAGCGGTGGCCGGTCTAGCCGTCGCGGTCGCCGCGGCCTGTCTCGTGATCCTGCAACTGGCGGCGCCGGCCGTGCTGGCCCTGCTGCCGCTCACCGTGGAGCCGGCGGTGCTGCGCCTGTCGCTGGCGGCGATCGCCGTGGGCGCCCTGATCGAGCTGCCCCTCGGCTGGCTGCGCCTGCGTCATCGTCCGCTGCTGTTCCTTACCTTCATGGGTCTGCGTGCCGCCCTGCAGCTCGTGCTGATCGCCAGCCTGGTGGCCTTCGCGCCGTGCGCCGAAGCGGTGCTGGCCGGCTCGGCGCTGTCCGAGCTGGTGCTCGCCGCGGCGCTGCTCGCGCTGCAGATGCGCGATACGGGCCTCCGTTTCTCGCGCGAATCGCTGGCCTGGCTGCGCGGCTACAGCGTGCCGCTGCTGCTGGGCGGGCTGGCCGCCTTCGCGCTCGGCAGCTGCGACCGCTGGTTCCTGGTCGGCCAGGTGCCGATCGCCGATCTCGGCCAGTACGGCATCGCCGGCAAGATCGCGCTGGCGACGGCCATCGTCGTGCAGCCGTTCGGCCTGTGGTGGTACGCGCGACGCCTGCGCGTGGTCGGCGAGCCCGGCGGCCTGCAGCGCAGCGCCGACGCCGTCGCGCTGGGCTTCGCCCTGCTGATCGCCGGTGGCGCCAGCATCGCCATCGCCGGGCCGGCCTTCGTGCGCCTCGTGCTGCCGGCCGCCTATGCGCCGGCCGCGACCTGGATCCCATGGCTGGTCGCCGCCAGCGTGCTGAACGAGTCGGCGAGCCTTCTCAACGTCGGATGCTACGCGCGCCGCACGGCGTGGAGCGTCACCGCCGTCAACGCGACGGGGGCCGCCGTCGCGCTGCTGGGCTACTGGCTGCTTATTCCCGGGCACGGTGTCGAGGGCGCGATCGCCGCCACCCTGCTCGCCCAGGCGACCCGCGTGGTCGGCTTCCTGGTCGCCGGCCATCGTCATGCGCGGGTTCCCTATCGCACGGCGGCGATGGCGGCCTTCGCGGCGACCGGCATCGCGGTGGTCGTGCTGGGCGGCACGGCCGCCAGCCCGGGATTGGCCGCCGGCCTGTCGCTGGTGGTGCCGCTCTTGTTCGTGGCGCTGTGCCAGGCGCTGGGCCTGCTGGATCGCGCCAGCCTGCAGCGCGCCTTCGCGTCGTGACCGCCGCGGGGCTCACCGGGAGGCTGCCCGCCGCGCCGGCCGGCGGGCGCGAGCCGATCTTTCCGTTGCCCGCCGCGCTGCTCGTGATCGCGGCCTCGCTGGCGCTGTTCCTGCCGTACTTCCTGCCGCTGCCGCCCGAGCTGGGCGTCGCGCTGGCCGTCGGGCTGGCAATCCTGCCGCTGGCGGCGGTCGCCGCCTTCCGCTTCCCGTTCATCCTCTGCCTCGTCTTCGTGATCTTCTCCTTCTTCCGGATTCACGAAGCCTTCCCGATGCTCGGGCCGCTGCGCATTCCGCAGCTCATGGCGGCGCCGACGATCGCCGTCCTGGCCTGGCGCATCCTGGGCACGCGCACCGTCAAGCCCTATTGGAGTCGCGAGCTCACCGCGCTCTCGGTGTTCTTCGGCCTGGTGACGATCGGCGTGTTCGCGGCCACCAGCCGGCCGACGGCCCTGGCCTACTGGACGTCGACCTACGTGAAGATCTACGCGATGGTCCTGGTCATCGCCTGGATGGCCCGCCAGCCCAAGGATTTCGCCCTGGCGTCGCGCGCGATCATCGTCGCCGGCATCCTCATCGCGTCGGTCGCGCTTTACAACAAGGCCAGCGGGATCGGGCTGGTCGAGGGCACGCGCGTGACCATCGCGCGCGACCTCAAGTCGGTGCTGGGCGATCCCAACGACCTGTCGCTGGTCCTGCTGTTTCCACTGAGCTTTGCCGGCGCGCTGGTGGTCGGGCGCACCTCGCGCCTGGCGGTGCTGCTCGGCCTGGTCGGTGCGGCCTTCATGTTCGCGGCGATCATCGCCACCCAGAGCCGCGGCGGCCTGATGGGCGCCGTCGCGGTCGCCGGCATCCTCGGCTCGCGCATGATCAAGTCGAAGGCCGTGCTGCTCGGCATCGGCGCGGTGGCGCTGCTCGTCCTGTTCGCCGCGGCCGGCATCTCCGGCCGGGCCTCCGGCGGCGCGGCCGAAGCGGGGATCGACGAGTCCTCGATGGGCCGCATCTATGCCTGGGGAGCGGCCTGGAAGATGGCGCTGGCGCGGCCCCTGACCGGCGTCGGGCTCGACAACTTCACGTCCAACTACTTCTTCTACAGCGGGCATTGGGACGGCATGAACCACGCCGTGCACAGCACCTGGTTCGGCGTCATGGCCGAGACCGGCTTCCCGGGCATCATCGCCTTCGTCGTCATGATCGTGCTGACGGGCGTCACGGCGTGGCGCACGCAGGCGGTGGCGCATCGCCTGCCGCCGGCGGTGCGCGAGATGGCGTTGGCGATGCCGGCCGGCGTCGTCGGATTCTGCGTCTCCGGCACCTTCCTCACCCAGGGCTTCACCTGGCCCTTCTACATCCTGCTCGCGCTTTCGGTGGCGACGTCGCAATACGCGAGGGAGGCATTGCGAAACGCCAACGCAGTTGCCGTCGTGCACGGCCGCGCCGCGAAGAAATAGCGGATTTACGGGCTTTTCCAGCCGCCAACGCATGGCCTGCATCGTGCAGGTCGATGCCCGACTGGAACTTCATCGGAGAAAGAGCATGTGCGGCATCTTCGGCGCGATCGCGCCGACAGCAGTGGCTTCGACCCTGGTCGAAGGCTTGAGGCGGCTGGAGTATCGCGGCTACGACTCGGCCGGCGTGGCGACGATCGAGGCCGAAGGCCTGCGCCGCGTGTGCGCCGTCGGGCGCGTCGAGTCGCTGGCCGGCCGCGTCGCGGTCGAGCAGCCCAGCGGCAACATCGGCATCGCGCACACGCGGTGGGCGACGCATGGCCGGCCCAACGAGCGCAACAGCCATCCCCACATGGCGCCCGGCGTCGCCGTCGTCCACAACGGCATCGTCGAGAACCACCGCGCGCTGCGCGCCGAGCTCGCCGCGGCGGGCTGCACCCTGCGCAGCGACACCGACACCGAGGTGATCCCCTGGATGGTGGCCCGCAAGGTCGCCGAAGGCGCCTCGATGGAAGGTGCGTTGCGCGCCACCGACAAGGCCCTGGAAGGGGCCTACGCCATCGCGGCCCTGCACGAGCAGCGCTCCGACACGCTGTACGGCTTGCGTCGCGGCAGCCCCCTGGTCGCCGCCGTGGGCAACGGTTGCGGCTACCTCGCCTCCGACGCCAACGCGCTGGCCGGGCTGGCCGATCGCGCCGTGTGCCTGGAGGACGGCGACATCGTCAAGGTCGGCCGCGAAGGTCTGGAGATCCGCAACGCCGCCGGCGCGATCGCCGATCGACGCGCCATCGAGGTCGACCGTACCTCGACGATCCTCGATCTCGACGGCTACGCGCACTACATGCTGAAGGAGATCTACGAGCAGCCGCGCGTCGCCAGCCTGATCAACGACCGCTACTTCGAGGTCGGCATCCTGTCGAGCTTCCTGCCGCTCGCCGCCAGCCGCATCCGGCGCATCACCCTGGTGGCCTGCGGCACGTCCTACTACGCGGCCGGCGTCGCCAAGCGCTGGCTCGAGGGCCTGGCGAAGATCCGCACCGACGTCGAGATCGCCTCGGAGTACCGCTACCGGCCGCTGCCGCCGGCCGAGAGCGGCGAGCTCGCCATCCTGATCTCGCAGTCGGGTGAGACCGCCGATACCCTGGCCTGCCTGCACCGGCTGAAGGAAGCCGGCTGCCCGACCCTGGCGCTGGTCAACGTCGTGCACAGCACGCTGGCGCGCGAAGCCGACAGCTTCATCCCGCTGCATGCCGGCATCGAGAACGGCGTCGCCTCGACCAAGGCCTTCATGGCGCAGCTGCTCGTGCTGGCGCGGCTGGCCGTAGATCTCGCCGATCGCCGCCGGGCGATGCTGCAGGTCGACGTGCTGCAGCACCTGAAGGCCCTCGACCAGATGCCGACGACCCTCGAGGCGACCCTGCACAGCGAGTCGGCCGTGCAGGCGATGGCCGAGTCGTTCCGAGACGCCCGCAGCGCGCTGTTCGTCGGGCGGGGCGCACTCTATCCGGTGGCGCTCGAGGGCGCGCTGAAGCTGAAGGAAACCAGCTACATCCACGCCGAGGGCTTCGCCGCCGGCGAGCTGAAGCACGGCCCGATCGCCCTCATCGAGGAAGGCATGCCGGTGGTGGCATTGGCCTGCTCCGGCGAGCTGCTCGACAAGACCGGCTCCAACATCCGCGAGATCGCCGCCCGCGGCGCCCGCGTCACCGTCGTCGGCGATCGCGGCGGCATCCTGTCGCTGATGGACGTCGCGTTCGGCGCGCTCACCATCCCGAACTGCGCCGAGTTCGTGCAGCCGATCGTCGCGACGGTACCGCTGCAGCTGCTGGCCTATCACGTCGCGGTGCAGCGCGGCGTCGACGTCGACCGGCCGCGCAACCTCGCCAAGTCGGTGACCGTCGAATGAGCGCGACCATGACCCTGCGCCAGTGGGTGAAGCGCCGCGAGCACCCGCTGGCCGACGCCGCGTACCGCCTCGCGCGCGGCGCGCGCAGCTGGTCGCTGCCGGCGGTGCCGGCCGTGCATCGGCCCCTGCTGGCCCTGCATCTCGCCGTGCGCAACGGCCTGGCGGGCGCGGCCCGCGTGCTGTGGCACACGCCGCTCTTCCAGTCGCGCCTCGTGCGGCCGGCGCGCGGCCTCTACCTCTACGGCGGCATGCCGCTGGTCATGGGGGCCCTCGACTTCACGATCGGCGAAGGCACGCGCGTCTCGGGACAGACGACCTTCACGGGGCGCAGCGGGCGCGTGCGTCCGCAGCTGGACGTCGGCAGCAATGTCGACATCGGTTGGCAGACGACGGTGGCCGTCGGGCGCCGTGTGACGATCGGCGACAACGTGCGGATCGCCGGTCGCACCCTGCTGGCGGGCTATCCCGGGCATCCGCTCGACCCGGTCGACCGCGCCGCGGGCCTGCCGGACACCGAGGACCAGGTCGGCGACATCGTGCTCGAGGCCGATGTCTGGCTGGGCACCGGCGTCACCGTGCTCGCCGGCGTGACCATCGGGCGGGGCACCGTGGTCGGCGCCGGCAGCGTGGTCACGCGCGACCTGCCGCCCGGCGTGTTGGCCGGCGGCGCGCCGGCCCGCGTCATCCGTCGCCTCAACGAACGCAAGTCGGAGCTGCCATGACCACCGTCGATCCTCGCGACCTCGTCGTCTTCGGCGAGGATTGGGGCCGCCATCCGAGCTCCACGCAGCATCTCGTGAAGCGGCTGGCCGGCACGCGCCGCGTCGTCTGGGTGAACTCGATCGGGCTGCGGCGGCCGCGCGCCAATCTCGGCGACCTGGGCAGGGTGGTCGACAAGCTGGCGCGCCGGCGCCGCGCCGAAGCGCCGGCTGCGGCGCGTCCCGCCTCGCTCTCGATCGTGCCGCCGCTCGCCGTGTCGTGGCCGGGCAGCAGCCTCGCGGCCTGGACCAACCGCCGCGTCCTCGGCTGGCAGGTCCGCCGGGCGCTCGAGCGCCGCGACATCCGCCGACCGATCCTGTGGACCTCGCTGCCGACCGCGGCGCCGCTGGTCGGCGCTCTCGACGAGCGCGCCGTCGTCTACTACTGCGGCGACGACTTCTCGGCGCTGGCCGGGGTCGATCACGCGCCGGTCGCCGCGCTGGAAGAAAGGCTGGTCGATCGCGCCGACCTGATCGTGGCGGCCAGCCCGGAACTCGCGGCGCGCTTTCCGTCGAGCCGCACCCTGCTGCTGCCGCACGGCGCCGACATCGCGCATTTCGGCGCGCCGACGACGGTCGCCGACGACCTGCGGCGCGATCGGCCGGTCGCCGGCTTCTACGGCAGCATCTCGGAATGGTTCGACGTCGCCCTGCTGGCCGACGTGGCCCGCCTCATGCCCGACTGGGACTTCGTGCTGGTCGGCGAGGTGCGCTGCGACGTGGCGCCGTTGCGCGCGCTGTCCAACGTCAGGCTGCTCGGGCCGCGCGACCATGCCGACCTGCCGCGTTACGTCCAGCATTGGCAAGCATCGCTGCTGCCGTTCCGCGACACGCCGCAGATTCGCGCCTGCAACCCGCTGAAGCTGCGCGAGTACCTCGCCGCCGGCACGCCGATCGTGTCGACGCCGTTTCCGGCGCTGCGGCCCTATCTGGGCCTGGTCGAGGTGGCGCCGAGCGCCGGCGCCTACGCGGCGGCCATTCGCAATGCCGCCGTCGACACGCGGCGCAACGTCTACCGCCGGTCGGCGGTCCGCAGCGAGAGCTGGGAGCAGCGTGCGGCCGAGCTCGACCATGCCTTGAGGAGCCTGTGATGCGCCGTTTGCTGCTGGCCGCCATGTCGTCGATCCTGCTCCTGGCGTCGCCCGTCCTGGTTTTGCCTGTCCGGGCGGCGGATCTGCCGACCGGCGCGTTGCCCCTGCATGCCGAGGTGTCGGAGGCCTTCGGCGCGGAAGCGACGCCGGTTCTGGTGGTGCGCGGCACCGTCGACGCGGCGTCGCCGGTGACCCTCGTGCTGCGTATCGACGATGACTGGTCGGGCAGCTACGCCACGAGGGTCAACGAGGAACGCCAGGTGCCGCCCGGTCCGTTCCGTTGGGAGCTGCCGTTGCGCGGGATGCGAACCTCGGGAGGGCGGGCCCTGCGCTTCGAGGGCCTGCGTGCCGTGCACCTGTTCAACGCCTCCGACCACGGTCGCGCCACGGTCGAGGAATTCCGCTTCGAGCAGCCCGCCCCGCTGCCGCGCGGCAGCGCGGGATACAGTCTGGGCGGCCGCGAGGCGCCGCTCCTGGCGGGCTTCGAGCGCATCGCGCCGGACGACAAGCGCATCGTCGCCGGCCATCCCGCCGCCATCCGGCGCCCCGGGGTCGATCCCTTGCTGGCCAGCGGCCTGCGCGGCGTCGAGCGCCTGCAGTTGCCGTGGGACGGCGAGCGCGCCTCCGTGACCTTGTGGCTCGAGGATGTCGGCGAATGGGAGAGCCTGCCGCATCCGCTGCGTCGGCGCGTGCGGGTCAACGGCGTCGACGTGCTCGACGAGACCTTGACCGGCAACGAGTGGATCCGGCAGCGCTACCTGCGCGGCCAGGACATCGCGCACCGACCCGGCAGCGACGCCTGGGAGACCTACGGCCGGCGGCGGGGCGGCCAGGTCACGGTGGAGGTTCCGGTCGGGAAGGATGGGGTCGTCGTCGAGCTGGCCGGCGATTCGCCGGCCGCGGGGTTTCTGGCCGGCGTGCTGATCGAGCCGGGCGGTTCGGCCGCGGCGCTCGCCGAGGTGACGCGCCGGCGGCGCGAGTGGTTCGTCAACGCCTGGCCCGTCGCCGCCTCGCTGCCGCCGGAACCGGGTGACGGGCGCAAGACCTATGTCGTGGGCGAACCGGCCGGCGGCGGCCTGTCGGCCACCGTGGCTCCCGGCACCGGCCATCGGCTCGAATTCCTCCTGCGCAGCCCGGTGGCGGTGGCCGACCAGCCTTTCGAAGTGCGGTTCGAGGGTGAGGCCGGCAAGTTCTTGCACGCCTCCCTGTGGACCTCGCAGTGGCGCCTCGACCGCCAGTCGACCAACGCCAACCTGCTGCGTCCGAACGACCGGACCCTGCGCGCCGGCCTGCGCCTGGACGACGCGGCGGCAGGTCGGCCGACCCGTCACCTGCTGTGGATCGCGGCCGATGCGGAGGCCCCCGCCGGCCGGCACCGCGGCAGCCTGGTCTTCGCGGCCGGCGGGACGACGACCCGCATTCCCTTCGAGGTCGAGGTCCTCGGCGTGGCCCTGCCGGCCGTGGCGAAGGCGGCGGGCTTCTATCTCGAGCTGCCGGTCCATCTCACCTGGTTCCCCGAGACCGAGGGCGAGGCCATCCGCCAGCTCGGGTGCGACATGAGCTTCCTGGGGGGGCTCGGAGTCCATGGCAATGCGCCGCCGCTGCCGGCGTCCGTTGCAAATCGCGAATCCGAACTGATGGCGATGTCGCAGCAAGCTTTGCAGAATGCGACGACTTCGCCGTGGCTGGCCTATGCCGCCGCCAAACGAGCGCTCTCCGAGCTCGGTCCGGCGGGCAGCGCGCAGGCCGTCGCGCGGGCCGAGCAGGACCTTCGCACCCGGCATCTGCCGCCGCCGGTGTGGAGCGTCGCCGACGAGCCCAGCAACCCCGACCAGGGCGGCGCCGGTCTTGCGGCCTGGGTATCGGCCCTGCGCGCCGCCGCGCCGACGGCACGCCTGGCCGGCCATCTGAACAGCCGGGACGACTCGCGCCTGCTCGGCCTGTTCGACGTCGTGCTGGTCAACGACGGCTACGGGCTCGATCTCGGGCGGTTGAGCGATACCGCCGCCACCGGCCGCGAGACGTGGCTGTACAACACCGGAAAAGCGCGATTTACCGCGGGTTTCTGGCTGTGGCGCTCACCCGCGACGCGCTACCTCCAGTGGCATGCGAGGATGCCGACGGCAGATCCCTTCGATCCTACCGACGGCCGCGAGGGCGACGTCCAGGCGCTGCGGCCGATGGCCGGCGTCTGCGCCCCGACGCCCGACATCGACGAGATGGTCATCGAGATGGCGGAGGGTCTGGTCGATCAGCGCTGGCTCGCCTGGCTCGACGGCCAGCCCTCGGGCGCGGCCGTGCGCCGGGAGATCGAGGATCGGCTCGGCCGTCGCTGGCTACCCGCCAGCGACCTGGGTGCGGCCGAAATGGACGGGCTGCGGCAGCGCATCGAAGGCTTGGCACGCCGCTTGATGTAGAGCGGCCAACAGCAGGAGCCTTCGCATGTCGCTTCAGCGAATTCGTCTCATCACCGTCGTCGCCCTGGCCATCGGCACGGGCGCCTGTGCCAGTTCCGATCCGGCCGACCTGATTCCGGTCGGCCTGCGCGCCAGCATCGCTGCCGAGGACAAGGCGGCGCAGAAGGGCCCCGACGTCAAGGCCGTGTCGGTCGACGACATGCTGTCCAAGGTGCGCGGCGGCAAGCTGCCGCCGCCGGCGCCGCTAACCGCCGGTCCGGCCAAGGCCGAGCCCGACCCGACCGCGGCGCCTGCCGACGTCGGCGAATCGGCTGCCGTCGCGCAGGCGGCCGCCATGACATCGACCGCCCTGCCGGCCAGGACTCTGGGCAGCGCCGGCGGCGGAGCTCCGGCCGCCCCGGGCGGCGTGCATCCCCTGTGGGCCGCCTTCAACACGCAAGGGCGCGTCGACCCCGCGGCCGGAGGGGCGATGCCCGGCGAGCGCACGTCCAGCGAGCGGATGGGCGGCGACGACGCGCCCGCGCAGCCGCTGCCGCCCTTGCCGATCGCCGCCAACACCGTGGTCATGCACTTCGCGGGCACCGGCAGCGAACTCTCCGCGGACGAGCGCGCTCGCCTCGACGCCGCGGTGACCCTGCACAAGGCGACCAGCACCGGCGCCCGGATCGTCGCCGGGCCGGCCGCCTCCGGGGCGGCGTTCGAGAAGCTTCTGATTGCCGAGAAGCGTTCCCAGGCCGTCGACCAGGCGCTGCCCGAGAGCCTCACGCGGACGCGCGACTACTCGCCGCGCGTGGAGCCCGACACGGTGCGCGTCGAGTTCTCCGGCGGCAATCGCTAAAGCAGTAGGCGCGCGATGTCCCGTTCTCCCCATGACGTGCTGCTGCTGGTCGTGCTCGCGGCCTGGCGGCGGCGCAAGCTGATCATCGTGCCGCTGCTGCTGCTGCCGGTGCTCGGCCTGGTCGCCTCGATGGTCCTGCCCAAGATGTACGAAGCGCGCATGACGATCGTCATCCAGGAGCCGGCGAAGCTCAATCCGTTCATGCGCGACTTCTCGATCGGACCGAACGTCAAGGAGCGCATGCCGGCGCTGCAGGCCCTGCTGCACAGCGACCACGTCCTGGGTCAGGTCGCGATCGATCTCGGACGGGTCACCGAAGGGTCCACGCGCAAGGATCGCGAGCAGGCCGTCAAGGCGCTGTCGGGGGCGATCGTGGTCGATCTGGTCGGCAACGACATTCTCGAGATGCGCATGCGCGGCGCGCAGCCCGAGGGGCTCGGCCGCTCCCTGGAGGCGATCGCCAACCGCCTGGTCGAACGCCTCGTCGCGCCCGAGCGCTCGGCGATCGGCGACAGCGAAAAGTTCCTGACCCACCAGCTCGGACAGCGCCGCCAGGAGCTCGAGGTCGCCGAGGTCGCCCTCTCCGAGTTCAAGGCCGCGAATGCCAACCTGCTGCCCTCGGCCGCCTCGGGCAGCATGACCCGCCTCGCCGAGCTGAGGGGCAAGCTCGAGGAGAAGACGATGGCGCTGGCGGCGGCGGACGCGGCCCTTACGGACCTGCGCAAGCGCCTGGGCAGCACCAATCCGGTGATCGGCCGTCTCGAGCAGGACATCGTGCAGGTCTCGGGCGAGCTGGCGACCTTGCGGGCGCGCTACACCAACGATCATTCCGAGGTGATCGGCGCGGAGCGCAAGCTGCAGCGCCTGCAGGACGAGCGCCGCCAGGTGTTGGAGGCGAGCAAGGGAATAGACACCCAGGACATCGACCGCCTGTGGAACATCGCCGCCGGTCTGACGCAGGGCGATCGCAACGCGCCGCCGCTGCTGGTGACCCAGATGCAGAACCTGCAGGAAGCGCAGTCCCGGCGCAGCGCGCTCGGCCAGGACGTCGAGCAGCTGCGCCGGTCGATCGGCGACCTGCAAGCCACCATGGCGGCTTCGGCCTCCATCGAGCAGCGTCATCAGCAGCTCGAGCGGGCGCTCGCCCAGGCGCGTGAAGCCCACGATTCCCTGGCCAAGCGCTACGAGATGGCGCGCGTGACCGGGGCGCTGGGCGCCTTCGAGGCCCCCGAGCGGATCAAGATCGCCGATGCCACGGGCGACCCGTCGCAGCCGAACTCGCCGCCGCGGATCGTCTTCCTGCTGGGCGCCCTCGTGGCCGGGCTGGCCCTCGGCGGTGCGCTGGCATTCCTGGCCGAGATGTTCGATCCTTCGGTTCGTCAGGCCGTGGACTTCGCCCGCCTCTTCGGAGCGCCTCTCCTCGGGCGCCTGCCGCGGCCGGTAGTTCCGGGGTTGGCGACATGACGACGGCACCGGCTCACGCTCCGGGAACAGATCCTTCGCTGCAGGCGCAACCCATGGACAGCCCTCCTCCTCCCAGACGTTACAGCCGGCGGTCGCGCATGGTGATCGTCGCCGGCCTGGTGACGACCGCGCTGGTCGTCCTCGCCTCCGGGCTGATGCTGTGGCAGGCGCGCCAGAGCGCCATAGAGGAATGGCAGAACAGCCTCTCCAACATGTCGCTGATGCTGGCCGAGCAGACGCGACAGACCATGAAGGCGGCCGACCTGGTGCTGAAGAGCATCAGCGACAGGGTGCACGACGCCGACATCACCACGGACGCCGAGCTGCGCCAGGAGATGGGGACGCGCGAGATCTTCGAGATGCTGCGCAACCGGGCGAGCAGCGCGCCGCAGATCGACGTCGCGACCATCGTGGCGGCCAATGGCGACGTCATCAACTTCACGCGCTCCTTTCCGCCGCCGCCGATCAACCTTGCCGACCGGGACTACTTCAAGGCGCAGATGAACGATCCGGCGCTGGACGTCTTCCTCAGCGCCCCGGTCAAGAACCGCGGCACCGGCACCTGGACGTTCTATCTCGCCCGCAAGATCAAGAGCCGGGCGGGCCAGACCCTGGGCGTCGTCCTGACCGGGATCGAGAGCAGCTTCTTCCAGGATTTCTACAAGGCCGTCAGCATCGGCGAGGCCAGCGCCATCTCGCTGTTCCGCGCCGACGGAATCCTCCTGGCGCGATTCCCGGCTCGCGAGAGCCTGATCGGCAAGTCGTTCAGGGACCAGACGGTCTTCCGCGACATCATCGGACCGGGCAAGCGTACCGGTGCGACCGTCACCTCGGGCCCCCGCCTGGCAGAGGACAATGTCAACACCTTGCGGATCGTGGCGCCCCGGGAACTCGCCGACTATCCCATGGTCGTGAACGTCACGGCGACCGAGGACCTGGTCCTGGCGGAGTGGCGCCACATGGCGCTGCACGTCGGGGCGGGCACCGCATTCTTTGCCCTGCTGCTCATCGCGCTGACCCTGTGGATCGCCAAGCTGCTGAGGCTTCAGGAGGTGACGATGGCCAATCTCAGCCTGGCCCAGGCCTCGGCCGAGCAGGCCGCCCGGGCCAAGGCCGAGTTCCTGGCGATGATGAGCCACGAGATCCGCACCCCGATGAACGCCGTGATCGGCCTGTCGGGCATGCTGGCCGAAACCGCTTTGGATCAGGGTCAGCGGCGCTACCTGGACACGATCGAGGACTCGGCCGGGCATCTCCTGACCATCATCAACGACATTCTGGACTTCTCCCGGCTCGAGACCGGCCGCCTCGAGATCGAGAAGGGAACCTTCGAGATCGCCGGCGTGATCCAGTCGGCCATCGAGATGGCGCGCAGCCTGCCCGGTTCGACCCGTCTCAACATCGCCTCGGCCGCGGCCGGCAACGTTCCCGCCTATCTCGTCGGCGACGCGGGGCGCCTGTCCCAGCTTCTGCTCAACCTGCTCAGCAATGCCGTGAAGTACACCGAGCGCGGATCGGTGACGCTGTCCACGGCGGTCGTCGGCCACGAAGGCGAGGGCGTCACCCTGCGCTTCGCGGTGACCGATACCGGCGCCGGCATCGCGCCCGCCGCGCTTGCCCGACTGTTCCAGCCGTTCGAGCAGGGCGATGCGCAGCTCGCGCGGAAAAAGGGCGGCACCGGCCTCGGCCTGGCGATCTGCAAGAAGATCGTCGAACTGATGGGCGGGCGGATCGGCGTGGAATCGAGCCTCGGCAAGGGGTCGACCTTCTGGTTCGAGCTGCCGTTCGACGTCGCCACCGACCGTCCCCCTTCGGTGGCGGAAGCGACCGTGATTCACCGTGCCGGCCGGGCGCTGCGCATCCTGGTCGCCGAAGACACGCCGGCCAATCAGATCGTCGCCCGCGCGATGCTCGAGAAGCTCGGCCATCGCGTGCAGATCGTCGGCGACGGCCGCGAGGCTCTCGCGGCCGCGCAGACAGGCAACTTCGACATCATCCTGATGGACGTTCAGATGCCGGAGATGGATGGCTACGAGGCGACCCGCCGGATCCGCGAGCTTCCTGGGGCGGCGAGCACGATTCCGATCGTCGCGGTGACGGCCTTCGCGCAACCGGCCGACCGGGCGAGGGCCCAGCTCGCGGGCATGACGGCCTATCTCAGCAAGCCGCTGCGGCTGCCCCAGCTCACGGCGATGCTGGAGCAGACGGTGCCGCCCTCTGCGGCCGAAGCCGAACCTCTCTCGGCGGGCGAGGAGATCGACGAGAGCGCGCTCGCCGATCTGCGCGACGCGGTCGGCGAGGAGGCCTTCGCGCGGCTCGTGGCCCGCTTCCGGGAGGACGCGGCCGAGTCGCTGGCGGCGATCGAGCGGGCCTGCGACGCCGGCGACGCCGCCGCCGCGCGCAAGGCGGCGCATCGCCTGGCCGGCCTGTTCCATCAATTCGGCGCGGTACGCGCGGCGGAAGCCGCGACGGCGACCGAGCTCGCCGACGATGCCGGCGTCGCGGAAAACGCGACGCGGTTGGCGGTTGCCGGCCGCGCGGCGATGGAGGCGTTGAAGACACGCCTGTCGATGGCCGCCTGACGGCGAGGGACATGCCATGAGTGGCCTTCTCATGCTCGACGAGCGGGGACGGATCCTATCCGTCAACGCCCGCGCGCGCGCCTTGCTAGGCTTGGGCGAGGACGACCTGCCGGATCACTACCGGGAGATCCCGCTGCTTAGTGCCGCGGTGACGATGCTGGCGGCCGCCCTGTCCGGCGCCCTCGCGCTGCCGGCCCGGCTCGCGCCGGCGGTTCCGGACGCGACCGTCGGGATCGTCGTGGATGAGGTCCGCGGCCGGGAAGGTCGGTCGATCGTCGTTCGCCTCGACCCCGCGGACGAGCAATCGTCGTCGGGCGAGCTATCGCCGCGACTGCGCGCTGCCATCGATGCCCTGCCCGACGGATTCATCCTGTTCGACCCGACGGATCGCATGGTCGCGTTCAACGCCGCCTTCGTCCAGATGTACGGCGAGTATCCGCTCGGCATGACGTACGAGGAAGGGCTGAAGGAGGGCCTGAGGCGAGGCTTGTATCCGGAGGCCGTGGGGCGTGAAGCCGACTGGCTCGAGGCGCGGCTGCAGCGGCATCGCCATCCGAGCGAGCCGATCGAGCAGCCGACGGCGGATGGTCGCTGGATCCGCATCCTTGAGCGTCGCCTTCCCGATGGCGGCACGGTCGGCCTGCGCGTCGACATCACCGAGCTCAAGCGACGGGAGCGCGCCCTGGCGGACAGCGAAAGCCGGCTGCGCCAGATCATCGAGCTGAGCCGGGACTGCATCATCGGAATCGACGACGACGATCGCATCGTCGACTTCAACAGGTCGGCCGAGACGACGCTCGAACGGCGGCGCGGCGACGTGCTCGGCCGCGACGTCGTCGACCTGCTGGTGCCGGCGCGGCTGAAGCCGATCTCGCGCGAGGCCCTGCACGACTTCCTCGGCATCGTCGAGGGCGCGGCCTCGGGGCGAACTGTTGAGCGGATCTCGATCCGCGGCGACGGAATGGAGTTTCCCTGCGAGATCAAGGTGGTGCGAACGGCCGCGTCGGGCAGCGACCAGTCGCTCATCTATTTGCGGGACATCTCGCGACGGCTGCGTTCGGAGCAGGCGCTGCGCGAGGCCTATGGCGAGGCGCAGGCGGCGAACCGCTCCAAAGCAGCCTTCCTGGCGCACATGAGCCACGAACTTCGCACGCCGCTCAACGCGATCGTCGGCCTCTCGGCGTTGCTCGCCTCCGCCAAGCTGAAGCCCGAGGAGGCAAAGCACGTCGCGCTGATCGAGCAGGCCGGCGATCGGCTGACACGCCTGGTCGACGATATCCTGGACTACTCGACCGAGCCCGCCACCGTCGCCATCGAACGCAAGCCGTTCGACGTGTCGAAGCTCGTCGAGCACGCGCTGGGCGCGGCCCGCGCGCTGCCCGGTGCGGAGCGCCTGGGGATCGCGGCGTGGATCGATCCGGACTGCCCCGCCACGCTGGTCGGCGATGCCACCCAGCTGCGGCGGATCCTCGATCACCTCCTCGACAATGCGGTGAAGTTCACGACGCAAGGAAGCGTTTCCGTCACCGTGCTGCCGGTGTCCCGGAGCGGATCGTCCCTGCACTTGCGGCTGGAGGTCAGGGACACCGGCACCGGCCTGTCCGAAGAGGCTCGACGCGGCCTGTTTAGGCCTTTCGAGCCGGGCGGCGATGTCCTGCACCGCACCGACGGGGCCGGACTCGGCCTGGCGATCAGCCGCCAGCTGGTGCAGGCGCTCGGCGGAGAGATCGGCGTCGACTCAGGCGCGGGGAGGGGGACGACCTTCTGGATCGAGGTGCCCGTCGCCGTGCCCGAAGGCTGGCAAAAGTCGCCGGTCGCCGGTCTCCGCATCCTGATCGTCGAGCCGCTGCCGACGACTCAGATCCTGCTGAAGGCGTTGGTGGAGAGGTCGGGCCATGTCGGCGACGTCGCTGCGGATCGCGCGACGGCACAGGCGCGCCTGCGCGACTCCAAGTACGACCTGGTGATCCTGGGAGAGGACTGCGAGGACGGGCCCGGCCTCGCGACGGGCGATGGCCACGCGCCGCCGCTGCTCCACCTCGCCCGCCTATCGCCCGATTCCTCTCCTGGCCAAGCCGGCGCGCGACCGAGCGGCGTCGTCACCCTGGCCGGGCTTCGGGCGGCCATCGAGGGTCTGGCTCGCTCTGGGGGCGCCTGAAGGTTCGGATGACCCCCGCCGCCGGGCGCAACGGGAACAAAACGCCGGCCGTTCGGGAACCCAAAATACAGGGCTTTGCTGCCGCACCGTCTCCGCAGGGAACCTGACGTCGCCGTATCAATGCGGTCGCGATCAGGAGGATGCATGGCAAGAGACAGAGCAAATCCGACCGTCACGAAGGCGACCTTCGGGAAGGGCCGCGTGAGATTGTCGGGCGCGAGCACGCCAGGCAGCACCATCCTGGTCTACGAGGGACTGACCCTGGTGGGGAGTGCGACAGCCGACAGCGCGGGCGCCTGGAGCGTGACCGGCGCCGCGGACGCCTTCGCCTTTCATTCCTACGGCGTCGTCGGTGTCGATGCCTTCGGCACCATCTCCCGATCCGCCCGCGACTACGTTCCGGGCCGCGACGCGGTCTCCCCTCCCGACTCCGCCGGGCCTCCGCCAATGACGCCGAGCTCCGGCGGCGATACCGGGCAGGGCGGCGAGCCTCGCGGCCCCATCGCCCACGTGATGGAAGGCGACAGCCTCGCCACCATCCAGGAGAAGCTCAACGCGCTCGACCCGGGCGGCACCTTGGTCTTTCCAGGCAACACGCGGTTCGACTTCAAGGGAGGGACCGTCATCGGCAAATCGGGCATCACGGTGCTGGCCGACGGACCGGTCGAGATCGTCCATGCGCCGGGCGCGGGAACCCGGGGAGCCTTCGATTTTTCCGGCCAGTCCGGCTGGACGATACGCGGCAAGGCGCCGGGTCAGGGGTTCGTCTTCCAAGGCAGCCTGGTCAACGCGGACGACGCCACCCGCTGGTCCGTCGGCAATTGCACGTTCAACGACCAGGCGAGCAACGGCTACGACGGCTCGGCCATCCGCATGAACGGCAGCTCGTTCGCGACGGTGGTCAACAATGACTTCAATCGCGCCGGGGGCAACGTCCTCGGCATGTACAATCTCGACAACATCACCTTCGACGGCAATCACTTCACGAGCTGCTGGGAGCCGATCGCGATCCAGGAGCCGATCACGGCCGACCGCAACCTCGGGCGCAACATCGTGATCACCCGCAACGTCTTCCTCGGCACCCAACGGGCGGCGATCGAGGTGGGCCCGTCGCTGCACGGGGCGGAGCATTTCTCCGGCCTGACGGTCACCGACAATTTCTTCGACGACTTCGACAATCGCGGCGGCTCGGGCACGCTGCTGCCCATCTCGCTGGTCGGCCAGGCCGCCGAGAACACGACGGTCTCGGGCAACTTCATCTCGCGCGGCCCGAACGATGCCGGCGAGATCGGGGTGGCGATCGAGATGACAGGCACCGGCCACGTGTCCAACAACACGATCGTCAACTTCGCCTACGCCCTGCTGACCTACCAGAGCGGCTGGCAGGTCCACGACAATGCCGTCCACAATGACGGCTCCAGCCCGTTCTACGGGTTCGCGCACAACGGGTCGGGATGGGGAAATTTCGGCACGGCGACCGAGCTGGACGGCATCGTCACGCCGTCCCATCCGAGCCGCGTTGCCTGGTAGCGGCTCGGTGTCCTGCCGGGACGAGAGGTGACGTCGCCCGACGCGGCACCAGGCCTGTCTACGCCGCGGCGCGCCGCGCCATCGCGGCCGGCGCGGTCACCGGCGTCCCGCGTTCGCCCCGCTGGCGGTTCGGCGGGTAGCCCAGCCGCGCCAGGGTTTCGTCGGTCGAGCCGTACCGGGTGCCGATCTGGTAGATGCGCCGCGCGTCTTCGCCGCTCGCCACCTCGCGATGCAGCTCGCGCGCGATGCGCACCATCTGCTCGACCTGCTGCACCGAGCTCATGCGCTCGCCCTTGCGGCCCCACAGATTGTCCTCGATGCCGACGCGCACGTGCAGGCCCATGGCGATCGCCATCGTGCAGACCGGCGCGACGTGCCGCATCAAGGACTCGAGGGTCAGGACCGCCCCGTCCGGCGTGCGGCGGATGAACTCCATCATGTTGTACGGGCTGGGGCCGTCGCTGCCGCCTCCGATCGCGACCCAGTTCAGCACCAGCGGTCCCTTGTAGACACCGCGCCGGATCAGGCGCTCGACGGTCTCGAGCTGGCCGGCGTCGCCCAGCATGAAGTGCGGCTGGATGCCGGCGGCCTGCAAGCGCTTCAGATGCTCCTCGACGAAGGCCGGTCCCGAGGGGATCCACATCTCGCGATAGGCCTCCTGGTAGGGCGGCAGCGCCAACGAGGTGCCGGCGACGTCGTCGGCGCTCATCAGCTCGCAGACGTTCATCTGGTTGGTGTTGATAGCGATCGTCACCTGGTCCGGGGTCGGCTTCAGGTCGGCCAGCATGTGGCGGGTGTCGTCGTTCAGCCACTTCGCCTCGGCGCCTTCACCTTCGGGGGCGAAGGAGATCGAGCCGCCGACCTGCAGCACCATCTTGGGCACCGCGGCGCGCAGGCGTGCCAGCATCTCGTTGAACAGGGAGAGCCGCTTGGAGCCCTTGCCGTCGGCCTCGCGGCAGTGCACGTGCAGCACCGTGGCGCCGGCATTGTAGCAGTCGACCGCCTTCTGGACCTGGTCTTCCAGGCTCACGGGGATGTCGTCGGAATCCTCGGGCAGGAACTCGGGCCCGTACGGCGCGACCTGGATCACCAGCTTTTCCTGGTTCTCGGGCAGCAGCGAATCATCGAGGAAGTGCATCGTTCGTCTCCTTGGGTTTGTCGTCGGTCAACGCGGGGTGGACTGGTTGCGGGCGGCCAGCTCCTCGACGAGGATCGGCACGCCGAGCGCGCAGGAATGGATGCCGAGCACGCTGACGCATTGCAGCACGGCCAGGATCTCCTCCTTGGTCGCGCCGAGCTCGAGCGCCTTGCGGATGTGGCGGCGCACCCCGGGGGCGTAGAGATGCGTGCACGACGCGTCGACGGCGATGGCGAGGAACTCGAGAGTCTTGGGATCGAGCACGCCCGACGTCATCGGCTTCATGCCCATGTCGAGGAACTTCTCGAGCCACACCGGGTCGAGATCGGCCATCTCGTTCCAGGCCGGATTGAAGTTGCCGGTGGCGCGCAGCCGGTCGGTGACGGGCGTCGCGGGAGGGGCGGCGGGATCAGGGGTGGTCATCGGGAGCTCCTTCAGTCGGCAGTGATGATCGGGGACCGGGCCTGGGCGCGGGCAAGATCGGCCGGATAGGCGCGGGCGCCGGCCAGCATCGCCAGCGCGGCGGCGATGCAGAACAACGGCATGACGGCGAGCGCCGTGGCGAGCCCGAACGCGTCCGACAGGGCGCCGGCGATGAACGGCCCAGCGGCGAGGCCGAGCAGGTTCTGCACCACCGCGACCATGGCGGCCGCGGTCGCCCGCAAGCCCGGGTGAATGACGTCGATCGCGACCGACGGCACCGAGCCGGAAGCGGCGGTCATCATGAACCCGCCGGCGACGATCGTGAGAAACTGCAGGTCGCCGGGCGGCATGGCAGCGAAGGCGGTGGAGAGCAGAAGGGCGGTGACGATCATGCAAGCCGCCGGCACCACGAGCTTGGCGCGGCGGTCGCGATGCGCCAGTCGGTCGGCGGCGTAGCCCCAGGCCACGATGCCGACGCTTCCGGCCAGGAGGACGACGGCGGTGCGCAGCCCGGACTGGTCGATCGCCAGATGATGGTAGCGGTTGAGGTAGCTGGGCAGCCAGGCGTAGACGGTCGAGACGGCGAGCAGCTGCAGGGCGCCGCCGGCATAGGCGGCCAGGGCCGAGCGTGGCGCGATCAGGGCGCGCAGCACGGCGCCGGCGCCCATGCGCACTGCTGCCCGGCTCTGCGGGGCGGCCTCGAGCAACGGCACGGTGCGGTAGTCGCGTACGGCGAGGAACAGCAGCGCCAGGGCGAGCCCAGGCAGACCGACCAGGCCGAAGGCGGCCTGCCAGCCCCAGCGTGCGCTGATCGCGCCGCCGAGCACGACACCGAGGACCGAGCCGATGGCCGAGGCAGCCAGGAAGCCGCCGATCACCGTGGCGCGCCGGTTGGCCGGGAACATGCTGGTGAGCAGGGCGCCGCCGGCGGCGCCATAGCCGGCCTCGCCCAGTCCGACGACGGCGCGCGCAGCGAGCAGCTGGCCGTAGGTGCGCGACAGGCCGCAGGCGATCGTCGCTAGACTCCAGACGACGGCCATGGCGGCGATGCTCTTCACCCGGCTCCAACGGTCGGCCACCAGCGCGATCGGGAAGGAGAACAGGGCGATGGTGACGGACACTGACGAGACCAGGGCCGCGAGCTGCTTGTCGGACAGGCCCCACTCGGCTTTCAGGGCCGGGAACATCGACACCACGACCTGCCGATCGACGAAGTCGACGGTCATCAGCAGGAAGGCCATGACGAAGGCGAACCAAGCCTGGCGCGGCGGCACCAACCAGCCCTCGCGCGGCGGCGAGGCGGGCCCCAGGTCCGTGTCGGTGGCTGCAAGGTGCATGGAACGGTTTCCTCGGCGTTCTTGCTTGGCAGTCTTTGCGATCCTGCATATACGCCGCGCCCGAGGGAGGAGTTTGATAATCGGGGACATGGGTTTGACTTCTCGGGACAACCGTTCCGGCGGCCGACCGCATCGGCCGCGGCTGCCTTGCTCCGGCACGGTCATGGTTTGACAGGTCGGTCCCGGAACCTGCCTAGTTCAGCCGGACCCGATGACCGACCTCATCCGCAGCGCCTGCCTGGACTCCTATCCGAGCATCGCCCGCTCCCTGGGGCTCGATCCGCTGCGGCTGCTCGCCAAGGCCGGCATCGACAAGCGTTGCCTCGACGATCCCGACATCCGGCTGCCCGCCGGCGCCATGGGCCGACTGCTCGAGGTCTCGGCGCAGGCCGCCAAGGTCGAGGATTTCGGGCTGCGCCTGGCCGAGACCCGGACCTTGTCGATCCTCGGTCCAGTCGGGTTGCTGGTGCGCGAGGAGGCGACGGTGCGCGACGCCCTGACCTCCTTGATGCGCTACATCCGGCTGCACAACGAATCCCTGTCTTTGCGCCTCGACGAGCGCGATGGCCTGGCGATCGTCGGCGTCGAGATTCGTGTGCGCGGGCTGGTGCCGATCCGCCAAGGCGTCGAGCTGACGGTCGGCGTGCTCTATCGCGTGCTCTGCTCGCTCGTCGGTCCGCACTGGAAGCCACTGGTCTGCTTCGCCCACGGCGCGCCGCGACGACGCGACACGCATCGGCGCCTGTTCGCCGGCCGGGTCGAGTTCGGCCACGAGTTCAACGGGATCGTCTGCGATTCGCGCGATCTCGATCGGGCCATTCCGGCCTCCGACCCGGCGCTGGCGCGCTACGCCCGCCTGCACCTCGAGTCGCTTCTGGCCCGTCCCAATGCGCTTCTGTCGGACAAGGTCCGCGAGCTGGTCTCGCTGCAGCTGTCGACCGGGCGATGCCGGGTCGAGCTGGTGGCCGAGCAGCTCGGCATCAACCGCCGCACCCTGCATCGCAAGCTGGCCGACGAGGGGCTGACCTTCTCGGCGCTCGTCGATTCGGTGCGCACCGAGATCGTGACCCGGGCATTGCCCGGGCGTGACCGGCCGCTCAGCCTCCTGGCGGACATGCTGGGCTTCGCGAGCCTGAGCGCTTTCTCCCGCTGGTTCCGGCACTGTTTCGGGGCCAGCCCGTCGGCGTGGCGCCGCGCGGCGCTCAATCGTCCCAGGCCGTCATCGATACCGCCGCGGGGTAGCGCATCTGGTGGATCGCGACGTGGCCGAAGCCCGCTCGCATGACCTGCGTCCAGGCATCGGCCCCGTACTCGCTGTGAACCAGGAAGTCGTCGGGGTTGGAGCCCGGCTGCCCGTGCCAGCTCTTCGGCAGGCCCTTGCGGCTTCGGGTCATGCGCCCGACGACGATGGGCACGGTGAAGCAGAGTCGGCCGCCCGGCGCCAGGACGCGCCGGCATTCCTCAAGCCCTCGGATAGGGTTCGGCACGTGCTCCAGCGTGTCCGAATGGACGACCAGGTCGAAGCTGCCGTCGGGGTAGGGCAAGGACTCCATGTTGACGTCCGGAAAGTCGCCGCGCCGGTAGCCGGGCAGGGCGGCAAGGGCATCCGAGATCGGGTATGCGCCGTTGATGTCGAGCAGTCGCAGGCGTGCGAGGCGCGGATCGCCAGTCAGGTCGCGCATGGTCCGCGAGGTGCTCACGGCATGGCGTATGGCTTTGCCCAGCGCCATGACGCGCAGGCTGGCGCCGCATCCCCAGCAGCCATATCCCTGCTGCAAGTTTACGTAGGCGACCTCCTCGGGCCCGAGTTCCCAGGCCGCGATCAGCTCAGGCCAGAGCACATTGAGCGTGAAGAAGCTGTTTCCGTCGCAGATGGTGCAGTTCATTTCGGCTCGTCCCCACGCCACAGTACACGCGACTTCGCCGATCGACGACCGGCTTGTCGGACGCCGGGGGCGGACACGGTCCGCCGCAGCACCTCGGAAAGCGCCACGCAGCCCGCTGCCAGATCCTCTTCCGTGGTGCCGGCATAGCCGAGGATCAGGCCGTGCCGGCGCCGTCGTGCGGCGTAGCAGGCAGAGAGTGGCGCAACGGCCAGCCCCGCCATGGCCGCGGCAGATGCGACGATGCGGTCGTCGAAGCGCGCGGCGACGCGTCGCGCCGGGTGGGCAACGAGATGCATGCCGCCGGGATCGGCCGTGCTCGAGAGCCATGGTGCGAGATGCCGCTCCAGCCCGGCGAGCAGGGCGCGTTGACGGGCGGCATAGAGCAGGCGCGTGCGTCGCAGATGCGTGGCGAGGTGACCGTCGGCGATGAAGCGCGCCAAGGCTCCCTGGCCCAGCAGGGAGGGACGTACGGGCTCCGCCGCCATGCGGCGGGTCGCTGCCGGGACCAGGGACTCGGGCAGCACGATGTAGCTCAGTCTCAAGGCCGGGAAGAGCAGCTTGGAGAAGCTCGCGAGATAGGCGACCCGGCCGCTGCGGTCGAGCGCGCGCAGCGGAGCCAGAGGCCGTCCGGAATAGCGATACTCGCCGTCGAAATCGTCCTCGGCGATCCACGTTCCGTTTCGCTCGGCCCAGCTCAGCAGCTCGAGCCGGCGCTGCAGGCCCATCATCGCGCCGAGAGGAAACTGGTGAGCCGGCGCCACGATGGCAAGTCGGGCTCGCGGCGCGCGCGTGAGGGCATGCTCGACGGCGAAGCCGGCGGCATCGACGGGCACCGGTACGGCGTGCACCGCGGCGGCGGCCAATGCCTCGCGTGTGCCGACGAAGCCCGGTTCCTCGATCCAGGCGGCCTCGCCAGGGTCGAGCACGAGCCAAGCCAGAAGCGCGAGACTCTGGCGCACGCCGGTGGTGATCACGACGGCGTCCGGTTCGCAGGCGAAGCCGCGCGCCGCGCCCAGGTAGGCCGCGATCGCCACTCGCAATCCGGCATGGCCGAACGGGTGCGGTGCGCCCGCCACGTCCCACGAAGGCCTTCGCCATTCGCGATCGAGGAGCCTCGCCCACAAGGCGAAAGGGAAGGTCCCGCGGTCCGGTTGGCCGGTCGGAAACGCCCGGGGCGCCTCGCGCAGGGTTGGCTGCACCGCGTGGCGCATCACGCTCCGCGCGCGCCGCGACAATGCCGGCATTGCGGCCGCATCGCCGGCGCTCGGCAAAGGTGCCGTCCATCGCGGCGGCGCCAGCATCTCGTCGGGCAGATCCTTCGCCACCGACAGGCTCGACTGGGCTCGAGCGACGAGGTAGCCCTCGGCCGCCAGCCGATCGAGCGCCAGCAGCACCGTGCCGCGCGCCACCGCGAGCTCTTCCGCGAGCCGACGCGACGAGGGCAGTCGCTGGCCGGGCGCCAATCTCCGCTCGAGGATCGCGCGACGGATCTGCTCGCCGATCTGACGATGCAGCGGCAGGCGCGACCGCGGGTCGAGAACGAGACCGAGCGGGGCGGCCGGCGGGACGGGGCTGGGCATGACTGGTCCAGGCCAGAATGTCGGATCTGGCACTTTCTCCTGGACCTTTATGGCGGCACGGTGCGCCGCGCAACCGTCCCGGAGACTTCAGCATGAGCGACCAGACATCCGTGCGCGGCCATTCGGCCGAGAATACCGCCGAGTCCTTCGGCGTCACTTCCGTGAACCGAGTACGGCGCGTTCACGAGCGCGGCCGCTACGATCGCAAGACCGTCTACGAGATTCTCGATGCCGCCCTGGTCTGCCACATCGCCTACGTGATCGACGGCCGGCCCTACTGCACGCCGACCGCCTTCTGGCGCGAGGACGATCATCTCTACTGGCACGGTTCCTCGGCCAGCCGGATGATCCGCACCCAGGCGGCAGGCGTGCCGGTGTGCCTCACCGTGACCCATCTCGACGCGCTGGTGATGGCCCGCTCAGGCTTCCATCACTCGGTCAACTACCGGTCGGCCATGGCGTTCGGAACGGCGCACGTTGTCGAGGATGCCGAGCGCAAGCGCGTGCTGATGGACCGCTTCATCGACCGCATCTATCCCGGCCGCTCGCGCCTGATCCGGCAGCCGAACGCCCAGGAATTCAAGGCGACGACGATGATGGGCATGGAGATCGAGCATGCCTCGGGCAAGATCCGCGACACGCATGTCGCCGACGAGGAGGAAGACTATGCGGCGGTGCCGGCCTGGTCGGCGCTCTATCCCGTCACCCAGACGATCGGCATACCCTCCGACTGCCCGCGCCAGCTTCCCGGCCTGCAGCGGCCCCAGGACATGGCCGACTTCGAGCCGGGCGCTCGCCTCGACGAGCTGATGACGCGCAGTCATCGTCGCACGTTCGGCTGAGCATCCTCGACGACCGCGTGGCGGAGGTGCGTTCCGCACGCCGCATTGCGTGCGCAAGCCCGCCTTGATCGACATGCTTGGCCTCCCGAATATGCCAACGCCATCAGGGAGGCCAGGTGATCAGTCTCGACCGCGCGCCCGTGATCGTCGGCATCGGCCAGGTGAACGACCGCGAGGAAGATCTCTCCAAGGCCCTGGATGCCGGCGGGTTGATGCAGGAGGCCATCGCTCGGGCCGGCGCGGAGGCCGGCGAGCGGGTCCTCGAGCGTATCGACAGCCTCGAGCTGGTGCGCCTCTTCTCGGCGCCGATGGCGGGCATCGAGGACACGCTGGCCGGCGCGCTGCCCGGACTGCGCCGCCGGCCGGAGTTCGTGTACGGCCACGGCAACACGCCGATGCTGCTGCTCAACCGGGCGGCGCTGCGCATCGCGCGCGGCGAGGCCGAAACCTGCATCGTCGCCGGCGCCGAGGCCTATCGCACCGAGAAGCGCCTCGCCACCAGGGCGGCGGGCGGCCGGTCGGACATGATGAAGAAGCACCTGGAAGCGGCGGCGCAGGACATTCGGCGCGACTATGGCCTGGTGACGCCGATCGAGATCTATCCGCTGTTCGAGAATGCCATGCGCGCGGCCTGGGGCCAGCCCTTGGCCGAAGCGCAGCAGGAGTCGGCCCGCATCTGGGCCGACCTGTCGTCCGTCGCGGCGCGCAATCCCCATGCCTGGATCCGCCGCGCCTACAGCGTCGAGGAGATCCTGACGACCGGGCCCGGCAACAGGCGGCTGTGCTTTCCCTACTCGACCCTCTTGGTGGCCAACAACAGCGTCAACCAGGGTGCGGCCTTGATCGTCTGCTCCTACGCGCGGGCGCGAGCGCTCGGCATTCCGGAGGACCGGCTGGTGTTCGTCGGCGCCGGGGCTGCCGCCACGGAGCCCCAGGATGTGCTGGCGCGCGACCGTCTGGACTCGTCGGCCAGCCTGCGCGCCACGCTGGCCCTGGTGCTCGAGCGAAATCAGATGGCGGCCGGCTCGCTCGACCATGTCGAGCTGTACAGCTGCTTTCCCTGCGTGCCCAAGCATGCGCGGCGGGTTCTCGGTCTTCGCGACGGCCGGCCCCTCAGCGTGGCCGGCGGTCTGACCTTCGCCGGCGGGCCGATCCGCAACTACATGATGCACGCCGCGGCTTCCATGGTCGAAGCGCTTCGCCGGGATGGCACCAACGGCCTGCTTTTCGGCAATGGCGGATACCTCAGCGAGGCCCACGCCCTGGTGCTGAGCCGCCGGCCGATCCTGAACGCAGCGGTGGACCGCGACTTCGATGTCCAGCCCCAGGCCGACGCGCTGCGCGAGCCGGTTCCGATCTTCGATCCTGCTTATGTCGGGCCGGGCCATGTCGAGTCCTACACCGTCGCCCATGACCGGGACGGCGCGCCCGTGCACGGCACCATCGTCGGCCGCGCGCCCGACGGGCGGCGGTTCCTGGCGCGCGCCGAACCCGAGGCGGCGATGATGGACTTCCTGGTGTCGGGAGCCATCGAGCCCGTCGGATCGGCCGGCACCGCCGAGCCGACCCGCGACGGCCGGCAGGTCTGGCGCGTCGCCTAGGACCATCGCGTGCGCCGGCAGCCCTCGATCTGCATCATCGGCGCCGGCCCGGGCGGCATCGCCGCCGCCATCATGCTGCAGCGTCGCGGGCTCACGCGCTTCACGCTGTTCGACAGGGCGTCCGGCCCCGGTGGCACCTGGTATCACAATCGGTACCCGGGGGCGGCGTGCGACATCCAATCCCGCCTGTACTCCTTCTCGTTCAAGCCCAAGTACGATTGGAGCCGAATCAACGCGCCGCAGGCGGAGATCCTCGACTATCTGGCGGAGACGGCCCGCGAGCACGGCCTGTTGCCGCACTGCCGCTTCGGGACCGGCGTCGCCGAGCTGCGCTGGATCGACGATCGCCGGCAGTGGTCGGTGACCACCGACGCCGGAGAGACGGTCGGCTTCGACGTGGTCATCAGCTGCGTCGGGCTGCTCAACGATCCACACTGGCCGAGCCTGCCGGGCCTGGATCTGTTCCGCGGCATCGTCATGCACAGTGCGCGCTGGCAGGACGTCGACCTCACGCATCGTCGGGTCGCCGTGATCGGCACCGGGTCTTCGTCGGCGCAGATCGTGAAGTCGATCGCGCCGCGCGCCGGGCACCTGCGCGTGTACCAGCGCGAGCCGGGCTGGGTGATCCCGAACGACGACCGCGCGGTCTCTCCGGAGGAGAGCCGCTGGCTGCGCACCCATCCCTGGCGAACGCGACTCGAGCGCTGGAAGCAGTTCTGGCAGCGCGAGAGGCTGGCCTCGGTGGTCGTCCCCGGCAGCAAGGTGCATCGGGCGCGCACGGAGGCGTGCCTTGCCTGGCTGGACAGGTCGGTGAGGGACCCGACAATCCGTGCGGCGCTGACGCCGGACTATCCGTTCAACTGCAAGCGTCCGGTACGCGATCCGGACTATCTGGCGACCTTCAATCGCGACAACGTCGAGCTGGTGAGCCGGCCGGTCGTCGCCTTCACCGAGCACGGCGTCGTCGCCGATGACGGGATCGAGAGACCGGCCGACGTCGTGGTCATGGCGACCGGCTTCAAGGCCGCGAGCTTCCTGTCGACCTTGCGGGTGACCGGTCGCGACGGTGCCGATCTTCACGGCCGCTGGGAGGCGCTGGCTGGGCCGGAAGCCTTCCTCGGTCTTTGCCATCACGGCTTTCCCAACTTCTTCACTTTCTACGGCCCGAACTCAAACTCGGCCACCGGCTCGATCCTGTTCATCCTGGAGTGCCAAGCCGCCTACGCCGCCGCGGCAATCGCCCGGATGGCGCGCCGCGGCTGGACCTCGGTCGAGGTCGGCGCTGCGGTGCAGCGCCGATACAATGCCTGGCTGCAGCGCAAGGCGTCCCGGACCACCTGGACCACCGGTTGCCACAACTACTATGCGGCGCCATCGGGGAAGATCGTGACCAACTGGCCGTTCTCGATGGTGATCTACTGGCTGCTGCTCAAGCTGCTGCGCGTCGGATGGCCGTTCCTGTTCACGACGCGCGGCGATGGCGAGAGGCGAGAGGGGGCATGATGGACTTGGAAGACGGACGTCCGCGCAAGGTCGGCCCGGGCCGGCGGCTGCTTCTCGGCGGCGCGGCGCTGGCCATGGTTCCGTTGTCGGGCGCCGCGGCTGCCGACTACCCGGACAAGCCGATCAAGATCGTGCTGGGATTTGCGCCCGGTGGTCCCACCGACATCCTGAGCCGGCTGCTCGCCGACAAGCTCAGCCGAACTCTGGGCACGCCGGTCGTGGTCGAGAACAAGGTCGGGGCGGGCGGCAACATCGCCGCCGCGATCGTCGCCAAGGCGCCGGCGGACGGCTACACGCTGCTGGTCGGCGGCACCAACTACGCCATCGGCCGGTCGTGGTACAAGGACCTGCAGTTCGACATCGAGAAGGACCTGCAGATCGTCGCGACCCTCTCGAAGAATGCCAACGTGCTGGTCGTCAATCCCGCCTCGAGCTTCAAGAGCCTCGCCGACATCGTCCGCGCGGCCAAGGCCGACCCTGGCAAGCTCACCTTCGCCTCGTCGGGTGCCGGCACGGTGGTGCATCTGGCCGGCGAGATCTTCAAGGCGCAGCAGGGGCTCGATCTCACGCACGTGCCCTACGGCGGCGCGCCGCCGGCCGAGCTCGACGTGATCAACGGCCGGGTCGACCTGATGTTCGACAGCCTGGCGACGGCCCTGCCGTTCATCCGCGACGGCAAGATGCGGGCGATCGCCGTAACCTCGCGCGAGCGCTCGAGCTACGCGCCGGACGTCCCGTCGCTGGCCGAGCTCGGCATGGCCGACTTCGACGTCACCAGCTGGTACGCAGTCTGGGCGCCGGCGGGCGTGCCGCCGGCGATCATCGAGCGACTGAACCGGGCGATCGGCGAGGCGCTCACGCTTCCGGACGTGCGCGAGCGTCTGGCAGCCCTCCAGGCCGAGGCGTTTCCGACGAGCGTCGCGGCGGCGCGCGACTTCGAGCGGGGCGAGATCCGCAAATGGACGACGGCGGTCGAAAAGCTGCCGCCGCGGCCGCAGTGATGCGCCGCCGCACGGTCATCGGCTCCCTGGCCGGTATTGGCCTGACCGGCGCCGCCGGATCGGCCCTCGCGCAGTTCCCGGGCAGCGCGCCCATCACCATCGTCATGCCCTATCCACCGGGCGGACTCGGCGACTATCTCGCCCGGCTGGTCGCCGGCCGGCTCGCCGAGCGGCTCGGCGTGTCGGTGCTGGTCGAGAACAAGGCGGGTGCCAACGGCGCGATCGGCGCCGCTGCCGTGGCGCACGCGCGGCCGGACGGCCACACGCTGCTTTGCGCGCCGGCCAGCACCCTGGCGACCAACCCGTGGCTGATGAAGACGCTCGGATACGATCCGGAACGCGACTTCACGCCGCTGCAGCGCATGATCGAGTTCCCCAACGTGCTGATGGTCAATCCCGACTTTCCCGCCCGCACCGTCGCCGAGCTGATCGACATCGCGCGGCGCAAGCCCGGCTCGGTGAACTACGGCAGCGTCGGCGTGGGCTCGTCCACGCATCTGCAGGCCGAGGCGTTCAAGCGTGCCGCCGGCATCGACATCGTCGGCATCACCTACAAGGGCTCGACGCCGGCCTTGCAGGACCTGCTGGCGGGCCAAGTACAGATGATGTTCGACAATCTTCCCAGCGCCTTTCCGCTGATCCGCGCCGGCAAGCTGCGCGCCCTGGCCGTGACCAGTGCCCGGCCGTCGTCGGCGCTGCCCGACGTGCCGCCCGTCGCGTCGACCCTTCCCGGCTTCGTCGACGTGACCTGGTGGGCCTTGCTCGCCCCCGCGGGTCTGCCGGCCGAAGCCGCGGGCAAGCTCGTCGACAGCCTGATGGACATCGCCCGCGAGCCGGGCTTCGTGTCGGCGCTCGGCGAACGGGGCGGCGTCGTCGTTGCGAGCGGCCCCGAGGACCTGCGGACCGCCCTCAGGGCCGACATGGCCCGCACCGGGGCGCTGATCAAGGAACTCGGAATTCCGGCGCAATGAGCAGCGCGGGGAGCAGGCCATGACCGGGATCGAGAAGGGATCGGCGGCCGACCTGGCCGGCGGGCGGGTGCGTATCGGGGCGGCCATTCCGCGCGCCGAGGACGGGCGACTCCTCACCGGGCGCGGTTCCTATGCCGCTGACCAGTCGAGCCCCCAGGCTTGCTTCGCCGCCTTCCTGCGTTCGCCGCACGCGCATGCCGCGATCCTGCGGATCGACGCGACGGCGGCGCTCGCGATGCCCGGGGTGCGGGCCGTGCTGACCGGCCGGGACGCAGCGTCGGATGGACTCGGTGCCATCCCGCACAATGTCGACTACGCCTCGCCGCCCGACGCCCGCCTGCGCCTGCCGCGCGGCTTCGAGGTGTTCACGACGGCGCACCGCCTGCTGCCGGTGGATTCGGTGCGCTTCGTCGGCGAGCCGGTGGCCCTGGTGGTCGCCGACAGTGCCGGGCAGGCCGAAGAGGCCGCCGAGCAGGTCGTTGTCGAGTACGCGCCTTGCCCCGCGGTCGTCGATGCTCGGGAGGCCATGGCACCGGGCGCACCGCTGGTCTGGGCCGAATGCAACGGCAATCTCGCCCTTACCTGCGAGGTCGGCGATCGCGAGGCAGCGGAGCGGGCCTTCGCGACCGCCGCTCACGTCGTGCGTTTCGAAGGTTGGGCGCAGCGTGTGACGGGCGCGCCGATGGAACCGCGCTCGGTGCTGGGCGAGTACGATCCGGTCGCGGCGCGCTACACGTTGCGAACGACATCCGGGGCCGGGGTGGTGCGCACGCGAGAACGGCTGGCGGCCATCCTCGGCGTACCACTCGACAGCTGCCGCTGCGTGTTCGGCGACATGGGCGGCAATTTCGGCACCCGCAACGCCTTCTATCCCGAATACGCCCTGCTGCCCTGGGCAGCGCGCAAGGTCGGGCGGCCGGTGCGCTGGACGGCGTCGCGACAGGAATGCTTCCTGAGCGACTATCAGGCCCGCGATCTCGCTTCCTCGGCCGAGCTGGCGCTCGACGCAGACGGCAATTTCCTGGCGCTGCGCGGCGTCAACACCATGAATCTGGGCGCCCAGACGGTTTATTTCTGGCCCTTGCGCAAGGGTCTTTCGATGATGCAGAGCGTCTATCGGATTCCCGCCGTGCACTTCCGGGGACATGCCGTGCTCACGCATACGGCGCCGACCGCGGTGTATCGCAGCGCCGGACGGCCGGAGGCGGTGTTCGTCATCGAACGCCTGATCGACATCGCGGCGGCCACCCTGGGCTTCGATCGCGCGGCGCTGCGACGGCGCAATCTCATACCGCCCGATGCCCTGCCCTTCACGAACGGCGTCGGCGTCACCTACGACAGCGGCGACTATGGCGCGGCCATGGATCGCGCCCTGCGCGCGGCGGACTGGGCGGGATTCGCGACGCGGCAGGTGCAGTCGGCAGCGCGCGGACTGTGCCGCGGCATCGCCGTTGCCAACTACATCGAGGTCACCAGCGGGTTTCCGCGCGAGCGCGCCGAACTCAAGGTCTGCGACGACGGCGCCCTCGAGCTGGTGGTCGGCACGATGAGCAGCGGCCAGGGCCACGAGACGACCTTCTGCCAGCTCCTCTCGGACTGGCTGGGGATTGCCTTCGATCGCATCCGTTTCGTCGCCAATGACAGCGACCGGGTCTCGGTCGGCGGCGGATCGCACTCGGGTCGCTCGATGCGCCTGGTGAGCCTTGCGCTGCGGGCCGCGGTCGATTCGTTCCTGAAGCAGGGCGTCGAGCGTGCGGCGTCGCTGCTGCAGGCGGCCCCGGACGAGGTCGGGTACGCCGACGGGACCTTCTCCGCCGGCGATGCATCGGTCGGGCTGCTGACGATGGCAGGTCTCGAGGCCGTCGGCGAGATCATGAACCAGATCGGCGGCTTCCCCTACGGCGCCCATGTCTGCGAGGTCGAGGTCGATCCGCAGACCGGCCGGGTCGACCTCGCCTCCTGGACGGGCATCGACGATGTCGGCCTGGCGGTGAACCCGCTGGTGCTGCACGGTCAGGCGCACGGCTCGGTGACCCAGGGGGTCGGGCAGGCCCTGCTCGAGTGCATCCACTACGAGCCGGGAAGCGCCCAGCTCGTCACCGCATCCTTCCTGGACTATGCGCTGCCGCGCGCCGACACGATGCCCTCGTTTCGCATTGCCTTGATGGAGGTTCCGGCATCGTCGCATCCCTTGGGCATCAGGCCCGGCGGAGAAGGCGGGACGACACCGGCCCTAGCTTTGGTGACCAACGCCGTCCTTCATGCCTTGGCGCCGCTCGGGGTGGCTGATATCGCCATGCCGGTCACGCCCTCGCGGGTCTGGGAAGCGATCTGGAAGGCGAAAGGCGGGGTGGCGTGGCCGGTCTGATCCGATGTCGCCGGCTACCGGGTCGGCAAGCGCACGGCAACTCAGCTTCGAGGCTGACATTGGCGCGGCAGCTGGCGGGGCCGCGAGGCTCCGGTCGGGCGGCCGGTTTCCGGGCGGCCGAGTCATGCAATGGGCGGCTCTGCGCGGGCGCGACGCTCAGCGATCGATGGCGCTGTTGCGGTGACACTTCAGAGGGCCCTTTCAGCAGAAGGTCCAGCTGGCGCGCACCCACCCGCGGTCACCGAGCCGCTGCCTGAGGGGACGGCCGCGGGATAGCGCTCCAGCTGGACAAGGGTCAACGCCCACCCGTCGCTGCCGCCAAGCGCGCCACGATAACATTACATAGTGTCGCGCACGACGCTCTCCAGGGGCCACGGCTGGTGGTAGCCCAGCTGCCGGCGAATCTGGCCGCTGTCGATCGTGAGCACCTCGGCTTCTTCGAACTGTCGCTCGCCGTCGAGGACCCCGCTCGCCTCATTGCCCCAGGAGGCGGCGGCGACTTGGGCGATCTCGCCCACGGTTCGGGTTTCGCCGAGGTCCGGTCCGACATTCCAGGCGCTGTACTCGCCGCGCCGCTCGAGGACGTGGTGCGCGACCAGCAGGAGGCCCTGCACGGCGTCGAGGACGTGCTGCCACGGCCGCACGGCTTGGGGCCTGCGCAAGGCCAGTGGACGGCCGCTCAAGGAGGCGCGCACGGCGTCCGGCACGAGGCGATTGGCGGCCCAGTCGCCCCCGCCGACGACATTGCCAGCGCGCAGGGCGGCGAGCGAGATGCCCTGGGGCTCTAGCAAGGACCATGCGTACACCTCGGCAACGACCTCAGGGCAGGCCTTGCTGCCGCCGTAAGGCTCGACGCCCCCCAGCCGGGCGTCCTGGACGTTCTGGGTACCCGGATGTCGGTAGACCTTGTCGGAAGTCATGATCACAACACCGCCGCCATAGCGACGCGCGCAGTCCAGCAGGTTGACGGTGTGTCAATCGGCGCGCGGCGCGAAGCCCCAGTAGCGCGCGAACGCCGCCAGTCGGGCGTTGAAGCGCACCTCGCGCGTCGCCGCATCGTGGTGCTCCACCAGCGCCCGGGCATTGTCCAGCAGCACCTCCTGCGGCACTCCGCCGAAGCCTGCGATTGCCGCCTCCATCCCGTCGAACCAGGCCGATTGCCGTTCATGCCGCAAGGCCTGCACATGGCAGCGCCGCGAATAGCCCAACGTCGCCACGAACAGATGAACACGCACCGGCTCGCCGCCGATCGCGACCCCCACCTCACCGAAGTCGATCTGTAGCTGGCGACCAGGCGGTGTCTCGAAGCGCACCGTCGCCCGGGGCCTGGGCCCGCTGCGCCTGGCGCAACCGTGCCACGGCTCGCTCCACCGTCCGCAGGCTGACCACGACCCCGTTCTCACGCTCCAGGTCCTGCCGAACAACATCGGCGTTGCCGCGGTGCCGCCAGAACCGCTCCTCCAGCCACTCCTCGAGGCCTGACAGGGCACTCGCCCGACGCGGCCGGCGGTAGGCCACCCAGCCCTCAGCCTCGAGATACCGCCTCACCGTGTTGCGGCTGCAGCCCAACTCGCCCGCGATCCGCGTCGACCCCCAGCCCATCTTGCTCAGCCGCAACATCGCCGCGACTTCGTCCGGCATACGCATCTCGTCTCCCCGCATCAACTCTGCCTGCGGGACCCTGTCGCTCAATTCCATGGATCGTGTCCCGTAACGTGGTGTAGGTGCTCGCGGGGAAGCACGCGTTTCCGGGCCAAGGCCGGATTGATCAGGCAGCCACGGTGGGCAACTCAATGATGGGATCATCGCCGACAGGGGCGATGCTTTCCAGCGTGATGTAGCGGGCGCGCTGAACGGCCCATTCGTCATTCTGCTCGAGGAGGATCACGCCGACGAGGCGGGTTATGGCGTCCTCGTTGGGGAAGATGCCGACGACCTCGGTGCGCCGCTTGATCTCGCCGTTGAGCCGTTCGATCGGGTTGGTGGAGTGGAGCTTCGTGCGATGTGCTGAAGGGTAGGTCATGTAAGCCAGCACGTCGGTCTCGGCCTCGACCATCAGCTTGGCGAGCTTCGGCACTGTGGGCCTGAGCTGGTCGGCGACGCGGCGCCATTGTGCCTTGGCCTGCTTGGCAGTGTCCTGGGCGAAGGCCGTGGCGATGAAGGCCGAGACGACCCGCCGCCCGCTACGACCGGCGTGGGCCAGGGCGTTGCGCATGACGCCGAAAGGACCCCGTCGATGCCGTACTGTTGCTGGTGTGGAACTTCGCCGGCGAGGTGTTGAAGCAGCAGCAGGCCTATCGCGCCCGGGGCGGCCGGTTCCTGATCCCGATCCCCGAGCCGGTCTGGATCGAGCCCGACACTGTCGTCGGGGAGAAAAGCTTCGCCGTGGCAGGCCTTGCTCGGCCGGCGCCGGCTGCAACCGTAGCCGGCTCCAATTTTACCTCCAGGCAAGGGCGTTGGCCGAAGAGGTGCATCCAGCCGACCAACCGGCGTCGGATGGGAGAGATTGCCCCCGCCGGCTAGCCTCCCGCCCGCGCGTGATGGGCGGTGATCAGCCCGGCCACCGCCATCGTCAGGCGCTTGCCGGTCGGGATATGCAGGAATTCGTTGGGACCGTGTGCATTGGAATGCGGTCCGAGCACGCCGGTGATCACGAACTGAGTGTCGGGGAACTTCTCGCCCAGCATGCCCATGAACGGAATGGAGCCGCCCTCGCCCATGTAGGCGGGCGCCGTGCCGAAGGCATCCTGCGAGGCCCGCGCCACCGCCTCCTCCAGCCACGGCGCCAGCGGCGGCGCGTGCCATCCGCTCTGGCCGCCTTCGCCGGCGTCGAACTCGACCACCGCGCCGTTGGGCGCCTCGGCCTCGAACGCCTGCTTCAAGGTTCGCACCGCGTCCTTCGCCGGCAGGGTCGGGGGCAGCCGCAGGCTGAGCTTGGCCGTCGAGTAGGGCAACAGCACGTTGCCGGCGTTGCCCGGCGTCGGATAGCCGTCCATGCCGGTGACGGCGAGCTGCGGCCGCCACGTCCGGTTCAGCACCAGCTCGCCGGTGTCGTCGGCCATCGGCCCGGTCGAGCCGGCGAACGGGAAGCGGGCGTAGACCTGGTCGCCCAGCACGCGGGCCGCTTCCTTGGCCTGGGCGATGCGCTGCGGCGGGATCTGGACGTAGAGCTCGGGCAGGCGGACCTCGCCGGTGTCCTCGTCCTCGAGGCGCGACAGCAGCCGGCGCAACAGCCGGAACGACGACGGCACGACACCGGACGCGTCGCCCGAATGCACGCCTTCGGTCAGCACGCGCACCGTCAGGGTGCCGGCCGCGATGCCGCGCAGCGAGGTGGTCAGCCACATGCGGTCATAATCGCCACAGCCCGAATCGAGGCAGACGACCAGAGACGGATTGCCGATGCGCGGCAGCAGATGGTCGACGTAGTAGGGCAGGTCGTAGCTGCCGGATTCCTCGCAGGCTTCGATCATGACGACGCAGCGAGCGCGCGGCACGCGCTGCTCCTTGAGCGCCAGCAGGGCGGCGAAACAGGCGTAGATCGCGTAGCCGTCGTCGGCGCCGCCGCGGCCGTACAGCTTGTCGCCCTTGCGCACCGGCAGCCAGGGTCCGAGATCGTCGGCCCAGCCCTTCATCTCCGGCTGCTTGTCGAGATGGCCGTACAGCAGCACGGTGTCGTTGCTCTCGCCGGGCACGTCGATGAACAGCAGCGGCGTGCGGCCGGGCAGGCGGACGACCTCCAGGGTCGCGCCCGGAAAGGCGCCGAGATGCTGCCGCGCCCAGGCTTCCATCAGGCGGACGGCGTCCTCCATGTAGCCGTGCTCGACCCATTGCGGGTCGAAGGCCGGCGACTTGTTGGGGATGCGGATGTACTCGGTGATCGACGGCAGGATGGAGTCTTCCCAGAAGGGCTCGACGAACTGCCTGAGCTGCGCGGTGTCCATAGCCCATGTTAGGCCAGGTGCCGGGGGCTGGTCAGCAGCCGGATTCCGGTGTTCCCTTGCCGCCGCAAAGCGCACGAGGCGGGTATGAATCTCGACAGTACCTTTTACTACATGATCTTCATGCGCAATCTGCGCGCCTTCTACTGCCCGGTGCCCAAGGCCTCGTGCTCGACCTGGAAGACCCTGCTGCGCCAGTCGCTGCAGCTGCCGGAGGCCAAGGGCCAGCTCGCCCTGCACAATCGCTGGACCAACGGCCTGACCTACGCCTGGTCGATCGAGCGCTTCGAGATGATGGAGATGCTGTTCGGCGCCAGGCCGTATTACCGCTTCACCGTCTGCCGCAATCCCTACACGAGGCTGGTTTCCGCCTATCGCGACAAGATCGTGCCGCCCGACACGCCGATCGGCGAGGCGGTGCGGCGGCTGAAGGGCGTGTACTGCCGCGCCTACGACGTCCTGCCCAGCACCGCCGAGCCCTTCACCTTCGAGATGTTCGTCAAGGCGCTGGGCCACGACGATCCGCAGTACATGGACCGCCACTGGCAGCCTCAGACCCTGGTGACCCGGCTCGACGTGATCCAGTACGACACCATCGCCAAGCTCGAGGAGCGGGCGACCGCATTTCCGGAAATCTGCCGCCGGCTCGGCCTCGATCCGGCGCTGCTCGGCCATCACAACCAGAGTCACGGCGGCGGTGGGCGCGACCTGCGCAGCCTGTTCACGCCGGAGATGGTCGAGGTCGTGCGCCGGGTCTACGCCGACGACTTCCGTACCTTCGGGTACGACCCGGACGTAGTGCCGTCCGGCGCCTAGGAACCTGTCTGAGAATTGGGTTTCGAAGCGACGGTAAGTCTGGCTGTGTATTTGGGATGAGCAAGCAGTTTCGCGCCTGGAAGATCGACGAAGTCCAGCTTCTGCCGCCGAGCGTGCAAGACTACGTGCCGTCCGGTCACGTGAGCCGGTTCATCGTGACGTTGGTTCAGGAGACGTTGGACCTGGGCGCGGTCATCGGGAGCTATCGGGGCGAGTTGGGGCAGCCGCCGTTCGATCCGAGGATGATGACGGCGTTGTTGCTGCAGGGCTTTGTCAGCGGGCTGTACTCGTCGCGGCGGATAGCCCGAGCCTGCGTGGAGCGGGCCGACTTCATGATGCTTGTTGCGGGAGACCCTCCGGACTTCCGCACGATCTGGGAGTTCCGTCGGCGCCACGAGAAGGCGCTGTCGGGTCTGTTCGTGCAGGTGCTGAAGGTGGCGGAAAAGGCGGGTCTGGTGAAGCTGGGTCACGTGGCGCTGGACGGCACGAAGATCCGGGCGAACGCCTCCCGGCGCAAGGCGATGAGCTACGAGCGGATAAAGAAGCGGGAAGCGGAGCTTGCGGCGGAGGTCGATCGCTGGCTGAAGGCGGCCGACGCGGCGGACCGCGAGGAGGACGGCCAGCACGGCGGCCGTCGCGGCGACGAGCTGCCGGCATGGCTGGCCGACAAGCAGAAGCGGCTGGAGAAGATCCGCCAGGCAAAGGCGGAACTCGAGGCGGAGGCGCAGGCGGCTGCCGAAGAAGAAGGGCGGCACGGTCAGAGAGCCGAGGAGCCTGCACCGAAGGCGGAACCGTCACCCAAGGCGCAACGCAACTTCACCGACCCCGAGAGCCGCATCCTGAAGAGCAAGGACGACTTCATCCAGGGATACAACGCCCAGGCCGCCGTCGATGGCGAGGCCCAGATCATCGTCGCCCACGGCCTGGTGGCCCAGACGAGCGATCAGGACCAGTTGGTGCCGTTGCTCGACAGCATCCAGGCAAACCTGGGTCGCCAGCCAAAGGAGGTCTCGGCAGATGCCGGCTACTGCAGAGAGGCCAACCTCGAAGCCCTGCACCAGCGCCATATCAGAGGCTACGTCGCAATCGGCCCTGCCAAGCATCCCGGACGAGGCCGGCCAAACCTCTCCGGACCGCTGACGAGGGCCATGCGCACAAGGCTCAAGCGAGCTGGTTGGCGTAGTCGCTACAGGCTACGAAAGCAGATCGTCGAGCCGGTGTTCGGACAGATCAAGCAAGCACGAGGCTTCCGCCAGTTCCTCCTCCGAGGTATCGACCGGGTCAGGGCTGAATGGGCAATGATCTGCACGGCCCACAACATCGCAAAGCTCGCGGCCCGAGCATGACCCAGACCGAGAGCGACACCACATCAACTAAGCCCGCCGGAACTATCCGGACAGGCTCCTAGTTCCTGCACCCCGGCGAGAGTCGTTGCACTGTCGGCAAAGCAGCCGTGGCGTCGGCGTGCCTTGCTGGCCGCCATGCCAGCAGATGCCCAACGGATCATCGTCATCGGCGCCGGGATCGGCGGCCTAGCCGCCGCCCTCGGCTTGCAACGCCGCGGCTTCACGGTCGCGGTCTACGAGCGCGGCGCGGAGATCCGCGAGTTCGGCGCCGGCGTCGTCATCGCGCCCAACGCACGGCGCGCCCTGCGCGACCTCGGCGTCGATTCCGAGCTCGAGCGTCTGTCGTCGTCGGCGCCGCAGATGCACACCTGCCGCTACGCCACCGGCGAGATCGTGCGCATCGATCGCAACGACCACATCGCCGAGAAGCACGGCATGCGCGTCCTGCAGGTCCATCGCGGCGACCTGCACGGCCTGCTGCGCGAGGCGGTGCGGGCCAATGACCCGGAGGCGCTGCGCCCCGGCCACACCTTCGTCAGCCTCGAGCAGGATGCCGTGGGCGTCACCGTGCACTTCGCCAACGGCGCCAGCGACCGGGCCGACGCCGTCATCGGCGCCGACGGCAACACCTCGGCAGTGCGCTCCTTCCTGTTCCCCGACGAGGCGCCGCGCTTCAACGGCCAGGTCGCCTTCCGCGCCCTGGTGCCGCAAGAGCTCGTGCCGGAGCCGGTGAGTCAGCGCCAGTCCGCCATGTACCCGGCGCCGCGCCGCTACCTGCTGCACTATCCGCTGCGTGGCGGCAGCCTGATGAACGTCATCGGCTGCGGCCAGTCCGACTCCTGGCACGAGGAGGGCTGGTCGATTCCGGCGACCAACGAGGAGTTCGCCGCCCACTATGCCGATCTCGCACCCGAGGTCGTGGAGCTGATCCGCCGCATCCCGGAAGGCGCGTTGTTCAAGTGGGGCCTGCGCGACCGGGAGCCCTTGGCGCGCTGGACGGTCGGCAGGGTCACCATGCTGGGCGACGCGGCGCATCCCATGACGCCGTTCCTCGGCCAGGGCGCCTGCCTGGCGATCGAGGATTCTCTGCTGCTCGGCCGCGCCTTCGCCGCTGCCGACACGGTCGAGGAAGCTCTGGCGCGCTACGAGGCCGCACGCCGGCCACGCGGCACCAACGTGCAGCTGTGGTCGCGCGAGGAGGGCCGGGCGCTGCAGGACCCATCTATCCCCCGGCGGACCGCGCTGGATCGCGGCTTGTACGACTACGATCCGGCGACCGTGCCGGTATAGCGGCGCCGGCTAGTCGTCGGCGGCCATCTCTTCAGCCGCCGGCACGCGCCTGACCTCGTGCGCTTGCAAAGCGGGCAGCACGTCGCGCGCGAAGCGCCGGATCTGCTCGATGAACATCTCGTGCGGCATCGCCCCGCGGTTGAGGCTGACCTGCACCATGTTGGCGCCGGCCGCGTCGGCCTGGGCGATGATGCGCCGCGTCACTTCCTCGGGCGTGCCCCACGGCCAGCCTTCGGCCATGCGCTCGATCCCCTCCATCGTGGTGTTGCGGAAGTCCTCGCGCAGCAGCTGGGCGGCGCGCTGGTTTTCCGGGCGCACGTAGTCGGTCGACTGCGCCGACGAATAGCCGGCCTGGCGCTGCAGCTCGGTCTCGGTGAAGTTGCCGTGACTGAACAGTGTGCGGTTGAAGTAGAGATGGTAGGGACCCATCTCCTTCACCGCCTCGGCCTTCGACCCGGCGACGTACGCGTTGACGCCGAGCGACAGGTGGTCCGGCGTCAGGCGATGGCCGGCCGCCGCGAGGCAGCGCGCGTAGTAGCGGATGATGTCGTCGCGCAGCCCGCCGCCGCCCAGGCCGGGCGTGATCGGGATGTCGTGCCGGGCGGCGAACTCGATCGATTCCTTGCTGCCGACGATCGGGATCATCATCGGCGGATGCGGCCGCTGCACCGGCCGCGGCCACAGCGCCACGTCCTTGTAGGACCAGAACCGCCCCTCGTAGGAGAACACATCCTCGGTCCAGGCCCGCGTGACGATCTCGTAGGCTTCCTCGAAGCGGGCACGGCTGTCGGCCAGCGGCACGTTGTGCACCTGGTACTCGCGCGGGATGCCGCGGGCGAAGCCCGAGATCAGCCGGCCGTTGGACAGGCAGTCGATCATCGCCAGCTCTTCGGCCAGGCGCAGCGGCTCGTGCAGCGGCAGCAGGTTGCCGTAGATCAGCAGCTTGAGCTTGCTGGTGCGCTGGGCGGCCGCCGCCGCCATCAGGTTGGGCGAGTTCATCAGCCCGTAGGGCGAGCAATGATGCTCGTTGAAGCCGACGCCGTCGTAGCCGAGCCGGTCCATCTCCTCCCAGGCCGCGAGATGCTCGGCGTAAGTGCGCACCGCGACCTCGGGCTTGAAGTGCGCCTTGCCGAGCGGATAGGGCAGCTCGGCCCCCGTCTTGATGTGCTCGAGGTTCTCGCCGTAGGCGAGCAGGTCGAAGACGAAGACCTTCATGCGGCCCTCCTGGGGATGCGACCGCGGCACGTCGTCTCGACGCCCCCGGTCCGATGGGTTAGGGTTTCGCAACCATGCACTCGGGAGGAAGCATGGATGCTTCGGTAAGAGCCGCCACGGCCGAGGCGCTGCGTCCGTTCGCGTTCGACCAGCCGCTGCTGTCCGGCGGCCGGCATTTCTCGACCGCGGACTATCACATCGCCCGGCGCCAGATCGAGCGCAGCACGCAGGGACTGTTCGACCTGTCGCTGCCCAGCGCCCGCGAGTTCCGTCAGTACGACGTGCGCTCGGCGCGGCTCGGCGGCACCGTGCTCAGCCTGGTCAAGGTCGACAGCGTCTCGGGCTACGAGATCGCCATGATGAACGACCCCGACCTCGTGCTGCTGCACATCCTGATGCGCGGCAGCGCCGAGCTGCAGCAAGGCACGATGCGGGTCGAGGCGGCGCCGTCGCAGATGGTGCTGCTCGAAGGCATGGCGCGCTCGCGCAAGCGCTGGCACGGGCCGACCCAGCAGCTGATGGTGCGGCTGAGCCGCAGCCACATGGAGCGCATCGTCGCCAGCGAGACCGGCGTCGGGATCGGTGAGCCGCTCGAGTTCGGCGGCATGCAGGTGCTCGACCTCGAGCGCGTTCCGACCCTGTGGAACCATGTGCTGACCGTCTGCCGCGATCTCAACGATCCCGAGCCGTGCTTCGAGGGCGCGCTGGGACGTCTGGCCGAGCGCACCCTGGTGCTGCTGCTGCTGAATGCCGTGCCCAACAACTACAGGTGGGCGCTCGCCTCGCCTTCGCGCTCGGCGGCCGCGCCGTTCTACGTGCGGAGGGTCGAAAGCTACATCCGCGAGCACGCGCGCGAGCCGATCACGCCCGAGGATCTCGTGGCCGTGGGCGGCGTCAGCGCCCGCTCGATCTATCACGGCTTCCGCCGCTTCCGGTCGACGACGCCGATGGGCTATCTGAAGGCGGTCCGCCTCGACCTGGCGCGCGCCGTCTTGAGCAAGGGCCGCGGCAACGGGGCGGCCAGCGTCACCGAGGCGGCGACCGCCGCCGGCTACAGCAACCTCAGCCAGTTCTCGCGCGACTACAAGGCCCGCTTCCGCGAGCTGCCGTCGCAGACCCTGGCCTGACCGGGTCACCGCCGCCGGCTCACAGCGGCACGGCCAGTAGGTTGGGAATGTTGAACGTGTCGAGCACGGCGATCTTCTCGCGGAACAGCAGCTCGCCGCCGCGGGCCTCGATGACGTCGCGATACTGGCCGACCGCGAACAGCCGCGTCTGGCCCTCGAGGTCGGTCTGGTAGACGGTGAAGCAGGCGGCGACCTCGTAGACGTCGTCGCGCGCCGCCAGCAGCTCGACGTTGGTGATGACGTGGCGGCCCCAGTGCAGGTTGTAGACGTTGGCCTTGCGCAGACTGCGCACCCTGTCGACCATCATGCCGCGGCCGTCGCAATAGAGAACCGGCAGGGCCGGCTCGCGGCGCAGGTTCTCGCGCGGGATCACCTTGTAGACGCCGCTTTCGGCGAACAGGCCGGGCCAGTCCTCGAGCTTGTCGTCGTCGATCAGGCGGCCATAGCGGTACTGCAGCGCCCGGATCGCCTCGTGCAAGGAGCCGCTCACGCCGCGGCCTCCGCCGTGGCGCCGAGGCCCATCAGCCCGGCATAGTAGCGCCAGAAGGCCCGGATGGTGGCCTCACCCTGACGGTCCTGGTCGAGGTCGGCGTTGAGCCCGCCGAACTCGAGAAACGAGTTCTCCTCCTCGTCGCGCACGATGGCGCGCTGGATCAGTTCGATCGCCTCGCTGTCCTCCATCGAGATCAGCCCCGCCGGGCCGATCAGGTTGGCCTGCTTCAGCCGCGCCTCGGTCATCGCCGCGTCGTCGTCCTCGTAGCCGAAATAGGTCCAGTAGAGCTCGAAGTCGTCGGGCGCCTTGGGCCGGATGTGGCGCGTCGCCAGGGTGTTCATGATCTGCTGGATCACCAGGCAGGGGAAAATGCTGGTGATCGACACGGTGACGCCGTCGTTGAAGTCGGGCCGGCCCTCGAGCAGCCGCGGATCCTCGAGCGAGTAGCCCGAGACGAACTTGTCCTGGCCGATGTTGCCGCTGCCCGCGGCCTGCCGCCAGTCGTCGCCGAAGGTGACGCCGGTCGAATGGGCGCGCGCCGCGTCGCTGCCGCCCTTGCGCTTCTGGTTGGTGCGATAGAGGCCGAAGGTGGCGTGGAAGCCGTGCAGCAGGGCGGCATGGTAGGGGTCGCGGGTGTTCTCGGTGTAGAGCTTCCAGTTGCCGCGCACCCGCTGGCGCATGTGGCCCAGCACCTTGACCGGCCGCGAGAACAGCCGGTCGATGGCGCCCAGCAGCGGCTCCTCGAGATAGTCCTCGAGCGGCGCCGTGTCGGGACTGAAGGTGGCGAAGATCACGCCCTTGCGCGAGGCGACGCGCAGCTTGGCCAGCCCGTGCTGGCGCGGATCGAAGTCGGCGGCGTAGCCGCCCATGCCCGGTACGCCGCGCCGGTACGGCACGCCGACCAGGTCGCCGCGCGCATTGTAGGCCCACTGGTGATAGACGCAGCGATGCTGCTTGGCGTTGCCGCAGGCCTCGCGCTGCACCGTCGAGCCGCGATGGGCGCAGCGGTTGACGAAGGCGTGCAGGCTGCCGTCCTCGGCCCGGCTGAGGATGATCGGCGTGTCGCCGACGAACGAGGTCTTGAAGTCGTTGGGCTGCGGGATCTCGGCCTCCAGGCCGACGTAGCTCCACACCGGGCCGCGGAACACCGTCTCCTGCTCGCGGGCGAACACGTCGGCGCGGGTGAAGACGCCATAGGGCACGCGGCTGCCGTCGCGGGCCGGCCAGGCGAGGCCGGGGAGAGGGGTGGTCATGCAATCACCTCGGGCACGGTTGCCCGGGAATTGAGGGTCATCCGCCGGTCGACTGCTTTGCCGGCAGCGCAGGGACTTGCCGTGTTGCGCAGAAAGGCATTCGGGATTGTTGCTTCCACAGGCAAGCCCCCGCGCTGGCAGCAAAGTTGGCCCGGGCGGGCAGTGGCAGCATCCTGGGCCAAGCAAGACGGACAGGGACGGGAACGCGGAATGACGGCCATCCGGGTGGCGGGCCTGCGCAAGATGTTCGGTGCCGCGCCCGCCGTCGACGACGTCAGCTTCGAGGTCGAGAGCGGCTCGATCCTGACCCTGCTCGGCCCCAGCGGCTGCGGCAAGACCACCACGTTGCGCATGATCGCCGGCCTCGAGCGTCCCGACGCCGGCGAGGTGCGGGTCGGCGACCGGGTCGTGACCTCGGCCGCCCAGGGCCTCCATCTGCCGCCCGACAAGCGGCGCATGGGCATGGTCTTCCAGTCCTACGCCATCTGGCCGCACATGACGGTGTTCGAGAACATCGCCTTCCCGCTGCGCGGCAAGCGGCTGCCGCCGGCCGAGATTCGCGAGCGGGTTATGGCGATGCTGCAGAGCCTGGGTCTGGCCGGCCTGCACGATCGGCCGGCGCCGCTGCTGTCGGGCGGCCAGCAGCAGCGCGTGGCGCTCGGCCGGGCGCTGGTCGCCGAGCCCGAGGTGCTGCTGCTCGACGAGCCGTTCTCCAACCTCGACGCGCGCCGGCGCGACGAGATGCGCTTCGAGTTGCGCGAGGTCCAGGCGCGGGTCGGCGTGACCACCATCTTCATCACGCACGACCAGAGCGAGGCGATGATCCTGAGCGACCGCGTGGTGGTGATGAATGCCGGGCGCATCGTCCAGGAGGGCACGCCCAAGGAGATCTACCGTCAGCCGCGCACCCGCTTCGTCATGGAGTTCCTGGGCCAGGTCGACCAGGTCGGCGCCCGGATCGCGCTCGGCGCCGATGGCGTGCCGCGGGCATGCGTCGCCGGGGTCGACGGGCTCGAGGTGGCGCTCGACGGGCCGCAGCCTGCCGGTCATGCCTGGCGGGCCGACGACGAGGTCGTGCTGATGCTGCGCTCCGCGGCCATCCGGCTGCGGCCGGCGGCGGGCGCCGGCGGCTGGCAGGGGCGCGTGCTGTCGCGGCTCTATCTCGGCGAGCAGACGGAATACGTGATCGGCGTCGGAGCCTCCCGCGTGCGGGCCTTCGGCCCGACCGCGGAGAGCCACGACGAAGGGGCGCTGGTGCAGCTCGACTTTCCGCCCGAGGCGATGCGCGCCTGGCCGGCGGAGGCCACGGCACAGGGAGGCAGGACATGAAGCGACGGATGGCGCTTTCGCGGATGGGCTCGTTGCTGGGACTGGCGGCGGCGTCCCGCGCCCTTCCGGCCGCGGCGCAGATGCCGACCAAGGAAGAGTGGGACCAGGTCGTGGCGGCGGCGAAGAAGGAGGGCCAGCTCGTCTGGTCGTTCTACGGCGCGCCCGGCGCGGCGGTGGAGCGCCAGGCCAAGGAATTCGAGAAGCTCTACGGCATCAAGGTCGAGCTGGCGCCCGCCCGCACCGGCGACTTCGAGGCGCGCTGGAACGCCGAGCGCGCCGCCGGCAAGGCCAGCATCGACGTGCGCTCCTCCGGCAGCCCGGAGAACCGCCGGCTCGCCGCCCGCGGCCTCGACCAGTCGTTCGGCGCCCTGCCGGCGGCGCTCGAGCCCGGGGTCGAATGGATCGTCGATCCCCTGCAGGACGTGAAGGCCGGCCATGGCCATACCCTGATGATGAGCGCCGGCGGCTACTTCATCCTGGTCAACAATCGGCTCTGCCCGCCGGACAAGGGACCGCGCAGCTACAAGGACCTCGAGGACCCCAAGTACAAGGGCATGATCCTGCTGTCCGAGCCGATCGGGCCGGGTCCGGGCTCGCGCTGGGCCGCCTATGCCTGGAAGGCCTACGGCGACGACCACCTGCGCAAGGTGATCGACAACGTCAAGGCGCTGACCCGGGCCGAGATCGAGGCGCCCAAGCAGATCGCGCGCGGCGAGTACGCCATCTTCATCCATCCCACCCAGGTCGGCGCCGCCGACATCTGGAAGCTGCCCAAGCCGCATCCCTTCCGGCTGGTCGTGCCCGAGGACGGCGTCATGCTGCTGACCGGCGGCATCAGCCTGCTCAAGGACGCGCCGCATCCCAACGCCGGCCGCCTGTTCATGAACTACCTGCTCACCAAGTCGGCGCAGCAGATCGCCGCCGACGATCCGGGGGGCCCCTATCTGCGCCGCGACGTCACGCCCAAGGTGCCGGAGCTGGCGCACTTCGCCACCGCCAAGCCGTTCCCCAACAATCCCGACACCTACGAGTTCGGCTCCAAGCTGTTCTTCGAATGGTCGGCCAAGGCCGAGCCCTATCTCAAGGCGGCGGGGCTGAAGAAGTAGGCAATGGCGGGCCGGCAGGGATCCCTGGCCGCGTCGCCGGCGCGGCGGTTGCCGGGCGGCGCGGCGCTGATGCCGCTCGCCCTCACGGTGCTCGTCGGACTGCTCGTGCTCTATCCCATGGGCATGGTCGTCTACGGCACATTCTGGAGTGCCGCGCCCGGCCAGCCCGGGGCCTTCACCCTGGACAACTGGACGAGCGTGCTGGGCGATCCCGCGACCTGGGACGTGCTGCTCACCAGCCTCGCCGTGGCGGTGCCGCGCACCCTTCTGGCGCTCGCCCTGGCCACCGCCTTCGCCTGGTGCATCGCGCGCACCAACGTGCCGGGCAAGCGGCTGCTCGAAGGCCTGCTGGTGTTCATGTTCTTCCTGCCCGAATTGCCCTGGGTGCTGGCCTGGATGCTGCTCGGCGCGCCCAATGTCGGGCTGCTCAACCAGTGGCTCGGCGCCGTCATTCCGGGTGGCGAGGGGCTGGTCAACGTCTATTCCTACGGCGGCCTGATCGTGCTGGGCGCGGCGCGCTCGGCGCCGGTGCTGTTCCTGTTCGTCCATCCGGCGCTGCTCGCCATGGACGCCACCCTGGAGGAGGCGGCGCGCATGGCCGGAGCCAGTGCCTGGCGCACCCTGTGGCGCATCAACCTGCCGCTGCTGCTGCCGGCCCTGCTGGCGTCCGGCATCCTGTCGTTCGTCGTCGCCATGGAGTCCTTCGAGATTCCGCAGCTGCTGGGCACGCCGGCCAACATCTTCGTCTTCACGACCCGTATCTACGATCTGGCCTATGGCGGTCACGTCGCCAACTTCGGCGCCGCCATGGTGCTGGCGCTGATCCTCCTGGTGCTGACCGGCAGCCTGATCGTGGTGCAGTGGCGGCTGCTGCGCGGCCGGGCCTACACCACCGTGTCGGGCCGCGGCTTCAAGGCCCATCCGTTCGATCTGGGAGCCGGGCGCTGGGTCGCCTGGGCTTCCATCGTCGCCTTCTTCGTCGTGTTCGGCGCCCTGCCGTTCGTCGTGCTGCTGCTCAACTCGTTCATGGAGCTGAGCGGCTTCCTGTCGTGGGAGATGCTGACGACCCAGCACTGGGCGAGCGCGCTGGGGCGCGACGAGGTCGTGGCCTCGATCCTCGACACGATGCTGGTCGGCGTCGTCGCGGCGACCCTGGGGGTCGTCGTCGCCCTCCTGGTGTCCTACGTCGTGACCCGCCTGCCGTGGCGCGGCCGCCGGGTGCTCGACATGCTGGCTTGGGGGCCGTGGGCGATTCCGGGCCTGGTGATGAGCCTTGGCTTCCTCTGGGCCTTCGTCTGGCTGCCGCTGTACGGCACGGTCTGGGTCGTCGTGCTGGCCCTGGTGGCGCGTGGCCTGCCGGTGGCCTCGCGCTTCTTCACCAGCACCATGGTGCAGCTCAGCGCCGAGCTCGAGGAATCGGCCCGTGTCCACGGCGGCTCGTGGCTGCGCACCTTCGTGCGGATCTGGCTGCCGCTCTTGCGGCCGGCCGTGGTCGGCGCCTGGATCCTGCTGTTCGTCATCGCCGTGCGCGTGCTCGACGTCGTCGTGCTGCTGGCCGGGCCGGGCGTGCGCCTTCTGTCGGTCGACATCTTTCTCTGGGCGGCAACCGGTCGGCAGGAGGCGGCGTCGGTGCTGGCGCTGATCCAGACCGCTCTGGTGATCGGCGGCTGGCTGGTGGCGCGGCTCCTGGCGGGGCGAGCCTTGCGGGGCGCCCCGACCTGACAGCACAGTGCCGGCCATGCAGCCCGTTCCCCAGCCGGACGATCAGGCGCTCCTGGCGCAGAAGGCCCGGGAGGCGCGTGACCGCGCCGCGCGGGTGGCCGACTGCTACAACCGCACGACCTGGTATCGCTTCGTCGCCGTGTTCTTCCCGGTGCCGTTCATCGTCGTCCTGCTGCGACTGGAGATCGAGTCCTGGGCCTACGCCGTCGCCGGAGCGATGATCATCCTGTCGGGCGCCATCCTCTACGTGATCGATGGCCGCGCCGCCGATTCGGTCGCCGAGGCCGAGCGCCAGGCCGAAGCCGCCGAGCGCGCGCTGGCCGTTGCGCGCGCCGAGGCTACGGCAGCGGGCAGTCGAGCAGCGGAGCCCAGCGCTCCGGCTTGAGCTCGGGGTACTCGATCCAGGGGCCGGTCTCGGCATAGCCGCCGTCCAGCCGGCCGACGTCGCTCACCCAGAAGCCGAGCGAGCGCCGGTTCTCGTCGAACTTCCACATCCCGATGACGACCTCGCTGGCGACGTTGCCGGCCAGCCCCGGGCAATAGAGCAGTATGCGGCGGTCCTTGGGCGCCGTGCTCATCGGCTGCCACGCCGTGGTCAGGGTTTGGCGCAGCCGCTCGATCTCGGCCGCGGCGCGGCGCAGCGAATCGCAGTGCCGGCTCTCGAGCTCGTCGGCCCGCGCCCGGAGTTCATCGGTCAAGTCGGTCATGCCACGTTGCGTCGCCCAGATAAGGTGTCGAGCAGTACGTCGCGCGCTTCGTGGACGCAAGCCATCAGCCCGGGAGAGCCGCCGCGGTCGGTATGGACGAGCTCCAGCAGACGCTGGTGCGCGCCGCGCACGGAAACCTCGTCGGCGTCGCCGGGCAGACCGAGCACGTCGAGCGCCTCCTCGCGCGTCATGCCGCGCGAGCCGGCTCGCGGGGCCGGCAAGGCTTCGAGCCGGGGAGGCGCGTTGCGCCGTAGATAGGCGTCGAGCAGCGCTGCCGCCTGTCGGACCTTCTCGGCGTCGGGGCTGTCCTGCCAGACCTCCATGTCGAACGGGTTGGGGCGCCGCCGCAGCGTCGCGAGCGCGCCGCGCAAGGTCGTCAGCAGCTTGCCCCATCCGAGGAAGGTCGCGATCGTCAGCATGCCGGCCCCGACCAGCATGGCGAGCGGCCATTGCTCGCGGGCGACGGCGAGGACCAGGACCGGAACGCCGGCGAGCAGGAGGAGCAGCAGCAGCCAGCGCGTGGTCCGCACCATCGTCCGCGGGTCGCTGTGCAGGAACCAGTCGAGGAACTTCGCGGCACTGGCCAGCACCGACAGTCCCAGCACGACGGCGCTGATGACGACGGCGTAGTCCATGCCCGCTTCTCCTTTGTCGGCGTGTGCCCGCAATGAATTTCTAGTATGATGCAAGAAGGAGCAGAAGGGGAGAGGCGGCGATGAGCACCGACGAAAGGCGGACAGCCACGGAGGAGGCGGCGCCTGGCGCGCCCGGACCGGAGATCCTGAGCGCGTCCCTGCAGCCCTCGGAAACCCCGCCCGTGCCTCGCACCGCGCCGCAGGACTTCGTGCGCCGGCGCAGCGAGGTCGAGGCGCAGGACTTTGCCGAGTTCCAGACCTATCTCGCCGAGAAGAAGGCGGTGCAGGCGCGCCAGGCGAAGCCGGTGCAGACGCGGCGTCGCGGCTTCAGCCGGCGCACCATGCTGAACGTCGCCGTCGGCACCGCCGGCGCCGCCGAGGTCGCCGTGCTGGGCTACAACGCGCTCAATGGCGGCAGCGACAGCGCCGGTTCGACCGCCGCCGGCGTCTCGACCGACCCACAGGGCCACGCCATCGTGCGCGAGGTCGTCGACAGCCGGGCCGACGTGCGCGGCCAGAGCCTGGGCAACTGGATCGCCCTGCTGCCGACCAAGATGGGCGGCGGGACCTACGCCCTCGACCTCAACTCCAATCGCGTGCTGGCCTCGATCTGGTACTGGAACTACGGCGACTACAACCCGATCAGCCACCACCTCTGCGCCTTTCCCAGCGCCGACCCCTATCACGGCTTCGAGTTCGTGAACTCGAGCCAGGGCGGCCAGAACTCGCTGATCTACGGTATTCCGACCAACGTCACCGCCGAGACCGCGCCGCCGGGCACCAACATCTACCGCGTACGCTTCGACGGCACGCAGATGCAGCTGATCGAGAACGTCTCGGAATCGACCGGGTTGGGGCTCGGCGTGCACGTCACGGTCAATCCGAAGGACGCGCAGTCGTACTTCGTCACCGACGGCCAGAAGGACATCGCCGCCTGCTTCGACCGCACCACCTCGAAGGTCAAGGCGGCGCTGCGCTACGACTGGACGCCGAACGTGCCCGAGCTGCGCCGCGCCTGGACCGACGGCGGCACGATGACCATCAAGAAGATCTACCCCGATCCGAAGACCGGCCTGTACGACTATCGCGGCACCAAGGGCAACAAGATCGACTGGGAGATGGTGCCGATGGGCGAGCTGTTCGTCGAGGAGGGCTCGCTGCCCGGCGACGCGCCGCTCAGCCTGACCGGCGCCGACGGCACGATCTGGCATCCCGAGGGACGCTGGGCGGCGACCGTGGTGCGGCTGTGCGGCGGCATCGCCATCCTCGACGCCGAGAAGAACTTCGATCCGGTGGCGTTCCTGCAGTTCAACAAGGATTCGCAGGATCAGTACCCGGTCGAGCAGATCGACAAGGACACCTGGAAGGTGGTCTTCGACAAGGTCCACTCGCCCGGCCACGAGATCGGCTTCTCGCCCGACGGCCGCTTCCTGGTGATGATGAACAACCTGAGGGAGAACAACGCCTCGGTGTTCAGCTGCGTCGATCCCGATCCGCGACGCTGGAAGAAGATCGCGCATGTCGAGGATCCGCTGTGGCGGGGCAAGTATCCCAACCCGTTCCACATGGTCTTCTCGATGGACAGCTCGAAGCTCTATTTGTCCATCCTGCATCCCTCGCCGGCCTTCAGCGGCATCATGGTGGTCGACACCAGGACCTGGAAGATCATCAAGGAGATCCAGGGGATCGGCCCCGACCTGCAGACCCCGGCCATCACCTACGACGGCAAGTACGTGCTGACGCCGTTCAGCGGCTTCCAGCGCCAGTCGAGCGGCATCGCCGTCGTCGACACTTCGACCGACACCTTGATCGGCATCCTGCCGAGCATGGGCGGGCACCACGACTGCGTGATCATTCCGACCAAGCTGGAGCACATGAAGCACACGCGCTCCTGCACGCTCTAGACGCAGCCGCCGGTCTCCCATGCGCGGGCTGCTGCTCGGTCTGGCGCTGCAGAATCTCGGGTGGCGCAAGGCGCGGACCCTGCTGCTGATCGCCGCCGTGGCGCTGGGCAGCGCCGCCGTGTTCACCGGCGCCACCCTGATGCGCAGCATCGATCGCAGCATGGCGGTCGGCTTCACGCGGCTCGGCGCCGATCTGATGGTCGTGCCGGAAGGCGCGCTCACCAACATCACGGCGGCCCTCCTCACCGTCGAGCCGACCGAGCTGGCGCTTGACGGCGATGCCCTGGCGCGTGCCGGGATCGCCAGCCTGGCGCGCAGCACCGCGCAGAAGATCGTGCGGGTCGAGCGTTCGGGCATCGGCAGCCAACACGACCAGGTCGACCTGATCGGCTACGAGCCGTCCAGCGACTTCACGGTTCAGCCGTGGCTGGCCGAACGGCTCAACCGGCCGCTCGCGGCCGGCGACGTCATTCTCGGGGCGGCGCGCGAGGGCGCACTGGGTGCCGAGCTGCTGGTCTTCGGCCGGCCGCACACCGTCTGGGGGCGCCTCGGTCGCACCGGGGTCGGCACGCACGAGCGCGGCGTCTTCATGTCCTTCGCCACCTTGGAGGCGCTGGCCGGCGCGATCCGGACCGCCGACGGCAAGACTCCTGCCGTGCTCGCGCCTGGCAAGGTGACCGGCTTCCTGGCCGAGCTGGCGCCCGGCGCGACGCCGCTGCAGGCGCGCTTCGCGATCCTGTCCGCCGTTCCCGGCGTCAAGGTGGTGTCCGGCGACACGACGCTCAGCGGCATTCGCCAGGGCCTCGCGGCGCTGCTCGACGGCACGGTGGCGCTGATGATCCTGATGTCGGCCGGCACCGCCCTGCTGGTCAGCGTGCTGTTCTCGGCGATCGTCGCCGAGCGTCACGGCGAGATCGGCCTGCTCAAGGCGATCGGCGCCCGCCGCCGACAAGTGCTCGGCCTGCTGGTCGTCGAGGCGGTTCTGGCGACCGGCATCGGCGGCCTGCTCGGCGTCGTGCTGGGGGTGCTGGCGATGCGGCTCTACGAGCGGTCGCTGGTCTTCTATCTCGAGCGGCTGGGCCTGCCCTTCGTCTGGAACGACCTGCCCCGCACGGTGGCCATCGCCGCCGCGACGATCCTCGCGGCCGCCCTGATCGGGGCGCTCGCCGTGCTCTATCCGGCGTGGCGGGCGAGCCGGCGCGACGCCTACGGGCTCGTGCGCGGCCAGGGCTGACGCCATGCTGGTCTGCCGGGGCTTGCGCAAGCAGTACGTCACCGAGCGCGGGCCCGTCGCCGCGGTGGACGGGATCGACCTCGAGGTGCCGGCCGGTCGGTTCGTCGCCATCATCGGCCGCTCGGGTTCCGGCAAGTCCTCGCTGATGGCCATGATCGGCGGCCTCAGCCGACCCTCGCAGGGCGAGGTGCAGATCGACGGCACCGACATCTGGGGCCTCTCGGACGACGCGCTGGCCGACTTCCGCAACCGCACGGTGGGCTTCGTGTTCCAGTTCGCCAGCCTGCTGCCGACCCTGCGCCTGGTCGACAACGTCGCGCTGCCGGCGCTGCTCGGTCGCCGGCGATCGTCGTCGTCGGCCTATGCGCGGGCGGCCGAGCTGCTGGCGCGGCTGGGGCTCGCCGCCCATCTCGACGCCTACCCGTCGGAAGTCTCGGCCGGCGAGCAGCGCCGCGCGGTGATCGCCCGCGCGCTGATCAACGAGCCGCGCCTGGTGCTGGCCGACGAGCCGACCTCGGACCTCGACGAGCTCACCGAGATCGAGATCATGGACGAGCTGCTGGCGGTCAACCGCGAGACCGGCGCGGCGCTGTTGCTGGTCACGCACAACCTCGCTTTGGCCGAGCAGGCCGAGCAGATCGTGCAGATCGCCGGCGGGCGGGTGGTCGCGTGAGCGAGGACCAGGCCTCGGACAAGGATGTCGAGATCCGCGCCCTGCGCCGCGCACTCGCCGCGTCGCAATCGGAAGTCAGGCTGCTGCGCCGCCGGCTCGGCGCGCTGGCGCCCGAGTCTTCGGGGTTAGAACCGCCGGCGCCAGAGTCGCCGGCCGATGGCGCGGCGCTGCGCGAGGCGTTGCGGCAGGCATCGCCGACCCCGGACCGCACGGCGCCGCCGACCGTGCTGGTACGGCTCGGACGCGGCCTCGGCCTGTGGCGCTCGCCGGCCGTCCTCGCGGTGCTGGGGCTCGTGCTGGTCGCCTTCGCCGTCGACGGCGCCGTCGGCATCTGGCAGGCGCGCAGCCTGCGCCAGGAACGCCAGGCCCGGCTGCAGCTCGAGCATGTTGCGCGTTCCTCGCTCTACGTCGAGCTGAAGGACATCGTGCCGGAGCCGGACGGACGCTCCTACCGCATGACCATTTCGATGCGGAACGTCGACCCGGCGGTTCCGCTGTGGGTCATGCTGAATGCCGTGGCGGTCTACGTGCAGGTGGGGACGGCGTGGCAGCAGGTGCCGTCGGGTCCGGCGCCGGGCAGCGGCTGGGGCGTCGTCAAGCTGGTCGACGACTACAGCTACGGCGTGCTGTTCACCCCCGGCGTCAGGAACTTCGCCGAGCTGATCCCCGGCTACATGCACGTGCGCATCCAGTCGGACATGCTGATCAGCCGCCGCGCCCAGCCCGGCGAGGACGTCGCCGAGCGGCGCACGCCGTACTACGTCTATCTCAAGCCGCACGGCGTCAGCGATGCCGACATCAAGGCGCGCATGCGAATTTCCGGTCCGCCGCCGGTGTTCATCCCCATGCCGCCGCACTAGCCGGCGACGGAGCCCGCCGCTCAGGCCGCGGTGGCCAGCGCGGCCTCGCTGGCCGGGTCGCCGGCGATGCGGCTGTGCCACATGATACGGCGCTGTGTCATGTCCCACGGCGTCGCGCGGTGCATCAGGCAGCGATTGTCCCACACCAGGGCATCGCCCGGCCGCCAGTCGTGGTGATAGACGCGCGGCGGCTGGCAGGCGAACTCGACCAGTTCGTCGAGCAGCTTCTCGGACTGCGCGGCGTCGAGGCCCGGCACGGCATGCGCATGACGGCCGATCAGCAGCGACTTGCGTCCGGTCTCGGGATGGGTCTTGACCAGGGGCCGCAGCGGCGCCTCCGTCTGATCGAGCCCGTAGCCGTTGTATTGGCCGTCGTCGGTCTTCGTCTGGTGGCCGAGCTTGGACTGGCTGTAGTGCAGCGAGTGATGCGCCGACAGGCCGGCCAGCCGGGCCTTCATGCCCTCGTCGAGCGCGTCGTAGGCGGCGCGCATGTCGGCGAAGCCGGTCTGGCCGCCGACCGTCGGCACTTCCTCGGCGCAGAACACGGCGCCCTTTGCCTGCACCGGCATGTAGGTGCTGTCGGCGTGCCAGCCCATATTGCCCTTGAGGATCTTGATCATGTCGTCGTTGTCGGCCTCGCGGCGCACCGTGCCGTCCGGCTTGACGTTGCTGATCGCGAACAGGTCGAACTCGAGCGCGCCGAAGCGCTTGGCGAAGGCGACCTGCTGGGCCCGCGTCAGGTTCTGCCCGGGAAAGATGAGCAGGGCATGCTCGAGCCAGGTGTCGTACAGCGCGCCGAAGGTAGCGTCGTCAATCTCGGCCAGCCGCAGGCCGGTGACCATCGCGCCGAAGGTGGCGTCGAGGCGTTCGATGTCGAAGGGACGGGCCATGGAGCAACCTCCTCTGTCGCCGCCAGCATAGTGCAAACGGCCGGGCGATGCCCGGCCGTTCGTCGTGTTCTGCTAGTCGGTGCGGGGGCTACTGGATCACGATCTCGACGCGGCGGTTCTGCGGCTCGCGCACGCCGTCGCCGGTCGGCACCAGCAGGCCCTGCTCGCCTCGGCCCACCACCGAGATGCTCTGCGCCGGCACGCCTTCGCGGACCAGCGCGTCCTTGACGGCGTTGGCCCGGCGCAGCGACAGCGCCATGTTGTAGCTCTCGGGACCCGACGTGTCGGTATGGCCGGTCGCCGTGATGCGGGCGCTGCCCTTGGTGCGATAGGCCTGCGCGGCCTGCCGGATCGTGTTGACGGCCTGGTCGCTGAGGTTGGCGCGATCCCAGTCGAAGAACACCATGAACGACGGCGGCGCCACCGGGGCGGCCGGCGGCGGCGGCGGCGGCGCGGCCTCGGGCTGGCCGAACTTGTAGCTGACGTTCAGCATCGCGAGGATGTTGTTGTTGGTGTAGAAGCCCGGATTGGTCGTGCCGTAGTAGCGGCCCTCCAGCCCGACGCGCAGCGCCGGGGTGGCATTCCAGCCGACACCGACGATGCCCTGGTAGGCGAACTGCGTCGTGCACAGGTTGCAGCCCTGGATGCTGCTGTCGAGGAAGGCGATGCCGGCGCCGGCGCCGATGTACGGCGTGACCATCGCAGCCGGGAAGAAGTCGTACAGCACGTTGGCCATCAGCGAGACCTGCTGGATCTGGCCGTTGATGCGGGCGTAGCCGTTGGGGAACTGGCGGACGCCGGTGCCGGTGTTGGAGTGGTACAGGCCCTCGACCTCGACCCGCGGGCCGACGAAGTCGTAACCGACCTTGCCGCCGGCCGCCCAGCCGGTGTTCATGTTGTAGCTGTTGTTGTTCAGCAGCCAGTTCAGGCCGCCTTCGGCGCCGATATAGACGCCGGGATAGGTCTGCCAGGTCGTGTTGTCGAACATCGACTGGGCCTGCGACGCTGCAGGCATCATGAGAGTGGCGGCGGCGACGGCCAGGATCGATTGTGTACGCATATGTGAGGGTTCCCTTGTTGGACGGGCAGCAAGCCCCCGTCCAACGAACCCTCGGGAACCCGAGTTGCCCGCGCGACCCGGTTCCAGCTTCAAATCGCGAGCCCCGTTGCAACCTTGCAACAGGGTTCGCGGCGCAGGCTCACTGCATGAACCAGCCGTGGCTGACGACCATGGACTGCCCGGTCAGCGCGGTGCTGCCGGCCCCGGCGAAGTAAAGGACCGCGTCCGCCACCTCGTCGGTGGTGGTGAACTGGCCGTCGACCGTGTCCTTGAGCATGATCGTCTTGATCACGGCGTCCTCGGAGATGTTGAACTCCTTGGCCTGCTCGGGGATCTGCTTGTCGACCAGCGGCGTGCGCACGAAACCGGGGCAGACGACGTTGGCCGAGACGTTGTACTCGGCGCCTTCCTTGGCCAGCACCTTGGCCAGGCCGATCAGCCCGTGCTTGGCGGTGACATAGGGGGCCTTGAGCTTCGACGCCTCCTTGGAGTGCACCGAGCCCATGTAGACGACCCGGCCGTACTTGGCGGCGTACATGTGCTTGAGGCAGGCCTTGGTGGTGAGGAAGGCGCCATCGAGATGGATCGCCAGCAGCTTCTTCCAGTCGGCGAACGGGAACTCGACCAGCGGCTTGACGATCTGGATGCCGGCGTTGCTGACCAGGATGTCGATGCGGCCGTACTTCGCCATCGTGTCGGCGACGCCCTTTTCGACCTCGGCCTCGTCGACCACGTTCATGGCGATCGCGAAGGCATCGCCGCCCTTGGCCTTGATTTCCTTGGCGGTCGCCTCGGCGGCGGCCAGGTTCAGGTCGGCGATGACGGGAATGCCGCCCTCGGCCGCCAGGCGTAGCGCGATCTGCTTGCCGATGCCGCTGGCCGCGCCGGTGACGATGGCGACCCTTCCGGTGAAGCGGGACATGTTCTGATCCTTTCGTGTTTGAACTTCGGCGTCGCGAGTCACTTGGCGAGATAGTCGAACACGACCTCGCCCAGGCCGAGCGTCAGGTCGGTGACGTAGTGCGAGGCGCCGAGCACCTCGCGCACCGGCAGGCGGTTCACGTCGCACATCGCATGGTCGAAGAACTGCAGCGCCGCCGGCCCCGACCAGGCGCCCTTCAGGGTCACGTCCTCGAGGTAGTAGCGCACCAGCTCGCAGATGCGCGGCGTGCAGTCGACGTGCGGGATGATCTTGATCATGAAGGCCGGCCGCGCCAGCGCCTTCAGCAACGGCTCGCGGTCGAGCTCGCGATGCTTGTAGCCCATGGTCGCCGTGACGCAGAGCACCGAGCCGTAGTGCAGGGTGCAGACCAGGGTCTCGTTCTCGTGGGCGATCTTGGGCGTGGCGAGCTTCTTCGGGAAGCCCCAGATCTCGCGACCGCCGGCGATCGGCGAGTTGTCGTCGAGGTACATGGCGTGCACGTAGCCGCCTTCCTGCACCGTGCCGTCCTTGGCCTTGTAGCGCACTGGAATCACCTGCCCGGTCTCGGTGTAGTCGCCGAAGCCGGTCGAATCGGGCATGCGGATGAACTCGTAGGCGACGGTGTCGCCGATCGGCTCGAGCGGCTCGGGCACGACCTCGCGCAGCCGCTCGGGGTCGGTGCGGTAGTTGATGACGACGAATTCGCGATTGTAGAACTTGTACGGCGGCTTCGGGTAGGCCGGGTCGTTCAGCGGCATGGCGAAGGCCTTGGCCTTCACGTCGGCGATCTTCATGGCTTCTTCTCCGGGTGGCGACCTTGCATGGCGAGGTCGAAGGTGAACACGCCGTCGGCGCTTGTCGGGCGCTGCAGGACTTCGGGATGGGCCAAGGTGTGCTCCATGTCGGCGTATCCCGACTTCCAATGCTCCTCCATGCTGAGGCGCGAAAACTCGTAGTCTTTGGTCACGCTCTCGTAGCGCTGCGAGCGATAGATCAGGTGGATGATGTTGTAGACCTTCTGGTCCGCCTCCTGCGCCAGCAGCTCGGCTTCGGCGGTCTGGCGCAGGCTCTCCGGCATCTGCTCGAGCAGCCGGGCGGCGGCGCGGCGCAGGGCCTGCGAGCGGCGGAACGTGTCGGTGCCGGCGCGCGTGCGGCTCGAGTAGCGTAGATCCTTGGTCCGAACATCGACCTCGACCATGTTTCGCGGCAGCGGTCCGCGCGCGCTCCACAGGTCGACCTGGAAGGCCAGCGTGTCGAAGCGCGGCCGCGAGTCGATCACCCATTGCAGCGGCGTGTTCGAGACGGTACCGCCGTCCCAGTAGAACTCGCCGTCGATCTCGACCGCCGGAAAGCCCGGCGGCAGGGCGCCGCTCGCCATCACGTGCTCGGCACGGATCGTGTGCGTGGTGTTGTCGAAGTAGATGAAGTTGCCGGTCTTCACGTTGACCGCGCCGACACTGAACCGGGTCTCGCGACTGTTGATTCGGTCGAAGTCGACCAGCCGTTCGAGCAGCGCCTTGAGCGGGCCGGTGTCGTAGTAACTCAGGGCGCTCGGCTGAGCGGTCGGCAGCATGGGCGGCGGCAGCCGCGGGAAGAAGAAGTTGGGCGCGCCATAGAGGATGCCCATGGTGGCCCGCCACTGGTTGACCAGCATGCGCTGAGTCTCGTCCTTGACCTCGTAGGAGGCGAGGTAGGGGATGCCCAGCGGTGGCGCCGTCACGGTTTCCCAGAACTCGCGCAGCCGATCGACGCGCTTCTCCACGGGGTTGCCCGCGATCAGCGCGGCGTTGATCGAGCCGATCGAGATGCCCGCCACCCAATCGGGCTGAAGCCCGACCTCGGCTAGGGCCTCGTAGACGCCGGCCTGGTACGACCCCAGCGCGCCGCCGCCTTGCAGAAGCAGGGCGATTCGCTCGAAGTCCGGCCGAGACTTGGACCCGGCCGGGCTTTGGCCGGTCGCCGCCGGAGAACTCATGTGCCTCTCCCCTGATCGTCCGCGAGCCCTGCCATAGAGGGCCGGCGGGCGCCTTGGCAAGGCACCCTTCTAAAGCATCGCGCGTGCCATCTCGATGGACGCCGGCGCGGCGGCGCGTCGCGCCGGCCGGGGAGCGGCTATTCGGCGGCCACCGCGTAGCGCAGGTCGGGCAGCGGCCCCGACTGGTCGATGGCGGCCCCGGCATCGAACCGCTTCAGTTCGGGCAGCACCGTCCGGGCGAACAGCCGCATGTTGCGGGCGGCCTCCTCGTGCGGCATGCCGGCGTAGGAAAACACCCCGACATAGGCCGAATTTCGGGTCTGGCGGTGAATGTCCATGATTTTTCCGTAGACCTGCTCGGGCGTGCCGTAGACCTGCAGGTCGGCGAAGAACTCGATCGCCTTCTGGTCGCCGTAGACCGCCAGTTTCTCGTTCATCTTGGCGTAGTACTCGTAGCCGCGCTGGTTCTTCATGTGCTCGCCGGCGAACTGGTAGTGGTCGAGCACGGTGCGGTAGTAGCCGCCGATCCAGCGTACGGCCATCTCGCGGGCCCGCTCGGCGCTCTCGTCGACGAAGGTCCAGCCGGCCGAGATCGGCTGCGGCGCGTCGCAGCCGTTGGTCTCGCGATAGAGCGTGTTGTACTCGGTCAGCTCCTTCTCGACCTCGCGCCACGGCTTCTGCGGGATGATCAGCAGGCCGACGCCCAGTCGCGCCATGATGCGGGCGCTCTCGGGGCTCACCGCGGCGGCATAGGTGCGGCCGCGAAACGACTTGAAGGGCGCCGGGCGGATCGGCGTCGGCGGCTGACGGTAGTGCTTGCCGTCGTACTGCATGACGCCGGTTTCCAGCCCGCGCAGCAGGGCCTCGCCGTACTCGACGAACAGCTCGCGGCTGTCGCCCATGTCGAGCCGGAAGCCGTCGAACTCGACCTTGCCGGCGCCGCGCCCCAGGCCGAGGATCATGCGGCCGCCCGACAGATGGTCGAGCATCGAGATCTGCTCGGCGACCCGCATCGGGTCGTGCCAGGGCAGCACGACGACCATCGAGCCGAGCCGGGCGTGGCGGGTGCGGCCGGCCATGTAGGACAGGAACTGCAGGACGTCGGGGCACATCGTGTAGTCGGTGAAGTGGTGCTCGACCGACCAGATCGATTCGAAGCCCAGCGGCTCGGCCATCTCGGCCAGCGCCAGCTCGTTCAGGTAGATCTGGTGGTCGCCGAGCGCGCGCCCGGTGTTCTGGAAGACGGCAGCCATTCCGACGTGCATGGGCGGTTCCTCTCGCTATCCGGATTTTGCCGCATGCTAAACGAGCGTTCAGCCGCTTGGGAACTTGAATCCGCCCCAATGGCCGGTCATATGCCGGGCCATGCGCCTCCTGCTCGCCGCCACCGTCGCGGCCTTCGCCCTGCTGCTGTCGGCTCTGCCTGGACAGGCCCAGACGAGCGTCGCCGACGTCGAGCGCTACCTGAACTCGATCCGCTCCCTGAAGGCGCGCTTCGTGCAGACCAATCCCAACGGCTCGATCGCCCAGGGCACCCTGTACGTGCGGCGGCCCGGCCGCATGCGCTTCGAGTACGACCCGCCGTCGCAGCTCAAGATCGTCGCCGACGGATTCCAGGTGACGATGTGGGATCCCAAGACCAAGGACTTCGGCCAGTGGCCGATCGGCTGGACGGCCGCCTCGTTCCTGGCCAAGGACCCCATTGCCATCTCGGGCGACTTGCGGGCCGAGACGTTCGAGCGCAACGCCGACGGCCTGCTCGAGTTGACGGTGATACAGGCGCGCAAGCCGCAGGACGGCAAGGTGATCGTGCGCTTCTCCGAGAGCCCGATGACCTTGCGCGGCTGGACCATCGTCGATTCGCGCGGCGGCCGGGTGACGATCGCCCTGTCGGACTTGCAGACCGGCATGCAGCTCCCCGATTCGCTGTTCAAGAACGAGAGCGGCCGCTGATATAAGCAAGGCAATGAGCGGTCTCATCGTACGGGCCTCGACCGAGGCCGACGTGGCGCGTTGCGCCGAAATCTATGCCCACCACGTGCTGCACGGCACCGCGTCGTTCGAGGTCGACCCGCCCGATCTCGCCGAGATGGGCCGGCGCCGCGCCGCGGTGCTCGACCTCGGCCTGCCGCATCTGGTCGCCGAGCGGGCCGGCCGTGTCGTCGGCTACGCCTATGCCGGCAACTGGCGGCCGCGGCCGGCCTACCGCTTCTCGGTCGAGGATTCGATCTACATCGACAAAGACGCCGTCGGACAGGGCGTCGGCAAGGCGCTGCTGCCTGCCCTGATCGAGCAATGCACGGTGGCCGGCAAGCGCCAGATGGTGGCGGTGATCGGCGATTCGGCCCAGCATCCGTCGATCCGCCTCCATTCATCCTGCGGCTTCGAGATGGTCGGTACGCTCAGGAACATCGGTTTCAAGTTCGGCCGCTGGCTGGACAGCGTCCTGATGCAGCGGGCGCTCGGGGCAGGGGACGGCCAGCCGCCGGCGGCCTGACGAACAAGAAGGCGCCCTCAAAGGGGCGCACAGGGGAGGGAAGACACATGCGCCTGATCGACTTCTTCGACCGCGGTGCCGATCTCTACCCGGAGCGCGACTGCCTGCACGACGGCACGCGCGGCTGGAGCTATCGCTCGGTGCGGGCCGATAGCCATCGCATCGCCAACGGGCTGCTCGCCGCCGGCCTGGGCCGCGGCGCCAAGGCCGCCGTCTACAGCCCGAATCACGCCGCCGCCTATGCCTGCCTGCTCGGCATCGTGCGCGCCGGCGTCACCTGGGCGCCGGTCAACGCGCGCAATGCGCTCGAGGAGAATCTCTACATCCTCGACAACACCGACGTGGAGTTCTTGTTCTACCACTCGAGCTTCGAGGCCAGCCTGCCGCGCATCCGCGAGGCCTGTCCCAAGATCAAGTCGTTCGTCTGCCTCGACGCGCCGTCCTTCGCGGAGTGGATCGGCGCCCAGCCCGCGGCGGCGCCCGACCTGCCCGACGATCCCGACGCAGTGGCCTTCCTGGCCAGCTCCGGCGGTACCACCGGCCGGCCCAAGGGCGTGCAGATCACCAACCGCAACATCGAGACCATGAACTCGATCTTCTGGGCCTGCATGCCGGTCGACGCGCCGCCGGTCCATCTCATGGTGGCGCCGATGACGCATGCCGCCGGCGTCTGCTCGTTCCCGCTGCTGCCCTACGGCGGCACCAACATCTTCATGGGAACGGCCGATCCCGGGGCCATCCTGGCGGCGATCGAGACGCACCGGGTGACGCACATCTACATGCCGCCGACCCTGATCTACATCCTGCTCGCCCATCCCGACATCGGCCGCCACGACTACAGCTCGCTCAAGCACCTGGTCTATGCCTCGGCGCCGATGTCGGTCGACAAGCTGGTCGAGGCCATTCGCGTGTTCGGACCGGTGCTCACCCAGACCTATGGCCAGGCCGAGGCCTGCATGATCTGCACTTTCTTTTCGCCGGCGGAGCACGTCGCGGCCCTCGAAGGCAACAAGCGGCACCGGCTGGCGAGCTGCGGCCGCGCCACGCCGCTGATGCGGATCGAGGTGATGGACGAGGACGGCCGCCTGCTGCCGCGCGGCGAGCGCGGCGAGATCGTGGTGCGCGGCGGCCTGGTGACACCAGGCTACTACCGCAACGAGGCGGCGACCCGGGAAGCCTCGGCGCACGGCTGGCATCACACCGGCGACATCGGCGTGATCGACGAGGACGGCTTCGTCTACATCGTCGATCGCAAGAAGGACATGATCATCTCCGGCGGCTTCAACGTCTTCCCGAGCGAGGTCGAGCAGGTCCTGTGGGGCCACCCGGCGGTGCAGGATTGCGCGGTCATCGGCGTGCCCGACGACAAATGGGGCGAGGCGGTCAAGGCGGTGGTCGAGCTGAAGCCGGGCGCGACCGTCGCCGGGGAAGAGCTGATCGCCCTGGCCAAGGACAAGCTGGGCGGCGTCAAGGCGCCGAAGTCGGTCGACTTCATCGCCAGCCTGCCGCGCAGCCCGGTCGGCAAGGTGCTGAAGAAGACCCTGCGCGAGCCCTACTGGGCCGGCCGCGACCGCAAGATCTGACGCGGCATGGGGCCGCTGCACGACTGGCTGCGCCGCCTGCCGCCCAACGTCCAGGGCGCGCTCTGGCTGGTCAGCGGCGGCTTCATCTTCACCTCGACCAGCGTGATGATCCGCCTGCTCTCGAGCGAGATCGAGAGCGTCCAGACGGCCTTCTTTCGTGCCTTCATCTCGGTGCTGCTGCTGCTGCCGATGATCGTAGCGGGGCGCGTCAAGCCGTGGCAGAGCAAGCGCATCGCCGGCCATTTCTGGCGCACCTTCATGGGCACCGTCTCGATGGTGCTGGGCTTCTACGCCGTGTCGATGCTGCCGCTGGCCGACGCCACGGCGATCGCCTTCTCGCAGCCGCTGTTCTCGGTCCTGGTGGCGGCGCTGATCGCCGGCGAGAAGGTGCGCTGGCGACGCTGGAGTGCCACGATCGTCGGCTTCGTGGGCGTGCTGGTGATGGTGCGCCCGGGAGCGGGCAGCCTGCAGCTCGGCGCCCTGGTGGCGCTGGCCAACGCCGCCACCGTGGCGATTTCCATCCTGCTGGTGAAGCGCCTGTCGGATTCCGAGCCGCCCTTGATGATCCTGACCCAGTTCGCGCTGTTCTCGACCGTGCTGCTGGCCGGGCCGGCGATCGCGGTCTGGCGCTGGCCGGACCTGTGGGGCTGGGTGCTGGCGATCGGCGTAGCCTTGTCGGCGACGGTCGGACAGTACTTCTGGGTGCAGGCCTTCAAGGCCGGCGAGATGTCGGCAGTGGCGCCGTTCGAGTACCTGCGCCTGCCGTTCGCGGTGTTCGTGGGCTGGCTGATCTGGGGCGAGATGCCGGAAGTCTGGACCTATGTCGGCGCGGCGATCGTGATCGGATCGGCGCTCTACATCGCCCAGCGCGAGGCCCAGTTGCATCGCGAGCGCCGCCGTGCCGCTCGCGCCGCCCCACCGCCTGCCGAGCCGCCGCCGGCCGCTACGCCGCCGCCGCCGCGCGCTCCTTGAGCAGCCAGGCCCGCGCCCGCGACCGATGGCCATCGCCGATGTAGGTCCGGGCGGCCGTGAAAGCGGCCACCAGCACGGCCGCGTCGTCGGTGAACCCGAGCCCCAGGAAGACATCGGGGATCGCGTCGAAGGGCATGACGAAGTAGGCCAGGGCCGCGAAAAGCGTGGTGCGGATGGCCAGCGGCGTCGCCCGGTCGGTGGCGCAATAGAAGGCCGCGACGGCTTCCTCGCTGAACGGCACCTTGCCCAGCGTGGCCCGCGCCTTGCCCCAGAAGCCCCCGCGCACCAGCGCCTCGTTGCCCGGGTCGACCTCGCCCGGCTGTCGGAAACGGTTCATGGTCCAAAGGTTGGTCATGCCGGCCCGCTTGGCAAGGGGAGCGGACCTGCTAAAAACGCGCCGGATCACGGAGGATCGGAATGAACGTCAAGGGGCAGGCTGCCATCGTCACCGGCGGCGCATCGGGTCTGGGCGGCGCCACGGCGTCGGCACTCGCCGCGGCGGGCGCCAAGGTCGCGATCTTCGACCTGCAGGAGGAACTGGGCGAGCAGAAGGCCAAGGAGATCGGCGGCCTGTTCGTGAAGACCAACGTCGCGGACGCGGCCAGCACCGAGGCTTCCGTCAAGGCCGTGGTCGAGAAGCTGGGCGCCCCGCGGGTGGCGGTGAACTGCGCCGGCATCGGCCGCGCCGCCCGCACCATCTCCAAGTCGGGTCCGCACGACCTCGCCATGTTCTCGCAGGTGATCCAGGTCAACCTGATCGGCACGTTCAACGTCATCCGCCTGGCCAGCTGGGCGATGAGCCAGGCCGAGCCGCTCGAGGATGGCGAGCGCGGCGTCATCGTGAACACCGCCTCGGTCGCCGCCTTCGACGGCCAGATCGGCCAGGCGGCCTACTCGGCGTCGAAGGGCGGCGTGGTCGGCATGACCCTGCCGATCGCCCGCGACCTGGCGAGCGTCGGAGTCCGCGTCTGCACGATCGCGCCGGGACTGTTCCTGACGCCGATGATGATGGGCCTGTCGGCCGAGGCGCAGAAGAGCCTCGGCGCCCAGGTGCCGTTCCCGTCGCGCCTGGGGGATCCCAAGGAATACGCCCAGCTCGCCATGCAGATCGTCGAGAATCGCATGCTGAACGGCGAGGTGATCCGGCTCGACGGCGCCATCCGCATGGCCCCCAAGTAGGTCGCCGCCATGCGCCTGGCCGTCGGACTGTCTGTTCTGGCCCTCGCCGTGCTGCCGCGCGCGGCATGGGCCGAGGAGCGCTGGCTGGGCTGCCGCTTCATGGAGAGCGGCAAGCCGCGCACCTTCGTGATGGTGTTCGACGACCTGCGCGGCATCGCCTCGCTGCTCGAAGGGGGCAGCCTGGTCGCCGGCGCGGGGACCACGATCAACTACCAATCGCTGCGCACCCGGTTCCCCGACTTCGGCGTCACCTACAGCCGCAACGACGGCTCGTTGTCGGTGTCGCCGCAGACGGGAGGGCTCGTCAGCGGGGAATGCCGCCGCATCACCGCGCCGGCCGGGGCCCCGCCGCTGCAGTAAGCCGGCCCCTGTGCCGGATGGCGCGCGGTGGTATGACACGCGTCTGCCCCTGTTCACGGAGTTCCGCATGTCCGATCTCGCGCTGCCCGACCGCCTGTCGACCAACCCCAAGAGCCCGCACTATGACGAGGCACTGCTCGAGCGCGGCATCGGCATCAAGTTCGACGGGCAGGAAAAGACCAACGTCGAGGAATACTGCATCAGCGAAGGCTGGATCCGCGTCGCCGTCGGCAAGACGGTCGACCGCAAGGGCAACCCGCTGACCATCAAGCTGACCGGCAAGGTCGAGCCCTACTTCCAGAAGTAGCTTGAGCAGAGAGGTGCCCATGCCATGGTCCAGCCTCGCCGCGCCCTGCTTCGCCAGATCGCGCTTGCCGCTCCGCTGCTCGCCGCGGGCGCCGGCCAGGCCCAGCCCGTGACGATCCGCCTCGGAACGGCGACGCCCGGCGGCGGCTTTCCCGTCTGGGGCGACGCTTTCGTCGGCGCGTTGCGGGGCGTCGATCCGACCCTCGACATCCAGCCGGTGAACACCAAGGGCAGCACCGAGAACGTGCCGCGCCTGGAGACCGGCACTCTCGATATCGCCCTGGTGCAGGGCGAGGTGGTGCACGAGGCGCTGTCGGGGATCGGCCGTCCGCCGGCCGATCTGCGGGTCATCACGGCCATGTATCCGACGGCGGGCATGTTCGTCGTGCGCGCCGACAGTCCGTACCGTGCCATCGCTGACCTGCGCGGCCTGCCGATCGCCTGGGGCGCTCAGGGCTCCGGCCTGGTGATCCTTGGCCGCTATGCGATGGACGGGCTCGGTCTCGACGCCGCCCGCGACTTCCGGCCGATCTATCTCGAGCGCGCCGGCGACGGACCGGCGTTGGTCCTGGAGGGCGGGGCGGCGGCGTTGTGGGGCGGCGGGGCCGGCTGGCCGGGCTTCGCGGCCGTCACCGGCAGCCCGGGCGGCGGCCGCTTCGTCGCCCCGACGGCGGACGAGATTGCGCGGATCCTGGCCAGGCACGCCTTCCTGAAGCGGGTCGTTCAGCCCGCCGGCAGCTTCCCGGGACAGGACGCCCCCATCGAATCGGTGGGATCGTGGAGCTTCGTGCTGGCGCGGCCCGACCTGCCCGATTCGGTCGCCGGACGCATCGCCAGGGCGCTGCACGTGATCGAGAGCAGCGGCGCCGCGCCGCCGCAACTGCGCGAGACGACCCTGGCCAACACCCTCGCGGTGTCGCCGCCGGGGCGCCTGCATCCCGGCGTGGCCGCCTATCTGCGCGACATCGGCCTGTCGCGCTGAGCACGTCGCGCCGGCGACGTAACCTTCCTCCTCTCGCCGCGTTGCTCGGAGCACCATCACAGGAGCGCTCCATGGACGACAAAGCCAAGAAGGACGACCGGATCGAGGGCGAGGGCAGCTACAGCGCGACGCGCGACTACAACGAGCGGACCGCGAAGTTCCTCGAGAAGGGCAAGGTCGACCAGGCGGCGAAGGAAGCCGAGCGCGCCCTCGACTCGCCGGAAGGCAAGGAGCTGAAATCCGCCGAGGACAAGGGCCGCGCCGGCGATCCGAGGAAAATGGGCAAGGCGCAGTAGGCCCATCGTGCAGGTCCGGGATGTCATGGAACGCGACACGCGCGTCAGCCATCCCGGGCAGGGCCTGGGCGAGGGCGACCCGCTCGTCGGCCTGATCATCGATCGCGACATTCGCGACCATCGCCGGCTCGGCATCCTCGCGATGCCGTTGCCGCTTGCCCTCGGCGGGTGAGTCATGCCGATCGTCGAGGAGCTGAAACGGATCGTCGAGAGGGTTACGGGAATCGGCCGGCCCCGGGCGGCCGAGGTCGATCGTCTGACCCGGCCGCGCAGTCCTGAGGTGCTGCGCCTGCGCGAAGGCGCGGGCACGCCTAACAATCCGCGGCTGCCGCTCCTCGTTTATCGCGACGCTGTCGCATTCGCCGACGGTCTCGATCCGGCGGCCGTGCTGGAGGACGTCTTCGCGCGGCATGGCTGGGTAGGCGCCTGGCGCGACGGCGTCTACGACTACCTGCACTTCCACACCGGCACGCACGAGGTGCTGGGCATCGCGCGCGGCCGCGTCACCGTGCAGGTCGGCGGTACGGCGGGACCCAAGGTCGTGCTGCGCCTCGGCGACGTCGCCGTGCTGCCGGCCGGAACCGCGCATTGCCGCGTGCGGGCCAGTCGAGACCTGCTGGTGGTCGGCGCCTATCCGGCGGATGGCCGCTACGACGAGCCGACGCCGGGCGCGATGCTGATGGCGGACGCCCGCCGGGCGGTCGCTCGCGTGCCGCGGCCGCGCCAGGATCCGGTCTACGGCCGCGACGGCCCGCTCACGACCCTGTGGAAGCCGGTCCTCAGTCCGCGCCAGCGCCAGGTCGCCCGCGCCCGGCGTGCCGCGGCCTCGGCGCGCGCTTGAGGGCGCGGCGGTGCCGGCGGCCGACCTCGAAGCGCGGAGCGTCACGTCTCGCTGGTGGCTCACGGCGCGCCTGACCTTCGAAGGGTTCGTCGCCGACGACGCGTGGAGCCGCGGCGCCTCGATCGCCTACTTCACCCTGTTCTCGATCGCGCCGGTGCTGCTGGTGGTGATCGCCACCGCCGGTCTGGTGTTCGGCCACGACGCCGCGCAGGGCGCGATCGTGGGCGAACTGAGCGGGCTGATGGGCCGGCAGACTGCCGAGGCCCTGCAGGCGATGGTGCGCAGCGCCTCCGATCGCATGGACGGCCAGATCGCCACGCTGATCGGCATCGTCACCATCCTGCTCTCGACCTCCGGCGTCTTCGGCGAGGTGCAGTCGTCGCTGAATGCCGTGTGGAAGACGGCGCCGCGGCATGCCACGGTCGGCCGGCTGGTGCGGGCCCGCCTGGTCAGCCTCGGCCTGGTCGCCGCGTTCGGCTTCGTGCTGATCGTCTCGCTGGCCGTCAGCGCCGCGCTCACGGCGCTCGCGACTTGGTTGAACGGCGTCTTCCCGGCGCTGCAGGTGGCGCTGGCGGTGCTCGACTTCGTGCTCTCGATCGGGCTGGTCGCGGCGCTGTTCGCGGCGATGTACAAGGTGCTGCCCGACACGCCGATCGCGTGGCGCGACGTCGGCGTGGGAGCGCTGGTCGCCACCGTGCTGTTCGCCGGCGGCAAGTACCTGATCGCGCTCTACATCGGCAGCAGCAACGTCGCCTCGAGCTTCGGCGCCGCCGGGGCGCTGATCGTGCTGCTGCTGTGGATCTTCTACTCCGCGCAGATCTTCCTGCTGGGGGCCGAGTTCACGCGCGCCTGGGCGCAGGTGTGGGGCAGCCATCGCGGGAACGCGACGTCTGCTTGAGCGTTCATGCGCCATGAAGCGCAGTGGAGTCCTGGCTGCAGCGTTGGGCCTCGCCGGCATTGCCGGCGCCGTCATCTTCGCGCCCTCGGCGCAACCGCGCGGTACGGCGGCGGAAGGTGCCATCGTCGGCGCCCCGGAGGCTGCGCCGCCGTCCCGGCCGACGCTCGAGGTCCGCCGGGCACCGGTCCCCGTGCTGATGACGCCGCGGCCGGCCGTGGCCCTTGCTTCCGCCCCGCCGGAGCTGCCGGCGTCCGCCGTGGTCGCCGCCGACAGCCCGGCCGAGAGCGCCGCCGCCAGGGCTGCCATCGAGCTCGACGGCTACAGGAACGCCAAGGTCCTGCGGCGCGGCGACAACGGCCTGTGGTACGCCGAGGCGATGCGGGGCCGCACGCGGGTGCTGCTCACGGTCGATGCTCAGGGCAACGTCGCGGCCGAATAGGCGCCTTCACGCACAGGCGTCGATGACCTTCGCCAGCGCGACATCCTTGGCGCTGAGGCCGCCCGCATCGTGCGTCGACAGGGTGATCTCCACCTTGTTGTAAACGTTGAACCATTCGGGATGATGGTCGGCCTTCTCGGCGGCCAGCGCCACGCGGACCATGAACGCGAAAGCCTGGTTGAAGTCCGCGAAGGCGAGCTTGCGCTGGATGGCGTCGCGTCCCGGCACCTCCGTCCAGTCCTTCAGCTCGGCAAGGGCGGCGGCGCGCGCGGCGCCGGCCAGCTTGGCGGTCATCTTGGCCTCCATCGACGATCGGGGAACGAGGCACGAAGCTTGCCTGATTTGTCGCGCCCGTCCTAGGGTGCCGCCACAGGAGGCCACTGCATGAAGCTCACCCGTCGCCGCGCCCTGGGCGCGGCAGCCGGCGTCGCCGCCGGCGCCGTCGTCCCGCCCGCACTGGCCCAGAAGGCGGCCGACACCTTGCGCATCCAGTTCGTCGATGCGGTGCCCAACATCGACATGTACTTCAACAGCCAGCGTACCGGGCTGATCCTGGCCCACCAGGCCTGGGACATGCTGGTGCACCGCGATCCCGAGACCTTCGCGATCAAGCCGTCGCTGGCCACCGACTGGAAGTTCGGCGAAGGCAACGTGCTCGACCTGACGATCCGCCAGGGGGTGAAATTCCATGATGGCAGCACGCTGACGCCCGACGACGTCGTCTACACGATCAACATGGCGTCGAATCCTGAGAGCAAGGTGGCGACGCCCTCGAACTACGCCTGGATCGACAAGGCGGAGAAGACCGGCGACTGGACGGTGCGCATCCGGATGAAGCGCCCGACCCCGGCGGCGCTCGAATACCTGGCCATGGTGACGCCGATCCATCCCAAGGCCTACCGCGAGAAGGTCGGGCCCGAGGGCTTCGCCGCCAAGCCGGTCGGTGCGGGACCGTATCGGATCGTCAAGAACGAGCAGGGCAAGGAAGTCGTCTACGAGCGCTTCGAGGACTACTGGGCGGGTTCGCCGAAGGGCAAGCCGGCGATCAAGACGCTGCACGTGCGCTTCGTGCCCGACCTCGCCACCGAGGTGACCGAACTGCTTGCCCAGCGCACGGACTGGATCTGGAACATCAATCCCGACCAGGCCGACAGCATCAACCGCATCCCGACCCTTCAGGCGGTGCGCCAGGAGTCGATGCGCGTCGGCTACCTGTCGATCGACGCCGCCGGGCGCTCGGGTGCCGGCAATCCGCTGACCAACCTCAAGGTGCGTCAGGCGATCTGGCACGCCGTCGACCGCAAGGCCTTCGCCGACAAGCTGGTCGGCGGGGGCAGCCGGGTGCCGCCGGCGCCGTGCTTCCCGAGCCAGTTCGGCTGCGATGCCGATGCCGCCGTCAAGTACGACTACGATCCGGCCAAGGCCAAGGCGCTGCTCGCCGAGGCCGGCTTCGCCAACGGCTTCGATGTCGAGTTCCTGACCTACGTGCAGCCGACCTCGTGGCCGTCGGCGATCCAGAACTACCTGCAGGCCGTCGGTATTCGTGCCCGCATCAACCAGATGCAGGTGGCGCCGGCGATCCAGAAGGCGTGGAAGGGCGAGGGGCCGCTCTACATGGGCAGCTGGGGCAGCTACTCGATCAACGACGTGTCGGCGATCCTGCCGGTGATGTTCGGCAAGGACGCGCCCGACAACTATTCGCGGAATCCCGAGCTCGAGAAGCTGGTCGCGGAGGGCGGCGCCTCGTCCGATCCGGAGGTGCGCAAGAAGGCCTACTCGGCGGCCATCCGCATCGCCACGGAGCAGGCCTACTGGCTGCCGATCAACACCTACGTGAACACCTACGCCTTCGCCAAGGCGCTCGACTTCAAGACCTTCCCCGACGAGTTGCCGCGCTTCTACCTGGCGAAGTGGAAGTGATCAGGGGGCCAGCAGGCACTCGACGCCGCCGCCGTCGCGCGGCTTGAGGCGCGGCGTCTCGACGGCGCAGCGCGGCTCGGCCGCCGGGCAGCGCGGATGGAAACGGCAGCCGGGCGGGATGTTGGCCGGGTCGGGCATCGTGTCGCCCAGCCCGACGTCGGGGACGCCGAGCCCCGGCTCGGGGGTCAGCACGGAGGCCAGCAGCGCCTTGGTGTAGGGGTGCTCGGGCGCGCCGAACAGCCGCTCGGTCGGCGCTCGCTCGACGAAGCGGCCGAGATACATCACCGCCACCTCGCTCGCCACGTGCTCGACGACGGCGAGGTTGTGGCTGATGAAGATGTAGGTGAGCCCGAGCTCGCGGCGCAGCTCGGCCAGCAGGTTGAGGATCTGCGCCTGCACCGAGACGTCGAGCGCGCTGGTCGGCTCGTCGCAGACGACGATGCGCGGCCGCAGCACCAGGGCGCGGGCGATCGCCACGCGCTGGCGCTGGCCGCCCGACAGCTCGGCCGGCAGGCGGCGGCCCATCTCGCGCGTGAGGCCGACCCGCGCCAGCATCTCCTCGACCCGGCGGGTCACCTCGGCGGCGGCGAAGCTGCCCTGGGCGCGCAGCGGCATGGCGACGATGTCGGCGACGCGCGCCATCGGGTTCAGCGACGAGAACGGGTCCTGGAACACCGGCTGGATCAGTCGTGCGCGGGCGCGGCGGTCCATCGCCACGACCCTCTGGCCCTCGACGGCGATGTCGCCGCCGTCGGGCTCGAGCAGGCCGAGGATCAGGCGGGCCAGGGTCGACTTGCCGCAGCCCGATTCGCCGACGATTCCCAGCACGCCTCCGGCGGGCACGGCGAACGACACGTCGTCGACGGCGACGACGTGACGGTCGGCCCCGAGCAGGCCGCCCTTGACCCTGAAGGTCTTGCGCACGCCGCTGAGCTCGATGGCGTTCATGGCGCCAGCCGGCACAGATAGTCGTGGCCCGGGCCGGCGGCCTGCCGTGGCGCAGGCCGCGCACAGGTCTCGTCGGCGAAGTCGCAGCGCTCGCGGAAGGCGCAGCCGGCGAAGCCTGGCCCGATTCGCGGCACCGTGCCCGGGATCGAGCCCAGCGGCTCGTCGCGGCGCGTGCGGCCCGGCACCGGCACGCAGCGCAGCAGGCCCTGCGTGTAGGGATGACGCGGCTGGGCGAACAGGTCGGCCGTCGCGGCGCTCTCGACCACCTCGCCGGCGTACATCACCGACACGCGGTGCGCGACGCGGGCGACGATCCCGAGATCGTGGGTGATCAGCAGCATGCCGAGGCCGAGGTCGCGCTGCAGGGTGCTGAGCAGGCGCAGGATCTGCGCCTGCACGGTGACGTCGAGGGCGGTGGTCGGCTCGTCGGCGATCAGCAGGCGGGGCTCGCACATCAGCGCCATGGCGATCATCACGCGCTGGCGCAGGCCGCCCGACAGCTGATGCGGGAACTGGCCGAGCCGCAGGCCGGGCGCCGTGATGCCGACGCGGGCCAGCAGGTCGGCGGCGCGGTCGATTGCGACGCGCTGGGCCACGCGCTTGTGGCGCCGCAGCCCTTCGGTCATCTGCGAGCCGACCGTGTAGGCCGGGTTGAGGCTGGTCATCGGCTCCTGGAAGATCATCGCCATGGCGTTGCCGCGCAGCGCCGCCATGGCGCCGTCCGACAGGGTGGCGATGTCCTGCCCCTCGAAGGCGAGCCGCCGCGCCGTGCGGCGCGCGCCGCGCGCCAGCAGGTTCATGACCGACAGCGCGGTCACCGACTTGCCGCAGCCCGATTCGCCGACCAGGCAGTGGGTCTCGCCGCGGGCGACGGCGAGCGAGGCGCCGCGCACCGCGGCGGTGCCGCCGAACGACACTTCGAGCCCCTCGACCTCGAGCAGCGCCGTCACGCGTCGGTCCTCGTGCCGAAGGCGTCGCGCAGCCCGTCGCCCAGCAGGTTGATGCCGAGCACCAGCACGAACAGCGCCACGCCGGGAATGACGATCACCCAGGGGCTGAAGAACATGTAGTCCTTGGCCTCGGCGATCATCAGGCCCCACGACGGCAGCGGCGGCGGCACGCCGAGGCCGAGGAACGACAGGGCCGCCTCGAGCAGGATGGCGAGCGCGATCTCGAGCGTCGCCACCACGACGAGGTGGCTGGCGATGTTGGGCAGCACCTCGCCGGCCAGGATGCGCAGCCGCGAGCAGCCGGCGCACCAGGCGGCGGCGACGAAGTCGAGGTTGCGCACCTGCATCGTCGTCGAGCGCGCGACGACGGCGAAGCGGTCCCACAGCAGCAGCCCGAGGGTCAGCACCAGCAGGGTCATCGAGCTGCCGAGCAGGCCGACCACGGCCAGCGCGACCAGCACCACCGGAATCGACAGGCGCGTGGTGATGGCGAACAGCACCGCATCGTCCGCGCGGCCGCCCAGGAAGCCGCCCAGGATGCCCAGCGTGATGCCGATCACGCCGGACACGATGCTGACGGTGACGCCGATCAGCATCGAGATGCGGCAGCCCCAGATCAGGCGCGAGAGATAGTCGCGTCCGAGCTGGTCGGTGCCGAGCAGATGCGCCGGATCGCTGCCTTCCATCCAGAACGGCACCAGCAGGCGCTTGCCGAGATCCTGCGCGAACGGATCGTGCGGCACCAGGAGCGGCGCGAACAGCGCGCAGATCGTAGCGAGGCCAACGATGGCCGCGCCGATCCAGGTGCCGGCGCTGCGCCAGCCGCGTCGCGGTCCGCGAGTCGCGACGGCGCCGCTCACGACGCCCTCAGGCGCGGGTCGAGCACGGCGTTCATCAGGTCGGCGAGCATGGTCAGCACGACGTAGATCACCGCCAGCACCAGCACGACCGCCTGCACCACCGGGAAGTCGTTCTTGCCGATGCTTTCCCAGGCGAGGAAGCCGACGCCGTGCAGGGCGAAGACCTGCTCGATGACGATCGAGCCGCCGAGCATGAAGCCGAGCTGCACGGCGGCGATCGCGACGACCGGGATGGCGGCGTTGCGCAGCGCGTGCTTGAGCAGGATCGAGGCGCGCGACAGGCCCTTGGCGCGTGCCGTGCGAATGTAGTCGGAGCCGATCGCCTGGATCATCCCGGCGCGGGTGAGGCGGGTCAGCGCCGGAATCGCCGAGAAGGCGAGCACGATGCCCGGCATCACGTAGTGCTCCCAGGAGCCGGTGCCGGAGATCGGCAGCCAGCCGAGCTGCAGGCCGAACGTGATCATCAGCAGCAGGCCCAGCCAGAAGGACGGCATCGCCTGTCCGAGCAGGGCGACGACCTGGACGACCCGGTCGAAGGCGGTGTTCTCGCGCACGGCGGACAGGATGCCGAGCGGCAGCGACACGACCAGGGCGATCACCAGGCCGGTGAGCCCGAGCGTCAGGGTCACCGGCATGCGCTCGGCGATCAGCGAGGAGACGCGGGTCTTGAAGAAGTAGCTGTCGCCGAGATCGCCGGTCACCGCGCGACCGACCCAGTCGAGGAATTGCACGAGCAGCGGCCGGTCGAGACCGTAGGCCTTGCGCACCGCCTCGACGTCGGCCTGGGTCGCGTTGGGGCCGGCGATCGAGATCGCGAGATCGCCGGACAAGCGCGTCAGCACGAAGGCAAGTGTCATCACTGTGGCCGCGACCAGCAGGGCCACGACGAGTCGTCGGACGAGAAAGCGAAGCATGGACAGGACAAGCTTAGAGCGGAACGGATGCGAGTGCGACCATGCGATTGTCGTGCCGAGTCGATCGACAGATTCGTCCACTCCCGGGCCTTGGCGGCCGCGCCCGGCTCCTATATGGGGGAGTCATGCCGGTCTTCACGAACCCGCGGCGCACGCCCTGCTTCGACACGGCGCCCACTCTGGAGGATGTCGAGGCGATCGCCGCCGAAGCGCTCGCGACGATTCCGGAAGAGTTCCGCCGCCACGTCGGCAACGTGCGCATTCAGGTCGACGACTTTCCATCCGACGAGGTCGAGCAGGAGATGGAGCTCGACACGCCGTTCGATCTGCTGGGCCTGTACCAGGGCGTGTCGATGATGGAGCGCGGCGCCGGTCACGTCGCCAACGACATCGATCGTATATTCCTCTATCGCCGTCCGATCCTCGACTACTGGTGCGAATCGGGAGAGGACCTGCCGCACATCGTGCGCCATGTCCTGATCCACGAGATCGGCCATCATTTCGGCCTCAGCGACGACGACATGGAAGCGATCGAGGCCAAGGCGGAAGAAGGATCGCGCTCGGCGCAGCCGGGCAGCTGATCAGCGGCCGGCGCGCTGCACGCCGGGCAGCCGGTAGCTTCCGTTGATCAGCGCCTCGCCCGGCTCGTAGGCGCGCAGCACCAGCCGCATCGCGCCGGCGGGCGTCGGCAGCCAGTTGGCGGCCGCCTCGCCGTCGGGACGCGACCGCTGCAGATGCAGGGTCAGCGAGCCGTCGGCATTGCGCTGCAGGCCGTCGGTGCGGTCGCCGATCGCGTAGCGCCCGATCGGATTGTCGACGAAGAAAGCGCGACCCTCCGGCGTCACCTCGTACATCGACAGCGACCAGAAGGCGTGCGCGGGCGGCATGCCGTTCGCCGCGAAGGTGATCCGATAGTCGTTGACGCCGGACAGCGGCGCACCGTCGCGATCGACGCCGCAGGAGGCGTAGATGGCCTCGGCCGGCTCGAGGGCGCCGAGGCCGCCGAGCGCCACGGCGGCGCGATAGAGATAGTCGTCGCCGAAATTGCCGAGCTGCGGCGGCGGATAGCTCCAGCCGTCGATCGTGCGCCCGCGCCGCGCGCCGGCGCCGCGGATGTCGGCCATCGCCTGCTCGATGCCGCTCTGGATGGCGCGACGCTCGGCGTCGCCGAAGGCGCGCAGGTCGAACTTGCCGGGTCGCAGTCGCAGCGGCGCGAAGCCCGGCAGCACGCTCTTGTCGCGCTCGGTGAGCGGGCCCTCGCGCAGGACGTGGGCGCAGACCTCGAACAGGTCGAACGGATCCCCCGGGTTGGGCGCCGGCCAGTCAGCCACCGGCTCGGGGGGAGCGATGACGCGATGGCGCATCAGCTCGCCGGTCTCCAGGATACGCCGCTCGTTGCGCATGTCGGGCGTTTCCAGCAGCACGCGCCGTTGCAGGATTCGCACCGGCTCGAGCTCGGCCTCGTTCTCGACCAGCAGGCGGCCGATCAGCCAGACCGAGTTGGTCGGCGCGCGCACCAGCTTGACCTCGAACGAGGCATCGCCGTTCCAGGCCGGGCCGACGATCATGTGCGTCGGCGGGTCGCCGCCGTACAGACGATGGCTGACATAGGCGAAGTTGTTGGTGTGCAGATCGAGGAAGGCGTAGCTGTAGTAGAGGTCTCCGACCGGCGGCACGGTGAGGAACAGCGGCTCGAGCGACAGGTCGAGCCAGGCCGACGAGTAGAGCGTGTCGTGGTTGGGGGTGGTGACGTCGCGGGCGCGCCAGTCGGCGAGCCGCTGGGCATGCACGAAGCGATTGAGTCGCTGGCGGAACGGGTTGCGATCGTCGACGGTGGCGCGCCAGCGCGTGCGGTACATCTCGTAGGTCGGGAAGAAGTAGATCGCGGCGCGGCGCGCCAGCTCGCGCAGGCCCGGCCCGTCCTGCGCCGCCGCGCGGCCGAGCGCCGGCGCCGCCAGGGCCGCGCCGAGAAGGCCGCGCCGGCCGAGCGTTCCGGGGCTCATGCCGCGTGCCCGCGCCGGCGGCGGCGCTCGGCCACGAAGGCGGCCACCTCGCGCCACGGCTCGATGGTCCAGAACGAGCGTGCGCGGCCCGATGGCGAGGCCAGCACGAACGCCGCCGCGCCTTCCAGCGGCGCCGGCTGGCGCCCATAGGCCAGGCGCTTGCCGGCGAGCGCCCATGACGCGGCGTGCTTGCTGGTGAAGGCGATCGCCGCCGGCCGATAGCGGCGCAGCTTGTCGTGCAGCGCGCCGGCATCCATGGCGCCGGCCGACAGCTCGTGGTCCGAGCCGTACTCGGTCTTGTTGAGATCGGTGAGCCCGATGCCGAGCGCCAGCAGCTCGGGATAGCGCTGCGGCGCGAAGCGCTCGGGCGTCAGGCCGACGGCGTGCAGGGTCGCCCAGAAGGCGTTGCCGGGATTGGCGTAGTAGGCGCGCGCCTTGAACGAGGCCGGGCTGGGCGCGGTGCCGCAGAACACGAGGTCGAGGCCCGGCGCCAGCAGGTCGGGGACGAGCTGGCTATTCCGGCTTGATGCCCGCGCCACGGATCACCTCGCCCCAGCGCTGATGCTCGGCCTTGATGAAGGCGTCGACCTCGGGCAGCGGCATGAGGCCCGGCTCGAAGCCGCCCTGGCGCATGCTGGCCACGACGTCGGGCTCCTTGAGCGCCCGCTCGGTCGCCGCCTTCAGCTTCTCCTTGGCGCGCGCCGGCGTGCCGGTCGGCACCGCCCACAGCGACCATGAGGTGACCACCAGGCCGGGATAGCCGGCCTCGACGAAGGTCGGCGTGTCGGGCAGCACCGAGGAGCGCTCGGCACCGGTCGTTGCCATCGGCTTCAGCTTGCCGGCCGCGACCTGGCCCATCAGCGAATCGATGTTGGCGATGCACAGCGGCAGGTGGCCGGCCAGCACGTCGGCCGCCGCCGCCGCCGCGCCGCGGTAGCTGATGAAGGTCAGCTCGACGCCGGTCTTCTGCTTCAGCAGCTCCATGGTCAGCGACGGCGAGGTGCCGAGGCCGGACGAGCCGTACGAGTACTTGCCCGGCTCGGCGCGCGCCGCGGCGATCAGCTTGGGCAGGGTGTCGTGCGCGAAGCCCGGCCGGCAGCACAGCAGGTTGGGCTGCGTGCCGATCCACACCACGGTCTCGAGATCGCTGAAGGCGTTGTACGGCGGCCGGGCGTAGAGATGCGGCACCAGCGCGTGGCTGCCGATGTTGCCCAAGAGCACCGAGTAGCCGTCGGGCGGCGACTTGGCGACGTTGTCGGCGGCGATCGAGCCGCCGGCGCCGGTGCGGTTCTCGATGACGAAGGACTGGCCGAGATAGTCGGACAGCCGGGCGGCGAGACGCCGGGCGATATTGTCCTGCGAGCCGCCGGGCGTGAACGGGCAGACGACGCGGACCGGGCGGGTCGGCCAGTCGTCGCCCTGGGCCAGGGCGTCGCGCGCGACCGGCAGGGCAGCCAGCGACAGGGTGAAGCGGCGTCTTTTCATTGGCGCGATCCTAGCGCGCTATGGTGATCGAGTCTGCCGCGCTCGGTCCCATCCGTGCGCTCTTGTCCGCGCCGGTCGCTCAGGCATGATCGGCGACGGAGGACCTTATGACCAGCAAGACCGAGATGCGGATGGACGAGGCGGATGAAGCCCAGCTTCTTGCCACCATCGACCGTTGGATCGAGCGCGAGGTGGCGCCGCGCGTGAAGGAGTTCGACCATGCCGACCGCTGGCCGGCCGAGCTGGTCGAGCAGATGAAGGAGCTCGGCCTGTTCGGCGCCACGGTCAGCCCGGAGTATGGCGGGCTCGGCCTGCCGGCGCGCACCTACGCCGAGATCGTGATGCGCATCTCTTCGGTCTGGATGGCGCTCACCGGCATCTTCAACTCGCACCTGATGCTGGCGCTGGCGATCGAGAAGTTCGGCACCGAGCCGCAGAAGCGGCACTGGCTGCCCAGGCTGGCGAGCGGCGAGGTCCGCGGCGGCCTGGCCCTGACCGAGCCCGACGCCGGCACCGACCTGCAGGCGATCCGCCTGACGGCGCGGCGCGACGGCGACCACTACGTGCTGAACGGCACCAAGACCTGGATCTCCAACGGCATCGAGGGCTCGTGCTTCGCGCTGCTGGTCAAGACCGACCCGCAGGCCTCGCCGCGCCACACCGGCATGAGCCTGTTCATCGCGCCCAAGGGGCCGGGCTTCCGGGTCGGCCGCAAGCTTGAGAAGCTCGGCTACAAGTCGATCGATTCCGGCGAGCTGGTCTTCGAGGATTATCGCGTGCCGGCCGACCACCTGATCGGCGAGGTCGAGGGTCGCGGCTTCACCCAGGTGGCGGGCGGCCTCGAGCTGGGCCGCATCAACGTCGCGGCGCGCGGCGTCGGCATCGCCGAGGGCGCGCTGCGGCTCGCCACCAGCTACGCCCAGATCCGCAAGACCTTCGGCAAGCCGATCTGCGAGCACCAGGCGATCCAGCTCAAGCTCGGCGAGATGGCGACGCGCGCCCGCGCCGCGCGCCTGCTGACCCTCGACGCCGCCGGCGCCTTCGACCGCGGCGAGCGCTGCGACCTCGAGGCCGGCATGGCCAAGTACTTCTCCTCCGAGGCGGCGCTCGAGAACAGCATCGAATCGATGCGCATCCATGGCGCCTACGGCTACTCCAAGGAGTACGACATCGAGCGCCTGTACCGCGACGCGCCGCTGACCTGCATCGGCGAAGGCACCAACGAGATGCAGCGCATCATCATCGCGCGCCAATGGGTCAAGCGGAACGCCATCGCATGACGGCCAAGCCGCTCGCCGGCATCCGGGTGCTGACCTTCGAGCAGTTCGGCGCCGGTCCCTACGGCACGATGTTCCTGGCCGAGCTGGGCGCCGAGGTGATCAAGGTCGAGCCGCCCGACGGCGACCCGTCGCGCCGGGTCGGGCCGTACCGGCTGGGCGAGGCCGACAGCGAGTACTTCCAGGCCTGGAACCTCGGCAAGAGGAGCGTCGTCCTCGACCTCAAGAGCGCCGAGGGCCGCCGTGCCTTCGAGACGCTGGTGCTTGGCGCCGACTGCGTCGTCAACAACCTGCGCGGCACGCAGCCGGCCAAGCTCGGCCTCGACTATGCGAGCCTGAAGTCGATCAAGCCGTCGATCGTCTGCCTGCACATCTCGGCCTATGGTCGCAGCGGCGAGCGCGCGGACTGGCCGGGCTACGACTTCCTGATGCAGGCCGAGGCCGGGCTGATGGAGCTGACCGGCGATCCCGCGGGGCCGCCGACCCGGGTCGGCGTGTCGCTGATCGACAGCATGAGCGGCCTGACCGGCACCGTCGGCCTGCTCGCCTGCCTGCTGCGCGCCAAGACCACGGGCCAGGGCTGCGACGTCGAGACCTGCCTCTACGACGTCGCCATGCACCAGCTGACCTATCCTGGCGTCTGGTACCTCAACGAGGGCGACGTCTCGCCGCGCGTGCCGCGCAGCGCCCATCTGGCGCTGGCGCCAGTGCAGACCTTCCCGACGGCCGACGGCTGGATCTTCGTCATGTGCATGACGCAGAAGTTCTGGCTGGCGCTGTGCGAGGCGATCGGCCGGCCGGAGCTGATCGCCGATCCGCGCTTTCCCGATCCCAACACGCGGGCGGTCAACCGCGCGGCGCTGACCGAGGCGCTCGACCCGACCTTCCGCACGCGTAGCACCGCGGAGTGGCTGGCGCGGCTCAGCGGCCTGCTGCCGGTGGCGCCGGTGTACCGGCTCGACCAAGCGCTCGACAGTCCCTTCGCGCAGGCCACCGGCATGGTGTCGGCGGTGCCGCATCCGGCCAAGGGCAGCCTGCGCGTCATCGCCAATCCGTTGCGCATCGACGGCGAGCGCCCGGCCCAGGCGGCCTGCGCGCCGCTCGGCGCCGATACCGAGTCCCTGCTGGGGAAGGCCGAATGAAGCTCGAAGGCATCAAGGTCGTCGACCTGTCGTGGTTCCTGCCGGGGCCGTACCTCACCACGGCGATGGCCGACCACGGCGCCACCGTGATCAAGGTCGAGCCGCCGGGCGAGGGCGATCCCGGCCGCCACATCAAGCCGCTCGACGAGCGAACCTCGGTGTTCTTCCGCAACGTCGGCCGCGGCAAGAAGAGCGTCGTGCTCGACCTCAAGAGCGAGCAGGGCCGCGCCGACCTGTTCCGGCTGGCCTGCGAAGCCGACGTGCTGGTCGAATCGTTCCGGCCCGGCGTCGCGGCGCGCTTCGGCGTCGGCTACGAGGCGCTGCGCGAGAAGAATCCCGGCCTCGTCTACTGCTCGATCAGCGCCTTCGGGCAGGACGGCGCCTATCCCGGCCGCGCCGCGCACGACCTCGCGCTCGAGGCGATGACCGGCGCGCTGTCGCTGACCCTGGGCGACGACGGCCGCCCGGCGGTGCCCGGCCTGCCGATCGCCGACCTGGTCAGCGGCCTGCATGCGCTGTCGGGCGTGCTGATGGCGCTGCTGCGCCGCCAGGCGACGGGCAAGGGCGACTGCATCGACGTGTCGATGCACGAGGCGCTGATGGCGTCCTGCGCCAACGTCGTCGGCCAGGCCTTCCTCGACGGCACCCAGCCCGTGGTCAAGCACCAGCGCACGACCGGCGGCTCGGCCTTCTATCGGACCTACGACACGCAGGACGGCCGCCAGCTGGTGCTGGCCGGCCAGGAGATGAAGTTCATCCGCAACCTGCTGGGGGCGCTGGGCCGGCCCGAGTTCGTCGACCTCTGCCAATGGCCCGGCCCGCATCAGCAGCCGGTGATCGACTTCCTCGCCGCGACCTTCCGCGGCCGGCCGCTGGCCCACTGGATGACCTGGCTCGACACGCTCGACATCTGCTACGGCCCGGTCAACACGCTGCCCGAGGCGATCGAGGATCCCAACCTCCTGAAGCGCGGCGCCATCGTCGTCGGCGAGGGCGGCCGCAAGCACTTCGCGCCGGTCGTGCGCTTCCGCGACGAGCCGGCCCGCCCGCTGTACCGCGAGCCGCTGCTCGGCGAGCACACCGAGGAAGTCCTCGGCCGCCGCCGTCAGTCCTGAGCGACGGCCCGGGCGATCTGCCCGGCGGAGACGCCTTCCTTCTCGGCCCGCAGCTGCAGGTACAGCAGGGCCGGGATCGGGTGCAGCACGATGCCGGCAGCGGCGCCGTACACGGTCAGGACGAACTGCCCGAGGCCGCCGGTGCCCAGCACCAAGGTGATGGCGGCGGCGCCGACGACGAACAGCCCGAACCACAGCAGGAAGGTGCCCAGCACGCGCAGGCGGCGGCCGGCCGTCAGGTCGGCGCTGCGCCAGAAGGCGGCGCCGAGATCGAGGCGCTCGACCATCATCGCCGGGATCGTCACCGCCCACAGCGGCGCCAGGAAGAACGGCGGCAGGACCAGGATCGCCGACACGGCGATGGCGAGATACTGGACGCAGCCGAGCAGCAGCAGGCGGCCGAACAGCGGTGCCTGGGCGCGGCGCACCAGCGCGTCCCAGCCCGGCTTGCGCCCGGCGACCGCCTGGAAGGTGCCCCAGGTCAGGCAGATCGCGGTCGCGACGCTGCCCAGCAACTGGACAAGGCCGGCCAGCAGGCCGAGGCTGAGCAGCCCGACGACCAGCGCCGCGGCCTGGAAGACCAGGGCGACCGTGATGAAGGCCGGGAAATTGTCGCGCGCCAGTCGCCAGGCGCGTTCCAGGATCTCGGTCGCGGTCCAGGTCGGGGCGGGCGGCGAGGGGCTCATGCGCCTAACCGACCAGTGCCACGGCGCGCTCGAGCGGCACCGGCGCGTCCTGCAGCAGCAGGTCGGTGGCCTCCTGCTCCCAGCCCGGCTCGGCCAGCGACAACGGGTCCTGCGGGTTCAGCCGGTGCTCGATCACCAGGCGCGACAGCAGCAGCCGGCGCGCGTCGCCGCCGCGAGCGCCCAGGGTCGCGCCTTCCCAGGCCAGCAGCGCCGCCGTCGCCGCGTGGTAGAGCGCGCCGGCCGCGACCCGGCAGCGCTTCTCGTGGCGCGGATCGGCGGCGACCGCCTCGACGAAGCGCTCGACCCGCTCGAGCGCGGCGCCGAGCAGGCCCTTGGACTGGCCGGGCAGCGCCGACGACGGCTCGTAGCGGTCCTTGAGCGCGGCGGTCAGGGTGCGATGGCCGCCGACCTTGCCGACGGCGCGCTGCACGACGTCGAGCGCGTTGATGTTGCTGGTGCCCTCCCACAGGGTGCCGATCTGCGCGTCGCGCACCAGCCGTGCCGTCACCCATTCCTCGATGTAGCCGACGCCGCCGCGGACCTCGAGCGTGTGGCTGGCGACCGGGATGTTGTCGCGGCAGGCACGGAACTTGTAGACCGGCGTCAGGATGCGCAGCAGGTCGGCCGCCGCCGCGTCGCCGTCGTTGGCGCGGCCCATGGCGTCGGCCGAGAAGGCGTACATCGACAGCGCCTGCTCGGTCGGCAGCATGATCTTCATGAGCTGCCGGCGCAGCAGCGGGAACTCGGCGGTTGGCCGGCCGAAGGCGCGGCGATGGCGCGCCGCCATCAGCGCTTCGTTGAGGCAGCGCCGCATCATCGCCGCGGCGCGCACGCCGTGGCTCAGCCGCGACAGGTTGACCTGCTCCATCATCTGCTTGAAGCCGTTGCGCGCGTCGCCCACCAGGTAGGCGATCGCGCCATCCATGACGATCTCGCCCGAGGCCATCGAGCGCGTGCCGAGCTTGTCCTTCAGCCGCACGATCCGGTAGGCGTTGCGCCGCCCGTCCTCGAGCCGGCGCGGCATCGCGAACATGCCGAGCCCGCGCGTGCCGGCCGGCGCGCTGCGCGGCCGCGCCAGCAGAACGGCGACGTCGGCATCGGCATGGCTGCAGAACCACTTCTGGCCGTGCAGGCGCCAGCGCTCGATCCCGTCGGCGCGGTACTCGGGATCGCCCGGGCCGACCGGCACCGCCTCGGTTTCGAGCGCGCCGACGTCGGAGCCGCCGGCCTTCTCGGTCATGAACTGCGTGCCCTTCAGCATGACCGCCGGGTCCTGGCTGAGCAGCCGGTCGAGCAGCAGCCGCTTCAGCGGCTCCGAGCCGAAGCGCTTGATGACGAAGTTCGAGGTGTCGGACACCGACACCGGGCACATCAGGCCGAACTCGGCCTGCACGAAGAGATAGGTGATGGCGTACTTGAAGAGCGGCGAGGCCGGCGCCGCGAGGCCGAGCACGCCGGCGCGATGGCTCATGGCGTGCATGCCGAACTCGTCGAAGGCGATCTTCTCCATCTCGCGGTAGGACGGGTGATAGTCGATCCAGTCCTCGTCGCGGCCGAAGCGGTCGCGCGGCTGCAGCACCGGCGGATGCTTGTCGGCGACCATCGCCAGGTCGTCGAGCCGGTTGCCGGCCAGGGCGCCCAGCCGCTCGAAGTGCGGCCGCGCCGCGGCCAGCTCGGCGGGCGACAGGTAGAGCGACAGCAGGTCCTGGAACTGTCGGTCGATCGCGAAGAAGTTCTGGCCGTGCGCGTCGGGCGCGATGTGCTCGGCGGCGTGCGGCGGCGGCACGCGCGCGGTGGCGATGTCGGGCATGGGTCCTCTCTCTAGCGCCAGCCGCGCGTCAGCACGCGCTCGACGAACGCCGGCACGGTCAGGGTGGCGGGGCCGTAGATGTGCTCGTGGAAGAAGGTCTGGTTGCCGGTCGGCTCGAGGTTGAGCTCGACAGTGTGGGCGCGCGGCTGGCGGCGGCGCACGTGCAGCACGAAGCCGGCCGCCGGATAGACCTCGCCCGAGGTGCCGACCGCCGCGAACAGGCCGGAGCGCTCGAGCGCGGCATGGATCTCGTCCATGTGCTGCGGCATCTCGCCGAACCAGACGATGTTGGGCCGCAGCTCGCCGACCGCGCCGCAGGCGGCGCACAGCGAGCCGGGATCGAGGTCGACGTCGGACTCCGACACCGCGCCGCACCTCATGCAGCGGATCTCTCCGTCGCGGCCGTGCATGTGCAGCACGTGGCGCGAGCCCGCCTGCTCGTGCAGAGCGTCGATGTTCTGGGTGACGACGACGACCTCGCCGCCATACTGCTTCTCGAGCCGGGCCAGGGCTTCGTGCGCGGCGTTGGGCACGATGTGCGCGGCGCGGAAGCTGCGCCGCGTCGCGTTGTAGAAGTCGAGCACCTTCCTCTTGTCGCGATGCCAGGCGTCGAGGGTCGCGACCTCCTCGAGGTCGACGCGGCTCCACAGCCCGTCCTTGTCGCGGAACGTGTCGATGCCGCTCTCCTTCGAGATGCCGGCGCCGGTCAGCACGACGATGGTCGGCGGCAGGAAGTCCTGGTGCATGCCGGGCATGTCAGGCTCCCCTCAGAACGGCCATTTCAGCCCCAGTTCGCCGAAGCGGTTCAGCACGTTGAACGTCAGGCGCGAGACGTCGTTGTCGAACTTGTTGTGCGGCAGGCTGCCGCAATAGGTGATCGAGCCGACCGAGAACACCGCGCCGCCCTTGGGTTTCTCGATGTAGGTCATGTCGGCGCGGATGAGTTGCTCGAGCGTCTCGCCGGGCACCGTCGTGTTGAAGCCCAGCCGCTCCTCGTGCACGACGACGAACTCCTTGCGGTCGTGGCCCTCCGACGAGGCCAGCACGACGGCGTTGGCCGGGCTGCCGAGTCGCGGGTCGAGCCGGTCGAGCTCGAAGCCGGCGGCGCCGCCGCCCGAGAAGCCGTAGCCGCCGAACAGCTCGTCCTTCACGCCCTCGAAGATCCAGGCATGGTGATTGTCGCGCGCTGCCGCGCTGCGCCGGTAGGAATCGCCGACGAACAGGCCCTGGCTCGAGAAGCCGATGCCGCAGAGAAGATTGGGCGGCCGGTCGGAGCGCCGCCACAGGCCGCCATAGGCGCCGTCGAAGGCGTGGTAGTACTCGCCCGGCTCGGCCGGCCAGGTGCGGATGCCGCCCTCGGTGCGGCGGACCTCGATGGCGCCGGGCACCGCGTCCGACAGCGCCACCCGCCAGTAGAAGCCGTTGCCGCCGAGATACATCAGCCGGCCGCCCTGCTCGGTGTAGGCCTGCAGCGCGTCGAGCGTGCGCTCGGTGTGGTACTCGGGATGCGTGCCGGTGAGCACGACCTTGTACGAGGCCAGCAGCTCGACGCCCTTCTCGTGCAGGTCGTGGTCGGTGACGACGTCGTAGGCGACACCGAGGCGATCGAGCCAGCCGGTGAGATGCGTGTCGGCCGGCAGATGACGCAGGCCGGAGCCCGCATCGTCGAAGAAGGTGAGGAAGTTCGGCCGCCAGGTCAGCAGCGGCCGCAGATGCGAGGCGTAGGCCACGCCCGAGCCATCGCGATGGAAGTTGTAGGTCGACAGGCCGTAGTCCCGGTGGTCGTCGGGATTGTTGGCCGAGGCCTTCCACTCGGCGGCGCGCTGGCGGAACGCCGCGTCGAACAGGCCGCGCGAGAAGTTGCCGTAGACCTGGTAGGTGAAGGTGCCCGCGAGATAGCAGACCTTGGCCTGCGGCTTGCCGACCTGCGGCCGCACGAAGAACGGGATGACGTCGCGATGCTGCCCGCAGCGCAGCTGCATGCCGTAGACGCCGCTCCTCATGTCCTTGGGGATCGTGAACCGGAAGTCGGTCTCCCAGCCGCAATCGTGCAGGTCGTCGTCGTGGAAGTGGATGGCGCCGTAGTGGTGCGGCGCCTTCTTCCAGTCGCGCTCCTCGCCGGTCCAGGCGGCGCCCTTCATCGCCCGGGTCGGCAGGTTGACCAGCCGCCCGTGCAGGCCGTTGGGGCCGGTATCCTCGATCTCCATGGTCGCCATGCGGCGGCTGAAGTCCCAGGCGGCGACCCCGGCGACGCGCGGCGCCTCGATCTTGCCGTTGAAGCAGTGCCGCGCCGGCCGGTCGGCGGCGCTCTCCGCGCCGATCAGGATCGGCTGCGGCGCGTCGAGCGGCAGCGGCGCGGCGGCGGCGAGTTCGGCTTCGCCCTCGTCGTCGACCGCGAAGGCGCGCTTGAGCGGCTGCTGGCCGACGCGCAGCCGGCCGGTCGCCGGATCGGCGCTGGCCCATACGCGGTACCACGTGCGCGGCCGCAACGGTTTGCCGACCACGGCGCGCGCTCCACCGCACTCGAGCGCCATGCCGTCCGGCGTCAGCAGCAGGCTGAAGCCGGCGCCGCTCGCCGGGTCGCGGCGCGACAGCACGGCCTGCGGGCCGTCGGCGGGCAGGGTCGGCCAGATCAGCGCCTCGACCATCAGCGCGCCGGGCAGCCGCACGTCGCGACCGCCCTCGATCAGTCCGTAGGAGCCGGGCCAGGCGTGCTGCGGGCGCGAGGCGAAGCGGCCGTCGAACAGCTCCGACAGGTCCTCGAGCTTGGGCGGCGGCCCGGCCGGGTTGGGATCGCCGCGCACGATTTGGACCAGCATGGCGTGGTACGGCTCGGGGCCGGCGCTCGAGACCTTGAACGAGATGGTCTCGCCGCTGCGCACCGAGACGCGGTCGGCGTAGCCGATCAACGCTGCTGTCACATTCCCTCCTGACGGTCGACCCCGGGACTTTCCCCAGTTAGCGCAGTTTCCGCTAGCCTTTTCCGGTTTGCGCGCGCGGCGAGGCCCGCGGGAACGTCTGGAAGAGGCTTTGTCCAGCTCCAAGGTATATAAGTATTGCTTACGTACACTGCAAGACCGATTCAACAGCAGGCGAGGCCGACGGAGCAGGAGTTTCGGGCTCCGGCGCCGGGATCGGGTTCCTCGGTGGGTCGCCAACTCATTGAAAAAGCTCAATCGTTCCTTGACTATATTTCTCCATGCGAAATGAAAGTAACTCAATTCCCGATGGGCGAGCGTCGCGGTCCCGCTTGGCATCCGGTGCGCGTCGTTCCATTGCCTCCGCAGTCGGCCTCTATAGTCGCGCGCGACCGCAACGAAGGACCCTGATGACCCAGCCGATCCGTCGCCGTGCCCTCCTGGCCGGCGCCCGCCCCGCTGCTCGCCCGCCGCGGCTGGGCGCAGGGCGACTATCCCAGCAAGCAGATCCGGCTCGTGGTGCCGTTCGCGCCGGCCGGCACCACCGACCTGCTGGGCCGCATCGTCGCCCAGCACCTGACCGAGGCGTGGGGCCAGCAGGTCATCGTCGACAACAAGGCCGGGGCCGGCGGCAACGTCGGTGCCGAGTTGGTCGCCAAGGCGCCGCCCGACGGGTACACCCTGCTGCTCGGCACCATCGGCACGGCGGTGACCAACAACTTCCTCTACAAGAGCATGCCCTACGACAGCGTGAAGAGCTTCGCGCCGGTCGCCCTGGTCGGCGAGGTGGCCAACGTGCTGGCCGTGCATCCGAGCTTCCCGGCCAAGACGCTGGCCGAGTACGTCGCCGCCTGCAAGGCGCAGGGGCCCAACAAGGTGAGCTATGGCTCGCCGGCGGTCGGCGGCTCGGGCCATCTCGCGATGGAGTATTTCGGCGAGCTGGCCGGCATCAAGGTCGAGCATGTCGTCTATCGCGGCAGCTCGCTGGTCATGAAGGACCTGCTGGCCGGCCACATTCCCAGCACCATGGACAACCTGCCGCCCTACCTGCCGCACATCCAGTCGGGCGCCCTGCGGGCGCTGGGCGTCAGCACGTCGAAGCGCTGGTTCGCGCTGCCCGACGTGCCGACCATCGCCGAGCAGGGCTACCCCGGCTTCGACGCCGCCCCCTGGTGGTACGTGTCGGCCCCGGCCGGCACGCCGCCGGAGATCGTGAAGAAGTTGTCCGACACCATCACCAAGGGCATCCAGTCCGAGGCGGTGACGAAGAAGATCCGCGACGCCGGCGCGGCGCCGCTGGTCGGCGACGCCGCGGCGCTCAGCCGGCACATGGAGACGGAGTACGCCAAGTGGAAGAAGGTGGTCGAGGCGGCCAAGCTGGAGCCGCAATGAGCGGCGCGGCGCTGCGGCGAGGCGACCTCGCCGGCAAGGTGCAGACGGTGCTCGGCCCGATCGAGCCGGAACGGCTCGGCCGCACGCTCATGCACGAGCACGTGCTGTGCGACATCCGTCCGCCCGGCACGCGCTCGGACAACGATCTCGGGCCGGAGATCACCCTGGAGAACGTCTGGCAGCTCAACTACGGCCACGGAATCCGGCGCGCCGGGCGCAAGTACATGCTCGACCTCGAGGACATCGCGACCCGCGAGGTGGCGATGATGAAGCACGACGGCGGCGACGCCATCGTCGAGCTGACCTGCGGCGGCTTGTCGCCCGATCCGGAAGGGCTGCGCCGCATCGCCGCCGGCACCGGCGTGCACCTGATCATGGGCTGCGGCTACTACGTCAACGACTACCAGGATCCGAGGAACCACGGCCGCGCCGTCGACGACTTCGCCGCCGAGATGATCGGCCAGGTGCTGCACGGCGCCTGGGGCACCGACGTGCGCGCCGGCATGATCGGCGAGATCGGCTGCCAGGCGCCGTGGACCGAGACCGAGAAGCGCGTGATGCAGGCGGCGCTGCTCGCCGCCGCCGAGACCGGCGCGGCGATCAACGTCCATCCCGGGCGCGATCCCGACCAGCCGCAGGAAGTCGCCGACTTCATCCGCGCCGCCGGCCAGCCGACCGAGCGGGTGGTGATCAGCCACATCGACCGCACGGTCTTCGACGTCGAGCGCCTGCTGCGCCTGGCCGACAGCGGCGTCACGATCGAGTTCGACCTGTTCGGCCAGGAGGCGAGCTACTACGGGCTGAGCGACATCGACATGCCGAACGACGCGACGCGGCTCAGGCTGATCCGCGCGCTGATCGAGCACGGCCATCTCGACCGGGTCGTGATCAGCCACGACATCTGCTACCGCACGCGGCTCGCCAGCTTCGGCGGCCACGGCTACGGCCACATCTTCCGCAACGTCGTGCCGATGATGGCCCGCCGCGGCTACAGCGAGGACGAGATCGACGCCATCCTGGTGCGCAATCCGAGGCGGCTGCTGACGTTCGTGTAGCAAGTCCTCCTTGCGCGCAGCGCGGGGAGGTGCCCGCGAAGCGGGCGGAGGGGTCATGGACTCACGACTCTCCGACCCCTCCGTCGGCTTCGCCGACACCTCCCCACGCAAGGCGTGGGGAGGTGTATGAATTTCCCGCGCGGGAGCGCGGGGAGGTGGCCCGAAGGGCCGGAGGGGTCATGAAGTCATGACTCGGAAGCTAATCGGCGGCGTAGAGCGTCGTCGCGGCCTCGATGTGGGCGCGCATCACCGATTCGGCCCAGGCCGGGTTGCGGTTGCGCAGAGCCGCCACGAGCTCACGATGGTGGCGCATGCTGCGCTCGATGTCGGCGGCGCGGGCGGCGGTGTAGGTCTGGATCAGCAGGCCGAGATCCATCAGGTCGCTGGCGATCTCGAGCTGGCGCGCGTTGCCGGCCAGGCGCAGCAGCTCGACGTGGAAGCGCTTGTTGACCACGGTGATCTCGGGCGACTGGCCGGGCCGGCGCGCCATGCGCTCCATCTCCTCGCACAGCGCCTCGAGGCGCTCGCAATCCTCCGGTCCGGCATGCCGTGCCGCCTGGCCGGCGGCGGCGCTCTCGAGCAGGGCGCGCACCTCGAGGATCTCGCGCGCATCGTGGCGCGACCACTGGCGCACCACCGGGCTGCGATGCGCCTGCCAGTGGATCAGGCCGTCGGCCTCGAGCCGGTGCAGGGCGGCGCGCACCGGCGTGCGGCTGAGCCCGAGCTGGGCGGCCAGACCGACCTCGGACAGCCGCTCGCCGCCGCGCCGGACGCCGGCGAAGATCTCGGTGCGCAGCCGTTCGTAGGCCCGGTCGGCGCCCTTCACCCTGTCCGCGTCCGCCATGTCCGGCTCCCCGACTGGATACAGTTTGACCGCAGAGCGGTACCCCAGGCATCGTTTCACGGCTGCCTTGTCGCTTTCTGTATACGTCTTCCTTGACCGTCGGCAATGCGCGGCGGTTAGCTATGTCGGCGATTCAGGGGAGGAGAGCCGATGAGCGGGCCCAGGCGCTTTCGCGAGGCGATGAACAAGGGAATGGTCGTGGCGCCCGGCGCCTACGACTGCATCTCGGCGCGGGCCATCGAGCGCGCCGGCTTCAACGCCGTCTACATGACCGGCGGCGGCACCGCCTCGTACTACGGCTATCCGGACTTCGGCCTGATCACGATGAGCGAGATGGCCGACAATGCCGGCCGCATCGTCGCTTCGGTGAAGCTGCCGGTGATCGCCGACGCCGACACCGGCTACGGCAACGAGCTGAACGCCATCCGCACCGTGCGCGAGTACGAGCAGCGCGGCGTCGCCGGCCTGCACATCGAGGACCAGGGCTTCCCCAAGAAGTGCGGTCATCTCGAGGACAAGGTGATCGTGCCGCTCGACGACTACGTGGCCAAGATCCGGGCCGCCGCCAGCGCCAAGAGCGATCCCGACTTCCTAATCATCGCCCGCACCGATTCGCGCGCCCGCCACGGGCTGGAGGAGGCGGTGCGGCGGGCCAATGCGGCGCTCGACGCCGGCGCCGACATGGCCTTCGTCGAGGCGCCGCAGACGCTCGACGAGGTGCGCGCCGTGCCGAAGCTGGTGCGCGGCCCCTGCATGCTGAACGTCGTGTGGCGCGGCAAGACTCCCGACGTGTCGATGGCCGACGCCGAGGCCATGGGCTACCGCTTCGCCATCCTGCCCGGCCTGCTGTTCCAGGAGGCGCTCGGCGTCTGCGAGGCGATGCTGTCCGATCTCAAGACCACCGGCCGCCATCCCAAGCCCAGCCTCGACATCACGCCGCAGGAGAACTTCCGCCGCGCCGGCGCCGACGAATGGGACCGCGCCCGCACGGCGTTCCGCGATCCCGTCAAGCTGGCCGCCGAGTGAGGAGCAGACCATGAGCAAGGGCAAATCCTTCCGCGAGGCGATGAGCAAGGGCATGGTCGTGGCGCCCGGCGCCTTCGACTGCATCACCTCGCGCGCCATCGAGCGCGCCGGCTTCTCGGCCGTGTACATGACCGGCGGCGGCACCGCGGCCAGCCGCGGCTATCCCGACTACGGGCTGCTGACCATGAGCGAGATGGCCGACAATGCCGGCCGCATCGCCGCCTCGGTGAAGCTGCCGGTGATCGCCGATGCCGATACCGGCTACGGCAACGAGCTCAACGCCATCCGCACCGTGCGCGAGTACGAGCGCCGCGGCGTCGCCGGCCTGCACATCGAGGATCAGGGCTTCCCCAAGAAGTGCGGCCATCTCGAGGACAAGACGATCGCATCGCTCGACGACTACGTGGCCAAGATCCGGGCCGCCGTCAACGCCAAGAAGAGCCCCGACTTCCTGGTCATCGCGCGCACCGATTCGCGTGCCGTGCTGGGCTTCGAGGAAGCCGTCCGGCGCGGCAACGCTGCCGCCGAAGCCGGCGCCGACATGGTGTTCGTCGAGGCGCCGCAGACCCTCGAGGAGGTCAAGGCGATCCCCAAGCTGGTCAAGGCGCCGTGCATGCTGAACATGGTGTGGCGCGGCAAGACGCCGGACATCGCCATGCCCGAGGCGGAGGCCATGGGCTACAAGCTCACGATCGTGCCCGGCGTGCTGTCGCGCGCCGTGCTCGGCGCCTTCGAGAACGCCCTGGCGCGGCTCAAGAGCGAGGGCCGCCATCCCCAGCCGACCACCGACATCACGCCGCACCAGGCCTTCCAGCGGGCCGGCGCCGACGAGTGGGACCGCTACCGCACCCAGTTCCGCCTGCCGCAGAAGCAGGCCGCCGAATAACCACGACATCAGAGTAGGAGACCGAGCATGAAGTACGAGTGCATATCCGCCGACGGCCATATCGACCTGATCTGGCTGCCGACCGACCTGTTCACCAAGAACGCCTCGGCCAAGCTGAAGGACCGCATGCCGCACGTGGTCGACAGCCCCGACGGGCCGCGTTGGGTGAGCGCCAACGGCGCCCAGTTCGGCCTGGTCAACGGCATGGGCTCGGCCGGCCGCAAGTACGTGCCGGGCGAAATCTACCGCTCCGACCGCATGGCCTCGACCGGCCTGTACGAGGACGGCAAGAAGGGCATCCGCCGCCTCAGCGAGCCGGCGCTGCGCCTGAAGGACCAGGACATCGACGGCGTGCAGGCCGAGATCCTGTACGGCGTGCTGGGCTCGTCGGGCCGCCTGAACGACGGCGAGGCCGCCGTCGAGATGCTGAAGATCTACAACGACTGGCTTTACGACTTCTGCAAGCATGCGCCGGACCGGCTGATCGGCCTGGCCAACGTGCCGAGCCACGACATGGACGCGGCGGTCGCCGAGGTGAAGCGCGCCGCCGATCGCGGCGTCAAGGGAATCGACGTCGCCAACCGGCCGGACATGATCCCGCTGCACGAGGAGTTCTACGAGCCGCTGTGGGCGATCGCCAACGAGACCAAGATCCCGGTGCACTTCCACACGATCGGCGGCCGCTCGCCGGACTACACCAAGATGACGCCGAAGATCGCCCGCCGCGCCTTCGCCGTGCACATCACCGGCTTCCAGATGCACATGAGCTACATGCTGATGCAGCTCATCTACAGCGGCGCGCTGGAGCGCTATCCCAACCTCAAGGTGGTGATCGGCGAGGCCGGCATGGGCTGGATTCCTTACGTGCTCGAGCACATGGACCTCGAGTGGGAGGACCAGTTCAAGGACCTCGAGCTCAAGATGAAGCCCAGCGACTACTGGCACCGCCAGTGCTACGCGACCTACCAGAGCGACAAGGTCGGCGTGAAGCTGCTCGACGAGCTCGGCGCCGACAACGTGATGTGGGGCTCCGACTACCCGCATCCCGACGGGATCTGGCCGGACTCGCAGGACTTCATCAAGAACGAGCTCGGCCATCTGCCGGAGGCGACGCGGCGCAAGGTGATCTGCGACAACGCCGTCAAGCTGTACAACCTGCAATAACGTCGACACCATCGATCGAACCACCATGCGGCGCCCTGAGGGGCGCCGCACTGACTTGGAGGAAACGTCATGCGTCTTGGCCAGTCGATCCCCGAACGTCCCGGCGCCGCGCTGCGCCGACTCACCAAGGAGCAGCCGCCGCTGATCGTGCCGGGCTGCTACAACGCCCTGTCGGCGCGCGTGCTCGAGGAAGCCGGCCATCCGGCGGTCTACATGTCGGGCTACGGCACCTCGCTCGCCCTGCTCGGCCTGCCCGACGCCGGGCTGGCGACCTTGACCGAGGTGGCGATGAACGCCCGCCTGATCGCCGCCGCGGTGAAGGTGCCGGTGATCGCCGACGCCGACACCGGCTTCGGCAACGCCATCAACGTCGTGCGCTCGGTCGAGGAGTACATCCGCTCCGGCCTCGCCGGCATGCATCTCGAGGACCAGGTGGCGCCCAAGCGCTGCGGCCACGTCGCCGGCCGCGAGGTCGTCGACCGCGCCGAGGCGATCGGCAAGATGAAGGCGGCGCACGCCACGCGCCAGGCGCTCGATCCCGACTTCGTGCTGATCGCCCGCACCGACAGCCGCGGCGCCCACGGCGGCTCGCTCGACGAGGCGATCTGGCGCGCCAACGCGCTGCTCGAGGCCGGCGCCGACCTCGCCTTCGTCGAGGGGCCGAAGGACATCGGCGAGGTCGAGCGCATCTGCAAGGAAGTGAAGGGACCGGTGTTCTACAACATGACCGGCATCTCGCCGCGCATGACGCGCGAGGAGATGGCGCGGCTCGGCATCGCCGTCACCATCCTGCCCGGCGCCACGCTGCGCGCCTCGATCACCGCGATGTACGACCTCGCGGTGGCGATCCGCGAGAAGGGACCGATGGCCGAGGCCGAGCACGGTGCCGCGCATCGCGGCCATCCGCTGAACAACACCCACGTGTTCGCCGGCTTCGACCGCATCCGCGAGATGGAGGAGGCCTTCCTGCCGCCGGAGACGGCGCGCAAGTACGAGGGCACCTTGGGGCACATGCCGAAGCGGGCGGCCGAGTAGCGCGGAGATTCATGAGCGCGCCTGGAGGCGCGCGGTCCGATGACGTCGTCTTCCGGGACCGCGCGCATGCTGCGCGCTCAAGCACTTCGATGAGCGCGCCTGGAGGCGCGCGGTCCCGGGTGAAGGTCGTTCTTGGGACCGCGCGCATTCTGCGCGCTCGAGCTCCTCGATGAGCGCGCCTAAAGGCGCGCGGTCCGGACGGCGCGCTCAGAAGGTGAGGTGGTAGGCGGCTTCCTCGGTATAGACCGAGCCGTCGCGCCCGGTGCGGCTGGAATAGAGCGCGAAGTGGTCGGCGACCCAGGGGCCGGCCGTGAAGCCCGAGTGGCTCGCCATGAACTGCGCCAGGTGATGGCCGGTCTCGGCCTTGCCCGAGAAGCGGGCCAGGGTGACGTGTGGCCGGAACTTGCGACGCTCGATGGCGATGCCGCAGTTGCGCGCCACGGTGGCGACCCGCTGCTGCAGCCGCTCCAGCCGGTCGCTGATCTCGACTTGCGCGACCAGCGCCTTGGGCTGCTTGCCGCTGGCGAAGTGGTCGACGCCGCGGACCGTCACCGCGAAGCGCGGCGCCTCGATGTCGCCCAGCTCCTCCTCGAGATCGCGCATCACGGCGCCCTGCACCTCGCCGGCGAAGCACAGGGTGACGTGGAAGTTCTCCGGCGGCACCCAACGGGCGTCGGGCACGCCGGCCTGCAGCGCCAGCAGCGCCTCGGCGATCTCGTCAGGGACCGGCAGGGCGACGAACAGGCGGGGCATGGCGGTCGAGGTTCTCCAGCACGAAGGGCAGCAGGCGGGCAACGACGACGTCGACGCCCTTGGGATTGGGATGGATCCCGTCGGCCTGGTTGAGCGCCGGATCCTGGGCGACGCCGTCGAGGAAGAAGGGATAGAGCGGCACGCCGTGCTTGTCGGCGAGGCGCTTGTAGAGGCCGTCGAACTGCCGCGTGTAGTCGGCCCCGAAGTTGCGCGGCGCCAGCATCCCGGCCAGCCACACCGTCGTGCCGGCCGACTTCAGGCGGCCGATGATCGTGTCGAGATTGCGCTCGGCCGCCGCCGGGTCGAGGCCGCGCAGCGCGTCGTTGGCGCCCAGTTCGACCAGCACGATGTCGGGCTTGTCGGCCAGCATCCAGTCCAGGCGCTCCAGCCCGCCGGCCGTCGTGTCGCCGGAAACGCCCTGGTTGAGCACCCGGACGTCGCGGCCCTGAGCGCGCAGCGCCGCCTCGAGGCGGGCCGGGATGGCCTGGTCGGGCTTGACGCCGTAGCCCGCCGCCAGGCTGTCGCCCAGAATGGCGAGCTTCAGCGGAGCCCCAGGAGATACGGTGGGCGCGTTTTGTGCATGGGCGCCGAGGCCCAGCGCCAGGCTGGCCAGAAAGACGGCGAGCAGCAGCGAATTGACCGCGGCCGCAAAACGACCATATCCACCCACCACAACCACCGCCTCGCTTCCGGAGCCTGCTTGACCGCGATCGTCCGACTGACCGACGTCCATCTCGACATGGCAAGCGATGCCGGCATGGTCAATATCCTGCGCGGCATCACCCTGGAGATCGCTGCCGGCGAGATCGCCGCCGTGGTCGGACCGTCGGGGGCCGGCAAGTCCAGCCTGATGATGGTCGCCGGCGGGCTCGAGCGCGCCACCGGCGGGCGGGTCGAGGTCGCCGGCCGCGACCTCGGGCCGCTCGACGACGATGCCCGCGCCCGGCTGCGCCGCGACCAGATCGGCATCGTGTTCCAGGGCTTCCATCTGATCCCGACCATGACGGCGCTCGAGAACGTGGCCCTGCCGCTCGAGTTCTCGGGCCGTGGCGACGCTTTCGGGCTGGCCGGCGCGGCCCTGGCGCGTGTCGGTCTCGGCCATCGGCTCGGCCACTATCCGGCGCAGCTCTCGGGCGGCGAGCAGCAGCGGGTCGCCGTCGCCCGCGCCTTCGTGGGCCATCCGCGCCTGCTGCTGGCCGACGAGCCGACCGGCAATCTCGACGGCGCCACCGGCCAGCAGGTCATGGACCTGCTGTTCGAGCTGGCGCGCGCCGACGGCACGACCCTGGTGCTGATCACCCACGACATGGGACTGGCGCGACGCTGCGACCGCGTGCTGCGCATCGCCGACGGGCTGCTGGTCGCCGACGAGCGCCCCTCGGCCGCGTTGGCCGCGCAGTGAGACGGCGGCGGTGACGCGCCTCCCCCTGGCGCTTCGCTTGGCGCGGCGCGAGATGCGCAGCGGGCTGAGCGGCTTCCGGCTGTTCATCGCCTGCCTGGCCCTGGGCGTGGCGGCGATCGCCGGCATCCTGTCGTTCAGCCGCGCCGTCGAGGAAGGCCTGCGGGCCGATGCCCGCGAGATCCTGGGCGGCGACGTCGCGGTGTCGTTGCTCTACCGCGAGGCGACGCCGGAGCAGGTCGAGTTCCTGCGCGGCCGCGGCACGCTCACCGCCTGGATCGACAGCCGCGCCATGGCTCGGCCCGAGAGAGCCGACGGGCGCGCCACCCTGGTGCAGCTCAAGGCGGTCGATCCGGCCTATCCGCTGTACGGCACCGTCGAGCTGAAGAGCGGCGCGCCGCTCGCCGACGCCCTGGCGCGCCGCGACGGCACGTGGGGCGCCGTCGTCGAGGAGGCGGCGCTGCGGCGCATGAACCTGACGCTCGGCGACCGGGTGCGGGTCGGCGACGCGGTGGTGCAGATCCGCGACGTCATCGCGCGCGAGCCCGACCGTGGCCTCAACGCCTTCGCCAGCCTGGGGCCGCGGCTGATGATCCCCTTCGCGGCGGTGACCGAGTCGGGCCTGGTACAGCCCGGCAGCCTGCTGAACTGGGAATATCGCCTGCGCCTGCCGCCCGGCAGCCCCGACACGGCGACCCTCGCCGCGCTCAAGGCGCGTTTCCCGGACGCCGGCTGGCGGCTGCGCGGGCTGGCCGAGGCCGGCGGCGGCATCCGCGTCTGGCTCGACCGGCTGACCCAGTTCATCGGCCTGATCGGCCTGGCCTCGCTGCTGGTCGGCGGGGTCGGCGTGGGCAACGCCATCGGCAGCTTCCTGGCCGGGCGGCTGCGCACCATCGCCATCATGAAGTGCGTCGGGGCGCCCGAGCGCCTGGTCTTCGCGACCTATTTCCTGCAGCTCGCGGCGCTCGCCCTGCTCGGCGTGGCGATCGGCCTGGCGGTCGGCGGGACCCTGCCCTTCCTGGCGCAGTCGCTGATCGCCGAGGTGTTGCCGGTGCGGGCCCGCGTCGCGCTCTATGCCGAGCCGCTGGCCGTGGCGGCGGTGTTCGGGCTGCTGGTGTCGCTGCTGTTCGCATTGCTGCCGCTCTTGCGCGCCCGCCGCGTCTCGGCGGCCACCCTGATGCGCGGCGCCGTCGTGCCGACCGGACGGCGCCGGCTGGCCTGGCGCGACGGGCTGCTGGTCGGCGCGGTGGCGGCGGCGCTGGCCGCCTTCACGATCTTCACCGCCGACAGCCGCAGCATCGCCGCCTGGTTCGTGCTGGGGGCGGTGGCGGCCTTCCTCGCCTTCCCGCTGCTGGCGCGGCTGCTGATGGCGCTGGCGGCGCGCAGCGGCAAGCCGCGGCTGGCCGGGCTGCGCCTGGCGCTGGCCAACCTGCATCGGCCCGGCGCGCCGACGCCGATCGTCATGCTGTCCCTGGGCCTCGGCCTCACGGTGCTGGTGGCGACGGCGCTGATCGAGGGCAATCTGCGCGAGCAGCTCACGCGGCGCATCCCGAGCGACGCGCCGGCCTTCTTCTTCGTCGACATCCAGTCGAGCCAGATGGCCGAGTTCGAGCAGGCGATCGCCGCCATCCCCGGCGCCGGCGCCGTCGACAAGGTGCCGTCGCTGCGCGGCCGCATCGTGAAGATCGGCGGCAAGCCGATCGGCGAGGTGGCGGTGCCCTCGGAAGCGCGCTGGGCGGTCGAGGGCGATCGCGGCATCACCTATGCTGCAACGCCGCCGCCCGGCTCGCACCTCGTCGCCGGCGAGTGGTGGCCGGCCGACTATCGCGGGCCGACCTTGATCTCGTTCGACGAGGCGCTGGCCCGCGCCTTCGGGCTGGGGCTGGGCGACACGATCACGGTGAACGTGCTCGGCCGCGACATCGAAGCGCGCATCGCCTCGTTGCGGCGCATCGAATGGACGACCTTGGCGATCAACTTCGTGTTCGTCTACTCGCCCGGGCTGCTCGACAAGGCGCCGCACACCTTCCTGGCCACGGTCAAGGCGACGCCGCAGGCCGAGGACCGGATCTTCGACATGGTGACGACGCGCTTCCCCAACGTCACCGTGGTGCGCATCCGCGACGCCATCGCGACCGCCGCCGAGGTCCTGGCCAACATCGGCCTGGCCAGCCGGGTGATCGGCTTCCTCAGCATCCTGGCCGGCGTCCTGGTGCTGGCCGGCGCCATGCTGGCGACCCAGCGGCGGCGCATCCACGAGGCGGTGGTCATGAAGGTGCTGGGCGCGACGCGGGCGCGCATCGCCGGCATCTTCGCCTGGGAGTTCGCGGCCCTGGGGCTGGCCACGGCGCTGGCGGCGCTGGGCATCGGCACCCTGGGGGCCTGGCTGGTGATCAGCCGCCTGATGGGCCTCGACTGGACCTTCCTGCCCGGCGTGGCGATCGCCGTGGCCGGCGGAGCCACCCTGCTGACCCTGGCGTTCGGGCTGGCCGGCACGATCGCCGCCCTGCGGCAGCGCCCGCTGGCCCTGCTGCGCAACGACTGAAGGCCGAAAAGCCCAGGAAGACTCTGTAGATCCGGGCGCCGGATGCCGCCGGAAAGCGTCGCCAATCCTATTGATTCAGTCGGGCTGAGTGCCCAGATTACGGGCCAATGGGGCTCGTCAAGGAGGCCCCTGTGGAGGCTACGTAACTATGGCGAACACCAACTTCGGCACCTTCAACCGCGGCGGCTCGGTCGCCGACCAGGCCTCGTTCGACGTCGGCCTGCGGGCGCACATGGTGCGCGTCTACAACTACATGGCATCCGGCCTGGCGTTGTCGGGCATCGTGGCGTTCGGGCTGTTCAGCTCGTCCGAGCTGGCGAGCCTGTTCTTCCAAGTCCAGGGCGGCCGCGTGGTCGGCCTCAACATCCTGGGCTGGATCGCGATCTTCGCGCCGATGGGCCTGCTGCTGCTGACCTCGTTCCGCGCGGCCCAGATGAGCGTCGGCGCGGTGCAGGCGGTCTACTGGTCGGTCACGGCGCTGATGGGCGTCAGCCTGTCGCTGCTGCTGTTCCGCTACACCGGCGCCTCGGTGGCGCGGACCTTCTTCGTTACCGCGGCGGCGTTCGGCGCGCTCAGCCTGTACGGCTACACGACCAAGCGCGACCTGACGGCGTTCGGCAAGTTCCTGTTCATGGGCGTGATCGGCCTCGTGCTGGCCAGCCTGGTGAACATGTTCTTCCCGTCGGGCCCGATGAGCTTCATCATCTCGGCCGCCGGCGTGCTGATCTTCTCGGGCCTGATCGCCTACGACACCCAGAAGATCAAGGAGCAGTACGCCGACGCCTGGGGTACCGAGATGGCCGAGAAGGTGGCGATCTTCGGCGCGCTCAGCCTGTATCTCGACTTCGTGAACCTGTTCCAGTTCCTGATGTCGTTCATGGGTCAGGAACGCGACTAGCTCAGCGCGAGCTGCAAATCGGCAGGCGCCCGGGCCGCAAGGCCCGGGCGTTTTGCTTTGCGTAGTGTCCTGCTGCAAAAGTCCGGTTCATGGTTTCGCGTTCAGGTCGGCTCAAGGCGTTCATCGACAGCGAGGCGGCCTCGGCTCTGCCGCTGTTGGTCGCGGCCCTGCTTTCGATGGCCCTGGCCAATTCGCCCTATGTCGGGACGCTCAAGGCCGTGCTGGAAACCCGGTTCGGCCTGAGCTGGGGCCCGCTCGTCCTCGACAAGCCGCTGCTGCTGTGGATCAACGACGGGCTGATGGCGGTGTTCTTCCTGCTGGTCGGCCTCGAGATCAAGCGCGAGGTCGTCGAGGGCGAGCTGTCGCGCCCGTCGCAGGTGGTGCTGCCGGTCGCCGGCGCGATCGGCGGCATGCTGGTGCCCGGACTGATCTACGTCGCCGTGACCTGGGGCGACGACAAGGCCTTGCGCGGCTGGGCGATCCCGACGGCGACCGACATCGCCTTCTCGCTGGGCGTGCTGGCGGCCCTGGGCTCGCGGGTGCCGCTGGCGGTGAAGGTGTTCCTGACAACCCTGGCGATCGTCGACGATCTCGGGGCCATCGTCATCATCGCAGCCTTCTACACCAGCCATCTGTCGCTGGCGGCGCTGGGCTCGGCGGCGGCCTGCATCGCCGGCCTGGCGCTGCTCAACGCGTTCGGCGTCCGGCGTCTCGCGCCGTTCCTGCTGCTCGGTCTGGTGCTCTGGGTCTCGGTGCTGAAGTCGGGCGTGCACGCCACCCTGGCCGGGGTCGTGCTGGCTTTCTTCATTCCCCTGAAGGGCAGCGGCGAGCCCGAGGCGCGGCGGCCGGCGGTGTGGCTCGAGCACGTGCTGAAGCCGTGGTCGGCCTGGTTCATCATGCCGGTCTTCGCGCTGGCCAATGCCGGCGTGTCGCTGGCCGGGCTGGGACTCGAGACCTTGATGCAGCCAATCGCGCTCGGGGTCACGCTTGGCCTGGTGCTCGGCAAGCAGATCGGCATCCTGCTGGGCGCCGGCCTGCCGATCGTGCTCGGCCTCGCGGTGCTGCCGACCGGCGCCTCGTGGCGCCAGCTCTATGGCGTGGCGATCCTCGGCGGCATCGGCTTCACGATGAGCCTGTTCATCGGTTCGCTTGCCTTCGAAGACCTGGCGCAGCAGTCGCAGATCCGGCTCGGCGTGCTGACCGGTTCCGTGCTGTCGGCGGTCCTCGGATACCTCGTGCTGGCGAGCGGCCGCGATCGGTAGACCTCGCCGCATTGCACGCAACCGGTCCCGGCCTATACTTCGACGATGCGGCGCACCTCCTACGAGCAGATGAATTGCTCGATCGCCTCGGCATTGGACGTGGTCGGCGAGCCGTGGACCTTGCTGATCGTGCGCGATGCCTTCTACGGCGTGCGCCGCTTCGACGACTTCCAGGAAAATCTTGGCATCGCCCGCAACGTGCTGACGGCGCGCCTCAAGAAGCTCGTCGAGGCCGGCATCTTCCGCAAGACGGCCTATCGCGAGCGGCCGCTGCGCCACGAGTATCGCCTCACGGAGAAGGGCGCGGCGCTGTTCACGGTGATCGTCGGCCTCAAGCAATGGGGCGACCGCTACGGCGCCGCGGCGCGCGGCGGCAAGCCGATGGAACTGGTCGACCGCGCCAACGGCCGGCCGCTCGAGCCGGTGATGATCGACGTCGAGACCGGCCAGCGCCTCGACCTGACCAATGTGCGGGCCATCGCCGGGCCGGGCGCCGACCAGAAGACCTGCGCCTTCTTCGACCGTCTGGCGATCAACCGGCCGGTGCGTTAGCCGGCCTTCCATATTCCTCTCCCTTTCATATTCCTCTCCCCCTGGCGGGGGAGAGGAGGAAGACTCATGACCCCTCCGGCCCTTCGGGCCACCTCCCCGCGCTCACGCGCAGGGAGGAATCCGATCCTCCCCACGCTTGGCGTGGGGAGGTGTCGCGAAGCGACGGAGGGGTCATCGGTCGTCCGATTCTTCACCCAGCTTCTTGCCGGCCAAGGCGCGCTCGTCGAGGCGTTCGCTCTGGCGCGTCGCGGCGTCAGCCGCCTTTTCCGCACGGGTGCGGCCGAACAGGCGGCGGTTGGCGGCGGCCTGCTGGTCGTGCTCGCGTCGCTGCTTGTCCTTGCGGGCGCGTCGGAGATTGACGATCTCGGCCATGGCAAAAGTCTATCCGCGGCCGCACCCGATCCGCTAGTCTCGACGCGTCGCGGCGAGGGGAGCGAAGGCCATGTCTTCGAGCGCCAGGAAACTGCTGTTGGGCACCGGCGCCGTCGTCGGCGCCATCGTCGTGGTGCTGCTGGCGCTGCCGTTCCTGATCGACGTCGACGGCTACAAGCCGCAGATCGTGCAGGCGGTGAAGCGCGCCACCGGCCGCGAGCTGGTGCTCGGAGGTCCGATCGGCCTGCAGATTCTGCCGCTGCCGGTCGTCACCGTGCACGACGTCAAGCTGGGCAATCCACCGGGCGCCGCCAGTCCCGACATGGTGCGCATCCAGTCGGTGACGGTGCGGCCGTCGCTGTGGGCGCTGCTGCGCGGCGAGCTCGCCCCGAGCGAGGTCGTCCTGGTGCGGCCGAAGATCGTCCTGGAGGTCAACGCCGCGGGCAAGCCGAGCTGGGACCTCGCGCCGTCGCCGGCCGAGGCCAAGCCGGCTTCGGGCACGCCCAGTCCGCCGCGCCCGCTGTCGCTCGGCCGGCTGGCGATCGAGGACGGCACGGTGACGTTCAGCGATTCGCAGGCCGGCCTGTCCCTCACGGCCGAGAAGGCGAATTTCACCGCGTCGGTCGGCTCGATCGAGGGCCCCGTCGCCCTGTCGGGCGAGGCCATCCTGAACGGCGCGCCGCTGCGCCTCGCGCTGTCGGTCGGCGACAAGGCGGCGGACGGCCATGCCGTCGGCCTGCGCCTCGAGGCCGGCGGCGGGACGCTCGCTGTCGTCGGGCGGGTGAGCGAACTCGGGCCGCAGGCGCGCCTGACCGCCAAGATCACCGCCGCGGCCGACAATCTCGTGGCCTTCGCGACCACCCTGGCGGGCCTCGCCGGCCAGAAGGCGCCGGCCATCCCGCCGCTGCTGGGCGGCCGCTTCGCCTTCGAGGGAACCGTCGAGGCGTCGCAGACCGGGGCCCGCTCGCCCGACTTCAAGCTCGTGCTCGGTGAGGATCCGGGGACCGGGTCGTTCTCCGTCACCCTGGCACCATCGCTCGTCGTCGAGGCGAGCTACGCGGCCAAGCGCCTCGACCTCGATCGCTGGCTGGCCGGCCTCGCGGTGCCGACCCAGGTCGCGGCCCCGGTTCCAACGGTCTCCCTCGACAGCCCGCCGGCGGCGGCGGCGGCAGCCCCGCGGAGCGCTCTGGCGGCCCTGGACGGCACCCTGCGGGTGCAGGCCGACGAGATCGTCTACAACAAGCAGTCGGTGCGCGAGGCGGCGCTCGAGCTTCACACAAAGGACGGCATCGTCGCGGTGCCGCGCCTGCACGTCCGGCTGCCCGGCGACCTCGTGATCGAGGCCCGCTCGACCCTGTCGAGCGGCGGCGACAAGCCGAGCGCGGCCGGCGAGTTCAGCCTCAAGGGGCCGCGCCTGCGCGACACGATGGACTGGGCGGGGGTCGACGTCTCGGGCGTGCCGGCGCAGCGGCTGGGCGCGGTCGCCATGACCGGCCATCTCACCTCGCGCGAGGGCAGCGCGGTCGTTACCGACGCCGCTTTCCAGCTCGACGACCTCAAGGGCACGGGCGGCATCGTCGTCAGCTTCACGGTGCCGCTGTCGGTGGTGACGCATCTCGAGTTCGAGACGGTCGACATCGATTCCTACCTGCCCAAGGACATCAAGCCCTCGGCCAGCCAGCAAGGGTCCAGCTTGCCGATCCTGGCGCTGCTCGGCCCGGCCGTCGGCTTCAAGGTGTCGATCGCCAAGCTGATCTATCGCGGCGAGACGATCGCCCGCGTTCTGGTCGACGTGGCGCGCGACCGCGGCACCTTGCGGCTCAACGATCTCGACGTCGCGAGCCTCGCCGGCGCACGCCTGAAGGTGCGCGGCGCCGTCGCCGGCTACTGGGAGGACAATCCCAGCGCCGACGTCGCCTTCAGCTTCGACACGCCGGATCTCAGCCGCGTGCTCCACCTGGCCGGCATGGCCCACGCCGGCCTCGGCGCCGCGTCGGCCAGCGGCAGCATCGCCGGCACCCTCGAGCGGCTCGACCTGCGCGAGGTGACGGTCAGCGCCTTGGGATGGAGCGGCAAGGCGTCGGGGACCCTGGCCATGCCGGGGCTGGCGCGCGGCACGCCGTCGGACGCCTCCTACAAGGGCAACCTCACCCTCAACGGCGACGGGATCGAGGTCTCGGTCGAGGCGACCCGGCTCGCCGATCGGCCGCAGATCGTCGCCGATCTCAAGGCCAGCGTGCTCGACCTCGACCGGCTGCGCGGCACGAGCCCGTCGAGGCCGCCGGCGGGCTCGCCGCCGCAACCGATCGACACCGGCCCGCTGCGCAGTTTCGACGGCCGCTTCCATCTCGCGGCGGTGACCTTGGCCGCCGGGCCGGTGCGGCTGAGCAACGCCGACATCGCGGCGTCGCTCAAGGATGGCGTGCTGACGATTTCCCAGATCAAGGGCGGGCTGTACGGCGGTGGGCTCACCCTGGCGGGAAAGGTCGACGGCAGCGGGCCCGCCCTGGCCGTCGACCTGCACGGCAACGCCAACGGCCTGCCGATCGGCGGCCTGCTGCGATCGACGGCCGGCAGCAACACCTTCGGCTCGGTGGTCAACGTCAGCATCGACGGCGTGCTGAATGCCGACGACCTGCGGGTGCAGGGACGCGGCGCCACGACCGCCGAGCTGGTCGGCTCGATGTCGGGCGGAGCACGGCTCGGAGGGTCCGTACGGGTCAGCGCCGACCGCTTCATGCAGATCCTGGGAGGGGCGGCGACGGGAGTGGTGGGCGGCGCCATCGACTCGACCGTGGGCAACCTGATGAGCCTGACCGGCGAGCGCGGCGGCGTCGGCCTGGCCAACCTGCTCAACGCGATCTCGCTGGTGCTCAACCGCTTCGTCAACAACGACGACGGCATTGGCGGCCAGGTCGACATCGCCGGCGGCGTGCTGACGGCGCGTGGTCTGGCCGTGCAAGGTCGCGGCGCGACCGCCAACATCGCGACCCGGACCAACCTCGCCGCCGCCACGACCAGCACCACGATCAGCTTCGTGATCGCCGAGGACCCGTCCGGCCCCTACCTGATCACCACGGCGAACGGACCGCTGTCGTCGCTGTCGTTCACCGCCGTGCGCGGCACGGCCAAGGACCCGCCCGGCATCGAATCGATGGTGCCGAACATCAGCCGGCTCATCCCCGGCACGCCGTCGTCGCTGGTGCCGCACATCCCCGTGCCGCCGATCTCCGTGCCGCGCATCCCGCTGCCCAGCCTCCCCAACCCCTTCGGCCGCTGAGGAAACAACCGTGCTCGATCGTCTGTTGACCGTGCTGCGCGCGCGCTTCGGCTCCGCTCCCGCTCTGTCCGAGGCTCCCAAGGGGGTCGAGGTGCTGGCCGACATGGCCGACCGCAGGGTCATGCGGCGCTATCTCGACAAGCCGGTCGACCCCGCCCTGGTCGAGACGCTGTGCGCCGTCGCCCTGTCGGCGCCGTCGAAGAGCGACCTGCAGCAGGCCGACATCGTGATCGTCTCGGACAAGGGCCAGCGCGAGAAGCTGGAAGCGCTGTTGCCCGACAATCCCTGGATCAAGGCGGCGCCGGTCTTCCTGGTGTTCTGCGGCAACAACCGCCGCCATCGCCTGCTGTTCGAGTGGCGCGGCCGGCCGTTCGTCAACGACCACCTCGACCCGTTCTTCAACGCCGCGGTCGATGCCGGCATCGTGCTCGCCACCTTCGTCGCGGCGGCCGACCGGGCCGGGCTGGGCAGTTGCCCGATCAGCGCCATCCGCAACCACCCGGACGAGGTGTCGCAGATCCTCGGCCTGCCGGCCCACGTCTTCCCGGTGGCGGCGCTGGGCGCCGGCTGGCCGGCATTCGGCGGCGTGATGAGCCCGCGGCTCGACCTCGACATCTCGATTCACCGCGACCGCTACGACGAACAGGACCTCCCGGCGCGCATCGCCGGCTACGACAAGAGGCGCGAGGCGGTGCAGCCGTACAAGAGCCAGCGCTACGTCGAGCGGTTCGGCGAGAGCGCCGACTATGGCTGGTCGGAGGACAAGGCCCGGCAATATTCGGTGCCGGAGCGCGCCGGGTTTGGCGCATTCGTGCGCGGCAAGGGCTTCAGGCTGGACTGATCGTGCGCTTGCGCAGCTCCTGCAAGACGTAGAGGCGCAGCGCACTCGACAGGTTGTCGCCCGGCGCCGGCCGGGCATGGTCGATCTCGGCGATCAGGGCGCCCAGCGACAGGCGGCGGGCGGCGGCGAGCGTCGCCAGCTCCTGCCAGAAGGCGTCCTCGAGCGACACCGAGGTGCGGTGGCCGTCGATCGTGACCGAGCGCTTGCGCATGCCCGGACTGTGGCAGCGGCAGGGCTGGCGCTCAACCTGCCTTGCCCCTGTCACAAGGCATGCGTATATACGCCGCCCACCCGAACCTCCCGGATCATCAATGGACATCCGCAACGTCGCGATCATCGCGCACGTCGATCATGGCAAGACGACGCTCGTCGACTGCCTGCTGAAGCAGAGCGGCACGTTCCGCGACAATCAGCAGGTCGCCGAACGCGCCATGGATTCGAACGACCTCGAGCGCGAGCGCGGCATCACCATCCTGGCCAAGGCCACGTCGGTGGTGTGGCACGACGTGCGCATCAACATCGTCGACACGCCGGGCCACGCCGACTTCGGCGGCGAGGTCGAGCGCATCCTGTCGATGGTCGACGGCGTGGTGCTGCTGGTCGACGCGGCCGAAGGGCCGCTGCCGCAGACCAAGTTCGTGCTCGGCAAGGCGCTGCGGCTCGGCCTGCGGCCGATCGTCCTGATCAACAAGGTCGATCGCAGCGACGCCCGGGCCCACCAGGTGCACGACGAGGTCTTCGACCTGTTCTCCGCGCTCGACGCCAACGACCAGCAGCTCGACTTCCCGACCCTGTTCGCCTCGGCCAAGCAGGGCTGGGCGGCGACCTCGCTGGAGGCCGAGCGGACCGACATGACGCCGCTGTTCGACCTCGTGCTGCGCCACGTGCCGGCGCCGAAGATCGACAGCGACCCGGCCTTCCGCATGCTGGTGACGACGCTCGAGTCCGATCCCTTCCTCGGCCGCATCCTGACCGGGCGCATCCAGTCCGGCGTGGTCAAGCCCAACATGGTGGTCAAGGCGCTGGGCGCCGACGGCGGCGAGATCGAGCAGGCGCGCATCACCAAGGTGCTGGCGTTCCGCGGCCTCGAGCGCCAGTCGCTCGACCAGGCCGAGGCCGGCGACATCGTCGCCCTGGCGGGCCTGAAGACGGCGACGGTCGCCGACACGGTGGGCGACGCGACCCTCGAGACGCCGCTGCCGGCCCAGCCGGTCGATCCGCCGACCCTGGCCATGACCTTCTCGGTCAACGACTCGCCGCTCGCCGGCCGCGAAGGCGACAAGGTGACGACCCGCATGATCCGCGCCCGGCTGATGCGCGAGGCCGAAGGCAACGTCGCGATCCGGGTGCGCGACACCGAGAACACCGACGCCTACGAGGTCGCCGGCCGCGGCGAGCTGCAGCTCGGCGTGCTGATCGAGACCATGCGGCGCGAAGGCTTCGAGCTGGCGGTCGGCCGGCCGCGGGTGCTGTTCCAGACCGACGCCAAGACCGGCCAGCGCCTCGAGCCGATCGAGGAGGTCGTGATCGACGTCGACGACGCCTATACCGGCGTGGTCGTCGAGCAGATTTCGCAGCGCAAGGGCGAGCTGCAGGACATGCGGCCGTCGGGCGCCGGCAAGACCCGGCTGGTGTTCCACGCCCCGTCGCGCGGCCTGATCGGCTATCACGGCGAGTTCCTCACCGACACGCGCGGCACCGGCGTGATGAACCGGCTGTTCCATTCCTACGGTCCCTATCGCGGGCCGATCGCCGGCCGGCGCAACGGCGCACTGATCGCCAATGCCGAAGGCACGGCGGTGGCCTACGCGCTGTGGAACCTCGAGGAGCGCGGCCCGATGTTCATCGACCCCGGCGTCGCGGTCTACCAGGGCATGCTGATCGGCGAGCACAGCCGCGGCAACGACCTCGACGTCAACGTGCTGAAGGGCAAGCAGCTGACCAACATCCGCGCCGCCGGCAAGGACGAGGCGGTGCGCCTCACGCCGCCGCGCCGCATGTCGCTCGAGCAGGCGATCGCCTACATCGAGGACGACGAGCTGGTCGAGGTGACCCCGAAGTCGATTCGCCTGCGCAAGCGCTTCCTCAATCCCGAGGACCGCAAGCGGGCGAAGAAGCAGGCGGCGGCCGCCGCAGAATAGGACCATCGTTGAAGAGCAAAGGCACCACCTTCACGGATCGCCTGGAAGAAGCCGCCAAGGCGAAGCAGGCATTGCTCGACCGGGTGCGCTCGCAGGATCCGACCAAGGATCCGGAGTTCGCCGCGCGCCAGGAGGCGCGGCTGGCCGCCGAACGAGCCCGCCAGCAGCGCGAGGACGAGCGCCGGGCGGCCAAGCTCGCGGCGCGCCAGCAGGAGATCGCCGAGCGCGAGGCGCGCAAGGCCGAGGAGGCCGCCCGCGAGGCCGAGCGGCTGAGCCGCAAGAAGGTCCTGACCGAGGCCGAGGCCAAGGCGGCCCGGGACGCCCGCTACGCCGCCCGCAAGGCGCGCAAGAAGAAGTAGCTCTTCTCCTCCCTGCGCGCAGCGCGGGGAGGTGCCCCGAAGGGGCGGAGGGGTCATGAGTCATGAACCTCCGACCCCTCCGTCGCCGTAAGACGGCGCCACCTCCCCAGCTTCGCTGGGGCGGGTCATTCAGAGCGCGCCGGTCAGCGAGGCGCGCTGGCTGATCTCGATGTGGTTGCCGTCGGGATCGCAGACGAAGGCGAAGCGCACGGTGTCGCCCAGCACCCGGACGTCGCCGCCGGACCAGCCGCCGCGCGCCAGGATGCCTTCGTACTCGGCGACGCAGTCCCAGACCTGCACGGTCATGTAGCGGTAGCCCGGCGCGCGCCATTCTTTCGAGCGTTCCACCTTGCCCTGCTCGGCCACCACGACCAGCGAATCGCCGCAGCGGTAGCGGCCGGTGCCGGCGCGCTCGAACTGCATAGCCTCGGTCCAGAAGCGGTCGTGCGCCACCGGGTCGTTGACCCGGAGGAGGATGGCGATGCCCTCGACGCCGTCCTGGCCGCGCGGCACGAGGCTCACCCTGTTGCCGTCGGGATCGGCCAGCGCCTGCGTCGCCGCCAGCCCGTCGCGCGCGATCTGCAGGCCGACGATGCCGGACGGCGGCAGGTCGGGCAGCAGGTTGCGCGCATGGTTCATCTTGAGGATCGAGCCGTTCATGTGATGGCGGTGCTGCTGCATGCCGCCGCCCAGCTTGCCCATGTGGTCATAGGGCAGGCCGACCGTCTGCTGCCAGAAGGCGAGTTGCTCGTCGCGCCGATTCGAGAACAGGCCGACGTCGAGATGTGGCTTGGCGAGCTTCATCGGCTCAGATCTTCAACTCGCTGAAGAAGTCGTTGCCCTTGTCGTCGGTGACGATGAAGGCCGGGAAGTTCTCGACCCGGATACGCCAGATCGCCTCCATGCCGAGCTCGGGATACTCCAGCACCTCGACCTTGCGGATGCAGTTCTTGGCCAGGATGGCGGCCGGGCCGCCGATCGAGCCGAGGTAGAAGCCCTTGTGCTTCTTGCAGGCGTCGACGACCTGCTTGCTGCGGTTGCCCTTGGCCAGCATGACCATCGAGCCGCCATTGGCCTGGAACAGGTCGACGTAGGAATCCATGCGTCCCGCGGTGGTCGGGCCGAACGAGCCCGAGGGCATGCCCTCGGGCGTCTTGGCCGGGCCGGCGTAGTAGACCGGGAACTGCTTGAAATAGTCGGGTAGGCCCTCGCCGCGGTCGAGCCGCTCCTTGAGCTTGGCGTGCGCGATGTCGCGGGCGACGATCAGCGTGCCGGTGAGGTTGACCCGGGTCTTCACCGGATGGCGGGTCAGCACCGACAAAGTGTGCGCCATGCCCTTGTCGAGGTCGACCGCCACGACGTCGCTCGACAGCTGGGCCGGCTCGACCTCGGGTAGGTACTGCGCCGGATTGGTCTCGAGCTGCTCCAGGAAGATGCCGTCGCGAGTGATCTTGCCCTTGGCCTGGCGGTCGGCCGAGCAGCTGACGCCCATGCCGATCGGCACCGAGGCGCCGTGCCGCGGCAGGCGGATCACCCGCACGTCGTGGCAGAAGTACTTGCCGCCGAACTGCGCGCCGATGCCCATCTGGCGGGTCAGCTCGAGCACCTTCTCCTCCATCGCGCGGTCGCGGATGGCGACGCCGTGGGCGTTGCCTTCGCCGGGCAGGTCGTCGAGGTAGCGGGTCGAGGCCAGCTTGACGGTCTTGAGGTTGAGCTCGGCCGAGGTGCCGCCGACCACGATGGCGAGGTGGTAGGGCGGGCAGGCGGCGGTGCCCAGGGTGCGGATCTGGGTGTCGAGGAACTTGAGCAGGGCGGCCTCGTTCAGCACCGCCGGCGTCTGCTGGTAGAGGTAGGTCTTGTTGGCCGAGCCGCCGCCCTTGGCGACGAACAGGAACTCGTAGGCGCCGCCCTCGGCGGCATAGAGGTCGATCTGCGCCGGCAGGTTGGTGCCGGTCTGCACTTCCTTGAACATCGACAGCGGCGCGACCTGCGAGTAGCGCAGGTTGGTCTCGGTGTAGGTCTTGTAGACGCCGCGCGAGATCGCCGCCTCGTCGCCGCCGCCAGTCCACACCGCCTGGCCCTTCTTGCCCATGACGATCGCCGTGCCGGTGTCCTGGCACATCGGCAGCACGCCGCCGGCGGCGATGTTGGCGTTCTTCAGCAGCTCGAGGGCGACGTACTTGTCGTTGGCCGAGGCCTCGGCATCGTCGAGGATCCGGCGCAGCTGGGCGAGATGGCCGGGCCGCAGCAGATGCGAGATGTCGTGGAACGCCTGGGCCGTCAGCAGGGTCAGGGCCTGCGGATCGACCGTCAGGACCTCGCGCCCGTTGAAGGTCGCGGTGCCGACGAAATCACCGCTGAGCTTGCGGTACGGCGTCGTGTCGGCGCCGTGCGGGAACATCTCCTGGAACTGGAAATCGGGCATGGGTCACTCCTGGCGCGGCCTTCCCTGCCGCAGCCGAAGCGCCCCGTCCAGCTACTTCTTGCGGAAGCTGTCGAGCTTCACGACCTTGGAGGCCGCGTCCTCGGCCTTGCCCTCGGCCGGCGCCGCGGCGGACTCGGCGGGCGCGCCCTCGGCGTCGCCGGCCGGCGCGCTCAGCGAGGGCCGCTTCTCGGGCGCCGGCAACGGCGTCGGGGCCGCCGGCTCGGCCTTGTCGGCCTTGTCCTTGCGGTCGAATTGCAGGCCGAAGCGCACCGACGGATCGACGAAGGCCGACAGGGCAGCGAACGGCACCTTGATGCGCTCCTGCTGCTTGTTGAAGCTGACCGTCACCTCGAAGGAGTCGGCGTGCAGCACGAGGTCCCAGTACTGGTGCTGCAGGACGATCGTCATCTCGTCGGGGTACTTGGCGCGCAGGTACTCGGGCAGCATCACGCCCGGATCGTTGCTGCGGAACGAGATGTAGAAATGGTGCGAGCCCGGCAGACCCTTTTCCGCCACTTGCGTCAGCACGCGGCGGACGACGCTGCGCAACGCGTCGTCGACGAGAGCGTCGTAGTGAAACCGATCGTTCATGGCCTGTTGGAAAATCTCGTTGAAAGCATTCACCCGCATCGCGGCGGAGTCAACGCTGCCATAGCTTGCAATTGCCCCAAAGGAAAGTGGGAGGGCTTCTGTTGCCCGGTGCCCTCCCGAACCGCGCTTACGTCCGCTGTTTAGGCGGCAGCAGCGAGTGCAACGTCGTTATCGTTGGCACTTGTGTGTGGCCCGTCACGGCGGAACCATACCGGGCAAAAACCGCGCCTTTACCACGCTCGTCGATCCTGGTTCGCCCCCGTCGGCTCCGCCGCTGTCGCGACGGAGGAGTTGGTGGAGGCGCCGGGTACTGCCCCCGGGTCCGAAACGCTTATTCCACGCGGCGTTTATCGCCATAGTCGGTTTCCCGACCCGCCCAATATAGGGATGCCGCGGCGCTTTTTGAAGGCGATTTCCCCATGGCAGCGCCCGCCTCGCGCCCATAGAGTCCGGCGCCCTCCGAGGACCAGACGATGCCCCTCTCGACCGACCAGCAGGCTGAAATCGACCAGGCGCGCGACGCCCGGACCGCGACCCTGCGACCGGTCGCGCCGGCGCTCGAGGAGATCCTGTTCCAGGCGCTGCCGGTGCTCGACCACGGCTTCGTGCGGGTGATCGACTACATGGGCGACGATGCCGCGGTGGTCCAGGCGGCGCGCGTCAGCTACGGCCGCGGCACCAAGAAGGTCAGCGAGGATCGCGGCCTCATCAACTACCTGATGCGGCATCGCCACACGACGCCGTTCGAGATGTGCGAGATCAAGTACCACGTGAAGCTGCCGATCTTCGTGGCGCGGCAGTGGATCCGTCATCGCACCGCCAACGTCAACGAGTACTCGGCGCGCTACTCGATCCTCGACAACGAGTTCTACGTTCCCAAGCCCGAGCATCTGGCGGCGCAGAGCCGGCAGAACCGCCAGGGCCGCGACGCGGTGCTGGCGGGCAGCGAGGCCGAGCGCGTGTTCGCGCTGCTGCGCCAGGACGCCGAGCTGGTCTACGAGCATTACCAGGAAATGCTGAACGAGGGCGCGGACGGCCAGCCGCTCGACCCCGGGCGCTCCGGCCTGGCGCGCGAGCTGGCGCGCATGAACCTTTCCCTGGGCTTCTATACGCAGTGGTACTGGAAGACCAACCTGCACAACCTCATGCATTTCCTGTCGCTGCGCGCCGACGCGCACGCCCAGTACGAGATCCGCGTCTACGCCGAGGTGATGATCGACACGTTGCGGCGCTGGTGCCCGATCTGCCACGACGCCTTCCAGGAGTACCGCATGGGCGCCGTGCACCTGTCGCGCAGCGCCGTCGCGGCGGTGAAGCGCATGATCGCCGGCGAGACGCTCGACCAGGCGGCGAGCGGCCTCAATCCGCGCGAGCGGCGCGAGCTCGCGGCGGCGCTCGGCCTTGGTTAGGCCGGCCGGTCCCGGGCGGCTGCGGCTGGTCCGCGAGCGGGCGCGCGATTCCGCCGCCATCGACCGCATGAACGAGGCGGCGTTCGGGCCGGACCGCCATCAGAAGACCGTCTACCGGCTGCGCGAGGGCGTGCCGGCGTTGCGCGATCTGTGCTTCGTGGCGATCGACGACAGGGACCGCATGGTCGCCTCGATCCGCAACTGGCCAATCCTGATCAACGGGCGCTGGCCGGCCGTGCTGCTGGGGCCTCTGGCGATCGCGCCCGAGCTGCGCGGCCTGGGCTACGGCAAGGCGCTGATGTGGCACTCGATGGCGCAGTCGCGCATGCTCGGGCACAGCCGCATCGTGCTGGTCGGCGATCCCGAGTACTACAACCAGTTCGGCTTCCGCCGCGAGCTCGCGCTGCACATCCAGCTGCCCGGCTGGGTCGAGGAACGGCGATTCTTGGCGCTGGAGCTGGTCGCCGGCGCGATGATCGGCGTGCACGGGCTGGTCGGCAAGGCGGCGGCGCCGCCGGCGCGGGTCAAGCCGCGCCGGAAATCGAAATCGGCCTAGCGGATCACGATGCGCGGCGCCGGACGGGCGGCGCGCTGGCCGGCCGACAGCTGCTTCCACACCCGGCCGGCGATGTTGCGGTAGATCTGGGCGTGCTGGCTGTCGGGTTGCGACACGACGATCGGATGGCCGTTGTCGGACGTCGTGCGGATGTCGAGGTGCAGCGGCACCTCGCCGAGGAACGGCACGCCGAGCTTCTCGGCCTCGGCGCGGGCGCCGCCATGGCCGAAGATGTCGGAGCGCTCGCCGCAGTGCGGGCACAGGAAGTAGCTCATGTTCTCGACGAAGCCGAGCACCGGCACGGCGACCTTGCGGAACATGTTGAGGCCCTTGCGGGCGTCGATCAGGGCGATGTCCTGCGGCGTCGAGACGATCACCGCGCCGGCCAGCGCCACGCGCTGCGCCAGGGTCAGCTGGGCGTCGCCGGTGCCCGGCGGCATGTCGACCACCAGCACGTCGAGCTCGCCCCACTGGACGTCGCGCAGCATCTGCTCGAGCGCGCTCGACACCATCGGGCCGCGCCAGATCATCGGCGTGTCCTCGGCGACGATGTAGCCGATCGACATGGTGCGCAGGCCGTAGCGCTCGATCGGCTTCAGCGCCTTGCCGTCGATCGATTCCGGCTTCTCGCGCACGTCGAGCATGCGCGGCATCGAGGGGCCGTAGATGTCGGCGTCGAGCAGGCCGGTGGCGACGCCGTTGGCGGCGAGGCCGAGGGCGAGGTTGACCGCCGTGGTCGACTTGCCGACGCCGCCCTTGCCGGAGGCGACGGCGATGATGTGCTTGACCCCCGGGACCTCGATCCGGCTGCCGCCGCCGGTGGTCTTGCCGCCCGGCGCCGCCGCCTCGTGCGAATGGCCGTGCGCATGCGCATGGTCGTGGCCGGCAGCGGCCGCCGGCCGCTGGGCCGCGCCACCCTGGGCCCCGCTTTGTGCCGGCCGCTCGGCGGTCAGCACGGCGGTCGCCGACAGGACCCCGGGCATCGCCCGCACCGCCTGCTCGCAGGCCTGGCGCAGCGGCTCGAGGGCGGGCCCGCGCGCCGGATCGACCTCCAGGGTGACCGCGACATGGCCGCCGCGGGTGGCAATGCCGCTCACCATGCCGAGCGCCGTGACGCTGCGGCCGGTCGCCGGATCGATCACCGTGTCGAGGATGCCGCGGACGGCCGCTTCGCTGATTTCCGCCATGTGTTGGATGCCTTCGCGTCCGGGCAAGAATGTTGTCGCCGCTTGATTGCGGCTGTTGGTGCCGTCACATATATGCAGCGCGGCATGAAATCAAAAGCGACAATGCGCCGAGGCGTCCCCGACCGCGGCCCGAGGTGAACGATGGCTTGGAACAACAACAGCGGCGGCCCCTGGGGCGGCGGCGGTAGTGGCGGTGGCGGCGGCGGTGGCCCGTGGGGCGGCGGTGGTGGCGGCGGCGGCGGCAATCGCGGCGGCGGGCCGTTCGGGCCGCGTCGGCCGCCCGACATGGAAGACGTCATCCGCAAGGGCCAGGAACGGCTGCGCAACCTCATCCCGGGCGGCTTCGGCTCCTACAAGGGGATCATCCTGATCGCCCTGGTGGCGGTGCTGATCTGGCTGGGCACCGGCTTCTTCCGCGTCCAGCCCAACCAGCAGGCGATCCAGCTCGTGTTCGGCAAGCCCTATGGCAAGCCGGTCGAGCCCGGCCTGCACTATAACCTGCCGAGCCCGATCGGCGCCGTGGTCGTGGTCAACGTGCAGGATCAGCGCCGCACGGTGATCGGCTCGCGCGGCAGCCAGGATCGCTCGACGTCCTATTCGCGCGGTCCGCGCCCGACCTCGAGCGAGAACCTGATGCTGACCGGCGACGAGAACATCGTCGACATCGAGTTCGCCGTGCTGTGGCAGATCAGCGACGTCTTCAAGTATGCCTTCGACGTGCGCAATCCGGAGGACAATGTGCGGGCCGCCGCCGAGGCGGCGATGCGCGAGGTGATCGGCAAGTCGAACCTGCAATACGCCCAGACCGAGGGCCGCAGCCGCATCGAGCAGGACACCAAGGACCTGCTGCAGCGCATCCTCGACGAGTATGGGCTGGGCGTGCGCATATCCCAGGTGCAGCTGCTTCGCGTCGATCCGCCCCAGGAGGTGATCGCGGCGTTTCGCGACGTCCAGGCGGCACGGGCCGACAGGGAGCGCAGCATCAACGAGGCCAATACCTACCGCAACCAGGTGCTGCCGCGGGCCAAGGGCGAGGCCGAATCGATCATCCAGCGCAGCGAGGCCTACAAGGCCCAGATCGTCGCCCGGGCAAGCGGCGACGCGCAGCGCTTCGACCAGGTCTATGGCCAGTGGGCCAAGGCCAAGGACATCACCACCGAGCGGCTCTACCTCGACATGATGGAGGAGGTGCTGCGCAACGTGAACAAGGTGCTGATCGACAAGAGCGCCTCGAGCAGCGGCGTGCTGCCGTTCCTGCCGCTGCCCGACCTCAAGTCTGGGCCGCCACCGGGGGGACCCGCCGCGCCGCGCGGCGCGCAAGCCGCCCCGGCCCCGCAGGCCCAGGGAGGCACCCGATGAGCAACCGCGCCATCATCGGCCTGATCGTTCTGGCCGTCGTCGGCTTCCTGCTGACCCAGACCTTCTACACCGTGACGCCGACCACCCAGGTGCTGGTCCGCCAGTTCGGCGCCATCGTCGGCGAGCCCAAGACGGCACCCGGCCTGTATGCGAAGATTCCGCTCATCCAGGACATCCAGCGCATCGATCGGCGGCTGCTCGACTACGAGGCCGAGGAGTTCGAGATCATCGCCGGCGACCAGAAGCGCCTGGTGGTCGACGCCTACGCCCGCTACCGCATCGTCAACGCCAAGACGTTCGCGCAGACCGTGCCGGGCGGCGAGTCCGCCCTGCGCGGCCTGCTCGACTCGCTGATCAGCTCCGAGATCCGCGGCGTGCTGAGCTCGGTGCCGCTGCACGCCGTGCTGACCGACAAGCGCGAGAGCCTGATGAGCGAGATCACCCGCCGGGTGAACGGCAAGACCGAGCGATGGGGCGTCGACACGGTCGACGTGCGCATCAAGCGGGCCGACCTGCCGCAGGCCAACTCGCAGTCGGTCTACAACCGCATGAAGACCGACCGCGAGCGCGAGGCCGGCCAGCTGCGCGCCGAGGGCGACGAGGAGAAGGCCCGCATCACGGCGACCGCCGATCGCGAGGTCGCGGTGATCAAGGCCGACGCCGGGCTGAAGGCCCAGGTCACGATGGGCGAGGCCGACGCCGAGGCGACGCGGATCTATGCGCAGGCGTTCAGCAAGGACAAGGAGTTCTACGGCTTCTGGCGGCGCATGGAGGCCTATCGGCAGGCCTTCGCGGCGGGCAGCGGCGCCAGCATGGTGCTGACGCCGGACACCGACTTCTTCCGCTACTTCAACGCGCCCAACGGCGCCGCGGCGGCCCCGGGGAAGTAGGTCCGGGCGACCGACTCGACAGGCAGCCCGGACCGCTGTGGCCGGGCTGCAACGCCGATCGTCGAACACGCGCGGAGAGGCCGAAAAGCTGAAATAGTCAGCAACATAACGGCCTCTTTATTTGCGCCACATTTGCCCTACATGTACACACGGCTCGAACGTGCGGCGCCGGCCGTTCCGATCCTGTTGGGCCCTGAGCGCCGTTGGAGGTCGGACGTGAATTTCGCTGATTTTCAAGGGATTTTCCGCGGCGCTGCCGTCGCCCTCGTGGCCACGGCCGGACTGGTCATGGCGCCCGCCGCGTGGGCGCGCGAGGCGCCGCAGAGCTTCGCCGACCTGGTCGACAAGCTGATGCCGACGGTGGTCAACATCACGACGACCCAGAACGTGCCGCAGCAGGGGCCTCGGCTGCGCGACATGCAGCCGCCGCCGGGTTCGCCGTTCGAGGAGCTGTTCAAGGAGTTCTTCGACCGCAAGGGCGGCGAGGAGCAGAAGCGTCGTGGCACCTCGCTGGGTTCGGGCTTCGTGATCGACGGCGAGGGCTACATCGTCACCAACAACCACGTCATCCAGGGTGCCGAGGACATCACCGTCATCTTCCGCGACGACACGCAGCTCAAGGCCAAGTTGATCGGCTCCGACAGCCGCGTCGACGTCGCCCTGCTCAAGGTCGAGCCGCCGAACAAGAAGCCGTTGCCGGCCGCCAAGTGGGGCGATTCGGACAAGATGCGGGTCGGCGATTGGGTGGTCGCCATCGGCAATCCGTTCGGCCTCGGCCATTCGGTGACCGCCGGCATCATCTCGGCGCGCGGCCGCTCGCTGAACGATTCGCTCGACGACTATCTGCAGACCGATGCGGCGATCAACAAGGGCAACTCGGGCGGCCCGCTGTTCAACGACGCCGGCGAGGTGATCGGCGTCAACACGGCGATCTACTCGCCGTCCGGCACCAACGCCGGCCTCGCCTTCTCGATCCCGTCCAACCTCGTCAAGCAGGTCGCCGACCAGCTGCGCGAGTTCGGCAAGGTGAAGCGCGGCTGGATCGGCGTCAGCTACCAGAGCGTCACCGACGACATCGCCGACAGCTTCGGCCTCGACCGGGCGCGCGGCGTGCTGGTCGCCAACGTGCTGGCCGACGGCCCGGCGGCCAAGGCCGGCCTCAAGCGCAACGACATCATCCTGTCGTTCGCCGGCCAGGACGTGGCCGACCTGCGGCGCTTTCCGCGTCAGGTCGCCAACTCGCGGGTCGGCAGCACGGTCGACGTCGTGGTCTGGCGGAGCGGCAAGGAAGTGCCCCTGAAGCTGCGGATCGGCGAGCAGGAAGAGGCGGAGAAGCAGAATGCCGCGGCCCAGGGCGGCGGCAAGAAGCCGGCCGAGCCCGACCAGGCGATCTCCTCGACCGTCGAGCAGCTCGGCCTCACCCTGCAGAAGGTCACCGACCAGCTGCGCGAGAAGTACGGCCTGTCCGATCAGGCCAAGGGCGTGGTGATCACCAAGGTCGCGGCCAACAGCCCGGCCGCCGAGAAGCAGTTGCAGGCCGGCGACGTGATCCTCGAGGTCGACCAGAAGCCGGTGTCGACGCCGCAGGAGGTCGCCGAGATCGTCGGCAAGCTGCAGCAGCAGAAGAAGCGCTCGGTGCTGCTGTTCGTCGAGCGCCAGGGCGATCCGCGGTTCGCGGCGCTGCGCCTCACCAAGTAGCCGGGCTCAGCCGGCGGGGGCGACTTCGGTCCCCGCCACCCAGGTGCGGCGCACCTGCAGGGTATCGTCGAGATGGACGATGTCCGCCGGGCGGCCCGGCGCCAGCCGGCCGTGCCGATCGTCCAGCCTCAGAAATCGCGCCGGATAGAGCGCCGCCATGCGCAGCGCCTCGTCGAGCGGCACCTCGAGCGCGGCGACGCAGAAGCGGATGGCAGTCGCCAAGGCGAGATGGGCGCCGGCCAGCACCTCCTCGCCCGCCGGGCCGCGCCACACCAGGCGGTCGCCGCGTCGCTCGATGAGCCGCTCTCCCAGCCTGAAGGAGCCGATCGCCGCGCCGACCGTCGGCATGGCGTCGCTGACCAGGAACAGCCGCCCCGGCCCGCGCTTGGCGCGCAACGCGATGCGCAAGCTGGCGGCCGAGACGTGGTGGCCGTCCGCGATCATCCCGGCCCACACGCCGGCGCTCTCGAGCGCGGCGCCGACCAGGCCGGGCGCGCGGCCCTGCAACGGGCTCATGGCATTGAACAGATGGGTCGCGCCGGTGGCGCCCGCCTCGAAAAGGGCCATCGCCTGCTCGTAGGACGCGTCGGAGTGGCCCAGGCTGACGAAGATGCCGCCGTCCACGAGGCGGCGGACCTGGGCCGGCGTGACCTGCTCGGCGGCGACGGTCACCAGCAGGCGCGGGACGCCGGCGGCGAGCAGCCGCTCGACCTCGGCCTCGCCGAGCGGCGCCATCAGCGCAGGATCGTGCACGCCGCGGCGGCGCGGACCGAGATGCGGCCCCTCGAGATGCAGGCCGAGGACGCCGGCGGGCGCCTGGCGCGCGGCACGAAGGGCGGCGTCGACGATGGTCGGCGGGGCGGTGACCAGGGTCGGCAGCAGCCGACAGGTGCCGAGCGCGGCATGCGCTTGCGCGATCCGGCCCATCGCCTCGACGGTCGGTGACTCGTTCAGCAGCACGCCGCCGCCGCCATTGACCTGGACGTCCACGAATCCCGGCACCAGACGGCCGCCCTGCACTCGCTGCAGGCGCGCGTCGGGCGGCAGGCTGCCGGGCCGGGCGATCGCCTCGACCTGGCCGGCGTGCACCACCAGGGCGCTGTCGTCATGCCATGCGTCGCCGTCGAAGATGCGGGCGCCGATCAGCGCCAGGGCGGTCACCGCGGACCTCCGGACGCCGCCTGCCGCGCGAGCAGCAGCGCGCCGGCCAGGGCGTCGCGCTCGGCCGGCACGACGACGCGCTTGAGCCGGCGCGGCAGAAGCGGCGCATAGGCCGCTGCCATGCCGCCGACCAGGGCAATGCGCCGCGCGCCCAGCGCCTGCATGCGGTCGAGCAGGCGCACGACGTCGGCGACCGCCTCGGCGACCAGGGCGGCTGCGGCCGCATCGCCGCGCCTGGCGGCGCCGAAGACCAGCGGCGCCAGCTCGCCCCATTGCGCCGGCGTCGCCTGCCGCGCCCAAACGAGCGCCCGGCGCGGATCGCCGTCGAAGCGGCGCATGATGCGCCGCGTCAGGCCGGTCGCCTCGCCGACGCCGTCCTGCGCGAGAAGAGCGTGGCGCAGCGCCTGCTGGCCGACCATGGCGGCCGAGCCGTGGTCGGAGATCGGGAAGCCCCAGCCGCCGACCCGGCGCCGGGAGCGGCCGCGCCGCACCAGGCCCTGGCTGCCGGTGCCCAGGATGAGGATGCCGCCGTCGCCGCCGCCATGCGCGCCGACGCAGGCCGTGACGGCGTCGCTGTGCAGGCCGAGCGAGGCGCAGCCCCGCGGCTTTGCGGCCAGCGCCGCGGCGCGCGCCGCGTCCTCGATGCCGGCGACGCCGAAGGCGGCATGCGTGCGGCGCCGCGCGGCGCGGCCGAGACCGGCCGCCGCGTAGGCCTGCGCGATGGCCGCGGCGATCGAGCGGTAGGCGATGGCGACGCCCAGAGTGAGATTAGCCGGGCCGGCCAGCCCGTTGCCCAACACCGTGCCGTCGGCCGCCTCGAGGCGCGCCCGACATCGCGTCCCGCCGGCATCGAGGCCGAGGAAGAGTGTGCCGGGGTTCGCCTGGGGCATCGCCTCGGGCATCGCCGATCGGGGTCAGCCGACCTTGACGATCAGCTTGCCGAAATTCTCGCCCTTGAGCAGGCCCATGAAGGCCTCCGGCGCCTTGTCGAGCCCGTCGACCACGGTCTCGCGGCTCTTCAGCTTGCCGTCCTTCAGGAGGCCGCCGACCTCGGCCACGAACTCGCCCATCAGCGCGACGTGGTCGGAAACGATGAAGCCCTGGAGGGTGAGTCGGCGCTGCACGATCGTGAACATCTTCGGCGGGCCGGCGATCGGCTCGGCGTCCTGGTACTCCGAGATGGCGCCGCAGAAGGCGACCCGGCCGAAGTCGCGCAGGCGGGCGAACACGGCGTGGAAGATCCGGCCGCCGACATTCTCGAAGTCGGCGTCGATGCCCTGCGGGCAGAGCCGGTCGAGGACGGCGCCGTAGTCGGTCTCCCGCCGATGATTGAAACAGGCGTCGTAGCCGGCCTCGCGGACCGCCCAGTCGCACTTGGCGTCGTCGCCGGCGCAGCCGACCACGCGGGCGCCGGCAAGCCGCGCCAGCTGGCCGGCGACCTGGCCGACGGCGCCGGTCGCCGCCGAGACGAAGACGGTCTCGCCGGCCTTCGGCTTGCAGATGTGGCGCATGCCGTACCAGGCGGTGAACGACGGCATGCCGAGCACGCCGAGATAGGCCGGCAGCGGCGCCGCCGCCGGATCGACCTTGCGCAGCCCGCGACCGTCGTGCCGGGTGAAGGTCGCCCAATCGAGCAGGCCCATGACGGTGTCGCCCTTGGCGTACTTCGGGTTGCGCGACTCGACGACCTCGCCGACCGAGCCGCCGGTCAGCGGCCGGTCGAGCTCGAAGGGCGGCACGTAGGAGCGCAGCTCCGACATGCGCGGGCGCATGTAGGGATCGAGCGACAGGTAGCGCGAGCGGATCAGCAGCTCGCCGTCGCCGAGCGCCGGCAGCGATACGGTCTCGCGGCGGAAGCAGTCGGCGGTGACGTCGCCGACCGGTCGCCGGGCGAGCACGATCTGCACTGAGTCGGTCATGGGTCTTTCCTTTCGATGAACTCGTCCCGGCGGTAGCCCTGCAGGTAAAGCAGGGCCGTCAGGTCGCCGTGGCCGATGCGCGCCGGAACGGCGGCCGCGACCGCTGGCTTGGCGTGGAAGGCGACGCCCAGCCCGGCCGCCTGCAGCATCGGCAGGTCGTTGGCGCCGTCGCCGACCGTCACGGTCTCGCCCAGCGCCAGGCCGCGCTCCTCGGCCAGCCGGCGCAGGGTGGCGAGCTTGGCCTCCTTGCCGAGGATCGGCGGCTCGACCTTGCCCGACAGCGCGCCGTTCGCCTGGCCGAGCACGTTGGCGAAGTCGGCATCGAAGCCGACGGCCCGGCGCACCAGCCCGGTGAAATGGCTGAAGCCGCCCGAGACGAGGGCGCAGTGCGCGCCATGCTTCTGCATGGTCGCCACCAGGGTGGCGCCGCCGGGCATGTAGCGGATGCGCGTCGCGGCCTCGTCGAGCCGGGCCAGCGCCAGCCCCTGCAGCAGGCCGACGCGTTCCTCGAGGGCGGCCGCGAAGTCGATCTCGCCGTTCATGGCGCGGGCGGTGATGGCGGCGATGTGCTGACGCAGGCCGAGGAACTCGGCCAGCTCGTCCAGCATCTCGTTCTCGATGATGGTCGATTCCATGTCGGCGACCAGCAGTCGCTTGCGCCGTCCCTCGGCCGGCACGACGACGGCGTCGATCGCCGTCATCGCCACGGGCCGCGCGTCGCCGTCGAACGGCACCTCGGCGGCGACTTCCGGGGCCAGCCAGCGCGCCGCGCCGACGTGCGCGCCCTGGGCGCGCAGCGCCTCGGCGGCGACCTGCAGCACGCTGTCGGTCAGGGCCGCCTGGGCGGCGCTCGAGATCAGGACGAGGACGCTTTTCACGGCCCCGCCTCTAGCGGCGGCAGGCGCGATTTGCAAATTAGGCCGCCATGCAGCCCCGCGTCCTCGTCATCACCGGCCCGACCGCCAGCGGCAAGTCGGACCTCGCGCTCGGCCTCGCCGCGGCGCGGGGTGGCACGGTCATCAATGCCGATGCGATGCAGACCTACGATGCCTTCCCGCACCTCACCGCGCAGCCGACCCCGGCCGAGCGGGCGCGCGTGCCGCATGGCCTGTACGGCGTGCTGCCGCTGTCCGAGCCGCTGTCGGCGGCGCGCTGGCGCGGCCTGGCCGAGGCGGCGATCGACGAGGCCTGGGCGGCCGGCCGCCGGCCGATCCTGTGCGGCGGCTCCGGCCTCTACCTGAAGACCCTGATGCAGGGGATCGCGGCCATTCCCGAGGTGCCGACGGCGCTGCGCGACGAGGCCAACGCCGACTGGGCGGCGATCGGGCCCGAGCGCTTCCGGGCCCGGCTGGCCGAGCAGGACCCGGCGATCGTCGCCCGGCTGGCGCCCCACGACCGCCAGCGCCATGTCCGCGCCTGGGAAGTCTGGCGCGCCACTGGCCGGCCGCTGAGCACCTGGCAGCAGGACCCGGGGACGCCGCCCCCGTGGCGCTTCGCCGTGATCCTGCTCGCCCCGGAGCGGGCGTGGCTGCGGTCGCGCATCGAGCATCGCTTCGACGCCATGCTGCAGGCGGGCGTGGTCGAGGAAGTGCGTGCCGTCCTGGCCGGCGCGCCGGACCCGCGCTGGCCCGGACTCAAGGCGCACGGCGCCCCCGAGCTGGTCCGATACCTGCGCTGCGAGCTGTCTCTGCCGGCGGCGCGGCAGATCGCCATCGATCACACTCGCCAGTATGCCAAGCGGCAGATGACGTGGTTCCGCCATCAGCTGACACCAGATCTGGTGTTGGACCCGCTCGAAAATGACGCTCTGGGCCGGGTTGAGAAATTTTTGACCAATCTGGAGGGGTGAAGCTTTACATTTCGTGCTGATTTTCGTTGACCGCCCTGAGTCGCCTCAGTACTTTCCGCGCCGCCGCAAAACCCGTGTTTTGCGGCACATTTGTCAGGGAGGAGTGTTCGTCATGAAGCCCGAGGAGCCCGCCACGACTGGCGCCGATCTGCTGGTGAAAGCCCTGATCGACGAGGAAGTCGAGGTCGTCTTCGGCTATCCCGGCGGCGCCGTGCTGCCGATCTACGATTCGCTCTTCAAGCAGAACCGGCTCCGTCACGTCCTGGTCCGTCACGAGCAGGCGGCGGTGCACGCGGCCGAGGGCTACGCACGGTCGACCGGCAAGGTCGGGGTCGTGCTGGTGACCTCGGGTCCCGGCGCCACCAACGCCGTGACCGGCCTCACCGACGCGCTGATGGATTCGATCCCGGTCGTCTGCCTGACCGGCCAGGTGCCGACCCATCTGATCGGCAACGACGCCTTCCAGGAAGCCGACACGACCGGCATCACCCGGCCCTGCACCAAGCACAATTACCTGGTGAAGTCGGTGACCGACCTTGCCCGGACGGTCCACGAGGCATTCTATGTGGCGCGCTCCGGCCGCCCCGGGCCGGTGGTGATCGACCTGCCCAAGGACGTGCTGATGAACCGCCACGAGTACGTGGCGCCGCGCAAGCCGGTGCAGCACAAGAGCTACCGGCCGCAGGTCAAGCCCGAGCTGAAGTTGGTCGAGCAGGCCGTCGACCTGATCGCCGGCGCCAAGCGGCCGATCTTCTATACCGGCGGCGGCGTCATCAATTCCGGCCCGCGCGCCTCCAAGCTGCTGACGCAGCTCGTGCGCATGACCGGCTTTCCCATCACCAACACCCTGATGGGGCTGGGCGCCTACCCGGCGTCGGATCCGCAGTTCCTGGGCATGCTGGGCATGCACGGCACCTACGAAGCCAACCTCGCGATGTACAATTGCGACGTGATGATCAACATCGGGGCGCGCTTCGACGATCGCATCACCGGCAAGCTCGCCGAGTTCTCGCCGCGCTCGAAGAAGATCCACATCGACATCGACCCCAGCTCGATCAACAAGAACGTGCATGTCGACCTGCCGATCGTCGGCGACGTGGCGCACGTGCTCGACGACCTGCTGCGGGTCTGGAAGGCGCGCCAGCCGTCGATCGACCACAAGGCAATCAAGGCCTGGTGGGCCGAGATCGACACGTGGCGCGGCCGCAACTGCCTCGCCTACAAGACCGATGCCGAGACGATCAAGCCGCAGTACGCGCTCGAGCGGCTGTACCACCACATCAAGGATCGCGACTCCTACATCACGACGGAAGTCGGCCAGCATCAGATGTGGGCGGCGCAGTTCCTCAAGTTCGAGCAGCCCAACCGCTGGATGACCTCGGGCGGCCTGGGCACCATGGGCTACGGCTTCCCGGCGGCGATCGGCGTGCAGATCGCCCATCCCGACGCGCTGGTGATCGACGTCGCCGGCGAAGCCTCGATCATGATGAACATCCAGGAGCTGTCGACCGCCGCCCAGTACCGGCTGCCGGTCAAGATCTTCATCCTGAACAACCAGTACATGGGCATGGTCCGGCAGTGGCAGGAACTGCTGCACGGCGGCCGCTATTCCGAGAGCTACATGGAATCGCTGCCCGACTTCGTGAAGCTGGCCGACGCCTTCGGGGCCACCGGCCTGCGTTGCCACGAGCCGTCGAAGCTCGACGCGACGATCCAGCAGATGATCGACATCAAGGGACCCGTGATCGCCGACATCCTGGTCGACAAGGCCGAGAACTGCTTCCCGATGATCCCGTCGGGCGCCGCGCACTACGACATGCTGCTGGGGCCCGAGGACCGCGGCGCCAAGCCGGTGTCGGAGGAAGGCATGGTGCTGGTGTGAACGCTCCGCAACTGGCCACCAGCCACACGATCTCGGTCCTGGTCGACAACGAGCCGGGGATCCTGGCGCGCGTCGTCGGCCTGTTCTCCGGCCGCGGCTACAACATCGAAAGCCTGACGGTCGCCCAGACCGACCCGCGCGAGAACCTGTCGCGCATCACCATCGTCACCACCGGCACGCCGATGGTCATCGAGCAGATCAAGGCGCAGCTCGACCGGCTGGTTCCGGTGCACCGGGTGCGCGACCTGACCGTTGAAGGTCCGCACATCGAGCGCGAACTCGCCCTGATCAAGGTCAAGGGGACGGGCGACAAGCGGGTCGAGGCCCTTCGCCTGGCCGACGTCTTCCGAGCCAAGGTGATCGACGCCAAGGCCGACTCGTTCGTCTTCGAGGTCACCGGCAACACCGACAAGGTGCAGACCTTCATCGGCCTGATGGAAGAGCTCGGGCTGGTCGACGTGGCCCGCACCGGCATCGTCGGCATGTCGCGGGGCGGCGAGGCGCTTTAGGCGAGCCTCGCCGGCGCGGCCTAACGCACCATCGCCTGGACCTCGGCCAGGCTGGCCGGCGCCTTCTGCAGCACCACCTGGACCTCCGTCCGCCCGGCCATGCGCAGAGGATCGCCGGCCTCGCGTTCGGCCATGTCGATGAATTTCTGCCCGGCCGGCCGGCAGGTCCAGCCGGGGCTCAGTCCCGGTACCCCGGCCGACGGGTAGCGCAGGCAGATCTGCGTGTAGCTGCGGCCGCGCGTGTCCATGTCCTGCGCGATCCGCCAGTCGCCGACGAACATCCGCCGCTCGCCGACCAGCCAGACGTAGTCTCGGCCGTCCGGCGCCGAATAATGGATCTGCACCGGGCCCTCGCCGTGCGTCCACAGCCAGGTGTGGTCGCTCATGCCGCGCTGCGCCTGCTGCGGCGTGGAATTCTCGATGGCGGCCTGCAGCTGCGGCATCGGCACGGCCGGCCCCGTGGGGGCGGCTTTGTCGCCGTCGCCGCAGGCCGACAGCAGGGGCAACGCGGCCAGAAGGACGGCCAGGGGACGGAGGTGTGACATCGCTCGACAGGCTGGCCTGTGCGGATTGGGTTGTCTAGCCGGGCATGGTTGTCTAGTAAGCCCCGTTTTCCGAGCGCCCGTGAACTGCCAGGAGGAATGGCCCCCATGCGTGTCTACTACGATCGTGACGCCGACGTGAACTTGATCAAGGGCAAGAAGGTCCTGGTCGTCGGCTACGGCAGCCAGGGCCATGCCCATGCGATGAACCTGCGCGATTCCGGGGTCAAGGACGTCCGCATCGCGCTCAAGCCGGGCTCGGCGACGATCAAGAAGGCCGAAGGCGCGGGCTTCACCGTGATGTCGCCGGCCGACGGCGCCAAGTGGGCCGACATCGTCATGGTGCTGACGCCGGACGAGCTGCAGTCCGACATCTACAATGCCGACCTCGCGCCCAACATGCGGCCGGGCTCGGCGCTGGCCTTCGCGCACGGCCTCAACGTGCATTTCAACCTGATCACCCCGCGTCCCGACATCGACGTGTTCATGATCGCCCCGAAGGGCCCCGGCCACACGGTCCGCTCCGAGTACCTGCGCGGCGGCGGAGTGCCGTGCCTCGTCGCCGTGGCGCAGAACGCCTCGGGCAACGCGCTCGAGATCGGCCTCAGCTACTCGTCGGCGATCGGCGGCGGCCGCGCCGGCACGATCGAGACGACCTTCAAGGAAGAGTGCGAGACCGACCTGTTCGGCGAGCAGGTCGTGCTGTGCGGCGGCCTGGTCGAGCTGATCAAGGCCGGCTACGAGACCCTGGTCGAGGCCGGCTACGCGCCGGAGATGGCCTACTTCGAGTGCCTGCACGAGGTGAAGCTGATCGTCGACCTGATCTACGAGGGCGGCATCGCCAACATGAACTACTCGATCTCCAACACCGCCGAGTACGGCGAGTACGTCTCCGGGCCGCGCATCGTGACCGAGGAGACCAAGAAAGAGATGAAGCGCGTGCTGGCCGACATCCAGTCGGGCCGCTTCGCGCGCGACTGGATGCTGGAGAACAAGGTCAACCAGGCCTCGTTCAAGGCGATGCGCAAGAAGATGTCGGATCACCCGATCGAGGAGATCGGCGTCAAGCTGCGCGGCATGATGCCGTGGATCAAGGAGCGCGCGCTGGTCGACAAGAGCCGCAACTAGCGGCTCAGCGCTTCCCGAACACGAAGCCTCCGCCGGACGCGTCGAGCGTCACGCCGGAGATGAAGCTCGCCTCGTCGGACAGCAGCCAGAGAATCGCGTTGGCGATCTCGTGGGCCTGCCCGACGCGGCCCATGGCGATGGTCGATTCGATGGCGCTGCGCACCTCGCAGTTCGCCAGGGTCGCCTCGGTCATCTCGGTCTCGATCATGCCGGGACGCAACGACACTGCGCGGATTCCTTCGCCGGCCATCTCCTTGGCGAAGCCCATGGTGAAGGAATCGACCGCTGCCTTGCTGGCGGCATAGGCCGCCGAGCCGGGCCTTCCGCCGATCGTGGCGGACATCGACGACACGTTGACCACCACGCCGCCGCGCCCGCCCCTCCGGGTCGACAGGCGCCGGGCCGCCTCGCGGCAGCACAGGATCAGGCCCACCGTGTTGATCGCGAACAGCCGCTCGAGCGCCGCCGCCTCGAACTCCGCGACACTGGAATGCAGGCCGATCCCGGCGCTGTTCACGACATGGGTGAGCGGTCCGATCGCCTGCTGGGCGGCGTCGAACAGGGCGACGATGTCGGCCTCGCGCGTCACGTCGCCCGGCAGCGCGACGGCCTGACCGCCGGCGGCGGCGATGTCGGCCACGACGCGTTGCGCCTTGTCCGCCTGCGAGCGGTAGTTGATCGCGACCTTGTAGCCGCGGGCGGCGGCGCGGCGGGCGGTCTCGGCGCCGATGCCGCTGGCGCCCCCGGTGATCAAAAGGTTCATCCCTTCACTGCGCCTCCGGTCAGCCCGTGCACCAGGTAGCGGCGCACGACGAAAGAGAACACCAGCACCGGCAGCATGATCATCGTGCCGCCGGCGGCGATGCGGCCCCATTCCCAGCCTTCGTAGTTCATGAAGTTGACCACCGCGACCGGCGCGGTCATCGCCTCGGTGCGGGTCAGGATCAGGGCGAAGAAGAAGTCGTTCCAGGCGAACAGGAAGCAGAGGATCGCCGTCGCTGCCAGACCGGGGCCGGACAGCGGCAGGATGATGCGCACGAAGCCCTGCCACAGGGTGGCGCCGTCGATCCACGCCGCCTCCTCGAGCGAGCGCGGCAGCTGCTCGTAGAACGGCCGCATCATCCAGATCACCAGCGACAGGTTGAAGGTCAGGTAGATGACGATCAGGCCGGTCAGGGTGTCGAGCAGCTCGAGATGCCGGTAGACCAGGAAGTAGGGGATGGTGAAGGCGATCGGCGGCGCCATGCGGCTGGCCAGGATCCACAGGGTGACGGTGCCGCTCGCCTTGGTCGTCCAGCGCGACAGGGCATAGGCGGCCGGCACGCCGATGATCAGCGAGAGGACCGTCGACACGGTGCTGACGACCAGGCTGTTGACGAACGAATTGCGGAACTCCGAGGTCCACAGGGCGGCGTAGTTGGCCCAGGTGGCGTCGAACAGCAGGCGCGGCGGGAAGCGGAAGATCTCGGCGTTGGTCTTCAGCGACATCAGCAGCAGCCACAGGAAGGGCGACAGCGCGAGCAGCGCCAGCCCCACGGCGAGGACGTGCATCGTCAACCGTGCGCGGCGCTCAGTCGACACGGGAGCCCCATCCGACGACGCGCACGATCAGCCAGCTGAGCAGGATCGTGGCGGCGAGCAGCGCCACGGTGATGGCGCTGGAGAAGCCGAGATAGGAGAAATTGAAGGCCTGCAGGAACGAATAGTAGTTCGTGATCTCGGTCAGGCTGCCCGGCCCGCCCTCGGTCAGGATGAAGATCAGCGGAAAGGCCTTAATCGAATCGATCAGGCGGAACAGCCCGGCGACCAACAGCACGCCCTTGATGAAGGGCAGGGTCACGTGCCAGGTCAGCTGCCACGGCGAGGCGCCGTCGACGCGCGCGGCATCGAGCAACTCCTGCGGCATCATCTGCAGGGCGGCCAGCACCATCAGCATGGTGAAGGGGAACCATTCCCAGGTGTCGGCGATGATGATCGAGGTCAGCGCCCAGTTCGGATCGGTGATCAGCGCCGGGACGTTCCAGCCCAGGCTTCGGAAGATGCCGTACATCGGGCTGATGTCGGGCGTGTAGATCACCTTCCAGATGATAGCGACGACGATCGGCGGCAGCACCATCGGGATCAGGAACACGGTGCGCAGCGCCTCGAGCAGGCGGCTTCGCATGTTCAACAGCAACGCCAGGGCGAGGCCGATCAGCAGCTGCAGCAGCACCGTCCAGAAGGACAGCTTGATCTGCACCCACACCGAATTGTGCAGCCGCGTGTCGGTCAGCAACTGGCCGTAGTTGACCAGCGGCTCGGCGAAGTCCCACTGCGTCTCCGGCCGCGTCAGGTTGAGCGGCGTGAAGCTGGTGACCAGCAGATAGAGCGAGGGCAGCAGGGTGATGACCGCCAGCACCGCCAGCGACGGCGCCACCAGCCAGGCGTAGAATGTGTTCTGGCGCTGGCTTTCGCCGGCGCGCATGCGCGGCCGCACTTCAGCCGTCAATCTTGATCCCGGCCTTCTGCAGGTCCTGGATGGCCTCGGCCTGCGCCTGCTTCATCGCCGCCGGCGCCGCCTGCTGCTTGGTCGCGATGCGCTCGATCGCCTTGTTGATCTTGTCGCCGACCTGCGGGAACACCGGCACGGTGCGGTACTTCATGTAGCCGGTCTTGCCGCCGAGCTGCAGGACCTCGAGGAACAGGGACGCGACATCCTGCCCGTTCAGGGTCAGCACCTGCTTGAATTCGGGGCTCTTGATCACCGACAGGCGGCAGACGCTGGGATAGCCATGGTCCTTCACGACCATGGAAATGGTCTCCTTGGACAACGCCCACTTGATGAACTCCCAGGCCGCCTCCTTCTTCTTGGAGCCGGCCGGAATGCCCAGGCCGTGGCTGTTGGAGCCCGGGAAGTTGCCCGACGGGCCGGCCGGCATGAGGCCGTAGCGCACCGTCTTCTGCACCGTGCTGTCCGGCTGCTTGGCGAGCGGCACCATCCAGGTGATGGCGTTGGTGCGCATGTTCGCGCGGCCCGACATCTGGGAACGCATCGACTGGTCGTCGGAATAGGACAGGATGCCCTCCGGTCCGTACTTCATCAGCAGGTTGGCGTACCAGTCGCCGGACTGGGCCGCCTGCGGCGTATCGAGCGTCGGGGTCAGGTTCTCGGGCGGCGCCTTGAACACGGTGCCGCCCATCCCCATCAGGTACGGGATCCAGTTCCAGTGATGCAATTTGTCGGCGGTGTAGGCCGCGACGCCGTCCTTGTTGTGGACGGCATCGCAAACCTTGATCAACTCGTCGAAGGTCGTCGGCATTCGCAGCCCGGCCTTGTCGATCAGGTCGGCGCGCGCCGCGCTCAGGATCATGGCGCCGGCTTCCCAGGAGAAGCCGAAGGTCTCGCCCTTGGCGTTCTTCATCGCCGATTGCGGTCCGCCCGCGAAGTCGTCGGGATCCCAGTCGGCGGGCGTGTACTTCGGGTCCTTGGTGAAGGTGTCTAGGTTGGTCACCCAGCCGGCGCCGATCCAGCGGCCGGAATAGATGAAGGTGACGTTGATGACGTCGAGCGCCGAGCCCTTGGTCGACAGCTCGAGGTCGGTGCGCTGGTTGTAGACGGGGAAGGCCTGCATGGTGAAGTTCACCTTGATGCCGGTCTTCTCCTCGAACTGCGGGAAGTAGTTCTTGAGATACTCGAAGTAGGTCGTCTGGAAGCAGGCAGCGTTCAGCGTCGTTCCGGCGTACGGCTTGCCCTGGGCATGGACGGCGGGAGCAGCCAGGAGACCGGCAGCGGCGGCGCCGCCCCGCAGCACGGTGCGACGATCGAGACCCTTCATCGGCATTCTCCTCCCAGGAGATTTTCACCGAGTATAGTGGCCGCCCGCATCCGGAGGAAACCAATGAAAGCAGCCGTCCTGTTCAAGCCCAACGAGCCCCTGCAGGTCGTCGAGTGCGAGCTCGACCCGCCCAAGGCCGGCGAGGTGCGGGTGCGCATGAAGGCCTCCGGCGTCTGCCAGAGCGACTGGCATGTCATGAACGGCGACTGGCCGTCGCCGATGCCCATCGTGCCGGGTCACGAGGCCGCCGGCGAGATCGCCGAGTGCGGGCCGGGGGTGGCCACGGTGAAGCCGGGCGATCACGTGATCTTCTCGTTCCGGCCCCACTGCGGACGCTGCCGCTACTGCACCCAGGGCCGCACCGTGCTGTGCGTCGGGCGCGCCGCCGTGCCGCCGGGCGCGCTCTACGACGGCACCTTCCGGCTCAAGCACAAGGGACAGGGCATCAACC
>JAXMCN010000011.1:0-181808 GCA_046349275.1 Reyranellaceae bacterium | reverse complement strand
CACGGCGGCGGGCACGTCCGTCGACCAGGGGAAGGCTTGCGCCGCCGGCGACAGCGTCTGCGCCGGCTGGTCGAGCCGCGCCGTGGCGGGCGCCGCCCAGGTCGAGATCCAGGCTTGGGTCTGGGCCTGGGCATCGGCCCCGGTGAAGACGGAGCCGGCGGCCAGCAGCAGTGCGGCGCCGGCCAGGGTGCGCAGGGTGGTCATGGCGTCGCTTCTCCCGGGATCGTTCGTGACGGGCGGCATCGAGGGCAACCTCTTGCCGCGACTGTCAGCGACTTTCCGGGCGACGGCAAGGGCGGGGCGGCGTCACGCCCGGTCGGCGAGTCCGCCTCGCGTCAGGCCGCGCGCGAAGCGCCCGAGCGGTATCGCTCCTCTATTTGCCGGCGCAGGCGATAAGCGGCGCTCGTCGTATCCGTCTGGACGTCCCCGTAGGTCACGGGACTGCCGGCCTTGACTGGTCGAACGACCTTCACGTTGTGGGCAAGGCCCAGCGGCAGATACTGGCGCTCGAGGGACAGCCCGGCAGGTCGCAGACCACCGGAGACGGTGTAGCCGCCTTCACCGTCGAGCATCTCGCCGGGCGCCAGGTCACGCTTGGCGACCGCCACGACGTCGCCCTTGAAGGTCGTCGCCGCCCCGGTGGCCTCGCCGCGCAGGCCGACCGAAGCCACCGAGATTGCCAGCTCCAGGCCGATCAGGTGCCACTTCTTGTAGAGCGACATGTAGCGGCCCGACGGGTCGGTGATGACCCTGTATTCCTCGAAGCAGTTGCGAACGTAGTCGGTGTCGCCGCGGAAGCACACCCACACGCCCTTGCGGATGTCGTAGGGAATCGGCTCGCCGCCCGCGGTGAGGCACGATACGACCTCCACCATTCCCTCCCGCTCGAGGCAACCACCGAGGGCCGCCGGCCGCATCAGCGTCGGAATGTCATCGGCCGAGCCGGGCGGGAAGGCGAGTCCCTCCTGCGGCACGTCCAGGCCCGTCGCGTTGGCGATCGCCGCCGACTCGATCGCCGGCTTCGACCCGTCGAGAAAGGCGTTGAACATCTTCGGGTTGAGGCGTCCCCGCTCGGCCTGTTCGCGCGTGAGGCCCCAATGGTCCCACACGGTATCCGGCGTGGACTGGCGGTAATGAGGCAGCCACTTGTGGCCGCGGCCTGCCGCCGCGACCGTGAAGCCGCAGGCTCTGGCCCAATCCACGAGATCGCAGGCGAGGGCCGGCTGGTCGCCATAGGCCATGCTGTAGATGACGCCGGCAGAGGCCGCTTCGTGCGACAGGCCCGGCCCGCAGAAAGCGTCGGCCTCGACCGTCACATTGATGACGTGCTTTCCCTGCTTGAAGCCGGCGAGGCAATGCTCGACGGCGGCGATCGGACTGCCGGTGCACTCGATCAGGATGTCGATCCCCGGATGGGCGATCAGGGCGGCGGCATCGTCACCGACGTGCGTCTGGCCGCTCGCCAGGGCGGCGTCGAGCGACCGGGCGGCGTGGCGCTCCGGCGGCCAGCCGACATAGGCCATGTTGGAGGCCGCCGCCGCCGGCGACAGGTCGACGACGCCGACGAGGTGGATGCCCGGCACCTTCAGCAGCTGGGCCAGGAACATCGAACCGAACTTGCCGGCGCCGATCATGCCGATGCGCAACGGCCTGCCGTCCTGCTGGCGGGCCAGCAGCTTCGAATACAGATTCATCTCGAGTCCTCCGGAGCGGGACCGGCGGGGGCGATCAGGAAATCGAGATCGCAGCCCCGGTCGGCCTGGGTGACGGTCCTGTGATAGAGCGCGCGGTAGCCGCGCGCCGGCGCCGGCGGCGGGACGTGGACGGCGAGACGCCGGGCGATCTCCGCATCGTCGAGCAGAACGTCGATGCGGCGCCGGGCGACCGAAAGCCTGACGCGATCGCCGGTGCGCACAGCAGCCAGCGGCCCGCCGACCGCGGCTTCCGGTGCGATGTGCAAGACGATCGTGCCGAAGGCGGTGCCCGACATGCGCGCATCGGAGATGCGCACCATGTCCTTGATCCCGCGTGCGGCCAGCTTCTTCGGGATGGGCAGGTAACCGGCTTCAGGCATGCCGGCCGCGACGGGACCGGCATTGCGCAGGACGAGCACGTCGTGCTCCGTCACGTCGAGGTCGGGCGCATCGATCCGGCGCGAGAGATCCTCTACTCCGTCGAACACCACCGCTCGACCTTCGAACTCGAACAGCGCCGGCGTTGCCGCGGCGCGCTTGATGAGGGCGCCGCCCGGCGCCAGGTTGCCGCCGAGCATCAAGAGGCCGCCGACCTCGGAGACCGGCTGCGACGCGCTGCGGACCACCTTGCGATCGACCCAGTCGACAGGGCCGTCGAGCCGCTCGCGCAGCGTGATTCCCTCGACGCTCCGCGTGTCGAGGTGAAGCAGCGGCCTCAGTTCGCGCAACACCGCGCCCAGGCCGCCGGCCGCGTGGAAGTCCTCCATGTAGCCTTCGCCGACCGGCTTCAGGTCGACGAGGACGGGGGTTTCGTCGGAGATTGCGTTGACGCGCTCACGGTCGATCGCGATGCCGAGACGTCCGGCGATGGCCGCGAGGTGCAGCACCGCGTTGGTCGAGCCGCCGAGCGCCATGATGACGCGCAGAGCGTTCTCGACGGCCTCGCGCGTGATGATCTCGCGGGGCGTCATCGGCGCACGCGCAAGATGCATCGCGACCTGTCCGCTCAGCTCGGCGGCCCGCAGCCGATCGGCGTGAACCGCCGGGATCGCTGCCGAGCCGGCCAGTGCCATGCCCAGAACCTCGGCAACGCACGCCATGGTGCTCGCGGTCCCCATCACCGCGCAGGTTCCCGCCGTCACCGCGAGGCGGCCCTCGATCTGGTCGATCTGGGCTTGCGACAGCTCGCCGGCGCGGAATTTGCCCCAGTTGCTGCGGCAGTCGGTGCAGGCGCCGAGGCGCGCGCCTTCGTGGCGACCGGTCATCATCGGGCCCGTCACCAGCTGCACGGCCGGCACGTTCGCGGAGGCGGCGCCCATCAACTGCGCCGGCACGGTCTTGTCGCAGCCGCCGATCAGAACGACGGCGTCGAGCGGCTGGGCGCGCACCATCTCCTCGGTGTCCATCGCCATGAGGTTGCGATAGACCATGCTCGTCGGATTGAGAAAGACTTCCCCCAGGGAAATCGTGGGGAAGGCGCGGGGCAGGCCGCCGGCCGCGAGCACGCCTCGCGACACGGCGGCGACCAGCTCCGGCATCGTGCGATGGCAGTTGTTGAGGTCCGACTGCGTCGTGACGATGCCGACGATCGGCCTTTCGAGCATGGCGCCGGACAGGCCCATGGAGCGGGCGAAGGAGCGCCGGAGGAAGCGTGCGAAGTCCGGGTCGCCGTAATCGGTCAGGCCGCGGACGATGCCGGTCGGGGACGTCATGGCGTTATTGCCTCGCTCTTCACTTCATTGCGGAACCGGACGCCCAGCAGGTCTTCGAAGACCCGGATCATCGCCCCTTTGTCGCTGGCACCGTGGCCATGCAGCAGGGCCGACTGGTAGGTCGCGACGGCGGCGGAAAGCACGGGCGTGGGGATGCGGTGAGCCATGGCGACGTCGACGCCGCTCACGAGATCCTTGTATGCGGCCTGCAGCGGATAGCCCCGGTCGAAGCGGTTCTCGAGAATGCCGGGCACGAAGAACTCGGACGCGTAGCTGCGGCCGGTGCCGCCGTTGACGATTCGACCGACCAGGGCTGCGTCCAGTCCGAGCTTGACGGCCAACGGCAGGATCTCGGCCAGCGCGGCGGCATTGATGTCGAACAGGAGCTGGTTGACCAGCTTGGCCAGCTGACCGCTGCCGCTCGCTCCGAGGTACAGCACGTCCGAGGCAACGCATTCGAGGAGCGGGCGAACCCGCTCCAGGGCGAGGCGATCGCCGCCGCACATCATGGTCAGCGTGCCGTCGCGAGCGCGCTGCGCCATGCCGGTGATCGGACAGTCCAGGTAGGCGACGTCGGCCGATGCGAGCTTTCCGGCAATCTCCGTCGCGATCCGGTACTCGATGGTGCTGGTATCGACGACCACCTGCCCGGGCCGCCACGCGACGCCATGCGGCTCGCCGTCCAGCAGCACCGATCGAACGGCGTCGCCATCCGGCAGGCAAAGGAAGACGACCTCCGCGTCGAGCGCGCGCGACAACGCGGTGTCGGCTTCAAGGCCGGCCCGGCGCAACTCGGCCAGCGCCCCGGGACGACGGCCGATCGCCAGCACGGAGACGCCGCGTCGAGCGAGATTGAGCGCCATGGGCATCCCCATGGTTCCCAGGCCGATGAAGGCGACGGAAGGCAGGACCGTCATGACCCGCTACTCGGCCTTGATCCCGGCGGCGGCGATGACTTCGCTCCAGTGGTCGAGCTCCTTCCTGGTGAAGGCATCGAGCTGCTCGGGCCCCATGTAGACGGGGTAGGCGCCCTGGGACACGACCTTGTCGCGGTAAGCCGGGCTATCGACGACCGACTCGATGGCCGCGGCCAGCTTGCGGACGATCGGCGCGGGCGTACCGGCCGGTGCGTACACCGCGAACCATGCGGTCAGGTCGAAATTCGCGAGGCCGGACTCTGCCGATGTCGGAATCTCGGGCAGCATCGGATGGCGCTGGGCGGCGGCGATGGCGAGACCCTTCACCGACTTGCTCTGCAGATGGCCGACCGCCGAGGGCGGCGTGGTGATGAACAGGTCGATCTGTCCGCTCAGCAGGTCGTTCATGGCGGGTCCCGCGCCGCGGTAGGGCACGTGCGCCATGTCGAAGCCGCCCAGCCTCTTGAGCTGCTCAGCGCCGATGTGCTGGATCGAGCCGATGCCCGAGGAGGCGTACGACAGCTTGCCCGGGTTGTTCTTGCCGTAGGCGACCAGGTCGGCGAGCGTGTTGACCGGGAGGTCCTTCCTGACCAGCACGACATGCGGAGCGGTCATGACCAGCGCGACCGGCGTGAAGCTCTTGAGCGGGTCCCAGCCCGGATCCTTGAACAGCGACTTGTTCGCGACCTGGTAGCCCGAGTAGGCCATCAGCAGCGTGTATCCGTCGGGGGCGGCCTGGGCGGCGGCCTTGTTGCCGATGTTGCCGCTGGCGCCGCCACGATTGTCGACGACGATCGACTTGCCGAGCTTCGCCGACAGCATGTCGGCCATCAGGCGCGCCGCGAAGTCGGTCGATCCGCCCGGCGTGGAGGGCACGATCATCGTGACGGGCTTGGCGGGGTAGTCCTGTGCGCCCGCCGCGCACGCGATACCACCCAGCCCGAAGGCAAGAGCCGCGAACACTCTGCGCTTCATGCCAGTTCCTCCTGTCGCGCCGGCCGTGACGCCCGGTCTATCGGTAGTTCGAGATTTCGATCAGGTTGCCGTCCGGATCGCGGACGTAGATGGACTCGATCGGACCGGTCGCGCCGGTGCGGACCACCGGTCCCTCCTCGACCGCGATCCCGAGCGACGACAACCGGCTCGCCATGGCGGCGATGGCGGTCTCCGTGACGAAGCACAGGTCGGCCGAACCCGGCGTCGGCCTCATCGCCTTCGGCTCGAACTCGTGCCCTGTCCGGTGAAGGTTGATCTTGGACGTGCCGAAGGCCAGCGCATGGCGGCCGTTTCCGAACGTGACCGGCTGCATGCCGAGGGCCTTGCTGTAGAAGTCGACCGTCGCGCCGATGTCCGCGACCGTCAGGACGAGATGATCCAGCCGAGTGATCATTTGGGGCTCACCGTGATTGCGGCGCGGAAGGTAGGACGGGCCCCGCCGTCCGGACACTTCTCGTTGACGAAGCCAGCCATCGCGATTCACGATGGATTCATGCCAATGGGCGAACAATAGGCGGAAGCACGTGCACCGACTGGACATGACGAGCCTCAGGCTGTTCCTCGTCGTCGCCGAGGCCGGGAACATCACGCGTGCCTCCGAGATCGCGCACATCGCGGCCTCCGCCATCTCCAAGCGGATCTCCGACCTCGAGCGCGACCTCGACGTCGTGCTTTTCGAGCGGGGGCGCAGCGGCGTCCGTCTCACGCCGGCCGGGCACGCTCTGCTCCTGCACGTTCGAAGCATCAACGACGTCGCGGAGCGGCTGGAGGCCGAGTTGTCCAACTTCGCGAGCGGCGCCAAGGGCCTCGTCAGGGTCGCGGCCAACCCGTCGTCGATCACCCAGTTTCTGCCGCCGGTGCTGTCACGCTTCCGCGCCCATCACCCGGCGATCCGCATCGAGCTGCTCGAGGAGATGAGCGAGCGCACCGTGCAGCTGGTTTCGGATCGGGCGGTCGACATCGGCATCGTGGCCGACTCGGTCGACTTCGGCGGGCTGGCCGCTTTCGACTTCCGTCGCGACAGGCTCGCCATGGTGATGCCGCGACGCCACCCGCTCGCCCGGCGCCGCAAGCTGGCCTTCGCCGAGACCCTGTCCCATGCCCAGGTTGGACTGGCCGAGGGCAGTTCGATCCAGGCGACGCTCCTGAACGCCGCCCGTGCCCTGGGCCGGCATCTCGATCTCGTGGTCCGGGTCGCGAGCTTCGATGCGGTTCGCAACCTCGTCGCCGAGGGAATCGGGATCGCCTGCCTGCCGGTCGGATGCATCAAGCCCTACCTCGAGACGCATCGCCTGGCCTTCGTGCCCCTGGCCGATGGCTGGGCCGACCGCCAGCTCAAGGTCTGCGTTGCGCGGGAGCAGCGCAGCGAACCGGTGCGGCGCTTCCTGCGGGAGTTGGGGGTGCCTGCGTCCCGGGGCTAGCGCTCGACCTGTCGCCGAAGTCGGCGGGCCGGCGCGGCGGCGGCCGCCCGCGCGCCCCGCCTGAGACACCGAGTCCGGCACCCCTGTCGCGGCATGAACTTCCACACGGGGTATCCAATCATGGCCGGATGCGGCAGCGCTCGGCGAGCAGCGCGGCCTCCTTGGCCTTCACACCGAGCCCGGTGAGGCCGAGCAGCATCATCTCGCGGACCCGGACGCGCGTCTCGGCTTGGGTGCCGGGCCGCTCCAGCAGGCTCGCCATCAGCACCTGGCAGAGCCCCAGCCAATAGAGCACGCCGGCACTGCACGCCGCCTCGCTGATCAGGCCACGCTGGCCGGCCTGGTCGAAGTCCGCCGACACACCCTTGTTCAAGGAATGCGAGCGCGCCGTCACGTTGGCCGCGCCGCGCAGGAGCACGGCCGTGCGCTTGGCGTCGCGGAGGGCGAACTCGGCGCCGACCCGCATGCCGTTGGCGATCCGCTCGAGCGGATTGGTCACGTCCTGGTTGGCCCGCGTCACCTGATCCTCGAGCTCCAGCCGCACCTCGGCCGCGATCGCCGCCGCGAAGGCGTGCTTGTCGGCGAAATGGTTGAAGAAGCTGCCCTTGGCGACGCCCGCCTTGGTCACGACCTCGTCGATCGGAATGGCGTCGATCGGCTTCAGCGCCAGCAGGTCGAAGCCGGCGGCGATCAGAGCGGCGCGGGTGCGGGCGGCGCGCGGCGACAGGTCGGCAGGGGCGAGCACGGCAGAACCCTACTTGACCGTTTGGTCATCGGCAAGTATTGACTAAATGGTCAACTCTAGTTGGCGAAAGGGAGGCAGCTTGCCGGTCATCAGGATCGAGGACATCGCCCACGTGCGCTTCGCGGCGCCGGACCTGCGCGCCATGCGCTCCTTCCTCGAGGATTTCGGCCTGAAGGTCTTCGAGGAGCGGGGGCGGCTGTACGGCAAGGGCGGCGACGGCCGGCCCTTCGTGCACGTCACCGAGCCGGGCGAGGCGAAGTTTCTTGCCCTCGGCCTGCGCGCCGGCAGCGTCGAGGATCTCGCCGTCCTCGCGGCCCGGGAAAGCGTGCGGGTCGAGGACCTCGACGAGCCGGGCGGCGGGAAGGTCGTGCGCCTGACCGATCCCGAGGGCTATCGGGTCGAGGTCGTGGCGGGGCAGGCCAAGGCCGCGGCCGAGGCGCCGCCGGCCCCGGCCGCGCGCAACACCGCGGCGTCGAAGCCGCGGTTCCGCGTCACCGTCCGGCTGGACGCCGCGCCGGCCCATGTCTGGCGCATCGGCCATGCCGTGCTGAAGGTGCGCGACTTCCGCCGCTCGGAGGGCTGGTACAAGGAGCGCTTCGGATTCCTGACGTCGGACGAGGTCGAGGCGGCCGAAGGCGTGCCGCTCGGCGCCTTCATGCGATGCGATCGCGGCGACAGGCCGGCCGATCATCACACCTTGTTCCTCGCCCAGCTTCCCGGCCCGCTCGGCCTGCTGCACGCCGCCTTCGAGGTCGCCGATCTCGACGACCTGATGCTGGGCCACCAGCACCTGAAGGCGCGCAAGCGCCAGCCGGCCTGGGGCGTCGGCCGGCACATCATGGGCAGCCAGGTGTTCGACTACTGGAAGGATCCGTTCGGCAACGAGCTGGAGCACTGGACGGACGGCGACCTGTTAACGGCGGCCGATCCGCCGCACAAGCAGCCGATGAGCGCCCTGCTGGCCGTGCAGTGGGGCAGCCCGCATCCGATGTTCGCCGGCAAGCTGCCGCCGCCGCCCGGCCTCGTCGCCTTCTTCACCGCCACCACCTTGCGCATCCAGCGCCTGTTCCGTCGCGCCCCCGAAAAGTCAGCCGCATGAAGCTCGCCACCTACACCGTCGACGGGCGCACCCGCACCGGCATCGTCGTCGGCGAAACCCTGATCGACACGGGAGTCGCCGGCTCGATGATCGACCTGATCCGTGACTGGGACACGCATCGCGGCGCGCTGGAGGCCCGGGCCGCGGCCGGCGGCGGCCAGCCGCTCGGAGCCGTCCGGCTCGAGGCGCCGGTGCAGCGCCCGGGAAAGATCTTCGCGATCGGCCTCAACTATGCCGACCACATCGCCGAGTCGAAGATGGCGACGCCGCCGCGCCAGGTCTGGTTCACCAAGGCCCAGACCAGCGTCAACAGCCCGTTCGACGACATCGTGATCGCCCGCGGCACGACGACCGCCGACTACGAGGTCGAGCTGGTGGCGATCGTCGGCAGGGGCGGCAAGCACGTCGCGGCGGCCGACGCGCCGGCGGCGATCTTCGGCTACTGCGTCGGCAACGACGTGACCGAACGCCTGTGGCAGCATGCCGGGCCGCAATGGTCGCTGGGCAAGAGCTTCGACACGCACGCGCCGATGGGGCCGTGGATCGTGACGGCCGACGAGGTCGGCGATCCGCACGCGCTGGGCATCCGCTGCCTCGTCAACGGCGAGACGCGCCAGGACTCCAGCACGCGCCATCTCGTGTTCGACGTCTGGCAGCAGGTCGAGCACCTGTCGGTCGGCATGACCCTGGAGCCCGGCGACTGCCTGTTCACCGGCACGCCGGGCGGCGTCGGCGCCGCCATGGATCCGCGCCGCTTCCTGAAGCCGGGCGACGTCGTGCGCTGCGAGATCGATCGCCTCGGCCACATCGAAGGCACCATGGTCGGCGAGAGCTGAAGTGGCCGACCTCGACTGCGACGTCCTGATCGCCGGCGGCGGGCCGACCGGCATCACGCTGGCGATTCTCCTGGCGCGCCACGGCGTCAAGGTCGTCGTGGCGGAGAGGGAGGCGGCGATCCATTCGCTGCCGCGCGCCGCCCACATCGATCACGAAGGCCTGCGCATCCTGCAGGCGGCGGGCGCGGCGGACGAGGTCTTCGCGACCAGCCGCCGGGTCGCCCGCTACGATTTCCTTACCGCGCGGCGCCGGGTGCTGATGCGCTTCGACGGCGCCGACCGGATCGGTCCCGGCGGCTGGCCGCGCGCCAACATGATCCACCAACCCTCGGTCGAGGCGGCGCTGCGCCGATCGCTCGCCCGCGAGGCCGGCGCCGCGCTCCGGACCGGGTGGGAGGTGCGCGGCTTCGTTGACGACGGCACGGCCGTCACCACCGAGATCGTCACACCCGACGGTCCGCGCCGCGTGCGCAGCCGCATTTTGGTCGGCGCCGACGGCGCGCGGTCGCCGGTGCGCCACGCCGCCGGCATCGCGTTCGAGGACCTGCGCTTCGAGGAGCCGTGGCTGGTCGTCGACGTGCTGGTCGACGACCCGAGCCGGCTGCCGGACTCCAACCTGCAGATCTGCGACCCGAGGCGGCCGACCACCTGCGTGCTGATGGGCGAGGGGCGCCATCGTTGGGAGTTCATGATCCTGCCCGGCGAGACGCCCGAGCAGGTCAGCGACGACGCCTTCATCGAAAAGCTGCTGGAGCCCTGGAACGTCGCGGGCGCGGTCCGCCTCGAGCGCAAGGCGGTCTATACCTTCCGGGCGCGCATCGCCGAGCGCTGGCGACAGGGCAGGGTGCTGCTGGCCGGCGACGCCGCGCACCAGACGCCGCCGTTCGCCGGCCAGGGCCTGTGCTCGGGCCTGCGCGACGCGGCCAACCTCGCCTGGAAGCTTGCCGCGGTGATCCGGGGCGGCGCATCCGGCCGCCTGCTCGACACCTACCAGCCCGAGCGCGGGCCGCATCTGCGTGCCACCATCGACATGGCGATCATGATGGGCCGCATGGTCTGCCTGACCGGTCGCTGGGCGGCCGCGCTGCGCAACTTCAAGATCCGGCTGGCGCGGGCGCTCGGCAAGCTGCCGGACGGTCCGCCCGCGTATCCCGCGATCTCGACCGGCGCGATCCTGGCGGGCAGTCCGGGCGCCGGCCGCTACTTCCCGCAAGCCGTCGCGGCCGACGGCACGCGGCTGGACGACGTGCTGGGGCCGGGAAGCTGGCTGCTGTCGCGCGCCGATCTGGCCACCGCGACGCTCGCTCCCTTAGCCGACGCCCTCGCGCGCTGGCTCGACTCTCACGAGGTCGAGGCGGTGCTGGTCCGGCCGGACCGCCACGTCTTCGGGACGGGGGCGCCGGAGGTGCTGCGGGCCGCCTGGGCCGCAACGGTCGCGGGCGCCGGTGCGGCCGGCCGCGAGATGCCGCATCGGCAACTCGACGGCCACACATCGGTCGCCGCACTCCGCCCCGGAGATTGACGGCGGGCGGCCCACATGTACGAGAATGCGAATTCGACGCGAGACGGGAGAGAGGGGCATGCGTCCCGACAGCCGACCGGCGGGCAATGACGTGCGCCGCATCCTCACCCTGGGCAGACGGGCCGCGCTGGCGACGCTCGCCGCGCCGTTCGTCGCCGCGCGCGCGCAAACGGCTTTTCCGTCGCGCCCGATCCGCATCGTCTCGCCCTATCCGCCGGGCGGCGGCACCGACACCACGGCGCGGCTGCTCGCGGTGCCGCTCGCGCGCCTTCTCGGCCAGCCGATCGTGGTCGAGAACAAGGCGGGGGCCAGCGGCTCGATCGGGGCGAGCGAGGTGGCGCGCGCGGCGCCCGACGGCCATACGCTGCTGATCGACCCGATGGCCCATGTGGTGAACCCGACGCTGATGCGCGGCCTCACCTTCGACTACGGGCGCGCCTTCGCGCCGGTGAGCCAGGTCACGCGCCTGCCGCAGGTGATGATCGCTCCCGTGACGCTGCCGCCGACGCTGGCCGGGTTCATCGCCCAGGCGCGCGCCAACGAGGGCAAGCTCGCCTACGGCTCGTCGGGCAACGCCACCGGCCAGCACCTGGCCGCCGCCATGTTCCTGCGCGCGGCCGGGCTGCGCGACATCGAGCACGTGCCGTTCCGCGGCGGCTCGGCGGCCATGCAGGGCGTGCTGGCCGGCGACGTCGCGTTCGCCATCGCCACGGTCAACACCGCGGCCGGGCTGGTCAGGGAAGGGCGCCTGCGCGGCTACGCGGTCGCCTCGGAACGCCGCATCGCCGCGCTGCCCGAGGTGCCGACCTTCGCCGAAGCCGGCGTGCCGGGCGTGGTGCTGGACGAGTGGAACGGCGTCTTCGTGCCGACCGGCACGCCGGGGCCGGTGATCGAGCGGCTGTACGCCGCCCTCGCCGAAGCGCTGCGCGATCCGACAGTGCAGGCCCGCATGGCGGCGATCGGCGCCCAGCCGGTCGGCTCGTCGCCGGCCGAGTTCGCCGCCTTCATCGTCCGCGAGCGGGAAAGTCTCGCCGAGCTGATTCGCGCCGCCCACATCACTCTCGAAGGCTGAAGGTCATCGCCATGCCGGAACACCGCCGAGACATTTCCCGCCCGGGCGTCGTCCGCGACCCGCGACGAAAGCTCGGCGCATGACCGCCGGCACGACCGTCGATCCGGCGCGGCTGCGCGATTTCGCCGCTGCTGCCTACCGCGCGAACGGGCTGGGCGACGACGATGCGCTGTTGTGCGCCGATACGCTGGTGCGGGCGGATCTGTGGGGCCACGGCTCGCACGGCGTGCTGCGGCTGCCGTGGTACGTGGCGCGCCTGCGCAGCGGCGCCTGCAATGCCAAGGCGGTGCCGCAGGCGGTGGTCGATGCCGGCGCGATCGCGGTGCTCGACGGCCAGGCGGGCATGGGCCAGGTGCTGACGGCGCACGCCATGGACGAGGCGGTGCGGCGCGCCAAGGCGCACGGAATCGGCGCCGTGGGGCTGCGCAACTCGGGTCACTTCGGCACGGCGATGTACTTCACCCGCCGCGCCGCGGAGGCCGGCTGCGTCGCGTTCTTGTCGACCAACGCGTCGCCCGCCATGGCGCCCTGGGGCGGCCGCGAGAAGCGCATCGGCACCAATCCCTGGTCGTGGGCCGCGCCGACCGGCAACGACGCCCCGATGGTGCTGGACATCGCCAACACCGGGGTGGCGCGCGGCAAGATCTACCTGGCGCGGCAGAAGGGACTGCCAATTCCCGAAGGCTGGGCGCTCGACGCCGACGGCGCGCCGACCACCGACCCGACGGCGGCGATCGGCGGCATCATCCTGCCGATGGCCGGTCACAAGGGCTACGGCATCGCCCTGATGACGGACGTCCTGTCCGGCGTGCTGGCGGGCGGCGCCTTCGGCCGTGCCGTGGTCGGGCCCTACGAGGCCGACAAGCCGAGCGGTGCGGGGCAGATGATGATCGCGCTGGACATCGCGGCGTTCATGCCACTGGCGGAGTTTCACGCCCGCATGGCCGCCCTGGTCGCCGAGCTGAAGGCGACGCCGCTCGCCCGGGACGTCGACGAGATCTTCTATCCCGGCGAGCCGGAGGCGCGGAGCGAAGCCCGCCAGCGGCGCGACGGGCTGCTGCTGCCGGCCGATACGATCGCCGACCTGGCCCGGCTGGCCGCCGAGTGCGACCTGCCGGCGGTCGTGTAAGCGTCGAACCGGGTCAGCCCGCCTTTGGCCGGATCCGCGGCACCTGGACGATGGTCCAGGGATCGGGCAGCTCGCCGACCGGGCAGTCGATCAGCGCCGGGCCGCCGCGCTTCAGGGCGCGGCCGATGGCGGTCGCCAGTTCGTCGGGCGAGCCGGCGCGCTCGGCGGCGATGCCGAAGCTGTCGCCCAGCTTGACGAAGTCGGGGTTGCTGAGGTCGCTGGCGATGGTGCGCTCGTTGTACGACTTGCGCTGGATGCGCCGCACGTTGCCGTAGGCGCCGTCGCTGAACACCACGGCGATCGAGGCGATCCCGTGCTGCGCCGCCGTCGCCATCTCCATGGCGGTGAACAGGAAGCCGCCGTCGCCGCTGATCGACAGCACCGGCACGTCCGGCTTGGCGACCTTGGCGCCCAACGAGGTGGCGTAGCCCCAGCCCAGGGTGCCCTGGTAGCCCGGCGACAGGAAGGTGCGCGGCCGGTAGGTCGGCCAGGCGAGGCGGGCCGCGTAGCCCATCTGGGTCAGCTCGTCGACCAGGATGCCGTCCTCGGGCAGCGCCCGGCGCATCGCCTCGAGCCAGGCGATCTGCGGCGCCAGGTGATCGCGGATCCGCTTGGTCGCGGCGGCCTTGGTCTCGCCGACCCGCTCGGCATGGCCGTCGCGAGTCGTCGTGTGCTTGGGCAGGCGCTCGGCCAGCACCTTCAGGGTGGCGGCGGCGTCGCCGATTATGCCGATCTCCGGCCGCTTGAAGCGGTCGAGCTCCTCGCCGTCGATGTCGATGCGGATGATCTTGTGGTCGTCGTCGAGGCCCCAGGTCTGCTGCTGCGGCTGCAGCCGGGTGCCGACCGCCAGCACGACGTCGGCCTCGCCCCACAGCCGGTAGCCGGCCAGCATGGTGACCGACAGGCGATGGCGGCCGTCGATCACGCCCTGGCCCATGCGCCCGGTGAGCACCGGCGCCTCGAGCAGCTCGGCGATCGCCTGGACCTGCGGCCCGGCGTCCATGGCGCCGCCGCCGACCACGATCAGCGGCCGCTTGGCCGCGCCCAGCAGCTTGGCGGCGCGCTCGACGGCGTCCTCGTCGACCGGGCAGGGATCGGCCTTGGCCGGCGTCGCCGCGAGCTCGACCGGCGCCTTGCGGGCCCAGGTGTCGAGCGCGCATTCCAGGCCGACCGGCCGGCGGCGACCCGACAGCAGGCGGCGGAACGCCTCGTTGACCAGGCCCGGCGCCTCGTTGGGCGCGGTGATGCGGTCGGCCCACTTGGTGAGGCCGCGCATGATGCCGAGCTGGTCGGGCAGCTCGTGCAGCAGCCCGACGTTGCGGCCGATCATCGACTGCTGGATCTGCCCGGTCAGCGCCAGCACCGGCGCGTTGACGGCATAGGCGGTCGAAAGAGCCGCCGTGGTGTTGAGGAAGCCCGGGCCCGGCACCACGACGTAGGCCGACGGCCGGCCGGTCGCCATGGCGTAGCCCAGCGCCATGTAGGCGCAGGCCTGCTCGTGCCGGGCATGGATCGGCCGGATGGCGTTGGTGCGATCGTAGAGCGCGTCGAAGAAGGCGTCGTTCTGCACGCCGGGCAGGCAGAACAGCGTGTCGATGCCGTTGAGCTCGAGCGAATGGACGACCGCCTGGGCGGTGGAGAGCGTGGTCATGCCCGACCTTAGACGGTTTGCCGGAATCATGAAACGCGGGTCGGGGAACCCGAGCCGCGGAGCGGCGTTGTGCCGGCAACGAGCCTGACCGCGGATGTACCGGCAGACCCGTGGCCCGCCCCGGATTGCCGGGCGCGGGCCATCCTCGTGGGGTTCAGTCGACGCGCGCTCCGGACGCCTTGATGATCGGCGCGAGGCGTGCTTCCTCGGCTTCGCGATAGGCCACCGTGTCGGCCGGGGTGCGCCAGATCGCGGTCGCCGACAGGTCGAGGAACTTGGCCTTGAGGTCCTCGCTCTCCAGCGCCTTCTTCGACAGCTCCGACAGGCGCGCGACGATCTCGGCCGGCAGCTTCGCGGGGCCGGTGAGGGTGGTCCACGAGTTGATGTCGTAGCCGGGCAGGAACTCCGACATCGCCGGGATCTCGGGCACCACCGGCGAACGCTCCTTGGAGGTCACCGCGAAGCCGCGCACCTTGCCCGGCCGGTACTGCGCCAAGGCTCCGGGGATGTTGTCGAAGATCATGTTCACCTGGCCGGCCAGCAGGTCCTGCATCGCAGGGCCGCCGCCGCGATAGGGCACGTGCACGATGTCGACCTTGGCCATGATCTTGAACAGTTCGCCCGACAGATGCAGCGTCGTGCCGTTGCCCGCCGAGGCGTAGGAATACTTGCCGGGGTTTTTGCGCAGCAGCTCGATCAGCTCCGGCACCGTCTTGGCCGGCATGTCGAGGTTGGTGACCAGCATGTTGGGCAGCTGCCAGATCGTCGACACGAAGGTGAAGTCGGTCTTGGCGTTGAACGGCAGCCGGGCATAGAGCGTCGGCGCGATGGCGTGGCTGGCGATGCCGCCGAGGCCGAGGATGTAGCCGTCGGGCGGTGACTGGGCGAGCGCGTCCATGCCGACATTGCCGCCCGAGCCGCCCTTGTTCTCGACCAGCCATTGCTGGCCGGTGATCTCGGTCATCTTGCTGCAGAAGATGCGCGACAGCATGTCGGTGGCGCCGCCGGCCGGGAACGGGTTGATCCATTTCACCGGCTTGTTGGGGTAGGTGCCCTGGGCCCGGACGATGGCCGGGGCGGCTGCGATCCCTGCGAAGCCCGCCAGCGCCGACCGGCGCGTCAGCGCCCGCGACTTGAGTTTCATTCTCGATTCCTCCCTGACTTCGTTGCGCCAAGGGTGCCAAACTGCACGCGCTGCGTCGACAGTCAGTGTGCATTGCCGACCGCGGCGCTCGTTTGCATTCCGTTCCGAAATCGCTAGGGTCGCGCCGCCTGCAGCGCAGGGTTTCGCCTGACGTCCGTGCGGCTTGCCCTTCGTTGTGCAGTCCGCTTGGATAGGATCAAACCGAGGAAACGAGGGAGACAGCGGCGCATGACCGAGATTCAGTACAAGGTCGCCAAGAACGTGCGGGACGCCTGCGCGTTGATGGCGGCAGCCGACGGCAAGGGACGCATCCTGGCGGGCGGCACCGACCTCCTGGTGCAGATGAAGTCGGGCGCCCAGGCGCCGGGCGTGATCATCGACGTGAAGAAGATTCCGGAGATGGTGACCATCGCCAAGACCAAGGGCGGCTTCCGCATCGGCGCCGCGACGCCGGCCGCCGTGATCGGCGAGAACGCCGAGCTGGTGAAGGCCTGGCCGGGCGTCGTCGAGGCGATCAACCTGATCGGCTCCAAGCAGGTCCAGGGCCGCGCCTCGCCGGGCGGCAACCTGTGCAACAGCTCGCCGGCGGCCGATTCGGTGCCGGCGCTGGTCGCCGCCGGGGCCACGGTCAACATCCAGGGACCGGAGGGCAAGCGCTCGGTGCCGGTCGAGCAGTTCACCACCGGCCCGGGCCGCAACAGCCTTCAGAAGGGCGAGATCGTCGTGTCGCTGACCCTACCGTCGCGGCCGAGGAATTCGGGCGACGCCTACCTGCGCCTGATCCCGCGCACCGAGATGGACATCGCCGTCGTCGGCTGCGGCGTCAGCCTGACGATGAAGGGCGACACCGTCGTCGCCGCCCGCGTCGGTCTCGGCGCCGTGGCGCCGACCGTGCTGCTGGTCGAGGGCGCCGCCGCGGCGCTGGTCGGCAGCAAGCTCGAGGACGAGGCGCTCGACGCCGCGGCCAAGGCCTGCTCCGACGCCTGCCGTCCGATCGACGACAAGCGCGGCACGATCCGCTACCGCACCAAGATCGCCGGCGTGCTGCTGAAGCGCGCCGCCGCCATCGCGCGCGACCGCGCGCGTGGCGTTTCCTCCAAGGCTCACTGAGGGCAGGGCACCAAGATGGCCAAGATCCACGTCACGACCACCATCAACGGCGCGCCGACCGAGTTCCTCTGCGACGCCAACCAGACCCTGCTCGACGTGCTGCGCGACACGCTCGGCCTGACGGGCAGCAAGGAAGGCTGCGGCTCCGGCGACTGCGGCGCCTGCAGCGTCACCGTCGACGGCCGCCTGGTGTGCAGCTGCCTGGTGCTGGCCCCCGAGGCGCAGGGCGCCGAGGTGCGCACCATCGAGGGCATGGCGGAAGGCGACAAGCTGCATCCGCTGCAGAAGAAGTTCATCGAGATGGCGGCCCTGCAGTGCGGCATCTGCACGCCGGGCTTCCTGGTCGCCTCCAAGGCGCTGCTCGATCGCAACCCCAACCCGACCGAGACGGAAGTCCGCTTCTGGCTGGCCGGCAACCTGTGCCGCTGCACGGGCTACGACAAGATCGTCACCGCGGTCATGGAAGTTGCCGCCGAGATGAGGGAGGGCGCCCGATGAGCAAGTCCCAGTACAAGTGGATCGGCACCCGTCCGGACCGTCCGGACGGCGCCGACAAGGTCACCGGCCGGGCTCGCTTCGGCGCCGATTTCAGCCTGCCCGGGCAGCTGGTCGGCAAGGTGCTGCGCAGCCCGCACGCCCATGCCCGCATCCGCGGCATCGACACCAGCAAGGCCGAGGCGCTGCCCGGCGTGAAGGCGGTGGTGACGTCGCGCGACTTCCCGGAGCAGGCCGACCTGGTCGTGCCGGCCGGCGAGATGCAGGTCAACCTGCGCGACATCTCGGCCAACATCATGGCGCGCGGGAAGGCGCTCTACGAGGGCCACGCCGTCGCCGCCGTGGCGGCCACGACCGAGGCGATCGCCCGCCAGGCGCTCGCCCTGATCGCGGTCGACTACGAGGTCCTGCCGCACGTCATCGACGTCAAGGAGGCGATGAAGCCCGGCGCGCCGGTGCTGCACGAGCACATCCGCACCGAGGGCGTCACCCCGGCGCCGACCACGGCGTCGAACATCGCCAAGCGCATCGAGTTCAAGAAGGGTGACGCCGCCGCCGGCTTCGCCCAGGCCGAGATCGTGGTCGAGCACGACTACACGACCCAGCCGGTCCACCAGGGCTACATCGAGCCGCACGCCACCCTGGCCAGCGCCAGCGAGGACGGCCAGGTGCAGCTGTGGTCGACCACCCAGGGCCACTTCCAGGTGCGCGGCTTCTGCAGCCGCCTGCTCAACATCGAGACCTCGCAGATCAGGGTCGTGGCGACCGAGATCGGCGGCGGCTTCGGCGGCAAGACGGTGGTCTATCTCGAGCCGGTGGCGATCCGGCTGTCGCAGAAGGCCGGCAAGCCGGTGAAGATGGTGATGAGCCGCGAGGACGTGTTCCGCGCCTCCGGCCCGGCGCCCGGCGCCGACATGAAGATCAAGATCGGCGCCATGCGCGACGGCCGCATCGTCGCCGCCGAGTGCGTCGTCGAGATGCAGGCGGGCGCGTTCCCGGGCTCGCCGGTCGGCCCGGCCTGCATGTGCTCGTACGCCTGTTACGACATCGACAATGTGCACATCGTCGGCTTCGACGTCGTGAGCAACCGCCCGAAGGTCGCGGCCTACCGCGCCCCCGGCGCGCCGATCACCGCCTGGGCGGTCGAGTCGACCATGGACATGCTGGCCCAGCGCCTCAACATGGACCCGATCGAGCTGCGCCTGAAGAACGCCGCCAAGAAGGGCACCAAGACGGCCTACGGCGTCACCTTCAACACGATCGGCATGGTCGAGACGCTGGAAGCCGTGAAGGCCTCCGAGCACTACAAGTCGCCGGTCAAGCCGGGCTACGGGCGCGGCATCGCGGCCGGCTTCTGGTTCAACGTCGGCGCCGATTCGAGCGCCGCGGCGCATGTCGGCGAGGACGGCACGGTGACGGTGATCTCCGGCAACCCGGACATCGGCGGCAGCCGCGCCTCGCTCGCCCTGATGGCGGCCGAGGAGCTCGGCGTCGACTACGACAAGGTGCGGCCGGTGATCGCCGACACCGCCTCGATCGGCTTCAACTTCGTGACCGGCGGCAGCCGCGTCACCTTCGCCACGGGCATGGCGGTGGTGAACTCGGTGCGCGACCTGATCCGCGAGCTGAAGGTCCGCGCCGCCAAGATCTGGAACGTCGATCCCGACGGCGTGATCTGGGAGAACGGCATGGCCAAGCCGGCCGGCTCCAACGTCGGCGAGTTCGAGCCGCTCAGCCTGGCCCAGCTCGCGGCCCAGGCCGGGCGCACCGGCGGGCCGATCAACGGCCACGCCCAGCTCAACGTCACCGGCGCCGGTCCCGGCTTCGGCGTGCACCTGGTAGACCTCAAGGTCGACCGCGACACCGGCGTGGTCACGGTCGGCCGCTACACGGCGGCGCAGGACGTCGGCACGGCGATCCATCCGTCCTACGTCGAGGGCCAGCTGCAGGGCGGCGCCGTGCAGGGAATCGGCTGGGCGCTGAACGAGGAGTACATCTACAGCGCCAAGGGCAAGCTGGAGAATCCCGGCTTCCTCGACTACCGCATGCCGGTCGCGTCGGACCTGCCGATGATCGAGACCATCCTGGTCGAGGTCCCGAACCCGACGCATCCGTACGGCGTGCGCGGCGTCGGCGAGGTGCCGATCGTGCCGCCGACCGCGGCGATCGGCAATGCCATCGCCCGCGCCACCGGCGTCCGCATGGCCGACCTGCCGATGTCGCCGCCGCGCCTGTCCGAGGCGCTCGATGCGGCGTCGCTGCCGATGGCGGCGGAGTAACCTTCTCCTCGTGTTCCTCTCCCCCCGCGGGGGGAGAGGCTAGGAGAGGGGGGAGGACGGGGTGTCGCCGGCGTGCGCCGCCCCCTCTCCCAACCTCTTCCCCTGGCGGGGGAGAGGGGTATGAGAAAAGAGGAGGCCGCGATGGACTATTATGATCTCGGCTCCTACGGGCGCGCGGTCTCGACGACCTCGCCCGAGGCCCAGCGCTGGTTCGATCGCGGGCTGGTGTGGACCTACGCCTTCAATCACGAGGAAGCCGTGCGCTGCTTCCGCCGCGCGCTGGAGCACGATCCGGCCTGCGCCATGGCCCACTGGGGCGTCTCCTACGCCTCCGGCCCGAACTACAACCTGCCCTGGAAGCTGCTCGACCCGACCGGCAAGGTGAAGGCCCTCGAAGCCTCGTACGACGCCCTGCAACAGGCGCTGGCCTGCGCCGCCGCCTCGACGCCGATCGAGCGCGCCCTGATTGGTGCGCTGGCCGTCCGTTACCCGCAACGCACGCCGATCGATGACCAGGCGCCGTGGGACAAGGCCTTCACCCACGCCATGCGCGAGGTCTTCCGGCAACATCCGGCCGATCTGGACGTCCGTGCCCTGTTCGCCGAGGCGATCATGAACGAGACGCCGTGGCAGATGTGGGACCTGACCACCGGCGGCGTGGCGAGCGACGCCGGCACCCAGGAGGCGATGGAGGTGCTGGAGGAGGGCTTCCGCGCCCAGCCGGCCAGCTGGGCGCATCCCGGCCTGCTGCACCTCTACGTCCATCTCATGGAGATGTCGCCGTTCCCGCAGCGTGCCCTGCGCGCCGGCGACGCGCTGCGCGGGCTGGTGCCCGACTCCGGCCATCTCGTGCACATGCCGACCCACATCGACGTGCTGTGCGGCCACTATCACGACGTCGTCGTCTGCAACCAGCGCGCCGTCGTCGCCGACCGCAAGTTCCTGGAACGCGAGGGGCCGTTCAACATCTACTCGATGTACCGCAACCACAACCTGCATTTCGTGGTCTACGGCGCGATGTTCCTCGGCCAGTATTCGCCGGCGCTGGCGGCGGCGCAGGAGCTAATCGACGGCATCCCCGAGGCTCTGCTGCGCGTGCCGTCGCCGCCGATGGCCGACTTCATCGAAGGCTTCATCCCGATGAAGCAGCACGTGCTGATCCGCTTCGGCAAGTGGCGCGAGATCCTGGCCCAGGAACTGCCGCAGGATCGCGACCTGTACTGCGCCACGACGGCGATGATGCTCTACGCCCGCGGCGTGGCCCACGCCGTGCTGGGCGAGGTCGAGGCCGCCGAGCAGGCCCGCCAGGACTTCCTCGCTGCCCGCGCCCGCGTGCCGGAGAGCCGCCGGGTGCACAACAACAAGATGGTCGACCTGCTCGGCATCGCCGGCGAGATGCTGAGCGGCGAGCTCGACTACCGGCGCGGCCGCTTCGACAGCGCCTTCGCGCATCTGCGGCGGGCGGTCGAGCTCGACGACGCGCTGGCCTACGACGAGCCGTGGGGCTGGATGCAGCCGGCCCGCCATGCGCTGGGCGCCCTGCTGCTCGAGCAGGGCCACGTCGAGGAAGCCGAGGCGGTGTACCGCGCCGACCTCGGTTACGACGGCAAGCTCAGCCGCGCCCGCCAGCATCCCGACAATGTCTGGAGCCTGCACGGCCTGCACGAGTGCCTGGTGCGGCGCGGCGACCGGCTGGCGGCGCCTCTGGTCAAGGCGCGGCTCGACCTGGCGATGGCGCGCTGCGAAGTGCCGATCCGCGCCTCCTGCCTGTGCCGCCGCGAGGCCGCATGATCCGCCTGTTCCGCAAGCCGGCGCCTGCGTCGCCGGCGCCCGAACCGGTCCGCACGCCGGTCGAGGAGATCGCCCATCGCCATGGCGAGCTGTTCGGCGCCCAGGCGGCGCTGCTGCCCATCGAGGCGCCGCTCACCATCCTCGACGGCGGCATGCACCACGGCGAATCGTCGGAGAAGTACCTGCAGGCCTTTCCGGCCAGCCGCATCTTCGCCTTCGAGCCGGCGGCCGAGAACCTCGAGATCGCGCAGGCGCGGCTGGCCGCCTTCGGCGACCGGGTGCGCATGTTCCCGTATGGCCTGGCCGACGGCGACGGCACCGCCGAGCTCAAGGTCAACAGCCACGACGGCACGCATTCGCTGCTCGAGATCGGCGAGGTGGCGCAGTGGGACGGGCCGGCGACCACCCTCGAGCGGCGGCCGATCGAGACGGTCGCGCTCGACGGCTTCTGCGCCGCCAAGGGACTCGAGCGGATCGACATCCTGAAGCTCGACATCCAGGGCGGCGAGCTGCGCGCCCTGAAGGGCGCCGAGGGCCTGTTGCGGCGGCGGGCGATCCGGCTGATCGCCGCCGAGGTGAGCTTCGTGCCGCTGTACCGCGATTCGCCGCTGTTCTGGGACGTCGCCGCTTGGCTGCGCACGGCGGGCTATGCCCTGCACGGGCTGTTCGACCTGCATCACGTCAAGGACGGGTCGGGCGCGCTGCGCTGGGCCGACGCGATCTTCGTGCCGGCGCCCGATCCGACCACGGCCGCCTGAGCGGCGATGAACCGGCGATCCCTGCTGGCCGGGCTGGCGCTGGCGGCCGGCGCCGCGCGCGAAGCGGCGGCCCAGGGTCCGGAGCGCCGCCGCCAGGTCGGCGTGCTGTCGCCGTTCTCGCCGGTGGCGGCGCGGCCGTGGCACGCCGCCTTCGAGGCGGGGCTCGGCAAGCTCGGATGGACGATCGGGAGCCGCCTCGACCTCACCTATCGCTACGCCGAGGGCAATCCTGCTCGCCTGGCGCCGCTCGCCCGCGAGCTGCTGCAGCGGCCGGTCGAGCTGCTGGTGACCGAGGTCACCGAGGCGACGCAGGCGGCTAAGGCGGCGACCGACACCGTGCCGATCGTGATGATCGGCGTCGGCGATCCGGTCGGCGCCGGCCTGGTCGCCAGCCTGGCGCGGCCGGGGGGCAACGTGACCGGCCTGTCGCAGAACGTCGTCGAGTCGTCGGCCAAGCGCCTCGAGCTGCTGGCCGAGGTGGTGCCCGGCCTGCGCGCCGTCGGCGTGCTGTGGAATCCCGGCGACAGCAACTCGGTGCTGACCTGGCGCGAGCTCGAAGCCGCCGCGCGACGCCTGGCGATCGAGCTGAGGTCGCTCGAGGTGCGCGACGGCGCCGCCCTGGAGCAACGACTGGCGACGGCGCCGCCGACGGAGATCCAGGCTCTCTACGTCACGCCGTGGCCCCTGTTCGTGGCGCATCTGCCGGCGGTCGCCGGCTTCGCGCGAAGCCATCGGCTGGCCTCCGTCTTTCACCTCGGCGACTTCGCGGAAGCCGGCGGGCTGCTGTCCTACGGTCCCGATCGCATCGACCTGTTCGGGCGCGCGGCGAGCTACGTCGATCGGATCCTGCGCGGCGCGTCGCCGGCCGATCTGCCGGTCGAGCAGCCGACGCAGTACGATCTGGTGGTGAACCAGGCGGCGGCGCGCGCCATCGGCCTGGTGGTTCCGCCCGTGGTGCTGGAGCGGGCCTCGCGCATCGTCGACTGACCCGCGTCCGGCTGCCCCCCGCCGCAAGAAATTCTAGCCGTTGGGGCGGGCGAGGGAGACATGCTGGGCAAACGCGAGTTCCTGAGCGGACTGCTGGCCTCGGCGGGCGCCCTGCAGGCCGGATAGGCCGTGGCGGGCGAGGGCGACGAGGCGATCGACGATCCGATCCCCACGACGATCTCGACGCCGTTCATCGCCGCCGACACGCTGGCCAGCAAGGAGGAGGTCTCTGTGGCGACCGGCATGAAGCATTCCCTGACCTGGCCCTGGAACCTGCTGAGCCGCTATCCCCTGGTCGACGTGCCGATCGGCTTCGTCGAGCGCGGCATGCCGGTCGGCATGCAGGTGATCGGCAACACCTTCGACGACCTCGCGGCCTTCCGCTTCGCCCATGGCTGGGAAAACTGTCGACGCCGCTGTTCGAGCAGGGGCGCTTGCCCGCCCTCCGCGCGCCGAGCTGAGCCGGCCGCCGCCGGCAAAGTCTGCCGCGATCGTTGAGCCGGACGCCGGCATCGGCCATCCTCGCCGGCATGGCGACGTTCGACCTGGTCGATGACCTGCTGTTTCCGCCGAGCCGGTACAACCTGCTGCCGACGGTGGACGAGACGTTCGCGCGGCGCGTCGATGCGCTCCCGCCGCGTGCCTTCGAGACGCACCGGCAGGGCAGAGTGCACTTCCTGAACTATCGCGCGGATGCCCTGCCGGGCCGCCTGGTCGAGCCAGTCCCCCTGACGGCACAGACGCTGCACGGCGCTCTGGTCACGCGCTACGAGGAGGACAACACCGAGCGAGAGGCGAGCCCGCACGCGCCGAAGCACTGGTCGGCCGGCATCTACACCAGCCGACGCGAGTTGCTGCCGGAATTCCAGGCAATGGTCGAGCGCCGGTACAACCCCTGGGACTACACACGATGCGTCACCCCGGCGCGAGTCGAGCAAAGCCGCTGCGCGGCGGCGAAGCCGTTGCCCGGTCGGTTTGTCTACCTCGGGACGCTGCGCACGCATTTCGGACACTTCCTGCTCGAATCGCTGGCCCGGGCATGGGCCGTCCTGGACCTCGATCCGACGGTCAAGCTGCTGTTCCATCCGTCCAGGCCGGAACCCTATGCCGTCCCCGGCTTCGCCGTCGAAGCCCTTGCGGCGCTGGGTGTCGAGCCGGAGCGCATCGTGGTCGCCCACGAGGACCTGATCCCCGAAACCCTGGTGGTGCCGACGGCGCAGTTCGCGATGGGGGCGACCGGCAGCCCGGGGATGTGCCTGGCCTTCGACCGGATGCGCGACCGGTTGAGCGACCGGCGGCCGGCCGGCAGGGATCGACCGAGCCGGGTGTACCTCACGCGCCGGCTGATGGACGAGCCGCTGCAGCGCCGGGCCGACTTCTATGCCGGCAATCGGACCCGCCGCGATTTCATTGCCGCCAAGACCTTGGCCAACGAGGACGAGATCGAGGCCCTGTTCGCGGCCCGCGGCTTCGAGATCATTGCGCCGGAAACCCGCTCGCTGGCCGAACAGGTCGACGTGGTGGCCCACGCCTCGCACGTCGCCGGGGTCACCGGCTCGGCGCTGCACCTGGCGCTGTTCGGCAACGACCCGAAGAGCAGGCTGATCGCCCTCGATCCGCGCTGGGAGATCAACCAGTTCATCATCGAGCAGATCCGAAACATCGAGGCGTTTCACATCAATTGCGCCGAATCGACCGACGCGGACGGCGCGCGGCAGTTCGATTGCGGCCTGGTCTGGCAGGCACTGAAGCAGATCGCTTAGGGGGCGTGCTTAGGGCAGGAAGCGGGACGCGCTGGCGGATGGGGTGGGATTCGAACCCACGGTGAGCGTGAACCCACGCCGGTTTTCAAGACCGGTGCCTTAAACCGCTCGGCCACCCATCCGCGACGAGGGCTGCAATAGCGCAGGGAGCGGGCCGGTCGCAATGGCGGGGGCAAAAGTGCGCCCGCTCGGCGGGGAACGCGAGCGGGCGCCAGGAAGCCGCGAACCGCCGGGACTGGAGTAGGGCGGCCGCAGCAGGCCAGCATGAGCCCGCGAAGCCGGTAGGGCGCGTGATGAAGCTGTGACCCCCGCTTGCGTGCGCGGTTGTCGGCGGCCACCGCTGCCTCGGGGTCGGGGGGAGAGGGCTGGGCGGGGCCGCCGACAGGCGCCGCGAACGACGCGCCGAAGCAACGCGTCGCGGCGCCCCAGTTGCCGGCCAATCCTCGACTGTCCGGTTCCGGGTGCGGCCGGTACGCCTGCGGACCGACGGCAACTCGGCCGGGTGCGCGCAACGACCACCCCGCCCTCGGTGTTGTCATCGTCGGGAAGGGAAGGACGAACATGCCTGCACGACCGTCGTGGCAGGGCCATCTGCGGCTCTCGCTGGTGACCTGCCCGGTCGCCCTCTATCCGGCGACCAGCGAGGCGGAGACCATCCGCTTCAACCTGATCAACCCGCAGACCAATAACCGTATCCGCATGCTCACCGTCGATGCCGGCACCGGCGAGGAGGTGAGTCGCGGCGCCCTCGTGAAGGGCTTCGCCGTCGCCAAGGACGAGTATGTCCTGCTCGATCGCGAGGATCTCGAGGCGATCAAGCTGGAGAGCACGCGCAGGATCGACATCGAGCGCTTCGTGCCGCGCGCCGGCATCGACCGGCTGTACTGGGACGTGCCCTACCACCTGGTGCCGAGCGGCAAGACCGGCATCGAGGCCTTCGCGGTGATCCGCGAGGCCATGGAGCAGCAGGGCATGGTGGCGCTGGGGCGCCTGGTGATGAGCTCGCGCGAGCGCATCTGCGCCCTCGAGGTCGAGGCCGACGCCCTGCTGCTCACCACCCTGCGCCGCAGCGACGAGGTGCGGTCGATCGCCGACGTCAACCCGATCGATCTGCCCAAGGCCGATCCGGCGATGCTCGAGATCGCCCGCAGGATCATCGAGCAGCAGGCCGGCCAGTTCGACCCGGCGGCGTTCCACGACCGTTACGAGGAGGCGCTGCGCCAGCTGATCGAGGAGAAGCGCAAGGGCCTGCCGGTCCGGCCGGCCGCCGTGCCGGAGAGCAGCGGCAACGTGATCGACCTGATGCAGGCGCTGCGCAACAGCCTGCAGGGCGCCGAGCGCGCCCCGGCGGCGCCGACGGCGGTCGCGGCGCGTCGGCGCGGATCCAAGGCACCGAGCGAGAGCAGGGGGGCGCCGGCCGCGCCGCGGCGCAAGCGCGGCGCCGGCCGCTGAGGCCAGGCCGCCGGACAACCCACAGGAGCCTGCTGGTTCGCCCAAATTTGTGCTAGAAGTCGGCCTAGTTGGCTGTCGTTCTTCATGCACTGCCTGATCGGCTGATCGAACCATGACCCTGAACCGTCGTGGCCTCCTGTCGGGGGCCGCCGCGCTACTGCCGCTGGCGGCGGCGCGGGCCGAGACCAGCGATCCCAAGCTCGCCGCCTGGCTGCGCGGCGTGCGCGGCGAGGCGCTGCGGGCCGGTGTCGATACCGGAACCGCCGACGCGGCTCTGGGCTCGGTCGAGGAGATCCCGCGCGTCCTCGAGCTCGCGCGCAACCAGCCGGAATTCAAGATGACCTTCGACCAGTATCTCGAGCTGGTCGTGTCGAACGAGCGGGTGGCCCGCGGCAAGGTGATGCTGCGAGACAACCGCGCCCTGGTCGACCGCTTCGCGGTGCCGGCCGGCGTGCCGGCTTCGGTGGTCGTGGCGCTGTGGGGAATCGAGAGCAACTACGGCGCCCTGCTGGGCGACTTCGAGGTCGTGCCGGCGCTCGCCACCCTGGCCTACAACGGCTTTCGCGCCCAGTTCTTCCGCGGCCAGCTGATCGCCGCCCTGCAGATCGTTTCGCAGGGCCATATCGGCCTGCACGGCATGAAGGGCTCGTGGGCCGGCGCCATGGGCCAGTGCCAGTTCATCCCGACCAGCTTCCTCGCCTACGCCGCCGACGGCGACGGCGATGGCCGCAAGGACATCTGGACCAGCCGGCCCGACGTCTTCGCCTCGATCGTCAACTACCTGGCGCGGGTCGGCTGGAAGGCCGGCGTGCCGTGGGGCGAGGAGGTCGCGCCGGGCACGGCGGCGGGGCAGGGCGGCCGCATCGTTCGGCCGGCCGGGGCCGGCGGCCCGGCCTATCGCACCACCGGCAACTTCCAGGCGATCCTGCGCTGGAACCAGTCGGACTTCTTCGCCCTGGCGGTCGGCCTGCTGTCCGACCGGATCGCCAGCTGAGCGGCGATGGCGGCGGCTGTCGTCTTTCTCCGGCTCGCCCTGGCCGTCAGCCTGGCCACGAGCCTGGCGGCCTGCGGCTCCTCGGGTAGCCGCTCGTCCTCGTCGAGCGGCAGCGCGGCGCAGAGCGGCACCTACAAGATCGGCGCGCCGTACAAGATCGACGGCGCCACCTACACGCCGCAGGAGGAATTCAACCGCACCGAGACGGGCACCGCCTCGTGGTACGGGCCGGGCTTTCACGGCAAGTCGACGGCCAACGGCGAGCGCTACGACCAGTCGGAGCGCACGGCGGCGCACCGCACCCTGCAGATGCCGGCGATCGTCAAGGTCACCAACCTCGAGAACGGCCGCTCGACGGTCGTGCGGGTCAACGACCGCGGCCCGTTCGCGCGCAGCCGGGTGATCGACCTGTCGCGCACGGCCGCCGACGACCTCGATCTGGTGCGCTCGGGCACCGCGCGCGTGCGCATCGACCAGCTCGAGGCCGAGAGCCGCGCCGTGAAGGAAGTGGCGCAGAATGGCGGCGGCCCGTCCGAGCAGATGGCGGCCGTGGCGCAGGCCTCGTCGGGCCGTCGCGCGCCCGCCGCGGCGCCTGCTCCCGTCCCGGCGTCAGCCCCGCCGCCGCCCGTCCAGACGGCGGCCTACGTGCCGCCTCCAGCGCCGGCGCCCGCGCCGACCCCGGCTACCTGGACGCCGCCGCCGGCCCCCGCCGCGGCGGCCGGCGGCGCCACCATCACCTCCCTGGTCGCCGGCGGCGGATCGCCGGCCGGCGGGGCGGGCGGCTACTACGTGCAGGCCGGCGCCTTCTCGACGCCGGAGAATGCCGCACGCCAGCGCGACGCCGTCGCCAGCTACGGCGCCACCGAGATCTCGCAGGGCTCGGCCGGCGGCCGCGACGTCTATCGCGTCCGCCTCGGACCCTATACAACCCCGGACGCCGCCGGCATCGTCGCCGAGCGGCTGAAGCGCTCCGGCTATGGTGATGCCCGTGTGGTTTCGAATTGATCGGCTGCGCGCCGTCGCAGCCCTGATGACCGCCCTTCTGGTCGCCGCGCCGGCGCTCGAGGTGCTGGCCCAGGCCGACGCCGCCAAGCCGCGGCAGGCCCAGCAGAAGCCGCCGGCCAAGCCCAAGGCGCCGCCGGCCGCCTCGACCAAGCCGTCGGCCAAGAGCGAGGCAGCCAAGCTCGAGGCGCTGCCGCCGTCGCAGATCGGCATCGGCACCCTGGCGCGCCAAGCCTTCATGGTCGACCCGCAGACCTCGACGGTGCTGCTGTTCAAGGATGCCGACAAGCCGATGCATCCGTCGTCGATGGCCAAGATGATGACGGTCTACATCGTCTTCGAGGAGCTGGCGGCGGGCCGACTGAAGCTCGACACCAAGTTCCGGGTCAGCGAGCGGGCGCGCGCCATGGGCGGCTCGCGCATGTTCGTCGAGCTGGGCAGCGAGGTCAGCGTCGAGGACCTGATCAAGGGCATGATCGTGCTGTCGGGCAACGACGCCTGCGTCGTCATCGCCGAGGGCATGTCGGGCAACGAGGACAGCTTCGCCGAGCGGATGACGCGCAAGGCGCGCGAGCTCGGCATGACCGGCTCGGTGTTCAAGAACGCCTCCGGCTGGCCGGCCGAGGGCCAGTGGACGACGGCGCGCGACCTCGCCGTGCTGGCCTCGCGCACCATCGAGGATTTTCCACAGTACTATCACTACTATTCGGAATCGAACTGGACCTACAACAACATCAAGCAGGACAACCGCAACCGCTTGCTGCGCACCACGCCGGGCACCGACGGGCTGAAGACCGGCCACACCGAGGAGGGCGGCTACGGGCAGACCACCTCGACGGTGCGCGATGGCCGCCGGCTCATCCTGGTCGTCAACGGCCTGAATTCGATGGCCGAGCGGGCCCAGGAGACGTCGCGGCTGGTCGAATGGGGCTTCCGCGAATCGACCAACACGACGGTGTTCCGCGCCGGTGACGTCGTCGCCGAGGCGCCGGTGTGGCTGGGCACGCAGGACAAGGTGCCGCTGGTCGTCGCCAAGCCGGTCCTGATCACCAGCCCGGCCGGCCAGCCACCGGCGCCGCGGGTCACCGCCCGCTTCGACGGGCCGATCGCCGCGCCGATCGCCAAGGGCACGAAGATCGGCACCGCCGCGCTGACCCTGCCCGACGGCAAGGTGATCGAGTATCCGCTCGAGGCCGGCGCCGACGTGCCGCGGCGCGGCGTGCTCGGGCGCATGGCCGGCCTGCTGCAGCATTACCTGTTCGGCTGGCTGTCGTGAGCGAGGCGGCGGCCGGACGCTTCATCACCCTGGAAGGCGGCGAAGGCGCCGGCAAGTCGACCCAGATCGCGCGGCTCAAGGCGTGGCTGGAAGGCCGCCGCCATCGCGTGCTGGCGACCCGCGAGCCGGGCGGCTCGCCGGGCGCCGAGATGGTGCGCAAGCTGCTGGTCGAAGGCCCGGTCGAGCGCTGGGACGGGGTGACCGAGGCGCTGCTGCACTTCGCGGCGCGGCGCGACCATCTGCGCGCCACGGTGTGGCCGGCCCTGCAGCGCGGCGACTGGGTGGTGAGCGACCGCTTCGCCGATTCGACCCTGGCGTATCAGGGCTTCGGCCATGCCGTCGACGTCGCGATCTTCGAGCGGCTCTATGCCATCGCCGTCGGCGACTTCCGGCCGCATCTCACGATCGTGCTGGACGTGCCGATCGAGCTCGGCCTGGCGCGCGCCGCCAGCCGTCGCGGCAGCGAGACGCGCTACGAGAGCCTGCCGCGCGACTTCCATGCCCGGGTGCGCACCGGCTTCCTGGAGATCGCCGCCCGCGAGCCGCAGCGCTGCGTCGTGATCGACGCCACGGCCGACGCCGAGACGGTGGCTGCCGACATCGCCCAGGCGGTGCGCGAGCGGCTGGGCGGCTGAAGGTGGCGCGCGGCAAGAGCAGCGTCGACGCCGGCGAGCTGGAGAAGCTCGAATGGCCGTACGACTGGCCGCCGCCGTGGCGCACCGACCGCTTGCTCGGCCACGAGGCGGCCGAGCGGACACTGCTGGCGGCGCACGGCAGTGGCCGCCTGCACCATGCCTGGCTGATCGCCGGCCCGCGCGGCATCGGCAAGGCGACCCTGGCTTGGCGCTTCGCGCGCTTCCTGCTGGCCGGCCAGGCGCAGGACGGGCTGTTCGGCGGCCCACCCGAGACCCTCGCCGTGGGCTCCGACGCACCGGGACGGGCGCTGGTCGACGCGCGCTCGCATCCCGACCTGTTCCATCTGCGGCGCAGCCTGAACACCGACACCGGCCGCATGCGGGCCGAGATCGCGGTCGACGACGTGCGCGGGCTGGGCGAGTTCATGCACATGACGCCGGCGCTCGGCCAGTGGCGGGTGGCGATCGTCGATGCCGCCGACGAGATGAACCGCAACAGCGCCAATGCCGTGCTGAAGATCCTCGAGGAGCCGCCACCCAACGCGGTGCTGCTGATCGTGGCGCACGCGCCGGGCCGGCTGCTGCCGACCATCCGCTCGCGCTGCCGGCGGCTGGCGCTGCAGCCGCTGGCCGAACCCGTGGTCGAGCAGCTGCTGGGCGATCTCGCGCCGGCGCTGGGCGGCGAGGAGCGCACCGTGCTGGCCAGGCTCGCCGACGGCAGTATCGGCCGCGCGCTCGAGCTCGCCGGCTCGGGCAGCCTCGAGCTCTATCGCGAGATGGTCGAGCTGCTGGCGACCCTGCCCGAGCTCGACGTGCCGCGCCTGCACGGCTTCGCCGAGCGCTTCGCGAAGCGCGGTGAGGAAGCCAACGCCGCCTGGCGCTCGCTCAACTACCTGATCGACGGCTGGCTGAAGAGCCTGGCGCGCCAGGCCGCGCTGGGCGCGGAACCTGCACTGCTCGTGCCGGCGGAGAAGGGGCTGCGCGGCCGGCTGCTGGCGGCGGCCAGCCTTGATCGCTGGATGACGGCGTGGGAGAAGATCGCCGGTCTGTTGTCGGGTGCCGATGCCGTCAACCTGGATCGCAAGCAGACGGTGCTCAACAGCTTTATCGTCCTGCAGCAGACGATGCGGTGAGGCGGCGCCGGTCGGAGTTGAGTGAGATGTCGAGCCGCACCACCTATTACATCACCACGCCGATCTACTACGTGAACGACGTGCCGCACATCGGCCACGCCTACACGACGCTCGCCTGCGACGTGCTGGCTCGCTTCAAGCGGCTCGACGGCCTCGACGTTCACTTCCTCACCGGCACCGACGAGCACGGCCAGAAGATCGAGAAGGCGGCGGCGGCCGCCGGCCTGTCGCCGCAGGAGTTCGCCGACAAGGTGAGCGTGTCGTTCCGCGACCTGATCGGCACCATGGACTACAGCCCCGACAACTTCATCCGCACGACCGAGCCGCGCCACTACCGCGCGGTCCAGGCGCTGTGGGAGAAGCTGGTGGCCGCCGGCGACATCTACCTCGGCAAGTATGCCGGCTGGTACTCGGTGCGCGACGAGACCTACTTCGTCGAAGGCGAGACCGAGCTCGGTTCGGACGGCAAGCGGCGCGCCACTGCGACCGGTGCCGAGGTCGAGTGGGTCGAGGAGCCGTCCTACTTCTTCAAGCTGTCGGCCTGGGGCGAGCGGCTGCTGGCCTTCTACGAGGCCAACCCGCGCTTCATCGGACCGGACAGCCGGCGCAACGAGGTCATCAGCTTCGTGCGCGGCGGCCTGCAGGACCTGTCGGTGTCGCGCACCAGCTTCTCGTGGGGCATCCCGGTGCCGGGCGACGAGAAGCACGTGATGTACGTGTGGCTCGACGCGCTGACCAACTACATCACCGAGTGCGGCTATCCCGACACCAGCGATCCGCTGTGGAAGTACTGGCCGGCCGACCTGCACATGGTCGGCAAGGACATCATCCGCTTCCACTGCGTGTTCTGGCCGGCCTTCCTGATGGCCGCCGGCGTGGCGCCGCCGCAGCGCGTGTTCGCGCACGGCTGGTGGACCAACGAGGGCCAGAAGATCTCCAAGTCGCTGGGCAACGTCATCGACCCGGTCGATCTGGTGAAGACCTATGGGCTCGACCCGGTGCGCTACTTCCTGATGCGCGAGGTGCCGTTCGGCAACGACGGCGACTTCCAGAAGCGGGCGATCATCGGCCGCCTCAACGGCGACCTGGCCAACGCCTACGGCAACCTGTGCCAGCGCGTGCTGTCGATCGTGGCGCGCAACTGCGACGGCCGGGTGCCGGCGAAGGGCAACCTGGTCGAGGCCGACACGGCGCTGCTGCAGCGGGCAGGGGGCCTGCTCGACGCGGTCCGGCGCGAACTCGACGAGCAGGCCTTCCATCGCGCCCTGACGACGATCTGGGACGTCATCGCCGAGGCCAACCGCTACGTCGACGCGCAGGCGCCGTGGGCGCTGGCCAAGACCGATCCGGCACGCCGCGACACCGTGCTGTGGGTGCTGGCCGAGACGATCCGCCAGGTCACCCTGCTGCTGCAGCCGTTCATCCCGGAGTCGGCGGGCCGGATCCTCGACCAGCTGGCGGTGCCGGCCGAGCGGCGCGGCTTCGCGGCCTTCGGCCAGGCCCTCGAGCCCGGCACGGCGCTGCCGCCGCCGCAAGGCGTGTTTCCGCGCTACGTGGAGCCGGGGCAGGCGCCGGCTGGCAAGTCCGCTGACAAGCCGGGCAAGGGCGTCGGCAAGGCCGGTGGGGCGGCGGGCTGATGCTGATCGACAGCCACTGCCATCTCGACTTCCCGCAGCTCGCGGCCGACGAGGCCGGGGTGCTCGCGCGCGCGCGCAACGCCGGGGTCGCCGGCCTCCTGACCATCGGCACGCGGCTCGACAAGTTCGAGGCCGTGCGGGCGATCGCCGAGCGCCACGCCAACGTCTGGTGCTCGGTCGGCGTGCATCCGCACGAGGCCAAGGAGGAGGGCCAGCGCACCCCCGACCGGCTGCTCGCCGCCGCGGCGCATCCCAGGGTCATCGGCATCGGCGAGACCGGGCTCGACTTCTTCTACGAGCACAGCCCACGCGCCGAGCAGGAAGAAAGCTTCCGGTCGCACATCGCCGCGGCCCGCGAGAGCGGCCTGCCGCTGATCATCCACACCCGCGACGCCGACGCCGAGACCGGCGATATCCTCGAGGAGGAGTACCGGCGCGGGCCGTTCAAGGGCCTGATCCACTGCTTCAGCTCGGGTCCCGAGCTGGCGCAGCGGGCCCTGGCGCTCGGCCTCTACGTCTCGATCTCCGGCATCGTGACCTTCAAGGCCGCCGACGCCTTGCGCGACACGGTGCGCGACCTGCCGCTCGACCGGCTGCTGGTCGAGACCGACGCGCCCTACCTGGCGCCGATCCCGAAACGCGGCAAGACCAACGAGCCGGCGTTCGTCGCCCATACGGCGGCGCGCGTCGCCGAGCTCAAGGGGGTCGGCGTCGCCGCGCTGGCGGCGGCCACGACCGACAACTTCTTCCGGCTGTTCGACAAGGCGGAGCGCGCCGCGTGCGGGTGACGATCCTCGGCTGCGGCACCTCGGGCGGCGTGCCGCGAGTCGGCGGCAAGGACGGGCTCGGGGAGTGGGGGGCGGCCGATCCGTCCGACCCGCGCAACCGGCGCCGGCGCTGCTCGATCCTGGTCGAGGACGGCGGCAGCACCGTTCTGGTCGACACCTCGCCGGACGTTCGGGCCCAGCTGCTGGACGCCGAGGTCGAGCGCGTCGACGCGGTGATCTGGACCCACGAGCATGCCGACCAGGTCCATGGCATCGACGATCTGCGGCCCTATGCGCTGCGCCAGGGCGCCATCGAGAGCTGGGCCGACCGGCGCACCTTCGACATCCTGCTGCGGCGCTTCCGCTATTGCTTCGAGGCCGAGGATCACGGCTTCTACAATCCGATCTACCGGTCGTCGATCGTCGACGGGCCGTTCCGGGCGGCCGGCGTCGCGGTGGTCCCGTTCGAGCAGGATCACGGCACGACGTCCTCGCTGGGCTTGCGCTTCGGGCCGATCGCCTACGTGAACGACGTCGTGCGGCTGCCCGAGGAGGCCTTCGAGGTGCTGGCGGGTGTCGACGCCCTGATCGTCGACGCCATGCGCTACCGGCCGCACGGCACCCACGCGCATCTCGACCTGGCCCTGGAATGGATCGCCCGCGTGAAGCCGCGGCGGGCCTTCTTGACCAACCTGCATGTCGACATGGACTATGCCGAGGTCGACCGGCTGACGCCGTCCAACGTGGTGCCGTGTCACGACGGGCTCGTGATCCACGCCGACAGCGATTAACCTAGCGAAAATAGTGACTTGAGAGGTTATCTTGAAGTCATGAGTAAAGCAGGACAAAGACAGTCCGGACGGCGGCTCCTGGTGGTGGCGCTGGCCGCCCTGGGATTTCTGCCGTCCAGCCCGAGCGTGGCCCAGGACAGGCTCGATCCCGGCGGCCTGACGTTCCGCGACTTCTCCAGCAACGACAACGGCGCGAGCTTCAATCGCGGCGATCCGATGATCGCCGGCGGCCCCAACCAGGTTTCGTCGCGCATCGTCGCCACCGAGAACGACAAGGGCCTGGTGCGGGTCAGCTTCGATTCGATCCGCATCCAGCTCGCCATCCCGATGGGCTGGCAGGCCACCGAGGACTGGGAGCGCGGCGTCGCCTACAGCAGCGACAAGCGCTACAGGCTGATCGCCTGGCGGGTCGATTTCGCCTTCGAGGGCGTCAAGGACGCCGAGCACTATGCCGCCACCAAGGCCGGGTCGATCAAGGCCCGGCGGCCGAACGTGCAAGCTCAGGCGCGCAAGCTCGGCGACGGCGCGTTCCTGATCGTCTACGAGAACGTGTCGGCGGTCCAAGGCGACCGCGAGGGCCGCGTCGTGTTCGATCTGGTGCAGCAGAATCCCGGCAATCCCAAGGAAGGCGTGTTGCTCACCCTGGGCGTCCCGGCGAGCGAGGCCGTGCGCGGCCTGAAGCTGATGTCGCTTATTGCCCAGAGCTTGAAGATCACCTGGTAGAGCCTTGTGAACTCGACATGATCTATATTTGTCATAATATATATTATACGATCTTTTTTTATTTCAAAAACAGAGACTGCGCGCGCAGCCAAAGACTTAGCGCAATGATCTAACCTTGCGTTCAGGTTATCGGCCCGCCGCTCCCCTGTCTAGGTCGACGTCTAGACCTTGTGTCTTGACCGCTGGCGACGCGACTGTCTAGCCGCTCGGCCCAAATCCTCGCAAATCCTTTTTGCTTGTCCGTCTTGAAGGACACCCCGCCCCGTCCTATCTTCAGGACATGGCGAGGCAATCAAGCCCGCCGGGACGGAGGCCGAAATGACCACGATCAAGACCATTATCGAAGGCAAAGTCGAATGGCAGGGCAGCGTTGCCGAGTTTGTGCGCTTCGGCAGCCTCAAGGGCATGCGCCGCTGGCAGGTCGAGCAATTGAAGACGACCGGCAGCGTGGTCCTCAATCAAAATCCCCGCATTGAAATCAAGATGGAGGCGGGCCGCTAGGCCCGCCGGAGGACGGACAATGACCGCTAAGACTACAACGCTTTTCATCCCCCGCCGCGTCGCCGCTCTCTACCTCGCGTGGGAGGTCGGTCTCGCCCGCGCGAATGTGCTCATCAAGACCCTGCCGCGCGACCATCGCGGCTGGGTCGAGATGACCGCGCCGGCCATGCGGTTGATGTTCGTCCCGGCCCGCGGCCGCGTGACCCGCCGGCATATCGACGCCTACGCCGCCCGCATTCGCGAGGCGGTCGCCTATCAAGAGGGTCGCCTCGGTCGCGGCCTGACGGCCGGCGGCGGCTGCGTGCGCGCAGCATGAAAGACCGCATTAAGGGGCTCGGGGCGACGGTGTTAGTCGTCCCGGCCCGCGAAACTCTGCCCGATCTTGTCGCACGCATTAGCCGACTGTGGGCCGAACTTCACGAAGCCGACGCCGAACTCGCACTTGAGGTGGCGCGGAAGCTACCCACGATGAAGATTGAGCGAGCGCACCGATGACCCCCGCCGACCTCGACCGCGTCGCCGCCCTGCTCTACGGGCCTCGCTGGCAGACCGCCCTAGCGGCCGCGCTGGGCACTAACGAGCGCGTCGTGCGGTACTGGATAGCCGGCGAGCGACCCATCCCGGAGCGCGTGCGGGGCGAGGTTGTCGCCCTGCTCCTCAAGCGCCGGGACGCGCTCGACCGCAAGATCGCGGCCTTGAAGGCTAGCCCCGCGGGCTAGTCGGCGAGAAGCAGTAAGCGCCATGCAGACGCCGAGCTGCGGCAGCGTAAGCAGCGGCCGCCTGCTCTTTGGTCGCAAAGCTGCCGAGGACCATAGTTTGGTGATTCGCGCAGATCGAGGCGACCCACCTGTTGCGCTTGCGGCTGACGCCCTTAATGCCGCTTTTACTCGCTCGCGTCGCGCCTCGATTCATCTGGTTTTGCGAATGTGTCGCCGGCCTAAGATTGCTCCACCTATTGTTGGCCCGGTCGCAATCAATGTGGTCAACGTGCTTCGTCGGCCACTCGCCCATCATCAACAGCCACGCCAGCCGGTGCGCGTACTGCCGCGTTCGGTCTATCGTTATGTTGACGTATCCGTGCTCCGTCGTTTTGCTGGCAACTGGCCCGGGCTGGTACGCGCCCGCGCGCACCAGCCGCTTGAAGCGGCCGCTATGCGGGTCGTAAGAAATGAGTTGCGCGACACGCGCGAGTGTCGGACGGCACTTGCGGCTGCCCGCTTCTACGGGCAGGTATGCAGAAGCCATGTGCGCCTTCTCCAGAAAGGTTCGCTTGGTCAGGGGCGGCGGAGCGTTGGCGCGCTTCGTCGTCCCGCCTTCATAATAACAGCGAAATCCGCGTTATTTGAATCAGTGGACAACCGGGCCGGGCACGAAACAGCGCGGCTCCAATGCTCCCGGCGTCATGCAAATGTGGCTTCTCATGTCCGGCGACGGAATCGGCAACACCGCGTCGACCGGAACGACGACCCAGCCTCGGCCATCCCACGCCCGCCAACGGCCATCGTCACCGCGCCATGCACGGGTCGGCCGGCAATCGGAGTCGTCGCAGCAAGAGAAGCCTCGGCCATCCAGCCAGTTCTTGTAGGTCGGGTGCATCTCTCGATGCCCGTCGCCATGATCGCCGGACTGCGCGTGCGCGGCGACGACCCACAGCCCGACCACCGCCAGGGCCAAAAATCCGGCCGCCAGGCGCGTGCAATTGCGATAGGCGACCGGCCAGCCTTCATTGCCAGCCACCGCCCTGCCCTGCCAAAAGACGGCCGCCAGGAACGCGGCAACCGCCGCCAGCAGCCCGCCGCCGATCGCCGCAAGCATCAGGGACAGGCCGCGCTGAACCGAGCGTTGGCAGCCTTGATTTTGGCCACCGTGTCAGGCTGATCCTTCTGCCCGTGGTAGGTGATCGGCATTGCGGGCCGCATTGCCTCGCAGGCGCCCGCCGTCGTCGGCATGGCCGTGACCGGCGGCGGCGCATCGGTTCCGCAAGCGGCTAGAAGTGTGGTACAAAGAAGGACTGCGGTTGCGCGAAAAGCGCCCTTCGGCTGGCTATCGTTGGGGGCACGGACGCCGAGTGTGATAGCCTCAGCTCGGGTCGGACGTGTGCTGGTATCGCAAGAACTAGCCCGCAGCATTTCAGCCCCGCGCGTCGAGGTCGTTGGGATCAGGCGCATTACTTGTCTCCGCTTGCTTGGCCGCCACGGTCGCCGCGTGAACCACGGCCATCTCGTCCTTCATGTCGGCGTTCTGCTGCTCGACGCGGCCAAGCTCGCGGTAGTCGTCGGCGGACTTGTCCTTGCCCCCACCGAACAGCTTGAGCACGGCCGGGATGATGGCGCCGAGGGCGCCGATGATGGCGGTCCACATTAGGAGGCGAGCCCGTATCGCGAGAGGATGTTGAGCACGGCCGCGACCGCCGTCGTGGCCGCCTCGATGGCTTTGTCGCGGTCCGCCTGGCTCGAGTTCGCCGTGGCATAGACGCTGGCCGCGGCCTCGACCGCGACGTTGGCCGCCGCGAGCGCCTTGCCGATCTCGCCGGCAATCGCGTCGGAGCGGCACAACGGAGGCTTGGCCGTGTCGGAGCACGGCGCGAGGCCGGCATAAACGCCCGCGCCGATCTTCGCGACCTGTAGGCTGGTCCGGGCGATCTCGAGCGCCTTGTCGACGGCCGGCGCGTTCGTGCCGGTCGTGGTACAGCCCGCCGTCAGGGCGAGCGCGAGCGCGGCAAGGGCGGCCAGAATGATCTTCAGCATGTGGGACTCCTGTTAGGGTTCGGGCTTGACCTTCGGCCGTGTGGCGTCGAGCGCGGCGTCGACCGCGACCTGTGGCGCCGCCGTCGTGTCCACGCGGATCACCTCGACGCCCGGCAGCGACTCGACCTTGCGAATCTGCTGGGCATGCGACGCCGACCACGCGGCGCGAGCCGCCGAGACGATCGGCACAAGCGCGGCAATCGCGCCGACGACGACCGCGACGCCGCCGCCGATTTGCTGCACCAAAGAAACGACCTTGTCCGCGTCGCCCTGCCCAAGTGCGCCAAGCGCGACCAGCATTGCGACGATTGCACCCGTGGCCGTGTAGACGTGCCGCAACGCGGCGGCGACCTGATCTTTGTTCGGCATGGTGAACTCCTCAGATTCCAAGAGCGGCGCGCGTCTTCGGCCCGACGACGCCGTCGGCCTCGAGCCCGTGCGCGACCTGGAAAGCGCGGACCGCGGCGTCGGTCGCGGGTCCGAAGTCACCGTCGACCGCCACGCCAAGAGCGCCTTGCAGCTTGGCGACGTCGCCCCCGCGCGAGCCGCGATACATCGTCGGCCGGATCGGCTCGACGGTCGCGACCGTGCCGTCGGCTCGGTCATAGGCGGCGGCGATCTTGGCGGCGTAGTAGTCGACCTGCCCGCTGCCATTGTAGCGGGCGGCGAAGTCGGACCAGTCGTGCCGCTTCAGCGCGCCATGTATGGCGACGTCGTGCTCGATAAACCGCACGAAAGCGTCAAGCTGCCCGCTGGCCGTCTGCATGGCCGACACAAACGCCGTCGGGCTGTCGTAGCCGAGCGCGCGCCAGTGAAAGCCCATGATCTGGAACGCGCCCCAGGACGCAGACTGTAAGGCCGCGTCATTGTCGAGCGCGCGAGCCTCGGCCAGCCGATCGTATTCCGCCGCGCCGCCGCGATACAGCGCACGGCTCCACGCCATCGACGAAATGTCGGGATGCGTCTTGTTGAACCGATAGCCCGTCAGGCGGCCGAAGTGATGCGCCTCGAAAAGGATAGGCACCAGCCCGCCGGCCCAGTGCGTGACGCCGTTCGATTCGACGTCGGCGACTGCCTTGACGGCAGGCACGTCGACGCCGAGCCGGGCCGCGGCCAGGCGGTAGTCGTTTGCGGAGAACATGCCGGGCCCTCAGTGCTTCACGACGATACGGTCGAACACCCACGCGCCCGCCGCGCACACGGCCACGATGACCGCACCGATACGCAGCGCGAGCGCGAGCGCGCCCCGGCCCATGTGTGCGGCCTGCCGCACGTCGTCGAGCTTGCCGTCGATCGACCTCATCCAGGCGTCTAAGCCCTCGACCTTTTGCTCGAGCTTGGCGAGCCGGTCGCGCTCATCTGGCGTCATTTTGGGGGACTCCATTGTTGCCCTCGACGTTGCGCCAGCCCGCCCCACGCGGCCCGGCCCCCAAGTGACGCGCGAACCGATGCCCCGCCGCAGGTTCCCACACCCGCGCCGAGACGCCGCGCTACAGAACTTCCGAGATCGCCGCCTGGACGCCCCACGCCGGCCGCCCGCCGATGAACAGCGGCACGCCGGACATCGTCGGCATGGACGCGAAATAGAACTGCCCGCCCCACTCGCTGAAATTCGAGGTATCGGCCGGGTCGATAGCGAACATGAAGTCGCCGCCCGCGCCGACCTGCCGAACGACGCCCGCGAAGCTACGCGCTTCGCTTTCCGACGCCGTCGAGAACGTGAGCCCGAGCCGCCGCGCGACGGAGCCGCGCCGCTCGCTCACGAACTGATTCGTAGCCGACCGGCCGGCGAGGTCCGCCGACTCGAAACCAATCGAAATGTTCTGGTCAATGTTGAGCGCCGGTTGCCACACCGTGCCGAGCATGAAGCGCCCGACGTCCATATAGCTGGGCCCGGAGTCGCTGATCGTGATCGCCCAGTAACGATACGCCGTCGAATTGGCCCACGTCGCAAAGGCCGTCGTGAACGGCAGGCCGGGCGTCGTGGGCTTGGTGCCGATCCAGATAGAAGTTCCCGCCGTGACCGCCGTGAAGGCCGGCGAGGCGAGCGCCGTCGCCATGTTCGTATTGCTCGCGCCGATCTTCCACGTCGCGCCGCTCGACAGATTGGAGCCGATGACCGCGCACGCCGTGGCCGCGACGCCCGAACCGAAATCGCATTGGATCGACTGCGGAAAGCCCGCGCCCGTGCGGCCGACCTTCGCCGGATTCGTCACTTGCATGTTGGTCGCCGGGAAGCCGGACGCGGCGCCGCCGGCAAACGTCACCGCGGCCGCGTCGCTGTAGTACGGCGAGAGGAAAAGCGCATTCGCCATGTCAGCCCCACAGGGTCGCGGTCGTGGTCGCGTCGCCGGAGAACTCGACGCCGACCAGCAGGAACTTGCGCGGGTTCGCCCACGAGTAGCGCGGATAGGCGGCGATCTCGATAACCTGCCCGAGATAGCCCGCCAGCGTGAACGGATCGTCGCGCAACTTGACCTTGTAGCGTTCGATCATCGAGCCCGTCGGGAAGCCCTGAAAGAGCGTCTTCTGTCGGCTCGCTTCGGTGCTGGCGTCCGATGACCCATAGAAGCCCGAGAACAGCTTGACCTCGGGCGCGGTCGGCCAATAGGTGCGCTGGCTGCTGGTCTCGCCGGTGACCCATTGGGCTTCCTGACCGTACAGCGCGCCGGCCGCCTCGGTGATCGTGCTCGTGAAGTCGACATCAACGTCGCCGGTCGGAGCCGAGCCCAGCCGGATCAAGCCGGCGGCCAGGCAGTAGTCATAGGCACCGGCGGATGGCGCCGTGCCGGCAAGCGCCGTGTAATCGGCTCGCGACGTCCCGGTGGTCAGTGAGGATCCAGCGTCGCGAACAGCCGCGATCGAGGTGATCGCCGGCGTGCGCGAGTCGGTGATCTGATAGATGTTCTTTGTGCCGTCGATCAGGGTCGGCCGGAACTTCAAGGCCTGGCCGACTGCGCCAGCCAGCTTGCTCCGGTCTTGCAGCGCATAGTTCCGCTGGTAACCGAGCGTCGTCTTCCAGCGCGGCTCCTGGTAGGCGTCCATTTGCGACGGCAGATCTGCCACATCGGTCGGCCAGGTGTAGGTCGCGACAGCCGATCCGGTCGGCGCGGCCAGGTAGCCGAGCACCAGCTCGCCCGAGAGGTTGACGTAATGGTAACCGGCGATCCCTGCCATCACCTCGTCGAGCGCCTGGCGCTTCGTGATCTCGTTCAGCCAGTGGAAGCCGCAGGTGCCCGTCTGCGCGCTGTTTAGGGCTGACAGCGCCGACGAATTGACCGCGATGGTCGTGCCGGCGCGCGTCGCCACCTGGTTAGCGATGTCGCCGCGCTTCAGGTAGGCGCTGCCGCCGCCGGTCTTGTCGCCGGTGAAGTCGACGGTGATGTCGTGCGCCGGCGAGGATCCGAGGCGGATCAGGCCGGCCGGCAGGCAGACGTCATAGTTTCCTTTTGCCGGCGCCGAACCCGCCATCGCCGCATAATCGGCGCGCGTCGTGCCGAAGGTCAGCGAGTAGCCGCCGTCGCGAACGTCGGCGATCGAGGTGATCGCGGAGTCACTGAGCTGATAAATCAGCTTCGATGCCTCGATCAGCACCGGCGCCACGTTGAAGACCTGGCCGATCGTGTACGGCTTCAGCACCGACTTTATCGCCGCGTCGCCGTCCGCGCCGCCGGCCCCGCCATAGCGATTATCGTGCAACGGGACGTCGAGCTTCCAGCCGAGATCGCGCACCCGGATCTCCTTGACCTGGTGGTCATAGACCATGCCGGCCGAGGTGAGCGTGGCGACCGCGGTGAAGGTGGAGTACAGCGCGCCCGGCGCGCCGCGCAGCAGGGTGAGCGTGCCGCCCGACATGACCTTGCCGATCAGGTAGTCGAGATCGCCGGCCGGATCCTGGATGCGGAAGCTGCCGAAGCCGCCCTTGGAGCCGCCGGCGGTCACGCCAGGGTCGATGCCATCGAAGATCGATAGCTGGAAGTTCAACGGTTGCAGGCCGCCAGGCACGAAGGTCGAAGCGGGCGTGTCGCCGGCCGTCGTCGATCGACCGATGCTCGAGACGTAGTAGTAGGTCGACGGCGCCGAGGGTTCGGCGATGCGCAGCAGGTATTCGTAGGCCATGCCGGCGCCCTACTTGTTGACGAGGCGCTGCCACAGATTGATCGCCTCCTCCAACTGCGCCCGCAGCGCGGCGTTGTCGTTCGTCGCCTGCGCGACCGCGGCGGTGAGGAAGCTGATCTGCTGCGATACCGTCTGCGCCGCCTGGGCGTTGAAGTCGCTCGGGCTGCCGCCGTTCCCCAGCGCCAGGCCCGACAGGTCGGTCACGATGCCGCTGCGGATGTTCTCGTAGTCGACCGAGGAGGCGTACATGGCGCGGGCGGCCTGGGCGTAGTCGGTCGCCGCGCCGCCGATCTGCGCCAGCGCCGAGGCGTCGCCGGCCTTCGCCTTCGCGAGGAGCGCCTGGTAGGTGCCGGCGGTGCCCGACAGCGTGGACTCCGGCGAGGCGCCCGACAGGTCGCCATAGGTCAGCCGCTTGACGATGTCTTCGAGCGCCGAGACTGAACCCTGCGCCGCCTGCTCGACGATCGCGGCCCGGCGCTGCCCGTACACCTTCTCAATGTTGGCGATCTGATCGAGGCTGCCAGCGACGTTGTCGAGGATGTACTGGTTCTCCTCCTTCATCTTCGTGCGCCAGGCGTCGAGATCCTTCAGCGCGTATCCGGTCGGGTCCAGCTCGCGGCCGAGGCTGTCCGCGAAGCCGGTGGCGTATGCCTGTCGCTGCTTCTCCAGCTCGGCGTTGATCGGGTCGAGCGATAGGCCGAGCGCGGTGGCGCCCGTCTTCATGTCGGCGAAGGAGGCGGTGATGGCGTCGAGCGCCTTCTGCGCCTCGGTCGTCGACTTTCCGAGCGCGTCATAGGCTTTCACGAAGACGACCGCCTGGCCGACTTCCGCGAGCGAACCGCCGCCGGTGCGATTGCCCACCGTCGTCAATGCCGTCCGCATGGAATCGGTGATCTCACCGACAGCGCCGCCGATGATCGAGCGGATCGCCACCTGGGCGGATGCTGCGTCGAGCCCGACATCTTGGGCGGTGCTGCCCATGCCCCATTGCGTCTTATTCCCGCTCGGGTCGACGAGGAAGCTGGTCTGGTTCGAGAAGCTGCCGTTCCGACCGTATTGCTGCGAGAACGACTGCAGCGCCACGCCCCACACCTTGCCACTATCCTTGACGCCGCCGAGCGAGTCGAAGATGCCCTGGATCGAGGAGCCGGCCTGCCCAAGCTGGCCTTGTAGCGCGCCCGCGTTTGCGCTCGGGCCCCACGCGCCGCCGCTGGTGCCGAAGCCGCCGGCGCCGTAGGCAAGCTGGCCGTAGGCTTGATTCGTGATCGTGGGTTCGCGCTGGCCGCCGAACAGGCCGCCGAGCAGGTTGCCGGCAAGAGCGATCAGCGGGCCGGCGATTTGGCCGACGCCTGGAATCAGCGACACGCCGCCGCCAATCATCGACGAGATTCCGCCGATCATGCTGGACGTCGAGCCGCCGCCGCTGAGAAGCTGATAGATGCCGCCGCCGATGCCTGCGGCCGCACCGATGCCCTGCAACGGCGTGATGCCCCAGGATGACGGCGACATGAGCGACGGCGAGAGCGTCGGGACGCCGACCATCGAAGACGGCGACATGCCGGCATAAGGCCCGGTGAACGGCGTATTCAGCCAATCGCCGAGGCCACCGAACATAGACCCGCCGCCGGTGCCCCACATGCCGCCGAGGCCGCCACCGCTGCTGCCGCCGGTCGGCGAGAGGCTGCCGCCGTACCCCATAGAGGAGATCGCCGATTGCGGCAGGATGCCCGTCGAGCCGATGGCGTTGACCATCACCGACATCACCGGCCGGATCGTGGCGAGCGCCAGGAACTCGGCGATCATCTTCTTGATGATCTTGGAGAACGTGTCGCCGAGGCTCTGGAATGACAGCCGGCCGCTGTCGAGCATTTGCTCGAAGGCGTTCGCGCCGGCCGTCTGGATGTCGCGAAGCGCCTGCTTCAGCGGCTCGGTCCACATCTCCTGTTCCTGCGCGAGCTGCTGCTGCTGCAGCTTCAGCCTTTCGTTCGTCTCGATCGCCTGCCGGCGCGCTTCGAGATCGGCCGCGGTGATCGCCGAGCCTGCCTTCTCTGCATCCTGCTTCGCCTTGATGAGGGCGATCTCGGCGGCCTGGATCTCGGGCGCCTTGCCCATCAAGTCGATTTGCGCCTGCAAGATCACGTTCTGCTTCTGCAGCTCGGTCGTCTGAACCGCGAAGGCCTCGGCAACCTTGCCCTGCGCGATCTGAAGCAGCTTGTCCCGGATCTTCACCAGGCGCGGGTCGGACTCGTCGAGCTGCTTCTTGAAGATGTCCAGCATCTTGTTCTGCGCGTCGACCTGGGCCTTCGCCTCCTCGAAGGCCTGGCCGCCAGCACGCGCCGCCGCCGTCATCTTGTCCTGCGCCGCCGCGGTGTTCGAGAGCTGCTGTTCCAGCTCGGCGTATCGCTTCGCGGCGTCGGCGTCCGCCTTCGACGGCATGCTGGTGCCGAAGCCGAGCGCGCCGGTCATCAGGGCGCCGCGGCGGGCGCGGGTCTCGTCGGTTTCCATGCCGGCCTGACGATCGAGCAGCCGGGCTCGCTCGCGCTGCGCCGCCGCCGCCGCGTTCGCCGCGCGCACGCGCGCCTCCTCCTGGTCGGCCGCCGTGCCCATCGCAGAGAAGACGCTGCCGAGGCTCGCACCGCCGCCAGGGATCAGGCTGGTCGGGACCGATCCTTTCTTCACGCCCAGCCAGGGCGCGGCGTCGGCGATCGTGTCATTTATGGTGGTCAGCCCGGACGATAGAGCGCGGATCGCCGCGTTCATCGCGTCGATGAAGATCTTCCCGAGCTGATCGGGAAGCTGCCGGAAGGCTTCGAGGAACCCGGCCGCGCCTCGCGCTGCCCACACGCCGAGTTCTTCCAGGCCGCCGCGCACGCCATCCCAGAAGCCGGTCCCGGTGCCCCACTTGTCGATCTTCTCGAACAGGTTCCCGAGCATCTCGACCTCTTTGCGGGTCGATTCGATCATCTTCGAGAACTGCAGCATGTCGTCGTTCGTCGACAGCTTCTTCGACCAGTTGTCGATCTTGGTCGATATGCCTTCCATCGCATCGGCCAGCGCCCGCGTCGCGCCGCTGGCCTCGCCGGCCTCGCCGACGTAGCGGGTCATCGCGTTGCGCATCGACGTCCAGGCGGCGCCAATGGTCAGGCTTTGCGTCGCTGCCGAGGCGCGCGTCTCGTCGAAGCCCTTCAGCAGCGCGTCGAAAAACTGCTTCGAGGATACCTGCCCTTCGACGACCGCGGCGCGCAGCTTCGCCACGCTGCCGCCCATGCCATCCATTCCGCGAGCCGCGGCCTGGGCGATCGGGAGCGCGCCTTCGAGAACGCTGTTGAATTCCTCGGCGCGCACCGTGCCCGAGCCGAGCGCCTGGGAGAGCTGCAGCAGCGCGCCCTGCGCCTGCTCGGTCGACCCGCCCTGCAGGCGCAACGCCGCGGTGACGCCATCGACGAACTCCAGCAGCTTCTCCTGGCTGGCGCCCAGCTCTTTGCCGCTCATGGCGGCGCGATTGTAGAGCTGCGAGAGGGCGGTGATCTCGACGCCGTTTTTGTTCGCCGCCGAGAACAGGCGATCGGCCACAGCCGTCAAGGTTGACGCCGAGTCGCCGGTCGCCTTCAGGGAGTTGCTGAACTTCGTGAAAGCGTCCGACAGCTCGATGATCTGGCGGGCGCCGAGATAGCCCGCCAGCACCCGGCCGAGCGAGGTGAATCGCTCCTCCATCGACTGCATCGCCGACGTCATCGACGTCTGCGACTGCTCCAGGTTCTTTAGCGCCCGCGTCGCTGCGGCCGAGCCGTCGACAGCCTTCGACGAGTCGACGACGATGCGGATCAGCTTGACTTCATCAGCCATGTGTCAGGCTCCTGGAGCAGTCGCGCGATCTATGCCGGCTGGGGCTTCTTCTTCGTCGCCGCCACCACTGCATCGACCTGGCGCCGATAAGCGATCGTCCATTCATGGATGTCGATGCGGTGGACGATCTCGACGAAGTCGTCGAGCGCCTCGCCGGTGTAGCCGAGGCGCCGCCCTTCTTCTCGGAGGGCGGCGCGTGGCAGGCGTTGCCGCAGTAGGACGCCGCCGGCCATTCCCATCGAGTGTGAGAATTGCTGCGCGTCGAGCGACAGCAGCAGCCAGGCGTCATAGTAAGGTTGCGTCAGGTGAGAGAGCCGTGGCCGGGTCAGCAGAAAGTCGACCCCCGCGTCGTCGCCGAGCTTGGCGAGGCCGCGGGCCGTGTCGATCATCTCGGCGTTGACGCTCTCCCACTGGATTAGTTTTTTGCTTCGTTCACCGCGGCCTCAACCCGGCGGATGCGATAGTTCTTCGTGTTCCAGGCGGTGCCGTCCACCTGGTCGAAGGCATCGTCGGACTCGCACAGGAACTCGAAGCAGGCCTCGGCCGAAAACGGCAGCTCGACGCCGCCCGACTTCACGCCGCGCCAATCGACGACCAGAAGGTCAGCCATCTTGCGGGCGGTGAACTCGCGGATGCGCTTGCGCGAGGCCCCGGCGTCACGCAGCGCCATCAGCTCGCGGTTGAAGTCGTCGGACTGCGCTGCCCATGCCGGGTTTGCGTCGCTGGCCGCGCGCACGATCAGCACGCGATCGCCGGCGAGGAAGACCGGCTGGCCCTCCTTCTCCAGATCGCGATTGCGCTTGATCGACTCCATATCGTCGAACTTGAACTTGCCCATGCTGTCTTTCTCCATTCGGCGGGGATTGGTGGGGCGGCACCCCGCCAGGTGCCGCCCCGACGCCGACCGAGCCCCAGGAGAAGCCGGTGGCGCCGATCGGGACCGCTTGCGCGACCCGATCTCTGATCGCTTGGCGGGCGATTACTGGTCGCTGTCGGTCGGAGCGGCGTGCGCCTCGCGCGCCAGGCCGTTCGAGATCCAGGCCTGCGTCGACTGATCCGCCGGCACATCGCTCGAGTCGACGATCTGGCCGACGTCGAAAACTCGCTTGTGATTCGAGTCCGGCGGATCGAAGCAATGGAACTTCTGCACGATGAGCAATTGCATGCGGGCCTCCTGTTAGGCGACGTTGCGGGTCAGCTTGAAGGCGGACGTATCACCCGAGTAATACTTCGCCATGTACGGCAGCGTGACCATATGCTGACCGCTCGGCCCCGGATCGCTGATCTGTGGGTTGTAGACGTCCACCGCGCCCATCGTGATCTGATCCTTCGAGCCCGACTGCGAGCCGAAGACCAGGTCGAATGTCTGGCCGGTCGCGCGGGTCACGAAGGCCGTGTAATCGGCCGCGGCCGTCAAGTAGCATTCGATCTGCCCACTGACGTCGAAGGCGCCGAGGCTGAGTGCCCAGGGATCAGCCGATCCGAACTTATAGAGCGGCTGCATATTGTTGTTGATGTTCATGGTCAGCCCGGTGACCTTCGGAGTCGTCAGACCGAACAAAGAGCTGACGGCAATGTCGACCGTCGAGACCGGATCGTAACCCGGCGAGGCCGCGGCGTAGGTCGCGCCCGATATCGCCGAGGTGCTGTTCGTCTCGCCCAGGCCCATGAAAGCCCAGGACATTTGCCCGACGTCGCCCAGGCGCCAGGACAGGGCGAGCGAGGCGACCTGCACGCCGGTCGTCCGCCGGTATGGCACGGTCGGGGCGCTGTACTTCTCCTCCAGGGTGAAGAAGGAGGCCGTCGATCCATCCTTCAGCACGTTGGTCGAGAAGCTGCCGTTCAGAAGCGACTGCCAGAGAATGTCGGCTCCAGCGTCTCGCACGAACGGCATCACCGCCGCCTTCTCGTAGCGATTGAGGCCGGTCACCATGTTGGCAGCGCGGCGATCGGCGCGCCGCTCGGGCGAGCGCGTCGAAGCGCGAACCGGGTCGCCGGTCATGTTGATCGTTCGCAGTACCTTGAACGCCGGAGTCGCCGGCGTCGTGCCCTGCGTCACCTCGGTTACGATCGCGTCTTGCTTCAGTGCTGAGTCCATCTCGGAAGGCTCCTTCGTCGCACGAAAAAGCCGCCCGAAAAGGGCGGCGGTTTACGCGCTGGCGGACGCGCGATTAGGTGGCCGGCTGGTCAGCCGGTGTTGAACATTTCATAGCCCAGGCCGATCGCCTCGGCCCATAGACCCGCTTCATCCTGGCCGCCGCCCATCGGCTGCGTCCCGTCGATCCTGATCGTTCGATCGGCGCCGCAGGCGAAGCGGCGCCCCCGGAAGGCGACCCGGATCGCCTCGGCGTACCGCTCGGCCTGGTCGCGCGTGGTCACGCTGCCCTCTTGCGGCGCGTATACCCTGATCGTCACCTGGCCGTTCTCGCGGAATAGGTTGTCGCCAGGCGCTCCGGTCGTGAATTGCTCTTCGGATCCGCCCAGGAACTCGATCGCAATGAAGCCGCCAGAAGCGTCCGGGTTCTCGGCGGTGTTGATGAGATCGCGCACCGGCCAGGCGATGCCGGCCGCCGACACGACTGACGTCAGCTCGGCACGGAAGGCGTCGCGGAAAGTGTCGCCAGCCATCGGGTTCTCCTAGTGCACCGTCGCCTGCGAGGGCCTGACCCAAAAGTCGAGGCAGGGATAGACCTGATCGCGCTGAACCCGCTTCACCTTCGATCGGTCCAGATACCACTTGGCCCCGCGGCCCTTGCCGACCTTGCGCCAGCGCCCGCCCTGGTCGCCCCACACGCGCACGCCCATGTTCAGCTTCACCAGCTTGTAATCGACGAACAGGCTTTTGCTGTACCGGCCGGCCAGGGCGCGCAGGACCGGCCGATAGATGCCGGCGGGCGCCTGCCGGCTGCTCGGCTTGCGCTTCCCGCGGCCGGTCTTCCGATTGCCCGTCGCGCCTTCCAGCTTGCGAGCATACGGCCTGCTGTTGACGATCTGGACATGGTCGCCTGACTTCAGCCCGGTCAACGCGACCCGAATGTTTCCGGTGACCTGGGCGCCGTTCAGCAGAACGAAGTGATCGTCTTTGTAATGCCCATACTTCGCCGGCCCGATCGGCGATCGCCGGATCAGCTCGGCGAGCGCCCACAGCACCGCATCGGCGACCGCGATGCGGGCGACGAACTCGATCTTCCCATAGGGTTTGACCAGGAGGTAATCGCGCGACAGCTTGCCATCGGTGATGACGTCGGGCTGCGGATCGAAGCCGCTCGCCACCTCCTCCTTCAGGACACGCTCGGCAGCCGCGATCGTGTTCGCCTTGATCCACTCGCCGAAAGTCTCGTTCAGCCGCTCGACCGTGGGGCCCTCGATGATGACCGGCATCAGCCCGCCACCGTCAGCTCGAAGGCCTGGATGGTGCCGCCGCTGTCGTAAGGGTGCACCTCGCGAATCGAGCAATGCCGCCCGCCGACGACAAGGATGTCGTTCCGCACGGGCTCCTGCCGGATCCAATTTCCGGCCGCCAGCTCGTCGGTTCCGATCCGCACCTTGAATCGAAGCTGGGCAGTGGTGCCGCCGATGTCGATCGCCGTCGCGTCGCGCAGCCGCTTGCCGCGCAGCGTGATGACCTGCGACTCGCTCGTGCGCCGCAGAAACATGACCTCGCCCTTCTGGCGGATCAGGCGGTTGACCGGGCCGCCCCGGCGAAGCTGCAGCGGCGTGCCGTAGGCGACCAGCGTGGACGGCAGGAGAGTGATCGAAGCCGACGCCTCGACGTCCAGCGCCGCGGTCGCTTCCAGCGTCGCCGGCTGTAGCGTCAGCGTCGCCGCGCCCTCGGAGTAGGTTTCGGCGGTCGCGTCCAGCGTCGCGTCCAGCAGCGTGACGTCCACCGACGCCTCGTTGTCGGCCTCGCCGATTGCGACCAGGGTCGCATCCAGCAGCGTCGTGTCGACCAGCCCTTCCAGGTCGAGCGTCGCCGCCGCCGTCATCGTCGACGCCTTCAGCGTCGCGTCGCCGAGGGCGGCAATTTCCAGCGTCGAGGTGGCGGTCACGTAGGCGGCGTTCAGCGTCGCTGATAGCGTCGCGGCGACGTCGAGCGTGCCCTGCGAGTCGACCGTCGCCGGGTTCAGCGTGGCAGCCAGGGTGGCGGCGATCTCGAGTTCGCCGGTCGCGGTGACCGAGGAGGCGGCAAGGTTCGCCGTCAGCGTGCCTTCGACGTCGAGCGCAGCCGTCGCCGACAGGGTCGACGGCGCCAGCGTCACCGCCAGGTCGGCGAAGGTCGTGTCGAACTCGCCGGCCGCCACCAGCGTTGCCGCCTGCAGGGTCGCCGACAGCGTGCCGGTGATCTCCAGGGTGGCGGTGCTCGCCATCGTGGCGGCAGCCAGCGTCGCGGCCAGCACGCCCTCGGCGACCATCTCGGCGTCGACCGCAATGTCGGAGTCGCGCAGCGTGACCGCTACCGCGCCGGTGATGTCCAGCGTGGCCGTCGCCACCAGGGTCGCCGCGGCCAGGCTCGGCGCCGCGTCGGCGGTGATGTCCAGGGTGCCGGTCGCGACCAGGGTCGCTGGTGCCAAGGTGACGGCGACGGCGCCGGTGATGTCGAGCGTGGCATCGGCCGCGAGCGTCGCGGCGGCCAGCGAGACCGCAAGCTGACCCTCGATGATGTCGCCGAACTCGCCGGTGCCTTCAACCGTGGCGTCGGCCAGGGTGATCGAAGCGGTGCCTTCAATGTCCAGCGTGGCCGTCGAGACGACGGTGGCCGCCTGCAGCGTGACGTCGACCACGCCGCTGCACTCGGTCTCGCCGGTCGCGGCAAGGGTCGCCGCCAGCAGGTTGACGTCGAGCGCGCCTTCGAGATCCAGGGTCGCCGCGGCGGACAGGGTCGCGTCGGCCAGGCTGACGGCGGCGCTGCCCTCAATGTCGAGCGTGCCCGTCGCGGCAAGCGTGGCGGCAGCCAGCGTCACCGCGACGTCGGCTTCCCACAGGATCTCGGACGCCGCCGACAGGGTGGCATCGGCCAGCGTGATCGAGGCCATGCCCTCAATATCGAGGGTGCTGGTCGCTGACAGCGTGGCAGCAGCGAGAGTGACCGCCACCGCGCCTTCATTGTCGAGCGTCGCGGCCGCCGACAACGTGGCCGCAGCCAGCAGGATATCGGCCGCGCCCTCCAGGTCGAGCGTCGCGTCAGCCGACAGCGTGGCGGCCTGCAGCGTGACCGCCACCTGGCCTTCGATATCCAGCGTCGCCGGGACGTCGATCGTTGCCGGCGACAGCGTGACCGAGGCAGTCCCTTCGATGTCGAGCGTTCCGGTCGCGGCCAGCGTCGCCGCCGCCAGCGTGATCGAAAGGGTGCCTTCGCGGTCGGGATAGTCGGTGCCGGCCAGCGGCGCGCCGGCGAGTGGCGAGAGACCAAGCATTGCCCGCCCCCTGTTAGGTCAATGGAACGTAGAAGCCGCCGATCGAATAGGACCGCGCACCGTCGCCGGCGCCCGACGCGCTTAGAGTGTTGTTCGCCCCGACCGCGCCATACGTCTTGTACCCGCCGAACAGGACGCCGTTACCGAAGCTGCGCGTGGTCAACAGGGTCTCGACCGGCGACATGAAGGTGCCGCCACCGCCGCCGACTCCACGGTAGCCGACGATGAACATCGGCCCCGAGCCCACGGTGATCGTCTTATCGGTCGCGCCGCTGTTGTTAGCTTCGGCCTGCACACCGGACGGCGTGCCCCAAGTCTGAGCCGCGCCCTTGCGGAAAACATAGAGGAGCTTCGCGGACCCGACCGTTCCGGTCATGCCGGTAAGGGTCGTTTCCGTGCCGTCGAGCGCCTTGTAGCAGACGTTCAAGCGTTGAGCGTTGCCCAGGAGCCCGCTCGTCGACGTTTGCGTCGTGCCGATCCGCGTCCAGCCGGCCGGAAGCGTATCAGTTGGAGTCGACGTCGGGCTCGAATTGTTCGCCAGGTCGACCAGGACTCCGAAGTCGCCAGAGGCGATGCCGGCCGGCATCGACACCGTCGCGCTGTCGGCGGACGTCGAGATGCCGACCAGAGTCGGCGCCGCCGGGCCGCGGGCTGACGCAGGCAGCATGAAGCCCGAGCGGACCTGCATCAGCATGGCGTCACTCCCAGCCGGCCGCCGCGTCGAAGTCGGCGATCTGGCGCGCGTCGGTCAGCGCGGCGATCGCGGCTTGCTTCGCCTTCTTGATGACGAACAGCGCATCCTTGCGCCCGGCGATGACGGCGCCGAGACCGACGATCTGAGTGTGCGACAGGTCGATCGGCGTCAGCGAGCCGATCGGCGTCCAGGGCCGCGGGTTGGGCACCGGCACACCCGAGGCAATCAGCAGAACGACCCCCATGATGTTCTGCACCGCCTCGTCGTCGGCGTGCCAGGTCTCGCCGAGATAGGAGATCGGCGCCTTCGTGCGCGCCTGAAACTCCTCCTCGACGCGGCGCTTCGCGGCCGTCCGCAAGGCCTCGATCTCGTCGGCGTTCTTCGGCCGAGCGGTCCAGACGCGCGACACCTTGTCGGCGAGGATCGTGACGGTCGGGCCCTCCTCGACCTCGGCGACGTCGTCGAACGCAGGCCGGGTGTCTTCGAGCGGCAATAGGTAGGGCTTGTTCGGGTGTGAGCCGATGACGCTGCCAGCCGGCGCGCCGCCGGGCAGATCGAGGATCTCGACGATCTCGCCGGCCAGGAGCTTTGCATATCGGGTCATGGTCAGGCGTCCACGGTGTCGTCGGTGGTGATGTAAAGCACGATGCCGTGCAGCCGCGCGTCGATCGCCATCGTGTCGGAACCGTTCGCCGGTGCGCGAGCGACCTGGAAGAAGACGAAATCACCGGCGGCGGGCGAGCCGGCAATGGTGATCGCCGACGACTCGGGCCCGATGTAGATATTGTTCGTCGTGCCGCCGGTGTCAGTCGACGTCTGCGCCGTGCCGAAGGCGACGTCGCCGGCGTCGTTGTCGCTGCAAGCGACGCCGGCGAGTTGGAACACTACCCCGAAGTTGGTGGTGGTCGAGGCGTGCGACCAGACCGGCCGGAACGTCACCGTGCCCTCGTTCCAGGATGACGGCATGCGCCAGCCGAACTGGGCGAACTCCTGCGTGGTGGTATCGAAGTCGAGCGACGAAAACATATTCTTGTTCGTCGCCATCTCGACCGTGCCGCTCGCGGCGCCGTTCGTGGTGGTCGGCACCATCGCCGTCGCGGGGATCCAGATCGCCTGCTTTCCGGCGATGCCGAGCGTGGTGCGCTGGGCGGCGGCGTCTGCGTCATCGAGGATCGCCAGGCCGGCGGCGGTGATCGTGCCGAGCGTGACGGTGTTCGAGCCGGAGAAATATGGGAACGTCCCGGAGGTGCCGGCCGAGTTGACCAGCGCGCGACCGCCGGCTGTGAACGTGGCGAGCGCCGCGGTGCCCGAGCCGGTGAAGTAGGGCAGCCGGTCAGAGGCCGAGGTGAGGCCGGCAATCGCGGTCAATTCCGCATCGGTGATCGACAGCGTGCCGCCCGACAGGCCAAGCCCGGTGCCAACCGAAATCTCCTCCAGCGCGCCGGTCGACGCGGTGGTGCGGCCGGCCAGGCGCGCCGTCGCGATCGTCAAGCCCGAGGCCGTGATGGCGCCCGAGCCGGCGAAGCCGGTCATGCCCGAAGTGAACATGAAGGCGATTGGCGATATGAAGACGAACTTCGTCCCCGAGCCGAGGCTGACCGCCGACCCGGCGTTGCTCGACGCCTTGACGCTGGTGCGCGCCAGCGTGTTCGTGCCCGAGTAGGTGCCCAGGCCGGTTTCCCAGGCGCCGTTCACCAGGTCTTCGATCACGTAATAGAACGTATCGTTCGTCGAGCAGACCGAGGCGAAGGTGCGATGGGCGCCATCGACCGCACCGGCGAGCGTGAGCGAGCCCGTGCCGGTGGTGGTGGTCGTTTCCTTGACCTTGTCGAAGACAACGTGTGCCATCTATCGCCTCTCGAATCAGGGAGCGACCAAGCCCCAGGCCGCCTCGGTCTCTGCGGCCTGGAAAGCCCGCCGGCGGCAGCGGCGCTCGACGGCGTCGCTGTCGTCGCTCGGCCGCCACTCGGGCAGCCTGGATTGGTGCGCGCGAGCCGCCGCAGCAGCGCGGCGCCCGGCCTCGTAGTTGATCTGGTCGAGTTGGGGCCACCGTTCGTAGTCGCGAGGGAACGGCCGCCCCGCCTTCGCGTCGTTCCAGCCGCGAGCCATGCGCGACGTCTGACGATCCGTCTTCGGCGTCGCTACGTCGCCGCCGACAGTCTCGCCGATGTTGTCGCGCATGGCGTCGGACTCAGGAGTTGGGGTCGGTGATGGTGAAGCCGGTCACCGTGAACTTCTGGCCCGAGGCGAAGGAGGTGTTCTGCACCGTCATGTCGCCGCCGCCGCCGGTCGCGGTGACGGTGCCCTGCATGTGGCAGGTGGTGCCGTCGCTGGCATAGATGCGGAAGTACTGCGCCGTGCCGGTGTTGTCGGCCGACGTGTCTTCCCAGGTGCCCGACTTCGCCTTGGATCCGGACGAAGCCGCGGCCATCCAATCGGACGGCAGGTTGACGGTAGCGAGCACGGTGCCGGCGTCCGCGGCGGCGCAGTTGGCCGGCAGCGAACCCTGAAACACCTTCATCACAGCGGAGACGCCGATCGTGGATTCGATCGCGTCCAGGCGCGCGTTGCGCACCGTGGTCGAGAGCTGGAGCGACATGGCTTGTGGCCCTTTCGAGTGAGGACAGAGGGGGGATCAGAGCGGAATGGGGGAGCGGTACTCGCCCAGCGCCCGCACGACCTGCACGAGCAGGCCGGTATCATCGATGCTGTCGCCGCCAGGCACGTTGTACTGCGCGCTGTAGACGTCAGGCTCGGCCTCTTGCCGGATCGACGGATTGACGTCGATCAGCATGGTTCGATACTTCACCTGCTCGGCGATCGCGGCCTGCAGATCGGCAGGCGCGCCGGTCGGCAGGGTCCAGCCGGCGGTGTAGTCGACGACGATCTTCGCCTGGGACCAGCAGGCCGGCGCATCGGAGCAGAGCCGCAGGAGGATGCCGCCGGCCAGCAGATCGAAGTCTGTCCCGGCGACCAGCGCCACGCCGTTTTCGGTGACGCTGTCGATCGTGATGCCGACCCGCCAGGGCAGGATCAGGCGCTCGCCACGATGACAGGACGCCACGTAGAACGTCGCGCGGCACTCCTCCTCCGCGAAGGTCGGCGGGTTGATGCCGTCCTTCGCGAGCCTGCAATGCACCGCCGCCTTCGCTGAGACCTCGTCGATGTAGGCTTCGAGCGTCGCTTGGTCGACCGAGTCTTCCATCGTGGCGGCGACGGCGGCGGCGGTCGTGAGTCGACGCGCTGCCGGGTCTGTCTCGGCAGCCGTCACCTCAAAGCGGACGGTGTTCCTCATGCGCCAACCTCCCGACTGGGTTAGGTCGGCGGGTTCGCCGTCGGACGCTGGTTCGCGCCATGCCGGATCGCCGCACATGCGATCGGCGCCGTGCCGGCGTCGTTGTTGGTCGGAGTCACGGTCATCTGCAGGTACCGCTTCGTGCCCTTGTACCCGAGCATGAAAGCCTTCTTGTCACCCGCGAAGGTGAACGAGGCGTTCGTGAGCGCCGAGTTGGTCGCGTCGGCGCCGATCAGGTCGGCCGCGGCAACGGCGTTCGACCCGCTCATGCCGCTGTCGTCGCTCTCGGCCAGCGTCACCGCGAAGGTGGCGTCGGCGTCGGTCAGCGTGCCGGTGATGACGATGAAGGTCACCGACTCGAAGCCCAGCCGATCGATGATCTCGCCGACGATCGCCGCGCTGCTGTTGGTCTGCACCGTGGGGACGATGCCCACCTTCGGCGCCAGATAGCTCATTCCATCGCGCATGGTCTTGTCTCTCTCGATGAAGTTGGTGAGGGGAGAGGAGGCGGCGGCCTATGCGACCGCCGCCGAAGGATCAGCTGAACTTCACGAACTTGATGGCGTCGAAGTCGACGACGTCACCGCCCAGGCGGAAGCGCGTGTAGAACAGCACGTACGGCTTGCTGCTGTAGGGGTCGCGCAGCATCGTCATGCCGACGCGATCGACGATCTGGTAGCCCTCGGAGAAGTCGCCGAAGGCCATCGACAGCGAGGCGCTGCCGAGCGCCGGCATGTCCATCGCGATCACGATCGGGAAGCCCAGGATCGTGTTCGGCGCGCCGGCCACGAGGCCCGGCTGCCAGAGGTAATCGCCCGTCGTCGCGCCCTTGAACTTGCGCACCTTGGTGATGACCTCGCGGCGCGTCACCCACTTCGCGTTCGCCAGGTAGCGCGGGTTCATCGCGCCGATCAGGTCGAACAGGATGTCGGCCGGTGAGGTGGACGCGAAGTCACCGGAGACGCCGGTGCCCTTGTGCTCGATCGTGCCCCAGGTGCGCGACGAGTCGGCGGTGGCCGCCGTCGTGTAGGTGGTGAAGCCGCGCGGGCGGCCGACGCCGGTGCCGTTCACGAAGGCGTCGTTCTGGCCGCGGGTGATGCGGTCGGCGACCTTGCGCGACAGCCACGCCTCGATGTCGATGTTCGAGTCCTCGAGGATCTGCTGCGTCGCCTTCGGCATGACGCGACCCTCGTTCGCCGGGATCGACCATTCGCCGATCTGCGGCGTGGTGCTGTCGGTCGGCGCCGCGGTCTCCGAGCCCCACTGGATCGCGCCGGCCTGGTCGCGGTCGACGACGCCCTTGAGCTCGCTGCCGCCGATCGTCTGGACGGAGGCGATCTGGCGGATCGGGCTTGTCTCGAAGACGCGCGTGACGATGCGGCCGCTCAGGTCGGGCGGCACGGTGAAGCCGCCGTCGGCCTGCACGCCGATCTGCAGCGCCTTCATCTCGTCGACCGTCAGCACGCGCGGGTCGACCTTCAGGGAGCGCGAGAAGGCCGACTTGTAGGCACGCAGCCCGTCGACATCCACCGGCGCCGGGATGGCGCGGTTGGTCGCCTGCGCGATCGAGGCGGCGTGCAGGTTGAAGGTCTTGACCTCCTTCACCTCCACGTCGGCATCGCCGTTGGCGCCGGGACCCCCGGGGCGGCCGAACCGCTTCTCCAGGTCGTCGGCGCGGGTCTGCGCGGCCTTGAGGCCGGCATCCATGGCGTCCTTCAGGGCGGAGAGCTTGTTGAGCTCGGCATCGATGCGCGCGACCTTTTCGTCGGTCACGACGTCGTGCTTCTTCAGCGCCTCGTCGTTTGCCTTTTTGTAGTCCTCGAAGGCGCGGCCGAGCTTGTCGATCGCGCCCTTGAACTCCTCGGTGGTCGGAATGTTCTCGGTGGACATGGGAAATTGAACCTATGCGGTGAGGTTGCGGATGCGGTCGGCGAGCCCTTCCAGGCTGTCGACCAGTTCGCGACCGTTCCCAGCGCCAGCGTCGCGCGTGGCAAGGAAGGCCTTGAGGCCCGGCGCCATGAAGCGCCGGAACTCGGAGCGGCTCATGCCAGCGTCACGCGTGGCGAACCGCTCGAACTCTCGCAGAAGCTCCATGCCCGACTTCACGCTATCGATGCGCGCGACCGGGTTCATGGGGTTGGTGACCAGCGACACCTCGAAAAGCTCGACCGCCTTCAAGGTGCGCTTCGGCTCATGCGGCTGCGTCCGCACGGACCATTCCTTCGCCTGGTAGCCGATCGACAGGCCGGTGATCGCCGGCCGCGGCTGCATCTTCAGCAGCGTGTAGACGTCGCGGCCGCGCTGCGTGTCGGCGAGCTTGCCCTCGACCCACAGGCCCTTCGCGTCCTCGCTCATCGCCGTCCAGATGCCGATCGGCGTCATGTCCTCGGCGCCGCCCAGCATGCCGCCACCATGCTGCAACAGCATCGCCGGCCAGTTGCCCGAGCCCTTCGCTCGATCGAGCGTCGCCTTGAACGCGCCAGGCGCGATGACGTCGCCGCCCAGGTCGATGTTGTTGAAGACCGCGCCGTAGCCAGAGAACGTGCCGGCGTTGCCATCGGTCGCGTCGGCGAACTTGAACTCCGACAGAGACCCGACGACGGCGCGCTCGATGTCGCCGCCGCTCGCATCCTTCCACTGCATCATCGATGCTCCTACTGCTGGGACGGATCGGCCGGCGGCGCCGGATCCTGGGGGTTGTCCTCTGCCGTGGTGTCCGAGGACGGCGGGTCGGTGCCGTCCGCCATGTTGAGCGGCATGAGCGGCACGGACAGGCCTTCGATCTCGTTCAACTCCTCGTACCCACGCACCTCGTTTCGGGTCAGCCAGCCGTTCGTGATGCCGCTGGCGTAGAAGGCGGCGCGCACCTCGGCCGACCCGCGCAGCAGCTCGGCGTCGAGGAACTTGAAGTAGTAGCCCTGGGCGCGCTCCCGCTCGGTCAGCAGCGACGCGTTCGCGCTCGCCTCGATCCGGCGGTGCCAGGGCCGGACGTAGTGGACGGCGTGCGCGAGGAACATCTGCTCGGCCGAGGCGTAGGTGCTGTTCTTGTCGTAGTGGCCGACCATGATGGGCAGCACGTGCATCGCGCGGCAGATTTCCTCGATCTGGAAGCGTCGCGTCTCGAGGTGCTGTGCGTCGATGCTCGTCATCGAGATCGGGGTGAACTTCGCGCTGCGGTCGAGGATCAACGTCTTCGACGAGTTGGCGACGCCCTGCACCTCCTGCTCGAGCCAGGTCGCCAAGCGATCCTGCTGCTCCTTGGTCAGCGTGCCCTCGACGGAGTAGAGGCCGCCGATCTGCGCGCCGTTCTTGTGAAGCCTGGCGTGCGCCTCCTCCGTCACCATCGCGAGACCGATCGCCTCGCGCGCGAGGTTGACGATCTCGCTAGCGAAAAAGCCGTTCCAGTTGGGGTAGGCCCGCAGGTGCCAGATCTGCGCCTGGGAGAAGATCTGCTCGCTCCCGCCCGGCGGGCGGACCTTGTACCTCAGAGAGTAGTCGCTTCCCCGCTCGACCGTGACCCACTGCGGCTCGAACGGGATCAACTCACTGATCCGACCGTCGCCCAGGCGGTTCACGAACACGAAGGCGTTCCGCACCAGCGCCAGGTGCATCCCGACCTGCTCGCGGAACTCCACGCTGTTCTGCCACTCGTTCATCTGGCCGCGCAGCAGCATCGCGACCGGGTGATCGGCGGCCTCCTCCCGCCCCTGCGGCGTCGTCCGAAACAGCTTGAGCGGCACGGTGGCGATCGCGTCGGCAATCACGCCGGCGCAGGCGAGCACAGTGGTGACCTCGATCGACGTCGCGTAGTTCACGCGCGCCCCGGACTTCACCTCTCGCGCGCCATAGACCTGCCGCCAGATGTCGAGCGTGTCCTTCCGCGAGGACGTCGCCCGGCGGATGAAATCCATGATGCCCATGCGGATCCTCGGTCGGTCACTGGTCCCAGAAGGACCGGCCCGGCGCGGCCGGATTCACGATCGCCGGATGGATCGCGTTGATCAGCGCGTCGATGCCGTCGATCTTGTTCGGCGACATCTCGCTTTCCTTGATCGGCAGGATCGTCTCGTCCCGCCGGCGGGCGACGCAGGCGTTCGACGCCATCCAGTTCATCACCGGGTTGTTGTCGTGCCGCAGCCTGTTCGGGCCGCTCTTGACCCTGGCCTCCAGATCCTTCGCCGGATCGGTGACGTTGACGGCCTTCTTGTGGAGAATCTGGGCCAGTGGATTGTCGGGCGTGGCCAGGTCCTCGTTCAGCCGGACGGCCATCAGCTGGGCCGCGGCGAACTGGTCGAACGTGACCTTCCGCACCGAGTAGCGCGCGATCCAGTCCCGCACCACCGCCTCGACCTCGGCGTGGTCGACCCAGTCACCCGGCGTCAGGATCAGCGCCGGATCGGCGCCGGCCGCCCACGTCCTGTACTGCGCCGATCCCCTGCCCTCGCCGTGCTCCGGCGAGCGCAGCACCGCCTCGGGAAGCCAGAACTTCGGCTTGAAGATCAGCCTTCCGTCGTCGTCGAAGGCGGCCAGCACGGCCGCGGTGATGTCGTTCTTGTCGGCGAGGTCGCAGCCGATCCAGCAGTCCCGCCCCTCGAAGGCATCCCAGCCCAGCGTGGCGTCGCCGCAGGCCTGCCACTGAACCATGTTCAGCCACGCCGACGCGGCCGACATCCAGACGTTCAGGTTCTTGGTCTTGAAGTTGCCTTCCTCGCGCGGCGAGGCCTTCGCGTCCTTCGCGGCGGCCCGCATCACCTCGAGCCGCGGCGTGATGCCGAGCATCGGGTTGGCCTTGACCCAGACCCGCTCGTCGAACGGGTCGTCCTTCTCGTCGAGGGTGAAGATCACCGCGAACAGATGGTCGAGCGGCACCACGCCCTCGAGCATCTTGGTCGCGAGCGTCCGCTGCTCGTAGCAAACGCCGTTCGTGTCGAAGCCGGCCGTCGTGATGATCCAGAGCAACGGGTTCTTTCGTGCCCCCATCGCCGACTTGATGACGTCGAACAGCGAGCGATCCTTGTGGGCGTGCAGTTCGTCGAGGACTCCGAGGTGCGGGTTCCAGCCGTCCTGGGTCTTGCCCTTCGCGTTGATCGGCTGGATGAAGCCGCCGTTCTGCTCACACGCGATCGACCGGGCGAATGTCTCCAGGCCGAAGGCCTCGCGCAGCGCCGGGACCTTGTCGACCATCGCCTTCGCCGGGTTGAACACCTTGCCGGCCTGCTCTCCGGTCGTGGCGCCGATCACGATCTGGGGCCCGGGCTCGCCCTCGCAGCAAAGGCAGTACAGCGCCACGCCGGCGGTCAGCGTCGACTTCGCGAACTTGCGGGCCGCCTCGATGTAGGCCGAGCTGAAGCGCCGGAAGCCATCGGAGCGACGCCGCCAACCGAAGATCGTGGTCAGGATGAAGACCTGCGGCGGTTCCAGTCTGATCGTCGGCGTATCCCACACGCCCTCGATGTGCGGCAGCTTCTCGATGAAGTCGCAGATGTCGGCGGCGTGCCAGGCGTCGAAGACGTACTCCCAGTCGGGGCGCTTCAGATCCTCGAGGTGGCGCTTGCATGCCAGCCGGGCCCACTTCCCGGCCACGATCCGGCGAGCGACGATGTCCTCGGCGTACTGCCGGCCGATCGCGACGTAATCGCGGTCCTCAGGGCCCTCCGGCGGCATCGCGCCGGCCGTTCCGTGCGAATGGATTGTCGACGGGCTTGCCATGCGCGGAAACCTTCTGCGCCGCCGGTGTGTCGAAGAACTCGGCCGAGTAGAGCCGATGGCCGTTCACCATCGCCATGGTCGGCGAAATGCCCTTGCTCCAGCACCGGTTCAGCTCGGCCTCGAGCTCGCAGTACTGGCGCAGCGCGTCCTCGAAGCCCTGGACCTTCTGGCCGCGCTGGCGGTATCGCGCGACCTTCGTGTCCCAGATCTTCCGCGCTTCCTTCGACATGCCCTTCGGGGCGGGCATGTGATCAGGGTCGGGACGACTGGCGTGGTCGGGGTAGAGCGAGACGATGGCGCGGGACGGCCTGGTTTCCCCGTGCGCGCGCTGCTGCTCGGGCGAGTTGCCCTTGGGACCGGTTCGCATGCGAATTTTCCCCGAAGGTCAATTTGTCTGACCGAAAATTTGACTGCCCGCGCGGTTGCAGCCCCCTACGGCCAGAGATCCGACCCCGCCCCGCGCAATAATGTTGCGCGCCCAGGGGTGGTGTGTGCGCCGCACCATGACACCACCCCTAGGTGTGCATCGCACCATGCGACCGCTTTGCAAAGCCCTGGTCGCGGGCGGTGCGGGCCGAGTGGTGGCGGTGACAGTAGGGCCGCAGGTTCGACCAGCTCAGCCGCAGGTCGGGCCGTTCGCGGACGCTCCTGACGTGGTCGGCGTCGGTCGCCGGGGCGCTGCACTCGCAGCAGATCGGGTGCCGCTCGAGGAATTGCCGCCGCACCTTGCGCCAAGCGGCGTCATAGCCTCGGTCGGTCGAGGGCGGGCGCTGCAGGTCGAGCTTTGCCTTCCGCTCGCGCTCTGCCTGGTGCCGGGGCTTGTACCCGGGCGGCCGATAGGTTGGCGGTCGGGTTGCCATCGGCCACTCACGGAAACGCCCGGGCGGGTGGTTCCGTCCGGGCGCAAGTCATCGTTCGGATGGTTGGCAAGCTCTGACCCAGATGTCAATCGGATTCTTGCCGGCGCGGATGGCGTCGTCATAGGCTCGCCGCGTGTCCTGCCACAGATCCGCGGCCTGGCGCAGGATGGCTACGGCGTCACCATCGACCCGCTTCCTGCTCTCGACGATGACTGCCACCTGCAAGCCAAGGACACCGCGCCCACGGCCCCGGCTGATGGCGGTCACCCGGAACAGCTCCGTGGCCCACAGGTTCCAGATCGCCCACCAGCGCGCGGCGCCGTCGCTGATGGGCGCATCGCCCACTCCAGTGCGGTCGCCTATCCATGTCGGGCCGCTGGCGCCGACGATGCGCTCGATGATACGAAAGGTCGCCTCGATCTCGAGCAGCGCCTCGTGCGCGGCCGGATCGATGCCGCCGTCATCGGGGCCGCGCACCAGCAGCTCCAGCAGGCCATCGGGCTGCAGCTTGTCCAGGGTCTCTGGCGTCGGCCCGACCCGGGGACTGCGGTCGACCCTGCTGCCCGTCCGCAGCGACGCCGCTGGTATCTCGCGCGTGCCCGCCTGCATGCCCTTCCTGAACTTGAACGCCATGTCAGCCTCCGCACAGCCGCCGATGTTCGGCCAGGATCAGTTCGCGTGACATGACCGGGACGCGCTCCAACTCGGTGTGCAGGAACACGACCACGCCTGCTGCCCTCGCCTTGCGCACCAAGGCCCGCAGCTCATCGTCCGTCGTCTGCCGCTCGCCGACGTACCGCTCGAGCGAGGTGCGGATGCGGTGCTCGCGGTAAGGCGCGCTCATGGCTTGCCCAGTAGCCGAAATACCATGGCGCGTGCCTCGGCCTCCGATTCGCCACCCCACGCGACGATGATCGCGCAGTCGAGGCCCGTGTCCTCCGGCTTGAGCAGAATTGGCGACCCGTCCTGAATAGCTTCGATGTTCACTCGCTGGAGGCTGACCACGACGATGGGCGGCGAAGAGCGCGTCTTCGTCCCAAGCACCACCGCTACATCGCGGTAGGGACTGGCGGACCTCATGCCGCCTCTCCAACCGGCTCGTCCCGGTGCTCGATGTCGCCCACGATCGCCGCGGCCTCGGCCTCGCACTGGTCGGCCATGGCGGCGCCGTTCGGCTGTGTGCGCCAGAAGCGGGCTCGGGCCTGCAGTGCCGCGGCCTTGGTGCGGGGTGTCTGTGGCAGCGGTGGCGGCGTCGGTTGGCCCGACAAGGGATTTCCCACCTCGGTCGCCCGCCACTCAGTCCGCTCGCTCGTCTTGGCCGTCCAGTCCTCGATCCTGGTCGCGATCCCCCAGCGGTTGGCGATCGTCTCGACCTGGGCGAAGAACGCTTCCGGCGACTTCGGCGGCAGCGACCCGAACTCGATCCGCCGCTGCTGGCTGATCGCCCGGTGTCGCGCCTGCATCAGTTCCTCGACGGTCAGCACGATGGCGGCCGGGTTGTCAGACCACGACCGGAACGATGCATGCAGGCTGGCGATGTGCTCCAAGGCGCGCATGACCTCGGGCACGCCCTTGCTCGCCTTGTCGCCCTGTCGCCGGCGCCACTGCGTCAGCAGCTCGCGCATGCGGTCGTTGCGGGCTGGGATGTCGAGCCGCTTGGCCGGGCCGCCTGGCATCTTCACGCGGCGCGCCGGCAGCTGCGTCTCGAAGTCCAGCGGGATCGGGAAGGGCTGTCGGACCGTGGGCTTGAACGCGCCCAGCACGGCGTTCGCGGCCTCGGCCAGGGCTGGCCCTTCGTGCTGGCGAAGGCGAGCGTGGAAGACCGGCTTGAACGTCGCCATGGCCTCGGGTGTGGCGCCCTGGTAGGCGGCAGCGATGCGGTCGAGCAGCTCGGCTACGGTCATGCTGCATCCCCAATCGCCCACTCAAGCGCCCTCTTGAGCCTGATGCGCCCATCCATGCGCTTCTCGCAGATTTCCCGCAGCTCGGGCCAAGACGGGAAGAACCGCGCGTCCCGTCCTCCCTCGATCCAGTACTGGCAGGCGAAGCGCACCACATCGAGCGGGTAGCGTGAGAGGTCGTCGACCATCGTCTCGGCCAGCAACTTCGCCTCGCCATCTCCATGCACGCGGGCCTTCGTGCGGATCATCAGCTTCGCGACCTCGTGCGCGATCTGCTGCCGAGGGCCGGGCAGCAGGCTCACGATCACTGCGTCGAGGTCCCTCGCCAGCGTCTCGCGCGGCACGCCGGCACGGATCTGGAACGGCGCAAGCCCGACGCCGTCGAACTGCCCATCGGCGCCGAACAGCGAGCTACGCTGGGTCACGAGATGCGATGCGAGCGAGCTGCTCAAAGAACGCATCGTTTCCGCGGGCAGGGTGAACGGCCCGAACTGGCGCGACACCAGCGGGTCGATCTCCGCTCTCGCGGCGACACCAGTTCCGCCATGTCGCTGACCAGTCGGCCTTGCGGCCTCCTGCGCCCGGCTTGGCGCGCCAGTAGTCCGCAAAGGCGGCGGCAGTCGCCTCGGAGTCCAGTCCGAGGTCTCGGGCAAAGGCTCGGTCGTCATCGGTCAGCGTCCAATCGTCAGGGATGCGGGTGCCGCGCGGCTGCGGCGTTGGCGTCGTCGTCGGCGCGCTCGCGCGCTCGGACGGTCCTAGGTCCTTGGTCCTAGGTACTGGTCCTAGGTCCAAGGTATGAGGCGCGAATGTCTCGGGATCACTCGCGAGGGCTCGCGAGTCCTCGCGAAAATCCGGGATGCGTGATTTGCTGGGGTGGTCAATCTTCTGATGATTCAACCACTTAGGAATATCGAGGTACTGAGCGCCATCCACCTCGTAGAGGCGGATGTGGCCGCCAAGCTCCAACTCCTCCAACCAGCCGCCGATTTCCTCCATAGCGTCATCGTCGTATGGGTACAGACGGCTCGCGAGGAGTCGCGAGGATGCGCGAGACTTTCCCGAATCATCCACGAAGGTCCACAGAAGGATGAAAAGGAGGCGCGCGTTTCGCGAGAGCTTCCCGACGCTCTCGCTCTCACAGAACTCCGGCTTGATGGTGCGGATTCGAGCCATCGGCTACCTCTCCCACCCAGCCGCCTGGGCGACCTTGGCCCACTGCTCCCGCAGCCCGACCAGCAGGACACCCTCGACGATGCCGACATGCCCGCGCTCAGCGAGGCCGTCGAACAGATCGATCAGGACTTTGATGCCCTGCAGGCCGACCACCAGGTCGTGCGGCAGGGCGGTTTTCGCGGGCAGATTCGTGACGACGTGAAGCTTGGGCTTCGGCATAGCAGCCTCCTGAACGGCGTTGCTGGCGCCATTCGAGAGGCTGTGAGACCGCGCGAATGACGGGAGCTCACACCTGTTCAGGACAGGCCCGGGCCTTACGGTTGCCGGACTCCCGCCACCCATCGGCTTGCACCGATTCGAATGCGGGTTGCCGCGCGGACACGCGGGCAAAGAAAAGCCGGCTCGCGGGCCGGGTCCGCCTGAGAGGAGGTGTGAAGCTCCATTGGCGATACTGCCCGCGACTGCGGCCGGAATCAAGGTACTGGACGCCGACGTGACGGCGGCGTGAGAACCGCGTGCGAACGCCGGCACGAGCGGCTCGGGCAGCTGCTGCGCCATCAGGCGGGCTCCGTCGGCTGGCTGAATAGGGGCGTATCGGTGCCGCTGACGTGCGCGATGCGGCGTCGAATGTCGGCGACGTACTCGGCCTCGCGCTCGACCAGGATGCAGTCCAGGCCCTCGGCCAGGCACGCCATGCCGGTTGTCCCGCTGCCGGCGAACGGGTCCAGCACCGTGCCGCCCGGCGGCGTGACAAGGCGGACCAGCCAGCGCATGAGGTCTACCGGCTTGACCGTCGGATGCTTGCTGCCGAGGCGATCGTCGGCGTCTGCCTTCGCGGTGTAGAAGAACCGCGCCGCGCTGCCGGCCGTCGAGCCGATGCCGTTGGGATTCTCCTGCCCACCGAAAGCGCCGTAGGTGTGCCGCGTCTTGTCGCGCGGGCGGCTGGGCGGCGTGCCGCCCGACTGCTGCATCGGAAACGCCTCGATTACAGCCGCGCTCCCGTCGTGGACGATGTTTGCCGGGTGGCGGCCGGCTTCATGCGCATGGCCCGCCGTCATGGCGAACTCCATCTCGCGCTTCCGGTTCACGGCATGGCCACGATCGCCACTGGCATTTTTGGCATAGGCGACATCCGAGACTGGAACGCGACACCCGTCGATATTCAGCGCGCCTGTCCCATGCCGCAGCACGTTTGCCGCGACCGTGCCGTCGAGCGGCTTGCGGGCGACGCAGATCAGTTCCATCGCTGGTTTGAGCGCGGTCCCCCAGCCGTCCCAGGCCGCCGAGGCCGCCGAGGCCGCCGAGGTGATGTCGCGCTCGAAAGCCGGTCGCAAGCCGTCATGCGCGCAGTCGAGTAGTGCTCCACCCCGAATGTCGTTCGTGACCCGCTCACGTCCGATGACTGGCCTTGTGTCGCCGTGGTGCCTGTCGATCGCCTTCGACACGTTCAGCGACTTCGGGAAGCCCTGGCCGTACATCCAGGCGATCGTGTCCCGAATCTCAAACCCAGCCTCCTCGATCGCCGTCACCATGCGGTGGAACGTGCGCGTGCTGTTGAAGGCTAGGAGGTGGCCGCCCGGAGGCAACAGGTCGTAGCAGAGGCGCCAGGTTCCAGGCCGGAACGCTATGTCGCCGCCGTCCCACTTCTGCCCCATGAAGCCGGTCGTGATGCGGGAACGACCGTACGGCGACTCCAGATTGACGGACGCCTCGCCGCTGCCGCCTTTCTTGTTCGCGGTGAGGTGGTAGGGGGGATCGGTAACAACGGACGACACCTGGACGCCTTCGGCCACCATGCGCCCCAGCACCTCCAGCATGTCGCCCTGCTCGACGCGCACCATCACCCCTCCGCCGCCATAAACGCCACCGCCCGCTCGCTCAGTGCCTCCCCGGCGGCGGTTTGCTCGAGCAGGTCGCGCACGCGGCCGTCATCCAGCCAGGAGCGGAACGGCTCGGCGCCGAGCCTCTTCCGCACCTTGGTGAGCGTGGCCCCGACCGTGGTGTGATCTCGACCGCCGAACAGCTCCCCGATCTTCGGCTGCGACAGGTCACGCCGGGCGACGTGCACCAGGTACATGGCGAAGTGCCGGGCGTTCACCAGCTCGGGCGCTCGGCTTGGCCCCTTCATCTCGCCGGCGCCGAATCCCGTCACGATGGCCGCCACGCGCAGGATGTCCGCCGTGGTGACCTTGGGGACGCGCCACCGCGGCCCGGCGGTGCGGAGCGCCTCATTCTCGCGTTGCAGCCGGGTGACCTGCCGACGCAGCTTCTCGACCTCCTCGCGAAGCATATTGGCGGCGCTCTCCAATCGGCGAATCTCACCGGCGGAGGTGGGCAGCGGCAGCGCCCGCGCCGGCCCCATGATGGCGGCGCGGCGCCGCTCGATCGCGGCCAGGGTCCCGAAGTCGTCCATCATCACCACGTCGGCGGTCCTCCCCAGAGTAGAAATCCGATCACGCCCGCCCACACGGCGATCTCAGCGGCGGCAGCCATGCGGGCGAGGCCGTCGTTCATGGCCGCGCCGCCTTGACCAGCGTCAGGAAGTCAGCCGCATCCAACACGACGACCCACGGCCGCTGATTCGATCGGTGGAAGACGGCCGGAATGTCGCCAGCCTTGCGGTCGGTCTTCGCCTGCTCCATCGCGGCGTAGAGGCGGAAGGACTCGGTGCGCTTGACCTCTATAAACACGCCTGGAATGTCGTGGACGACGTCGGGCGAGTCCGGTGAGCCGCTGAATTGCTGGCCGCGACGGGCGGCGAAACCGTGGGTGCGCAGCAGCTCGGCCACCTCGAGTTCTCCGCTGGCGCCCTTCCGTCTGGACTTCGCGCCCATTACCGCCGCCCCCTCAACGCCGCCGCCCTCGCCGCCACCATCGCGACGCGCGCCCGGTGCGACTTGGTCCGCGCATACCGCTCGGCGGCGATGTCTGCGGCCAGGTCGAGGGCGATCAGGAGGGCGGCTGGGCACATGCGCTTCATGCCGGCGCCCTCTCGCGCTTCAGGATGTCGGGGATTGAGAGGTCGTCGCCGAACACGACGGTCGTGCCCTCGCCCATGCGCACCAGGTTGTTGCGCTTGTCCTCGTGCGGCCTGACCAGCTCGCGGATGCGGCGATGCAGCGGCTCGCCGGCCTTGTGCATCGCATCGAGCTCGTCCCAGGCGCCGGCGATGGCGCCCCACTCCGGGCCGACCGCCACCATCTCGCCGATGCGCGGGCGCCATTCCGGCACCGCCTCCAGCAGCCGGGCACAGCGGCCAAAGTCGTCGCTGTCGCTGGGGTAGCAGTACCAGCCCTTCGGCGGCGCGCCGGTCATCACGCCGAGGATGGCCTTCGATGAAGCGCCGGTGTCGCTTGACGCGGCCCAGCGGGCGGCGCGGGCCATGATGTCCGGGTCGGTTTCACGGGAAACGGCCGGCGCGGTCGATATGGGATTCCCCATGTCGGGCGCCTCGGGCTGCACCTCGCCTGTCTCGGGATCGTGCGGCGTTTCATTTTCACCGCGCGTCGACTCGGCTGAAATTGAAACTGCGGCGGCCAGCAATTCCTCGCACTGCTTGCGGATCGTCGATGCCTTCCCGCTACTGCAACCCAGCTCGCGCATGATGGCGTCGATCCGTGGCGGCTGGCCGTTGTTCGACAGTTTCATGCAGCGCCGGACCTCGGCCACCCGGCGATCGACGCGCTTCTCGGCCTGCTCCTCCAGGCCGTGATGTTCCATCCCGAGCGCGAGCCGGTAGGTGTCCAGCAGCGCCTCCTCCTCGGCCAGGTCGGCGGCGTCCTTCTCCCGCAACTTCACGACGCGGCGGATGGTCGGTACGTCATACCCGACGCCCTTCGCCTCGGCGTAGACGTCGCGGATGTCGCCGCCGATCGCCTTCCGCTCCTCGTTGAGCTTCTCGATGCGCTCGACAAAGGACTTCAGCCGCCCGGCGCTGATCGGTGTGTCGCTCATCGGGTGATGCCCCGCGTGCCGGCCGTCATTGCGGCCTTCGGCTTCGGGTCGTTGAAGAACTGGCTGGTGACATCGCGCTTGCCGGCAGTCGGCGGGGCCGGAACCGTCGCCCTCGGGATCGGCGGCGGTGGCGCCGCCATCACCGCATGCCGCGGCAGCGTGATCACCAGGGCGGCCTTGTCGATCTCGTGGTCGACCGCGACGGCATCCACATCGCGCGGCGCCAGCTGCGGCCAGCGACCGAGGCGGACCAGCAGGCCAGCCGCTCCCCTGCCCGGCGCCGTCTTCGCCGCGATGCGTCCGCCGTCGGACGGCTCGAGCCGCAGCTTGCCGTCCATCTCGCCGGCGCCGACCAGCAGCTTGAAGGTCGCGGTCTTCTTCCAGCCGAGCTGGTCGACGATGTGCTTCGGCACGCTCACGCGGGCGCCGCCGTGCTTCAGGGCCACGCTGTACTTCGCCCGGCCGGCCGCCTTGGCGCCGACATCGGTATCTACCTCAAGCCACGCCATGGTCGCCTCCCTGCGAGGTGGCCTGCCTCTTCCACATTTCCTGCCGTTTAATGCGGCCAATAACCGTGTGGGCCACGCCGTAGTCGGCTGCTATGGCGCGGTGGGTGCGCGTGTCACTGCGTATGCTCGCGACCTTGGTCCAGCTCAGCTTCGCACTGGGGTGGTCGTCGCCGCAGGCGTGTCGCTGACGTCCCTTGGCGTGCATATCCAGGACGTTCTCTCGGCGCGTGCCGGCGAATAGGTGATCTGGGTTGATGCAGCTAGGGTTGTCGCACCGGTGGCAGACATCCAGACCGTCTGGTATCGGCCCGTACGCAATCTCGAAAGCCGCCCTGTGCGCGCCGACTCGTCTTCCGTTCAAGGAAAAGCTGCCATAGCCGCCGTTGCTCTTTGCTCCGAGCCATTCGACGCAGCTGGTCGCTCGGTCGCGAGCGCTCAGTGCGCGCATCCTTTCGATAGCGCTCGGCATCACCGACCCTCCCTGTCCCGCCTATCGACCCGCGTCTGCAGCCGCTCGAACAGCGGCAGCCGGTTCGCCCTTTCGCAGGCAGCCCTCGCCCGCTCCGTCGCTTCGTCCGCCGCTCGGTGCAGTTGCTCCGCCACCTCGATCAGCACTTCCGCCTCCCTGATCGGATCGGAGTTCGGCGAGTCGGTCCCGAAGTTCATGCAGTCTCTCCTGACGCGCTGCGGCGCGCTCTTGTAGTTGCCCAACACGGTTCCGCATCGACGCGAGGAGGTCGGCGTCGATGCCCTTGCGTTCGCCGTAGTAGATTTTCCGCGCCTGGCTGGGCGTGATGCCGAAGAAGCCGGCGACCTTGCGCAGCCAGCCGAGCTTAGACTCGGCGTGCTCGCGCGGCACGGCGCACAACAGGTCGCGGGCCTCAACTACGGCCGGCATGGCTTTTCCCTCCGATGGGGACGACTTGTGCACGAACGGGGGCATTCATCCTCCTAGGTTGGCGGTCATGACGACACGCCAACCAAACGGAGGTTTTCAGTCCCTTGGCGAAGTCCTGCGCCGCATCGCTTGCCGGCTTGAGGCGCAGAAAGTTAGTGTGAGCCCTACCCCCGCCCTCGGGGCTCGCGGCGAGTTGGTAAACCCGAAAACGGGCATCCGTGCAGGCACGCCGCACAGCAGGGAGCCGGTAATCGAGACACGGGGAATTGACAAAGAAAGAGCCGAGCCCGAAGGCCCGGCAGGTGCGCGCGATCGACGAGTGGCAGAGAGAGGCGTTCGCGCGGGGAACTCGACCGCCACGGCTCCTGGCGGTCCAGCAGCCGGGCGAGCACCGAATAGCGGCCCCCGCTCGCCCGGCTGCGTCCCCCGTGTGGTGGTCGCGTGATTTCATCAGGCGACCCGCCAAATGCGGATGACCTTGCGGCCGTTTTCCTCGATGGCGCGGGTCGTGAACTTCGCGCCCAGTTTTTCGGCCATCTTCGATGCAAGACCGCTCGCCTTGACACGCGATGAATGCCCCTCGGCCGGCCCCCAGACGAACGAGTCACCAATCTGAAGCATCCGCCATGGATACTTCGCCGGCCTACCCGGGCCGCCCGCGGGCGGCGGCAGGTGAACGCCCTTGTCGACCCGTATCTCACTCATCGCTCATCACCCGGTAAAGATGCGGGCCAGTGACCTCGCGCAAGCGACCCTTGCCGCCGCACGTCTTGGCTTCTTCAGCCTCCTCCCGCGTTCGGTAGACCTCGCAGGCGGTTTCGTCGCGCTGGGTCGCGATGCAGTGGAAAACGTACTGGAGATGCCACCGCTCGACAGTCTTGGTCGCCGGCTTCTCCGGTTCCTTCGGCTCGGTCGCGGCGAGGTGCGCCTCGACCACCGGCAACAGCACCTTGGCAAACCCGGTATTGTCGCCGGCCTCGACCGTGACGCGCAGCCACTCGCGCGCCCATTGGAGCTGCGCGCGCTCGCGCTGTTCCGGCGTCTGCGCCTCGGCGATCCGGGCGGCAAAGGCGGCCGACATTACGCCGCCCTCTTGTCGCGCCGGCCGCTGGGCGCCGTCATCGCCAGCGCGGCAATGCGCTCGACCGTGACGCCGCGCACCCCCTGCTCGCGCGCCAGGTCGATCAGCGCGCGCCAGTGCATCGGGGCGACACGGTTGCGGGCGCGCATCTTGCGGACCGCGTCTTGCGTCTGGCCGAGCACGGGCGCCAGGACGACCGGGCCGCCGAGCTTGTCGATAAGATCACAGAACGACTGCATGTCCGCGACCATACAGAATGTCCCGGACGTGCGCAAGACCCCTTGTCCGAACAATTACGATAAAGACCAAAAATGCAGGGCGAGAGACTGAAACAGCTATGGACGGCCGCGGGATTTGAATCCCTCGCGGCTTTCGCAGATCGGGCCGGCGTCCCGTACCAAAGCGCACAGAAGCACGTTCAGCGCGATTCCATCCCCAGCAAATGGGCTACCAGATATATTGCCGCCGCTCGCTCGACCGGGGCGGATGTTGCGTGGCTGCTGTCCGGAACCGGAACGCCGCCCCGCACAGCGACACTTGCCGAGCCGCGCAAGCCTGTTGACCGCAGTGAAGGTGCAATGCGAACTAGTGGCATTGGCAATGTAATCGAGCGGACGCCCCCCATCACTTGGGCGCCTGAATCTCCGCTGCCGATCCGAGAGACGATCGAAACGGGGGAAGGCTGGATGCTTACAGGATCCGTTGTCGAGTACCTACCGCGCCCCGAGTACATCAGCCCGCAGTCGCAGGCGTTTTGCATTTATGTCCCGGATGACACGATGGCCCCGCGCTTCGAGCGCGGCGACCGGCTGCTCGCGAATCCAGCGTTGCCCGTCGTGCCTGACAAGGACGTCATCTTGCTCGCCGAGCCCGACGCGGCCGGCCGCCAGCGCGGGCTAATCCGCCGCCTGGTCGCGATCGACGGCAAGCGGCTCACGGTCCGGGCCTACAATCCGGCTGGCGTCGCCGAGCTCGACCGGGCCGCGTGGCCCTACGTTTTCCGCATCGACGCGGGCCGCTTCCGCTAGAAAAATCGCCGGCAGGAAAGGCCGGCTATTTTTTTGTCCGGCTTGCGGACGTTTTGTCTTGCTTGAAGCGGACTATTCGTCTAGGGTTCTCTTGTCACCACGGGGAGCCCAATGACCACGCCCGCCACTCTCGCCCGCCCTGAATGGGCTAAGCCCCGCCCGATCGACGACTACCGGAAAGGCTGCGCCGACTCGGCGTTCTATCTTCGGATTGAACGGCCGATCGCAATTCCCGATTTCGTTCCGTCGCGCGCTTGTTGGTTTTGGGCTGGAACGGTTGCGCAGCTTTACGGCGTCTCACTCGAGCCGGCGCACAGGAGTTGATCCAATGACCACGCCCGCCACCCTCAAGCCCGGCGACCAAATCCGCCACGCCGCCCTCGGTAGCGGCACCGTCGACGCCATCGCGTACGACTTTTTGCGCCGCCCGACGGACGCCGTCGTGCTGGTCGACGTCGCCGGCCTGCGGCAGCGGCGGCGGGTCGCGGTTCGGGATCTTGAGCTGGAGGCCGCGCAATGAACAAGCACACGCCGGGGCCATGGCGCGCCGTCCCAATCAGCGGCTATCGCGATCACGGCGCCCGCAAGCCGATATTCAGTGATGGCTACTGGCATATTTCTGCGAATCCGGACCTGAACCCCGTCGCCGTGGTCGATCATGCCGACGACCACTATGAGCCGACACGCCGAGAAGCCGAAGCAAACGCCCGCTTAATCGCCGCCGCGCCGATGCTGCTGGAGGCGTTGAAAGAGGCCGACAAGGCGCTGTCTCAATACGGCTGGTACATGGGCGAGCGCGGCCCGAAAGGAGCGGGCATGCGCTCGCAAATTCTGGCCGCCATCGCCGCAGCGGAGGCCGCGCAATGAGCGACCGTCGCGCCCTGCCCTTCCGCATGGCCGGCCGCCACTGCGCCGTCGTCGTGCACCCAGGCGACGTTTCGTTGTCGCTTCTGTTGACGATCGGCCCGTATGCGGGGCCGTCGATCGACCTAACGATTCGCCTCACTCCCGACGAGGCGAGGTTGATCGCCGCCAATCTGTGGAGCGGCGCCGACAAGGCCGAGGCCGAGCTCGCGACCGGGCTGGGCGAATCGGAGGCCGCCGCGTGATCCGGTACATCGCCCCCGCCCTGCTCGCGGCCGGCGCCGCGTGCTTCGTCGCCGCCTACTTCTGCGGCCCGGTATGGGCGGCCGAGAAAGACTCCGCGCACGGTTGGCGGCTGCTCGTTTGCCGCGACGACGCCTGCGAGCTGCGCGGCAAGGTGCTGTCCGGGCCGACGGCATGCAGCCTCGACCTCGCGAGCGCGGCGAACGTGCTGCCGAGCGGGTCGCGGGTTTCGTGCGTGAAGGTCAACAGGGAGGCCGCGAAGTGACCGCCGCCGCGACCAAGCCGACGCGAGACGCCGCGCATTTCCTGCGGATCGCCACGCTTTACGAAAACGATGCATTCCGCCCCGGTATTGAATGGGCGTTGGGCCGCATCCCGCCCGGCTGGTTTATCTCGCACTTCAGCGACGACGGCCCGCGCGGGCAAATCTACTGCAAGCTCTCCAACCGCCACCATGCCGAGGACGTCGACAGCGTCGGCGCGCCGACCAGGGCGGCAGCCATCGCGGCGGCGGCGTTGCGGGCGATGGCGCGGGAGGTTGGACGATGAGCCGATACACGATGCGCGCCGAGTACCCGCTGGCCGGCGCAGATGACGGCCTGCCGGTCCTGCTGACCTTCAACCATGTCCGCGGTGCGCCGGCGCGACTTTGGGGAGACGCGCCCGATCCGGGCTGGCCCGACGAGGTCGACCTGCACGCGGTCGAGCCCGCCGACGGCCTGACCGTGCCGACGATCATCCAGCAAGCCATCTGGTGCTGGGCCTGCGACTACCTCGAAACCGACGCAGGCCGAGACGCGGCCCTATCCGAGATTGAGGAGACTGCTGCATGAACGCCCCCGCCCGCCAATACCTCGACCAGCCCGGCATCTATCGCAGCGTGTCCGAGGCCGACTATCACAGCGACCCGGTCGTCGAGCCGTCCGCGTCCGCCTCGGTCCTATCGCTGCTCTACAGTCGATCGCCGCTGCATGCGTGGTACGCGCACCCGCGGCTCAATGACGACTATGTCGGCAGTCCTTCGACGCGGGCGCAGGCATTCGGAACGGCTGTGCATGCCATGCTGACACTCTCGCGCAACGTGACCTGCTGCGATTTCGACGACTGGCGGACCAAGGACGCGCGGCAGGAAAAGACCGAGATTGAGGAGGCCGGCGGAATTGCCCTCTTGCGCGACGACTACGCGACCGCCGAGCGTATGCTTTCGACGCTGCGCCGCGGCCTTGTCGGGCATGAGGTCGGCGACGTTTTCAACCAAGGTATCGGCGAGGCAACGATCGTCTGGCGCGATGACGGCGCCTGGATCCGCGGGCGTGCGGATTGGTGGTCGGAAAAGCGCGGCCTGATCGTCGACTACAAGACGACGACGACAGCCGAGCCCGACGCCTGGTCGCGAAAGCTGTTCGACCTCGGATCCGACTTTGCCGGCGTCCTGTACCCTCAAGGCGTCGCCGCCGTTACTGGCGCTCGGCCGCCCCGCTTCCTCTACGTTGTGCAGGAGGTCGAGCCGCCGCACGCTTTCACGGTCGTTGAGCTCGACGACGTGGCGCGCGAGTTCACTACCAACCGCGTCGCTCAAGCCTTTCGCGCCTGGCGCGAGTGCCTGGCCGCGAACCGCTGGCCCGGTTACGCGCCATCCGTCCATCACGTCTCGCCGCCGGCCTATGCGGTCAAGCGCGAGGAAGGCCGCGCGCTCGCCGCCGCGGCCGCCAAGGAATTGATTGTGGACCAAGCATAGGAGCGAACATGGGCTACACGATACGGCCGGCGACGCGCGCCGATTCGAAAGTGTTGATTGGCCTCTATGGGCAATCCGGTTGCGGCAAGACCTTGTCCGCATTACTGCTCGCGCGCGGCCTGGTCGGCGAGGCTGGCAAGGTCGTGTTGATCGACACCGAGAGCGGCCGCGGATCGCTCTATGCCGACGTCGTACCGGGCGGCTACGGCGTGATCCAACTCGAGGCGCCTTTTTCGCCGACCGCCTACATGGAAGCGATGGCGGCCGCCGAGCAGGCCGGCGCCGAGTGCATCATCGTCGACAGCATGTCGCACGAATGGGAGGGGCTTGGCGGCGTTGCCGACATGGCGGCGCAGATCGAGGCGCGCACCGGCAAGCCCGGCCTGCACTGCTGGAAGGAGCCCAAGACGGCGCACCAACGCATGCTGCTCAAGCTGTTGCAGGCGAAGTCGCATGTGATTTGTTGCCTGCGGGCGAAGCGCAAGTCGCGTCAAGTGAAGGACGAGCGGACCGGAAAAACCGCCATCGTGAAAGATGACTTCTATACGCCGAAACAGGATCAGGATTTCATCTTCGAGCTCACCGCGCACGCCGAGATCCTGCCCGACCATGCCTTGCGTGTGACAAAGGTATCGCACCCGGCTCTTGCTGAGATATTCCGCAACGGCGTCGTGATCTCGACGGAAACCGGCCGCGCGATTGCCGCCTGGTCGAAAGGCGGCGCGGATTCGACGCCGATCGACAAGACTGCCGCCGTAGTCGACGAATTGCTCGCCGAGGTCAACGCCTGCACCGACGGTGAAGCAGTCGACGCAATCATGGCGCGCGAGAAGGTACAGGCAGCCGTCGCCTGGATGCTCGACAGGCGGAAAGACCAGCACACCAGGCTATTCGACGGCGTGAATGCCAAGCGGCGCGAGTTGCTGGCGAAGGCGGCGGCATGACCCCCACCGACCTCGCGGCGGCGAAGCGCGCGGCCCAAAGCCTGATCTGGCAAGAGGACGACCCTGACGACGCCAAGGCTGTGTTGGTAGCTCGCGCGTTTGCAGCTCTCCTGGAGGAGCGCAACGCCGTGCTTGCCGAGCGCCAGTGGCGGCCGATTGAGACGGCTCCGGACAGTCCCCCGGCTTTATTGGTGTGGCTCGCAGACGAGGGATTCGCGACCGAAGCCTATATGCGCGATTGGGAATCTGACGGCGAAAAAGGTCGAGACCTGTTCCTGCCGGCAATGGACCAATACGCAGACGAACACACAGTGACGCATTGGATGCCAATGCCATCCCGCCCCTCCTTGAAGGGAGGCCGGCATGAGTGACCTGTTGCCGTGCCCACTGTGCGGTTCCAAGGCAGTAATCGGCCAAGCCGAAGACGACCGATTCCAAGTGCTGTGCCTGAACAAGAACTGTTATTTACTCGGGCCGTCGCGCGAAGAGGAACGCAACGCCATCGCCGCCTGGAACCGCCGCCCCGCCATAAACGGCGCTCAGCTTGACGGCCTTGCGGCGGAATTGCACCTCGCCGCCGGAAGCGACCCAGGAGCGCCGCACGCCGCGCTGATGATCTTCGCCGCAGACCGCATCACCGCGCTTGAGGCCGAGGTCGCGCGGCTGACGACCGCTGCCGAAAACCGCTACTCCGACACGGTCGCGCACTACGCGAGCATTGAAGCGGAGAACGCGCGGCTGCGGGAGGCGCTGACCACCGCTGGCGAAAAGGGAGCCCAAATCATGTTGGAGGCGCACCAAGCACTCGCGGCGCGGGAGGACGCATGAGCGAGCGTGACGACCATCGATGCGGCACATGCCGTCACTGGGAACGACACACCGACAAGCGCGTGTATGCCTACACGGCGAACTGGTGCGCCGCGCCGCTGCCGACCGGCACTCCGGACTCGATCCGGTTGTCGTATTCCCAGCCGGCACGCAAGTACATGACGCGCGACGAGGGCAAGACCTGCACGGCATGGGAGAGGCGCACCAAGCACTCGCGGCGCGGGAGGACGACAATGGCTGACCGTGCTGTGCTGTTGGCTCTGGCGGATCGCTGCGAGCAGGAATACCCCAACGCCTCGCTTGACGCCGCGATTTCCACGGCGGTCGATCCTATCAAGGCTAGACAGGAGGGCGCCGGGTGGCCCGATTACACCACCAGCCTCGACGCCGCCGTGACGCTGGTGCCCAGCGACGCACAGGAAGTTGTGATTCGCATATACCCGAATGGCTCTTATGCGCGAGTTACCGAAGGCGAGGCATGGCACGTTCGAGTGCATTCGTCGCAGGTCTCCACCCATGGCCCGGCGCTCGCCCTCTGTTCCGCCGCCCTCCGGGCCATCGCGGCGCGGGAGGACGCATGAGCGGGCGCCTACTAGACGAGCTGCTGACGATTGCGACGGGTGCAACCCTTGGCTGGCTTTGGGGAAGCGCCATTCTTGCGTGCCGCCGTTTACGTCGTTTCAGGGGCCGCGATGGCGTAGCCGTGGATCGGCGCACGAATCGGTGGGTGATCGTTCCTGGTTGGAGGAAGCGCACATGAGCGAGCGCCTGTCACCAATCGAGCGCCTTGCGCGGCGAATTTGCTGGCTGGAGTTTTCGCGCCGACCCGAGGGCAAGACCGAGGCTGCATACTGGCGCGGCGTCCATCCCGACAAGAAGCGCGAGTACATCGAGGACGCGCGCTGGCTGGTTTGGATGAGTCACCGCCTGTTCGACACGAAGGGAAGCCGCGCGGTCCGCCGCGACGCAGAGGCTGCCATTGCACGGAAGAAGCGCACATGAGCGACGATCACCCGCTGGTCGAGGTGGTGGCGCGGGCGTTGGATTATAACGGCGTCCTGGATGTTTCCGATGACGCCATCGGCGTGTCGATTGGCTGGCCGGCGTCCGATAAAGCCGCGCTGCGTATCGACGCTCGCGCTGTGCTCGCCGCCATCGAGGCCGCAGGCTGGCGGGTCGTGCCGACCAAACCTACCGAGGCAATGGTGATCGCCGGTTACAACATGCAGTGTTCGCCCTGGCGCGCGAACTGGAATCGCGGAGGCGCGACCCCGGAACTGTACGTCGCGCGGAATATCTGGAAACCGATGCTCGCAGCCGCGCCGAAGGTGACGCCGTGACATACGCCGCCCTATTCCCTGACCTTGAGGACTCCGCCGCGCCCGCAAAGCCGCAGCGGATCAAATCGAAGGGTCTCTATGCCGCGCTGCCCGGCACCGGACCAGCCGGCGAGACGTGCCGAACGTGCAAGCACCTCGGCGGGCACCGAATGTCCCGCGTCTACCACAAGTGCGAATTGACCAAAGAGAAATGGACCGGCGGCCCGGGCACCGACGTCAAGGTGCGGTCGCCGGCCTGCTCAAAATGGGAGCCGCTGAAGTGACCGCCCGCGACGACGCCGCCCGGGTGCGGGCGTTTGCCAATGAAATTCTCGAACCCCTAACGGAGCCGCCAATGGAACACGCCTACACCCCGCCGCCAGGCCGGCCGCGATCGACGCCGCCGGAGACGCTACAGGCCGCGCCGCAGTTGCCGCTCGAGCCGCCCCGCAAGCGGCACCGCGGCGGCTGGTTCGTCAAGCCGCAGGAGAAAGAGGCGTGGCGCGCGAACATGCGAGACGCCGTGATCCGGGCCGCGGCCGACGAGGAGGAGCGCGCCCGCGAGCGATGCAAGACGCTCAATCGCCGGCTTCCGGCCACGGACGGCGGCCGCTGGCTGACGATCGCGCAATGGTCGAGCCGCACCGGCCACAGCCGATGGTCGTTCTACAAGATGGCCCGACGCTACGGCTGGACGATCACGAAATGGAAAGAAGGCAAGCACGTGACGATCGTTTTCATTCCGGGCGGCGACCCTTGGCACGAGAAGTTCCCATCGCGCCGGTCGCGCCCGACGCAAGCCGCCAAGCCGGAGCAGGTCGCCGTGCCGGAGGCCGCGCCGCTGGTCCTATCGGATCCGCTGCCCGAGCCGCCGCGGGCGTATGTCGTCGACGTCGTCGAGCTGCCACCGTCGCGGGCGTCGATTTTCGACCGGATCAAGCTGGCGTTTGGGAGGCTGTTCGCATGAGCGACCTATCAGTCGCCGAGGCCGCAGTCCTCGACCTACAGCGAGAGGCAATCGCGATGGCAAAGCGCGCGTCGATCTTCAGCAAGCCCGACCCGACCGTCGAGGAGATCACCGACTATGATCGACGCCGCTTCGGCCAGGCCGTGCGGTTGTCGATCGACGTTTGCGTCCCCCTACCCGACCTCAAGCGCGATCTCGTCACAATCCGCGCCGAGATCGGCAATTGCCTAGCAATCCTCGAGCAGTCCGGGAGCGGCAACGAGCGGCGTAAGCTCGTCCACTCTCGGCTTGGAGACTTGCGGGCGGAACTGTTCTATCGTCGGCGGGAAAGGAAAGGTCCGAAAACGCCGCAGGAAACTTAGCGCGCGCTGTCAACCTACAGGATATTGCGTGCGCTGCGATTCTAGCGACAATATATATTATACGATCTTTGCAGGCAGGCCGTGACCGGAGACAGGACCGCCAAGCCGACCCCCGAGTCGCTGCCCGACGAGCCGCTGGCGCGCCTCCTGGCGGTCATGGCGTGGCTGCGCCACCCGCGCCACGGCTGTCCCTGGGACCTCGAGCAGACCTTCCGCACGATTGCGCCGTACACGCTCGAGGAAGCCTACGAGGTCGCCGACGCCATCGAGCGCGACGACCTGCCGGCGCTGAAGGAAGAGCTCGGCGACCTCCTCCTGCAGGTCGTCTACCACGCCCGCATGGCCGAGGAGACCGGCGCCTTCGCCTTCACCGACGTGGCCGCGGCGATCGCCGACAAGATGGTCAGTCGCCATCCGCACGTCTTCGGGCCAACCGTGATCGCCTCGGCCGAGGCCCAGACGGCGTCCTGGGAAACCCGCAAGGCAGCAGAACGGGCTGCCAAGGCTGCGGCCGACCAGCCCGCCAGCACCCTGGACGGGGTGGCGCGCGCCCTTCCCGCCCTGACCCGCGCCGAGAAGCTGCAGAAGCGCGCCGCCCGGGTCGGCTTCGACTGGGCGTCGCTCGGCCCGGTCATCGACAAGATTGAGGAGGAGCTGGGCGAGCTGCGGCGCGAGCTCGAGGACGAGCGGATCGCCCCCGAGCGCGTCCAGGACGAGTTGGGCGACGTGCTGTTCGCGGTCGCCAACCTCGCCCGGCACTGCAAGGTCGATCCCGAGGCCGCCCTGCGCGCCACCAACGACAAGTTCGAGCGGCGCTTCCATCACATCGAAAGCCGGCTGGCCGAGACCGGCCGGACGCCCACCGAGGCGACGCTCGAGGAGATGGAAGCCTTCTGGCAGGAGGCCAAGCGCCTCTAGAGTGCCGGCGGCGCCTTGGCGAGGCCGGCGAGCAAGGGCATCCGCACCGTCTCCACCAGATCGCGGGCCTCGGCCAGTGTGGCCGGCCGCGGCGCGGCGATCAGGCCGCCGGTGATCGCCTGGGCCGGCTGGTACGGGGCGCCGTCGAAACGCACGGCGTCGCCGCCCAGCTCGCGCAGCATCAGGGTGCCGGCGGCGTGATCCCAGGGCTTGGTGGTGCGGTAGACGGAAAAATCGGCGCGGCCGGCCAGGAGCTCGTGGTACTCCATGCCGGCGCACCTCAAGGTCGACAGCCGCCCCACCCCGCGCCGGCGCGGCGCCGGCAGGTGGCGGTCGAATTCCTTGCGGATGCGATGGCCGACGAAGCCGATCAGGGCCCCCTGCCGTGACGGCAGGCTGACCGGCGCGCCGTCGACGGTTACCCCCTCGCCTCGCCGCACGACCGCCATCCGGTCGCCGGGCACGTCGAGAATCCAGCCGGCGATCGCCTCGGTATCGCGCACCAGGCAGACGATCATGGCGAAGCAGGCACGCCCGGCCGCGAAGTTCGCGGTGCCGTCGAGAGGATCGACGATCCAGCACGCCTCGCCGGGTCGGCCGATCAGCTCGACCAGGCCAGGATCCTTCTCGACCGCCTCCTCGCCGACCACCGGAACGCCCGGCAGGATGCGGGCGAGGCCCGCCGCCAGCCGCTGCTCGGACAGCTCGTCAGCGACGGTGACGAAGTCGCCCGGACGCTTCTGGCGGATCTCGTCCTGGGCGAGCATGCGAAAACGCGGCCGGAGCTCGGCCGCCGCCGTCTCGCGCATCAGCTCGGCGACCGCCTGGGTATCGCCGAGGTTCAGCATGGGCTCAGCCCAGGATGCCGAACAGGTCCTCTTCCTTGAGGATCACATGGTCGGCGCCGCCGAGCTTGACCTCGGTGCCCGACCACTTGCCGTAGATCACCTTGTCGCCGACCTTGACGCCCATCTCCTGCAGGCGGCCGTCCTCGAGCCGCTTGCCGGCGCCGACCGCGACAACCTCGCCCTGCATCGGCTTTTCCTGAGCCGTGTCGGGAATGATCAGTCCGGACTTGGTGCGGGTCTCCGCGGCCAGTGGCTTGACCAGAAGCCGATCGTGCAAGGGCTTGAATTTCATGATCTTTCCTTCCTCGGAACGTGCGCTTATAGGAACCGCCGCGGGTCGCTGTCAACGCGCCAGCCGGCGCTCGAACTGGGCCGAGGCGGCGGGATCGAGGGCGACCGTGAGACGGGCACTTTCCTCGTCGTCACGACGGCTCAGCACCTCCCCGTGACGGTACAGCCAGGCGATCGTGGCGCCGTCGCTGAGCGGCACCGAGACCTCGCGGGTCTCGCTGGCCCGGCTCAGCCAGTCGCCGATCGCCTCGAGCAGCCGATCGACGCCCTCGCCGGTGATCGCCGATACGGCGAACTGACGGTCCCGGGCCGGGCCGGTCGCGCAGCGCGTCAGCACGATCTGCCGCGCCTCGTCGGGCAGGGCGTCGATCTTGTTCAGGGCCTCGATCATCGGCGTGCCGCCGCCCTCCTCGATCGCGCCCAGCGCCTGCAGCACCTGCTCGACGTCGGCCCGCTGCTGCTCGCTGTCGGGATGCGAGACGTCGCGCACGTGGACGATCAGATCGGCTTCGATGACTTCCTCGAGGGTGGCCCGGAAGGCCGCCACGAGGTGAGTCGGCAGGTCGGACACGAAACCCACCGTGTCCGACAGCACGCATTCGCGCCCGTTGGGCAAGCGGATCGAGCGCATGGTCGGGTCGAGCGTGGCGAACAGCAGGTTCTTGGCCATCACGTCGGCGCCCGACAGCCGGTTGAACAGGGTCGACTTGCCGGCATTGGTGTAGCCGACCAGGGCGACCGTGGGCAGCTGAGCGCGCCGCCGGCCGGCACGGTTGACGGCGCGCGTGCGCCGGACGCCTTCAAGGTCGCGCTTGATGCGCACGATGCGCTCGCCGATCAGCCGGCGATCGATCTCGATCTGCGATTCGCCGGGGCCGCCCATGAAGCCGAAGCCGCCGCGCTGACGCTCGAGATGGGTCCACGAGCGGACCAGGCGACCGCGCTGATATTCGAGAGCCGCGAGTTCGACCTGCAGACGTCCCTCGTGGGTGCGTGCGCGGGCGCCGAAGATCTCCAGGATCAGCCCGGTGCGGTCGATGACCTTGGTCTTCCAGGCCTTCTCGAGATTGCGCTGCTGCACCGGGGTCAGCCGGTCGTCGACGACGACCAGGCCGATCCCCTGCGCCTCGACGGCCTCGCGCATGCGCTCGACCACGCCCTTGCCGAGCAGCGTCGCGGGCGTCTGGCGACGCAGCGGCACGCTTTCGGCCAAGTGGATGTCGAGGTTGATGGCGCGCGCGAGTCCGACCGCCTCCTCCAGCTTGGCGTCGCGGTCCCGCTCCTGCCCGTGGGCATAAGGGCTCACGACGGCGGCGACCGTGGCGGGCCGCGCCGTCTCGAGGCCGCCGCGCCGGCGTGGGGCCTTGCCGGCGACCTCGGGCTCGCCGTCCTCGGGATGGTCCGTCAAATCACCCCGCCGCCTCGGCCTTGTCGGCGTCGAACAGCTGCACCGGGGTCACCGGCATGATGGTCGAAATCGCATGCTTGTAGACGAGCTGCGAGTGGCCGTCGCGGCGCAGCAGCACCGAGAAGTTGTCGAACCAGGTGACGATACCCTGCAGCTTGACGCCGTTCACGAGGAAGATCGTGACGGGAGTCTTGTTCTTTCGCAGGTGGTTCAGGAAGACGTCCTGAACGTTCTGTGCCTTTTCACTCATGTTCTTGGCCTCTTGCTGGGCGGCCGGCGGCGGTTGCAGCCGGTTGGAAGACACGCGTCGACACGCGTGCCCGAGTTGAAGCGAATATAGGGTCCGATCACATCAAAGCAATGCCACCAACTCATGACAGTTACGTGCCCGCAGGCGTGGCGGATGATCGAGCAGCGGCCCCGAGAGCGTTTCGGCGCCGCCGACGAGCACCGGCAGGCATCCCGCGGCATGGGCGCATTTCAGGTCGGCGGGCGAATCGCCGACCATCCATACCGACTCGTCCGGCGCAATTCCCGTGCCATCGAGGGCGCGGAAGATCGGATCGGGCGCCGGCTTGTCGCGGGCGCAGTCCTTGGCCCCGACGGCGCGGGCGACCCGGTCCTGCCAGCCGAGATGGGCGAGCTCGGTGCGCAGGTTGTCGCCCACCTTGTTGCTGACGATCGCCACGTAGCAGCCGCGATCGCGGCAGTGGGCCAGCAGCTCGGCGGCGCCCGGAAGCGGCGCCAGCCGCTCGAGATGGATGCGATGGAAGGTGTCGTAGAAGGTCTGCTCGGCCTCGCCGGCGCGCGGCCCGAACAGGCCGGGAAAGACCTCGCGCAGCGAGCCGTGGGCGCGGCTGCGCACCTCGTCGGCGGTCCACGGCGGCACGCCGAGCGCAGCGAAGGTCGCCCGGTAGCACTCGATGATGGTCGGCCAGGTGTCGACCAGGGTGTTGTCCCAGTCGAACAGGATGGCCTTGGGCAGGGCGCGGCCGGAAGCCCGGCTCATGTCACCTTCTCGCCGGTCGATGCGAAGCGCACGTATTCCTCGCGCAGCCGGCGGGCCATCGGCCCGACCTTGCCGTCGCCGACGGGCTGGCCGTCGATCTTGACCACCGGCGTGACGAACGAGGTGGCGCTGGTGACGAACGCCTCGCGCGCCCGCCGGGCTTCGTCGAGGGTGAACGGCCGCTCGACGATCCGCAGCTGCAGCTCGTTGGCCAGCGCCTTCAAGGTGTGTCGCGTGATGCCGGCCAGAATGCCGTTGTCCGTCTGGCGCGTGACCAGCTCGTTGTCCGGCGTGACGATCCAGGCGTTGGTCGAGGCCCCTTCGGTCACCCGCCCCTCGCGGTCGACCAGCCAGGCCTCGTAGGCGCCGCTCTCGCGCGCCGCCTGCTTGGCCAGCACGTTGGGCAGCAGGGCGACCGTCTTGATGTCGCAGCGCTCCCAGCGGATGTCCGGGTGGCTCTTCACGCCGACGCCGGCGCCGGGATCGGCCTCGGCGCGACGGGTGTTCTTGGTGGTGAGGACGATCGCCGGCTTGACCGGCGCGGTCGGGAAGGCATGGTCGCGGCGGGCCACGCCGCGCGTCACCTGGATGTAGACCAGGCCGTCCCGCAGGCGGTTGCGCCGCATCAGCTCGCGGATGATGAAGCCCAGGATGGCGCGCGACACCGGCCAGGCGATACGCAGCTCGCGCAGCGAGCGGTCGAGCCGGTCGATGTGCGGCGTCTCGTCGATCAGGCGGCCGTCGCGGACCCCCACCACCTCGTAGACGCCGTCGGCCAGCTGGTAGCCGCGATCCTCGATGTGCACCTCGGCGTGGCGATGATCGACGTAGCGGCCGTTGACGTAAGCGTAACGCGGCATGGCAGGTTCCGGATCAGACGGGGGCGGCGTCGCCGCCGGGACGGTCGTCGGCCGCACCGCCGTGCAGGCCGAGCGACTTGAGCTTGCGATGCAGCGCCGAGCGCTCCATGCCGACGAAAGTCGCGGTGCGCGAGATGTTGCCGCCGAAGCGCGTCACCTGGGCGAGCAGGTACTCCCGCTCGAAGACCTCGCGGGCGTCGCGCAGCGGCAGCTGCATGATCTCGCCGCCCTTCTCCCAGCGCAGCACCGAGGGCGCGTCCTGGCTGACGTCGTTGGGCAGCATGTCGGCGCGGATCGGCGCGCCGCCCGGCGGCGCCAGGATCAGCAGGCGCTCGATGACGTTGCGCAGCTGGCGCACGTTGCCCGGCCAGTCGTGGCCCTGCAGCGCCGCCAGCGTGTCCTCGCCGATCGGTCGCGGCGCCAGGCCGGTGGCGTCGCCGACGCGGCGCAGCAGATCGGTCGCGAGCTCGGGAATGTCCTCGCGCCGCTCGCTGAGCGGCGGCACCCGGAGCGCGACCACGTTCAGCCGGTGGAACAGCTCCTCGCGAAAACTGCCGGCGGCGATCTCGTCGGGCAGCGAGCGTGCCGTCGTCGCCAGCACCCGCACGTCGACCTCGACCTTCGACTTGCCGCCGTCGCGCGTGAAGGCCTGCTCCTGCAGCACGCGCGCCAGCCGGCTCTGCAGCGGCAGCGGCAGGTCGGCGACCTCCTTGAGCAGCAGGGTGCCGCCATGCGCCATCTCGAAGGCGCCGGTGACGCGCAGGGTGTCGACGCCGCCGTCGGTGCCGAACAGCTCGAGCTCGAGACGCTCGGTCGGCAGGGCCGAGCAGTTGACGGTGACGAACGGTCCCTCGGCGCGCCGCGACGCCTGGTGGATCAGGCGGGCCACGGTCTCCTTGCCGGCCCCCGACGCGCCGCCGATCAGCACGCGGCTGCCGGTCGGGGCGACCTTCTCGATCTGGTTGCGCACCGCCCCGGCGGCGCTCGACGAGCCGACGAACGTGACCTCGCCACCGGCGCGCCGTCGCAGGGTGGCGTTCTCGCGACGCAGCCGGTCGGCCTCGATCGCGCGGTCGACCACCAGCAGCAGGCGGTCGGCCTTGAACGGCTTTTCGATGAAGTCGTAGGCGCCGCTCTTGATCGCGGAGACGGCGGTGTCGATCGTGCCGTGGCCGCTGATCATCACCACCGGTACCGGCGGCTCCTCGCGCCGGATGACCTCGAGCAGCTGCAGGCCGTCGAGCTCGCTGCCCTGCAGCCAGACGTCGAGGATGACCAGCGCCGGCCGGCGCTGGCGCACCGCATCGATCGCCTCGGTGCTGTTGTGGGCACGGCGGGCCGTGTGCCCCTCGTCTTCCAGGATGCCCGCGATCAGCGTGCAGATGTCGCGTTCGTCGTCGACGATCAGAATATCGTGGCCCATGATTCTTCAAAGCCGTCCGGGGTCTAGACCGCGGATCATTGTGCGGCCGTCGCCGGCGCGGCTGCCGACGCGACTTCCTTCGCGTCGCGTCGGAATACCAGACTGATGCGCGCCCCGCCACCCTCGCGGTCGTCGAGGGCGAGCAGCCCGCCATGATCCTCCATGATCTTCTTCACGATCGCGAGGCCGAGGCCGGTGCCCTTGCTGCGCGTCGTCATGTACGGCTCGGTCAGCCGCTCGCGCCCGACCTTGGGCAGCCCCTTGCCGTTGTCCTCGACGACGATGCGCACGGTGCCACCGTCGTCCTGCAGGGAGAGCGAAATCTCGCCCGGCGGCAGGACGTCGCTGCCGGCCGGCGGGTCGCGGCCTTCGATCGCCTCGGCCGAGTTCTTCAGGATGTTGGTCAGGACCTGGGCCACCTGTCGGCGATCGCACATCAGCGGCACGCCCTGCTCGGGCAGCTGCACGACGTAGCGGATGTCGGGGTTGCCGTTGCGTTGCAGGAACAGCGCCTGCTGGCACAGCTCCTTGGCGTCCTCGGGCTTGACCGTCGGTCGCGGCATGCGGGCGAAGGACGAGAACTCGTCGACCATGCGGCCGATGTCGCCGACCTGGCGAATGATCGTGTCGGTGCAGATCGAGAAGGTGTCGGGATCGTCCTTGATCTGCTTGAGATAGCGGCGCTTGAGACGCTCGGCCGAGAGCTGGATCGGCGTCAGCGGGTTCTTGATTTCGTGCGCGATGCGGCGCGCGACGTCGCCCCAGGCCGCCATGCGCTGCGCCGACATCAGGTCGGTGACGTCGTCGAAGGTGACCACCGAGCCGGCATCCGACGCAGCGCTGATGCGCACCAGGAGAATGCGGCGCAGGCCGCGATGCAGCAGCTCGACCTGGCCCTGGGTCAGGCGGTCGGGCCGTTCGGCGGCCTGGACCACGAGAGGGGCCAGCTCGGGGATCACGGCCGTGAGCGGCCGGCCGAGCACGCCGTCCTCGGGCAGCGCCAGCAGCTCGAGGGCCGACCGGTTGCTGCGGGTCACGATGCCGGCGACGTCGACGCTCAGCACGCCGGCCGAGACGCCGGCCAGCACGGCGTCGGTCAGGCGTCGCCGCTGGTCGAGCTCGGTGTTGGCGTCGACCAGCTCCTCTCGCTGCTGCTCGATCTGGCTGGCCATGCGGTTGAACGAGCGCGCCAGCTGACCGAGCTCGTCGTTGGGCGGCCCCTCCTCGACTCGCGCCGTCAGATCGCCCTCCCTCACCCGCTCGGCCGCCGCCATCAGGCCGCCGATCGGCTCGGTCAGGCGCGAGGCGAAGAGGATGGCCAGCCACACCGCCGCCAGCAGCATCAGGAAGGCGATCGCGCCGCACACCAGGAAGATGATCAGCTGGCCGCGCTGCATGGCGCGCTCGATCTCGGTGTAGAAGGAGCCGGCGAAGTCGATGCTCTTGATGTAGTCCATCAGGCGCAAGTCGACGGCATGGCCGGTCACCAGGAAGTACGGCTCGCCGACGAACAGCTGCAGCACGTAGTAGGCGCCGCTGCGCGCATCGAACTGCACCGGGGCCGCCTGGTTGACCGCCTGCCACAGGAACTGCGCCGGCGGCACCGGATCCTTGAGGCCCTTGGCATCCGGGGTCAGGGCGCGGGCCAGCACGCCCTTGTCGGCGTCGATCACCACCGCCTCGATCAGCGGCCGCCCCTCGATGCCGCGCTCGAGCAGCGGCCCGATGGTGCTGGTGTCGCGCATGCCGTCGACGCCGAGCGCCTGCAGCGGCCGCGCCACCGCCTCGATGTCGCGCAGGATCTCGTCCTCGCGGGCCCGCCGCACCGGCTCGCCGATGCGCCGCGCCGCCTCGTAGGACTGCTTGGCCGGCTTGACCACGAAGTCGGTGAGATTGATGACCAGCAGCGACAGGCTGATCGCCACCAGAAGGGTCGGCGCCACCGCGAAGGCGCTGCACACCAGCACCAGCCGCATGTGCAGCCGCGACCCCGCCGCGCCGCGCCTGCGGTCCAGCCACAGCTGGGTGAGCCGGCCGGCCATCAGGGCGACCAGGGCCACCGCGATCACCAGGTCGGCGACCAGCAGGCCGGTGCCCCAGCCGGGGGTATTCATGGCGCTCGGCGCCAGCCCGGCGAACCAGGCATAAGTCGATGCCCCGGCCAGCATCGCCAGCAAGGCCAGGAGAACCGGCACGACGCGACCGTTGAGGCCACGGCGTACCGTTGCCATCGTCCCGCCCAAGCGTGTCACGCCCAGCGCAGCTGTCACCCGATCACCCGCCTCGGCGGACCTGCGGCGTGCGTACCACGGGGACGTCGAGGTCCTTTATCTTCTTGCGCAACGTGTTGCGATTGAGCCCCAGAAGACGGGCCGCGCGCAACTGATTCCCGCGCGTCGCCCCCAGCGCCAGGGCGAGCAAGGGGCGCTCGACCTCGGAAATGACACGATCGTAGAGGCCGTCCGGCGGCAGCCGGTCGCCGTGCGCCTCGAACAACGCCTGGAGGTGACGATCGACGGCATCGCCCAAGGACAGGTCCGCGGCGACCGTCTCGCCGGCCTGCGGCGCCGGATCCATCGGCGCCACGGCGTCGGCCAGCTCGGCCTCGATGATCTCGACCCCGATCACCTCTTCCGAGTAGAGCGCCGACAGGCGGCGCACCAGGTTGACGAGCTCGCGCACGTTGCCCGGCCAGCGATGCTGCTTGAGACGCGCCATCGCTTCCGGCGACAGAACCTTGGCCGGCAGGCCGTCGGCCGTCGCCAGCCGCAGATAGTGGTTGGCCAGCTCGGGAATGTCGTCGACCCGTTCGCGCAGCGGCGGCAGCCGGATCGGCACGACGTTCAGTCGGTAGAACAGGTCCTCCCGGAACAGGCCCTGCTGGATCAGCCGCCGCAGGTCGCGATGGGTGGCGGCGACGATGCGCACGTTGGCCTTGATCGGCGTGCGGCCGCCGACGGTGGTGTACTCGCCCTCCTGAAGCACCCGCAGCAGGCGGGTCTGCGCTTCCGGCGGCATGTCGCCGATCTCGTCGAGGAACAGGGTGCCGCCGGCCGCCTGCTCGAACTTGCCGGCCGAGCGCTGCACGGCGCCGGTGAAGGCGCCGCGCTCGTGGCCGAACAGCTCGCTCTCGATCAGCTCGCGCGGGATCGCGGCCATGTTGAGGGCCACGAACGGCCCCTTGCGGCGCTTGCCGTAGTCGTGCAGGGCGCGCGCCACCAGCTCCTTGCCGGCGCCCGACTCGCCGGTGACCATGACCGTGAGGTCGGTCGACATCAGCCGGGCGAGCGCCCGGTAGATCTCCTGCATGGCCGGCGAGCGACCGATCAGCGGCAGCCGCTCGCCCTCTTCCGGCACCTGGGCGGCGCGCGCGCTGCTCGTGGCCGGCGCCGACAGGGCCCGGTTCACCACCGAGATCAGCTCGTTGAGGTCGAACGGCTTGGGCAGGTACTCGAAGGCGCCGCGCTCGGTCGCCCGCACGGCGGTCAGCAAGGTCGACTGGGCGCTCATGACGATGATGCGCAGGTCGGGCCGCAGCTTGCGGATGCGCGGCACCAGGTCGAGGCCGTTCTCGTCCGGCATCACCACGTCGGTGATCACCAGTTGCCCCTCGCCTTCCTGGACCCACTGCCAGAGAGTGGAGGCCGTGCCGGTGCTGCGCACGGTATGGCCCTGCCGTCCGAGCGCCTGGTGCAGCACGGTGCGGATGGCGCGATCGTCGTCGGCGACCAGGATTGTGGCGGGGCTGGTCATTTCACAGCCTGAGGCAACTGAAGCGGCAACATCACCCGAAACGTCGTGCGCCCGGGTTCGCTGTCGAATTCGACGGCGCCCCCATGGTCGTTGATGATCTTGGCTACCAAAGCAAGACCCAGGCCGGTTCCGGTCGGCTTGTTCGTGACGAAGGCGTCGAACAGGTGGGCGCGGATCTCGTCGGACACGCCGGCGCCGTTGTCGCGCACCGAAACCACCAGCGGCAGGTTGACCTTGGCGCGCTGCCCGGGCAGCGCCAGCCGCAGCCCGTGGCGATAGGCGGTCGACAGCTCGATCTCGCGCTCGCCGTCGCCCGGCGCCTCGCAGGCGTTCTTCACCAGATTTAGGAAGACCTGGATCAACTGGTCGCGGTCGCCGTGGACGTCGGGCAGCGAGGGGTCGTAGGTCTCGACGAAGCGCACCGCCTTGCCGAATCCGTTCTCGGCGATGCGGCGGACGTGGTTGAGGACCTGATGGATGTTGATCGGCCCGCGCTCGATCGGGCGGCCGTCGGCGAACGCCTCCATGCGATCGACGAGGGCGACGATGCGGTCCGTCTCCTCGCAGATCAGGCTGGTGAGCTCGCGCTCGGAATCCGGCACCGAGGCCTCGAGCAGTTGGGCGGCGCCCCGGATGCCGGACAGCGGATTCTTGACCTCGTGAGCCAGCATGGCGGCCAGCGCGCTCACCGAGCGGGCGGCGCTGCGATGGGACATCTGGCGGTCGATGTTGCGGGCGATCGACTGCTCGATCAGCGAAATTGACACCAGCCCCTCGGCATCGACGATCGGCGACAGCCGCAGGGCGCAGAAGCGATTGCCGATGCGCGGCGAGGACAGGGTCACGCCGTTCTCAGCGACCCCGCCACCCGTCACCAGCACCTGCTCCAGCAGCGAGAAGAGCGGCGTGTCCTCGGGCACGAACTCGCTCAGCGGATGGCTGATCAGGCGCGCCCGGCCGACCCCGAAGAACTGCTCCGCCGACAGGTTGGCGTAGTGGATGAGGCCGCGCGAATCGACGACGATCACCGCCTCGGACAGCGAATCGAGGATCGCCGTCGTGAACTGGTCAACGAGCGCAGCGGGGCGCTGCTTTGCCGTCTGCAAGGCCATCTACGCCGCCTGCCGCTCGACCGCGGGGAGGAAGAAGGCGGCGAGCATCTGGCGGACCCGATCCGCCTCGGTCTCGCGGTTCACCGCGGCGCGGAAATCGGCCGAGCTGGCCAGACCCTTCGAGTACCAGCCGAGGTGCTTGCGGGCCATCCGGACGCCGGTTTCCTCACCGTAGTGCGACAGCATCGCCTCGAAGTGCGCCCGCACCATGCCGTACTGCTCCGCCAAGGTCGGATCGGGCAGCCGCTCGCCGGTCCGCAGGTAGTGCATTGCCTGGCGCAGGAACCATGGTCGCCCATAGGCGCCGCGGCCGATCATGATCCCGTCGGCGCCGGATTGCGTCAGGGCGCGATCGACGGCGTCGAGGCTGGTGATGTCGCCGTTGACCACCACCGGCAGGCGGGTCGCCGCCTTGACCTCGGCCACGAAGGCCCAGTCGGCCTCGCCGTCATAGAACTGGCAGCGCGTGCGGCCATGCACCGTCAGCATGCGGATGCCGCAGGCTTCGGCGATGCGGGCGAGATTGGGCGCGTTGCGGTTACTGGAATCCCAGCCCGTCCTCATCTTGAGGGTGACCGGCAGCTTCACGGCCTTGACGGTGGCCTCGAGGATCTTCGCGGCATGGACCTCATCGCGCATCAGCGCCGAGCCGGCATGGCCATTGACCACCTTCTTGACCGGGCAACCGAAGTTGATGTCGATCAGGGCGGCGCCGCGATCCTCGTTGAGCCTCGCCGCCTCGGCCATGACCTCCGGCTCGCAGCCGGCCAGCTGGACGGCCATCGGGAACTCCTCCGGCGAGTTCTTGGCCATCAGCAGCGTCTTGCGGTTCTCCCGCACCATGGCGGTCGAGGCGATCATCTCGGAGACGACCAACCCTGCCCCGCCCTGCTTCACCATCCGGCGAAACGGCATGTCGGTGACGCCCGACATGGGGGCCAGGATGACCGGGTCGTCGAGGCGGATAGCGCCGATCTCGATCGGCTTCAGGCGTGGCTGAGATTGCATCCCTGATCACTTATTAGGCATCTTGTGCAGTGCACAATAATTGAGCGAGCAATAGCGGGTCCTGCGCCCGCCTGCAAGAGCCGTCAGTGCAGCCGCAGCATGGCAATGTTATGGGGACACATGACCCGTTGCATGGCCTTGATCGTCGCCGGCGGGCGGGGAAGCCGTTTCGGCGGCAGCCTGCCCAAACAGTATGCCCTCCTGGGCAGCAAGCCCGTCCTGCGCCACACCCTGGAAGCGTTCCAGCGCGCCCCGGGCATAACGGGGCTTCAGGTCGTCATCGGGCCCGACGACGAGCCCCACTATCGCCAGTCGGCCCTCGGTCTCGACCTGCCGCCCCCGGTGGTCGGCGGTGCCAGCCGCCAGCAGTCGGCCCTGCATGGCCTCGAGGCCCTCGCAGCGACCTCCCCGGACCTGGTGGCCATCCACGACGCCGCCCGCCCCTACGTCCGGCCGCAGGACATCGCGGCCTGCCTAGCCGCGCTGGAAGCCCCCGACGTGGACGGAGCGGTGCTCGGAGTCCCTCTGGCCGACACATTGAAGCGGGTCGCAGACGGCGCCGTGGTCGGCACGGTGCCGCGGGCCGGCCTGTGGCGGGCCCAGACGCCGCAGGTGTTCCGCTTCGCCCGCCTGCTGGACGCCCACCGCGCGGTGGCGGCGCTCGGCGCCAGCGACGCGACGGGCCTGACCGACGACGCCGCCGTGGCCGAGCAGGCCGGCCTCCGGGTCGTCATGGTCCAGGGCCACGAGGACAACCGCAAGATCACCACGGCCGAGGACCTGGACATGAGCGTACCTGTGGAGACCCGGACCGCCTTCGGCTTCGACGTGCACGGCTTCGCGCCGGGCGACGCGGTGATGCTGGGCGGCATCGCCGTGCCGCACACGCGCACCCTGGCCGGCCATTCCGACGCCGATGTCGCCCTGCACGCCCTGACCGACGCCTTGCTCGGCACGATCGGCGCCGGCGACATCGGCCAGCACTTTCCGCCCTCCGACCCGCAATGGCGGGGCGCCTCGTCGGACCGCTTCCTGCGCCATGCGGTCGACCTCGTGACGGCGGCCGGCGGCCGCATCGTGCACCTCGATCTCACCCTGGTCTGCCAGGCGCCGCGCATCGGTCCGCATCGCGCCGCCATGGCCGAAAGCATCGCTCGCATCGCCGCCGTCGACCGTGGCAGAGTGAGCGTCAAGGCGACGACCACCGAAGGGCTGGGATTCACCGGCCGCGGCGAAGGAATCGCCGCCCAGGCGGTGGCCACCGTCGAGCTGCCGAGAGACGAGCCGCCAAGAGGCTGAGGGACGCATGTTCGATCACGAGATGAGGGACGCCGCCGAGCGCGTCCTGCATGCCTGCCGCAAGCGCCATTTCAAGGTGGTGACGGCGGAATCCTGCACCGGCGGCCTGATCGCCGCCACACTGACTGCGATCGCCGGCTCGTCCGACGTCGTCGATCGGGCCTTCGTGACCTACGCCAACGAGGCCAAGCGCGAGATGCTGGGCGTGTCGTGGGACGCCCTGCTCGGCCATGGTGCCGTGAGCGAACCGGTCGCCCAGGCGATGGCGCGCGGTGCCCTATTGCGCTCGGCGGCCGATCTCGCGGTCTCCGTGACCGGCGTCGCCGGACCGGGCGGCGGCTCGGCCGACAAGCCGGTCGGCTTGGTCTATCTCGGAGCCGCCCGGCGCGACGGCGAGGGCTTCGTCGAGCGCCATGTCTTCCCGGGCGATCGCGATTCCGTTCGCCGGGTCGCCGTGCTCACGGCGCTGACGATGCTGGCGTCGCTGGCGGAGCGATAGGCTTGCCGTAGAGCTGGTCGGCGCGGCCCTCGAAGGCCGCGACCATGCGCTTGACGGCATCGGCGAACAGCAGCCGCACGGTCTGCTGCAGCAGCTTGGAGCGAAACTCGAACTCGAGCTCGAAGTCGATCAGGGTGCCGCTGCCATGCGGCCGGAAGGTCCAGCGGCTGGCCAGCCGGCGGAACGGTCCCTCGGTGCCCGTGGTGTCGATGCGCGGGCCCTCCGGATCGTCGGGCTTCAGCTCGACGCGGGACACGAAGCGCTCGTGCCAGGGGCCGAACCCGATCGCCAGCTCGTCGAGCTCGATGTTGCCGTCGCGCCGTCGCACGCGCGCCGCCTGGCACCACGGCAGGAATTCGGGATAGCGCTTCACATCGGCCACCAGATCGAAAAGCTGGCGTGGGGCATGGCCGACCACCCGCCGCTCGACGTGACGCATGACGGCTACCGCGCCACCGACGCGGCCCGCGCCGCCTTGAGCCGCGCGAAGTCGTCGCCGGCGTGATAGCTGGACCGGGTCAGCGGCGAGGCCGACACCGTGAGGAATCCCTTGGCGCGCGCCAGGCGGGTCAGCTCCTCGAACTCGGCCGGCGTCCAGAAGCGATCGACCACGGCGTGCTTGGGAGTCGGCTGCAGGTACTGGCCGACGGTCAGGAAGTCGACGTCGGCGGCGCGCAGGTCGTCCATCACCTGGAGCATCTCCTCCCGGGTCTCGCCCAGCCCGACCATCAGGCCCGACTTGGTGAACATCGACGGGTCGATCTCCTTGATCCGTGCCAGCAGCCGGAGCGAGGTGAAGTAGCGCGCGCCGGGGCGGGTCGTCGGGTAGAGCCGCGGCACCGTCTCGAGATTGTGGTTGAAGACGTCCGGCCGGGCCGCGACCACGGTTTCCACGGCGCCGGGCTTGCGCATGAAATCGGGCGTCAAGATCTCGACGGTGGTGGTCGGCGCGGCGGCGCGCAGTGCCGCGATCACCGCGGCGAAGTGGCCGGCCCCGCCATCCTCGAGATCGTCGCGGTCGACCGAGGTCACCACGACGTGCCCCAGCCCCAGCTTGCCGACCGCCTCGGCGATGTTGGCCGGCTCGTGCGGATTGAGCGCGCCCGGCTTGCCGGTGGCGACGTTGCAGAAGGCGCAGGCCCGCGTGCAGACCTCTCCCATAATCATGAAGGTGGCGTGCTTGTGCTTCCAGCACTCGCCGATGTTCGGGCAGGCCGCCTCCTCGCACACCGTGGAAAGGCCGTACTGGCGCATCAGGCGGCGCGTCTCGGCATACTCCGGCGAGTTGGGCGCACGCACCCTGATCCACTCCGGCTTGCGCCGGATCGGATTGTCCGGCCGATGCGCCTTCTCGGGATGGCGCTCGGCGCGAGGCAGCGGCGGCTTGTCGAGGGTCCCGTCCATGAGGGCCTAGATATGGAGCGGCCGGCCGTAAGCTGCCAGTACGGCCTCGTGCATCATTTCCGACAGGGTCGGATGCGGGAAGACGGTGGCCATCAGCTCGGCCTCGGTGGTCTCGAGGGTCTTGGCGACGCTGTAGCCCTGGATCAGCTCGGTGACCTCGGCGCCGATCATGTGGGCGCCCAGCAGCTCGCCGGTGGTGGCGTCGAAGATCGTCTTGATGAAGCCTTCGGGCTCGCCCAGCGCGATCGCCTTGCCGTTGCCGATGAACGGGAACTTGCCGACCTTGACCTGCAGCCCCTTGGCCTTGGCCGCCGCCTCGGTCAGGCCGATGCTGGCGACCTGCGGCTGGCAGTAGGTGCAGCCCGGGATGTTGGCGGTGTTCATCGGGTGAACGCCCTTCACACCGGCGATCTTCTCGACGACCAGCACGCCCTCGTGCATCGCCTTGTGGGCCAGCCAGGGCGGACCGGCGACGTCGCCGATGGCGTAGACGCCGGGCTCGCCGGTGAAGCCCCACTGGTCGATCACGATGTGGGTGCGCTCGACCTTCACCTTGGTGCCTTCGAGGCCGATGTTCTCGACGTTGCCAACGATGCCGACGGCGCTGATCACGCGCTCGACGGTGATCTCCTGCGTCTTGCCGCCGGCGCTCACCGTCGCGGTCACCGAATCGGCGGCCTTCTTCAGGCCGGTGACGCTGGCGCCGGTCAGGATCTTCATGCCCTGCTTCTCGAACTGGCGCTTGGCGAAGGCCGAGACCTCCTCGTCCTCGACGGGCAGGATGCGGTCCATCACCTCGACCACGGTCACCTCGGCGCCCATGGTGCGGTAGAAGCTCGCGAACTCGATGCCGATCGCGCCCGAGCCGACGACCAGCAGCGACTTGGGGAAGGACGGCGGCACCATCGCTTCCTTGTAGGTCCAGACCAGCTTGCCGTCGGACTCCAGCCCCGGCAGCTGGCGAGCCCGCGCCCCGGTCGCCAGGATCACGTTCTTGGCGGTCAGGGTCGCACTGCTCTTGTCGTTCAGCGCCACCGCGAGCTTGCGCAGGCCGCCCTCGCTCCCGGCCAGGCGTGCCGCACCGTCGAACACGGTGATCTTGTGCTTGCGCATCAGGCCGCGCACGCCGTTGCTGAGCTGGCCGGCGACCTTGCGCGAGCGCTCGACGATCTTGCCGGGATCGAACGAGACCTCCTTGACCGACAGGCCGTAGGCATCGGCATGCTTGATCAGGCCGTAGACCTCGGAGGTCCGCAGCAGCGCCTTGGTCGGGATGCAGCCCCAGTTCAGGCAGATGCCGCCCATGTGCTCGCGCTCGACCACGGCGGTCTTGAGCCCGAGCTGGGCGGCGCGGATCGCCGCGACGTAGCCGCCCGGCCCGCCGCCGACGACGATGAGATCGAAGCTGGTATCGGCCATCGTGTTGCTCCTAGACCAGCATCGCGGCCGGCTGCTCGACATAGGCCCGCAAGGTCTGCAGGAACTGCGCGCCCATGGCGCCGTCGACGACGCGGTGATCGACCGCCAGGGTGCAGGTCATCATCGAACGGGCGACGACCTGGCCGCCGCGCACGACCGCCCGCTCCTCGCCCTTGCCGACCGCCAGGATCATCGCCTGCGGCGGGTTGATGATGGCGCCGAAGCTGTCGACGCCGAACATGCCCAGGTTGGAGATGGTGAAGCCGCCGCCCTGGAACTCCTCGAGCTTCAGCTTGCCGACCTTGGCGCGCGCCGCCAGGTCCTTCATCTCGCCGGCGATCTGCGCCAGGCCCTTGAGATCGGCGCTGCGCACGATCGGGGTGATCAGGCCGCGATCGGTGGCGACGGCGACCGAGATGTCGACGGCACCGTATTGGATCATCTCGTCCTCGGTCCACGAGGCGTTGCAGTCCGGATGGTCGCGCAGCGCCTTGGCGCAGGCCTTGATCATCATGTCGTTGACCGAGACCTTGGCGCCCTTCTTCTCGGCCACCGCGTTGATCGCCTGCCGGGCCGCCAGCAGCGCGTCGATCTCGAGCTCGACCGTCAGATAGAAGTGCGGCACGGTCTGCTTGGATTCGAGCATGCGCCGCGCGATCACCTTGCGGATCGAGGTGTGCGGCACGCGCGTGTCGCCGGGCGCCACGAACACGGGCTGCGCCGGAGCCGCCGGCGGACGCGCCGCCGGGGCGGCTGCCGGTTTCGCGGCAGGCGCCGGGGCCGCGGCAGGCGCCGGCTGGGCGCGCTCGACGTCGGCCTTGACGATGCGGCCGTTGGGCCCGCTGCCCTGAACGCGGGTCAGGTCGATACCCTTCTGGGCGGCGATGCGCTTGGCCAGCGGCGAGGCGAAGATGCGGGCCCCGCCTGCCTCGGCGGCGACGCGCGTCGGAGCCGCCGGTGCAGCCTGGGGGGCTGCCGGCGCCGCCGCCGCCTTCGGCGCGGCTGCCGCCGGCGCGGGCTGCGCCGCGGCGCCCGGCGCCGGAGCGCTTTCGCCCTCCTCCAGCAGGATGGCGATCACGGCGTTGACCTTCACGCCTTCGGCGCCTTCCGGGACCACGATCTCGCCGATGCGGCCCTCGTCGACCGCCTCGACCTCCATCGTCGCCTTGTCCGTCTCGATCTCGCAGATCACCTGCCCGGCCTTCACCGAATCGCCTGGCTTGACGTGCCACTTGGCGAGCTTGCCTTCGGTCATGGTCGGCGACAGCGCCGGCATCAGGATGTTGATCGACATGGCCGGCCTCAGCGATAGCAGACGGCGCGCGCCGCCTCGACGATGGTGTCCGCCTGCGGCAGCGCGAGCTTCTCGAGGTTGGCCGCATAGGGCAGCGGCACGTCGAGACCGTGCACGCGCTTGACCGGCGCGTCGAGCCAGTCGAAGGCGAGCTCCATCATCTGGGCCGCCAGCTCGGCGCCGATGCCGGCGAACGGCCAGCCTTCCTCGACCGAGACCAGGCGGTTGGTCTTCTTGACCGAATTGACGATCGTCTCGCTGTCGAACGGCCGCAGGCTGCGCAGGTTGATGACCTCGGCGTCGATCCCGTCCTTGGCCAGCGCCTCGGCGGCCTGCAGCGCCTTGCCGACCATGATCGAGAAGGCGACGATCGTGACGTCCTTGCCCGGCCGCTCGATCTTGGCCTTGCCGATCGGCAGCACGAAGTCGGGATCCTCGGGCACGTCGAACGACTGGCCGTAGAGGATCTCGTTCTCGAGGAAGATCACCGGGTTGGGATCGCGGATCGCCGCCTTGAGGAGACCCTTGGCGTCGGCCGCGCTCCATGGCGCAAGCACCCGCAGGCCCGGTACGTGGGCGTACCAGCTGGCGTAGCACTGCGAATGCTGGGCCGCGACCCGCGCCGCCGCGCCGTTGGGCCCGCGGAAGACGATCGGCGACGTCATCTGGCCGCCCGACATGTAGTGCGTCTTGGCCGCCGAGTTGATGATCTGGTCGATCGCCTGCATGGCGAAGTTGAAGGTCATGAACTCGACGATCGGCTTCAGGCCGCCGAACGCCGCGCCGACGCCGAGGCCAGCGAAGCCGTGCTCGGTGATCGGCGTGTCGATCACCCGGCGGGCGCCGAACTCCTCGAGCAGGCCCTGGCTCACCTTGTAGGCCCCCTGGTACTGGGCGACCTCCTCGCCCATCAGGAAGACCTGCTCGTCGCGCCGCATCTCCTCGGCCATGGCGTCGCGCAACGCCTCGCGCACCGTCATGTGCTGCGTCTTGCCGGTCCATTCCGGTTCGGCGGCGGGCGGCGGCGCGGCCGGCGGCTGAACCGTGGCCGGACCCGCGGTCTGCGCGACCTCGGCCTTGGCCGCCGGCGCCGGCGCGGCGGGCGATGGGGCCGGCGTGGCGGCGGCCGCGTCGGCGGCACTCTCGCCCTCGCCGGCCAGCACGCAGATCGGCGTGTTGACCGCGACACCCTCGGCGCCTTCGGCGACCAGGAGCTGGGTCACCGTGCCCTCGTCGACCGCCTCGACCTCCATGGTCGCCTTGTCGGTCTCGATCTCGCAGATCACCTGGCCGGCCTTGACCGAATCGCCGACCTTGACGTGCCACTTGGCGAGCTTGCCCTCCGTCATGGTCGGCGACAGGGCGGGCATGAGAACCTGGATCGACATGGCTATCAGGCTCCCACCAGGACATCGGTCCACAGCTCGGCCGGATCGGGCTCGGGACTGTGCTGGGCGAATTCGGCCGACTCGTTGACGATCTTGCGGATGTCGGCGTCGACCGCCTTCAGCGCCGCCTCGTCGACCAGCTTCTGGTCGAGCAGCATCTTGCGGACATGGTCGATCGGATCGCGTTCGTTGCGATACTTGTCGACCTCTTCCTTGCTCCGGTACTTGGCCGGATCGCTCATCGAATGGCCGCGATAGCGATAGGTCTGCATCTCGAGGATGTACGGCCCCTTGCCGGAGCGGCAGTGCTCGACCGCCTTGAGTCCCTCGGCGCGCACCGCCAGCACGTCCATGCCGTCCACCTGCTCGCCGGGGATGCCGAAGGCTTCGCCGTGCCGGTAGAGCTCGGTGATGGCCGAGGCGCGCTCGACCGAGGTGCCCATGCCGTAGCGGTTGTTCTCGATGATGTAGATCACCGGCAGCTTCCACAGCGCCGCCATGTTCATGGCCTCGTAGACCTGGCCCTGGTTGGCGCTGCCGTCGCCGAAGTAGGTCAGCGAGACGTTGTCCTTGCCGTTGTACTTGTGCGCGAAGGCCAGCCCGGTGCCGATCGGCACCTGGGCGCCGACGATGCCGTGGCCGCCGTAGAAGTTCTTCTCGCGGCTGAACATGTGCATCGAGCCGCCCTTGCCCTTGGAATAGCCGCCGCTGCGTCCGGTCAGCTCGGCCATGACGCCCTTGGGATCCATGCCGGCGGCCAGCATGTGGCCATGGTCACGGTACGAGGTGACGATGGAATCGCCGAGCTTGATGGTCGACTGCATGCCGACCACGACGGCTTCCTGGCCGATGTAGAGATGGCAGAAGCCGCCGATCAGCCCCATGCCGTAGAGCTGGCCGGCGCGTTCCTCGAAGCGCCGGATCAGCAGCATGTCGCGATAGAAGGCCTTCAGCTGGTCGGGATCAACGGGCGGTGCCTTCGATGCGGCGGGCGTTGCGTCCTTTGGCTTCGTGGCCGGCTTCGCCATTGAATCCCCCTCTTTTGCTGCTTCGCCTTATAGCATCGACCATGCCGATGTGGTTGATCTAGAAGCAAAAAACCAGTTCTGGCCCGAGTGCGGCGCAGCAATTGAGCGATTGTTTTGCGGGCAACCGGAGCGCCAGACAGTTTCTTTCCGGCACTGCTTCAGCGGGTCGGCATGAAGACGATGATGTCGTCCTTGCGCGCGAAGTTCAGCAGCACCCGTGCGCGCTCGTCGAGCATGTCGGGATCGAGGCTCTGGTTGCGCAGGGCCGACACCCGCCGCTCCCAGATCTTCCGGGTCGTCTCGGCTTCGGCGAGGTTCTGCTCGGCGATCTGCACCTCGCGCTGGAGATGGGCCATGGCCAGCAGGCCGCGATCACCGTTGACCAGGTGATAGCCGAAATAGCCGAACATCATGGCGAACATGACGGGCACAAGGATTTGCCGGGGTCGCAACATATGCCGCAGGCCTCTGGCCATATGGCAACATCTGGTGTCGGCGAGTCAAGCCGCTCCGGCGAGCGCCAGCCTGACCCGGCGGTTGTGCCGGCCCTTGTTGTCGATCTTGAGGATGCGCAGCGGCGGCGACTCGCCCGTCGCGGCGAGATGCGTCCCGCCGCAGGCCTGGCGATCGAGCCCGACGATCTCGACGATGCGGATGCGGCCGTCCGGCGCCGGCGGGGGCGCCACGGACCGGCTGCGGATCAGCCCATGCCGGGCCTGCGCTTCCGCCAGGGGTACGTAGTCGATGATCACCGGCACGTCCTGCCGGATGACCTCGTTGATCGGTCCTTCCAGGGCGCGCAGCCGATCGTTGTCGGCGCCCGGCAGATCGAAGTCCATGCGCGCACTGCCGTCCTCGGCCATCTGCACCCCGGTCACCAGCGCGCCGTCGAAGGCCTGGAAGACCAGGGCGTTGAGGATGTGCGTCCCGGTGTGGAGCTGACGCATGCGGCGGCGCATGTCGTGGTCGACGACGGCCTCGACGGTGCCGGAAAGCTCCACCGGCGAGTCGAGGAGATGCCAAAGGCGACCGTCGGCGACCTCGAAGCCGATCACCCTCGCCTCGCCGCCCGACCAGCACAGGACGCCGCGATCGGCCGGCTGGCCGCCGCCGCCGGGATAGAAGGGCGTCTCGGCCAGCGCCGCCTTGCCCGGCAGGGCGGCCGCGACGGTGGTCTCGAGGGTCAGGGCGTCGGGATGGTCGTGGCAGAACAGGTGCATGGAGGGTGCTTAGCTCCGGTCGAACGCGGCCTATTGGCGAAAATTGCCGGTCAGGCCGCGGCCGCGCGGGCGAATTGCAGCGGCGTGATCCCGTAACAGCGCTTGAAATGCCGGGTCAGGGCGCTCTGATCGTAGAAGCCGACCGCGGTCGCGACATCGGCGATGGCCTGGCCGCGGCGCAGCCCGCGGCAGGCGGCGTGCAGCCGGACCTGCGTCAGCCAGGCATGCGGCGTCAGCCCGGTCGCCCGCTTGAAAAGCCCGATCAATTGCCAGGTCGTCAGACCGACGTCCTGCGCCAGCGCGTCGAGCCGCAACGCCGCCGCATGGTCCGCCTGCATGCGATCGACGACACGCCGCGCCAGGGCGCGATCGCGGGACGGCTGGCAGCCCGGGCGACTGCCGCCGTGGCGGTCGAACAGCCGTCCGAAGGTTCCGATCAGAAGCTCATACTCCTCGAACGTGTCCTGGCCGCGCTCGATGGCCTGGTGCATCGCCAGAAAAGCCTGGATCAGGTCGACGTCGTCGAAACGGTTGCGCGTGAAGTAGGAAAGCTCGTTCAGGCCGAGCCCGGCGGCGACGCGCTGCAGCGCCGAGCGGGTGAGATAAAGCGACCGGTAACGCCAGCGCACGCTGCCGCCCATCCAGCCGGCATGCGCCTCGACCGGGTTGAACACGAACAGGCTGGCGGCGTGCGCCGCCTCGACCTGGCCGCGGCTGCGGATCATCGAGCCACCCTGCTCCGTCACCGCCACCACGAGCGCTTCGTGGGTGTGCGGGGGATATTCGTGCGTCGTGAAATCGGCGGCCATCAGGCTGAGGCCCGGGACGTGCCGGTCCCACCAGTATCGAGTGGTGTTGCGTGGATCGAGCCGAGCCATGCGGAACCCTAGCGGCGTCGGCAACTCCCGCCAATACGGGCAGCCGGCCGGCGCGGAGCGCACGTCGAACCGGTCGCGCGCGCCGTGCTCGAACAGGCCGACGCGCGCGCGGTCCACTACGCCGTCGTCACGGCGTGGCCGCCCTGAGGGTGGCGCTCAGCCGCGGCGCAGGATCGACGTTCCGGCATAGCGCGCCTGGGTGCCGAGCTGCTCCTCGATGCGCAGCAACTGGTTGTACTTGGCCATGCGGTCGGAGCGCGACAGCGAGCCCGTCTTGATCTGCCCGCAGTTGGTCGCCACCGCGAGGTCGGCGATCGTCGAATCCTCGGTCTCGCCCGAGCGGTGGGACATCACGACGCCGTAGCTGGCGCCGCGCGCCATCGACACGGCTTCCATGGTCTCGCTCAGGCTGCCGATCTGGTTGACCTTGACCAGGATGGCGTTGGCCAGCCCGTCGCGGATTCCGTCCGCCAGCCGCTTCGGATTGGTCACGAACAGATCGTCGCCGACCAGCTGGGTGCGGTTGCCGAGCTTGTCGGTGATCGCCTTCCAGCCGGCCATGTCGTCCTCGGCCATGCCGTCCTCGATCGACACGATCGGGTAGCGCTTCACCAGCTGGGCGTAGTAGTCGACCATGCCGTCGACGTCGAAGACCTTGCCTTCGCCCGTCATGCGGTACTTGCCGTCCTTGTAGTACTCGGTCGAGGCGGGATCGAGCGCCAGCATGACGTCCTCGCCGGGCACGTAGCCGGCCCGCTCGATCGCCTTCATGATGAAGCCCAGCGCCTCGTCGGCCGTCGCGAGGTTGGGAGCGAAGCCGCCCTCGTCGCCGACGTTGGTGTTGTGCCCGGCCTCGTGCAGCGCGCTGCGCAGCGCGTGGAACACCTCGGCTCCCATGCGCAGCGCCTCGGCGAAGCGGTCGGCCTTCACCGGCATGATCATGAATTCCTGGATGTCGATCGGATTGTCGGCATGGGCGCCGCCGTTGATGATGTTCATCAGCGGCACCGGCAGGACGCTCGCCTGGCTGCCGCCGACATAGCGGTACAGCGGCAGGCCGCATTCCATGGCCGCCGCCTTGGCGGTGGCCAGCGAGGCGCCGAGAATGGCGTTGGCGCCGAGACGGCCCTTGTTGGGCGTGCCGTCGAGCTCGATCAAGGCGCGGTCGATCTTGATCTGCTCGAGGGCGTCGAGGCCGGCCAGCAGGTCCATGATCTCGCCGTTGACCGCCTGCACGGCCTTCAGCACGCCCTTGCCGCCGAACCGCTTCTTGTCGCCGTCGCGCAGCTCGACGGCCTCGTGCGCACCGGTCGAGGCGCCCGACGGCACCGCCGCCCGGCCCATCGCGCCGCTGTCCAGCTCGACCTCGACCTCGACGGTGGGGTTGCCGCGGCTGTCGAGGATCTCGCGGGCTCGGACTTCGGCAATGGCGCTCATGGGCTGTCTCCTTTCGGCGCGCCTGTCTAGCGGCCGCCCGGGAGCCCGGCAAGGGACGGAAGCGAGCGCGTCTCGAGGGGACGGGTCAGCGCCACGCGCTGCGCAGCGCCTGCTCGGTCTTCCACTTCTCGACGCCGGCGACATCGTCGCACGAGAAGACGCGGCTGCTCTTGCGCGGCGTGCCCTCGATCCAGGCGAAGACCAGGCACTGCGAGCGATCGCTGGCGCCTTGCTTGGTCTCGAGCACGATCTCGCTGGTGACTGCCGCCCCGCCGCGGGCATCGCCGTAGTCATCGATCGCCGGCGCGATCTCGCCGACCGTGCGGCCCGCCGCCTTGTTGTCGGCGTACCATTTGGCGAAATCGGCGAACTGCTCGCCGACCGCCCCCTTGCCGTCGGCCGCGACATAGGCCTTGAGGTCGCGCACCAACGCCTGGGTCGCCGCTTCCGCCTTGGGCTCGGCCGCCCTGCGGCGCTCCGCCAGCCGCGCCTTCAGCGCCTTCAGGGGATCCTCCTTGGCAGCGGCGGCAGCCGCCCCGGGAACCGGCGCGGGAGCAGGCGTCGGAACAGGCGCCTGGGCCGTCCCCTGGGGTGGTGGCTCGATGCGCCGGATCGGTGTCCGGGTCGCCTCGGCCAGCAGCTGCTGCGCCTCCGGCGGCGTGAGCTTGCCGACCGGGTTGGTGCCCCGGCCCTTCTGCCACTCGGCGATTCCCTTCGCCGTGCCCTCCGACTGCAGGTTGCCGTCGATCGGTCCGTTGTACTTGTCGAGCGTGCGCAAGGCCTCTTGCAGGCGCTTGCGCTCGGCCTCCGGGCTGTTCAGCACCGTCGCGTAGTCGGGCGCCGGAGCGGCCGGGCGCACCGTCACCGGCGGTGCCGCGGGCGGTTGCGCCTGACCCGCCCCCTGCCCCGTGCCGGCGCCCTGACCGCAGGCCGCCGGATTGCGAAAGCAGCGCTCGACCTCGCCGGCGCTCTGGGCCCGGGCCAGTCCCGGAACCACCAAGCCGGACACCGCCAGCGCCAGCGCGAGCGCCGCGCCGCGCATCAGATCGCGCCGTAGGTGCTGGCCGCGAGCTGGGCCGGCAGGCCGATCACCATGGTCACCGGCAGGCCCCGCCCGGTCTGGCCGCGGGCCAGGATGTGGTCGTTGGGCGCTCCCGTCTTGCTCTGGTAGGTACCCTGGCCGGTGAAACGTCCGGCGAAGCAGGAGATCGAGAAGCGGCCGGATCCCGGGGCGTCGTTGGTGAGCGTGCCTTCGCAGACCTGCTCGCCCGACGGGTTGTCGACCACGAAGGTCACCGAGCGATCGCGGCCGATCAGGGCGCCGTAGCGGGCCAGCCCGTTGAGCCGCGCCATGTTGCCGCGCTCGTCGCGATAGAAGATCGAGACCGGTCCGTACGACTCCTCGGGCAGGAGGTTGCGCGGCACCACGTAGCGCTCGTTGCTGATCACCACCTGGCAGCGGCAATCCGCCTGGTAGTTCTCGCCCAGCGGCCCGAGGTCGGCGAGCTTGCGGCTGCAGCTCGAGACCGCCATCTGCTCGACCTCGCTCTGGCTCATCTGGCCGCGCGAATAGGCATCGGCGTAGACGAAGGCGCACTGCTTGGGCAGCGGGATGGCCAGCACCTTGTGGCTCGCCGCATTGGTCTCGCTGTTGACCCAGTAGCGGTTGGCCATCTCCGGAAAGCGCAGGAACAAAGGATCGCGCCGCTCGGCCTTGCCTTGCGGAGATTGCGCCCAGGCGGCGCCGCCCAGGATGCCGACGAGGAACAGGAGGACGCCGAGCGCGAGACGATTCATGGGCGCGATTCCAGACGACAAAGTTGACCGAAATGCGACCCCTCAGACGAGCCTGCTCTGCTTCTTGGCAGCCTCGACGAAGGACGTGAACAGCGGGTGCGGCGCGAAGGGTCGCGACTTCAGCTCCGGGTGATACTGAACGCCGATGAACCAGGGATGCTCCGGGATCTCGACGATCTCGGGCAGCAGCCCGTCCGGCGACATTCCGGAGAAGCGCAGGCCGACCTGCTCCAGCCGGTCCTTGTAGTTGACGTTGACCTCGTAGCGATGACGGTGCCGCTCGCTGATCACGTCGCGGCCGTAGATCCCGTGCACCCGGGTGCCCGGGCGCAGATGAGCCGCATAGGCGCCGAGCCGCATGGTGCCGCCGAGGTCGCCGTCGGCCATCCGCTTCTCCAGCTGGTTGCCCCTGATCCACTCGGTCATCAGGCCGACCACGGCGTGCTCGGTGGGACCGAACTCGCTGGACGAGGCGTCCTCGATGCCGAGCAGGTTGCGCGCCGCCTCGATCACCGCCATCTGCATGCCGAAGCAGATGCCGAAGAACGGCACGTTGCGCTCGCGGGCGAACTGCACGGCGTGGATCTTGCCCTCGGTGCCGCGCTCGCCGAAGCCGCCGGGCACCAGGATTCCGTGCACGTTCTCGAGATGGCTGACGGCGTCGTCGCGCTCGAAGATCTCGGAGTCCATCCACTCCAGGCCGACCTTGACGTTGTTGGCGAAGCCGCCGTGGGTCAGCGCCTCGGACAGCGACTTGTAGGCGTCGAGCAGCACCGTGTACTTGCCGACCACGGCGATCGTCACCTTGCCCTCGGGCTCGCGCACGGCGCGCACGACGCCGCGCCAGCGCTCGAGGTTGGGCTCGGCCGCGACCTCGAGGCCGAAATAGCGGCAGACCTCGAGGTCGAAGCCCTGGTCGTGATAGGCGATCGGCACCTGGTAGATCGTGTCGACGTCGCGCGCCTCGATCACCCGCTCCGGCTTGACGTTGCAGAACAGCGCGATCTTCCGCCGCTCGTTGGCCGGGATCTCCTTGTCGCCGCTGCGGCAGACCAGCAGGTCGGGCTGGATGCCGACGCTCAGCAGCTCCTTCACCGAGTGCTGGGTCGGCTTGGTCTTGAGCTCGCCGGCGGTCGGCACCCAGGGCAGCAAGGTGAGATGCACGAACATCGTGCGCTCGCGGCCGAGCTCGTTGCCGAGCTGGCGGATCGCCTCGAGGAACGGCAGGCCTTCGATGTCGCCGACCGTGCCGCCGATCTCGACCAGCACGAAATCCTCGCCGTCGGCATCGGCCAGGACGAACTCCTTGATGGCGTCGGTGATGTGCGGGATGACTTGGACGGTGGCGCCGAGATACTCGCCGCGGCGCTCGCGGGCGATCACCGTCGAGTAGATGCGCCCCGTGGTGACGTTGTCGCTCTGGCGCGCGTCGACGCCGGTGAAGCGCTCGTAGTGGCCGAGATCGAGGTCGGTCTCCGCCCCGTCGTCGGTGACGAAGACCTCGCCGTGCTGATACGGGCTCATCGTGCCCGGATCGACGTTCAGGTAGGGATCGAGCTTGCGCAGCCGCACGCGAAAGCCGCGCGCCTGCAGGAGCGCTCCCAGCGCCGCCGACGAAAGGCCCTTGCCCAGCGAAGAAACCACGCCGCCCGTTATGAAGATAAAGCGCGTCATGGGCTTACAGCATACTCAGGCTTGTGATCCGCAGCCATGGGGATATCGCCCCGCCGGCTGCTCTTCGGCGGAGGGAATGGTCGCGCACCGACGATGGTCCTAGCGGTTGGGCGCGGCGGGCGGCGCCGGCGCGGTCGGGGTGGCGGACGGCGCGGAAGACGGCGCCGCGGGCGCATTGTCCATGATCGAACGGCCGCTGCGGTTGGCGTCGGTCATGCTCCACGCCATCACCAGGCTCAGGAAGAAGAAGGTGCCGCCGAGAATCGCCGTCATGCGCGACAGCACGTTGGCCTGGCCGCGGACCGAGAACAGCGCGTCGGTGCGTCCCATGCCCAGGCCGCCGCCCTCGCTGCGCTGAAGCAGGATGACCACGATCATCGCGGCGGTCACGCAGACATGGATGATCAGCAGCACCAGCCGCCAGTCGTGCAAAAAACCCCTTACCGCGTCCATTCTACCTGCGCCCGGACTGTCAAGCGGGGGCTTCTAGCCGCTTTAGGCGGCCTTGGCGATAGCCAAAAATTCGTCGGCCTTGAGGCTCGCGCCGCCGACCAGGGCGCCGTCGACGTCGCCGGCCGCCAGAAGCTCGGCGGCATTGCTGCCCTTGACCGATCCGCCGTAGAGCAGCCGGACCTGCCCGGCGTCGGCCGTCAGCCCGCCCAGGACCTTGCGGATATGGGCGTGGGCGGCGGCGACCTCTTGTGTCGTCGGCGTCTTGCCGGTGCCGATCGCCCAGACCGGCTCGTAGGCGACCACCAGGGTGGCCGCCGTGGCGCCGGCCGGCACGCTGCCCTTCAATTGCGTCTCGAGCACCGCCAGGGTGCGGCCGGCCTCGCGCTCGGCCAGGGTCTCGCCAATGCAGACGATGGGAACCAGGCCCGCCCGCCACGCCGCCTCGGCCTTGGCGCGGACCACCGCGTCGCTCTCGCCATGGTCGGCGCGCCGCTCGGAATGGCCGACGATCACGAAGCCGGCGCCGGCATCGCGCAGCATCTCGGCCGCGAGGTCGCCGGTATGGGCGCCGCCGGCCTTGGCATGGCAGTCCTGGCCGCCGACCAGCAGGCCGCTGCCGCGCACCGCGTCGGCCACCGTCGCCAGCAGGGTTGCCGACGGGCAGACCAGCACCTGGCGGTCGCTCCAGCCGTGCTGCCGGACGCCCTCGGCGACGGACGCGGCAAGCGCCAGCGCGTCGGCCTTGAGGCCGTTCATCTTCCAGTTCCCGGCGATCAGTGGTTGCCGCGTGCGCGCCATGAGGCTCCCCGGATTGTGTCGCGCGCTGTCTAGCCAACGCCCTTCGTGAGGTCAAAGCCCCTTGGTTGCCTGCCCAAGACGCGGGTGGTAGGCATTGCCCCGCAAAATCAGCCCCTTTTCCAGACAAGCGGCCATCGTGAACAAATTCCGCAAGTACGCCGGTTACATCATCTCGTTCGTGCTCTTCAGCATGCTGATCATCAGCTTCGCGCTGTGGGGAATCGGCGACATGCTGCGCGCCGGCGGGCGCAATGCCGAGGTGGCCCATGTCGGCGGCCGCCACATCCCCCTCTACGGCTGGGTCGGCGGCGCGTCGGTGCCGGTCAACGAGGTGCGCGAGCAGTTCAACCGCCAGCTCGAGAACATCCAGCGCCAGACCGGTCAGCGGCCGGAAACCGAGCAGGCCCTGCGCTTCGGCCTGCACGTGCGCGCCCTCGAGGAGGTGCTGCAGCGCGCCGTGCTCGAGTACGCGACCCGGCAGCTCGGCATCGTGGTCAGCGACGCCGAGGTCCAGGCGGCGATCGCCCGCAATCCGGCTTTCCAGGGACCGGGCGGCAAGTTCGATCCCATGACTTTCCGCAACCGCCTGCAGCAGGCGCGCATCGGCGAGGGCCAGTACGTCACCGAGATTCGCCGCGAGATCGCCGCCAGCCAGCTGTTCGCCGTCGTCCAGTCGGACGGGCTCGCGCCGGCCTCGCTGCGCGACGACATCTTCCGCATGGAAGGTGAGAAGCGGGTCGCCGAGACGATCTACGTCCCGGACGCCATCGTGACGGACGTGCCCAAGCCGACCGCCGAGCAGCTCAGCGCCTACTTCGAGGCCAACAAGGCGAAGTTCCAGATCCCCGAGTACCGGGCCTTCTCCTACGTCCTGCTGTCGGTCGAGGACATCCTGCCCCAGGTCACGGTGACCTCCGAGCAGCTGAAGCAGGAGTACGAGGCCCGGGCCGGCCAGCTCGGCATCGCCGAGAAGCGCGACGTCGACCAGGCGATGGCCGACAGCGAGGACAAGGCCAAGGCGATCATCGCCGCGGTCAAGGCCGGCAAGTCGCTCGAGGATGCCACCAAGGAGGTGACCGGCAGCCCCGACGGCGTCATCAAGCTCGGCAGCATCGCCAAGAACGACCTGCCGCCCGGGCCGCTGGCCGACGGCGTGTTCGGCCTGCCCGAAGGCGTCGCCCCCGCCCCCATCCAGTCGCCGCTCGGCTGGCACGTGGTGCGCATCAACAAGATCGAGAAGGGCGAGACCAAGCCGTTCGACGAGGTCAAGGCGCAGCTCGAGAAGGATCTCAAGGCGCAGGCCGCGCCCGACCTGCTGATCAAGCTGGTGACCGACTTCGAGCGCATCCTAAGCAAGACGCAGTCGATGAAGGCGGCGGCCGAGGATCTCGGCCTCAAGGTCCGGACCTACGAGAACGTCGACGCGCGCGGCCAGGACGCGGCCGGCAAGCAGGTGGTGATCGGCCCGGCCGCCAACGAGCTGGTGCAGGCCGCCTTCGCCACCCGCGAGAGCAGCGAGAGCGACCTGCTCGAGACACCCAAGGGCGAGTACTTCGTGGTCCGCACGGATCGCGTGACCCCGGCCCGCATCCCGGCCTTGAACGAGGTGGAGGACAAGGTGGTCGCGGCCTGGCAGACCGAGGAACGGCGCAAGCTCGCCGAGGCCAAGGTCAAGGCGGCGCTCGAGAAGGCCGAGCAGGGCACCGACCTCGCCACCCTGGCCAAGGACCTCGGCCTCGAGGTGCGGACGACCAACGCCGTCACCCGCTACGAGGCCGACCAGGGCAACTACCTGACGCAGCCGGTGGTGACGGCTCTGTTCAAGCTGGCGCCCGGCAAGGTGACCTCGGTGCGCACCACCGAAGGAAGCGTCATCGTGCGCCTCAAGGCGGTCGAGACGCCCGACCTCGCCAAGGACAAGGACACGCTGGACCGTTTCGGCAAGCAGCTCGACAGCATGATCGCCAACGACCTGCTGCTGCAGCTGGTCGGGGCATTGCGCGCCAAGTACGGCGTCGCGGTCGACGACGCGGTGTTCGCCGCCGCCTTCCGGCCGCAGCAGCCGTAATCGCCATGACGATCTCGCCCGACTTCGACGCTTTCGCCGCCCGTTACGACGCCGGCAAGCCGCAGGTCGTGTCGACCACGCTGGTCGCCGATCTCGAGACCCCCGTCTCGGCCTATCTCAAGCTGGCCGACGGCCGCGCGAATTCCTTCCTGCTCGAGTCCGTCGAAGGCGGCTCGGTGCGCGGCCGCTACTCGATCATCGGCTTCAAGCCCGACGTCATCTGGCGCTGCACTGCCGGCCGCGCCGAGATCAACCGCCGGGCGCGCGCCGACCTGCACGCCTTCGAGCCCCTCGAGGGCCGGCCGCTCGAGACCCTGCGGGGCCTGATCCGCGAGTGCCAGATGGAGCTGCCGGCCGGCCTGCCGCCGATGGCCTCCGGCCTGTTCGGCTTCCTGGGCTACGACATGGTCCGCGACATGGAGCGGCTGCCGGACAAGAACCCCGACCCGCTGGCCCTGCCCGACGCCATCATGGTGCGGCCGACCATGATCTGCATCTTCGACCGGCTGGACGACAACGTCACCCTGGTGACGCCGGCCTGGCCGCAGCCCGGCCTCAGCGCCCGCGCCGCCTACGAGGCGGCCCAGGAGCGGCTGGCCGACGCGGTGTCCGACTTCGAGCGCTCCCTGCCCTTCCGCCGCGAGGGCGCCGACGCGCTCGACGGCCTGCCCGAGCCGCAGGCCAACATGTCGAAGGACGACTTCAAGCGGATGGTCGAGACCTGCAAGGAGTACATCCGGGCCGGCGACGCCTTCCAGATCGTGCCGTCGCAGCGCTTCTCGCTGCCCTTCAAGCTGCCGCCGCTGTCGCTCTACCGCTCGCTGCGCCGCATCAACCCGTCGCCGTTCCTGATCTTCTTCGACTACGGCGACTTCTCGATCGTCGGCTCGAGCCCCGAGATCCTGGTCCGGCTGCGCGACAACACGGTCACCATCCGGCCGCTCGCCGGCACCATCCGCCGCGGCGCCACGCCGGAAGAGGACAAGCAGCTCGCCGACAAGCTGCTGGCCGATCCCAAGGAGCATGCCGAGCACCTGATGCTGCTCGACCTGGCGCGCAACGACGTCGGCCGCGTCGCCAAGATCGGCTCGGTGCGGGTCGTCGAGCAGTTCACCATCGAGAAGTACAGCCATCTCCAGCACATCAGCAGCCACGTCGACGGCACGCTGGAGGACGGGCTGGACGCGATCGACGCGCTGAAGGCCGGCTTCCCGGCCGGCACGCTCTCGGGCGCGCCCAAGGTGCGGGCGATGGAGATCATCGAGGAGGTCGAGCCGGTCCGCCGCGGCATCTATGCCGGCTGCGCCGGCTACTTCGCCGCCAACGGCTCGATGGACACCTGCATCCTGCTGCGCACCGGCCTGGTCAAGGACAACACCCTCTACGTGCAGGCGGGCGTCGGCGTCGTCGCCGACTCCGATCTCGAGGCCGAGTACCAGGAGAGCGTGCTGAAGGCGAAAGCCCTGGTTCGCGCCGCGGAAGAGGCCGTGCGATTCGCCAGCGCCGGCCAATGGAGCTCGGGCAACAGCCGTCGCTGACGCTGGAGTGGCCGGCGGCGGCCGGCTAGGCTCCTCCGCAACGGAGGAGACCGAATGTCCGACTGGCAAAAGCGCTACCAGCGCCTGTTGTTCGACCGCCCGCATCCCAAGGTGCTGCGAGTCACCATGAACCGCCCGGAGCGCTACAACGCGACCGACGCGATCATGCATCGCGAGCTGGTCGAGGTGTGGCGCGACATCGACGGCGACGACACGGTCAACTGCGTGATCATCCGCGGCGCCGGCGACAAGGCCTTCTCGGCCGGCGGCGACTTCGAGATGATCGAGAAGAACATCACCGACTTCAATGCGCTGCTGCGCACCTGGAAGGAAGCGCGCGACCTCGTCTACAACGTCATCAACTGCTCGAAGCCGATCGTCAGCACGATGCGCGGGCCGGCGGTCGGCGCCGGCCTGGTGGCCGGCATCCTGGCCGACGTTTCGATCGCCTCGAAGAAGGCGCGCATCATCGACGGCCACACCCGCCTCGGCGTCGCCGCCGGCGACCACGCGGTGATCGTGTGGCCGCTGCTCTGCGGCATGGCCAAGGCCAAGTACTACCTGCTGCTCTGCGAGGCGGTCGACGGCGAGGAGGCCGAGCGCATCGGCCTGGTGTCGCTGTGCGTCGAGGACGACCAGCTCGAGGCCAAGGGCCTGGAGGTCGCGACCAAGCTCGCCGAGGGTGCCCAGACCTCGATCCGCTTCACCAAGTACGCCCTGAACAACTGGCTGCGCATGGCCGGCCCGTCGTTCGACGCCTCGACGGCGCTCGAGATGCTGGGCTTCCTCGGTCCCGAGGTGAAGGAAGGGCTGGCGGCGCATCTCGAGAAGCGCAAGCCGAAGTTCGACCCCTACTCGCCGCTCTGAGGAGGAAACGTCATGCGTGGACTTGAGGGCAGAAACGTCATCGTCACCGGCGGCGGCGGCGCGATCGGCGGCGCCATCTGCCGGCGCTTCGCCGGCTACGGCGCGCGGGTCGGCATCTTCGACCGCAATCTCGAGGGCGCCGACCGGGTCGTCGAGGAGATCCGCAAGGCCGGCGGCACGGCCGTCGCGTCGGGCGTCGACATCACCGACTACAAGGCGGTCGGCGAGGCGATCGGACAGTTCGAACGCGAGGTCGGGCCGACCGACATCCTGGTCAACAACGCCGGCTGGGACCGCTTCGTCAACTTCGTCGACACGACGCCCGACCTGTGGGACCAGGTGATCGCCATCAACCTGCGCGGGCCGGTGAACATGAGCCACTACGTGCTGAAGGGCATGGTGGCGCGCGGCCATGGCCGGGTCGTCAACATCGCCTCGGACGCCGGCCGCGTCGGCTCGTCCCAGGAGGCCGTCTACTCGGCCTGCAAGGGCGGCATCATCGCCTTCACCAAGACCCTGGCGCGCGAGGTGGCGCGCCGCGGCATCACGCTGAACGCCGTCTGCCCCGGCCCGACCGAGACGCCGCTGCTGGCCGCCGCGGCCGGTGACGGCGAACGCGGCGCCAAGATGCGCGCCGCCCTGGTCGGCGCCATCCCGATGAAGCGGGTCGGCCAGCCCGAGGACATCCCCGGCGCGGTCTGCTTCCTGGCCAGCGACGATGCCGCCTTCATCACCGGCCAGACGATCAGCGTCTCGGGCGGCCTCACCATGCACGGCTAGGGAGAGCGACGATGAGCGACCTCTGGATCCAGCCCACCGGGGCCGCGCTGGCGGCCGACGTCCATGGCGTCGACCTCTCGAAGCCGGTCAGCGACTCCGTCTTCGCCGAGATCGTGGAGGCCTGGAACAAACACCTGGTCCTGCGCTTCTCGGGACAGCGGCTCGACGACCCGACGTTGATGGCCTTCAGCGCCCGCTTCGGCGAGCTCGACCGGGTGCCGATCCCGACCGCCGGGTTCGACCGCACCAACGCCGGCCTGGTCGAGCAGGCACGCGAGTGGGTGGCGGTGATCGCCAACGTCAAGAAGGACGGCAAGCCGGTCGGCGGGCTGGGCTCCTACGAGCTCGTCTGGCACACCGACATGTCGTACAACGACCTACCGCCGCGCGCCTCGCTGCTATACGCGCTGGAAGTGCCGCACGACGGCGGCAACACCGGCTACCTCAACATGTACGAGGCCTACGAGACCCTGCCGGCCGATCTCCGCAAGGCCATCGACGGCAGGACCTGCATCCACGACTCCAGCCGCAACTCGGCCGGCGAGCTGCGCAAGGGCTTCCAGACCACGCTCGACGTGCGCCACACGCCGGGCGCGGTGCATCCCCTCGTCCGCCTGCATCCGGTCACCCGGCGCAAGGCGCTGTTTCTCGGCCGCCGGCCCGGCGCCTACATTCACGGCCTGTCGGTCGAGGACAGCGAGCAGCTGCTCGACGCGATCTGGGCGCACGCCACCCAGGAACGCTTCGCCTGGTACCAGAAGTGGCGGACCGGCGACCTGGTGCTGTGGGACAATCGCTGCGTCATGCACCGCCGCGACGCCTTCGACGAAAGCTGGCGCCGCCTGATGCACCGCACGCAGATCGTCGGCGAGCCCGTCCTGGCGGGATAGAGGCTCAGGCCCGGCCGGGCCCCTTCACCGCCGACGCGCGCCGCTCGACCATCGACTCCTCGAAGGCCGCCGGGTAGCGCTTGGGCTGGGCCGACACCCGGTTCAGGCGCTCCAGCGCCTCGGCCGGCAGGCGCCAGCCGCCGGCCGCCAACGTGTCCTCGAGCTGCCGTGCGTGGCGGGCGCCGACGATGGCGCTGGTGATCGCCGGCTGGTCCATCACCCAACGCAGCGCCGTCTGCGCCGGCGAGCGGCCGATCTCGCGCGCCGTGTCGAGCAGCGCCTCGAGGATGGCGCCATGGTTGGCGGCGAAGAAGCGGCTGTTGAAGCCCCAGCCCTCGGCCGAGCGCGTGCCGTCGGCCTTGAGCTCGCCCGGCCGGTACTTGCCCGCGAGGTACCCCGAGGCGAGCGGCGACCACACGACGACTCCCAGCCCCTTGGCCTCGCAGGCCGGCAGGATCTCCTCGTCGATGTCACGCACCACCAGGCTGTACTGCGGCTGGTAGGCGTCGAAGCGGCTCCAGCCGTGGCTGTCGCTCAGCCACAGCGCCTCCATCAGGCGCCATGCCTCGTAGTTCGAGCAGCCGGTGTAGAGCACCTTGCCCTGGCGCACGAGGTCGTCGAAGGCGCGCAGCATCTCCTCGAGCGGTGTCTGGATGTCGACGTGGTGGATGTAATAGAGGTCGAGATAATCGGTCTGCAGGCGGCGCAGGCTGGCCTCGACGGCCTGCATGATGTGCAGGCGCGACATGCCGGAATCGTTGGCGCCGCCGCCCATCGGGTTGAAGACCTTCGAGGCCACCACGGCCTCGGAACGCCGGCCCTTGAGGGCCGCGCCGAGCATGGTCTCCGAGACGCCGCCGACATAGGAATTGGCGCAGTCGAAGAAGTTCACGCCGGCGGCCAGGGCGGCGTGCACCATGCGCGCCGCTTCGGCCTCGTCGGCGCCGTTGCCGAAGGTCATGGTGCCGAGGCAGATATCGGAGACCTTGAGGCCGCTTCTGCCGAGCCGGCGATAGTGCATGCTCCCCTCCCCCGTCCGGTTGCCGCTCAGGCGATGTCGCCGACCGCGCCGCAGGCCCGCAGCTCGGCGATCTCGGCCGCGCCCAGTCCCCAGGCCGCGAGCGCCTGGTCGGCGTGATCGCCCGCGCCGCCTGCGGCGTGCCGGATGCCGGCCGGCGTGCGGCTGAAGCGCGGCGCCGGCGCCGGCTGCGGCACGCCGTCGAGCTCGACGAAGGTGCCGCGGGCCCGCATGTGCGGGTCCTTGGGCGCCTCGGCCATCGACAGGACCGGTGCGAAGCAGACCTCGGAGCCTTCCATGACCGCGCACCATTCGTCGCGCGTCTTGCCGCGGAACTTGTCGGTGAAGCATTGCCGCAGCACCGGCCAGCCCTTGCGATCGTCGCGATCCGGCAGGCTCGCCGGATCGACGCCGAGCCGCTCCAGCAGGGCGTCGTAGAACTGCCGCTCGTTGCAGCCGATCGAGATCCACTTGCCGTCGGCCGTCTCGTAGACGTCGTACCAGGGCGTGCCGGAATCGAGGCGGTTCGAGCCGCGCTCGTCGGTCCATCGCCCGGCGGCGTGCATGCCGTAGATCAGGGTCATGAGGCTCGCCACGCCGTCGACCATGGCGGCGTCGACGACCTGGCCGCGCCCCGAACTCTTGGCCTCGAGCATCGCGCACAGGATGCCGAACGCCAGGTACAGCGCACCGCCGCCGAAGTCGCCGACCAGGTTGAGCGGCGGCACCGGCGGTCCGTCCTTGCGGCCGATCGCATGTAGCGCACCGGTCAGCGCGATGTAGTTGATATCGTGCCCGGGCACGTCGGCCAGCGGCCCGTCCTGGCCCCAGCCGGTGATGCGGCCGTAGACCAGCCGCGGGTTGAGCTTCAGGCAGTCGTCCGGCCCCAGCCCCAACCGCTCGGCGACGCCGGGACGGAAGCCCTCGATCAGCGCGTCGGCGCCCTCCACGAGGCGGCGCACGGTCGCGACCGCGCGAGGATTCTTGAGGTCCATGCCGACCGCGAGCCGGCCGCGATGCAGGAGCTGGTGCCGCCTGTCGAGCAGGCCCGGCCCCTCGTTGGGGCGTCGGATCCGGCCGAGGCGCAGCACCTCGGCGCCCATCTCGGAGAACAGCATGGAGGCGAACGGTCCGGGACCAATCCCTCCGAGCTCGACGATCTTCAGTCCCGCGAGCGGTCCCACCTCGTTCCTTCCTCCCTGTGACGCCGGGAGTATTCGAGGCCGGCCAAGCCGCGACAAGCGGATTCGCCATCCGGGAGGATATTGCGCATATAGGGAACGAGGGATCCGCGAAAGAGATCCCCTCGGAGGAACGGCTCATGCGCACTCGGTGGTTCGCCGCGCTCCTGACGGCCCTCGTTCTCGCTGCGTCGGCGTCGATCGGCACCGCTCATGCCCAGAAGAGCGGCGGCACCTTGCGCGGCCTGCTCGGCGACACGCCGCCGAGCCCGTCGCTGCACGAGGAGATCACCGCCACCGTGGTCGTGTCGCTCATGGCGGTGTTCAACAACCTCGTGATCTACGACCAGTCGGTGGCCCGCAACACGTTCGACAGCATCCGCCCGGAACTGGCGACCTCCTGGACGGTGAGCGACGACGGCCGGCAGCTGCGCTTCGACCTGCGACGCGGCGTGCGCTGGCACGACGGCAAGCCGTTCACCGCCGCCGACGTCGGCTGCACCTTCGACCTGCTGCTCGGCAAGGGCGAGCAGAAGCTGCGGCAAAACCCGCGCGCCATCTGGTACGAGAACGTCGAGCGGGTGAGCGTCGACAACGACTTCCAGGTGACTTTCCATCTCAAGGCGCCACAGCCCTCGCTGCTCGCCTTCCTGGCCGCCGGCTGGTCGGCGATCTATCCCTGCCACGTCGCGCCGGCCCAGATGCGTCGCCACCCGATCGGCACCGGGCCGTTCAAGTTCGTCGAGTTGAAGAGCAACGAGCGGGTGCGCCTGGAGAAGAACCAGGACTACTGGAAGCCTGGCCGCCCCTATCTCGACGCCATCGAGCACACCATCATCGCCAGCCGCGCCACGCGCATGCTGGCCTTCACCGCCGGCCGCGCCGACATGACCTTTCCCTCCGAGGTCACCGTGCCGCTGCTCAACAGCCTGAAGCAGGAGATGCCGGCGGCGCAATGCACCCTGCGGCCGCTCGGCGTGACCTACAACGTCGTCATCAACCGCGATTCGCCGCCGTTCGACGATCCGCGGCTGCGCACGGCGCTGGCGCTGACGATCGACCGCAAGGCCTTCGTCGACATCATCAGCGAGGGCAAGGACCTGGTCGGCGGCTCGATGCTGCCGCCGCCCCCCGGCGTCTGGGGCGTCGGGCCCGAGGCGCTGCAGGATCTTCCAGGCTACGGCGGCGACATCGCCGCGGCGCGCGAGAAGGCGCGCGGTCTGATGCGCAAGGCGGGCTACGGCCCCGACAAGCGGCTGAAGATCAAGGTCAGCACGCGCAACACCGCCTCCTACACCGACCAGGCGGTGATCCTGATCGATCACCTGCGCCAGATCTGGATCGACGCCGAGCTCGAGACGATCGAGAGCGCGGTCTACTTCAACCGGCTCTACCAGAAGAAGTTCACGGTGGTGCTGAACGCCACCGGCAGTTCGCTCGACGATCCCGACCAGCACTATGCCGAGAACTACGGCTGCGGCGCGCTGCGAAACTTCAACGGCTACTGCAATCCGGTCCTGACCGGGCTCCTTGCCGCGCAGTCCCGCGAGAGCGACGTCGAGAAGCGCCGCGGCATCGTGCGCGAGATCGAGCGCAAGCTCGCCGAGGACGTCGTGCGCCCGATCATCGCCCATCCCGTCGCGGCCGCCTGCCAGCAGCCGCAGGTCAAGGGCCTGACCATCATGGTCAACAGCATCTACAACGGCTGGCGCTACGAGGACGTCTGGCTCGACAAGTAGGGCCTGGCCCCGTCGTCAGAGCCCCAGCATCGCCTTGGCCAGGACGTTGCGCTGGACCTCCGACGAGCCGCCGTAGATCGTGGTCTTGCGGTTGTTGAAGTAGCGCGGCGCCACGTCGTCGACGTACTCGCCGCCGACCGGCACGATGTTGCTGTCGAAGTTGCGCAGCTCGGTGAACGGCACGCCGTACCAGCCGACCGCCTCGACCGCGAGCTCGGTCACCTTCTGCCCCGCCTCGGTGCCGCGCATCTTGACCACCGAGGCCATCTGGCCGGGCGCGTCGCCGCTCTTGAGGCTGGAGTAGAACATCAGCTCGTTCATCTCGACGGCGTCGATCTCCATCTCGAGCGCCGCCATCTTCTCGCGCCAGGCCGGGCTTGCCGACAAGGGCTCGCCGCCGTCGAACTGGCTCCTCGACAGCGTCTGAAGGTGCCGGAACGACTTGCGCAGGCGCGGGCCGTAGGCCTGGCCGCCGCGCTCGAACTCGAGCAGGTACTTGGCGTAGGTCCAGCCCTTGTTCTCCTCGCCGACCCGGTTCTCGACCGGCACCCGGACGTCGGTGAAGAACACCTGGTTGACCTCGTGGCGCATCGGCGTGCGCGTGCCGTCGACCAGATAGATCGGGTCGATGCGGATGCCCGGCGTCTTCATGTCGATCAGCAGAAAGGAGATTCCCTCCTGCGGCTTGCCCTCGGTCGAGGTCCGCACCAGGCAGAAGATCCAGTCGGCGAAATGCGCGTTGGTGGTCCAGATCTTCTGGCCGTTTACGACGTAGTGATCACCGTCGCGCACCGCGCGCGTGCGCAAGGACGCGAGGTCGGAACCCGAGCCGGGCTCCGAATAGCCCTGGCACCACAGTTCCTCGGCGGCGGCGATCTTGGGCAGGAAGCGCTTCTTCTGCGCCTCGCTGCCGTACTTCATGAGGACCGGCGCCACCATCTTGATGCTGAACGACGACAGGTAGGGCGAATCGGCCCGCGCCATCTCCATCTCGAAGATGAACTTCTGGGTCGAGGTCCAGCCCGTCCCGCCATACTCCTTGGGCCAGTTCGGGCACAGCCAGCCGCGGCTCGCCAGCTTCTTCTGCCACTGCAGCAGGCGCTCCTTGGAGACGTGGCTGGAGCGGCTGCGCCGACTCTCCTCGGCCACCTCCGGCGGCATGTTGGCCTCGATCCAGGTCCGCACTTCCTGCTGGAAGGCGAGTTCCTCGTCACTGAACGCCAGCTTCATCGTCATCTCCTCCTCCCTGCGCGCCGCGCGGGGAGGTGGCCCGTAGGGCCGGAGGGGTCAAAGGCTCGTGACCCCTCCGTCTGCTGCGCAGACACCTCCCCGACTTTGTCGGGGAGGAAACTAGAGGCCCAGCATCACCTTCGACATGATCCCGCGCTGCACCTCGGACGAGCCGCCGTAGATCGTCATCTTGCGGCCGTTGAAGTAGCGCGGCGCCAGCACGTCGACGCCTTCCGGCCCGATCGGCTCGACGTTGGCGTTCCAGGCGCGCTGCTCGGGGAACGGCTGGGAGTACCAGCCGGCGGCCTCGACGGCGTACTCCTGGACCTGCTGCATGACCTCGGTGCCGCGCAGCTTGATCATCGACGACAGAGGTCCCGGGTTCTGGCCCGAGGCCAGCCGCGAGTAGAACTCCTGCTCGAACATCTCGAGGCCGGAAATCTCGATGTCCATGCGCGCCAGCTTCTCGCGCCAGGCGGCGTCGGCCATGATCGAGTCCTCGCCCTCCGGCATCGACTTCGACAGGCGCATCAGCTTGTCGAAGGCCGAGCGCAGGCGCGGGCTGTAGGGATTGCCGCCGCGCTCGAACTCGAGCAGGTACTTGGCGTAGGTCCAGCCCTTGTTCTCCTCGCCGACCCGGTTCTCGACCGGCACCCGGACGTCGGTGAAGAACACCGAGTTGACCTCCTGCGTGCCGGCCCGGTTGCCGTCGGCGGTGATGATCGGCTCGACCGAGATACCCGGCGTCTTCATGTCGATCAGCAGGAAGGAGATGCCTTCCTGCGGCTTGCCCTCGCTCGAGGTCCGCACCAGGCAGAAGATCCAGTCGGCGGTCTGCGCCAGGGTCGTCCAGGTCTTCTGGCCGTTCACGACGTAATGGTCGCCGTCGCGCACCGCGCGGGTGCGCAGCGAGGCGAGATCCGACCCCGAGCCCGGCTCGGAGTAGCCCTGGCACCAGATCAGGTCGGAGTTGAGCATCGGCGGCAGATGCCGCGCCTTCTGCTCCGCCGACCCGTACTTCATGATGACCGGGGCGCACATCTTGGGCCCGAACGGCGAGGTGCCGGGGGCGCCGGCGCGCGCCATCTCCATCTCGAAGATGTACTTCTGGGTCGTCGTGAAGCCCGGGCCGCCGAATTCCTTGGGCCAGCCGGTGCACAGCCAGCCCTTCTTGGCGAGACGCTTCTGCCAGTCGACCAGCCGTTCCTTGGGCATGTAGGCGTTGCGGCCCACCTTGGACTCGCCGACGATCTCCGGGGTCAGGTTCTCCTTCAGCCAGTCGCGCACTTCCTGCTGGAAGGCCAACTCTTCCTTGCCGAACGTCAGATCCATGGAATTCCTCCTCGCGGCGGCAAGGTAAGGGACCCCTTGCCGCCCGTAAAGAACCGCCCTGCCGGGGACGGTCCTATGCGACCTTCTTGCCGAGATGCGGGAACATGGCGAGCCGCGCCGCCTCGTCCATCTCGGCCTTGAAGGCGTGCCGGTCCTTGAGCGCCAGGGCGCGCGCCGCCGCCGGGCGGGCGCTGATCTCGTCGAGATGGCGCTTCACGTTGGGGAATTGTTGCGGCCCGTCGGGGCCCAGCACGACCGCCAGCAGGCGCGACCAGCCCCACACCGCCATGTCGACGATCGTGTAGTCGTCGCCGCACATCCAGCGCTGCCGTCCCAGCCGCGCATCGAGGATGCCCCAGTGGCGCTGCGCCTCGAAAGTGTAGCGGTTGACCGCATACTCCTTGGGCTCCGGCGCAACGTTGCGGAAATGCACCGCCTGGCCCGAGTAGGGACCGATTCCCGAGGCCACGAACATCAGCCAGGACAGCATCTCGCCGCGCGCCTTGGGCGAATTTGGCGGCAGGAACTTGCCGGTCTTTTCCGCCAGGTAGAGCAGGATGGCGTTGCTGTCGAACACCGTGGCGTCGCCGTCGACGATCGCCGGCACCTTGGCGTTGGGATTGATCGCCAGGAAGGCCGGCGCGTGCTGCTCGCCCTTGCGGGTGTCGACCGGCACCAGCTCGTAGGGCAGGCCCATCTCTTCGAGGCACAGCGCCACCTTGGTCGGGTTGGGCGCGAGGTTGTAATAGAACTTGATCATGACTCTCTCCCTTCAGGTCATTCCGGCTTGGCCCCGGACTGCTTGATCACCGGGTCCCAGAACTGCATCTGCTCGTCGTAGAACTTCTTGGCCGAGGCCGGCGTCGAATCGTCGATCAGCTCGATCGCCCGTTCGTCGGCCCATTTGCGCACCTCGGGCTGCTTCAGCACCGTATTGAACGCCGCGTTGAGCTTGCCGATGATCGCCGGCGGCGTGCCTTTGGGCGCATAGGCGGCGTACCAGGTGTTGATCGAGAAGGCGAAGCCCAGCACCTCCTGCACCGTCGGCACGTCGGGCAGCTGCGGCAGGCGCTTGTCGGCCGCGACTCCCAGCACCCGGACCTTGCCGCTGTCGATGAAGCCCTTGCTGGTGCCCAAGGTGTCCATCTGAAAGGCATGCCGGCCGGCCACCAGATCGACCATGCCCGGCGCCGAGCCGCGATAGGGCACGTGCAGCGCGTCGCCGCCGACCTTCTCGACGAACAGGTAGCCCGCCAGATGGATCATGCCGCCGTTGCCGGACGACGGATAGCTGAGCTTGCCCTTCTCGGTGCGCAGCCGGTCGGCCAGCTCGGCCAGGGTGCGCGCGCCGTCGGCCGGCACCACCACGATCAGCGGTACGCTCGCGACATAGGCGATGCCTTCGAAGCCGTTGACCGGGTCGTAGCCGATCTGCTTGCCGTAGAGCGCCGGCGCCATGGCCATGGTCGAGGCGCTGAACAGGATCGTGTAGCCGTCGGGCTTGGCGTCGGCGACCAGGGCGGTGCCGATGTTGCCGGTGGCGCCCGGCTTGTTCTCGACCACGATCTGCTGGCCCAGAACCTCGGCCAGCCGCGGCGCCAGCATGCGGCCGACGATGTCGGTCGGCCCGCCGGGCGCGAAGGCGATGACCATGCGGATCGGCCGGTCGGGATAGGCGCCTTGGGCCCCTGCCGGGCCGGCAAGCACGCTGGCGCCCAGGCTCGCCAGGGCATGACGTCGCTTCAGGATCATCGCGGCCTCCCTACTCCACCTTCACGCCCGAGGCCTTCACGATCGGCGCCCACAGCGCGATCTGCTCCTCGTAGAATTTCTGCGACGCGGCCGACGTCGACTGCACCATCTCCATGCCGAGCGCCGCCGCCTTGTCGACGATCGCCGGTGCGCGGATCGCCCGGTTGATGCCGGCGTTCAGCCGCTCGACGATCGGCTGCGGCGTGCCGGCCGGGGCGAAGATCAGGTACCAGGTGATCACCTGCAGGGGAAAGCCGGTGATCTCGCGGACCGTCGGCACGTCGGGCAGCGCCGCCACGCGCTGATCCGTGCAGACCGCGAGGACACGCAGCCGGCCGGCATCGAGGAAGCCCTTGCTGCTGCCCAAGGTGTCGATCTGGAAGGCGTGCCGGCCGGCCAGCATGTCCTGCATCGCCGGCGCCGCGCCGCGATAGGGCACGTGCACCGTCTCGGCACCGATCCGCTGCGAGAACAGCAGGCTGCCCATGTGGATCAGGCTGCCATTGCCCGGCGAGCCGTAGGAATGGCGGCCAGGCTCGCGGCGCAGCAGGGCGATCAGCTCCTGCAGGCTGCGCGGACCTTCGGCCGGCACCACGATGATCATCGGGATGGTGGTGAAGTGCGCCACGGCGGCGAAGCTGCGCAGCGGGTCGTAGGGCAGCTTGTCGTAGACCGACGGCACGATGCTCATGATCGAGGTGCCGACCAGCAGGGTGTAGCCGTCGGGGCGCGCCTCGGCGACGTATTGCGAGGCGATATTGCCGGCCGCCCCGGTCTTGTTCTCGACCACGACCTGCTGGCCGAGATCCTCGCCCAGCCCCTGCGCCAGCAGGCGCCCCGACAGGTCGGCCGGGCCGCCCGGGGCAGCACCGACGACGAACTTCAGGCCGCGATCGGGATAGGTCTGGGCGCGCGCCGCCGGCACCATTGCCAATCCGGCGCCGCCGGCGAGCAGGCCGCGACGACCGACGAGCTTCATCTTTGTTTCCTCCCTGGCCGGGCCACTCTACGGCTATGCTGCCGGCAGGCAACGGAGGAAATGCCATGGCGACGCGCCTCAACCGCGCCATCGAGCTCTTGGCGGCGGACCAGGCCATCTACTACGACGGGCCGCATACCGGCCACGTGCTGACCTACGAGCAGGGCCGCCAGGATGCCCGCACCTGGGCCGACTACCTCAACGTCGGCATGGAGCACGGCGCCTTCGACATGACCGGCCTCGCCGAATACATGCGCGGCCTGGTCGACGGCGGGCCGACGGCCTCGGGACATCGCACGCCGGCGATCATCGTCGAGGCGCCGGTCAACGGAATCGACGGGCCGTCGGTCGCCTACAATGCCTGGCAGTTCCGCCAGATCCTCGGCCGCGGCGTGCACGGAATCCTGCTCTGCCAGGCCGAATCGGCCGACGCGGTGCGCGAGTTCGTGCGCGCCTGCCGCTTCCCGCACCACAAGGCCGGCGTCGATCGCCTCGGCATCGGCAGCCGCGGCCGCGGCTCGGAGCCGACCGCGGCCCCTGTCTGGGGGATCGACCAGCAGGCCTACTTCGCGCGCTGCGAGCCGTGGCCGCTGGCGCCCGAGGGCGAGCTGCTGCTCGGGGTCAAGATCGAGAGCCCGCCCGGCGTCGCCAATTGCGAGGAGATCCTGGCGGTGCCGGGCCTCGGCTTCGCCGAGCTCGGTCCGGGCGATCTCGGCCTGGCGCTGGGCTACACCAGCCTGCAGCGCCGTCCCTACCCCGCCGAGATGGAAGTGGCGCGCACCCGCGTCTTCGCCGCCGCCCGGCGCAATCGCCTGGCCTTTCTGGAGGGCGCCACGCCGGCCAGCATCGTCCAGCAGCTCGACGAGGGCGTGCGCGTCATCGCCGGTCACGATCCCGAGACCGCCCGCATCGGCCGCGCCCATCAGCGCCGCACGATGCCGGTCTGACCCTTTCCTTCAACAGCAAGCGACGTCGAGATGCCCAAGACCCTGTTCATCGACTCCACCCCCGACATCGACCGGATCTGGCAGAAGGTCCGCCGCCCCGACGATATCGACATCACGGTCAACATGGGTCCGGTCGAGGAGGCCGCGGTCCCGGGCCTGCTCGCCGGCTACGACACGGTGGTGAACGACGCCACCTACTTCACCGAGGCCACCCTCAAGGCCTGCAGCGGCCTGCGCCACATCGTGTTCCTGGGCACCGGCGCGGCGAGCTACGTCGACATGGCGGCGGCGGCGCGGCTCGGCATCAAGGTCTCGACGATCGGCGGCTACGGCGACACCACCGTGGCCGAGCACGCAATGGGCCTGGTTTTCGCGGCGGCGCGCCACATCGCGACCATGCACGGCATCGTGCGCGGCGGCGGCTGGCGGCCGATGCAGGGCATGGAGCTGCGCGGCAAGACGCTGGGCATCCTGGGGCTGGGCGGCATCGGCCGCGAGATGGCGCGCATCGCCGCCGGCATCGGCCTCGAGGTGGTGGCCTGGAACCGCTCGCCGCGGCCGGACGCGGGCGTCACGCTGCTGACGCTCGACGAGGTGCTGGGCCGCGCCGACATCCTCAGCCTACACCTGGTGCTCAACGACGAGACGCGTGGCTTCCTGGACGGCGCCCGCCTCGACCGCACCAAGTCCGGCGTCATCGTCGTCAACACCGCACGCGCCGGCGTCGTCGACGAGCCGGCGCTGGTCGAGCGCCTGCGCGCCGGGAGGATCGGGCACTACGCGACCGACGTCTTCTCGCGCGAGCCGCCCGATGCGGCCGATCCGCTGCTGCAGCTCGACAACGTCACCCTGACGGCGCACGCCGGCTACAACACGCCGGAGGCGGCCATGACCATGTACCGCCGCGCCTTCGACCTAGCGGCTGCGGGCTGATCCCCTCCTCCCCACGCTACGCGTGGGGAGGTGTCTGCGCAGCAGACGGAGGGGGCATGAGACATGAATCCCCGACCCCTCCGTCGCCGCAAGGCGGCGACACCTTCCCAACTTCGTTGGGGCGGGATCAAATCCTCCCTGCGCGCAGCGCGGGGAGGTGCCGAGCGCAACGAGCCGGAGGGGTCATGACCTCGTGAGTCATGAACCCTGACCCCTCCGTCGCCGCAAGGCGGCAACACCTCCCCGCGCTTCGCGCAGGGAGGACTCAGACGGCGATGACCACGCCGTCGTGGCCGGGATCCGCGCCGCCGTCGAGGCCGTCGTCGTGGATGCGCAGCGCGTGCACGGCGGCGAAGCCGAAGCCGTAGGGGCTGCGCACCACCGGGTAGCCCATCGCCTGCAGCTCGCGCTCGACCCGCCACGGGATGCGGTTGGAGACGTCGATGGCGTCCGAGGTCGCCGAGAAACGCGGCGCGCTCACCGCCTCGACCATCGTCATGTCGAAGTCGAGCGCGTTCAGGATGACGTGCAGCACGCCCATGGCGATCTGCGTGGCGCCAGGGGCGCCTATTACCAGGTGCGCCCTGTCGCCCTTGAACAGGATCGACGGCACGACCGAGCTGAACCGCGCCTTGCCGGGCGCGATCGAGCCGGCGCGGCCGGGCCGCGGGTCGAACACGCCCATGCAGCCGTTGTACATGAAGCCCAGGCCCGGCGTGACGACGCCTGACGGCATGCCCAGCGAATGGGTCATCGTGAAGCAGTTGCCGTCGCGGTCGACGACCGAGATGTGCGTGGTGTCCTTGGACACGCCGCCGCCGTTGAAGCGCGGCACCGTGGCCTTGACGCCCTGCCTGATCTCGTCGGCCAGGCGCCGCGCATAGTCCTTCGACACCAGCTCGGCCACCGGCACGTCGACGAAGCGCGGATCGCCGACCCGCGCGTCCTTGTCGATCGTGGCGCGCTTCATCGCCTCGCTGACGATGCGCAGATACTCCGAGGAATTATGCTCCAGCCCGCGCAGGTCGAAGTTCTCCAGGATGTTCAGCATCTGCAGCAGCATGACGCCGCCGCCCGGCGGCTGGTTGGTCGACACGCGATAGCCGCGATACTCGCCCCACAGCGGCGCATTGTGCACCGGCTTCCAGGCCGCGAGATCGTCGGCCGACAGCAGCGCGCCGTTCTTCTTCATGTCCTCGGCGATCGCCCGGGAGATCTCGCCCGTGTAGAAGACGTCGGCGCCGCCGCGCGCGATGGCGCGCAGGGTCTGGCCATAGTCGCGGTTGACCACCCGCTCGGCGACCCGCTTGGGCCGTCCATCCGGCCGGCAGTACAGCGCCTTGGCTGCCGGCGTGAAGCCGGTGCGTTCCCAGTTCGGCGCGCGGCCGAAATCGCCCTCGTCGGACCACCAGTAGTGGACGTGCGGCCGCACCGTCCAGCCACCCTCGGCCCAGGCGATCGCCGGCTCGACGATGCGCGACCACGGCAGGCGGCCATGCGCCTGGTGGGCCTCCCAGTACATGCGCAGGTTGGCCGGGGCGCAGATCGACCGGTAGCCGATGTCGTTGACCCGGCCCTTCAGGATGAAGCCGTAGCCGTCGCGCGCCTCGCTCTCGATCAGGTTCGCCCACATGTCGGGACGGGCCGCCAGCGGCGCCGGCGCATGCGCGTCGATGTAGCCGTGGAAGCCCTTCCCCGGAAGGTAGAGGCCGCAGCTGCCGAAGCCGGCGATGCCGCACATCAGCGGGTCGACCACGCCCTGCACCAGGGCGCAGGCGATGCCGGCATCGACGGCGTTGCCGCCCTCGCGTAGCACGTCGGCGCCGGCCTCGGTCGGCTCCGGCTGCGGCGCCACGATCATCGCACTCTTATTGTATCGCACGACGCGTCTCCTCCCGTCTCACTCCCAGCCGTTGCGCTTGCGCAGCACGGCGGTCGCCGGCGCCAGCGCCAGGCCCTTCTTCTGCACCGTCGGCAGCCACTCCGCCAGCGCCTGCAGGGTCGCCTCGTGCGGATGGCCGATCGCCACCACGAAGCCCTGCCGACGGGCGATCGCCTCGCTCTCGGCAAGCCGGCGGCGCACCGCGTCGAGCGACTCGTCGTCGTCGAGGAACACGTGACGCACCACGACGGGCACCGAGAGCTCGAGCGCCACCTGCTCACCGACCGACTGCGGCGTGGTGCGCGAATCGAGGAACATCAGGCCGCGGCCGCGCAGCTGCCGCAGCACGATCTCCATGCCGGGCCGGAAGGCCGTGAAGCGGCTACCCATGTGGTTGTTGACGCCGGCGAAGCCCACGAAGCTGTCGAGCGCCACCTGCGTGCGCTGCCTGAGATCGGCGTCCGACAGCGCCACCAGCAGCGCGTTCGGTCCCGGGTCATTGCGCCCGTTGGGCTCCATCGGCAGGTGCAGCATCAGCTCGTGGCCGCGTCCGCGCGCCGCGCGCGCCTGCTCGGCGAGGTCGCGGGCATAGGGCAGGAACGACAGGGTGAGCGGCCCCGGCAGCTCCCAGGCTCGCTTCGAGCGCGGCCGGTCGAGACCGACATCGTCGATCACGATCGCCACCAGCGGACGGCTGTTGAGGTCGGCGAACGGCAGGGCGTTGCGTCGCCACGCCTCGCTGCTCGACGCCGCGGCCGCCTGCTGCTGCGGCCGGGCGACCCGCGGCTTCTCCTCGTCGACCGAGGGGCGGGTCTGCCCCGGCTCGACCTCGGTGTATTTCGGCAGGTCCGGCAGGTCCTCGATGCGGGCATAGCGCGGCGGCGGTGAGGTCGCGCCGGTCGCCGGCGCCGAGCGCTTCATGTCCTCGAGCGTCTCGCGCGCAACCTGGTCGCCGGCCTTCAGATCGAGGCGCTCCGCCAGCCAATAGCCGGCGAGGGCCGACACGGCGAACAGCAGCACGATTCCGAGCGCCACGGAATGCCAGCGATGGGCTGCCATCCAGGCACGCACGACGGCCCAGCGCTGCTCCAGCCGGTCGCGCCAGGATTCCGGCGCACGCGCCCTCCTTCCGTTCCCCTTCCTGCTTCCGTTCTTGCGAGACGCCATCTCAAGAACGTCTTCTAAGCCATTGAAGAAGGCTGGTCCATTTGCTTGACGACCCGGATGTCCGGCTCCCCGGCGCGGCCCCCTTCGCGCTTGAAGCCGAGCTGCTTGGCGAGCTCGAGCATCTTGTGGTTCTCGCGCAGCACCTGGCCGACGACCTGCTTGATCCCGCGCCGGCGGGCGTACGCCACGACATGCTCGAGCAGCAGTCCGCCATAGCCATGGCCCTGCTTGTCGGACGCCACCACCAGCGCGAACTCGGCCTGCTCGAAGCCGGGATCGGCGGCCAGCCGCCCGACCCCGACAAGCTCCTTGCCCGACAGCAGCAGGAAGGCCATCTCGCGGTCGTAGTCGATCTGCGTCAGGCGGGCCGCCATCTCGTGGCTGAGCTCGCGCAGCGGCCCGAAGAAGCGCAGCCGGATGTCCTCCGGCGTCAGGCGCCGCACCAGCCCCTGGATCAGGCCTTCATCGTCGGGCCGAATCGGGCGCAGGCGCAGCCGCTCGCCGCGATGCTCGATCTCGGCCTCGAGCTCGACCGGATAGGGCTTGATGGCCAGCCGCGCGCCGCGCTCGCGCTCGGCCGGCGCGGTGCGCACCACGATTCGCGCATCGAGCGCCAGGACGCCCTCGGCATCGGCCAGCAACGGGTTGACGTCGAGCTCGGCGATCTCGCCGACGTCGGCGATCAGGCGCGACAGGCGGATCAGGGCGTCGCATACGGCCGCACGATCGGCGGCGGGCCGGTCGCGAAAACCGCGCAGCAGGCGATCGACGCGCGTCCGCGCGAGCGCATCCTCGGCCAGCACGGGGTCGAGCGGCGGCAGCGCCAGCGCCTTGTCGTCGATCACCTCGGCGGCGACGCCGCCATGTCCGACCATCAGGATGGGGCCGAACACCGGATCCTCGGCGGCGCCCAGGATCAGCTCGACCGCCTGCGGCCGCCGGACCATCGGCTGGACCACGAAGCCGTCGAGCCGCGCCCCCGGCATGCCGATCGAGATGCGGTCGCGGATCGCCCGCACCGCGTCCTGCACTTCCTGCTCGGTCACCAGGTCGAGCATGACGCCGCCGACATCGCTCTTGTGCACGATGTCGCGCGACAGGATCTTGACCGCCACCGGCAGGCCTATCCGTCGCGCCGCCGCCGCGGCCTCGGCGGCATCGCGCACCACCTCGGTCGACACCACCGGAATGCCGTAGGCGGCCAGCACGCGCTTGGCCTCGGGCTCGGTCAGGATGCTGCGGCCGTCGCGCAGCGCGCCCTGGGCGATGGCCTGCACCAGCTCCTTGTCGGCGCGCGCCTCGGGCACCGACGGCGGCGTGCGCTGCAGCGCCCGCTGGCCGCGCCGGTACTCGACGATGTGCATGAAGCCCCGCACCGCGCGCAGCGGCGTGTCGTAGGCCGGGATGCCGGCCTCGTGCAGCACGCGGCGGCCGTCCTGGGCGTCCGGCCCGCCGATCCAGCAGCCGATCACCGGGACGACCTTGCGGCCCTGGGCGCCGCTCACCGCCCGCGCCGCCTCGACCGGCGAGGTCAGCGCCGTCGGCACGTTCATCGCCAGCACGGCGCCGACGCCGCGATCGTCGGCCAGGGCATCGAGCGCCGCCGCGTAGCGCGCGCCGTCGGCGTCGCCCACGAGGTCGACCGGATTGCCTTGCGACCAGGACCGCGGCATCAGGCGGTCGAGCTGGGCGATGGTGCGCGGCTGCAGCGGCGCCAGCTCGCCGCCTTCGTCGATCAGCAGGTCGGTGGCGATGACGCCGATGCCGCCGCCGTTGGTCAGGATCGCCAGCCGTTCGTTGCGGGGGGCGATGGCGTGCCCCAAGGTCTCGGCCGCGTCGAACAGCTCGCCCAGCCCGGTCACCCGCACCAGGCCTGCGCGCGCGAAGGCCGCGTCGTACACGGCGGCCGAGCCGGCCATCGAGCCGGTGTGCGAGGCCGCGGCCCGCGCCGCGGCGGCGTGCCGGCCGGCCTTGAGCACGATGACCGGCTTGAGGCGGGCGACGCCGCGCGCCGCCGACATGAACTTGCGCGCCTGCGTGATGCCCTCGACGTACATCAGGACGGCGCGCGTGTCGTAGTCGCGCGACAGCATGTCGAGCACGTCGCCGAAATCGACGTCGGCCATGTCGCCCATCGACACCAGGTGGGAGAAGCCGATGTTCTGGGCGGTTCCCCAATCGACCAGACCCGAGAGCACCGCGCCGGACTGGGCGACGGCGGCCACCCGGCCGGGCTTCAGGCCGGTCGGCCCGAAGCTGGCGTTGAGGCCGAGCCGCGGCGCGGCATAGCCGACGCAGTTGGGACCGATGATCCTCAGAAGATAAGGCTGGGCGGCCTTGAGGAGGCGCTGCCGCCAGCGCGCATTGTCCTCGCGCGCCGTCGCCCCGGCCCCCGGCCCGGCCGTGACGACCACGGCGGCCCGCGTCCCCTTCTCGCCCAGCTCGCGCAGCACCCGCGGCACCGTCTCGGGCGGCGTCAGCACGATGGCGAGGTCGGGCGGCTCGGCCAACTCGGCGACACTCTTCAGCACCGGACGCCCCTGGATCGCGCCGCCCTTGAGGTTGACCAGATGGATGTCGCCGGCAAAGCCGGCGGACAGCAGGTTGCGCGTCACCGCCGCGCCGACTGATCCCGGCCGCTCGCTGGCCCCGATCGCCACCACCGAGCACGGCGCCATCCACTTGTCGAGGTTGCGAATCGACATCGCCTGACTCCTTGTCCGCTCCGTCGAGGTCCGGTCAGCCGAGCCGCGGACCGTTCATCAGCACCAGCCCGACCACGATCACGACCGCCGCGGCGATCCGCCTTCCGCCGAACGGCTCGCCCAGCAGCAATGTTCCCATCAGGGCGCCGAACAGCACCGAGGTCTCGCGCAGCGCCGCGACATGCGCCATTGGTCCCAGGGCCAGGGCGTAGATGGCGATTCCGTAGCCGGTGGTCGCGACCGCGCCGCCCATCATGCCGCGCCACCAGGTGCCGCGCAGATGCGACCAGACCGCGCCGGGCCGCAGCACTAGCGCCACTACCAGCAGCCAGGGTCCCTCGAGCACCGACAGCCAGGCGATGTACGACAGGCGATGGGCGAAGGTCGGCCCGGCCGCCCGCACGCCCATGCCGTCGGCGATGATGTAGGCGGCGATCGTGATTCCGGTGAGAACGGCGAACAGGGTGGCGAGCCCGTGCCGACTGCCGGGCTTGGGCACGACGCTGCGCAGCGGCAGGGCGAGCGCGACCAGGCCGAGGCTGAGCGCCGCCACGCCGACCATGTCCTGGACGCGCAGCGCCTCGCCGATCAGCCGGCCCGAGACCAGCGCCACCAGGAGCGGTCCCAGGCCGCGGGCGATCGGATAGGTGTGGCTGAGATCGCCGTAGGAATAGGCCTTCAGCAGGAACACGTAGTAGAGGATGTGGATCAGGATCGAGGCGACCATGAACTTCCAGGCGCCCGGCTCGATCCACGGCAGGAACGGCACGAGGCATAGGCCCATGACGCTGCCCGTCGTCATGATGACGCCGAACGTCGCCAGCCGGTCGGCGCGATCGGCCTTGAGGATGGCATTCCACGATGCGTGCATGAGGGCTGCCAGCAGCAGCAGCCCGACGATGAGGGGCTCGACGACCAAGGGGGGCTTTCTGTCTTGTTGGCTGCCATACTACCGCGTTCGCGGCCTGGCGGCTAAGATGGCGCCATGCTCCTGCTCATCGACAACTACGACAGCTTCACCTACAACCTCGTCCACTTCCTGGGCGATCTCGGGGCGCGCTGCATCGTGCATCGCAACGACCAGATCACGGTCGACGCGGCGCTGGCGCTGAAGCCCGCCGGCATCGTGTTGTCGCCGGGTCCCTGCACGCCCAACGAAGCGGGCATCTGCCTCGACATGATCGCGGCGGCGGCCAAGACCCAGGTGCCGCTGCTCGGCGTCTGCCTCGGCCATCAGGCGATCGGCCAGGCGTTCGGCGGCAAGGTCGTGCGCGCGCCGCTGCCCATGCACGGCAAGCTGTCCGAGGTCGCGCATCGCGGCCAGAGCGTGTTCGAGGACGTGCCCTCGCCGTTCAAGGCGACGCGCTACCATTCGCTGATCGTCGAGCGCGCCGGCCTGCCGGCCGAACTCGAGGTCACCGCCTCGACCGGCGACATCATCATGGGCCTGCGCCATCGCAGTCTGCCGATCCACGGCGTGCAGTTCCACCCCGAGAGCATTGCTTCCGAGCACGGCCACAAGATCCTGGAGAACTTCCTCAAGATCGCGGGCGACCATCCGGCGCAGCAGAACCGCCGGGCGGCGGCTTGACCGACCGCCCGGGCCCGTCGATGCGCCGCCGCCCTTTCCTGCTCGCCGCGGTTCCCGCCGCAGCCCTCGCCATCCGGCCGGTGGCGGCTCAGCAATGGCCGGTCAAGCCGCTGCGCATCGTGGTGCCCTTCCCGCCCGGCCAGTCGACCGACATCCTGGCGCGGCTGGTCGCCGAGCGCCTCACGGCGTCGCTCGGCCAGCAGGTCGTGGTCGAGAATCGGCCCGGTGCCGGCGGCACGATCGGCGCCGAGATCGCCGCCAAGGCGGCGCCCGACGGCTACACCCTGATCATGGTGACGATCGCCACGCACGGAATCGCGCCGGCGATCTATCCGCGCCTGCCGTACGACGCGCAGAAGGACTTCGCGCCGATCGCCAACGTCGCCCTGACGCCGCAGGTCCTGCTGGCCAGCCTGAAGAGCGGCATCACCTCGGTCGCCGATCTCGTCGCCAAGGCCAAGGCCGGCGCCGATCTCAACTACGGCTCGTCGGGCAACGGGGCGGCCAGCCATCTCGCCGTCGAGCTCCTGAAGCACAAGGCCGGCATCCACCTCACGCACGTGCCGTTCAAGGGCAATGCCGACGCGTCCATGGCCCTGCAGAGCGGCGACATCCAGCTGATGTCGGACGCGGTGCCGGGGGCTGCCGCGACGGTGAAGGCCGGCAAGGCGCGCGCCATCGGCATCGCCGACCTGCGGCGCTCGCCCTTCCTGCCCGACGTGCCGACGATCGCCGAGCAGGGAATAGAAGGCGTCGTCGCGGTCGGCTGGATCGGCCTGTCGGCCCCTGCCGGCACGCCGGAGCCGATCCTCGACCAGCTGAGCGCCGAGATCATGAAGGCGATGGCCGATCCGCAGATGCTGGCCCGCATGAAGGATCTCGCCTTCGTGCCGGCCAAGGAGTCGCGCCAGGAATTCGAGGCCTATATCGCGATCGAGAACACCAAGTGGAAGACGATCGTGCGCGACGCCGGCGTGCGGATCGAGTGAGGTCCTAGAACTCCAGCAGGTTGTCGCGCAGGTGGCGGTGGGCATAGGCCTTGCGCGTCAGGCCGCGGCGCTGCAGCTCGGGCACCAGCCCGTCGCAGACCTCGATGATGTAGCGCCGGTCGAAGTAGCTGTGGAACATCAGGAAGCCGTCGCCGCCGACCTCCTGCATGACCTCCTGCATCAGCCCGGCGACATAGTCGGGCGTGCCGGTGTACTCGATGCCGGCCTTGCGCGCGTAGGTCTTGAGGATCGAGCGCGGCGTCTTGCCCAGCCATTTCACGAGCGACGACTGGTGGCCGTTGGTCGTGAGATCCATCGGCAGCGGCTGGTCGAGATCGAACTTCGAGAAGTCGATGCCGGTCAGCCGCGACATGCCGGACAGGTGGAGGTCGAGATGGGTCTCGGCCTCGACCTGTTCGAGGCGTGAGCGCTCGCGCGCCGCCTCCATGGTCACGTCGACGATCGGATGGGCGAGGAACAGCACCTTGATGTCGTCGGGATTGCGGCCGAGCTCGGCGGCCTGCTTGCGGACCCTCTCCCGCGCCGCCTTCATGGTCTCGATGCTGCCGCCGCCCTCGGTGATGATCGTGTCGGCCCAGCGCGAGGCGAAGAGCTGGCCGCGCGGCGAGCCGCCGGCCTGGCAGATCGGCACCCGCCCCTGCGGCGAGCGTGGCGCGTTGATCGGCCCGCGGCAGCGGAAGTACTTGCCGTCGTGATCGATCGTGTGGACCTTGCTGCCGTCGGCGAACATCGGCTTGTCGCGGTCGAGCACCACGGCATCGGGCTCCCAGGCCTCCCACAGCCGGGTGACCACCTCGGCGAACTCGTCGGCGATGTCGTAGCGCTCGTCGTGGGGATAGTGCTTGTCGCGGCCGTAGTTCTGCGCCGCGCCGTCGTTGCTGCCGGTGACGCAGTTCCAGCCGATGCGGCCTTCGGTGACGTGGTCCAGCGAATTGACCAGGCGGGCCAGCAGGTAGGGCGGATACTCCGAGACCGACAGGGTCGGCACCAGGCCGAGATGCGTCGTCACCTGAGCCAGGTAGGGCACCAGCACCGCGGGATCGAGCTTGGGGGCGCTGGCGGCGTACTGCAGGTAGGTGTCGTGAGAGCCCTTGTAGGTGTAGGGCACGTTCGAGGAATCCTCGATGATCATGTAGTCGAAGCAGGCCCGCTCCATGCCGCGCGCCAGGTCCTGGAAGATGTCCGGCATCATCCAGCGCTTCATGTCGCTGGCGCTGCCGGGAAAGTCGGTGCGCCACGCCTTGGGCCCGTAGCCCTGCGACAGGAACCAGGCGAGATGGAAGGGCTTGGTCATCGGGAGAACCTCGCGGTTGGAATTACCATCGGGCTCAGCGCCCCAGGCGGCGCGGGTCGAGGACCTCGCGCAGCCCGTTGCCCAGCAGGTTGACGCCGAGCACCAGGATCACGATCGCCAGCCCGGCCAGGTTGGCGATCCACGGCGCCACCAGCAGGCGGTCGCGGCCTTCTGCCAGGATGTTGCCCCAGGTCGCGGTGGGCGGCGGCAGGCCGAGGCCGAGGAAGCTCAGCGCGGTCTCCTGCAGGATCAGCTGGCCGACCTGCAGGGTGGCGATCACCGCCAGCACCGGCGAGATCTGCGGCAGCAGATGGCGCCACATGATGTAGGCCTCGCCGGCGCCGATCGCGACCGCCGCCTCGACGAAGGCACGCTCCTTCAGCGAGCGCGTCAGGTTGAAGGCGACGCGGGCATAGGTCTCCCAGCCGGCGAATCCCAGCACCAGGATCAGCATCCACAGGCCGCCGCCGAACACCGCGACGACGACGATCGCCAGCAGGATCTCGGGGATCGCCTGATAGCCGTCGGCGAAGCGCATGATCAGCTGCTCGGTGCGCCCGCCGACATAGCCCGCGACCATGCCGAGCGTCGTGCCGAAGCTCAACGCCACGACCATGGCGGTGAGGCCGACGGTGATCGACAGCCGCGAGCCCCAGATCAGCCGGGACAGCAGATCGCGGCCGAAATTGTCCGTGCCCAGCGGATGCGCCCAGCTGCCGCGCGGCTCCCAGACCGGCGGCCGCAGCCTCAGCATCAGGTTCTGGGCGTAGGGATCGTGCGGCGCCAGGAAGGGCGCCAGCACGGCGACCAGTGCCATGCCGGCCACCAGCGCGACGCCGAGGCCGATCTTGACGCCGGGGCCGAAGGCCAGCCGTGCCATCACTGGAGCCGGATCCGCGGATCGATCGCCGCCTGCAAAAGGTCGACCGCGAGATTGGCCAGCACGATGGTGATCGCCACGACGCACACCGCGGCGACGACGACCGGCACGTCGCGCTGGAAGATCGCGCCGACCATCAGGCGGCCGACGCCGGGCCAGGCGAAGATCGTCTCGGTGATCACCGCGCCGCCTATCAGCCGGCCGAGCTGCAGGCCGATCAGGCTGACCACGGGATTGAGGGCGTTGGGCAGCACGTGCCGCCACAGGATGCGCCCCGCGCCGGCGCCGCGGGCCCGTGCCGTGACGACGAACTGCTCGCCCATCGTCTCGAGCACGCTGACCCGGGTCACCAGGATGAAGTTGGGAATCTGGAAGGTCGCCAGGGTCAGGGTCGGCAGCACGAGATGCTGCCAGCCGCCCTGGCCCGAGGTCGGCAGCCAGCCGAGATCGAGCGCGAACAGCTGGATCAGCAGCAGGCCGAGCCAGAAGCTCGGCATCGACTGGCCGGCCACGGCGAGCACCGACACGACCATGTCGGGCAGCCGGTCCTTCCACACCGCGCAGGCGATGCCGCCCAGCACGCCGAGCCCGACCGCGACCGACAGGCCGAGCGCCAGCAGCTGCAGGGTGGCGCCCAGGCGCTCGGCGACGATGGTCAGGGCCGGCTGCTTGAACTGCAGCGAGGTGCCGAAGTCGCCGCGGGCGAGGTCGAGCAGAAAGTAGCCGAACTGCAGCGCCAGCGGCTGGTCGAGATGCAGCTCGGCGCGCAGCACCGCCTCCTGCTCCGGCGTCGCGTCGAGCCCGAGATAGATCGCCACCGGATCGCCGGTCAGGCGCAGCACGACGAACACGAAGGCGATGACCAGCACCAGCGGCACCGGCACCAGGAGCAGGCGTCGCAGGACGTAGTTCATCTCTGCCCTGCCTCCCCGCGCGCAGCGCGGGGAGGTGTCGGCGTCTGCGCCGACGGAAGGGTCATGCCTCGGCTCACTTCACGCTCACCTTGTCGAGCCGCAGCAGCGAATCGCGCGACGGCTTCCAGCCGCTGACGTTGGCGCCGCGACCGGAGATGCGCGGCAGGCCGACCAGGAACAGCGACGGCAGCTCCTCGTGCATGATCTCCATCATGCGGTTGTAGGCCTTGAGCCGCGCCGCCTCGTCGAGCGTCGAGCGGGCCTCGAGCCACAGCCGGTCGAACTCGGCGTTGGTCCAGTAGTTGCGCTTGCTCGCCTCGGTGTACCAGACGGTGTTGAAGTCGGCGTCGCCGACGCTGAACCAGCCGACCTGGTAGATCGGCCCCTGCTCGCGGCTGCGGTCCATCTGGGACCACACGCCGCCCTCGACGACGTTGACCGTCGTGTTGACGCCGACCTCGCTCATCATGCCGGCGACGGCGTTGGCGATGTCGACGTCGGACAGGTAGCGGCCCGACAGGGTGTTGATGCGGTTCTGGAAGCGCTTGTCGTAGCCCGCCTCGGCGAGCAGCGCCTTGGCCTTGGCCGGGTCGTAGGGCCGCGCCTTGAGGTTGGGGTTGTAGCCGAAGGTCGAGCGGGTCACGAGCTGGCCGTCGAGCACCGCGCCGTAGCCGCCCAGCATCTGCTTCAGAAGGGCCTGCTTGTCGATCGCGTAGTCGAGCGCCAGCCGCACTCTTCGATCGTTGAAAGGCGGCTTGCGGGTGTCGAAGGTGTGCACCAGGCTGACCGAGGAGTCGACGGCGTCGATGCGCAGGTTGCGCCGCTTCTCGACCGACGGCAGCAGGTCGACGGGAATCTCCTCGATGATGTCGGTCTCGCCGGCGACCAGCGAGGCGACCCGCGTCGCGCCTTCCGGGATGGCGCGGATGCGCAGCTTCTTCATCGCCGGCTTGCCGCCCCAGTAGTCGTCGTTGGCCACCAGGTCGTAATGGTCGCCGGCCACCCAGTCGACGTACTTCCAGGGGCCGGTGCCGACCGGCTTGCGCTGCGCCGCCGCGAGCCCCAGGCGCTCGCTCACCGCCTTCTGCTCGATCGGGATGTCGGCCAGGCCGCGCAGCAGCAGCGGCGCCGGCGCGGCGGTGCGGATGTCGATCGTGCGCTCGTCGACGATCTCCGTGCCGACCACGCCGGCGATCCGCGTCTTGCGCGCGTAGACCGACTTGGGATCGATCACGTAGTCGATGGTGAACTTGACGTCGGCGGCGGTGAACGGCGTGCCGTCGTGCCAGCGCACGCCCGGCCGCAGGTGGAAGCGCCAATGGGTCGGCCCGAGGGTCTCCCAGCGCTCGGCCAGGGCGGGCACCAGCTTGTCCTCGCCGTCGCGCGCCACCAGCGGCTCCCAGGTCTGGTAGCAAAGGCTGAGCGTGATGTAGGCGCCGCCGGTCGGGCTGATCGAATCGGTGAACAGGGACGCGCCGACCACCAAGGTGTCCTTGTCCCTCTGCGCCGCGGCCGGGCCGCCGGCGATCGCCACCGCTGCGGCCGTCGCGGCGAGAATTCGAAGCAGTCCGCGCACGCTCACCTCCTGTCCCCGATCGTCACGCCTTGGGTCCCGCCCCGCGCTGCGCCCGCCAGCGATCGTCGCGCGGCAGGCGCGGGTTGTAGGGCCGCTCGGCATAGTAGGGCAGCAGCGGCCGGAACCATTCGAAGATGCGACGCAGCTCGCCGATCGGCTCGTCGTGCACGTCGACCCGCAGGTCGATGTAGGCGAACGGCTCGTCGCCGAAGACCAGGATCGACGAGGAGACGTGGCCGTCGGCCTGCCCGCCGGCCCGGCCGCCCGCCTCGACGGCGCGCACCAGGCGCTCCTCGAGCAGCTCGTCCGCTGTGCCGCGCATCGACTCGGCCATCGCCTCGACGACCCGGGCGCCGACCACGCCGTTGCCCATGGTCAGCCAGCCCTCGCCCACCACGTGCCCAGCCCAGGCGCCGTTCTCGGCGCCGGTCATGGCGGCGGCATGGCCCCAGGCGTCGACCACGCCGATCTGGCGCAGCCCGGCATTGGGATCGCTGGCCTCGAGCTCGGCGATGATCTTGGGCGCGTGATAGCCGAGCCCGATCAGACGGGTGCACAGGAGCGTCAGGCGCGGATCGGCGATCGCCTGCACCGAGGCCGCGCCCATGCGCGGGATGACCACCGGGCAGCGGTTGCCGACCGCCGGCGCATGCGTCGCCATGGCGACGCCCAGCATCTTGGTCCGCGGGCAGCGGCCGACGACGGTGAAGGTCACGGCCGGCCCGCCTTGGCCTTGGCCTTTTCCGCGCGGCGCGCCTCGACCCAGTCCTCGACGACGCCCAGCGCGCCGGGCTGCCACGGCCGGATCTCGTAGTACTCGATCTGCGGCCGGTAGAGGTCGAAGACTCGGCGCAGCTCGCCGATCGGCTCGTCGTGCTCGTCGACCCGCAGATCGACCAGCGGGTATTCATGGGCGCGATAGACGACCAGGGCCGACGAGTGCTGCCCGCCATGCTGGCCGCCGGCGTCGCGGCCGGCCTCGAGCGCCGTCATCAGGCGCGCCTCGAGATCGTCGCCCGCCGTCTTGCGGAAAGACTCGGCCATCGCCGAGGCGGTGCGCTCCGAGATCAGCCCGTTGCCCATGGCGACCATGCCGGGCTCGCAGAAGTGCCCCGACCAGTCGCTGTTCTGCTGGCCGGTGCGCGCCACGGCGTTGCCGTCGCGGTCGATCACCGACACCTGGCGGTACTCGATGTGGGGATCGCTGGCCTCGATCTCGGCCAGCACCTTCTTCGCCGAGTAGCCGAGGCCGAGCAGGCGCAACCCCAGCGGCCCCAGGCGCGGATCGGTCACCGCCATGGTGACCACGGCGCCGAGGCCCGGCTTGATGAACGGGCAGCGGCTGCCGACGCCGATCGGCCGGGTCGAGATCGCGACGCCGTACTTGCCGGTGTCCGGACAGCGGGCCGAGATGGCAAAGGTCATGGGTCTCCTCCTCCACGAATGCTGCAAAACACATGCCGCGCCCTAAAGCGCGGGGTGGGCGCGGGTCGGCGTCAGGCGCCGGCGCGCCGGGCGTTCAATCGGGCGACGAACTCGTCCTGCGTCACGGCGGTGCTCGGGTCGCGGCCACGCTCGCGATAGAATTCTTCGTAAAGCCTGAACTCCTCGAGCACGCGGCGCAGCTCGGGAATGGCGTCGTCGTGCAGGTCGACGCGCACGTCGATCTCGGGGTGATCGGGATGCAGGTCGACACGGATCGCCGCCGACCGTTCCGGCAGATGACCGGCCGCGCCGACCTGCCCGCCCGCGGCACGACCGCCTTCCAGCGCCGCCAGCAGGCGGAGGTCGAGAGGATCGTCGGGCCGCGCCTCGAAGCCCGCGGCGATGGCGTCGACGACCTGCGGCCCGGCCAGCACGTTGCCGAAGGCCACGTAGCCGTCGCCGATGCGATGGCCCGACCAGGGCCGCGTCCCGGACCCGCTGTGCGCCGCCGCGTTGCCGTCTCGGTCGAGGATCGCGATCTGCCGGTAGGCATGCTCGGGGTCGTTCTGCTCGAGCAGGCGCAACACGTGCGCCGCCGAATGGCCCTGCTCCAGCAGCTCGAGCGCCAGCAGGTCGTTGCCGCGGTTGATGAAGGCCTGCGTCTTGCAGATCCCGACGCCGGCCCGGATGCCCTCGCAGCGGCCGCCCGAGGCGATCGAGAAGGTCGCGATGCCGAGGCCCAGCCGGCCGCTGCGCGGGCAGCGCGCGATGATCGAGAAGGTCATTGCGCCGCCCTCCCGATGCTCGCCATAAAGGCCTCCTGCGGCAGCGCGGCGCGCGGATTGCGGCCACGCTCGCGGTAATAGGCCTCGTAGGGCTTGTACTCTCCGTAGATGCGCCGCAGCTCCTCGATCGCGGTCGGATGGAGGTCGACCCTCAGGTCGATGTCGGGATAGGCATGCACCGAATGCACCAGCAGCGCCGCCGAGCGCTCGGGCTTGTGCCGCTCGGTCGTGCCCTGCCCGCCGGCGTCGCGGCCGGCCTCCAGCGCCGCGAGCAGCCGTTCCTCGAGATCGTCTTCGGGATGCGCCTGGAAACCGGCGGCGATCGCCTCGGCGACCTCGCGGCCCACCAGCCCGTTGCCGAAGGCGACGTGGTTGTCGCCGACGACGTGCCCGGAATAGCCGCGGGTGCGCGGACCGCTGTAGGCTGCCGCCGTGCCGTCGCGGTCGATCACGCCGATCTGGCGGTACTCGAAGTAGCGGTCGTCCTTCATCAGCTGGTCGAGCACCATGGGCGCCGCGAAGCCCTGGGCAAGCAGGCGCAGCGCCAGCGCGTTGTTGGTCTCGCGCGCGAAGGCCTGGCTGACCGTGACCCCGGTGTTGGAGCGCACGCCGCGGGCATAGCGTCCGACCGTGATCGAGAAGGTGGCGATGCCGATGCCGAGCCGGCCGGTGCGGGCGCAGCGGCCGAGGATCGTGTAGGTCATGCCCCGCCCCCCTTGCGCCGCGCCTCGAGCTGGGCGGCGAACACGTCCTGCGGGATCGCCTTGGCCGGATCGAGTCCGCGGCCGCGATAGAACTCCTCGTAGAGCTTGAACTCCTCGAGCACGCGCCGTAGTTCCTCGACGGCCGTCGGATGCACGTCGACCCGCACGTCGACGTCGGGATAGTCGAGCCGGTCGACCACCTTAATGGCGGCCGAGCGCTCCGGACGATGGCTGGTCGCGTCGCCCTGCCCGCCGGCGTCGCGGCCGCCCTCCAGCGCGCGCATGAGGCGCAGCTCGAGCGCCTCCTCCGGCTTGGCCTGGAAGCCGGCGATCAGCCCGTCCAGCACCTGCGGCCCGACGAGGCCGTTGCCGAAGGCCACGCAATCGGTCTCGATGCGATGGCCCGACCAGCCGCGCGTGCCCGATCCGGTGTGCGCGGCGATCCGGCCCATGCGATCCATGATCGCGATCTGGCGGTAGTCGTGCTCGCCGTCGTTGGCCGCGAACAACGCCATCACGCGCGTCGGCAGGTAGCCCTCGGCCAGCAGTTTGATGCCCAGCGGGTCGTTGGTGCGGTTGGGGAAGGCCTGCGTCTTGCAGACCCCGACATTGGCCGCGATTCCCTCGCAGCGGCCGCCGACCGCCAAGGAGAAGGTGGTGATGCCCAGCCCCAGCCGGCCGGTGCGGGCGCAGCGCGCGATGATCGAGTAGGTCATTGCGCGGCCTCCCGGCTGGCGAGCTTCGCCACGAACTCCGCCTGCGAGATCGCCTCGCGCGGATTTTTCCCGCGGTCCCGGTAGTAGCCGCGATAGAGCTCGTACTCCTCGAAGGCGGCGCGCAGGGCGTCGACCGCCCGGTCGTGCAGGTCGACCCGCAGGTCGAGCTCGGCATGGTCGTGCTGGCTCTGCACGATAACCGCCGCCGAGCGCTCGGTCAGGTGCCCGTCGTTGCCGACCTGGCCGCCGGCGTCGCGCCCCGCCTCGATGGCGCGCAGCAGGCGGCGTTCGAACGACTCGGCGGCGAACGCCTCGTAGGCCTCGGCCATGGCGTCGACGACCGCCTGCCCGGCCAGCACGTTGCCCATCGCGACGTAGCCCGCGCCGATCCGATGTCCCGACCAGCCGCGCGTCCGCGGCCCGCTATAGGCCAACGCCTCGCCGCTGCGGTCGATGACCGCGATCTGGCGGAACGCGTGGTCGGGGTCGTTGGCCTCCAGCTCGGCCATCACGTGGGCCGGCGAGAAGCCCTGGGCCAGCAGCCGCAGCGCCAGCGGATTGTGCCCCTGGTTGACGAAGGCTTGGGCCATCACGGCGCCGACATTCGCCTTGAGCCCGTTGCAGTAGAGTCCGACGCAGATCGAATAGGTGGCAATGCCGATGCCCATCTGGCCGGACTTCGGACAGCGCGCCAGCAGCGTGTAGGTCATGAGCGGTCCCTCCCGTCCACCCCGGACGGCCCTGGCAGTATGCACGCCCCGTCGCAGGGCGAGCACGCGAAGTTCAGCGACCCTTCCTTGCGCCAGACGAGGTGCTGTCGCTGCGGAGAGGATAGGCGATCTCGTGCAACCGCTGGAACTCGCCCTGCAGGAAGCGCAGGAATTCCTCGGCGGCCAGAGGCAGCTGGCGCGAGGCATGGACGATGGCGTCGATGGTGGCGCTGTTGACCAGCCGGTCGCGGATCGGCACCGCGACCAGCGCGCCGCTGCGCAGGCTGTTCCAGGCCGACAGGCGCGACAGGAAGGTGATGCCGTCGTTGACCTGCACGAAGCCGACCCGCAGCGCCATCGAGTTGGTCTCGAGCGTCGGCACGAGGGGAAATCCGGCGGCCTTGCAGGCGACGTCGATCAGGATGCGGCTGCCGGTGTTGCGCATCGGCGAGGCGATCGGATAGGCGGCGCAGTCGGCCAGCGAGACCCTCGACCGGCCGGCCAGTGGATGGCTGGCCGCCATCACCACGACCAGCGGCTCGCGCATCTTGAACACCGTCACGAGATCGCCGTCGGCGGGCGGATAGAAGGCCAGGCCGATGTCGCAGCGGCCCTCGCGCACCGCCGCTACGACCTGGTCTGAGCCGTCGACCACCACCTCGAAGCGGATGCCGGGATGGCGGGCGCTGAACCGGGTCACCGCCTCCGGCAGGAGATGCGGCACCAGCGCCTCGATGGCCCGCACGGTGACCAGCCCGCGGCGCAGTCCCTTCAGCGCGTCGAGTTCGGAGCGCACCCGCTCGAGCTGGCGCAAATTGGCCTGGACGTGACGCAGGAAGATCTCGCCGGCCGAGGTCAGCCGCACGCCACGCGGATGCCGCTCGAGCAGCGGCAGGCCGAACTCCTGCTCGAGCTTCTGGACCTGCCGGCTGAGCGCCGACTGGGCGATGTGCAGCTCCTCGGCGGCCTCGCGCAGCGAGCCGTGGCGGGCGACGGAAGCGAAGTAGCGCAGGCTGGCATTGATCACGGCGCTGGCCTCCCGAAGCTGGAGCGATGCCGAAGCGGCATCACTATAGCGCCGAAATTGATCTTGTGGGATCACGGCAGCGGGCGCCCAATTCGCGACGGGATCACTGCTTTGGGGGCTGCAATGCTCGATATGGTAGGCGATGCCGTCGATCGGCTGATCACGATCGAGGCCAAGAATCCCGGCATGCCGCACGGCGTGCTGCTGCCGATGTACGAGGCGGCACGCAAGGCCGCGGGCAACCGCTCCGTCTGCATGGCCGCCGCCGAGGGCCTCAAGAAGCACGTCGGCAAGGGCGACGTGGTGTTCGTCATGACCGGCGCCGGCTACGAGCCGACCATGCCCAAGGGCGAGAGCGACGGCCCGCCCGGCGCGGCGTCGCTGGCCCGCATCCTCTATCGCGGCCTCGGCGCCATCCCGGTCTACGTCAACGAGGCCAATCATGCCGATCCGATCGTCGCCTCCAGCGAGGCGGCCGGCCTGATGGTCAAGCCCTTCGCGCAGGCGCGCGACCGGCATCTCGGCGCCGCCATGGTGCTGGCGCCGCAGGTGCAATCGGCGGTGGCGCCCTGGGTCAAGCAGCTGTTCGAGGACTACAAGCCCAAGGCCGTGGTCGCCGCCGAGCGGCTGGGCGCCGGCGCCAACGGCATCGTGCACTCGGCGACGGCGCTGCCGCTCACCGGACCGGGCGCCAAGTTCGAGGGCTGCATCGACATCGGCGACGTGGTCACCGAAGCCAACCGCCGCGGCATCTTCTCGGTCGGCATCGGCGACCATGGCAACGAGCTGGGCTTCGGCACCATCTACGACGCCGTGGTCAAGGCGATGCCCAAGGGCGACCAGCTCGCCACAGTGGTCAAGACCGACGTGGTGATCCCGGCGATGATGTCGAACTGGGGCTGCTACGGAATCGAGGCCTGCCTCGCCTTTCTCCTGAAGAATGCCCAGCTGATCCACTCGCCGGCCATGGAGAAGCGCATCGTGCAGGCCTGCCTCGACGCCGGCGGCCTGGAGGCCATGTACTGCACCACCGAGTTCTTCGTCGACGGGCTCGACGGCGAGACCTCGATGGCCTGCATGCAGTTCCTGTCGAACATCGTGCGCAAGAACCTCGAGCCGCCGGACGCCGGCCTGACGCACTAGGGATTCCCTCCCCAGCGAAGCTGGGGAGGTGTCCGCGCAGCGGACGGAGGGGTCATGACTCTTTCCTTCTTCGGCCCATGACCCCTCCGTCGACGCTGCGCGCCGACACCTCCCCGCGCGGAGCGCAGGGAGGAAAGGAGATGGCATGACTTCCCCAGTCCCCGAAGAGCAACTGGCCCTGATGGGCCGGCACATCGATCGCCTGGTCACCGTCGAGGCGCGCATCTCGCCGACCTCGCGCAACGTCATCGTCCAGCTCTACGAGGCGGCCTGCGCCGCCCAGGGCGGCGGGCCGCTGTCCTTGCTGGCGGCGCGCCAGATCCTGCAGCATCTCGGGCCTGGCAAGACGGTCTTCCTGACCACCGGCGCCGGCGATCCCAGGTTTTTGCCGGCCGGCGAGACCGACGGGCCGCCCGGCGTCGCGGCCCTGGCGCTGGCCATCCACGCCGCCACCGGCGCGGTGCCGCTGCTCTTCACCGAGGAGCCGTTCCGCGCCAACCTCGCGGCCACCACCCTCGCCGCCGGCCTCGGCATCCGCGATCCCGAGTATGCGCTGACCACCGGCTACACCACGTCCGTGCTGCCGCTCGCCCACGACGCCGGCGCCGAGGCGCAGGCGGCGCACTATCTCGACACCTACAAGCCGGCGATGGTGATCAGCATCGAGAAGCTCGGTCCCAACCCGCAGGGCATCGCTCACACCTCGACCGGCACCCCGACCGCCGGCGACCGGGCGCGCGCCGAATGCCTGTTCGATCTCGCGGCGGCGCGCGGCATCCCCTCGCTCGGCATCGGCGACAACGGCAACGAGCTGGGCTTCGGCCTGATCCCCGAGGCGGTGGCGCGCCACAAGCCGAACGGCGCGCGCCTGTGCACGCGGGTCAGGACCGACGTGCTGATCCCGGCCAACACGTCGAACTGGGGCGCCTACGCCGTCGAGGCGGCGCTCGCCGCCTGCCTCGGCCGGCCGGAGATCATGCACTCGGCCGAGGTCGAGCGCCGGATGATCCAGGCCTGCGTCGACACGCACGCCGCCGACGGCAGCACCGGCCGGCACATCCTGCAGGTCGACGGCATGCCGGCCGACGTGTCGTGCGCCGTCGTCACGATGCTGGGCTGCATCGTGCGCAACGGCCTGGTCAGCGGCTTCAAGCGTGCGTTCTGATCAAAACCTTTCCTCCCCACGCCAAGGGCGTGGGGAGGTGTCCGCGCAAGCGGACGGAGGGGTCATGCAATCATGATTCATGACCCCTCCGGCCCTTCGGGCCACCTCCCCGCGCTGCGCGCAGGGAGGAAAATGAAAGAGGAGCATTCATGGCCATAGACGAAATCGTCGGCGATTCGATCGACCGCGCGGTCAACATCGAGATGCGCTTCCGCGCCGGCCTGCCGCGCGGCATCACCTATCCGCTGTACGAGGCGGCCCGCAAGAAGCAGGGCAAGCCGCTGACCTGGCTGGCGGCCAAGCTGCTGATCGACAAGGTCAAGCCCGGTCAGCCGGTCTTCGTCGTCACCGGCGCCGGCACGCCGCCCGGCCTGCCGGCCGGCGAGACCGACGGCCCGCCGGGCGCCGCCGCGATCGCCCGCGCCATCGAGATCGGACTGGGCGCCAAGCCGGTGCTGATCAGCGAGGAGCGCAACATGCCGGCGGTCGTGAAGTCGACCGAGGCGGCCGGCATCGCCGTCGTCGACGAGACGCTGTTCGGCCAGCGCCGTTCGGTGGCGCTGGCGGTCAACTATCCGCTGGGCGACGCCGAGGGCAAGGTGGCGGCTCGCGCGCTGTGCGAGAAGTTCAAGCCGGCCGCCATGATCTTCATCGAGAAGGTCGGCCCCAACAGCAAGGGCATCTACCACTCGATCATGGGCACGCCGCGCACGCCGGACAAGATCGCCAGCGCCTACCACCTCGCCGAATACGCCAAGGCGCACGGCATCCCGACGATCGGCGTCGGCGACGGCGGCAACGAGATCGGCTGCGGCCTGATCAAGGAGGCCGTGCGCGAGCTGCAACCGCACGGCAAGGATTGCGGCTGCCCCTGCCATGGCGGGGTTGGCACGGTAACTGAATGCGACGTCCTGGTGTTCGCGGCGGTGTCGAACTGGGGCGCCTACGGAATCGCGGCGGCGCTGGCCGGCCATCTCGGCAATCGCGAGGTGTTGCACGACGAAGCGACCGAGCTGCGCATCGTGCTGGGCAGTGTCGCCGGGGGCGCCATGGACGGAGCCTACTCGCGTCTGATTCCGTACGTGGACGGTACCTCGGACAAGGTGCAGGCTGCCCTGATCACGGTGCTGCACCAGATCGTCGAGAATGGGCTCAAGGAATACGACAGGGGCTTCTAGGAGACACACGACAGGAGGGGGCGATGGGCAAGAACAGTCTCTCGAAGGGACAAGGCGTCACGCGTCGTGGATTCACCGCCGGGGCACTCGGCAGCGGACTGCTGCTGGGCAGCGGCCGCGCCCCGGCGCTGGCGCAGGGCCGGCGCGACCTCCGGGTCGGCGTGTTCGGCGGCGAGTTCGGCAATCTCAGCCCGGTGATCCGCTACGACATCCAGGGCGGGCTGGTGCTCTACAACCTGTTCGACGGGCTGGTCGAGATCGACTTCGCCAAGCGCAGCATCGAGCCGCTGATGGCGCTGGAATGGGCCAACCCCGATCCGCTGACCTGGCGCATCAAGCTGCGCGAGGGCGTCAAGTGGCAGAAGGGCTTCGGCGAGCTCACCGCCGAGGACGTCGCCTATACCTGGAACTTCCATCTCGAATCGAAGAGCTTCCAGGTCGGCACCGCCCTCTTCCCGCTCGACACCGTCAAGGCCGACGGCAAGTACGTCGTCGAGGTCAAGACCAAGCAGCCGTTCGGCGCCTTCCCCGGCGTCACCATGGGCTATGGCGGCACCATCATCTCGGCCAAGGCACACAAGGAGATGGGCAACCAGGCCTACAGCGCCACGCCGATCGGCAACGGCCCCTTCCAGATCGAGAGCAAGCGCGGCACCGAGATCGTGCTGGCCAAGAACCCCGACTACTGGAAGCCGGGCTTCCCGAAGCTCGACAAGGTCGTTTATCGCGCGATCCCCGATTCGACCACCCGCCTGCAGGCGCTGGTCAAGAACGAGCTCGACTTCGTCACCCATCCCGACCCCAAGGAGGTGGCGGCGATGCGCAAGAACGCCAACTTCAAGGTGTTCTCGACGCCGGGCTGGGAATGGGACTACCAGCAGTTCAACCTGACGGTGCGGCCCGACCTGCCCTACCACAACAAGCTGGTGCGCCAGGCGATCTCCTACGCCATCGACCGGGAGGCGATCGTCAACGAGATCTACTACGGCGAGGCGATCGCCACCGACAACCAGATCCCGGCCGGCTACATGGGCCATCGCGGCCCCCTGCTCAAGTATCCCAAGAACGGCGACCTGAAGAAGGCCAAGGAGCTGATGGCCCAGGCCGGCGTCAAGGGCTACGAGGTCGAGGTCATCACCTCGGACAAGGACTGGCTGCGCAAGGAGCTCGAGCTGGTCGCCGCGATGGTCAGCCAGATCGGCATCACCTACAAGATCAAGAACATGGACATGGGCGGGTTCAACAATCTGTGGTTGAACAAGCGCTTCGAGCAGCATCTCGAGGACATCACCCTGGTCGCGCCCGATCCCGATGCCACCTCGTGGTGGTTCCTGCACAGCAAGGGCTCGGCCTCGGGCTACTCGAGCGGCGAGATGGACCTGATGCTGGACGGCGCGCGTTCCGAGCTGAACCAGACGCAGCGCGAGGCGATCTACCGCAAGATCGTCGACGTCACCCTCGAGGAGTGCCCGACGATCTATCACTGCAACACCAACAACATCCAGATCCTGAACAAGAACCTGAGGGGCTTCGATCCGACGCCGCAGGAGTACACGGAGAAGCTGGACAAGGTGGAATGGGCGTAGGCGGGCCGGAGGCCTCGACCCCATGATTCATGACCCCTCCGTCGGCTTCGCCGACACCTCCTCAGCTTCGCTGGGGAGGCCTCCGATCCTCCCTGCGCGTAGCGCGGGGAGGTGGCCCGAAGGGCCGGAGGGGTCGGACCCTGATGTGGCGCCACCTCGGACGCGAGCCGATGACTCATGACCCCTCCGTCCGCCGCGCGGACACCTCCCCACGCTCCGCGTGGGGAGGGACAAGAATTCCTCCCTCCGCGCAGCGTGGGGAGCTGGCCCGAAGGGCCGGAGGGGTCGGACCCTGATGTGGCGCTACCTCGGACGCCGCCTCGTCCAGGTGCCGCTGGTGCTGCTCGTCGTCTCGCTGATGACCTTCCTGATCACCCGCGCGACGCCGGGCGACCCGGTGCAGATCATGCTGGGCATGCAGACCTCGCCCGAGGCCGCAGCGGCGATGCGCGCCGAGTTCAACCTCGACAAGCCGCTGCCCGAGCAATACGCGCTGTGGGTCGCCAAGGTCGCGACCGGCGATCTCGGCCGCTCGATCCGGCTCAACGATCGCGTGACCACTCTGCTCGCCGAGCGCCTGCCGATCAGCCTCCAGCTCGCCGGCGCCGCCATGCTGTTCGCCCTGCTGGTCTCGATTCCGCTCGGCGTCACGGCGGCGCTGAAGCGCAACACCTGGATCGACTATCTGTGCACCGGCTACACGGTGCTGGGCTTCGCCGTGCCCAATTTCGGGCTGGCGCTGATCCTGATCTGGCTGTTCTCGATCAAGCTCGACTGGCTGCCGATCACCGGCATCGGCTCGGCCGAGGCGGCGGCCGGCGGCTGGTGGGCCTACATCAGTCCCTTCATCGTGCCGGCGATCGCGCTCGGTACCCTGCAGACCGCCATCCTGACCCGCCTTCTGCGCTCCAGCATGATCGACGTGCTGTCGCAGGACTACATGCGCACGGCCCGCGCCAAGGGCCTGCTGCCGGTCACCGTCGTCGTCGTGCACGCGCTCAAGAACGCCATGATCCCGTTCGTCACCATGGCCGCCGTCCAGTTCGGCTACATGATCGGCATCCAGGTCACCATCGAGTACATCTTCGCCGTGCCCGGCATGGGCTCGGCGGTGCTGAACGCCGTCGTCAACCGCGACTTTCCGGTGATCCAGGGCTTCACCCTGGTGATCGCCCTCTTCTTCCTGTTCGCCAACATCGTGGCGGACATGCTCTACGCCCTGTTCGACCCGCGCATCCGCTACTGACATGTCGCGCGCCGCCCCCTCCGACGATCCGCAGCCCGCCCCGCGCATGGCAGGCTCTCTGCGACTGGCGGCCCGCCAGTTCCCGCGCCATCGCGCCGCCCTGGTCGGCCTGATCTGCCTCGCCATCGTCTGCCTTGCCTCGGCCCTGGCGCCGTGGGTCGCGCCGTTCGACCCGGTACAGATCAAGCTCTCGATGAAGCTGAAGCCGCCGTCGTTCGAGCACTGGCTGGGCACCGACCATTTCGGCCGCGACGTCTTCTCGCGCCTGCTCTACGGCGGCCGCACGTCGCTCAGCGTCGGCCTGCTGGTCGTGGTCTTCGCCTTCGTGCTCGGCGTGCCGCCCGGCCTCGCCTCGGGCTACTTCGGCGGTCGGATCGACAACCTGCTGATGCGCCTGGTCGACGCCTTCCTGACCTTCCCGCCGCTCCTCCTGGCGGTCGCCCTGGTCGGCCTGCTGGGCCCCGACATCCAGAACGTCATGCTGGCGCTCGGCCTTGTCCAGGCGCCGGTGCTGGCCCGCATGGTGCGCGGCAGCACGCTCGCGGTGCGCGAGGACGTCTACGTCACCGCGGCGCGCGCGCTGGGCGCCGGGCCGGTCCGCATCGTGCTGTCGCATCTCCTGCGCAACGTCATGTCGCCGATCGTCGTGCAGCTCACCATCGTGTTCGCCGCCGCCGTGGTCGCCGAGGCGTCGCTCAGCTTCCTCGGCTTCGGCACCCAGCCGCCGCAACCGAGCTGGGGCCGCGACATGAGCGAGGCGCGCCGCTTCCTCGGCGACGCGCCGTGGATGTTCCTGGCGCCGACGCTCGCCATCGCGCTCTGCGTGCTCAGCATCAACTTCATCGGCGACGGGTTGCGCGACGCCCTCGATCCGCGCGCCTGGCGCACGCGGCGCAGCGTCGCCGCCGGGGAGCCCTGAGCATGGCGCTGCTCGAGGTGCGCAACCTGCACACCCGCTTCGCCACCGACCGCGGCATCGTGCGCGCCGTCAACGGCGTGTCGTTCGACCTCGAGCCCGGCGAGGTGCTGGGCCTGGTCGGCGAGAGCGGCAGCGGCAAGAGCGTCACGGCGCTGTCGATCATGCGCCTCGTCCCCGAGCCGCCCGGCAAGGTCACCGCCGACGCGGTCACCTTCGACGGGCGCGACCTGCTCGGCCTCGACCAGGCCGAGATGCGCGAGATCCGCGGCTCCCGGATGGCGATGATCTTCCAGGACCCGATGCGCTCACTGAACCCGGTCCTGACGATCGGCCGCCAGCTCACCGAGGTGCTGCGCCGGCACGAGAAGCTCCCGGCGGACCGGGCCCGCAAACGCGCCATCGAGCTGCTCGAGACGGTCGGCATCCCGATGGCCGAGCGCCGCCTCGCCGCCTATCCGCATCAATTCTCCGGCGGCATGCGCCAGCGCGTCATGATCGCCATCGCGCTCGCCTGCAACCCGGCCTTGCTGATCGCCGACGAGGCGACGACGGCGCTCGACGTCACCATCCAGGCCCAGATCATCGAGCTGGTGAAGCGACTGACCCGCGAGCGCGGCACCGCCGTGATCTGGATCAGCCACGACCTCGGCGTCGTCGCCGGCCTGTGCGACCGGGTGAACGTCATGTACGCCGGCACGGTGGTGGAATCGGCGCCGGTCCGCGCCCTCTTCCACCGCCCCGGACACGGCTACACGTTGGGCCTGATGGACTCGACGCCGCGGGTCGACGAGCCGCCCGGCCATCGCCTGCGGCCGATCGACGGCCTGCCGCCCAACCTGATCGACCCGATCAGCCTCTGTCCCTTCCTGCCGCGCTGCCGGGTCGCCGTCGCCGCCTGCCGCGAGAGGGCGCCGGCGCCGCGGCCCCTCGGCGAGCGCCACTGGGCCGCCTGCTTCGCCGAGCTGGGGTCGCGATGAGCCGGCTGCTCGAGGTCGAGGACCTGCAGGTCCACTATGGCCGTCCCGGCGCCCCCGGCACGGTCAAGGCGGTCGACGGGCTGAGCTTCGGCGTCGAGCGCGGGCGGACCCTGGGGCTGGTCGGCGAATCGGGCTGCGGCAAGTCGACCACCGGCTACGCCATCCTGCAGCTCATCCGCCCGACCGCCGGCCGGGTTCTGTTCGACGGCACCGATCTCTGCCGGCTCGATGCGAGCGCCCTGCGCCGCATGCGCCGCAAGGTGCAGATCATCTTCCAGGATGCCCACGCCTCGCTCAATCCGCGCCTGCCGATCGGCGACCTGGTCGGCGAGGCGCTCGACATCCACGGCCTGGCGCGCGGCGCGGCGCGCGGCCGCCGCATCCGCGAATTGCTCGACCTGGTCGGCCTGGCCGGCCATTTGATCGAGCGCTACCCGCACGAGCTGAGCGGCGGCCAGGCGCAGCGAGTGGCGATCTGCCGCGCGCTGGCCGTCGAGCCCGAGCTGATCGTCTGCGACGAGCCGGTATCGGCGCTCGACGTGTCGATCCAGGCCCAGATCGTCAACCTGCTGCAGGACCTGCAGCAGCGGCTGGGGCTCGCCTATATCTTCATCTCGCACGATCTCAGCGTGGTGCGGCACATGAGCGACGACATCGCCGTGATGTATCTCGGCCGCATCGTCGAGCTGGCCGGCAAGCGGGAGATCTATGCCGCACCGGCCCATCCCTACACGCGCTCGCTGATGTCGGCGGTGCCGGTGCCCGATCCCGATCTCGAGGCGCGTCGCCAGCGCATCATCCTGGCCGGCGATCTGCCCGACCCGGCGCGGCCGCCCTCGGGCTGCCGCTTCCGCACCCGCTGCCCGCTCGCCATCGCCGACTGCGCCACGATCGATCCGCAAGCCGTGGCGCTGGGCGAGCGTCACTGGGCCAAGTGCCTCCGACTCGCCGAAGGATCCGATCCATGGACATCGCCGCCGACAACATCGACAAGCTGATCAACATCGAGATGCGCCGCACCGGCATGCCGCGCGGCAAGAAGTGGGTGCTCTACGAGCTGGCGCGCGCCGCCTCGCCCGAGCCCCTGGTGCTGGCCGCCGGCCGCCTGCTGGTGCGTGAGCCGGCCTCGGTGGCGATCGTCACCGGCGCCGCCGTTCCCGGCCACATGCCGGTCGGCGAGAACGACGGCCCGTTCGGGGCGGTCGTGCTGGCCGGCGCCCTCGAGCGCATCGGCCATGCCGTGACGATCTACACCGACCCCGATCCGCTGCCGCCGATCGCCATGCTGGCGCAACGCGCCGGGCTGGCGGCAACGGTCGAGCCGCTGGCGCTGGCCGACACGGCGCAGCAGCAGGAAGCGATCGCCGGCCGCCACGACCTGTTCGTTGCCATCGAGCGCCTGGGCGGCAACCGCAACGGCTTCATCTACGGGGTCACCGGCGTCAGCCGGTCGGCCCATCGCGCCAACGTCGACGCGATCTTCACCACGGCCACGAGGCTGGGCAAGCCGACCCTGTCGATCGGCGACGGCGGCAACGAGATCGGCTTCGGCAAGATCCACGCCGCGCTCGAGGCCCGCCTGCCCGAGCACACGATGGCCGGCACGACGCCGTGCGGCGGCGGCGTCTTCTCGGTGGTGCCGACCGACGTCCTGGCCGTCGGCACGACCTCGAACATCGGCGCCTATGGCGTGGTCGCGGCCATCGCGCTCCTGCGCCGGGACGCGAGCCTCTGCCACACGCCCGACGAGGAAGTCGCCCTGCACCATGTCGGGGTCGGCCTCGGCCTGGTCGACGGCGGCGGCGGCGACCGCATCCCGTGGTGCGACGGCGTGCCGGCCGACGCCAGCGCCGCCATGGTCCGGCTGATGCACAACATCGTCGAGCGCACCCTCGACCCGCCGCGCGTCCGCCGCTTCTAGGCGCGCGCCTGGTCCGAGGCGCGCCCGGAGGCGCGCGGTCCAACCCGATCGTCCACGGGACCGCGCGCGTCCACGCGCGCTCACGCTCTGCGCGCCGACGAGCACCCCGGGCGGATGCCTCGCTTCGCCCGAGGCGCGCCTGGAGGCGCGCGGTCCAATCCGATCGTTCACGGGACCGCGCGCGTCCGCCGTTTCTAGGATCGGGTGCCCGGAGCGCCGCGGCGTCGCCGCGGCAGGCGGACCGTGAATTCCGTCCAGGCGCCGGGCTCGCTCGCGACCTCGATCGTGCCGCCATGCTGCTGCGTGACGATGTCGTAGCTGATCGACAGGCCGAGCCCGGTTCCCTCGCCCGTCGGCTTGGTGGTGAAGAAGGGCTGGAACAGCTTGTCCCGCACCTCCGGCGGGATGCCGGTTCCGTTGTCGCGCACCCGCACCTCGACCTGGTCGCCGAGATCGCGCGTCACGACCGTCATGGTCGGGCGGTAGCCGGCTTCGCGAGCCGTCCTGCGGCGCTGATTGGCGGCATAGAAGCCGTTGCCGAACAGATTCAGGAACACGCGGGTCACGTCCTGCGGCACGATCTCGATCGGCGCCAGGTCGCCGGCCAGCTCGCGCTCCAAGGTGACGTTGAACTCCTTGTCGTTGGCCCGCGCGCCATGAAAGGCGAGGTTCAGAGCGTCGTCGACCAGAAGGTTGATGTTCGAGACCTGCCAGTCGCCAGTGCCGCCGCGACTGTGCGACAGCATCGAGCGGACGATTCCGTCGGCGCGCTTGCCGTGCTCGACGATCTTGCCGAGGTTGCCGCTCAGCAGCTGCATGGTTTCGTCAACTTCGGCCCGACTGTCGTCGTCGAGCGTCAGCAGCCCCGGCGCCGCGACCTCCTTGAGCTCCTCGAGCAATTCCACCGACAAGCTGGCGAAGTTGTTAACGAAGTTCAGAGGATTCTTGATCTCGTGCGCGATGCCGGCGGTCAGCTGGCCGAGCGAGGCCATCTTCTCGGACTGGATCAGGTTGGCCTGGGCGGCCCGCAGCTTGTCGAGGGCGGCCTCGGCGGCGTCGCGCGCGGCGCGGATCTCGGCCTCGGCCCGCTTGCGCTCGGTGATGTCGCTGTAGATGAGCACCGCGCCGCCGCCCGGCACCGGGTTGTTGCGCACCTCGACAATGCGCCCGTCGGGCCGCGTGCGCTCCATCTTCCACGGCGCCACGGCACGCTCGCGGTGACGCGCCACCTCGGCGTCGGGGTCGCCCTGCCCCAGCTCGCCGCGCTGCACCAGCAGCCGGACGTAGTCCTCGAGGCCCGGCCGGCCGGCGAGGAACGAATCCGGCATGTCGAGCAGCTGCTGAAAGTTCCGGTTCCAGGAGGCGAGCTTCAGGTCGGCATCGAACATCACGACGCCGTCGCCCATGTGATCGAAGGTGACCCGCAGCTCCTCCTCACGCCGCGTCAGCTCGGCCAGCAGGCGAGCGTTTTCCATCGCCACGACGGCCTGCTGGGCGAACGCCTCGACCAGGGCGACCTGCTGGTCGGTGAACGGTCGCACCTCGAGACGGTAAAGCACGAACAGGCCGATCACGCCGCGCTCGCTGATCAGGGGCACCATGACGAGCGTCCGGATGCCGACCTCCTCGACGAGGTACACGGTGAGCGGCAGCCGCTGTCGATACGGCTCGCTCTGGCTGAGGTCGTTGTCGCGCACCGTCACGCCGTCGCGCAGCACGCGCGCCAGCGCCATGCGCGAGTCGAGGCGGATCGGCTCGCGAAAGGGATCGAGGCGGTCCTGCGCGGCGTGCTGCGTCGACACCATGCGCAGGTGCTCGCCTTCCAGGGAGTACATCACGCCGAACGGCGCGTCGCACAGTGTCATCGCCTTGCCGACCATGGCGTCGAGCACCGGCGTGACGTCGCCGGTCGCGCTGTTGATCAGTCCCAGCACCTCTGCCATCGCGGTCTGCTGGTCGAGCGACTCGCGCAATTCCGAGAACAGCCGGGCGTTCTCCATGGCGATCACCGCCTGGTCGGCAAACGTCCTGACCAGGGCGATCTGCCGCTTCGAGAACGGCTCGACCCGATTGCGAGTCAGGTTGATGACGCCCACCGCCTGCCCGTCACGCAGCAGGGGCACGCTGAGCGCCGTGCGCACGAAGGCCATCACTTCGGACAGGGCGTACTCGGGCAGCGCATGGATGTCCTCGACATGGACAGTGCGGCCCTCCAGCAGCGCCCTGCCGGCGATGCTGTCGCGCGCGGGTACGATCTCGCGCCCGTACAGCACGCTCTTCTCGACGGCCGCCGCGGAAGCGCCGGCCAGGGCACGGAAGCGGAAGCCGTCCGGGCCGCGCAGGACGATGCCGCAATCGTCGGCGCCGCCCAGGTGCAGGCCCAGCGCCACCAGCTTGTCGAGCACCGGTTGCAGGTCCGCGGCCGAGCGGCTGATGACTTCCAACACGTCGCTGGTCGCCGTCTGGTACTCGAGCGATTGGGTGAGATCGTCGGTGCGCCGGCGCAGCTCCGACAGCAGCCGGGCATTCTCCATGGCGATCACCGCCTGGTCGGCAAACGTCTTGATCAGGCCGATCTGACGCTCGGTGAAGGCCTTGGGCTCGGTGCGCGACACCGTGAGCGCGCCGATCGCCTCGCCGTCGCGCAGCAGCGGCACGTGCAGCAGAGTGCGATGGCCGCCGAGCTCGACGACCGCCCGTTCGATCTCGGCGCCGGCCTTGTAGGCCTCGGTCTCCATGAGGTCGACGATGTGCACCGGCGCTTTGTCCAGAATGACGTCGCCCAGCGGCACGCCGCGCAGGATGGGAATCGGCGCGTTGTTCTGCCAGCGCTCGAATTCCGGCGTCTGGCCGACCAGCGCCACGAAATGCAGGCTGTCACCGCGGCGCACCGACAGGCCGCCCGTGCGCACGCCGCACAGGCGGACCGCCGCCGCCGTCATGGCCTCCAGCACCGGCTGCAGGTCGGCCGGCGAGCGGCTGATCACGGCCAGCACCTCGCTGGTCGCGGTCTGGTACTCGAGCGATTCGGTGAGATCGTCGGTGCGCTGGTGCAGCTCGGCGAGCAGCCGGGCATTTTCCATGGCGATCACCGCCTGGTCGGCGAACGTCCGGATCAAGGCGATCTGGCGCTCGCCGAAGGGCTCGACCCGATCACGCAACAGGGTGATCACGCCGACCGGCTCACCGTCGTGCAGCAGCGGCACCGCGAGCACCGTGCGCGGCCGACGCACGGTCGCGGGATGGACGAGGTCGGGGTCCTCGCTCTGGTCGACGGTCTGGACGACGCGGCGCTCCAGCAAGGCCCGGCCGGCCGTCGTCGCACGGTCGGCGGCGAGGCTCCGCGTCTCGAGCCAGGCCCGCTCGGACGGTGTCGGATTGAGCGAAGCGGCGTGCCGGAACCCTTCGCCGACGCGGACGGCGATGTCGCCCTTGTCGACGCCGCACAGTCTTGCCGCCGACGCCAGCATCGTGTCGAACACCGGCCCGACGTCCGCCGCCGACCGGTTGATCACGTCGAGCAACTCGCTGGTGGCCGTCTGGTAGTCCAGCGACTCCTTCAGCTCGGCGAGCAGGCGCGCGTTCTCCATGGCGATCACCGCCTGGGCGGCGAAGCTCTGCAGCAGCCCGATCTGCTGCTCGGTGAACGGTCGCACCTCCTGGCGGTAGATCGCCAGCATGCCGAGCAGGGTCCCGTCCTTGCGCAGGGCAACGTTGACGATGGTGCGGGCGCCGCCGAGGTCGACGATCGACGTCCGGTTGGGGTCGCCGCGGCGGTAGATGTCGCTGTCGGCCATGTCGTGGACGTGGATGCAGTCCTCGCCGGCGATCAGCCGGGCCGGCGCCGTGTCCGGGCCGTAGGCTGGCGGGTTCTCCTGACGGAAGCGGACATAGGCTTCGGGCACGCCGCGCATGGCGACCGTGTTGAAATGCGTGCCGTCGAACACGTTGAACATGCCGAAGGCCGCGTCGCACAAGGTCATGGCCTTGTCGACCACGGCGTCGAAGACCGGCTGCAAGTCCTCCGGCGAGGCGTTGATGGTGCGCAGGATCTCGGCCGTCGCCGTCTGCTGGGCGAGCGATTCGCGCAGTTCGGTGAACAGCCGCGTGTTCTCGAGCGCGATCACCGCCTGGGCGGCGAAGCTCTCGAGCAGTTCGGTCTGGCGCGCCGTGAAGCCGCCCCGCGCGGAGCGACGCAGCGCGATGGCGCCTATGGCGGCGCCGTCGCGCAGCATGGGCGCCGCCAGCGCCGCCCTGAATCCGTGTCGCGCCGCCAAGGCATGCGCGTCCGCAAACTCCACCGGGTCGAGGCGCGCGATCTCGGGGAAGTGAGTCGTCCGGCCCTCGAGAATCGATTGGCCCAGCGCGGTCTGCCGGTTGAGCGCCAAGCGCGTGCCGACCTCGGCCGCCATCGGCCCCTCGTGGCCGGCGATCAGCAGCTCCCCGCCCTCGCGCAGCGCGACCAAGACGTCCTCGGCGCCGCAGAAGCGCAGCGCCGCTCGCGACACGGATTCCAGGACCGGCGTGACATCGGTCGGCGATTGCGAGATCACCCGCAGGATGTCCGCCGTCGCCGTCTGCTGATCGAGCGATTCCGTGAGCTCGGTGAACAGCCGCGTGTTCTCCAGCGCGATCACCGCCTGGGCGGCGAAGCTCTCGAGCAGCGCGATCTGGCGCGCCGTGAAGGCGCCCGGCTCGGCGCGGCGCAGCGCGATGGCGCCGATCGCCTTGCCCTCGCGCAGCATCGGCGCGGCCAGCGCCGCCTTGAATCCTTGGCGGCGCGAGAAGTCGTGCGTGGCCGCGAACTCGACGGGATCGAGCGCCGGTATGTCGGGGAAATGGATCGTCTTGCCGTCGACGATGGCCCGACTGGGCGAGGTCTCGCGGTTCAGCGGATTGAGGGTGCCCAGGCTCGCCGGCATCGGCCCCTCGTGGCTCGCGATCAGCCACTGCTCGCCCTCGCGCAGGGTCACCACGGCGTCCTCGGCGCCGCAGAAGCGCAGTGCCGCGCGGGCGACGGCATCGAGCACGGGTGTCACGTCGGTCGGCGACTGCGAGATGACCCGGAGGATCTCGGCGGTTGCCGTCTGCTGCTCGAGCGAATCCCTGAGCTCGGTGAACAGTCGTACGTTCTCAATGGCGATCACCGCCTGGGCGGCGAAAGTCTCGAGCAGCGCGATCTGGCGTGGCGTGAACGGTCCGGTTTCCGGCCGTCGCAGGTGCAGGGCGCCGATCGCGACCCCGTCGCGCATCATCGGCGCGGCGAGCGCCGAGGTGAAGCCGACCTGCTGCGCCAGGGCGATCGCCGTGTGCCATTCCTGCGCATCGAGGCGCGAGACGTCCGGAATGTGCATCGTCGTGCCGTCGACCATGGCGCGGCCCTGGATCGAGCTGCGGTCGAGCCGGCGCCGGCCGGCCGGCCAGCGCAGCGGACCCTCGTGAGCGGCGCTGATCAGATCGTCGCCGTCGCGCAAACCGATGACGACGTCGCTCGCGCCGCAGAAGCGACGGGCCGCGCTGGCAACCACCTTCAGCACCGGGCTCACGTCGGTCGGCGACTGGGAGATCACCCGCAGAATGTCGGCCGTTGCCGTCTGCTGCTCCAGAGCTTCGCGCTGCTCGATGATGAGACGGGCATTCTCCATAGCGATCACGGCGTGAGCGGCGAAGGCTTCGACCAGGGCAACCTGCCGATCGCTGAACGGGCGTACCTCGTGGCGAAAGATCATGAACAGGCCGAGCACGCCGCGATCGTTCTTCAGCGGCACCTGCAGGAACGTGCGGATACCGCCCAGCTCGACCCCGGCGACCGCCAGTGCCCGCCGCATGCGATAGGATTCGCCATCGCGCATGTCGGGCCGATGGACGGTCCTGCCTTCGCGCCGCACGACCTCGAGCGTCGTGCCGGCGATCCGTTGGGGCGTCTTCCAGAAGTCGGCAAGGCCGGGTCGCACGTTGCGCAGCGAGACGGCTGTCGCCAGGTCGCCGTCGAAGGTCACCAGTTCGCCGCCGGCCGCACCGCACAGCGCGGCGGCCTTGTCCACCAGCAGGTCGAACACGGGCATGAGGTCGCCCGCCGAGCCATTGATCGACTGCACCATTTCCGCCAGCGCGGTCTGCTGGGCCAGAGCCTCGTCGCGCTCGGCGCGCGCGAGGGCCAGCTCACGCTGCAGCGTTTCGATCCTGCTCTCGGTTGACGTATCGGTCGCGGCGACCATCCCTTCCCCGGCCCCTTCCCCGGCTCGTCGCGCCGCCACCATAGCTAGCGTGGCTGGGGAAACCAACGCAATCGCCGGGCGCCGAACTGCGCCCGGTGTGCAATCGTGCCGATTTGGCCCGCGCCGCCCTCAGGCGGATGAAGAGCGGGTTCCGCTCCCTGTGCCGATCAGCGCAGGCTGTCGCACGCCGTGCGGGCAGCCCCCGCGGCCTGTGCCGCATTGAGGCACTCGGTCTTGGTCTTGTAGCTCGAGGCGTTGAAGCTTCCGCCGCCTGGCTGTTGCGCCGTCTGGCTGCCGCCGGCGCTGCCGGAGCCCGACATGCCCGTCGTGCCGCTGCCCATCGACCCTGTGCCCATCGTGCCGCTCCCCGTGCTCGCGCCGGGCTTCATGGTGCCGATCGACGTTCCGGCCGAGCCGCTGCCCATGGTCGAGGTTCCGCTGGAGGTGCCGCCGGTGCCCGTTCCGGCGCTCGAGTCGGTCTGGGCCTGGGCACTGGCGACGGCCAAGGTGCCGGCCGCCAGGGCGGCGATGAGGATTCGTGACAACATCGAAATCTCCTTCCGCTTCGGGTCGAGGTGGAAGAACAAGGCTGCAGCCGGCGTTTGGTGACACGTCTGTGCGCCGGAGAGCGTTAGCGAACCCAGCGCGAAAGGTGGCCGTGACCGACCCGTCGCGGGCGCGACAAGGCTGTGATGGCGCGTCGCGACGGTTGCAGTGTGATGCGACAGAGGTTTTGATTCGCGCATGGGTGTGGAGCCCGGTGAAAATCCGGGTGGCTATTCCGGCCGCCGATCCGCCGGACAACCGACTCTCTCGGGGATCAGCACGCTCCCCTCTGCAGCTCAGGCTCTCGTCTCTCGGCAGCAGGGGATTCGCGAGGTCTCGAGTCGATGGCGGGAGTCCGGCCATCTACCCCATCGCCGATCCGTCTCCGCACACCTCTGACCCGCTTCTCATGTCTGGGGATCTGCCCATGCTGGAATGTCCTGTCTGCTCGAACACGGCGTCGTGGCCACTCGTCACCCTGGCCGACCTGCCGATGGTTCCCTGCCGCTACACCGACACTCGATCGCAAGCGCTCGCCGCCGAACGGGGCACCCTGGCCCTCTGCCTCTGCGCCGGATGCGGCCACGTGTACAACCAATCGTTCGAGCCGGATCGCATGCACTACGACCCCGCCTACGACAGCGACCTGGGGTTCTCGGCACGGTTCCGCGACTATCGCGCGCGGCTGGTCCGCCGCCTGGTCGACGCGCACGGACTGCGGGAAAAGTCGATCATCGAGATCGGCTGCGGTCATGGCGATTTCCTGTCCGAGCTGTGCCGCGCCGGCGCCAACCGCGGCGTCGGCTACGAACCATCTCAACCGGGCCGCGACTTCGCCGCCGGAGAGGGCCACGTCACGGTGCTTCCCGAGCCGCTGGTCGCAGCGCGGGCCGAGCCGGCGGACTTCGTCTGCGCCCAGCATGTTCTCGAGCATCTGCCCGACGTCGTCGCGACCCTGCGCGAGGCGCGCGGCGTGCTGAAGGACAACGGCGCCGTGTACTTCGAGGTGCCCAACGGCGCCGCCCGGCTCAGGCGCCGCTTCGTCTGGGACATCGCCTACGAGCATGTCTCCTACTTCTCGCCGACCTCGCTGGCGCACGCCTTGAGCGACGCCGGACTTGCCGTTTCCCGCCTGGGCACGGCGTTCGGCGACCAGTACCTGCAAGCCGAGGGTGGCCCGGCCCGAAGCTCGCCATCGAAGCACCCCAGCGAGGCCTTGCGCGTCGCCTGGCGCGAGGCCGACGAGATGCGCCACGGCTTTGCCGACAGGCTGCAGGGCGTGCTCGGCTATTGGCGGAGGCGGCTCGATCGGGCGCTCGGCGAGGGCCGCGTGGTGCTATGGGGGGCCGGCGCCAAGGCCGTGAGCTTCCTCAGCCTGCTGCGCATCGGCACCGACGAGGTCGAGTACGTGGTCGACATCAACCCGCGCAAGGTCGACCGTTTCGTGCCGGGGACCGGCCAGCGCATCATCGCGCCGGAGGCGCTGGCCGACCATCGGCCGACCGGCGTCTTCGTCATGAACCCGCAGTACCTCGAGGAGATCCGCGCTCAGCTCGCGTCGCTCGGCATCGCCTGCGACCTCGTCCCGGTGGACGAAGTGCCGACGGCGCAGTGACCGGCCGACGCACGCCCCGCGCCGCGCACGCTCGCGTGCTACGCTGCCGGCGTTGGGACGCGTCGACGGGAAGAGTGACCTATGGATCGCCGAGACCTGCTCAAGGCAGCCGCCACCACGACCCTGATCGCGGCCGCGGCGCGGTCCCCGGCCGCGGAGGCGCAGCCGGCCAGGCCCGAGGCGCCCTCGGCCGTCACGTTCCGTATCCATCCCGCCATCGGCATCGCCCGGATCGGCAACAGCCCGGCCTTCTACTATGCCCCGGAGACCGAATCCGGCTCCCTGCCGGACACCGGCGAAGCCCTGTGGGGCGGCCTGCCGCTCGATCCGCGGAGCGGTGACCCGGTCACGGCGGAGGACTTCCGCGACGCCGACGGCCGGCTGAAGCGCCAGGCCGTCCGCTTCCGGCTCTACGCCTACACGGGCGCCGGCTACGCCACCGGCGAGAACCACGAGATCATTCTCGGCGCGGTGATCGGAGGACGCACCGTCAAGGACATCCGGTGGAGCGTGCATGTCGCCAACAAGAAGCTGAACAACTACACGATGGAGGGGCCACCCGATGTGTTTCCCGGCATCGCCGCCTATCAGGACGGCAAGCTGCCGGCGGTACGCTGGCCGGCGAAGGGACCGCTCGAGGGCGAGGAGCGCCTGCGTACCCTGGTGATCGATCCCGGTCCGCGCGCCCTCTCCGCTCGATTCGACGCCGGCCGCACGATCGCCTTCGATCGCGCCACTCCCGCCTCCTGCCTGGACGCCAAGGGCGCCATCGCCGCCGTTCCCGACTACCCCAAGAGCTTCCCGGCCGACCATTTCGACCTCGACGTGCCGCTGCGGCCACTCGACAGCCTGGGCGAGATCCGGACCGAGGCCGCCACCGGCCGCCTGATCTTCTCGCCGGGGTACGGCAACACGGTCGGCATCAAGATCGGCGGCAGGGTGCCGTCTCTCGAGGAGGCGTCGGCGGCGGAGAACGACCAATGGTTCGACGACGTCTCGGACGGGCCGGTGTCGGCGACGATCGTGTTCGAGGACGGCAGCACCGCCGTGGCGGCGGGCGCCTGGGCCCACGCCGGCGCGCCTGGCTTCGCGCCGCAGACGCGCAACGTGGTGACGGCCTGGGACGAGGTCTACGACACCTTCGTTCGCCACCTCGGCCTGCTGCCGACCCTGTTCGAGGGCGGCGACTTCGATCCGTCCTACGTCGCATCGTTCGACGACGACATCCGGCCGGTGTTCGCGGCGGTGATGCTGCAGCGCTGGAACACCAACCTGCCGGCCGCGGCGGTGCGGGCACACGACGCGATCGGCGCCATCGAGCCGGCCGACGATCCGACCCGGCGCATCCCCAACTTCGCGGCGCTGATCCGCAATCCCGCGGCGCCCGACCAGTTCGCCACCGGCAGCCCCTTGATGCCGCTGGCGCTGGGCGACGAGACGAAGCCCTTCCTGACGGTCACCCATACCCAGTACTTCCTGCTGCGCCAGTGGCATCGCGGCCGCTTCACCGCGGCGTCGCGGACCCGCCTGGGGCCGGGCGAGGCGCTCGACCGCATCGCCCTGGCCAATTGTCTGGGGGGCCGCTTCAGCCCGGGCATCGAGCTGTCCTATCCGCTGCGCGATCCCGGTCTCTACGAGCCGGACTGGCGCCGCTCGCCGGGCGGGCCGTTCCGCATCCGCGCGGCGCCGCTCGACTACACGACGGCGCGCCGCGACAAGCCCTTTCTCGGCGTCGGCTACGTGCCGCTGCGCGGCCGGCCGCTCGAGCCGGGGGATCTTTCCAAGTTCATGGCCGTGCCCTGGCACACCGACTACAACCACTGCGCCGTCCATCCGCTCAGTCCCAATCCACGCGACGACAGCAAGCTCTACTGGTCGTGGCCGGCCGAGCGGCCGGTGATGGTCCATCCGCACGCCCTGGCGCGGTTCGACCGCGAGTCGGGCTGGCAGCCCGGTCCGCAGCTCTACGCGGTGCGCGGCGACGGCACGACCAGCGTCTACCCGGCCAATGCCGGGCGCTTCCAGGCGCAGCGCGACTTCGTGCGGCAGTGGTACAAAGTCGGCTTCGTGGTACAGGCCAGCCGGATCGATCCCAGGGCGCGGCCGGCCGCGGCCGCCGACCCCTTCCTCGAGGTCGCCTGCGGCTTTCCGGCCTCGGCCGACCAGGCCGTGGCGTCGTGGCCGTCGTACAATGTCCCGCGCGCGCCCTGACCTGCTGCCGCCCACGGCGGTCGAGATCGCGATCGTCGGCGCCGGACCGGCGGGCTGCGCCACCGCGCTGGCGCTGGCGGCCAAGGGCGTCACCGACATCGCTTTGTTCGAGGCCGTGCCCGATCGGGCATTCCGCATCGGCGAGAGCGTGCCGGCGGCGGCGCTCGGACTGCTGGAGCGACTGGGCGTCCGAACGCGGATCGCCGCGCTGCAGCCGCTCGTCAGCTCCGGCGCGACGTCGCTGTGGCGCCGCGACGTGCCGGGGCACAATGACGGCCTGCTGGAGCCGCGCGGCGCCGGTTGGCATCTCGATCGCGCCGCCTTCGACGGAGCCTTGCGGCAAGAGGTCCGGGCGCGCGACCTGCGATTGTTCCAGGGCTGGCGTCTGCAGGACGTCCGCCGCGCCGCGGGCGGCGGCTTCGAGCTTGCCTTCGACGTCGACGGCCGGCGGGCGACGACGACCGCCGCGATCCTGGTCGACGCCACCGGAGTCGCGGCGCGCGCGCTGCGGCGGCTCGGGATCGCCCGCAACCCGGTCGACGCGTTGCAGATCCGCTACGCCGTCCTGGAACTGGCCGGCTCCGGCAGCGACATCTCCCGCACCTGGCTGGAGCCAGCGCCGTACGGCTGGTGGTACGCCGCGCGAATTCCCGGAGATCGTCTGGTCGCGATGCTGGCGACCGATCGCGACAGCCTGGCCGCGTCGGGCCTCGACCTGCGCCGTCACGAAGGCTTTCGCGCCGCCCTGGCAGCGACGCGCCTGATCGGCCGTGGCCCGGCGGCCGGCGCCGGTGCCGTCCTTCGCCTGGACTCCTGCAGCGCCCCGACGGCGATCCTCAGCGGGGTCGCCGGCCCGGGCTGGCTCGCCGTCGGCGACGCGGCCTGGTCGTGCGATCCCCTGACGGCCCAAGGAATCACCAAGGCTCTGGACGACGGAATCGCCGCCGCCGAAGCCGTCGCCCGTCGCCGGCGCGGTGACGCCGACGCCCTGGGCAGCTATCAGGCGCAGTCGTTCGCCCGCTTCACCGCGACGCTGCGCTTGCGCGCGGCGCTCTATGCCAGCCAGGGCCGCTGGCCCGCCGCGCCGTTCTGGCGCCGGCGCCGCGGTGAGACCGACCATTCCCCCCTCTCGAGCCGGGCCGCCTGAGCCCGCGTCGATCGCGCACTGACCGAAGGCCTCTGCCGTCCAGGTCGGACGGAAGCGCCGACGACCTCACGGCAATTGCCGGCGAAGGCGAAGATGGTAGGAGTCCTTTATGCATCCACTCGCCGGCAGCACGCTCAGATGATGGCCTGCACCTTCGCGCTGCTCCTGGGAGCTTTCGGTCTCAACCTCGCGGGTCGCAGCGGTCTCGCCGCCGGCTGCCTGCTGGCCAGTCTCGCCGTCGGCACCGGGCTGTTCCTCTGGGAGATCTACAGCCCGGAGTACGGCTTCCAGATGCCTTGGCTCCAGGTCGAGAGCGTTCGGGGCGTCTTGCCAGCAGTGCGGACCTGATCGGCCTGCATGATCGCGGATAGCCCTCACCCTTTGGTTGCCCTCGACCGCGCCCTGCTGCTCCTCATGCTGGCAGCCCTCGCCGCCGTGCTCACCGGTGCGCTGGTTCTGCAGTTGGCGTTCGGCGAGATCCCCTGCCCGCTCTGCCTGCTGCAACGGGTGGTGATGCTCGGCGTCTGCTTCGGCCTCGTGCGGCAGTTGCACGCTCTGGGCTCCGGCAGCGGATCGGAACGCGGCGGTGGTCTCGCCCTGCTGTGCGCTGTCCTCCTGCTGGTGATCTCCGCCCGCCAGACCCTGCTCGACATCGTGCCGCGCCCCGGCCATGCCTATGTCGGCACGGCCGTGCTCGGCCTGCACATGCCGGTGTGGTCGGTCGTCATCGCCGTCGCCCTGATCCTGGGCTTCGCGGTCCGCCTCGCGGTGTTCGGGGGAGCGCGGTCGGCATCGGGCCGCCCGCGCGGGCGCCCGGCGCGCCTGACCCGCTGGCTGGAACTCTACGTCCTTCTTCTATGTGCGCTGAACTTCGTCGCCGTCGTGGCCCAGTGCGGAGTGGGCGAATGCCACACGGACGGCTATCGGCTGCTCTGACCGCTACTCCAGCACCGCCGTCTCGCCCAGCCGCGCCTCGGCGCGCTTGAGCAGGAACACCAGCGGCAGCGCCAGCAGCGCCACGATCATCATCAGCTTGAAATCGTCGGCATAGGCGACGATCGCGGCCTGCCGGGTCACCTCGGCATTGAGCGCGGCGCGACCCGCCACCGATGCCGGGCTCCAGAGTGCGCCCGCGCCCAGCGCCGCCAGCGCGTCGTTGAACGGCGTCACCCGGCCGGCCAGCTCGGCATGGACGAGCTGCGTGTTGCGCGTCAGCAGGAAGATCACCAGCGAGATGCCGATGCTCGAGCCGATGTTGCGCATCAGGCTGTACAGCGCCGTGCCCTGGGTGCGCAGCGCCGGCGGCAGGGTGGCGAAGGTCACGGTCGACAGCGGCACGAACATCAGGCCGAGCCCCATGCCCTGCAGCACGCCGGTGCGGATCAGGGTCGCCTGCGAGACGTCGGGCGTGAAGAAGGTCATCTCCCACAGGACGGCCGCCGTCATCAGCAGACCGGCGCCCAGCAGCAGGCGCGGATCGACCCGGCCGATGATGCGCCCGACCACGATCATCGCCACCATGGTGCCGATGCCGCGCGGCGCCAGGACCAGGCCGGCGGTCAGGACCGGATAGTTCATCAGGTTCTGCAGGTAGGGCGTGATCAGCGCCAGCGAGGCCAGCAGGATGATGCCGACCACGAAGATGAAGGCCAGCCCGAGATCGAAGTTGCGGTCGCGGAAGATCGCCGGATCGATGAACGGCTGGCGGACCGTGAAGGTCTGGACGAGGAACAGGTAGAAGGCGAGCCCCGCCACCACCGCCTCGATCATGATCTCGGGCGAGCCGAACCAGTCGAGCTGCTCGCCGCGATCGAGCATCGTCTGGAAGGCGCCGATCGCCAGGCCGAGCATGGCGAAGCCGAACCAGTCGAAGCGCGCCCGCCGTGCCTCGGCGCGACCAGGCTCCAGCAGCGTCGAGAGCCCGAGGAAGGTGGCGATGCCGATCGGCACGTTGATGTAGAACACCCAGCGCCAGTCCCAGTTCTGGGTCAGCCAGCCGCCCAGGGTCGGGCCCAGGATCGGGCCGACCATGACGCCGACGCCCCACAGGGCCATCGCCGAGCCGTGCTTCTCGCGTGGGTAGGAATCGAGCAGCACGGCCTGCGACAGCGGCACCAGCGCGGCGCCGAACAGGCCCTGAACCAGGCGGAACAGCACCATCTCCGGCAGGTTGCCGGCGAGCCCGCACAGCACCGAGGCGACGGTGAAGCCGCAAACCGCGCCGAGGAACAGCCGCTTGCGTCCGAGCCGCGCCTCGAGGAAGCCCGTCAGCGGCGTCGCGATCGCCGCCGCCACGATGTACGAGGTCAGCACCCAGTTGATTTGGTCGGCCGTCGCCGACAGGGTGCCCTGCATGTAGGGCAGCGCCACGTTGGCGATCGTCGTGTCCAGCGCCTGCATGATCGTCGCCAGCATCACGCAGAGCGTGAGCAGCGCGACCGGACGGGACGACGGACCCGCGGCCGACATGTCAGAGCCCCACGAAATCCCCGACCGAGCGCACCAGGTCGCCCAGGGTGCGGCGATGGCCGGTGTCGATCTCGACCGAGGCGCTCATGCCGGTGCGCAGCGGCGGCGCGTCGGGCGGCTGCTGCACGGCGAGCCGCACCGGCACGCGCTGCACCACCTTGACCCAGTTGCCGGTGGCGTTCTGGGCCGGCAGCACCGAGAACTCGGTGCCGGTGGCCGGCGCCAGGCTGGCCACCATGGCGTGCCATTCGCGGCCGGGATAGGCGTCGATCGTCGCGGTCGCCGGCTCGCCCGGCTTCAGCCAGGTGATGTCGGACTCCTTGGGATTGGCCTCGAGCCACACCTCGTTCGACACCAGGCTGAAGGCCGGCTGGGCGGCCGGCAGGTACTCGCCGACCTGCAGCGCCTCGACGTTGGTGACGATTCCGGCGGACGGCGCCGTCACCGTGGTGCGGCGCAGGTCGCGGCGCGCCTTGTCGACCTTCGCCTGGGCGGCGCGGACGCTGGGATTGTCCTCGACCGGCCCGTCGGCGGTGCCGCCGAGCTGGGCCAGGGTGGCCGCGGCGTCCTGCTGCGCCATGGCCAGCCGGTCGCGCGCCGCGGCGAGGTCGCGCTGCGCCTGCTCGAAGGCGGCCTGCGAGGCCACGCCGCGCTTCACGAGGTCCTGCTGACGCTGGAAAGTCGAGTCGTAGAGGGCGACGTCGGCCTTTGCCTGCTCGATCTGGGCGAGCTTCTGGCGATAGGTCGCCTGCAGGGTGACGAGCTGGTTGCGCACCTGGCCGAGATCGGCCTCGGCGCCGGCCAGCGCGATCTGGAACGGCTCGGGGTCCAGGGTGAACAGCACCTGGCCGGGCTGCACGGCCTGGCTCTCGTGCACGGCGATGCCGGCGACGATGCCGGAGACGTCGGTCGCGATGGTGACCTTGGGCGCCTGGACGTAGGCGTTGTCGGTCGACACCGTGCGGCCGCCGCTGAGATAGAGCGCCGTGGCGCCGGCCAGCACGACCAGCGGCCCGAGCGCCAGCAGGGCCCGGCGCACCAGGCGCGGGCGGGTGGCGGCCCCGGGGCCCGCGACCTCGTCGGCCAGCCCGAGACGGCGAAACAGTCCGCGATTAGCCATGGCTCGCCTTCCTTTCACCGGTTCTTTCCGCGTCGAGCTTGCGCAGCAGGTTGGTCTTCATGCGCCCCAGGATGTCGAACAGCAGCGCGCGGTCCTCCTCCGACACCTGCTCCAGGGCCTCGGCCCGCGTCGCCGCGCCGACGGCGAAGATGTCGCCGATCAGGGGACGGGCCTCGGCGGTCAGGTAGAGCAGGCGAACGCGGCGGTCGCGGGGATGGCTGCGACGCTCGACCAGCCTGCCCTGCTCCAGCCTGTCGACCAGGCGGGTGAGCGTGATCGGCTCGATCTCGAGCAGAGCGGCGAGCTCGCCCTGCTGGATGCCCTCGCGCCGCGCCAGATAGGCCAGCACCTGGCATTGCGAGCGGGTGAGCTGCAGGGCGCGGCTGTTCTGCTCGAAGCGCTGGCGCAGCAGCCGGGCGACGTCGTGCAGGAGGAAGGCGATGTTGCTGTTGGGGTCGTCCATGGCGTGCATATTTATGAGCACGCCTGATATAAGCTTGCTTATTAGTTTTTCAAGAGTCGGTTTTTCTGGATGAAGATAATCATCCAAGAGCTTGATTCACGGACCAAAAAAGAAGGCGCAGATCCGCGCGCCCGGGCAAAGCCGACTCCCGGCGCCGGAGCCCAGAAACCCGCCCGACGGAAGACTAGGCGGCGACCCCGAAGCCGGCGCGCTCGATCGCCCGCGTGATCGCCGGCACGTCGGCGCCGGCCGGCAGGCGCATCTCGCCGCTCTTGAGATCGACGGAAAGCGGCGCCGTGCCGGCGCCGGTGGCGGCTCGCGTGACGGCCTTGACGCAGCCGTCGCAATCCATGCCGGTGACCTTGAGGATGAGTTCTTCAGCCATGTGATATAGCTACGCGCCCGCCGGCCCCGCCGGCAAGGGCAAATGGGGATCTCGTGAGCGGCGACATCGACGATTTTCGGCAACTCCTGGCCAAGGTCGGCAACGGCCAGACCCTGACGGTCGAGGAGGCCGAGCGGGCCTTCGGCATCATGACCTCCGGCGACGCGACGCCGGCGCAGATGGGCGCCTTCCTGATGGGCCTAAAGGTCCGCGGCGAGACCGCCGACGAGCTGGCCGGCGGCGCCCTGGCCCTGCGCGCCAAGGTGCTGCGGGTCCGGGCGCCGGCCGGCGCCATCGACATCGTCGGCACCGGCGGCGACCATCACGGCACCTACAACGTGTCGTCCTGCTCGGCCTTCGTGGTCGCCGGCGCCGGCGTGCCGGTGGCCAAGCACGGCAACCGCGCCTTCACCTCCAAGTCCGGTGCCGCCGACGTGCTGGGGGCGCTCGGCATCGGGCTCGAGCTGCCGATCGAGACTCTCGAGGAGGCACTGCTCGAGGCCAATGTCTGCTTCCTGATGGCGCCGCGGCACCATTCGGCGATGCGCAACGTCGCCGGCCCGCGGGTCGAGCTGGCGCCCAACCGGACCATCTTCAACCTGCTCGGGCCGATGTCGAACCCGGCCCTGGTCAGCCGCCAGCTGGTCGGCGTGTTCGACCGCCGCTGGCTGCGGCCGGTCGCCGAGGCGCTGGGCCGGCTGGGGCTGGAGCGAGCGCTGGTCGTGCACGGCCAGGACGGCATGGACGAGCTCACGACCACGACCAAGAGCTGGGCCGCCTCGCTGGACAACGGCACGGTCCGCGAGATCGAGATCGCGCCGGAGGAGATCGGCCTGCCGCGGGCGTCGCTGGCCGACCTCAGGGGCGGCGACGCAGCGCACAACGCCGCGGCCATCCACGACGTGCTGGCCGGCAAGAAGAGCGCCTTCCGCGACATCGTGGTGCTGAACAGCGCCGCCGCCCTGATGGTCGCCGGCAAGGCCGACGACCTCGCCGCGGGCGCGGCGCTGGCGGTGCGCTCGATCGACTCGGGCAAGGCGGCGGCCGCGCTCGCCGCCCTGCGGAGGATCTGCGCATGAGCGACACGCTTGCCAAGATCGTCGCCGACAAGCGCCGGCACGTCGCCCGCTGCCAGGCCGAGCGACCGCTCGCCGAGGTCGAGGCGGCGGCGCGCGCCGCCGGCCCGCCGCGCGGCTTCGCCAATTCCCTGAAGGCAGCGATCGCGGCCGGCCGCTGGGGCCTGATCGCCGAGATCAAGAAGGCGTCGCCCAGCAAGGGCCTGATCCGGCCCGACTTCGACCCGCCATCGCTGGCGCGGTCCTATGCCGAGGGCGGCGCGACGTGCCTGTCGGTGCTGACCGACGAGCCCTATTTCCAGGGCCGCGACGCGTTCCTGGTGGCGGCCCGCGCCGCCTGCGCCCTCCCCGTCCTGCGCAAGGACTTCATGATCGACCCCTACCAGGTGGCCGAGGCGCGCGCCCTGGGCGCCGACTGCATCCTGCTGATCATGGCCTGCCTGGACGACGCGCTGGCCGCCGAGCTCGCCCGGCTCGCGCATGGCTGGGGCATGGACGTGCTGGTCGAGGTGCACGACGCGCCCGAACTCGAGCGCGCCCTGCGGCTCGACGCCGACCTCGTCGGCGTCAACAACCGCAACCTCAAGACCCTCGCGGTCGACCTCGCCACGACCGAAGCCCTGGCGCCCCGCGTGCCCAAGGATCGCGTGCTGGTCGCCGAGAGCGGGCTCGGCACGCCGGCCGACCTCGCGCGCATGGCGGCGGTCGGGGCGCGCGCCTTCCTGATCGGCGAGAGCTTCATGCGCCAGCCCGACGTCGCGGCGGCCGTGCGCAGCCTCCTGGCACGGCCGGCGGCATGAGCGGGCTCACCCACTTCGACGACACCGGCAACGCCCGCATGGTCGATGTCGGCGCCAAGGCCGAGACCGAGCGGGTCGCCGTCGCCCGGGCGACGGTGACCATGCAGCCGGCGACCCTGGCGCTGATCCGCGAGCGCAAGGCGGCCAAGGGCGACGTGCTGGCGGTGGCCCAGCTCGCCGGCATCATGGCCGCCAAGCGCACCCCCGACCTGATTCCGCTCTGCCATCCGCTGGCGCTGAGCTCGGTGAAGGTCGAGCTCGTCCTCGATCCGGCGCGCAACGCCGTCGACATCGAGGCGACCTGCAAGCTCAAGGGCCGCACCGGGGTCGAGATGGAGGCGCTGACGGCGGCCTCGGTCGCGGCACTCACCGTCTACGACATGTGCAAGGCGGTCGACCGCGGCATGGTGATTTCCGACGTCCGCCTCCTACATAAGTCGGGCGGCAAGTCCGGAACCTTCGACGCAACCTGAGATGCTGTCCGTTCGCGAAGCCCACGCCCGCATCGTCGCGGCGTTCTCCCCCCTGCCGGCCGAGACGATTCCGGTCGCCCAGGCGGCCGGCCGCGTGCTGGCCGTCGCGCCGGTCGCCCGGCTGACCCAGCCGCCGTCGGACCTGTCGGCCATGGATGGCTATGCCGTGCGCGCCGAGGACGTGCCGGCGGCCCCCGCCACCCTGACCCTGGTCGGCCAGGCGCCGGCCGGCGGCTCCTACGATCGGGCGCTGAAGCCCGGCGAGACGGTGCGCATCTTCACCGGCGGGCCACTGCCGATGGGCGCCGATTCGATCGTGATCCAAGAGGACACCTCGGCCGACGGCGACCGGATCACCATCCTCGAGGCTCCACGCCTCGGCCGCCACGTGCGCAAGGCGGGGCTCGACTTCGCGATCGGCGACCGGCCGCTCGCCGCCGGCCGGGCGCTGACCAGCCGCGACGTCGCCTTGTCGGCGGCGATGAACCATCCCTGGCTGTCCGTGCACCGCAAGCCGCGGGTCGCCATTCTGTCGACCGGCGACGAGCTGGTGATGCCGGGCGAGCCGGTGGGACGCAACCAGATCGTGTCGTCCTCGGGCATCGCCGTCGCCGCGCTGATGCGGGCCTGGGGCGCCGAGCCGACCCTGTTCGACATCGCCCGCGACGACCGCACGGTGATCGAGGCGAGCATCGCCGCCGGCACCCAGCACGACCTGCTGATCACCCTGGGCGGCGCCTCGGTCGGCGACCACGACCTCGTGCAGGATTGCCTCAAGGCACAGGGCTTCGCGATGGACTTCTGGCGCATCGCCATGCGCCCCGGCAAGCCGCTGATGTTCGCCGCGCGCGACCGCGCCCGCGTGCTCGGCCTGCCCGGCAACCCGGTCTCGACCATGGTCTGCGCCCTGCTGTTCGTGAAGCCGGCGCTCGAGCGCCTGCTCGGCCAGTCCGGCGACCTGGTGGCGACCGTCCCGGCGCGCCTGGCCCACGACGTGAAGCAGAACGACCGGCGCGAGGACTACGTGCGCGCCCGGCTGGCCCGCGCTGCCGACGGCACGCTCGGCGTCGAGGCTTTCCCGGTGCAGGACAGTTCCATGCTGTCGGTGCTGGCCGCCGCCTCGGCGCTGCTGGTGCGGCCACCGCACGACCCGGCACGCCGCGCCGGCGACGTCGTGCAGGTGATCGATCTCGCCGCCCTGCCGGGAGCCTACTGACCCCGGTTCGTTCCGATCATCCCCGCGATCCTCTGGAAAACTTGACCCAGGGTCGGAACCAAACTAGAACATGTGCCGGGTTTCAGGATTTGTTCCGAAATCTGGTAGGCGTTCCGGGGAGATTGTCGTGCTGACCCGAAAGCAGAACGAGCTCTTGCTCTTCATCAACCAGCGTCTGAACGACGACGGCGTGTCGCCATCGTTCGACGAGATGAAGGAGGCTCTGCGCCTCAAGTCGAAGTCGGGCATCCACCGCCTGATCACCGGCCTCGAGGAGCGCGGCTTCCTGCGCCGCCTGCCGCATCGCGCCCGCGCCCTTCAGGTGCTCAAGCTGCCCGAGGCGGCCGCCCTGCCCGCCGGCAACGTGACGCCGCTGATCAGCCGCACTTTGGCCGAGGGCCGAGAAAGCTTCGTGCCCCAGGTGATCCGCGGCGACCGCGCGCTCGCCGGCGCTGTGGCGGTGGCCAACGAGGCCTCGGCGCTCAGCCTGCCGCTGTATGGTCGGATCGCCGCCGGCACGCCGATCGAGGCGCTGCGCGACAACTCGACGACGGTCGACGTGCCGGTCGCCCTGCTCGGCGCCGGGGCGCACTACTGCCTGGAAGTGCAAGGCGACTCGATGGTCGAGGCCGGCATCCTGAACGGCGACATCGCGATCATCCGCAGCGCCGACAGCGCCGAGAGCGGCGACATCGTGGTCGCTCTGGTCGACGACACCGAGGCGACCCTGAAGCGCCTGCGCAAGAAGGGCGCCTCGATCGCCCTCGAGCCGGCCAATGCCGCCTACGAGACCCGGATCTTCGGTCCGGACCGCGTCAAGATCCAGGGCCGGCTCGCCGGCATCTACCGCCGCTACAACTGACGGCGTCCAGATTTTCGCCCGCCCCTACTTCATGGTGATGGGCGAGAAGTCCTGGAACCAGTTCTGGGCCTGCACGAAGCCGGTCACCTTGGTCGACATGGCGCGCGGGTTCACGTCGTGCGTGACGAACAGGAACAGGGCCTCGTCGACGATCTTCTCGTGGACCTGTCGCAGGACCTCGTCCTGCGCCTTGGCGTCGAACGTCGTCCGCGCCTTCTCGAACAGCGCGTCCATCGCCGGGTTCTGATAGTAGCCCCAGTTCGTGCCGTTCGGCGCCACCAAGGTCGAATCCAGGTGGCGGATGAAGGCGGTGAACGGGTCCTGGATGAAGTAGGTGAAGTTGATCCCGTTGGCGCCCTTCACCGCGTCCGACTTGGCGCCGGCGCGCCACATGTTGATCATGGCGTTCCATTCGACGACGTCGAAGTCGACCTTGATCCCGACATCGGCAAGATTCTGCTGGATATATTCGTTCATGGGCAGGGGCTGCATCTGGCCGGAGCCCGAGGCCGAGATCAGGACCTTCACCTTGACCGGGTTGGCGGGACCGTAGCCTGCTTCCGCCAGCAGCTTCTTGGCCGCCGTCGGGTCGTAGGTGACGTCGAACTTTGGCGACCCGAACCACTGGCTGCCCGGTACCACGAAGCCCTTGGCCGGGATCATCATGCCATTCAGCAGGACCTTGAGGCCGCTGCGGTCGATCGCCAGATTGGCCGCCTTGCGCACCCGCACGTCGGTCCAGGGCGAGCCCTCGACCATGCTGAGGTGCCAGGTCCAGTTGTGCGGGTAGGCGTTGGTGACCAGCTTGAAGCCGGCCTTCTGGAGGCTCGGCACGGCGTCGGGGGACGGCGCCTCGATCCAGTCGACCTGTCCCGAGCGCAGCGCCGCCGTGCGGCTCGACGCCTCGGGGATCGGCAGCAGGACCATCTTGTCGAGCTTCGGGATGCGCTTGGCGTCCCAGTAGTCCTTGTTGGGCACCAGCTCGGCCCGGGTCTGCGGCACGAAGGCCGCGACCTTCCAGGGGCCCGTGCCGGACGGCGTCGCGGCGAACTTGTTCCAGTCGCGGCCGACCTTTTCCCATTGCGCCGGGCTCGAGATCATCACCCAGGCCATCTGGTAGGGCAGGAAGGCATCCGGCGACTTGGTGGTCACCTCCAGCGTGCGGTCGTCGATCGCCTTGTAGGCCTTGACCGCCGGGATCCGTGACCGGCCCTGGGCCGCCTGCTTGGGGTCGTATTGCGGCGACTTGTCGTTGAGCAGCTTGTCGAGGTTCCACACGACGGCATCGGCCTTGAGATCGCTGCCGTCGTGGAACTTGACGCCGTCGCGCAGGGTGAAGGTCCAGCGCGTCTTGTCGCCATCGTCGACCTTCCAGGCCGTGGCCAGGCCCGGCACCAGCCCCGACGGCTTGTCGGCCGAGGACAGGTCCCAGTTGATCAGCGCGTCGTAGACCGTATAGCCCATGAACCGCATGCCCTCGCCGCCCTGATCGGTCTGGCCGGTGGTCAGCGGAATGTCGGCGGCGGTCATGCCGATGCGCAGGGTGCCCTGCGCGAGCGCCGGGCCGGCGGCCGCCAGCAGGGCGGCAGTTGCGGTCCAGCGGATGAGGGAGCGAAGTCTGGTCTGGGCTGTCATGTCCGCGGGAAAGCCAAGACCGTGCCAATCGCCCCGTTACGAGCCCGGCGCCTTCACCGGCAGGGCCTGGCGCGACGGGCTGTTGGGCACCCAGGGGCGGTCGCCGCGCCGGCTGTTGGCGCTGTCGCGGCGCACCGCGAGATCGTCGAGCCACAGCGCCAGCGCCCCGTCGCGCCACGCGTCGCGCCGGTCGAGCACCAGCCGCGGTCCGCGGCAGCGGCCCTGGGCGTCGACCGTCGACAGCACGATGTCGGCGGCGGCGCAGGCATCGGCCAGCCGGCGCTCGTCGCTCACCAGGGCGACCTGCCAGGGACCCTTGCGCCATCGGCAGAGACCATTGGCGCAGCCCAGCCCGGCCGCGGCCTCGTCGGCGCTCACCGTCCACCGCCGCGCCCCGTCCTGGCCGTTGCGACGCGCCCAGGTCTCGGTGACGAATCGGTCGCTGCGCGTCGAGGCGACATGGACCACGCCCCGGACGTCGCGCAGTCCGAGGAGGCGACCGTCCTCGCTCATCATCAGGTCGGGCTCGGGCCCCGCCGGCAGCAACAGCCCGACGGCCACCACGGGCAGGCCGGCCCAGCGCCAGCGTCGTCGCCACAGGCAGAGCCACAAGCCGCCCAGGGTGAGCAGCCACAAGGTCGCGCCCGGGAAGGACGGCACCAGGGCCGCGGCGTCCGGCCAGCCAGCGACGTGGCGGGCGATCGCGTTCAGCCCCTCGACGCCCCAGCCCATCGGGGTCAGGGCCAGCCCCTCGAGCCCGAACGGCATCAGCATCATCGCCGCCAGCCCCCAGGGCATGACCCAGAAGCCGGTCAGGGGCACGCCCAGCATGTTGGCGACCAGGCCGAGCAGCGACAGGCGGTTGAAGTGGTAGGCGGCGAAAGCTCCCGTCGCCACCGACGCGACCAGCGTGGTCGCCAGGCTGGCGGCGACCGCGACAACCACGCGCCAGATCCAGCGGTTGGTCGATTGCTCCGCCCGCTCGTGCAGCCGCCGTCGCCAGCCGGCGGCCGCTTCCCAAGCCGCGATCAGGGCGACCACGGCGGCGAACGACATCTGGAACGACGCCCCGGTCAGCGATTCCGGCGCGACCAGCAGCACGATCACCGCCGACCAGGCGACGAGGCGCAGCGACAGGGCCGTGCGGTCGAGCAGCACGGCGACCAGGGCGAAGCCGGCCATGGCGCAGGCTCGTTGCGCCGGCACCGGCGCGCCCGCCAGCGCGGTGTAGAACAGGGCCGCCGCCAGCGCGAGAACCGCCGCGATCTTCTTGGCATCGACGCGCAGCGCCAGCGCCGGCACCAGCGCGATGCCGTAGCGCACCAATCCCATCACCAGCCCGACCACGAACACGATGTGCAGGCCCGATACCGACAGGATGTGCGCCAACCCGGAATCGCGCATCGCCTGCACGACGTCCTTGTCGACCGCCGTCTGCTCGCCCGTCAGGAGCGCCGCGACGACCCCGCCGGCCGGACCGGGCAGTGCCTTGAGCAGGCGATCGGTGACCTCGGCGCGCAGCGCGTCCATGTTCCGCACGAGCCCGTCGGGCCGGCCGCGCTCGAGCACCGTGGCCGGCGCCAGCGCGTAGCCCACGGCCCCCAGCTGCAGGTACCAGGCGACGCGCTGGAAGTCGAAGGCGCCGGGCAGCGCCGGACCGCCCGGCGGGCTGAGGTTGGCCAGCACCAGCAGGCGATCGCCGATGCGCAGCGGCGGCGCGCCCTTCGAGAGCGACACGCGAACGCGTTCGGGCATCAGCTCCGGCGGCGGCACGCCGCTGCCCTTCAGGCGCACCGCCTCGAGCACGACGCGCACGCCGTCGGGCAGACGCTGGATGTCGGCGAGGCGGCCCTCGACGTTGACGCTGAACAGCGGCCGCACCAGGGTCGGCGCCGCCATATGGGCGGTGCGCCAGGCGATCAGGCCGAACCCCAGCGCCGCCGTCGTCGCGCCGACGAGCAGCGCCCGCGCCATGCTGCCGGCCGGCGCCAGGATCGTCGCGACCAGCGCGATGCAAGCCGCCAAGGGACCGGCCCACGGCGCCGGCTCGATCGGCAGCTCGAAGTAACAGGCGATGCCCAGGCCGAGCGCGACCGGCAGCCATAGGATCCAACGTCCCCGCTCGGCCTCCAAGGTCGCCAGCAGCCAGGTCCGCAGGTGCGTCACGCCGCCTCCTCGTTTGACAGCGCAGACCCCCTCGCCTACCTACGGCGCGCGCTTGCCGCCGGGGCGCGGCGAAGCTGCACGCCTCGGTCGCACGACTGATTGCATCCTACACCGTCGGCACCATGACTGTCGTTACCCGATTCGCCCCCTCTCCCACCGGCTTCCTGCACATCGGCGGGGCACGCACGGCGCTGTTCAACTGGCTGTTCGCCCGCCATCACGGCGGCCGCTACCTGTTGCGCATCGAGGACACCGACCGTGCCCGTTCGACGCCGGCGGCCATCGACGCCATCCTCGACGGCCTGTCCTGGCTCGGCCTCGATTGGGACGGCGACGTCACCTACCAGTTCTCGCGCGCGGCGCGGCACGCCGAAGTCGCGCGCCAAATGCTGGCCGAGGGCAAGGCCTATCGCTGCTACGCCTCGCCCCAGGAGCTCGACGAGATGCGCGCCGCCCAGCGTCTTGCCGGCGTGCCGATCCGCTACGATGGCCGGTGGCGCGATCGCGATCCCAGCGAGGCCCCGGCCGGCGTCGCGCCGGTGATCCGGCTCCGCGCGCCGCAGAGCGGCCAGACCGTCATCCAGGATGCCGTGCAGGGCGAGGTCACGGTCGAGAACGCCGTGCTCGACGACATGGTGCTGCTGCGCGCCGACGGCACGCCGACCTACATGCTGGCCGTCGTGGTCGACGACCAGGACATGGGCGTGACCCACGTCATTCGCGGCGACGACCATCTCAACAACGCCTTCCGCCAGCTGCAGATCATCCGGGCCATGGGCTGGCCGCAACCGGTCTACGCCCACATTCCGCTGATTCACGGCGCCGATGGCGCCAAGCTCAGCAAGCGGCATGGCGCCCTGGGCGTCGACGCCTATCGCGACATGGGCCTGCTGCCGGCGGCCCTGCGCAACTACCTTTTGCGCCTGGGCTGGAGCCATGGCGACGACGAGATCATCTCGACCGCCCAGGCCATCCAGTGGTTCGACCTCGATTCGGTCGGCCGTTCGCCCGCCCGCTTCGATACGGCCAAGCTCACCAACCTCAACGCCCACTACCTGCGCGAGACCCCCGACGACGAGCTGCTCGGACTCGTGCTGCCGCGGCTCGAGGCGGCGTCCGGCGCCCCGCTCGATGCAAGCGGCCTCGAGCGCGTGCGCCGCGGGCTCAGTGGCATCAAGCCACGCTCCCGCACCCTGGTCGAGCTGGCGGCCAACCTGGCCTTCTATGCCCGCCCCGGCGCGCCGGCGATCGCCGACGACAAGGCCCGCGCCCAGTTGACGCCCGAGGCCAGAGCGCTGCTCAGCCGGCTCGCCGAGGCGCTCGCGCCCCTGGCCCCGGACTGGTCGGAGGCGGCCCTGGAAGAGGCGGTTCGCCGCTTCGCCGAGGCCGAAGGCGTCAAGCTCGGGCAGGTCGCGCAGCCGCTCCGCGTGGCCATGACGGGCTCCACGGCCTCGCCGGGAATCTTCGAGGTCCTGGCGATCCTCGGACCGCAGGAGACGCGAGCTCGGCTGGTCGCCGCCCAGGGTTGATCCGGCCGATCAAGCTGTCGAGCCGCGCGCCTCGCGAAACAGCGTAATATCGGCACAATTGCGCCCTTGTTGAGGGCTTGTTAGGGTGCCGGCGGACCTCCCGAATTCGAGCCTGAAAGAGTTTCATTATGGCCAAGCCGACTGCCACGATCACCGACAACGAAACCGGCAAGTCCTACGAGATGCCGATCATCCACGGCAGCATCGGGCCGCGTCTGGTCGACATCCGCAAGTTCTACGGCGAATCGGGGATGTTCACCTACGATCCGGGCTTCACCTCGACCGGCTCGTGCGGCTCCAAGATCACTTACATCGACGGCGACGAAGGCATTCTTCTGTATCGCGGCTACAACATCGCC
>JAXMCN010000010.1:0-197561 GCA_046349275.1 Reyranellaceae bacterium | reverse complement strand
GGCTTCACCTCGACCGGATCGTGCGGCTCGAAGATCACCTACATCGACGGCGACGAGGGCGTGCTGCTGTACCGCGGCTACAACATCGCCGAGCTGGCCGAGCAGAGCGACTTCATGGAGGTCAGCTACCTGCTGATGAAGGGCGAGCTGCCCAACAAGGCGCAGAAGGAGAAGTTCGTCAAGGACATCACCTACCACACGATGATCCACGAACAGCTCAGCCAGTTCTACCGCGGCTTCCGGCGCGACGCCCATCCGATGGCGGTGTGCTGCGGCGTGGTCGGCGCGCTGTCGGCCTTCTACCACGACTCGCTCGACATCAACGATCCGCACCAGCGCATGGTCGCGTCGTACCGGCTGGTCGCCAAGATGCCGACGATCGCCGCCATGGCGTACAAGTATTCGGTCGGCCAGCCGTTCGTCTATCCGCGCAACGACCTCAGCTACCCGGCCAACTTCCTGCGCATGATGTTCTCGGTGCCGGCCGAGGAGTACGAGGTCAATCCCGTGCTCGAGAAGGCGATGGACCGCATCCTGATGCTGCACGCCGACCACGAGCAGAACGCCTCGACCTCGACCGTGCGCCTGGCCGGCTCGTCGGGCGCCAACCCGTTCGCCTGCATCGCCGCCGGCATCGCCTCGCTGTGGGGCCCGAGCCACGGCGGCGCCAACGAAGCCGTCATCAACATGCTGCACGAGATCGGCGGCAAGCAGAACATTCCGACCTTCCTGTCGCGCGTGAAGGACAAGCAGGACCACACCCGCCTGATGGGCTTCGGCCACCGCGTCTACAAGAACTACGATCCGCGCGCCAAGGTGATGCGCCAGACCTGCCACGAGGTTCTGACCTCGCTCGGCATCGAGCACGACCCGCTGCTCGAGCTGGCCATGGAGATGGAGCAGATCGCGCTCAAGGACGACTACTTCGTCTCCAAGAAGCTGTACCCGAACGTCGACTTCTACTCGGGCATCATCTTCCGGGCGATCGGCATCCCGACCTCGATGTTCACCGTGCTGTTCGCGGTCGCGCGCACCGTCGGCTGGATCTCGCAGTGGAACGAGATGATCGAGGATCCCGACCAGAAGATCGGCCGCCCGCGCCAGCTCTACAACGGCCAGACGGAGCGCCCGTACAAGCCGCTGCACCTGCGGGGCTGATCGCGCCGCCGGTCGGCGCGGCAGCCGCCGGTCCCCTCCGGGAGGAAGCGAGAGGACATGACGAGATCGTCGCGAGGGCATCGTCCGGCAACGAGCTGGGCGGTGCCGCCGGAGAACAGACGGGCGCCGCGCGTCGTGCGGCTGGAGCGCCCGGCCAACGACAATCGGAGGCGCACCGTGAGGCCAGCGCACGTCGTCTTCATGATCGCCGGCACCGTCCTGGCGCTGCTCGCGCTGGCGGCCTGGCTCTACCCCTAGCGCGTTCCCCCGGGGTCGGGGCGACGTAGCGGGCCGGCGCGACCGCAGGGCACCGCGATCCTGCGGCTTCTGGTCGACGCCGAAGGTCGGCCGGCGCAGGTCGAGGTCGAGAGCAGGTCCGGCCACCCCGAACTCGACCGGGCGGCCGTCGAGGCGGCGCGCAGCGCCCGCTTCAGGCCGACGCTGGTCGACGGCACGCCGCAGGCGACCTGGGTAAGGGTGCCGATCACCTACCGGAACAAGGACTGAGCCGGCCGGAACAAGGGCCGAGCCGGCGCCGCCCGGCCGGTCTACTTCCGCTCGATCAGCTCGATCTTGTAGCCGTCGGGGTCTTCCACGAAGGCGATCACGGTGGTGCCGAACTTCACCGGCCCGGGGGCGCGGGTGATCTTGCCGCCGGCCTTGGCGACCTGCTCGCACAACCCGTAGACGTCGGGCACGCCGACGGCGAGATGGCCGAAGCCCGACCCGAGGTCGTAGGGCTTCTCCTGATCCCAGTTGTAGGTCAGCTCGACGGCGGCCTGTTCCTTTTCCTCCGCATAGCCGACGAAGGCCAGGGTGTACTTGCCTTCGGGGACCTCGCGCTTGCGCAGCAGCCGCATGCCCATCGGGCCGGTGTAGAAGGCCAGGGACTTGTCGAGATCCTTCACCCGGATCATCGTGTGAAGCATGCGGTAGCTGGATGCCGTGTCGGGCATGGTCCCCTCCTCTCTAGCGGTCGCGAATCATGGCCGCGAAGGTGGCCTCGGCCGCGACCTTTCCTTCGACCATGGCCTTGCCGGAAAACTTCCAGACGTTGCCGCGGCTCTGAACCTTCTGGACATGCAGCTCGAGACGGTCGCCGGGCAGGACCGGCCGGCGGAACCGCACCCCGTCGATCGACATGAAATAGACCAGCTTGCCCTCGGACTCGGCGCCGAAAGTGGCGACGACCAGAACCGCCGCCGTCTGGGCCATCGCCTCGACGATGAGCACGCCGGGCATCACCGGCTCGGAGGGAAAATGTCCCTGGAAGAACGGCTCGTTGATGCTGACGTTCTTTATGCCGACCGCGCTCTGCTCGAGCTGCATGTCGACCACCCGATCGACCATCAGCATCGGATAGCGGTGCGGGATCATCTGGAGGATCCGCTTGATGTCGACAGAGGTCCCTGTGGCCACGCTCGTGTTGTCGGTCTGAATGTTCATGGCGGCGACGTCCTCAGAAGCGCGTGCCGAAGCTGAAACGCAGGTTCTGCGTCCTATCCCAGGGATCCTTGACCACCGGCACGGCGTAGTCGATTCGAATTGGTCCGAAGGGCGAGATCCACTGGATGCCGACGCCGCTGCCGACGCGCATCGTGTTGCTGGTCAGCACGGTGCTGCTGTACACGGCCGGCCCGCCGAGGCCCCACAGGGAGCCGACGTCGACGAAGGCCTTGCCGAAGATGCCCAACTCGCGCGGGAGGCCCAGCGGAAAGCTCAGCTCGCCGGTCGCGGTGTAGAAGTACGTACCGCCCAGAGCGTCACCGGTGTTCGAGTCGCGCGGTCCGACGCCGCCCACCGCGAAACCGCGCAACGTATCGCCGCCGATGAAGAACAGGTTGTTGAGGCGCAGGGACGAGCCGTTGTAGGGAATGACCAGGCCGATCGAACCGCCGATCGAGGCGACGAAATCGTCGATGATCGTCTGGTAGTACACCGCATCGGCGGTGGTGCGGAAATACTGCTCGGTGCCCGGAGCGGTGGCCAGCGCGACCGTGTTGCGGACCAGCACGCCCTTGCTGGTGTTGACGCGCGTGTCGCGGGTATCCCACGAGATCGTCTCGGCAAACTCGTTGACCAGCGACAGGCCGGCGTTGGCCTGGACCACCCAGGAAGCCCAGGGCTGGACGTTGAAGATGTTGGTCTGCCGGAGCGTATAGCGGACGGTCTGCCGCGTATGTTCCGTATAGGCCCAGCCGGCGCGCAGGGCGAAGCCGACGCTGGCGTCGTTGTAGGACGCGATGGCCTGGCGGTTGTTCGACGTCCGGAAGATGTCGAAGCCGGCCGCCATCGGTCGATCGAGGAAGTACGGCTCGGTGAAGCTCAGGTCGAGCAAGGTGCTCAGGGTGCCGATCGACACGCCGAAGCGCAATTCCTGGCCCTTGCCCAGGAGATTGCGCTCCTTCAGCGAGATATCGCCGAGGATGCCCGACGTCGTCGAGTAGCCGGCACCGAACGAGATATCGCCGGTGCTCTGCTCGATGACCTGAACCTCCAGGTTGGTCTTGTCGGGCGCCGAGCCGGGCGATGCCGCTACGTCGACCTTCTCGAAGAAGCCGAGATTGCGCAGCCGCTCCTGGGTGCGCCGGACCTTCGCCGTCGAGAAGGCGTCGCCCTCGGCGAGCCGGAACTCGCGGCGAATGACCTTGTCGAGCGTCCGGGTGTTGCCCGAGATGTTGATGCGTTCGACGTAGACCCGGGGACCTTCCTGGATGTCGAACGAGACATCCAAGGTCAGCGTGTCCTTGTTGCGCCGGATGTTGGGGCGGACCTCGACGAAGGCGTAGCCGAGCGAGCCGACCAGGTCGGTCAAGGCCGCGATCGATTTCTCGACCTCGCTGGCATTGTACCACTCGCCCTCGCTCATGGTCAGGTAGCCGCGCAGGACGTCGACATCGAGACCCTGGAAGCGGGTCGATACGTCGATCTTGCCGAACTTGTAGCGCTCCCCTTCGGAGATCGTGAAGGTAATGAAGAAACCTTCGCGGTTCGGCGCCAGTTCAGCGACCGCCGAGATCACGCGGAAGTCGGCATAGCCTTCCGAAAGGTAGAACTTGCGCAGCAGTTCGCGGTCGAGGTTGAGACGGTCCGGGTCGTAGCGGTCATCTGACGACAGGAACTTCCACCAGGCGCTTTCCGCCGTTCGGATCTTGCTGCGCAGGGTGCCGTCGCTGAACGCCTCGTTGCCGACGAAGCTGATGCGCTTGATGCCGGTGACGTCGCCCTCGTTGATCTCGAACACCAGGTCGACGCGGCCCTGCTCGAGCTTGATGACCTTCGGCTCGACCGACGCGTTATAGCGGCCGCTGCGGCGGTAGATCGACAGGATACGCTCGACGTCCGACTGCACGCGGGCGCGCGTGAAGACCTGGCGCGGCTTGGACTGCACCTCGTCGCGCAGCTTGTCGTCCTCGATCTTGCTGTTTCCCTCGAACGCCACGCGATTGATGATGGGATTTTCGGTGACCTTCACGACCAGGGTCGAGCCCTGCATCTCGATCACCACGTCCGAGAACAGACCTGTCGCGAACAATGCCTTGAGGGACCGGTCGGCGGCCGCCGCGTCGAAAGGCTGGCCTTCCTTGAGCTGCAGATAGGACCGGATGGTCTCCGGCTCGGCGCGGACGTTGCCCTGGATCTGGATGGCCGTGATGACCCCACCAGTCGCGGCAGCCGTCGGCCCACGCTGTGCCTGTGCCGCTCCGCCGAGCGCCAGTATTGCGACGATGGCCAGTACTGCCAACCGAACGATCACGATCACTCCTGGCACCTTCCAGACCTGCCGCTCAGACTGAGGAACCCTCGGTTCATAGACCGGGGCCCGAGGATTGGCCACAGTTTTGGGCATCGACTTGTCCCCTGATGGCCAGAGCTCCCCCAAGGGGTCAGCGCAACAACATCTTGATGTCGTTGAAGGTCGCGATCAACGCCATGCCGATCACAAGGGCGAAGCCGACCTTGAGGCCCAATTCCTGCGCCTTCAGGCTCAACGGCCGACCGCGCACCGCTTCGTAGAGGTACATGGCCAGGTGGCCGCCATCGAGCATGGGAACCGGCAGCAGATTGAAGATGCCCAGCACCACGGAGAGCGCGATCATCAGGTTGAGGATGCCCATCCAACCGGCATAGGAGGCCTCGCCCGCCGCCTTGGCGATGCGGATCGGCCCACCCAGCTCGTCGACGGGCCGGTTCGCGGTGAGGATCTGCCCCATCGAGGTGACGAACATGCTGGTCATGTTCCAGACATGGCTGACGCCGGCGCCCATGGCGCCCGCCAGCCCGAGGTCGCGGACCTCCGTGACGTTCACCGGCCGGATCCGCAGGCGCCCGACCGTGTGTTCCTTTCCGGTGCAATCGACGGATTTGTCGACGGCCGCGACCACCGTGGTGTCGAGCTGCCGACCGTCCCGTTCGAATTTCAGATCCAGCGGCTGACCGGCCCGGCTGCCGATCAGCTCCGGGATGCGCGCGAAATGATCGACGGGCTTGCCGTCGATCTCCAGCAGGCGATCGCCGACCTTCAGCCCTGCGGCCTGGGCCGGGCTGTTGGTCGTGAACCCGCCCACCACCGGGCGGATCAGCTGGTCGACGCCGAGATCGCCGAACCGCAAGGTGTTGTTGTATCGGTCGGTCCGCTCGCAGAATTGAGGCTGCACCTCGCCGCGCAAGGTCTCGCCACCTCGCCGATATTCGATGCCGAGCGGCTTGGCGAGGTTGAGGAACTGGACCTCCTGGATGTCCTCGAAGCGATGGATCGGCTTGGCGCCCAGACGGACGATCTCGTCGCCGGTCCTGAGGCCTGCCCGCGCCGCCGGGCCATCGGCCTGAACGGCGACCACCGCCGGCGAATAGGGCTCGCCGGCGAACAGGAAGACGCCGGTCAGCAGCACGAAGGCGAACACCAGGTTCGCCAGAGGCCCCCCGACCACCACCGCGGCTCGGGCGTACAGGGGCTGGCTGAAGAACGCCCGGCGCCTGTCCTCGGGCGACAGGCCCTCGCCGTCGGCCGTGGCGCTGGTGGCGTCGCTGTCGCCCAGGAACCTGACATAGCCGCCGAGCGGGATGGCCGAGACCTTCCAGCGCGTGCCGCGACGGTCCGTCCAACCGAACAGCTCGGGCCCGAAGCCGATCGAGAACACCTCGGCATGGATGCCGAACTGACGGGCGACCCAGTAGTGCCCGAACTCATGCACGAACACCAAGAGGGTCAGGACCAGGATGAAGTACGGCAGATAGGTCGTGAACAGGCTCACGAGGCTTTGCATGGGCACCACACGGGGAAAATACGCTGTCGCTCCGTCTCTCAGTCCACCAACACGCCGCCGCCGCACGCTTGCTCGGCGCGCCGGCGGGCCTCGTGATCCGTCGCCTCGACCTCCTGCAGCGACTCGATCGGCCGCGCCAGATCGGACCACCCTTCCATGACTTCCTCGACCCGTCGGGCAATGTCGAGAAAGCCGATCCGCCCGGCCAGGAAGGCGGCCACGGCCGCCTCGTTGGCCGCATTCATGACGATCGGCGCAGCGCCTCCCGCCGTCAGGGCTTCACGAGCCAAGCGTAGAGATGGAAAACGGCTGGAATCGGGCGGCTCGAACGTCAGCGCGGACAAGGTCCGGAAATCCAGTCGCGTGGCCGGGCTGTCGATGCGCGCCGGCCAGCCGAGCGTATGGGAAATCGGCACCCGCATGTCGGGGGTCCCGAGTTGGGCCAGCACGGAGCCGTCGCGATAGGCGACCATCGAATGAATCACCGACTGCGGATGGACGATGATCTCGACCTGCTCCTGCGGCAGGCCGAACAGGAGGTGGGCCTCGATCAGCTCAAGGCCCTTGTTCATCATGGTGGCCGAATCGATGGAGATCTTGGCTCCCATGTCCCAGTTGGGATGGGCCAGCGCCTGGTCCGGCCTCGCCCGCTCCATCTCTTCGATCGGCCACTGGCGGAACGGCCCTCCGGAGGCCGTCAGGATCAGCCGGTCGATCGCCGCCCGGTTGCGCGGCTCGAGAACCTGGAAGATCGCGTTGTGCTCCGAGTCGACCGGCAACAGGACACCGCCCGAGTCCTCGACCGCCTCGATCAGCAGGCGCCCGGCGCAGACCAGGGCCTCCTTGTTGGCGAGGGCCACCATGGCTCCCCGGCGCGCCGCCGCCAGGGTCGACTGCAGGCCGGCGAAGCCGACGACCGCGGCCATCACCCAGTCCGCCGGACGCTCGGCCGCCGCGACGACGGCCTCCACGCCGGCAGCGACCTCGATTTCGGTCCCGGCGAGGGCCTCCTTCAGGGCGCCGTACCGGGCCGGATTGGCGACCACCGCGCAGCGAGCCCGCAGGCGGCGCGCCTGGGCCGCCAGGGCGTCGACCGAATTGCCGGCGATCAGGGCCTCGACCCGGTAGCGGTCCGGCTCGCGAGCGATCAGGTCGACCGTGCTCTGACCGACCGAGCCGGTCGATCCGATGATCGTCACGCGCCGCGGCCGGTCGGCCGACGGCGGCGACCAGCGATCTATGTCCAGGGCCATGTTCCACCCGCAAGCAGCCTCGCCACGGCAACCCCGACCAGGACTGCGACGAGGCCATCGACCCGGTCGAGGAGGCCGCCGTGGCCCGGGATCAGTGTACCGCTATCCTTGACCCCGGCGCGACGCTTCGCAGCCGACTCCAGCAGGTCGCCGATCTGGGCCACCACGGCCAGGACGGCGCCGATCAGGGCCAGGCTCACGGTGTCCCCCAACCCGAAAACGTACCCCATGACGGCGCTTGCCACCGCCGACCACGCCATGCCGCCGACCAGCCCCGACCAGGTCTTGCCCGGGCTGATCCGAGGGGCGAGCTTGCTGCCGCCGGCGGTCCGGCCGACGAAGTAGGCACCGATATCGGTCGCCCACACGCAGGCCACGATCCACAGAATCGTTTCGCGGCCGCCGTTCGGCTGATGCCGCAGCCAGAGCAGCGCCAGCACCGCCGCGAGGGCGTAGACCACGGCCGCGATTCGCGCGAACGGCCGACCGCGCGTCAGCCGGATCCATTCCCACACCATGATCGGCGTCGCGATCGCCGCCACCAGATCGATCCACGGGAAGCCGAACCAGATGGCCGCCAGGACCAGCGGGCCGAGGATCGCTGCGCTGATCGCCCGCAGCAACAGACCTCGAAACCGCCCCGGACGCCCGCTGGGCGTCTCAGCGGCCGACGCCGCCATAGCGACGTTCGCGACGACGGAACTCGGCGATCGCCTGCTCCAGGTTCTCCCGGCCGAAATCCGGCCAGAGCGTGTCGACAAAGATCAGCTCGGCGTAGGCGCACTGCCAGAGGAGGAAGTTGCTGATGCGCTGCTCGCCGCTGGTCCGGATCAGAAGATCGGGATCGGGCAGGCCGGCCGTCAGCAGCTCGCCCTCGAACTGGGCGTCGTCGATCCTGTCGGCCGACAGCTCGCCGGCGGCGACCCGTCGGGCGAGATTCCGCGCCGCCTGGAGGATTTCCGCGCGGCCGCCGTAGTTGATGCAGATGTTGACGTCGATGCGCCGATTCGAGCGTGTCTTCTGCTCGGCGTCCTCGATCTGGGCGACGATGTCGGCGGGCAGGCCTTGCCGATTGCCGACGACGCGCAGCCGGGCGCCATTCCGCCAGAGTTCCTCGAGCTCGTTGCGCAGATAGTGCCGCAACAGGCCCATGAGGTCGGCAACCTCATCGGCCGGCCGCGTCCAGTTCTCGGTCGAGAAGGCGAACAGGGTCAGCATGCGAATGCCCAGCTCGCCGGCCCCGCGCACCACCCGCCGAACCGCGTCGGCACCTCGACGATGCCCCGCCACCCGCGGCAGGCCACGCGCCTTGGCCCACCGTCCGTTGCCATCCATGATGATGGCCACGTGGTCAGGACCCGGCGTGGACTCCGGCAGAGCTGGCAGCGAGGCGGTGGGCATCAAACCGTCTTGATCTCTTTTTCCTTGTGGGCCAGCACCTCGTCGACCTGCTTGACGTAGCGGTCGGTCAGCTTTTGCACCTCGTCCGACTTCTGTCGATGATCGTCTTGCGTGATCTTGTGATCTTTCTCGGCCTTCTTGAGCGATTCCATGCCGTCCCGGCGCACGTTGCGCACGGCCACCCTGCCCTGCTCGGCATACTTGTGCGCGAGCTTGGCGAGCTCGGTCCGCCGCTCGGACGTCAGCTCGGGAATGGGCACCCGGATCATCTGGCCGTCCGGCGCCGGATTCAGACCGAGTCCGGCCTCGCGGATCGCCTTGGCGGTGGAAATGACGAGACCCTTGTCCCAGACGTTGACCGTGAGCAGGCGCGGCTCGGGAGCGCTCACCGTGCCGACCTGGTTGAGCGGCATGCGCTGGCCATAGGCCTCGACCACCACCGGATCGAGCAGGTTCACCGACGCCCGCCCCGTCCGCAGGCCGGCGAAATCCTTGCGCAAGGCGTCGAGCGCGCCCTGCATGCGCTTTTCCAGTTCCTTGAGGTCCGCACTCATATCAGCCCTCGTTCGTGATGATCGTGAAGGTGCCCCGGCCGCCCATCGTCTCCGCGAAGGCACCTGGCTTGTGGATGTCGAAAACGATGATGGGGATGCGGTTCTCGCGCGCCAGCGCGATGGCCGAGGCGTCCATCACCTTCAGATCGCGCGACAGGACGTCCATGTAGGTCAGGCGGTCATAGCGCTCCGCCTTGGGGTCCTTGTGCGGATCGGCCGAGTAGACGCCGTCGACCTGGGTGCCCTTGAGCATGGCATCCACGCCCATCTCCGCCGCCCGCAGCGCGGCGGCGGTATCGGTGGTGAAGAACGGGTTGCCGGTGCCGGCGGCGAAGATGACCACCCGCCCCTTCTCCATGTGGCGGACGGCGCGACGCCGGATGTAGGGCTCGCACACGGTCGTCATGGGAATCGCCGACTGCACGCGGGTCTGCATGCCCTGTCGCTCAAGCGCGCTCTGCATCGCCAGCGAATTGATGACTGTGGCCAGCATGCCCATGTAGTCGCCGCTTGCCCGGTCCATGCCCGAGGCAGCGGCCGACACGCCGCGAAAGATGTTGCCGCCGCCGATCACGAGGCAGACCTGCACGCCCATGCCGTGCACGGCCTTCACTTCCTGGGCGACCATCGACACCATGTCGGGATCGAGGCCATATTCCCGGGTCCCCATCAAGCCTTCGCCCGAAAGCTTCAGCAAGACACGGCGGTAGCGGGGAGCCGATGGCATCAGGTGCCTCTGAAACTGTTTCTTGGGCGGTGGAGGCCGACTGCCTCCACCACCGGTCGCCGGTACATACTACTTCTTGAGCTGGGCGGCCACCTCGGCCGCGAAATCCTCGCTCTTCTTCTCGATTCCCTCGCCGAGGGCGAAGCGGACGAAGCCGGCCAGCCGGACGGGCGCCCCGACCTGCTTGCCGGCATCGTCGACGACCTTGGAGACCCGGGTCTTGTTGTCCATCACGAAGAGCTGCTCGAGGAGCACCACTTCCTGGTGGAACTTGCGCAGGCCGCCTTCGACCATCTTGGCGACGATGTCGGCCGCCTTGCCGCTCTGCCCGGCCTTCTCGGCGAGCACCGCCCGCTCGCGCTCGATCGCCGCCTGATCGAGATCGGCGACGGTCAGCGACAGCGGGTTGGTGGCCGCCACATGCATGGCGAGCTGGCGCGCGAGGGCGGCCAGCTTGGCCTTGTCGCCGGTCGACTCCAGGGCCACCAGCACGCCGATCTTGCCCAGTTCCGGGGCGACCGCGTTGTGCGTGTAGGCCGCGACGATTCCGTCGGAGACGGCGAGCGAGGCCGTCCGGCGCAGGGTCATGTTCTCGCCGATCGTGGCGATGAGGTGAGTGAGTTCACCCTGGACATCGCGGCCGCTGCCCGGAAACGGCGCTGCAGCGATCTTGGTCAGGTCGCCGCCGGCGTCGAGGGCGATGTTCGCCGCCGCGGCGACGAACTTCTGGAACAGCTCGTTGCGGCCGACGAAATCGGTCTCGGCGTTGACCTCGATGACGGCCCCGCGGTTGCCGCTTGCAGCCACGCCGACCAAGCCCTCGGCCGCGACGCGACCGGCCTTCTTGGCGGCCGCCGACAGGCCCTTGGTGCGCAGCCAGTCGATCGCCTTCTCGAGGTCTCCCTGGACCTCGCTCAGCGCCCGCTTGCAGTCCATCATGCCCGCGCCGGTCTTCTCGCGCAGTTCCTTGACCAGGGAAGCGGTGATTTCAGCCATGTGATGCTCCGTCTCGTACGGCGTCTTCTTCAAGTGCAATCGGGGCCGGTCTTGCGACCAGCCCCGCTGTTCGATCCCGAGGGGGCCGCTTACTCGGCCGGGGAGGCTTCCGCGCCGCCCAGCTCGGCCGGCGGCACTTCTTCCACGGGCGGCTCGCTCAGCTCGCCGACATCGCCGCCCGAAGCGGCAATCTCGGCCCGGATTCCGTCGAGCACGGCGCTCGACAGGAGCTCGCAGTACAGCGACACGGCACGGATCGCGTCGTCGTTGCCCGGCACCGGGAAGTCGATTCCGTCAGGGTCCGAGTTGCTGTCGAGGATCGCGACGATCGGGATTCCGCGCTTGCGGGCTTCCTGGACGGCGATCGACTCCTTGTTGGTGTCGATGATGAACAGCATGTCCGGCGTGCCGCCCATCTCCTTGATGCCGCCGAGCGAACGCTCGAGCTTGTCGCGCTCGCGCGTCAGATCGAGCTGCTCCTTCTTGGTCAGGCCGATCACGTCGCCCTTGAGCCGGTCGTCGAGCTCGCGCAGGCGCTTGATCGAGGCCGAGATGGTCTGCCAGTTGGTAATCATGCCGCCCAGCCAGCGGTGATTCACATAGTACTGGCCGCAGCGCCGAGCCGCGTCGGCAATCCGGTCTGCCGCTGCCGCCTTGGTGCCGACGAACAGCACGCGGCCACCATTGGCGACGACGTCGCGCACCTGGATGAGCGCCTGCTCGAGCAGGGGAACGGTCTTGGTGAGGTCGATGATGTGAACCCCGTTGCGCACCCCGAACAGGTACGGCTTCATCTTGGGGTTCCAGCGCCGGGTGTGATGGCCGAAATGGACACCAGCTTCCAGCAATTGACGCATCGTGAACGTCGGCATGGTCATGCCGTTTCTCCTTTTCCGGTTGAGCCTCCGCGGGCGCCGTCTGACCCTTCGAAAGAAGGGCCCGACACCGGAGCGAGCGGCGGGATGTCTCCCCGTCGACCGCAAAACCCGCGTGCGAAGTAGGCGTGCTTCTAAAGACTTGCTGCCGGGAATGCAAGTAGCAGAAAAATCAACGGCTTATGCCTGGGCGGTGAGCGCCCGGTCGATCTCTTTCGCCAGTTCCAGGACGGTCAGCGGCGCACTGCCCTCGGCCTTGTTGTTGGCAGTGATCCAGACCTTCTGGCCGGCCCGGACGGTGTCGGCCGCCAGCCGGGCCAGAACGGTCCGGGTCTCGGGATCCTGGTCGACCAGGCGGTCGAACGGCTCATAGCGCTGGCGCGCGGCCTCGTAGAGGAAACCGCGGTGCAGATTCCAGCGCACCACCAGGGGGCCGGGCGAAATCGCCTGGAGCGCCCTGACTGCCTGGGCCTGTCGCTCGGCCGGCGGCATGCGGGCGTGCAGGCCGACGCAATAGCGCGCCCCCGCCCCGCCCAGCATCTTCACGAGGCGTGGCGTGACGAGCTCAGGGTTGCGAACCTCGACGGCGTAGAGAGGACGATGGCCGCCGATCGCGCTCGGAAGGGCCGCCAGGAACGCCTGCAGGTGCTCGATCAGGCTGGCGGGTTCGCGCAACATTTTCGATGGCAGGGGCGACACCTGGAACACCAGCGGACCGGCCTTGCCGCCCAACCCTTCGAGGCACGGCACCACGAACTCGCGGGCGGCGATCGCGGGATCGAGAAAGTGCGGATTGGGCCGCAGCCCCCGGCCGCCTTCGTCGCGCACCGTCGCGTCGCAAACCAGCGCCGGCGCCTTGACGACGAAGCTGAAGTCTCGCGGCACGGCGTCCGCGTACTGCCGGTACTGCACCGTCGAGAGAGGCGCATAGAAGGTGCGATCGAGGCTGACCGTGCGCAGCAGCGGGATGCCGGCGTAGGCCGCCAGCCCCTTGCGGCTGAGGGTCGGCTGGGCGTGCTGGCCCTCGTAGACGAGGCCGCGCCAGCCGGGGAAGAACCAGGAGGACGTGCCCAGGCGGATGTCTGCCGGCAAGCTGGGAGCAGCGAGCAGCGGCGAGCTCGCTGCCGGCTGAACCTCCGCGGCGCGCCTGGCCGCCGGACGGCCCGGCCTCGCAGAGTTTTCGGAGAAGAGGCCTCCCTGCCCGCTCAAATCTCCTCCACCTGGGCGATCCCCGGCAGCATGCCGATGGTGTCGCGCAGGCCGCCGGCGATTGAGTAGCTCCCGGGAAGCGTCACCTCGGCTTCGGCCTCCTCGGCCATCGGCACGATCAGGGTCACGCGGCCGCGGCCGCGCTTGCCCTCCAGGCTCTTGCGCAGGGCCTCGAGCGCCCCCGGGTCGGTCAGCACGATGCGCAGACCGGCGGCGGCATTGGCCACGGCGTCCTCGAGCTTCTCGACCGACTGAACCGTGAGCTTGACCTGCTCGCCGTCGAGCCGGCCGTCGACCGAGACCAGGATCGCCTGCCCCGCCTCGAGCAGGTTGCGCTTGCTGCTCAGCACCTCGCTGAAAACCGTCAATTCGAACGCGCCCGACTGATCGGAGCATTGCACGAAGGCGAACCGGTTGCCCTTGGCGGAGGTACGCTCGAGACGATCGATCACGGTGCCGGCGAGCTTGATGCGGCCCGCCGTGCCGCGCGACAGCACGGCGGCGAGATCGGCCGCTCGGCACACGCCCAGCCTTTGCAGGCTGCGCTCGTAGGCCGCCAGGGGATGTGACGACAAATAGAAGCCGATGGCGGAGAATTCGTTCTGCAGCTTCTCCATCGGCGACCAGTCCGGCACCTTGGGCAGGGTCGGCCGGCGCTGCGCCGTGTCGTCGCCGAACAGGCTGTTCTGATTGCTGGCGCGCGCTTCGTGGATGGCCTGCGAGTGCCGCGACAGCGATTCGACTGCGGCCAGGGTCTGCGCTCGGTTCTTGTTGAGGCTGTCGAAGGCTCCAGCCTTTATCAGGCTCTCCAGCAGGCGCTTGTTGATCACGCGCTGGTCGAGCCGCTCGGCGACGTCGAACAGGTCCTTGAACGGTCCCCGGGCATCGCGCTCCTCGGCCAGTCGCAGCATGGCCTCGCGACCAACGCCCTTGACGGCCGCTAGCGCGAAGCGGACCGCTTTCTTGCCTTCGGCCGTGATCTCGACCGCGAATTCGGCCATCGACCTGTTGACGTCCGGCGGCAGCAAGGGGATCTGCAGTCGTTCCAGCTCGCGGCGAAAATTGCCGATCTTGTCGGCATTGCCCATATCGAGGGTCATCGAGGCGGCGATGAACTCGACCGGATGGTTGGCCTTGAGATAGGCGGTCTGGTAGCAGACCAGCGCGTAGGCGGCGGCGTGGCTCTTGTTGAAGCCATAGCCGGCGAACTTGTCGACCTGGTCGAAGATCGACGAGGCCTTGGCCTCGGCAACGCCGTTCTTCTTGGCGCCCTCGACGAACGCGGCCCGCTGGGCGTCCATCTCGGCCTGGATCTTCTTGCCCATGGCGCGGCGCAGCAGGTCGGCGCCGCCGAGCGAGTAGCCCGACAGGACCTGCGCGATCTGCATGACCTGCTCCTGATAGATCATGATCCCGTAGGTTTCCTTGAGGATCCCTTCCAGGAGCGGATGCAGGTAGTCCGGCTGCTCCTCGCCGTGCTTGCGCTTGATGTAGCTCGGGATGTTCTCCATCGGGCCGGGCCGATAGAGCGCGACCACCGCGATGATATCCTCGAAACGGTCGGGCTTCATCTTGCGCAGCACGTCGCGCATGCCGCTGCCCTCGATCTGGAACACCCCGAAGCTGTCGCCGCGCGCCAGCAGCTCGAAGGTCTTGCGATCGTCGAGCGGCAGCCCGGCGATGTTGATGCGCTCCCGGCCGATCAGGTCGCAGGCCTTCTCGATGACGGTCAGGGTCTTCAGCCCGAGGAAGTCGAACTTCACCAGGCCGGCCGGCTCGACCCACTTCATGTTGAACTGCGTCGCCGGCAGCGAATTGGCATCGTCGGTGTCGCGGAACAGCGGCACCAGCTGGTCGAGCGGCCGGTCGCCGATCACGACGCCGGCGGCGTGGGTCGAGGCGTTGCGGAACAGCCCCTCCAGCTGCAGCGCCAGATCGATCAGCCGCTTGATTTCCTCGTCCGCGGTGTACTGCTCCTTGAGCAGCTGCTCGCTGTCGAGGGCCTGCGCCAGGGTCACCGGTTTGGCGGGATTGTTGGGCACCAGCTTGCAGATCCGGTCGACCTGCCCGTACGGCATCCCGAGGACGCGCCCGACGTCGCGCAGCACGGCGCGGGCCTGCAGCTTGCCGAAGGTGATGATGGCGGCAACCCGGTCGTGGCCGTATTCGTCGCGCACGTAGCGGATCACCCGGTCGCGCTTGTCCTGGCAGAAGTCGATGTCGAAGTCCGGCATCGAGACCCGTTCGGGATTGAGGAAGCGCTCGAACAGCAGGCCCCAGCGCAACGGGTCGAGGTCGGTGATCTTGAGCGCCCACGCCACCAGCGACCCGGCGCCCGAACCGCGCCCCGGGCCAACCGGAACGTCGTGGTCCTTGGCCCACTGGATGAAGTCGGCGACGATCAGGAAGTAGCCCGGAAAGCCCATCTTCTCGATCATGTCGAGTTCGTAGGTCAGGCGCTCCTGGTACCGTTCGAAGGGAATGTCGGAGGCCAGCCGGTGGCCCTGGCGCAGCGCCTCGAGGCCGCCGATGGCCATCTCGCGCAGGGCTTCCGCCTCGGCCCGGCCGGCGAGCTTGGTATAGCGCGGCAGGATCGGCTTGCGCGGCTTGGGCATGTAGGCGCAACGCCGGGCGATCACTCGAACAGCTGTCGCAGGCCTCGGGCGATCGGCGAACAGCTCATCTCGGCCGCCGACTTGAAGTAGTGCTCAGGCGTCAGCCGACAGTTGGGATCGTCGATATGGGCGCCCTGCTCGATGCACAGCAGCACGTCGTGTGCGCCATACATGGCCATAGCCCGGAAAATGGACGTCGTTGGTCGCCACCAGCAGCAGGCCGCGAGCGTAGGCCAGCTCGATCAACGGCTCCTCGGTCGCCGCTCGCCTCGAGCCCCATGACGCTGCAGCTCGATGTACAGCCGCCCGTCGAACGGTCCCTGCAGGCGATCCAGCAGATGCCCGCCACCGCCGGTCCCTGGCCAGCAGCCGGTTGAGCGCTTCCCGGCACCCGCCGACCAGGGCGACGGTACGGTGGTGTCAGCCCGGCTCGGCCAGGGGCAAGGCCGACACCGAGCCGATCTTAACTCCAGATGGTGGGTGCGGCTGACCAGCCGCATCAGGTGAGATACCCCGCTTCGTCCTGCGCGATCAGCGTGAGCCAATCGACGGCCGGCAGCTTGGTCGCCGTGGCGATGCCGCCCTCTCCTCGCGCCGAATTCGAGGTCACCAGCCGATGATCGGCTGGACCCCGCCCTTGGCGGCGTATTGCGAGAATTCCAGCGCACCGAACAGGTTGTTGCGGTCGGTCGCGCAGCCGCCGGCATGGCCCGCTCCTTGGCCAGGGCGACGATCTTGTCGTGCTGTTGGCCGCCTTCGGTGAGCAGTAGGCGGAACGGACCTTGAGATGGACGAAATCGGCGATGGGCACGGTCGACGCTATGGCGCCGCCTTCTTGTGGAAGCGGTGATCGCTCAGTCCGCCAGCATCCCCGTCCTTCAGGGTGACGGTGCGGTCCATGCAGGCCGCCAGCTCCAGTTGTGGGTGGCGATCAGCGCCGCCATGCCAGTCCTGACCCCGGGGACAGGAGCTGGCGAACACCGTCTCCGGGTGGTGGAATCCAGGTTGCCGGTCGGCTCGTCGGCCAGCAGGACGCGGGGCCGGTTGGCCACTGCCCGGGCAATCGCCACCCGCTGCTGCTCGCCGCCCGACAGGCGACCCGGGCGATGCTCGGCACGGTCCTTCAGGCCCATCTCGAGCAGGTCTGTCGCCCTGCGCCGCCTCGCCGCGCGGCTGACCGACTCGGCATCTGGGGCAGCATGACGTTCTCAAGGGCGGAAAACTCGGGCAGCAGGTAGGTGATACTGATGAACGAAGCCGAGAAACTGCCGGCGCAGGATCGTGCGGTCGCGATCGCCGGCAGCGGCGACCGAGCGGCCGTCGATCACGATGTCGCCGGCGGACGGCCGCTCGAGCAGCCCTGCGATGTGCAGCAGGGTCGACTTGCCGCTGCCCGACTGGCCGACCAGCGCGACGATCTCGCCGGCCCGGAGATCCAGGAGACGCCGCGCAGGACGTCCCGGGCGGCGATCGCCCTGCACGAAGGTCGAGCGAACCTCGCGCAGCCGCCAGGGGGACCTTGACGTCATTCATGGCGCAGCCCTTCCACCGGATCGACATGCGTGCTGCGCCAGGCCGGATAAGAGGCTGCGGCCAGCGACAGAAGCACGGCAACCCCGACCACCGTCGTCACCTCGGCGACTTGCACGCGCACCGGCATCGAGGTGATGAAATCGACCTCGGCGGCGCCCCTGCCGGTGGCCCCGGTCAGCCACGACAGGAAGCGGCCGACGCCCGGCATGTTGGCGCAGACCAGCAGGCCCAGAGCGGCCCCGACAGCGGTGCCGACCAGGCCAACGGCCGCCGCCGACATGAAGAAGGCGCGCACGATCGTGCGCGGCGCCGCCCCCATGGTGCGCAGGATGGCGATGCTGCCGCGTTTGACCCGCACCAGCATGGTGAAGCTCGCCACCACGTTCATGGCGGCGACCACGACGATCAGGCTCAGGATGATGAACATCAGGACCCGTTCGACCTGCAGGGCGCCGACGAAGCGGGCGTTGAGGCCGAGCCAGTCGGCGAACCGCAGATCGTCCCGCCCCAGCGCCTTGCGCAACTCCTGCGCGACTTTCGGAGCAGCCTGCGGATCGACGAGGTCGAGGTCGAGCGAGCTGACCGCCCGATCCCCGTACTCGAGCTCCTCTCGCAACATCGCCAGCGGAACGAAGACGAGGCTGTTGTCGAACTCGTAGCGCCGCGTGAGGAAAGACCCGAGGAGCTCGTAGTCGGTATAGCGCGGCGCGATCGTGCCGCTTTCGTTCAAGCGGTGGGTGACAACGGTGACCCGGTCGCCGGGCCGGGCATTGAGGGGCTGCCGCAGCCTCTCGCCCATCACCACACCCGGCTGCACCGAATGTCGAAAGATCGCCCATGACCATGTTGCGGGCGACGCCGGTCGCGCGCCCGCAGATCCTCCGGCCGCACACCGCGCAACACCGCGCCACGCGTCTGCTGGCCGAAGGTGTTGAGCGCCTGTCGCTCCAAGGTCGGCCGGACGGCCTTGACCCCGGGATACCGCCAGCCACTCGAGCAATTCCGGCGTGGCCTCCAGCACGCCCTGGCGGGCTTGGTGATGACGATGGCCGTTCAGCCCCATGATGCGGTCCAGCAGCTGTTGGCGGAAGCCTCCCATCACCGACAGCACGACGATCAGGGTGGCGACCCCAAGGGCCACGCCGATCGAGGGCGCCGCGATGGGAGACGAACCCCTCCTTCTGCCGGGTCGCCAGATAGCGCCAGCCAGCGTTCGGCCTGGATGGCCCCTTCTCCACGGCGCAGCCCCTCGACCGGATCGAGCCGCGCCGCCCGCGCCAGGTGGGGCAAGCCAGCGAAGGCGAACACCACGGCCATGACGGCGATCATCACCACCTCGCCCCAGGAGATCCGCGCCGGCAGCTCGGCCAGCAGGTAGAGCGTCTCGTCGAACAGAACGATGTCGAGGGTGCGCTGCAGCCATTTGCCGGATCGCTTCGATGTTCCAGCGACGAGGGCCAGCACGACGAGCAGCGTGCCGATGCCGCCGATCGCCAGGCCGTCGAAGAGAAAGATGCGCATCCTCGCCGCGGCTCGCCCCCACCCATGGTGCGCAGGATGGCGATGTCGCCGGTCTTGGTACGGACCAGCATGACCAGGCTCGACACGATGTTGAAGGCATAGCGACAGCACGATCATCGTGAGGACCAGGAACATCGTTGGTCTGGGCGGACGGCTGCGGAGAAGCCGTAGTGGCCTGCAGCCAGTCGAACACCCAGCCCTGAGAGCCCGACCGTCTGGATGATCCGAGAGCGGACGCTCTCGATCGAAATGCCGTCGGCGAGGTAGACCTCTATGCCCGTCACCTTGTCGCCGGTCCCCATGGGCGCTGGACGTCGGCCAGCGGTGCGTAGACGAAGTTCGAGATCGTAGTCGTACATGCCGGCGCAGAAGACGGCGACGCGCGCCGCGGCCGAGCGCGGCATGACCCCGAGCGGCGTGGCGATCGATGCCGGCGAGACCAGCTGCAGCGTGTCGCCGACCTTGAGGCCCATCAGCTCGGCGAAGCGCCGGCCCACCACCACCGAGAAATCGTCGCCGAAGCTCTTCAGGCTGCCCCAGTCGATCGGCTTGTCGTCGGCGTCGCGGCACTGGGCGCGGTAGCGGTCGCGCAGCGCCGGCGCGCCGTCGATCGACGCCGCGATCGCGGTCCGCGCCTGGAGGTCCTCGGGCCGCATGCCGCGCAGCACGACCCCGCGCACGCGATCGCCGGCCACCGCCATCAGCTGGCCTTCGACGGTCGGGCTGGCCGAGACGACGCCCGGTATGGCGAGCAGGCTGGCCATCAGGTCCGGCGTCGGCGACAGGCCCTCGCGGCCGCCCTGGACCCCGACCTGTCCGCCCAGGCTCGACATCTGGCGCAGCATCTCGAGCCGGAAACCGTTCATCACCGCCATGACGACGATCAGGGTGCCGACCCCCAAGGTGATGCCGACCAGGGAAAAGCCGGCGATCACCGAGATGAAGCCTTCCTCGCGGCGTGCCCGCAGGTAGCGCCAGGCGATCAGGCGCTCGACGCCGGCGACGGCCATGGCTCAGCCGAAGCGGGCGACGACCTGGTCGAGCGGCACTTCCTCGCGCTGTCCGGTGCGCCGATTCTTGACCTCCGCCTTGCCGGCCGCGAGGCCCTTGGGGCCGACGATCACCTGCCAGGGGATGCCGATCAGGTCCATGTCGGCGAACTTCGCTCCGGGGCGCAGGTCGCGGTCGTCGTGCAGCGGCTCGACGCCGCGGGCCACCAGCCCGTCATACAGCGTGCGGCAGGCGGCGCTCACCGCCCCGTCGTCGGGCTTGAGATTGAGCAGCGCGACCTTGAACGGCGCCACCGAGTCCGGCCAGACGATGCCGTTGTCGTCGTGGCTGGCCTCGATGATGCCGCCGACCAGGCGCGAGACGCCGATCCCGTAGGAGCCCATCTCGACCGTGACCGGCTCGCCGCTCGGGCCGGCGACCACCGCCTTCATCGGCGCCGAGTACTTGGTGCCGAAGTAGAAGATGTGGCCGACCTCGATGCCGCGGGCGGCCAGCCGGTCGGCCTCGGGGATCCTCTCGAAGGCGGCCGCGTCGTGCATCTCGTCGGTGGCGGCGTAGAGCGACGTCCACTCGTTGACGATCGGCTGCAGGTCGCCGTCGTAGTCGATGGTGCGGCTGAGGATGTCCTTGTCGACCAGGCCGCGATGGCAGAACACCGCGCTCTCGCCGGTGTCGGCCAGGATGATGAACTCGTGGCTGAGGTCGCCGCCGATCGGACCCGTGTCGGCGCGCATCGGGATCGCCTTCAGGCCCATGCGGGCGAAGGTGCGCAGGTAGGCGACGAACATCTTGTTGTAGGAGTGCGTCGCCCCGGCCTTGTCGAGATCGAAGGAGTAGTTGTCCTTCATCAGGAACTCGCGGCCTCGCATGACGCCGAAGCGCGGCCGCACCTCGTCGCGGAACTTCCACTGGATGTGATAGAGGTTCTTCGGGAGGTCGCGGTAGCTCCGCACGCTGTCGCGGAACAGGACGGTGATCATCTCCTCGTTGGTCGGCCCGTACAGCATCTCGCGCTCGTGCCGGTCGCGGATGCGCAGCATCTCGGGCCCGTAGGCGTCGTAGCGGCCGCTCTCGCGCCACAGCTCGGCCGACTGGATGGTCGGCATCAGCACTTCCTGCGCCCCCGAGGCGTCCTGCTCCTCGCGCACGATGCGCTCGATGTTGCGCAGCACGCGCAGGCCGAGCGGCAGCCAGGCATAGATGCCGGCACTGGTCTGGCGCACGAGGCCGGCGCGCAGCATCAGGCGATGCGAGACGATCTGCGCTTCTGCCGGCGTCTCCTTGAGGGTCGGCAGGAAGTACTGGCTCATCCGCATTCTGGTCAGGTCCTTGCTGGGTCGCTTCCGGGGTGGCGGCGGACTGTAGGAAAGCCCGCCCGCAAAGGCAAACCGCCGGCGGTTGCGCTGGCTTTGCACAGCCCCCTGCCCGCACACTCGCGGCCAGACAAGAACCGGGGAGATCGCATGCTCGAGCAGCTGTTCAAGCTGAAGGAGAACCGGACCACGGTCCGCACCGAGGTCGTGGCCGGCCTCACCACCTTCCTGACCATGGCCTACATCATCTTCGTCAACCCGACGATCCTCGCAGCCGCCAAAATGCCGATCGACGCCGTGTTCGCCGCGACCTGCGTGGCCGCCGCCGTCGGCTGCCTGCTGATGGCCTTCCTGTCGAACTACCCGATCGCCCTGGCGCCGGGCATGGGCCTCAACGCCTACTTCGCCTTCGGCGTGGTCGGCGGCATGGGCTACACGTGGCAGGTCGCGCTGGGCTGCGTGTTCATCTCCGGCATCCTGTTCTTCATCATCAGCGTGCTGCCGATCCGGGAGTGGATCGTCAACGCCATCCCGAAGTCGCTGAAGATGGCGATCGCCGCCGGAATCGGCCTGTTCCTGGCGCTGATCGCGCTGAAGAACGCCGGCGTGGTGGTGGCCAGCGAGGCCACCCTGGTGAAGCATGGCGACCTCACCAGCTTCCCGGTCGTCATGGCGGCGCTGGGCTTCGCGCTGATCGTCGCCCTCGAGTATCGCCGGGTCATGGGCGGGGTGATCATCGGGATCCTGGCGGTGACCGTGGTGGCGGTCCTGCTGGGCCACCAGAAGTTCGGCGGCATCGTCGCGCTGCCGCCCTCGATCGCCCCGGTGTTCCTCCAGATGGACCTCGCCGGCGCCTTCAAGGTCGGCCTCGTGACGGTGGTCTTCGCTTTCCTGTTCGTCGACCTGTTCGACAATACCGGGACGCTGATCGCGCTGGCCCATCGCGGCGGCTTCATGCGGCCCGACGGCACCGTGCCGCGGCTCCACCGGGCGCTGATCGCCGACAGCGGCGCCGCCATGATCGGTGCCGCCGTCGGCACTTCGACGACCACCAGCTACATCGAGAGCGCGTCGGGCATCAACGCCGGCGGGCGCACCGGGCTGACCGCTGCCACGGTCGGGGTCCTGTTCCTGCTCGCCCTGTTCGTGGCGCCGCTGGCCGCCACGATCCCGGCCTATGCCACGGCCCCGGCGCTGCTCTACGTCGCCTGCCTGATGACCCGCACGCTGGTCGAGATCGAGTGGGACGACATCACCGAGTCGGCGCCGGCCGTGATCACGGCGCTCGCCATGCCCTTCACCTTCTCGATCGCCGAGGGAATCGCCTTCGGCTTCATCTCCTACGCCGCCATCAAGACGGTCACCGGACGCTTCCGCGACATCCATCCGGCGGTCGGCCTGCTGGCTGTCCTGTTCGTGGTCAAGTACCTGTACATCTGATGAGCACGGGAATCGCAGGGACATTGTTTGTCTGCGAACGACCGGCCCACCTAAGAAACGTTCTCCCGGTCGGCGTCTGCTCGAAAGAAAAGGTCTTGGCTTTCGCCTCGCTTACGGCTAAAGAGCCTAAGCCTTAGGCGCAGCCCTGGGTTTAGGGAGGAGAACGGCTTAAGCCGTCCACAGACGAGCTTCGGGGTAGAGAAAGAACGACGGGTGCGAACCCGTCGTTTTTTTATGGCCCGGAACGACCCGCGGGCTACTCGACCATGCGCCGGAAGCTGAACACGTCGGCCTGGTGCAGCAGGTAGAAGGCGATCCAGAGGACCGCGGTCACCAGGGTCGTGATCGCCGCCTTGCGCAGCAGGTCCGGCCGCTCCGGCGCTCCGTGGTCCTGGCCCCGCCCCGGCTGCTCGACCTTGCGCACGCCGAGCGGCAGGACGGCAAACAGCACGATCCACCACAGGACGATGTAGACCATGAGGCCGGTCGCCCAGCTCATGGCGCGGCCGTCAGACCTGTTCGAGCTCGATCAGCGTGCCGTTGAAGTCCTTGGGATGCAGGAACAGCACCGGCTTGTCGTGGGCGCCGATCTTGGGCTCGCCGTCGCCCAGCACGCGGGCGCCCTGGGCCTTGAGCTTGTCGCGCGCCTGGTAGATGTCCTCGACCTCGTAGCACACGTGATGAATGCCGCCGTCGGCATTGCGTGCCAGGAAGTTGGCGATCGGCGACTTCTCGCCGAGCGGATGCAGGAGCTCGATCTTGGTGTTGGGCAGTTCCACGAACACCACGGTGACGCCGTGCGCCGGCTGCGGCTTGGGCGCGCTCACCGCCGCCCCCATGACGCTGCGATACTGCTCGGCCGCCTTGTCGAGGTCGGGCACGGCGATGGCGATGTGATTGAGACGTCCGATCATGCCGCTCTAGATGCGGATGACGTGCACGTCCGTCAACGGCTTCTTGCCGAGATGCGCCCGCACGACGCGCCGCACCGTCTGGCGGGCGGCCTCCTCGATCCGGCGGTCGTCCTTGAGCTCGCCCCTGCCGAGGTCGGCGAGCATCTCGCCCAGTCCGGCCGAGATGGCGTGGGACAGGACGCCCTCCTCGTCCTCCAGCCCGCGCAGGGAAATCTTCGGGCTGGCCAGGGAGCGGCCCTGCCCGTCGACCACCAGCGTCGCCGTCGCCGCCCCGTTCCACAGGAGCTTGCGCCGCTCGCGCAGGATTTCGCCCTCGAGAGGCACCAGGGCGTCGCCGTCGCGGGCCAGCCGGCCGACCGGCACGTGACCGACCACCTCGGCGGGTCCCGGTGCCAGCCGGACCACCGAGCCGTTCGGCGCCACCACGGTCTCGGGGACCTGGCAGGTCCGCGCCAGCTTGGCATGCTCGATCATGTGCCGCAGCTCGCCATGCACGGGGACGGCGATGCGCGGCCGGATCCACTGGTAGACGCGCACCAGCTCGTCCCGCGCCGGATGGCCGGAGACGTGAATGTCGAGCTCGTGGCCGGTCACCACCTCGACGCCGCGCGCCATCAGGGCATTGTGCAGGCGGCCGACCGAATGCTCGTTGCCGGGGATGACACGCGACGAGAAGATCGCCGTGTCGCCGGCCTCGAGCACCAGGTCGCGGTGCTCGCCGTTGGCCAGCTTGGCCATGCTGGCGCGCGGCTCGCCCTGGCTGCCGGTACAGATGAACAGCACCTTGTCGCGCGGCAGGTAGCCGGCCTGCCGCTCCGGCACGCACTCGGGAAAGTCGAGCATGTAGCCGCACTCCTGAGCGGCGTCGATCATGCGCGTCAGGGCGCGGCCCGAGAGGACGGGATGGCGCCCGGCGGCCACCGCGGCGCGGGCGATGCTCTCGACCCGGGCCAGGTTGGACGCGAAACAGGTCACGGCCACGCGCTGCCGCTGGCCGGCCACGAGGCGCTCGAGGTTGTCCCGCACCATCGCTTCCGAGCCGGCCTCGCCCTCGACGAAGACGTTCGTGCTGTCGCACACCATGGCGAGCGCCCCCTCCTCGCCGATGCGCCGCAGGGTCGCCTCGTCGGTCAGGTCGCCGATCAGCGGCTGGGGGTCGATCTTCCAGTCGCCGGTATGAAACACCGTGCCGAGCGGCGTGCGGATGGCGAGCGCGTTCGGCTCGAGGATCGAATGGGTCATGGTGACCAGCTCGAGCTCGAACGGCGGCAGGCTGAAGCGGCCGCCGAGCGGGATCTCGGTCACCGGCACGTCATCCGCCAGACCCGCCTCGAGCAGCTTGCGGCGCAGCACCGCGGCGGCGAACGGCGTCGCATAGACCGGGGCGCGCAACTCGGGCCACAGGTCGGCGACGGCTCCCAGGTGATCCTCGTGGGCGTGCGTCAGCACGATGGCGACCAGCGACTCCCGGCGCTCGACGATGAACGACGGGTCGGGCATCACCACGTCGACGCCGGGCATCGAGTCGTCGCCGAAGGCGATGCCGAGATCGACCATCAGCCAGCGGCCGGCGTGGCCGTACAGGTTGAGGTTCATGCCGATCTCGCCCGCGCCGCCCAGCGCGAGGAAGAGGAGCTCGTCGCCGCCGGGGACGGTCATGCCCGCTTGCTGCGGCGGAAGATCTCGACCAGGCCGCGCGCCGTGATGTCGGGCACGACCTCCTCGATCACGGTCGTCGAGCCGTCGAACACAGGCGCCAGGCCGCCCGTGGAGATGACCTTCATCGGCCGTCCGAACTCCTGCTTGATGCGGGCGACGATGCCTTCGATCAGCCCGACATAGCCCCAGAACACGCCGGTGTGCATGCAGGCCACGGTGTTGGTGCCGATCACCTGGGCCGGCTTCTCGACGACGATGCGCGGCAGCAGCGCCGTGGCGTTGACCAGCGCCTCGATGCTGAGGTTGATGCCCGGCGCGATGGCGCCGCCGCAATAGCTGCCTTCCTCGTCGACGACGTCGAAGTTGGTCGCCGTGCCGAAGTCGACGACGATCACCGGCGTGTTGGGGAATAGAATCGCGGCGCCCACCGTGTTGCAGATCCGGTCGGCGCCCGCTCCCTGGCCCTTCACCTTGATGCCGAACTTGACCTCGGGATCGCTGAGGAACAGCGGCTCGCAGGCGAGATAGCGCGAGCACAGGCGACGCAGGTTGAAGTTGGCCTGCGGCACCACGCTGCCGATGATCGCGTCGGTGATCGACTTCGGGTCGATTCCCTCCATGCGCATCAGCTCGAACAGCCACACGGCATGCTCGTCGGCCGTCCGCATCGCCGAGGTATGCTGGCGCCACTCGCCGACGATGCGGTCGCCGTCGAAGACGCCGAACTTGATGTTGGTGTTGTTGACGTTGATGGCGAGCAGCATTGCCCGTCCTCCTTCTAGGCTGCCCGACCGAGCAGCTCTCCCGATACGATCTTGCGCGACCCGGCGGCCGTTTCCAGAAGAAGCCCGCCATCTCCGTCCAGCCCGGCAAATCGGCCGCGCACCAGCTCGTTGCCCAGTCGCACATCGACCTCGACCCCGAGCGGTCCGGCGCGGTCCAGCCAGTCGGCCCGCACCGATGCGAACCCGTCCTGCCGCCATTGCCGAAGGCGCCGCGCCAGGGCCGCGGCGAGCCGCGACAGGGCCGCCTCGACCGTGCCGCCCAGCACGGCGCCGGCGTAGCGCATGTCGGGCAGCTGCGGCGCGAACTGCACGTTCACCCCGATTCCGGCGATCACGTGCTGCACGGCTCCGTCCTGTCCCACGGCGCTCTCGAGCAGGATGCCGGCGACCTTGCCCTCGTCGACCAGCACGTCGTTGGGCCATTTCAGGCGCACCGCCCGCCCCTCGGGCGCGATGTCGGCGACGGCCAGCGCCGCCGCGAAACCGAGTTCCGAGGCCTCGGCCGGCCGGCACGCCGGCCGCAGCACGGTCGAAGTGTACAGGTTGCCGACGGGAGACGCCCAGGACCGCCCGCGGCGCCCGCGTCCCCCCGTCTGCTCGCGCGCCCAGACGACGGTGCCCTCGGCGGCGCCGGCCTCGGCCAGTCGCTGTGCCTCGTCGTTGGTGCTGCCGACGCTGGGCAGCGCGACCAGCGTCCACCCGTCCGGCAGGACGGGTGCGGGACTCACGGGAACAGGCCCTTGGCGGCGGCGGCGGCGACGCTGCTGAGCGGCTGCGGCGCCAGCGAGAACACCGTCACGATCACCGCCGAGACCAGGGCCACGGCGCGATACATGCCGAAGGGCGTGCGATCCAGCGCCTCGCCGGGCTCGTCGAAGTACATCACCTTGACGATGCGCAGGTAGTAGTAGGAGGCCACGACCGAGGCCAGCACGCCCAGCACGGCCGCGACGTAGAGCTTGGCCTCGACGGCGGCGATGAAGATGTAGAGCTTGCCCCAGAAGCCGGCGAGCGGCGGGATGCCGGCCAGCGAGAACATGAAGAGCAGCAGAGTGAAGGCCATCATCGGCTGGCTGCGCGACAGCCCGGCCAGGTCGTCGATTCCCTCGACCATGGTGCCGCGCCGCTTCATCATCAGGATGACGGCGAAGACGCCGAGCGTCATGACGACGTAGATCGCCAGGTAGAAGACCACCGACTGGATGCCGCGCTCGCTGCCGCTGGCCAGCCCCAGCAGGATGTAGCCGACGTTGCCGATCGACGAATAGGCCATCAGGCGCTTGATGTTCTGCTGGCGCAGCGCGGCGAAGGCGCCCAGCGCCATCGACAGCACCGAGGCGGTGACCACGATCTGCTGCCACTGGTCGAACAGCGGCTTGAACGGCCCCATCAGCACCGAGACCATCAGCGAGACGGCGGCGACCTTGGGCGCCACCGCGAACAGCGCCGTCACCGGCGTCGGGGCGCCCTCGTAGACGTCCGGCGTCCACATGTGGAACGGGACGGCAGAGGTCTTGAAGGCCAGGCCGGCGACCACGAAGACCAGGCCGATCACCGTGCCGATCTCGGCCCCGCGCCCGTCGAGCAGGGCGCGCGAGATCTGCGGGAACGCCGTGCTGCCGCAGAAGCCGTAGATCAGCGAGGAGCCGAACAGCAGCATGCCGGAGGCGACCGAGCCGAGGACGAAGTACTTCAGGCCGGCCTCGGTCGAGCGCACGCTGTCGCGCTGGAACGCGGCGACGACGTAGAGCGCCAGAGACTGCAGCTCGAGGCCGACATAGAGCGCCATCAGGTCGTTGGCCGAGATCATCAGCATCATGCCGACGGTCGCGAGCGCCACCAGCAGCGGATACTCGAAGCGCCAGGCCCGCGCCTGCTCGAAATAGGCGCGCGACATCAGGACGGCGACCGCCGCCCCGATCAGCACCAGCGCCTTCATCGTGGCGGTCAGCCGGTCGACGATGAACAGTCCGCCGAACGCGGTGCCCTCGCGGTAGGGCACGAAGAGGAGAACCGCGGTGACCAGCAGGGCCGCGGTGGTGGCGAGCGACACGAAGGCGGTCGAGGTCTCGCCGCGCACCACGCCCCAGACCAGCAGCAAGGCCGTGACCGCGAGGAGGAAGATCTCCGGCCGGGCCAGGGTCCAATGTTCGAGGCCGATCATCATCTTGTCGTCACTCCCGGTCGGTCACGGCGCCAGGGCGGCCGTGCGGGCGAGCTTGATCGCCGCCTGGTAGTCGCCGACCAGCTTGTCGACGGCCGGCGCCATCGGATCGAGGAAGGAATTGGGATAGACGCCCATCCACAGCGCCAGCAGGATCAGCGGCAGGAAAACCGCGAGCTCGCGCCGGTTCATGTCGAGGATCGCCTTCAGAGAGTCCTTGGTGAGTTCGCCGAACACGACCTTGCGGTACAGCCACAGCGCGTAGGCGGCGCCCAGGATCAGCCCGGTCGCGGCCAGGAAAGCCACCCACGTGTTGCCCTTGAAGGCGCCGATCAGCACCAGGAACTCGCCGACGAAACCCGACAGGCCCGGCAGGCCGACGCTGGCTAGGGTGAAGAACAGGAACACGAAGGCGTAGCGCGGCATGCGGTGCACGAGGCCGCCATAGGCCGCGATCTCGCGCGTGTGCATGCGGTCGTAGACAACGCCGACGCAGAGGAAGAGCGCGGCCGACACGATGCCGTGGCTCAGCATCTGGAAGATCGAGCCCTGGACCGCCTGCATGTTGAGGATGAAGGCGCCGATCGTCACGAAGCCCATGTGGGCGATCGACGAGTAGGCGATCAGCTTCTTCATGTCCTCCTGCACCAGCGCGACCAGCGAGGTGTAGATCACGGCCACCACCGACAGGCCGAAGATCATCGGCGCGAAGTACTGCGTCGCCTCGGGCAGCAACGGGATCGACAGGCGGATGAAGCCGTAGCCGCCCATCTTCAGCAGCACGCCGGCCAGGATGACCGAGCCGGCCGTCGGCGCCTCGACGTGGGCGTCGGGCAGCCAGGTGTGGACCGGCCACATCGGCACCTTGACCGCGAAGGAGGCGAAGAAGGCCAGGAACAGCCAGCACTGCCAGGCGAACGGCAGCTGCAGCTTCTCCATCGCCGTCGGCAGGTCCGTGGTGCCGACCTGCCAGTAGATGGCGATGATGGCCAGCAGCATCAGCACCGAGCCGAGCAAGGTGTAGAGGAAGAACTTGAAGGCGGCGTAGACGCGACGCGGCCCGCCCCAGACGCCGATGATCAGGAACATCGGGATCAGGACGCCCTCGAAGAAGATGTAGAACAGCGCCAGGTCGAGCGCGCAGAACATGCCGACCATGAAGGTCTCGAGCACGAGGAAGGCGATCATGTACTCCTTCACTCGGGTGTGCACGGTCTCCCAGCTCGACAGGATGCAGAGCGGCGTCAGCAGGGTCGAGAGCAGCACGAAGAACAGCGAGATGCCGTCGATTCCCATGTGATAGCCGATCGCCAGCGACGGCACCCAGTCGGCCTTCTCGACGAACTGGAATCCGGCCTTGGTCGGGTCGAAGCGCGCCCACAGCACCAGCGAGATCAGGAAGGTCGCGAGCGACGTGATCAGCGCCGCGCTCCGGCAGTTGCGCTCGACCGCCTCCTTCGGCCCGTTGACCACGAGGCAGAACAGCGCGCCGACCAGCGGCAGGAAAGTGACGAGCGAAAGGATCGGCCAGCTCGACATCGGCTTACTTGGCCCCCAGCATGAACCAGGTGACGAGCGCGGCGACGCCGACCAGCATCACGAAGGCATAGTGATAGAGATACCCGGTCTGCAGGCGGCTGAGCGCCGCCGCGACGTCCTGGGCGCGCGCCGCGAGGGCGTTGGGACCCAGCCCGTCGATCACCGTGCCGTCGCCCTTCTTCCAGAAGGCGCGGCCCAGCCGCAGCGCCGGCTGCACGAAGATCGCGTCGTACAGCTCGTCGAAGTACCACTTGTTGTAGAACAGCGCATACAGGCCGGCGAAGCGGCGCGCCACGGCCGCCGGCAGCTCGGGCCGCACGCGGTAGAAGTAGTAGCTGAGCGCGATGCCGGCCAGCGCCAGGATCAGCGGCAGCAGCTTCACCATCACGTGCACCTCGTGGGCGTGATGCAGCACCTCGGCGGTCGCCTTGGGCGCCACCGACTGACCCCAGAAGTGCAGCGCGTCGTGGCCGACGAACCAGTTGTAGGCGACCAGCCCGGAGAAGGCGGCGCCGACCGCCAGCACGTAAAGCGGAATCAGCATGACCATCGGCGATTCGTGGGCGTGGTCCCAGGTGTGATGGTCGCCGCGATACGGGCCGTAGAAGGTCATGAACATCAGCCGGGTCGAGTAGAAGGCCGTCATGAAGGCGGCGATCACGCCCAGCCAGTAGGCGAACATGCCGACCGTCGAGTGAACGCCGAAGGCGGCCTCGAGCATGATGTCCTTGGAGTAGAAGCCGGCGAAGCCCAGCCCGTCGCCGAGGATGAACGGGATGCCGATGCCGGACAGCGCCAGAGTGCCGATCCACATCAGGATGAAGGTCTGCGGCGCCTTCGCCTTGACGCCCCCCATCTGCCGCATGTCCTGCTCGTGGTGCAGGCAGTGGATCACCGAGCCGGCGCCCAGGAACAGCAGCGCCTTGAAGAAGGCGTGGGTCATCAGGTGGAACATCGCCGCCGAGTAGGCGCCGACGCCGGCGGCGAAGAACATGTAGCCGAGCTGGCTGCAGGTCGAGTAGGCGATCACCCGTTTGATGTCGAACTGGGTGAGACCGACGGTGGCGGCGAAGAAGGCCGTCGCGGCGCCGATCACCGTGACGACGGCCGAGGCGGTCGGCGCCAGCTCGAACAGCGGCGACAGGCGGCAGACCATGAAGACGCCGGCGGTCACCATGGTGGCGGCGTGGATGAGCGCCGAGACCGGGGTCGGGCCTTCCATCGCGTCGGGCAGCCAGGTGTGCAGGCCGAGCTGGGCCGACTTGCCCATCGCGCCGACGAACAGCAGCAGGCAGGCGGTCTCCAGCGCCGGCAGGTCCATGCCGAGGAACTGGATGCGCATGCCCGCCATGTCATGCGCCTTGGCGAAGATCTCGTTGTAGCTCAGGGCGCCGCTCAGCACCCAGACCGCGAAGATGCCCAGCGCGAAGCCGAAATCGCCGACCCGGTTGACGATGAACGCCTTCATGGCGGCGGCGTTGGCCGACGGCCGGTCGTACCAGAATCCGATCAGCAGGTACGAGGCGAGGCCGACCCCTTCCCAGCCGAAGAACAGCTGCACGAGGTTGTCGGAGGTCACCAGCATCAGCATGAAGAAGGTGAACAGGCTGAGATACGCCATGAAGCGCGGGATGCTGGGGTCCTCGGCCATGTAGCCGATCGAGTAGAGATGGACCATCGACGACACGCCGGTCACGACGATCAGCATGACCGCCGTCAGGGTGTCGACCCTGAGCGCCCAGTCGACCGTCACGGTGCCCGAATCGAACCAGCTGAACAGCTTGATCACGACCAGCTTGGCGTTCTCCGGCCCGAAGCCGACGCGCACGAAGACGAAGACCGACAGGGCGGCGGCGATCAGCAGCGCCGCCGTGGTGACGAACTGCGCCGGCCGGTCGCCGATCACCCGGCAGAACAGACCGGCGATCGCCGCCGCCAGCAGCGGCAGCAGCACGATGAGCTTGATGGCGAGATCCATGGTCGTAGCGCCCCTAGCCCTTCAGCGCGTCGATGTCTTCGACTTCGATGGTCCCGCGGTTGCGGAAGTAGACCACCAGGATCGCCAGGCCGATGGCGGCCTCGGCGGCGGCGACGGTCAGCACCAGCATGGCGAAGATCTGGCCGACGACGTTGCCCTGAAAAACCGAGAAGGCGACGAGGTTGATGTTGACCGCGAGCAGCATCAGCTCGACGCACATCAGCAGCACGATGACGTTCTTGCGGTTCAGGAAGATGCCGAGGATGCCCAGCGTGAACAGCACCGCCGCGACGAACAGGTAGTGGCCGAGGCCGATCACGACACGCCTCCCCCGGTCGGCACCTTGACGATGGCGACCGTCTGCTCCTTCGAGCGGTAGAGCTGCTCCTCGATGCGCTGCCGCCTGACGCCGGGCCGGCTGCGCAGGGTGAGCACGATGGCGCCGATCATGGCCACCAGCAGGACCAGGCCGGAGACCTGGAACAGGTAGAAGTACTGCGTGTACAGGACCTGACCGATCGCCCGGGTGTTGGTGATGGTGCCGACCTTCGGCCCGTGCTGCGCCAGCCCGGCCATGGTCGTCGTCTCCGAACCGATGACGCCCAGCCCGAGCAGGATCTCGGCCAGGAGGACGAGGCCGATCAGCGCGCCGACCGGCAGGTACTTCAGGAACCCTTCCCGCAGCCGCGCGACGTTGATGTCGAGCATCATGACGACGAACAGGAACAGCACCGCCACCGCGCCGACGTAGACGATCACCAGGATCATGGCGATGAATTCCGCCCCGATCAGCAGGAACAGCGCCGCCGCGTTGAAGAAGGCAAGGATCAGGAACAACACGGAATAGACCGGGTTGCGCGACACCACGACCATGGCCGCCGAGGCCATGACCACGAAGGCGAAGGCGTAGAAGGCTACCGCCTGCAGCAGCATGTTCTCCCCTCTCTGCCGGCGCTCAGCGGTACGCCGCTTCGGCCTTCAGATTGGCCGCGATCAGCGTTTCCCACTGGTCGCCGTTGGCGAGCAGCTTCTGCTTGTCGTACATCAGCTCCTCGCGGGTTTCCGTGGTGAACTCGAAGTTCGGTCCCTCGACGATGGCGTCGACCGGGCAGGCTTCCTGGCAGAAGCCGCAGTAGATGCACTTCGTCATGTCGATGTCGTAGCGGGTCGTGCGCCGGCTGCCGTCGTCGCGCGGCTCGGCCTCGATGGTGATGGCCTGGGCCGGGCACACCGCCTCGCACAGCTTGCAGGCGATGCAGCGCTCCTCGCCGTTCGGATAACGACGCAGCGCGTGCTCGCCGCGGAAGCGCGGGCTGAGCGGCCCCTTCTCGAACGGGTAGTTCACCGTGACCTTCGGCTTGAACATGTACTTCAGGGTCAGGGCGAAGCCGGTCACCAGCTCGGAGAGCAGGAAGGCGCGGGCGGTGCGATCGAGAGAGGCCATGTGCGTCCCGTCAGAAGGATTTCGGCACCCAGCCGGCGAACTGCAGCACGGCGGCGGTGAGGACGACCCAAGCGAGCGACAGGGGCAGGAAGACCTTCCAGCCCAGCCGCATCAGCTGGTCGTAGCGGTAGCGGGGCAACGTGCCCTTGGTCCAGCTGAAGACGAACAGCAGGAACGCGATCTTCAGCGCGAACCAGACGACGCCGGGGACCCAGGTGAAGGGCGCGAACGGCACCGGCGACATCCAGCCGCCGAGGAACAGCACCGCTCCCATCGCCGACAGCAGGATCATGTTCGCGTACTCGCCCAAGAAGAACAGCGCGAACGGCATGGACGAGTATTCGGTCTGGAAGCCCTGCACCAGCTCGGCTTCCGACATCGGCAGGTCGAACGGCGTGCGGTTGGTCTCGGCGAGCGCCGAGATGAAGAACACGACGAACATCGGCAGCAGCGGCAGCCAGTACCAGTTCCAGAACCAGCCGGACTGGGCGATCACCACCTGCGACAGGTTGAGCGAGCCGACGCAGAGCAGCACGGTGATCAGCACGAAGCCGATCGAGACCTCGTAGGACACCATCTGGGCCGCCGAGCGCAGCGCGCCGAGGAAGGCGTACTTCGAGTTGGACGCCCAGCCGGCGATGATGATGCCGTAGACGCCCAGCGAGGAGATGGCGAACAGGTAGAGGATGCCGACGTTGATGTCGGCGATCACCCAGCCGTCGTCGAACGGCACCACGGCCCAGGCGATCAGCGCCGTCACGAAGGTGATCATCGGCGCGATCAGGAACAGCACGGCGTTGGCGCTCGACGGGACGATCGTCTCCTTGAGCAGGAGCTTGAGCCCGTCGGCGAAGGGCTGCAGCAGCCCGAACGGGCCGACCACGTTGGGACCGCGCCGCAGCTGGATCGAGGCCCAGACCTTGCGGTCGACGTAGGTCATGTAGGCCACCGCCACGAGCAGCGGCACGGTCACCGCCAGGCACTCGAGCAGCATGAGGATCGCCTGGCCGAGCCAGTTGACCGTGAAGAAATGATGCAGGTCGGCGCCCATGCCCCTACTCCGCCGCCATCGCCTGGGTCCGGTTGGCCGTGCACTCCGCCATCGTGCGGGACGCCCGGCTGATCGGACAGGTCATGTAGAAATTGGCGATCGGCGACACGAACGGCGCCTCGCCGACCGGTCCCGCCTGGCCGAAGGCGCCCCAGGCGCCCGCCTGCTGCTGGTCGAGCGCCGCGAAGCTGCGATTCACCTGGACGAGGCGCGAGCGCACCTGCTCGAGCGTGTCGTAGGGCAGCGTCTTGCCGAGCCGCTCCGACAGGGCACGCAGGACCGCCCAGTCCTCGCGCGCCTCGCCCGGCGGATAGGCGGCGCGGAACGCCAGCTGAACCCGCCCCTCGGTGTTGACGTAGGTGCCGGGCTTCTCGGTGTAGGCGGCGCCGGGCAGGATGACGTCGGCACGATGCGCGCCGGCATCGCCGTGGTGGCCCTGATAGACCACGAAGGCCTTGCCCAGGCGCGCCATGTCGATCTCGTCGGCGGCCAGCAGGTAGACCGCCTTGACCTCGCCTTTCTCGCAGCCGGCCAGGATGCCCTCGACGTCGCGGCCGCCCGGTCCCGGGACCAGGCCGAGATCGAGCCCGCCGACCCGCGCCGCCGCGGTGTGCAGCACGGCCAAGCCGTTCCAGTCTTCACGGACCGCCCCGAGCTTCTCGACCAGGGCACGGGCCAGGGCCAGCACCGCCACCCCGTCGGGTCGCGCCAAAGCCCCCATGCCGACGATGATCAGCGGATGCTTGGCGGCCGCCAGCTTCTCGGCGAAGGCGCCCTTGCCGTCGACCAGTTCCTGCAGCGATGCCGGTCCGGCGCCCAACCGCTCGACCGGATAGGTGAGATCGACCACGGGACCAACGCTGCCGATCGGGCAAGGACCGTGCAGATGGCGCTTGCGGATGCGCGCGTTCAGCACCGGCGATTCCCAGCGCGGATTGGTGCCGACCAGGAGGATGGCATCGGCCTGGTCGATGCCGCGGATGCCGGCGTTGAACAGGTAGCCGCCGCGCACGCCGACCTCGAGCTTGGCGCCGTCCTGGCGGCAGTCCAGACTGGCCACGCCGAGCGCCGCCATCAGGTCCTTGAGCGCCACCATCGATTCGGCGTCGCACTGGTCGCCCGCGATGGCCGCGATCTGGCCGCCCTCGAGCTTGCCGAGCCGGCCCGCGATCTCCTCGAACGCCTCGGCCCAGCTGGCCTCGACGAGCTTGCCCTTGCGCCGCACATAGGGCCGGTCGAGCCGCTGGAAGCGAAGCCCGTCGACCGCATGGCGGGTCTTGTCGGAGATCCACTCCTCGTTGACGTCGTCGTTGAGGCGCGGCAGCACGCGCATCACCTGCACGCCGCGCGTGTCGAGGCGGATGTTGGCGCCGAGCGCGTCCATGACGTCGACCGATTCGGTCTTGCCGAGCTCCCAGGGCCGCGCCTCGTAGGCATAGGGCTTGGAGGTCAGGGCGCCGACCGGGCAGAGATCGACCAGATTGCCGGCCAGCTCGGTGGTTAGCGTGTGCCGCACGTAGGTCGTGACCTCCATGCTCTCGCCGCGACCGGTCGCCCCCAGCTCCTCGACGCCGGCCACCTCGGTCGCGAAGCGGATGCAGCGCGTGCAGTGGATGCAGCGATTCATCGACGTCTTGACCAGCGGACCGAGGTCCTTGTCGGGAACCGCCCGCTTGTTCTCGTGATAACGGCTGCGGTCGAAACCGTAGCCCATGGCCTGGTCCTGCAGGTCGCACTCGCCGCCCTGGTCGCAGATCGGGCAGTCGAGCGGGTGGTTGATCAGCAGGAACTCCATCACGCCCTTGCGCGCCTTCTGCACCATGGGCGTGTTGGTCTTGATCACCATCTTGTCCATGACCGGCATGGCGCAGGAGGCGATCGGCTTCGGTGCCTTTTCCTGTTCGACCAGGCACATGCGGCAGTTGCCGGCGATCGACAGCCGCTCATGGTAGCAGAAACGCGGGATCTCGACGCCCGCCAGCTCGCAGGCCTGCAGCACCGTGATGCCGTTCGGCACCTCGATCTCGATGCCGTCGATCGTCAGCTTGGGCATGCTCTGTTCCCCTGCCCTACTCGGCCGCGAGCTTTTCGGTGCGTGCCCGGATACGCCGTTCCATCTCCGGACGGAAGTGCCGGATCAGTCCCTGGATCGGCCAAGCTGCCGCATCGCCCAGCGCGCAGATCGTGTGGCCTTCTACCTGCTTGGTGACGTCCTCCAGCGCGTCGATTTCCTCGAGGCGCGCATCGCCCAGGACCATGCGCTCCATGACGCGCCACATCCAGCCCGTGCCCTCGCGACACGGCGTGCACTGACCGCAGCTCTCGTGCTTGTAGAACTGGCTGAGCCGGGCGATCGCCTTCACGACGTCGGTCGACTTGTCCATCACGATGACCGCGGCCGTTCCGAGGCCCGAGCGCTGCTCGCGCAGTGAGTCGAAGTCCATCAGGACGGTGTCGCAGATCGACTTGGGCAGCAGCGGCACCGAGGCGCCGCCCGGAATGATCGCCAGGAGGTTGTCCCAGCCGCCGCGCACGCCGCCGGCATGGCGCTCGATCACCTCGCGCAGCGGGATGCCCATCTCTTCCTCGACATTGCACGGCCTGTTCACGTGCCCCGAGATGCAGAAGAGCTTGGTGCCGGTGTTGTTCGGCCGCCCCAGGCCAGCGAACCAGGCGGCGCCGCGGCGCAGGATGGTCGGCGCGACGGCGATCGACTCGACGTTGTTGACCGTGGTCGGGCAGCCGTACAGGCCGGCGCCGGCCGGGAACGGCGGCTTGAGCCGCGGCATGCCCTTTTTGCCCTCGAGACTCTCGAGCAGCGCCGTCTCCTCGCCGCAGATATAGGCGCCGGCGCCGCGATGGACGTAGAGGTCGAAATCCCAGCCCGAGCCGCAGGCGTTCTTGCCGAGCAGGCCGGCCTCGTAGGCCTCGCGGATCGCCGCCTTGAGCGTCTCGGCCTCGTTGTAGAACTCGCCGCGGACATAGATGTAGCCGGCGTTGGCGCGCATCGCGAAGCCGGCGATCAGGCAGCCTTCGACGAGGTGATGCGGGTCATGCCTCAGGATGTCGCGGTCCTTGCAGGTCCCGGGCTCGGACTCGTCGGCATTCACGACGAGATAGTGCGGCCGGTCCTTGACCTCCTTCGGCATGAAGGACCATTTCAGGCCGGTCGGGAAGCCCGCGCCGCCGCGGCCGCGCAGACCCGACTTCTTCATTTCGTCGATGATCGCATCGACGCCGCGCTCGAGGATCGCCTTGGTGCCGTCCCAGGCGCCGCGCGCGCGCGCCGCCGGCAGCCGCCAGTCCTGGAAGCCGTAGAGGTTGGTGAAGATGCGGTCCTTGTCGGCAAGCATCGCGGTCTACTCGCTCTTGAGCGTTGTCGGTCCGCCCGCGGGCGCCGAGGTGTGGCGGTCGACCTGCGGGCCGGGCTTGGTCGTCTCGCCGCGGCGCAACGCCTCGAGCAGCTTCGTCATCGAGGCGCCGTCGAGATCCTCGTAGAAGTCGTCGTTGATCTGCACGACCGGCGCGTTGACGCAGGCGCCCAGACACTCAACCTCCTGGACGCTGAAGGTCTCGCCGTCGGCAGCCGCCTCGCAGACCTTCATGACGGCGTCGGATCCCCGCAGCCAGCACGGGGTGGTGGTGCAGACCTGCAGCAGGTAGCGTCCCTTCGGCCGCAGCTGGAACATCGTGTAGAAGGTCGCGATCTCGTAGACGCGGATCGGCGCCATGCCCAGCAGCCGCGCAACCTCGTCCATCGCGACGCGCGGCAACCAGCCCTGCTGGCGCTGTGCGAGGTCGAGGACGCCGATCACGGCACTCGCCTGCCGGCCGGCCGGGTAATTGGCCATCATTGCCCGGGCCTTCTCGAGGTTTTCCGGCGTGAAGGCGAAGTGCTCGACCTGCGGCACGTCCTTCGGATCGGCGGTGATCATCGACATGTGGCGTTCCTAGCGGTCGATCTCGCCGAACACGATGTCGAGCGAGCCGATGTTGGCCGACATGTCGGCCAGCTGATGTCCCTTGGTCATCATGTCGAGCGCCTGCAGATGCGGAAATCCGGGCGCCCGGATGTGGCAGCGATACGGCTTGTTGGTGCCGTCCGACACGAGATAGACGCCGAACTCGCCCTTCGGCGCCTCGACCACCGTGTAGGTCTCGCCGGCCGGCACCTTGTAGCCTTCGGTGTAGAGCTTGAAGTGATGGATCAGGGCTTCCATCGAGTTCTTCATCTCGCCGCGGCGCGGCGGCGAGAACTTGCGGTCGTCGATCCGCACCGGCCCACCGACCGTGCGCAGAGCCGCCACGCACTGCTCCATGATGCGCGCGCTCTGGTACATCTCCTCGATGCGCACCAGATATCGCGCGAAGCAATCGCCCGTCTTGCCGATCGGGATGTCGAAATCCATACGGTCGTAGATGTCGTAGGGCTGCGACTTGCGGAGGTCCCAGGGAATGCCGGAGGCGCGGATCATCGGGCCGCTGAATCCCCAGTCTAGGGCCTGCTGCGCCGAAACGGTGCCGATATCGACCGTCCGCATGCGGAAGATGCGGTTGTCGTTCAGCAGCTTCTCGATGTCCTTGATGAACGGATAGAACTGCTTGATCCAGGCCTCGATCTTGTCGAGCATCCCCTCGGGCAGATCTTGGTGCACACCGCCCGGCCGGAAGTAGGCCGCGTGCATCCGCGATCCGCTGACCCCTTCGTAGAACTCCATCAGCAGCTCGCGCTGCTCGAAGCCCCACAGCGGCGGCGTCAGCGCGCCGGTGTCCATGGCGAACGTCGTGACGTTCAGGAGGTGATTCAGGATGCGGGTGAGCTCGGCGAACAGCACGCGGATGTACTGGCCGCGCTCCGGCACCTCGATGCCCAGCAGCTTCTCGACGGCCAGAGCATAGGCATGCTCCTGGTTCATCGGCGAGACGTAGTCCAGGCGATCGAAGTACGGCACCGCCTGCAGGTAGCTCTTGTACTCGATCAGCTTCTCGGTGCCGCGATGCAGCAGCCCGATGTGCGGGTCGCAGCGCTCGACGATCTCGCCGTCCATCTCGACGACGAGGCGCAGCACGCCGTGGGCCGCAGGATGCTGCGGCCCGAAGTTCATGGTCAGCGTCTTGATTTCGACGTCGGACATGTCAGCTCAGCTCGCCTTGCCCTGGTCGCTCGCCTTCTCGTCGCCCGGCAGGACGTGTCGCGCGCCCTCCCAGGGACTGAGGAAGTCGAAGCGACGGAATTCCTGAGTGAGCTTCACCGGCTCGTAGACGACGCGCTTCTGGACGTCGTCCCAGCGCACCTCAACGAAGCCCGTGAGCGGGAAGTCCTTGCGCAGCGGATGGCCTTCGAAGCCGTAATCGGTGAGGATGCGGCGCAAATCCGGGTGATCCGAGAACCACACGCCGTAAAGGTCATAGGTCTCGCGCTCGAACCAGCCGGCCGAGCTGTAGACCGGCGTCGCCGACGGCACCGGGGTGGCCTCGTCGGTGGCGAGCTTGATGCGCACCCGCTGGTTCAGCCTCAGGCTGAGAAGATTGTAGACGACGTCGAAGCGCTTCTCGCGATCCGGCCAGTCGACGCCGCAGATGTTGCAAAGCTGCTGGAACTGGCAGCGGGCATCGTCGCGCAGGAAGCGAAGCAGCTCGATCAGTCGTTCTGGCGTCGTCTCGAGCATCAGCTCACCGACGCGCACCGAGGTCGCCACGACCGCGCCTCCGCTCGACTGGACGATATGCTCGCCGAGCCCCTTGAGGTCCTCCGGCATCAGCGCACCAAGGTTCCGGTGCGGCGGACCTTCTTCTGGAGTTGCAGCACGCCGTAGAGAAGCGCCTCGGCCGTCGGCGGGCACCCCGGGACATAGACGTCCACCGGGACAACGCGGTCGCAGCCGCGCACCACCGAGTAGCTGTAGTGATAGTAGCCGCCGCCGTTCGCGCACGACCCCATCGAGATGACGTAACGCGGCTCGGCCATCTGGTCGTAGACCTTGCGCAGAGCCGGAGCCATCTTGTTGGTCAGCGTGCCGGCCACGATCATGACGTCTGCCGAGCGCGGGCTGGGCATCGGCGCGAAGCCGAAACGGTCGAGATCGTAGCGGCTCATCCAACAATGGATCATCTCGACGCCACAGCAGGCCAATCCGAAGGTGAGGCCCCACATCGACCCGGTCCGGGCCCAGGTGACGAGTTTGTCCAGCTGGGCGACGACGAACCCTTTGTCGGCCAGCTGATCGTTCAGGGCACGCGACAGAGCCTGGGCGCCGGGATCTGGCTTGGCCGGAGTGATCACTCCCATTCCAGCGCTCCTTTCCGCCATTCGTAGATGAAGCCGACGGTCAGGACCCCGAGGAACAGCATCATCGACCAGAAACCGAACAGGCCAATGTCGCCAAACGCCACCGCCCACGGGAACAGGAAGGCGACCTCGAGGTCGAAGATGATGAAAAGGATGGCCACTAGGTAGAAGCGGACGTCGAAGCGTCCCCGAGCGTCGTCGAAGGGCGCGAAGCCACATTCGTACGGCGACAGCTTCTCGGAGTTCGGAGCTTGCCGGGCGATCAGGTACGATCCGCCCAGCATCGCGGCGATCAAGCCGAGAGCCAGGCCGAGGAAGATGAGAATCGGAAGGTATTCCCTGAGAAAAGCTTCCATCGTCACCCCTTTGCCCTGGCGAGCTTCCCCCTGGGCCGCCAGCGTTGGGGCTGGCGCGAGCGACGGGACTCGAACCCGCGACCTCCGGCGTGACAGGCCGGCGTTCTAACCAACTGAACTACGCCCGCGTAAGCCCCCAACGGCGGGGGGACAGATATAGGACCCCCTGAAGAGTGTCAAGCATACCGCAGGCGCGAAAGCGTGCGTAAGTGCAGGAAAAATCGACGTTTTTTCGGGCCGCGAACGAAACGGCCGCAATCGCCTCTGTGGCATCCGCGCGCACCTGCCGGGAACGGCCTCACGTCCGGCCATTTCCGCGCGGCTCGTTGCGGCTGGTGGGCGATGACGGGCTCGAACCGCCGACCCCCTCGGTGTAAACGAGATGCTCTACCAACTGAGCTAATCGCCCGCGGGAGCGTTCTAGCACACTGCCGATGGCATCGTCAGTTGATCGCGTCCTTGAGCTGCTTGCTGGCCCGAAAGCGCGGCACGTTGGATGCCGGGATCTTGATCTTCTCTCCGGTCTGCGGGTTGCGACCCTCCCCCGCCTTGCGACGCGAGACCTGGAAGGTACCGAACCCGACGAGCAGAACTCTTTCGCGCTTTTTCAGGGACTTGGTGATCACCGACAGCACGGCGTCGATGGCGCCCGCGGCATCGGTCTTGGACAAGTTTGTCGACGCGGCTACGGCGGCGATCAGGTCGTTCTTGTTCACTCGGCAAGCCCCTCCGGGAAGCCCCGAAGTTTACGGGCAGCCGGGAAAATCGGTCAATGCCACCCCCAAGATTTTGTGGCCCGTGGCCACGCCGACCCATAGGCATAGAAAAGGCCCCGGCGCATCGCGCCGGGGCCTCGGTAACGACAGCGGGTTGCGGGCAACCGCTCAGTGAGCCCGGACCTCAGCCCCTTCGGCCGTCTTGGCCGCAACCGCCTCGAGATCGTTCGGCCATTCGATGGCAACCAGCGGCTTGACCAGAGCGCGGGCCAGCACCTCGTCGACGGTCGAAACCGGCACGATCTCCAGCCCCTTCTTAACGTTGTCCGGGATTTCCGGCAGATCGCGCTCATTGTCCTTCGGGATGAGCACGGTCTTGAGGCCACCCCGGAGCGCCGCGAGCAGCTTCTCCTTGAGCCCGCCGATCGGCAGGACCCGACCCCGCAGGCTGATCTCGCCGGTCATCGCCACGTCCTTGCGCACGGCGACACCGGTCAGGGCCGAGACGATCGAGGTGATCATCGCGACACCTGCGGACGGACCATCCTTGGGCGTCGCGCCTTCCGGCACGTGCACGTGGATGTCACGCTTCTCGAACAGCACAGGCTTGATGCCGAACGAGTGCGCCCGCGAACGGACGTAGGCGTTGGCCGCCTGGACCGACTCCTGCATGACGTCGCCGAGCTTGCCGGTGACGCTCATCCGCCCACGGCCCGGCACGAGAACGGCCTCGACCTGGAGCAACTCGCCGCCGACCTCGGTCCACGCCAGGCCGGTGGTGATGCCGACCAGATCCTCCAGCTCCGCCTCGCCGTAGCGGAAGCGGCGGACGCCTGCGTACTTGTCCAGGTTCTTGGCCCGCACCTTCACCTTGGTCGTCCCCTTCATGAGGATTTCCTTGGTCGACTTGCGCGCCAAGTTGGCGATCTCGCGCTCGAGATTGCGGACGCCCGCCTCGCGCGTGTAGTAGCGCACCAGATCGCGCACCGCGTCGTCCCCGATGTCGAGCTCGCCGTCCTTGAGGCCGTTCGCCTCCATCTGCTTGGGGATGAGGTGCTTGCGCGCGATCGCCACCTTCTCATCCTCGGTGTAGCCGGCTAGCCGGATGATCTCCATGCGGTCCATCAGCGGCTGCGCCATGCGCAGCGAGTTGGCCGTCGTGATGAACATCACGTTCGACAGGTCGTAGTCGACCTCGAGATAGTGGTCGTTGAAGCTGGTGTTCTGCTCGGGATCGAGCACCTCGAGGAGCGCCGAGGAAGGATCGCCGCGGAAGTCGGCGCCGAGCTTGTCGATCTCGTCGAGCAGGAAAAGCGGGTTGGACGACTTCGCCTTCTTCATGCTCTGGATGACCTTGCCCGGCAGCGAGCCGATGTAGGTCCGACGATGGCCGCGGATCTCGGCTTCGTCGCGAACGCCGCCGAGCGACATGCGCACGAAGTTGCGCCCGGTCGCCTTGGCGATCGACTTGCCCAAGGAGGTCTTGCCGACACCAGGCGGCCCGACCAGGCAGAGGATCGGCCCCTTCATCTTGTCGACCCGCTGCTGCACGGCCAGGTACTCGAGGATGCGCTCCTTGACCTTCTCGAGGCCGTGATGATCGGCGTTGAGAATGTCCTCGGCGAACTTCAGGTCCTTGATGATCTTGGTCGGCTTGCGCCACGGAATCGACAGCAGCCAGTCGAGGTAGTTGCGCACGACCGTCGCCTCGGCCGACATCGGGCTCATCGTCCGCAGCTTCTTCAGCTCGGCGTTGGCCTTCTCGCGCGCCTCCTTGCTGAGGCGTGTCTTCTTGATGCGCTTCTCGAGCTCGGAAAGCTCGTCACGGCCGTCCTCGGTCTCGCCCAGCTCCTTCTGGATCGCCTTCATCTGCTCGTTGAGGTAGTACTCGCGCTGCGTCTTCTCCATCTGCCGCTTGACGCGATTGCGGATCTTCTTCTCGACCTGGAGGACGCCGATCTCGCCTTCCATCAGGCCGAGAATCCGCTCCAGACGCTTGGACACGGAGTCGAGCTCGAGCAACTGCTGCTTCTCGGCCACCTTGAGCGCCAGATGGGCCGAGATCGTGTCGGCGAGCTTGGCCGGCTCCTCGATCTTGTTGATCGAGACGACCACCTCGGGCGGCACCTTCTTGTTCAGCTTGACGTAGTTCTCGAACTCCGAGACGACGGTGCGCGCAGCCGCCTGCAGCTCGGCCGCATCTCCCGTGGCCTCCGGCATGTCGATCGCTTCGGCCTCGAAGAAGTCGCTGCGGCCGGTATAGCCGACGATCTTGACCCGGCGCCCGCCTTCGACCAGCACCTTCACCGTGTCGTCGGGCAGCTTGAGCAGCTGCAGGACCGTCCCCAGGGTGCCGATGGAATAGATGTCCTCTGGACCGGGATCGTCCTGGCCCGCGTTCTTCTGGGCGATCAGCAGGATCTGCTTGTCGTCCTTCATCACCTCCTCGAGGGCCTTGACGCTCTTCTCGCGGCCGACGAACAGGGGGACGATCATGCCAGGGAACACGACGATGTCGCGCAACGGCAGGACGGGGTAGACGGTGCCTTCGGTAGTGGGGGCGTTCATGGATGCCTCGCTATACGCTGTTAGAGCTACCCGCACCCCCGCCGTGGCCCCCGAACAGGCGATCCACGGCGCACTCGGCACGCGCACTCACTAGCAGATTTGGCCCGAACCGCAGGATGTTCAAGGCCCGTCGGAGAGGTGGCCGGCAGCACATGCCTGCCGGCGCAGCAAAACTCAGGCCGGCGCCGCCGCAATGCCTTCCTTGCGCTCGCCGTGCACGTACAGCGGCTGGGCCCTGCCCTCGATGACCTCGCGGTTGATGACGACTTCCTCGACCCCATCGAGGGAGGGAAGATCGTACATCGTGTCGAGCAGGACAGTCTCCATGATCGACCGCAGGCCGCGCGCGCCCGTCTTGCGCAGGATGGCCTTCTGGGCGACGGCGCGCAGGGCGTCGTCGGAGAACTTCAGCTTGACCCCTTCCATGTCGAACAGGCGCTGGTACTGCTTGATCAGCGCATTCTTCGGCCGCGTCAGAATCTCGATCAACGCGCTCTCGTCGAGGTCCTCGAGCGTCGCGACGACCGGCAGGCGGCCGACGAACTCCGGGATCAGCCCGTACTTCAGAAGGTCCTCGGGCTCGAGGTCGCGCAGGACCTCGCCGGTGCGCCGGTCCTCGGGGCCCCGAACCTCGGCGCCGAAGCCGATCGAAGTCCCCTGCCGGCGCATGGCGATGATCTTGTCGAGCCCCGAGAAGGCGCCACCGCAGATGAACAGGATGTTCGTGGTGTCGACCTGCAGGAACTCCTGCTGGGGATGCTTGCGGCCTCCCTGTGGTGGGACGGACGCGACCGTTCCCTCCATGATCTTCAGCAGGGCCTGCTGGACGCCCTCGCCCGACACGTCGCGGGTGATCGAAGGATTGTCCGACTTGCGACTGATCTTGTCGACCTCGTCGATGTAGACGATCCCGCGCTGCGCCCGCTCGACGTTGTAGTCGGCCGACTGCAGGAGCTTGAGGATGATGTTCTCGACGTCCTCGCCGACGTAGCCCGCCTCGGTGAGCGTCGTCGCGTCAGCCATGGTGAACGGCACGTCCAGCATGCGGGCCAAGGTCTGAGCCAGCAGGGTCTTGCCGCAACCGGTCGGCCCGATCAGCATTATGTTCGACTTGGCGATCTCGACGTCGTTGGCCTTGCCGCCGTGGCTCAGCCGCTTGTAGTGATTGTGAACCGCAACTGCGAGGATTCGCTTGGCTTGGTCCTGGCCAATCACATAGTCGTCGAGAATCTGGCGAATTTCCTTAGGTGACGGAACGCCATCCTTGGATTTCACCAGCGTTGTCTTGCTCTCCTCGCGGATGATGTCCATGCACAACTCGACGCATTCGTCGCAGATGAACACGGTCGGACCCGCGATGAGCTTCCGCACCTCGTGCTGGCTCTTGCCGCAGAAGCTGCAATAGAGAGTGTTGCGGGAATCGCCCCCGGACTTGGCGGCTGGCATGTCGGTAACGCACCTCCGCTTGGGCGGCTCGCAAAACCCTGCTGCGAGCCCGCACGCAAGACTATGTTAAACGCCCCTCCCGGACCGCGACAACCGCAAAATATGGTGTCTAGCTGCGCGAACCGGGAACAAATACTGGCAACTGCCCCCTAGGAGGCAGCCGCCTGGATGGTCGGAGTCGGGCGCTTCTCGAGCACATCGTCGATCAGTCCGAACTCTTTTGCTTCTGGGGGCGAGAAGAACTTGTCCCGCTCCATCGCCCGCTCGATCTCCTCGATCGTGCGGCCGGTATGGTTGACGTACATCTGGTTGAGCCGGGCCCGGGTCGACAGGATCTCCCGAGCGTGAATCTCGATGTCCGTGGCCTGGCCCTGGGCGCCGCCCGAAGGCTGGTGGATCATGATCCGGGAATTCGGCAGGGCGAACCTCTTGCCCTTCTCACCCGCCATCAGCAGGAGCGAGCCGGCCGAAGCGGCCTGGCCGAAAACCAACGTGGAGATCTGCGGCCGGACGTACTGCATCGTATCGTAGATGGCCAGTCCCGAGGTCACCACGCCGCCCGGCGAGTTGATATAGAAGGAGATGTCCTTGGTCGGGTTCTCGGCCTCGAGATAGAGCAGCTGGGCACACACCAGTCCGGCAACGTTGTCCTCGATCGGACCGTTGAGGAAGATGATGCGCTCCTTCAGGAGCCGGGACCAGATATCGTAACCGCGCTCGCCTCGGGCCGATTGCTCGACCACCATGGGAACGTAGTAGTTGTTGTAGATCTCGTAGGGATCGCGGTCGCGACGCATCGCGGGTCCTCTTGGTGACGGTTGCTTGAAAGTGGCAGTCGGGAGCGTCCTGTTCAAGGCCGGTGACGGCGGCCTCAGGAAGCGGCCGCCTCCCCCTCCGCCGCCTCGTCACCCTCCTCGGCCTGACGCGCCGCCTTCAGCAACTCCTCCGGAGTCACCGCGTTCTCGGCGACCTTGGCCAGCTCCAGGATGAAGTCGACGGTCTTCTCCTCGAAGATCGGCGCCCGCAGTTGCTCCTTCAGCTCGGCATTCTTGCCGTAGAACTCGAGGACCTGGCGCTCCTGGCCCGGGTACCGCATGGCCTCGCGCATCACGGCCTGGTTCAGCTCCTCCGGAGTGACCTCGATGCTGTTGGACCGCCCCACGTCGGCCAGCAGCAAGCCCAGGCGAACCCGCCGTTCGGCGATCTCGCGGTACTCCTGGCGCATCTTCTCTTCATCGTCCTCGATCTTCTCGCCGCGCTTCTTGGCTTCCTCGATGCGCTGCCAGATAGCGTTGAACTCGGACTCGACGAGACCTTCCGGAACCTCGAACTTGTGCGTATCGGCAAGCTTGTCGAGCAGCTGCCGCTTGATCAGCGAACGCGAAATCCGGACATAGTCCTGCTCGATGCGCTCGGCGACAGCCTTGCGCATGGCCTCCAGGTTCTCGAAATTGTTCTTCTTGGCCAGCTCGTCGTCCGCCGGGGCGTCGACGAATTCGCGGATCTCCTTGACGGTGCACTTGAAGACCGCGTCCTTGCCGGCAAGCTCGGCGTTGCCGTAGTCGGCCGGGAAGGTGACCTTCACGTCGGTCGTCTGCCCGACCTCGGCGCCGACCAGCTGATCCTCGAAGCCCGGGATGAACGACCCGGAGCCGAGCTCGAGGGTATAGTCCTGCGCCGCTCCTCCGGGAAACTCGACGCCATCGACGGAGCCGACGAAATCGATCTTTATCGCATCGCCCTTCTGGGCGGGGCGCGCCGGATCGACCGGGCGCTGCTCGCGATTAGCCTTGGCGATCCGGTCGAGGGCTTCGTCGACGTCCTTGTCGGGAACCGTCGCCTTCAGGCGCTCGAGCTCGATTTCGGAGAAGTCCAGCTTGCCGATCTCCGGCAGGACCTCGATCGCGACCTCGAACTCGACGTCCTTGCCCTCTTCCAGCTGCTTCAGATCGACCCTGGGCTGAAGCGCGGGGCGCAGGCCACGATCTTCGATCGCCTTGGCCGTGCCCGAGTTGACCATCTGCTCGACCGCCTCGCCGAACAGCGCCTGACCATACTGCTTCTTGAGCAGGCTGACGGGAACCTTGCCGGGACGAAAGCCCGGCATCTGGGCCGTCTTGGCAAGCTCCTGCAGGCGCTCCTCGACCTTGGACGAGAGATCGCCCGCCGGCACGACAATCTTGAACTGCCTCTTCAATCCGGCGGTCGAGAGTTCAGTAACTTGCATCTTCTCACATCCATTTCCGTTTGGTGCGGGCGGAGGGACTTGAACCCCCACGCCTTGCGGCACGAGAACCTAAATCTCGCGTGTCTACCAATTCCACCACGCCCGCCGGACGCCTGGCCCTCGCACGTCTCAGGGCCTTCGGGCCGCGCCGCAAAGGGCAGAGGCGCGCTCTTAGCTTGCGCACGACAGCCGGTCAATTGACGTGCGGGTCGCGGCCGGCCGCAACTGCCAAGGCGTGCGGAACGCGGCCGATCAGGTCCTCGGCGATCATCCCGGGAAGCCCGTATCCGCGCGCGCACTCGCCATGAAGCCAAGCGGCGGCAGCCGCCGACGCAAAAGGCGAGATCCCCTGGCTCATGAGGCCGGCGGCAAGCCCCGCGAGGACGTCACCGGATCCGGCCGTGGCGAGGGCCGGCGACGCGTGCACGTTGACGACGGCCCGGCCGTCCGGCGTGGCAATGACGGTGTCCGGCCCTTTCAGGAGCACCGTCGCACCGCTCAGCCGAGCCGCGCGCCGGGTGCGTTCGACCTTGCCCGGAACATCGAGAAGATCCGCGAACAGACGCTTGAATTCACCCTCATGGGGGGTCAGCAACGTCGGGCCGCCGATCGCCCCGAACAGCGCCTCCCGGTCCGGCGCGAAGACCGAGATGGCATCGGCGTCGAGAACGGTCGCACGTCCGGTCGCCAGCGCTGCAAGAACAGACTCGCGGGTTCGGCGATCCAGCCCCGAGCCGGGTCCGGCGAGCACCGCGTTGCGGCGGGCATCCGCGAGCAGCGACGCGAAGCCCTCCCCGTCATCGGCCTCGCGGATCAGGTTGCCCGGCTCGGCGGCCTGATAGAGGGGCAGAGCCGCCGCGGGCGCAGCGATCGTGACCAGACCGGCACCAATTCGCCGCGCAGCGAGCGCCGCCATGCGCGCCGCCCCGGTGGCGGCCGCTCCGCCGAGAATGGTTAGATGGCCTCGCGCGTACTTGTGGTCGCTCAGCCCATCGCGCTTCAGGAGGTTTGCCCAGAGAGAAGGAGCGTTCAGCCACAGCCGCGCGCCCAGCGAGGCGACCACGCTGGCGGGCGTGCCAATGTCGGCAACGACGAGCCTGCCACAATGCTTCAGCCCTTCGACCCCGAAATGGCCCGGCTTTGCCCTGACGAAAGTCACCGTATGGGAGGCGACGGGAGCGGTTCCGAGAACCTGTCCGGTATCGCCGTGGAGACCGCTCGGCACGTCTACCGCGATGACCGTGGCCTGCATCCGGTTGAGCGCCTCGATGATCTCACGGGCCGCTCCCGCAAGGGGACGCGCCAGGCCTGCCCCGAACAATGCGTCGACGACCAGCGGATGGTCCCGCAGGCAGTCGAGCCCGAGCCGTCCGACGGGCCCGTCCCAGGTACTTGCCGCCCAGGCCGCATCGCCTCGCAGCATCCCGCGATCGGACAGAGCGGCGAGCCGGACCGACCACCCCGCCGACCGAAGGTGGCGCGCAGTGACGTAGCCGTCGCCGCCATTGTTCCCGGGCCCGCACAGCACGAGCACGGGCTGCCGCCTGAAGCCGCGCATGACGGTCTCGGCCACCGCGCGGCCGGCCGCTTCCATCAGACTGGTGCCGCGGATGCCCGCGTCGATGGCCCCGGCATCCGCCAGTCCCATCTCGGCACAACTCAACAGCAGGAGATCGTCGTCGGGTTCAAGGTCACGCATTGCACCTAACCGCGCCGACTGCCAACGGCGGCGCCGGGGACCCAATGGGGCGGCCGACCGGACTTGAACCGGCGACATCCAGAATCACAATCTGGCACTCTAACCAACTGAGCTACGGCCGCCACAGTGGGTCGCTCCCGACGAAGCGGCGCCTTCCTACGACGCTCGCGCCAAAGCGTCAAGAAACGGGCGTCGGCGGCAACAGCCGGTCGATCGCATAGCGCCACACTTCACACGCCTCCTCGAACGACAGGCCATTCGACTGACGCATGCGGGCCCAGCTTTCGAAGTCGATGACGCTGTTGATGGCGATCAGCAGCCAATTGCGCTCCCGCTCGCCCACTTGCGACAACTCGGGTGCGTACATCATCTCGATTCGCTTCAAGATCGACTCCCGAACCACCTGGACCCGCGAGGTCAGTTCTTCGGAGTTCCCATGATTGGCGAGAAGCGATCGCCAAAGCGGCAGCCAGTGCTCGCAGACCCGGCCGCGGCTTTCGACATGCGCTCGTATCCGACTCGCGCGATCCCCTTTCGACTCGGTGGCCAGGACCTGGCTTGCCGCCTGAGCAAACGTGTAGTCCGTCGCGGCGACCCGCAGCGCGTGCAGGTCGGGAAACCGTTCGAAGATCGACCGCACGGAGCACCCCGCCCGCTCGGCGATCCGCGTGGAGGTCGGCAGCTGCGACGCGTCCCGGAGCAGATCGAGATAGGCCTCGATGATGGCCCGCTTCGTCCGTTCGCTGCGCAGGCGCCGGCGGTCCACGCGTTCACCCGGCATCGGGGCCTGCCGCTCGGCTTCCTGCGATGTCGACTCAGGCTTCGAGATCATGAGTTGGAGGGGGTCGGCGGAAGGAGCCGATCGATCGTCTTCACCCATGCTTCCCGTGCCTCTTCCGGCGAAAGACCAAAGTACTCCTTCATGCGTCCCCAGCTTTCGATGTCGGTCACGGCGTCCAACGTGATCAGGAGGCGGCGGCGGCTGATCTCGGGCAGCGTCGCCAGCTCCGGCTGGTACACGGCCTCCAGTCGCTCCATGACCCGCCTTCTCAAAAGCGCGATCCGCTCCCGGAGTTCCGGCGAGGCCCCCTGATTGGCCACCAGCGAGCGCCACAGAGGCAGCCACTGCTCGCACGCGGTGCTTCGGCTCCTGACTTGTGCCTCGATCCGGGCCAGGCGGCTGTCGCCATGGCGGGGCGGCGGAGGCTCGGCGATCAACGTTATCCCGAAGTCCGCTGCCGCCACCTGCAGGCTGTGGATATCCGGGAATCGCTCGAAGAGGGAGCGTGTCGAGTAACCCGCCCGCTCGGCGATCTGGGCCGCCGTCGGGATGTAGGGGGACATCTCCTGTGCGAGTTCGAGATACGACTCGATGATGCGCTGCCTCGTCTTGATGCTGCGCCTGTGGCGTCCGTCGATTCGATCCTCGGCGGCGGGCATCGAAGCTGCGTCCGGCACCGTCACGACGTCCTTGGGAGCATCCCGCATCTTGAAATCCTAGACCGTGGCGACCGCAGGATCAGGAGGCGTGGGCGGCAGCAGTCGATCCACGGCGTCGATCCAGACTGCGCATGCCTCGTCGATGGACATGCCGTGGTCTTCGCGCATTCGTGCCCAGCTCTCGTGGTCCGTGATCGCCTCGAGCGCGATCACCACGTACTTGCGCTCGCTTTGCGGCAAAGTCGAGAGTTCTGCAGCGTACATAAGCTCCAGGCGGTCAACCGTACGCTGTCGGCCAAGTTGGATCCTGGGCACCAGCTCGGGATCTTCCTTGGCACTGAACAGGAGCATCCGCCACAGGCTCACGCCGCGCTCGCAGGTCCCGGCACGGGTCTCGACCTGCGAACGAATGCGGGTCATCCGATCGCCGGCCACGGCCCGGGCCGGAGCCAGCGCGGCGGCTTGCGCCAGAGCATAGTCGGTGGCCGCGAGGCGCAATTTACCCAAGTCGGGAAAGCGCTCGAAGATCGAGCGAACGGAATAGCCGGACCTCTCGGCGATCTCGGCGGCAGTTGGCAACGGCACAGTCGGGCGCTCTCGCAGCAGCGCGATGTAGGCCTCGATGATGAGCTGCCGGGTTCGCTCGCTGCGCAGGCGACGGCCATCTATACGGGCGGACTTGTGGGGCTCGCTTGTCAACACGGTGCTCTGCTCACGGCCTCGCGCATGCACCCGCCGGTGGGTGGAATGCACTTGCCTCCATTGTGGTCGACGGGTCGATCGACGCGACTGTCTCTTCAATTATACGTGAAGTGACGGCGGGCAGGCAATTCACACAAAAATGCAATGTTCAATCTTTCAACCACGCCTACGGAAGTGGTTCCCGAGGCGGTCTATTGCCTCCGCCAAGGTCTCGTCGTGCTTGCAGAAGCAGAACCGGACGAGATGGCGCGGCGCTCCGCCGGGTTCGTCGTAGAAGGCACTCACGGGGACTGCCGTCACACCCGCCTCGACCGTGATATGCCGACAAAATTCCTCGTCGGTCCCGTTGAACCCGAGAGGACGGAAATCCGTCGTGACGAAGTACGTCCCGTGCGCCGGCAGGACCTCGAACCCGATGTCGACGAGCGCGCCGGCCAGCCGATCCCGCTTGTGCTGCAAATCCGCGGACAGGCCGGTGAAATAGCCGTCGTCCAGGCCAAGGCCGGTTGCCGCTCCCCATTGCAGGTTTGGCGGCGTCGTGAAGGTCATGAATTGATGCGTCTTGGCGATCGGTTTCATCATCTCCGCGCTCGCCGTGACATAGCCGACCTTCCATCCGGTCAGGCTGAAGCTCTTGCCGGCTGACCCGATCCGCGCCGTGCGGTGGCGCATGCCGGGCAGCCCCATGATGGAAACGTGCCGACAGTCATCGAAGATGATGTGTTCGTAGACTTCGTCGCATACCACATATGCGTCATATCGATGGCAAAGCTCGGCAATGAACTCGAGTTCCTCCCGCACGAACACCTTGGAGCAAGGATTCATCGGCGTGTTGAACAAGATCAGCTTCGTCCGCGGGGAAAAGGCCGCGGCCAACCGATCCCGCGGCAGGCTCCAATTCGGCGGTTCGAGACGGACGAGGCGAGGCACGCCGCCTGCCCGACGCACGATCGGCAGGTACGAGTCGTAAAGCGGCTCGATCAGCACCACCTCGTCGCCCGGTTCGATCAGGCCGAACAGGCAATCGGCCAGGGCCTCGGTCGCCCCGGACGTGACGAGAACCTCCGTCGCGGGGTCGATCTCGAGACCCTGGAAGCGCCGGGCATGCTCCGCCACGGCCTTCCTCAATTCCGGCAACCCCATCATCGGCGGATACTGGTTGTGCCCGGTCAGGAGATACTCCGCGGCAGCCGCACGGACGGCCTCGGGTCCATTCCCGTCCGGAAAGCCCTGACCCAAATTCACCGACTTGTGCTCACGAGCAAGGGCAGACATGACCTCGAAGACGGTCGTCCCCAGGGACGCCATCAGCGCGTTCGCCGGCCTGGAAGACATCGATCCGCCTGCACGTTCTTCGATCACAAATATGCCCTCAATTTGATCACTCTGCCCACAACGCGTTCAACATATTCGCTATTCACCACCAGTGGCGATGGAGAATTGTTGGCACACCCTTTGCTTATGGAAAACCTGACGGGTTGCCCAGACTGGCAGCACCGGCGTCTGCGTGCGGGGATGGCCAAGCAATGAAGAAGATCGAGGCGATCATCAAGCCCTTCAAGCTCGATGAGGTGAAGGACGCTCTCAATCAGATCGGGCTGAAGGGCATCACCGTGCTGGAGGCCAAGGGCTTTGGCCGGCAGAAGGGTCATACCGAGCTTTACCGAGGCGCCGAGTACGTCGTCGACTTTCTGCCGAAGGTGAAGATCGAGCTCATCATCGAGGACGAAATGGTCGAGAAAGCCGTTGAGGCGATCCGCGGCTCGGCCCACACCGGGCGCATCGGAGACGGAAAGATCTTCGTCTCCAGCATCGACGACGCCATCCGAATTCGTACTGGCGAGCGAGGAGACGCCGCCGTATGAGGGCTGCGCCTTCGGGGGCAGAAGGATCCATCACAAAGAGGGACGAGTCTGAATATGGATGCGAAAGAGGTTCTCGCGCTGATCAAGGAGAAGGACGTCAAGTTCGTTGACTTCCGCTTCACCGATCCCCGTGGCAAGTGGCAGCACACCGCCCGCATGGCGTCGGCCACCGACGAAAGCACCTTCGTCGACGGCGTGATGTTCGACGGCTCTTCGATCTCCGGCTGGAAGGCGATCAACGAGTCGGACATGATCCTGATGCCCGACCCGTCGACCGCCGTCCTCGACCCGTTCACGGCCCAGACCACGCTGATCGTCAATTGCGACGTGGTCGAGCCTTCGACCGGCCAGCTGTACGCTCGTTGCCCCCGCTCCACCGCCAAGCGGGCCGAGGCCTTCATGAAGTCGTCGGGCATCGGCGACACCGCCGTGTTCGGCCCCGAGCTCGAGTTCTTCGTGTTCGACGACGTGCGCTTCGACGTCCAGATGCAGGGCAGCTTCTTCAAGCTGAGCTCGAGCGAATCGCCGTGGAACACCGGCGCCGAGTTCGAGGGCGGCAACACCGCCCATCGCCCCGGCGTCAAGGGCGGCTACTTCCCGGTGCAGCCGGTCGATTCGATGAACGACCTGCGCGCCGAGATGATGACGGTGTGCACCGACATGGGTCTCGTGATGGAGATCCATCACCACGAGGTGGCGCCCAGCCAGAACGAGCTCGGCTTCCGCTTCGACACCCTGGTCAAGACCGCCGACAACGTGCAGAAGTACAAATACTCGCTGCACAACGTCGCGCACAGCTACGGCAAGAGCCTGACCTTCATGCCGAAGCCGCTGTACGGCGACAACGGTTCGGGCATGCACACCCATCAGTCGATCTGGAAGGACGGCAAGCCGCTGTTCGCCGGCTCGGGCTACGCCGACCTGTCGGAGACGGCGCTCTACTACATCGGCGGCATCATCAAGCACGCCAAGGCGCTCAACGCCTTCTGCAACGCCAGCACCAACTCCTACAAGCGCGTCATCCCGGGCTTCGAGGCGCCGGTGCTGCTGGCCTACTCGTCGCGCAACCGCTCGGCGTCCTGCCGCATCCCCTACTCGGCGTCGCCGAAGGGCAAGCGCGTCGAGGTCCGCTTCCCCGATCCGTCGGCCAACCCGTACCTCGCCTTCGCGGCGATGCTCATGGCCGGCATCGACGGAATCCAGAACAAGATCCATCCGGGCGACCCGATGGACAAGAACCTGTACGACCTGCCGCCCGAGGAGCTTTCCAAGGTTCCGACGGTCGCCGGGTCGCTGCGCGAGGCCCTGAACTCCCTCGACGCCGACCGGTCGTTCCTCACCAAGGGTGGCGTGTTCACCGACGATCAGATCGACGCCTACATGGAGCTCAAGTGGGAGGAGGTCTACTCCTGGGAGCACCAGCCGGCGCCGATCGAGTACAAGATGTACTACTCGATCTGATCCGAACTCCGGACATTCGAAGGGCCCGCGAAAGCGGGCCCTTCTTCTTTGCGGGGCGTCGTGCAACTCTCGCCGCATCGGGAGGACAAGGCGACATGGGTTGGATGGATGAGGCGATGGTCACGCTGCGGCCGTGGATCGGCAGCGTTCGCACGGTCGAGGACGATCTCGGGATGATGGCCGTGCGCCGCGCCGCCTGCACCTTCGACCTCGACCCCGAAGCCTTCCACCCGGGCAGCCTGCTGCCTCCCCACTGGTTCAGCCTGTTCTTCACCGACACGGTTCGCCAGCGCGATCTCGGACCGGACGGGCATCCTAACAAGGGGATCGTGCTGCCGCCCATTCCGATGCCCCGCCGCATGGGCGCCGGCCGACGCGTCAAGGTCATGGGCTGCCTGCGGGCCGGTGAGCCCGCCGTCCGGAGAACCGAAGTCGCCGATATCGTTCCCAAGTCGGGGCGGTCGGGCGACATCTTCGTGCTCACCATGCGCCATACGATCGAGCAGCACGGGCGCGCCTTGGCGGTCGACGAGTTCGACGCGATCTACCGGCCTGCCGTTCCTCCCGGGCAGAAGACCACGGCGACGGTGCCCGCCCAGGCCCGCACCGACCAGGCCTGGACACGCCGGATCGACCTCACCAACACGCTCAACTTCCGTTTCTCGTCGCTGACCTGGAACGCCCATCGGATCCACTACGACTCCGACTATGCCCGCAGCGAGGAAGGCTACCCGGCGCTGGTTTCGAACGGCGGACTGTCCATGCATCTGATGGTCGATGCCGGCCTCGCCAACGCCACGGGAACGCTCACCGGTTACACCGCCCGCCTCGTCCACCCCCTATGGGTCGGAGAGTCGGCAGAGATTCGCGGCGAGGCGCAACGCGACGGCCGGCTGCGCCTCTGGGCGGCCGACAAGAACGGCGTTCTCTGCGGCGAGATGGAGCTCGACTTCGCATGACCGGCGGTCCGTTGCAGGGGGTGCGGGTCGTCGACCTCACGACCGTCGTCGTCGGACCGATCTGCACGCGCACCCTGGCCGACTACGGCGCCGAGGTGATCAAGGTCGAGGCGCCCGTCGGCGACCTGCTGCGCACCATGGCGCAGGGCCACCGCCACCCGGGCATGTCGGGAAAATTCCTCAACTTCAATCGCAACAAGCGCTCGATCGTGCTGGACTTCAAGCAGCCGGCGGGGCTCGCCGCGATGCGCCGGCTGATCGGCCAGGCCGACGTCTTCGTCAGCAACGTGCGACCGGAAGGCCTGGCTCGCGCCGGCCTCGATCATGCCAGCCTCGCCGTCGACCATCCGCGGCTGATCCACTGCTCGATCCTCGCCTTCGGCCGCGGCGGCCGCTACTACAACCGGCCCGCCTACGACCCGATCGTGCAGAGCCTGTCCGGAGTCGCCGGAACGCTGCAGCGCGCGACGGGCGAGCCGCGCTTCGTGCCCATGGTGATGAGCGACCACACGACCGGCCTGATCGCCGCGCAGTGCATCGGCTTCGCCCTCTATCGCCGCGAGCGCACCGGCCGCGGCGAGGCGATCGACGTGCCGATGCTCGAGAACATGGCCTCGTTCGTGACCAGCGAGCATCTCGGCGCCGCGACCTTCGATCCGCCGGTCGGCCCGACCGGCGACGGGCGGCTGCTCAGCCCGGACTACCGGCCGCTGCCGACGCGCGACGGCTACATCACCGTCGGTCCCAACACCAACGCCCAGGCCTTCGCCTTCTTCGACGCGATCGGGCGACCGGAACTCAAGACCGACCCGCGCTTCGACAGCGCCGCGGCGCGCACCGCCAATGCAGCCGCTTACTTCGAGGTCCGCAAGTCGGGCCTGGCGCAGAAGACGACGGCGGAATGGCTGGAGATCTTCGATCGCCTCGACGTGCCGGCGGCCCGCTACAACTCGATCGACGATCTGCTCGAGGATCCGCATCTCGCGGACGTGGGCTTCTTCGAGAGCGAGGAGCACCCCAGCGAAGGCCGCATCCGGCGCACCCGCCCGGCGAACCTCTTCTCGGGCGGCGGACGCGAAGATCGGGCCCCCGCGCCCCGTCTCGGCGAGCACACCCGGGAGGTCCTGGCCGAGGCTGGTTACGCGGCGGCGGAAATCGATGCCCTGCTGGCGAGCGGCGCCGCCCGCTGACTCAGACCGGAACGTCGCCTTCGATCAGCACTCTTTGCATGATGCGCGGCTCGCCGACCGGATAGTCGATGACCACGCGATGCATGGTCGCGCGGTTGTCCCAGACGACGACGTCGCCCGCGGTCCATCGGTGGCCGAAATGGTGCTGCGGCTTGCGCGCCTCCTCAGCCAGCTCGTCGAGCAGCCGGTCGCTCTCGGCGCGCTCCAGACCGACGATCCGGTCGAGGCGGTTGAAGTTGAGATAGAGGGCCTTGCGCCCGGTCTGGGGATGGGTTCGCACCAGCGGATGCTCGACGTCCGGGGTCTCGGCGACTTCCTGCGCCGTGCGGGCGGAGGGACGATTGCGAGCGCGCGCCGTGTCGTACGCGTGCACCGCCCGCAACCCGTCGAGACGCCCCCGCGTCTCCTGGGGCAGGGCCTCGTAGACCGAATGCATGTTGCAGAACCACGTCGCACCGCCGCGGCTCGGGATCTCGATGGCGTGCAGAAGGGTCGCCTTGGCGGGCCGCGCGAAATAGGAATCGTCGGTGTGCCAATCCTCGGCCCGGATCGCCGTCTTGTCGGTGCTGCCGTCGGCCATCAGGGTGCTGACCATGACCGATACTTGCGGCACCTCGCCGCTGCGCTTGTAGCGCAGGAGCTGTTTCTGCGGCGTGCCGAAGGCCTCGGCGACCCTCAACGTCTCGGCCGGCGTCATGGGATTGCCAGGCAGCACGACGAGCAGATGCTCTGCCAGCGCCCGCTGCAAAAGGGCGGCAGTCTCGCCATTGTCGGCGGTCGATCGATCGAGACCTTCGATGCGGGCCCCGAGCGGGGCGTTCAGCGGGACGATTTCGGCCATGAGCGAACCCTAGCCCGTCGCCGGGCCGGAAACCAATTGCGCATCAGGGCCCGGGCCCGCCGCACCAGGGCCGCCGCCTTCTGCCAGGCCGGCAGCGAACGGACGAATCCGTAGAGACGGTCGCGCCAGGCGAACAGCCGGGTCTCGGCGCGGACGAACCATGGCAGCCGACACAGGGTCGGATGCAGCACGCGATAGAGACGAGCCACCAGGGCCGTCGCCAGGACCTTGCCGGCGACGATCATCGCGAGCGCGGTGACGAGATGCCCCTGCACCATCAGGCCCAGCGCCAGGAGCTTGATCGGCAGGACGAGGAGCGCCGGCGCGACGAAAGCGACGATCGCCGCCGCCGGCGGCAGCCGGCGCAGGGCGCCCTCCAGCCGGGCGATCGGCGGCCACGCCGCCACCGCCGCCATCGCCAGTCCCAGGTAGTGCAGAAGCACGTCCTCGACGAAGACGACGGCCGCCATGACCGGTACGAGGACGATTTCCAGAAGGCGCTTGAGATGTGTCACGATACCGCCAGTGAAGCGCATGATTCTGGCATTGCGGTGAACTCATGTTCAAGCGTCGTACACTGACCGGGCTGATGGCCGGCGCCGCCCTGGCGCCCTTCCCGCTCGGCGCTCAGGCGCAGCCGCCGCTGTCGCGCATCGCCTTCGGCTCGTGCGCCGACCAGAAGAAGCCGCAGCCGATCTGGGATGCCGTGCTGGCCTATCGGCCCGACCTGTTCATCTTCGCCGGCGACAACGTCTACGGTGACTTCGACGACGCGGAGGGCGCGGCGCTGCGACAGGCCTATGCCGGAGCGGCAGGGATCGACGGGTACCGCCGGCTGCGCGAAACCATCCGACATGTGGCGATCTGGGACGATCACGACTACGGCCGGAACGACGGCGGTGGCGACTTCCCTCACAAGGGGGTCGCCAAGCAGCTCTTCCTCGACTTCTGGCAGGAGCCACCGGATAGCCCCCGGCGGCGACGAGACGGCCTCTACGAGTCCCATGTGTTCGGCCCCCCGGGCATGCGGGTTCAGGTCATCCTCCTCGACGTGCGCTGGTTCCGGTCGCCGCTCAAGCCGACCGACCAGCGCGGCGCGCCCGGCAAGGAGCGCTACCTGCCGGACCCCGATCCGGCCAAGACCATGCTCGGCCCGGTGCAGTGGGCTTGGCTGGCCGACGAACTGCGCAAGCCGGCCGAGATCCGCCTGATCGTCTCGAGCACGCAGGTCCTGGCCGAGGGGCATGGCTGGGAGCGCTGGGGCAACCTGCCCCTGGAACGCCAGCGACTGGTCGACGTCATCCGCGAAAGCGGCGCGAAGGGCACGATCCTCCTGTCCGGCGATCGTCACGTCGGCGCCCTCTATCGCGAGCAGCCGGCGGGCCTCCCGCCGCTCTACGAAGTCACGTCCAGCGGCCTCAACATGGTCTACTGGGCGGCCAGCGAGGCCGGCCCGAACCGCCTGGGATCACTGTATGCCGCGGCGAATTTCGGCATCGTCGACATCGACTGGTGGGACCGGCGCATCGTGCTCGGGCTGCGTGACGAAGGCGGCAACCCGCGACGCTCGGTGGCCGTATCGTTCGACGACCTCGGGATCGGCCGGTCGTAGAAACCGGCCAGACTTCAACCTATTCCGGCTTGACGCCCGCCGCCTGAACCGCCGGCACCCACTTGTCGATCGATGCCTTCAATTGGGCACGCAGGGCGTCCGGCGTCGCCTCCGGGGCCGTCGGCAGATCGACCGCCAGTTCGTTCAGCCGGGCCCGCACCTTCTCGTCGCCGAGCGCGGCCAGCAGGGCCTGGTTGACTTTGTCGATGATCGGCTTCGGCGTCCCCTTGGGGGCGAAAAAGCCGTTCCAGATCGTGACCTCGTAGTCCTTCAGGCCGGCCTCGTCGATCGTCGGCACGTTCGGCAACTGCGCCAGACGCTTCCGGGTCGACACGCCCAGCGCCCGAATGTTGCCGCCCTGGATCTGAGGCAGCACGTTGACCGCCTGGTCGACCATGTAGTCGAACTGGCCGGCGACCAGGTCGTTCAGCGCCGGTCCGGTGCCCTTGTAGGGAATCTCGAGCACGTCGACCTTCATCATGCTGTTCAGCATCAGGCCGCCGAGATGCGAGGCCGCGCCGATGCCGGCCATGCCGTACTGCACCTTCTTCTGGTTGGCCTTCACGTAGGCCATGAACTCGGGAAAGTCCTTCGCCGGCAGGTCCTTCTTGACCACCAGCACCATCGGATTGGTGCCCCCCAGGCCGATCGGCTCGAGGTCCTTCTGGCTGTCGTAGGGCAGCGACTTGTAGAGGGCGATGTTGACCGCCAGGGTGCCCATGTGGGTGAACAGCAGGGTATAGCCGTCCGGCGCGGCCCGCGCCGCCTTGGCGACGCCGATCGTACCGCCGGCGCCGCCCACGTTCTCGATGATCAGTTGCTGGCCCAGCGCCTCGCCCATGCGCTGTCCCAGCACGCGGGCCAGGGCATCGGTGGGGCCGCCAGCCGCGAACGGCACGATCACGGTGATCGGCTTGGCCGGATAGGCCTGCGCCTGGGCGGCGCCCGGCAGGGCCAGTCCCGCGGCCAGGGCGGCAAGCAGAGTACGACGAATCATGGAAGTCCCTCCCAGCGGAATTTCGCCGCTGGCTACACCGTCTTCACGAGCTCTGCAATAGCCGCTCCGACTGTCTTGGTGTCGCCGTTGCCACCGAGGTCCCGGGTGCGCGGTCCACCCTCGACCAGCGATGCCGCGATGGCCCGCTCGATGGCCTCGGCCGCCTCGGGGTAGCCGAGATGCCGGACCATCATGGCACCCGACCAGATCTGCCCGATCGGGTTGGCGATCCACTTGCCGGCGATGTCCGGCGCCGAGCCGTGGACCGGCTCGAACATCGAGGGAAACTTGCGCTCCGGGTTGATGTTGCCCGACGGCGCCACGCCGATCGAGCCGGTCAGGGCCGGCCCGAGATCCGACAGGATGTCACCGAACAGGTTGGAGCCGACGACGACGTCGAACCAGTCGGGATTGCGCACGAAGTGCGCCGTCAGGATGTCGATATGGTACTGGTCGGCCTTGATGTCCGGGTAGTTCTTGCGCATCTCGGCGAAGCGCTCGTCCCAGAACGGCATGGTGTGGATGATGCCGTTCGACTTGGTCGCCGAGGTGACGTGCTTCTTCTTGGTGCCGCGGGCGAACTCGAAGGCGAACTTGAGCACCCGGTCGACGCCCTTGCGCGTGAAGATCGCCTCCTGGATGGCGAACTCGTGGTCGGTGCCCTGGAACATGCGACCGCCGATCTGGCTGTACTCGCCTTCGGTGTTCTCGCGCACGACCCAGAAGTCGATCTCGCCCGGCTTGCGGTTGGCCAGCGGCGACGGCACGCCTTCGAACAGCCGGACCGGGCGCAGGTTGACGTACTCGTCGAAGTCGCGGCGGATCGGGATCAGCAGGCCCCACAGCGACACGTGGTCCGGGACACCCGGCCATCCGACCGCGCCGAGGAAGATGCTCTCGAAGGCCTTGAGCTGCTCCATGCCGTCCTCCGGCATCATCTTGCCGGTCTTCAGGAGGCGGTCGCAGGACCAGTCGAACTCGGTGAACTCGAGCTGGAAGTTGAATCGGCGGGCCGCGGCCTCGAGCACGCGCACGCCCTCCGGCAGAACTTCCTTGCCGATTCCGTCTCCCGGAATGAGAGCGATCTTGTGCTTGGCCATGTCTTTCCTCCCGCGCCTCAGTAGGACGTATAATGCGCACCTCACCGGGAGCAAGCCATGACTTATGACTTGAGGATCACCAACGGCACGATCGTCGACGGAACGGGCAAGCCGAGCTTCGTGGGCGATGTCGGCATCAAGGACGGCCGGATCGTCGCGCTCGGCAAGGCGGACGGCGACGCCGCCCAGACCCTCGATGCAACGGGCAAGGTCGTTTCACCGGGCTTCGTCGACGTGCACACCCACTACGACGCGCAGATCCTGTGGGACCGCATGCTCACCATCTCGCCGTGGCACGGCGTCACCACCACCGTGATCGGCAACTGCGGCTTCGGCGTCGCGCCGACCCGGGCGGCGCATCGCAAGATGATCCTGCAGACCCTCGAGAAGGTCGAAGGCATGAGCCTCGACGCCCTGCAGGCCGGCGTCGGCGACGATTGGGGATTCGAGAGCTTTCCGCAGTATCTCGACGCGGTCGAAAAGGGCGGTACGGCGATCAACGTCGCCGCCCTGTTCGGCCACACCCCGCTTCGCCTCTATGTCATGGGCGAGGAGTCGACCGAGCGGGCCGCCACGCCGGACGAAGTCGGCGCGATGAAGAAGCTGGTGCGCGAGGCGATGGAGGCCGGCGCGATCGGCTTCGGCACCTCGGTGTCGGTCAGCCACAATGGCTATGGCGGCAAGCCCGTCCCAAGCCGCCAGGCGACCGTCGAGGAGATGGATGCCCTGGTCTCGGTGCTGGGCGAGATGAAGCGCGGGCTGATGCAGATCACCATCGGCCGCGATTTCTCCACCCGCCACATGGCCGAGGTCAGCCGCAAGTACGGCGTGCCGGTGACCTGGACCGCCCTGCTCTCCTACCTCTACGGGCCGGGCGGCCATCGCAAGCAGCTCGACCTCGCCGCCGAGCAGCGCAAGTCGGGCGCCGTGGTCATCCCGCAGGTCAGCTGCCGGCCGCTCAACTTCGAATTCACCTTCGCCGAGCCGTTCATCTTCGACGTCATGAAGTTCATGAACGAGCTGGCCGTCGCCGATGCCCAGGCGCCGGGAACCCGCCGCCGCGCCTATGCCGATCCGGCCTGGCGCGAGAAGCTGCGCAGCGAGGTCACGCCGCTGTTCCGCAACTGGTGGGACCGGGTGATCATCGCCTGGGCGCCCTCGGCCCGCGAGCTCGAGGAGCAGCCGCTGGCCGACGCGGCCCGCCGGCTGGGCAAGGATCCGGTCGATCTCGCGCTCGACCTCGCCCTGGCGAACGACCTGCAGGCCCGCTTCCGCATGGCGGTGATGAACTTCGACGAGAAGGAGGTCGCCGAGCTGATCACCGACCCGAACACGATCATCGCCTTGTCCGACGCCGGCGCCCATGCCAGCCAGCTCTGCGACGCCTGCTACTCGACGCATCTGCTGGCCCATTGGGTGCGCGAAACCGGCACCTTCACGATCGAGCAGGCGGTCCATCACCTGACCCAGCGGCCAGCCGAGACCTTCGGCATCACCGACCGCGGCGTGCTGGCCGCCGGCCGCCCCGCCGACATCGTCGTTTTCGATGCCGCGACCGTCGGCCCCGGCCCGCTCAAGCGGGTGTTCGACCTGCCGGCCGGCGCCGACCGGCTGGTGTCTGAAGCGCGCGGCATCGACGCCGTGATCGTCAACGGCACGGTGATCCGGCGCGACGGCCGCGACGCCGTGACGCCGACCAGCCGGCTGCCGGGCCGGCTGCTGCGGCACGGCCGCGCCGCCTAACGTCAACTCAGGAGGAAATCATGATCCACGTCATCGCCATCATCACTGCCAAGCCGGGCAAGCGGGCCGAGATCCTGCAGCACTTCAAGGCCAACGTGCCGGCGGTCCACGCCGAAAAGGGCTGCATCGAGTACGGTGCCACGGTCGACACCGACGGCGGTCCGTTCGCCAAGTTCGGCGCCGACACCTTCGTGGTGATCGAGAAGTGGGAGAGCATGGACCATCTCAAGGCCCACGGTGCCTCCGAGCACATGAAGGCCTACGGCGCCAAGACCAAGGACCTCGTCGCCAATCGCGCCGTCCACGTCCTGCAGAACGCGTGATCGACGCCGACGTCGCCCTCGCCTACGACCGCGACGGCGTCGTCTGCCTGCGCCAGGCGTTCGATCCGGCATGGATCGAGCGTCTGCGCGGCGCCGTCGAGCGCGACCTCGCCGACCCGGGGCCGCACGCGACGAACTTCGCCGAAGGCAGCAGCGCCGGACGCTTCTTCGGCGACATGTTCATGTGGCGGCACGACGGCGACTTTCACGCCGCTGCGCTCGAGTCGCCGGCCGCGAGCCTCGCCGCTGGCCTCATGGGATCGGCCACGGCCGATTTCTTCTACGATCAGCTGTTCGTCAAGGAGCCGGGGACCGCGCACCCGACCCCCTGGCATCAGGACCAGCCCTACTGGCCGGTGAGCGGCCGCCAGATTGCGACCGTATGGATCGCGCTCGACGACATCGACGGCGACAACGGCGCCGTGGAGTTCGTCGCCGGCTCGCATCGCTGGGGCGTCAGCTTCCGCCCCACGCCGTTCCGCAAGGGCCACGACATCAAGTTCACGGCCAGCAGCCTTGCCGCCATTCCCGACATCGACGCCGATCGCGGCGCCTACGACATCCGCTCGTGGGCTCTCGCCCCCGGCGATTGCCTGGTGTTCCACGCCATGATCGTGCACGGGGCGCCCGGCAACGCAACGGCGGGCCGGCGGCGGCGTGGCCTGTCGCTGCGCTATACGGGAGACGACGCGCGCTACGACCCGCGGCCGGGCACTTTCCAGTTCCCCTACGTCCCCGACTTAGCCGCCGGAGACGCCATGACCTGCGGTCTGTTTCCGCGCGCCTGGCCCCGCTGATCCCCGTCAGTTGATTCTCGTCAGCCGGCGCACACCATGCCGGCCATCTGGATCTCGAGCATGCCGCGGATCAGAAGCTCGCGATCCGACCAGGGAAAGTCGGGCTTGAGGATCAGGGCGGACACCAGCCCGTGCACGCCCATCCAGCAGAGCTCGGCACAGGTGTCGGGCGGGTAGTTCAGCCGAAGTCCGCCAGCTTCCGCCGCGGCCAGGATCGAGACCAGCCGCCCGAAGACGATGGCCCCCTTGACGCCCGGCCGGTTGGGATCGTCGATGGCTGCCCGATGGCCGACATTGCGGATCGATTCGGGGATATTGCCGCTCAGGAAGACCAGCCGGTACTCGTCGGGGTGCGTCAGGCCGAAGCGAATATAGGCTTCCCCGAAGCGGCGAATCTTCTCGAGCGGATCCGGTACGGTCTTGTCGATCTCGTCGACCGCGCCGACGAGGTGATCGAAGGTCTGGTCGCACAGCGCCAGCAGCAGGGCTTCCTTGTCCCGGAAATAAAGATAGAGCGCCGGCGCCGAGATGCCGACCCGGTCGGCGATGCGCCGGATCGTCGTCGCTTCGTACCCCTCCTCCAGGAACAGCTCCTTGGCCGCCTGCAGGATCTCCTCACGGCGCGTATGGCCTTGGCCGCGCCGCTTGCGTCCTGGCGTCAGAGCTGTCGATAACCCGGCCACACTGATCTCCTTCCCCTTGACTATCGTATGAACAACGATAACTTATCAACGTTCAGTTAACAATGTTCATCTTGTTTGTGGACATTGTAGGCTTCGGAAGGACGATCCGCCATGCGCCTGCCGCTCAACGCCCGCCTGCCCGCCAAGGCTCCCCTCAAGACACTGGCCGTCCTCATCGGCCTCACCGCCGCCGGGACCGCCGGGTTCGCCGCCCTGTCAGGGCTGCCGGCGGGCGCCACGCGGGCCCAGGCCAATAGTGATTCAGCCCTGCGGCCGGCGCGGGTCGTCGAAATCGCCTACCGCCCTCAGACCCGCTCCCTTGTCCTGGCCGGCACCGTCGTCCCGCGCATCGAGAGCACCCTCGGCTTCCGTGTCGGCGGCAAGATCGTCGCCCGCCACGTCGATGTCGGTGTGGCGGTCAAGGCCGGCGACCTGATCGCCCAGCTCGACCCGGCGGATCTCCGCCTCGCCGTGGACAATGCCCGCGCCGCGCTGGTCTCCGCCGAGGCCGATTACGCGCGCGCCAAGGCCGATTACGAGCGCTATCAGGCGCTGCGGGGGAGTGCGGCCTTCACCGTCCAGACATTCGAGCAGCGCCAATCCCTCGCGGCGACCGCGCTGGCGCGAGTCGAGCAAGCGCGCAGCCAGCTGTCCTCGGCCGACAACAACCTCGCCTACGCCGACCTCCGGGCCGATGCGCCCGGCGTCGTGACGGCCGTCCAGGCCGAGGTCGGTCAGGTGACGGCCCAGGGTCAGGGGGTCGTGAAGGTCGCCCGCACCGACGAGCTCGAGATCCTCGTCGGCGTCCCCGAGCACCGACTCAAGGCCGTGCGCAAGGCCACCGCGGCGAGCTTCGAGCTGTGGTCGGATCCCGGCAAGCGCTTCGCCGCGCGCCTGCGCGAGCTGTCGCCCAGCGCCGACCCGGTGACGCGGACCTATCCCGCCCGCTTCACCGTCGTCGAGTCGCCCGACTTTATCGGACTCGGCATGACGGCGACGCTCGCCTTCGAGCGGCCCGATGCCCAACCGGTGGCCGAGGTGCCGCTGTCGGCCATCTTCCAGCGCGGCACCCAGCCCGCGGTGTGGGTGGTCGACCGCCAGACCGGTGCGATCAGCCTCCGCCCCGTCACCGTGGCACGCTGGCGGGACGACACGGCGGCGATCGCCGCCGGCGTGTCGGAGGGCGAGCTGATCGCCACCGCGGGCGTGCACAAGCTCGAGCCCGGCCAGAAGGTCAAACCGATGCCGACGGCGCCGGCGCAGCAGGCGGCCCGCTGAGCCATGACGACGCGCACCAACCTGTCGGCGCTGGCGCTGCGGCACAGCACCCTGACGGTCTTCTTCATGATCGCCCTGGTGGCCGCCGGCATCTACGCCTTCTTCAATCTCGGGCGTGCCGAGGATCCCCCGTTCACGATCAAGCAGATGGTGGTCTCGGCCGCCTGGCCGGGCGCCACCTCGCGCGAGGTCGAGCAGCAGGTCACGGACAAGATCGAGACCAAGCTCCAGGAGCTGCCCTACTTCTTCAACGTCACCAGCTACACGAAGCCGGGAGAGACGGTGATCTACGTCTCCCTGCGCGACGACACGCCGCCGGCCAAGGTGCAGGACCTCTGGTACCAGGTGCGCAAGAAGGTCGGCGACATCAAGGGCTCGTTGCCCCAAGGCGTCGCCGGGCCGTTCTTCAACGACGAGTATGGCGATACCTACAGCCTGATCTGGGCGTTCGAATCCGACGGCTTCTCGCCGGCCGAGGTCAAGGAGATCGTCAAGGCCGCCCGCCAGCGCCTGCTGCGCGTACCGGACGTGACCAAGGTCGACCTGTTCGGGCTGCAGGACGAGAAGATTTTCCTCGAGTTCAGTCACACCCGGCTCGCCATGCTCGGCGTGCCGGTCGACCAGATCCTCGAGGTGGTTCGCAAGCAGAACGCCATCGTCGCCAGCGGCGCCGTCGAGACGCGCGGCGAGCGGGTCAGCGTGCGGGTCGACGGCGCGCCGCTGTCCGCCGCCGATCTCGCGAGCCTGCCGATCAGCGCCAACGGCCGCAATCTCACCCTGTCCGACGTGGCCGAGATCCGCCGCGGCTACCAGGACCCGCAGACGATCGCCATGCGCTTCAAGGGCCAGCCCGTGATCGGCCTGGGCGTCGTCATGGCATCGGGCGGCAACGTCCAGACGCTCGGTCACGTACTCGACACGGCGATGGCCCAGATCGAGGCCGAGCTCCCCGTCGGCATCACCGTCCACCGCGTCGCCAACCAGCCCGAGGTCGTCGAGAAGTCCTTCGAGGAGTTCAGCTCCTCGCTGCTCGAGGCGCTCGCCATCGTGCTGGTCGTGTCGTTCATCAGCCTGGGCTTCCGCACCGGAATCATCGTCGCCCTTTCCGTACCTCTGGTGCTGGCCATCACCTTCGTCGGCATGATGCTGCTCGGCATCGACTTCCAGCGTATCTCGCTCGGCGCCCTGATCATCGCCCTGGGACTGCTGGTCGACGACGCGATCATCGCCGTCGAGATGATGATGGTGAAGCTCGAGCAGGGCGCCAGCCGGCTCGAGGCCGCCACCTACGCCTACACCTCGACCGCCTTCCCCATGCTGACCGGCACCCTGGTCACGGCGGTCGGCTTCATTCCCGTCGGCTTCGCCCGCTCGAGCGCCGGCGAGTACACCAACTCGATCTTCTGGGTGGTCGGCCTGTCGCTGATCATCTCCTGGTTCGTCGCCGTGCTGTTCACCCCCTGGATGGGCTACCACCTGCTGCCGCAGCCCAAGGTGCAGCATCACGATCCCTACTCCGGGCGCCTGTACCAGACCTTCCGTCGCCTGGTCGTGTGGTGCGTCACCTGGCGCAAGACCACCATCGCCGTCACGGCGCTGGCCTTCGTGGCCTCGATGGCGGCGTTCGGCCTGGTCCAGAAGCAGTTCTTCCCCACCGCCAATCGGCCCGAGTTGATCGTCGATCTGCGGCTCGCCCAGGGCGCTTCCTGGGCGGCCACCGACAAGGAAGTCCGCAAGCTCGAGGAGTGGCTCGGCGCCAGTCCCGACGTCGCCCACTACACGGCCTATGTCGGCGCCGGCAGCCCGCGCTTCTATTTGCCGACGGTCCCCGAGCTGCAGAACGCCAACTTCGGCCAGGTCATCGTCATGACCAAGGATCTCGCGGCCCGCGAGCGGGTCGTGGCCGAGCTCGAGCGGCTCTTCGCGGCCGACTTCGAGGCGGTGCGGGCCCGCGTGCAGCGTCTGCAGAACGGTCCGCCGGTCGCCTATCCCGTGATGTTCCGCGTCCTGGGCGAGGAGCCGCAGACGGTCCGCGCCGTCGCCGAGCGGGTGCGCCAGGTGTTCCAGGCCGACCCCGCGACGCGCGACGTGAATTTCGACTGGTACGAGCTCGCCAAGACCGTGCGGCTCGAGGTCGACCAGAACAAGGCGCGGGCGCTGGGAGTCGATTCGCAGCTGCTCGGCAATACGCTGCAGACCTTGCTGTCGGGCGTGACGGTGACGCAGTACCGGGAACGCACCGAGTCGATCGACGTGGTCGCGCGGGCCGTCGCTCCCGAGCGGCTGAGCGTCGAGGGCCTGCAGGCCATCAATCTGCGCACCGCGACCGGCGGAATCGTCTCGCTCGACCAGCTGGCGACGCTGCATTTCGAGCTCGAGGAGCCGATCCTGTGGCGGCGCAACAAGGAGCTGCTGATGACGGTGCGCGCCGGCGTCGCCGACGGCGTCCAGGGTCCCGACGTCGCGGCCCGCATCGACCGGGCGCTCGAGCCCCTGCGCGCCCAGTTGCCGGCCGGCTACCGGATCGAGGTCGGCGGCGACAAGGAGGAGAGCGCGCGCAGCCAGGGCTCGATCTTCAAGATGATGCCGTTGATGGTCTTCCTGATGATCATGTTCCTGATGCTTCAGCTGCAGAGCTTCTCCAAGCTCGCGCTGGTCGTGCTGACGGCGCCGCTCGGCCTGATCGGCGTTTCTCTGTTCCTGCTGATCTTCAACCAGCCCTTCGGCTTCGTGTCGCTGCTCGGCGTGATCGCCCTGGCCGGCATGATCATGCGCAACTCGGTCATCCTGGTCGATCAGATCGACCAGGACATCCGCGCCGGTCACAGCGCCTGGGATGCCGTGATCGATGCCACGGTGCGCCGCGCCCGGCCGATTCTGCTGACCGCCGGCACGGCGATCTTCGCCATGATCCCGCTGTCGCGCAGCGTCTTCTGGGGACCGATGGCGGTCGCCCTGATGGGCGGCCTCCTCGTCGCTACCGCCCTCACCCTGCTGTTCCTGCCGGCGCTCTACGCCGCCTGGTTCCGGGTCAGGCGGCCCGCGGAACGGGCCGTGACGGCATCGGAGGGGGCGGCGCTGGCCGTGGCGGCGGGATAGCGTGCGGCGTGAGCGGCGATGCTACGTTTCAGCGGGGCCGGGTCGAAGATCGTCTAACCCGGCACGGCGTGGCCATGGTGCGGCTCGCGTGCCCAAGTTGGATACCGTCGCACGACGTGCGCCGCCGCGGCCGGCCCAGGGCCACGGGTGCATAGGCGATCCTGCGCAAGGCCCAGGCGCGATTTGACTTAGGACAGACGGCCCTCGGCAGTCAGGACGTCCTCGGTGCGCGCGGCGCTGACCGAGAGCACGATCTCGATGCCGCGAACGATGTCGGCCAGAGCCATCGACGGGGCGCCACCGAGCCGCGCGGCTTGCGCCGGCAGATAGGGGATGTGCAGGAATCCCCCTCTTGCTCCGAGCCCGTTGCGGCCGAGCGCGTCCATCAAGACGTAGAAGATGTGGTTGCAGACGAAGGTGCCGGCCGTGTTCGAAACCCCGGCGGGCAGACCGGCCCGTCGCATCTCGGCAACGCAAGCCCTGATGGGCAGGGTCGTGAAATGGGCGGCGGGTCCGCCGGCGACGATTGCAATGTCGATCGGCTGGCGGCCGTCGTTGTCGCGAATGCGCGCGTCCTGGACGTTGATGGCGACCCGCTCGAGCGACAACTCCGACCGCCCGCCCGCCTGCCCGACGCACAGGACGATGTCCGGGCGTACTCTGCGGAGGGCGTCCTCCAGCACCTCTCCCGACCGCGCGTAAGAGGTCGGGAGTTCCGCCGTGGCGATCTCGATCCCGCCCAGGCGGGACGGCAAACCGGCCACCGCGCGGGACGACGGATTGACGTCGTCGCCGCCGAACGGATCGAAGCCGGTGACGAGAGCGCGCAGGGGCCGGCTACTTGTTCGCCGCGTCCACGGCGCGCCGCGCCATCACGTTGACCAGGTGCGCCCGATACTCGGCGCTGCCGTGGATGTCGCTGTTCAGGTCGTCGGCCGGGATCTTGATGTCCTTGATCGCCGCCGACGAGAAGTTCTTGGCCAGCGCGTCCTCCATGGCCTTGACCCGGAACACGCACGGGCCGGCTCCGGTCACGGCAACGCGCACGCCGCCGGCCGTCTTGGCGACGAACACCCCGACCATCGCGTAGCGCGAGGCCGGGTTGGGGAACTTCATGTAGGCGGCCTTCTCAGCCTTGGGGAAGCTCACCGAGGTGATGATCTCGCCCTCGCCCAGCGCCGTCTCGAACAGCCCCTTGAAGAAGCCGTCGGCGGCGTGGCTGCCGGTGTTGGTCGTGATGGTGGCGCCGAGCGCCACGACCGCCGCCGGGTAGTCCGCCGCCGGATCGTTGTTGGCGATCGAGCCACCGATCGTGCCGCGATTGCGCACGGCCGGATCGCCGATGTGCCCGGCCAGATAGGCCAGCGCCGGAATCGCCGACTTGACCTCGGCCGAGCCGGCGACGGCGGCATGGCGGGTCATGCCGCCGATGACGACGTTGTTGCCCTCGACCTTGATGCCGGCCAGTCCCTGCACGCCGCCGAGATCGACGACGTCGCTGGGCTTGGCCAGGCGCTGCTTGAGGGTCGGGATCAGGGTCATGCCCCCCGACATCGGCCGCGCCTCGGCCTTGCCCTTCAGCAGGTTGACGGCATCGGCGACCGACTTCGGACGATGATAGGCAAAATCGTACATTTCTCTCCCTCCCGTTACGCGGCCGCCCGTGGCGCGGCGCCGTTGATCGCCTGCCACACGTTGAGCGGCGTCGCGGGCATAGGCACGTGCTTGACGCCGAGCGGCGCCAGCGCGTTGTGGACGGCATTCATCACGGCAGCCGGCGCGGCAATCGCACCAGCCTCGCCGCACCCTTTCACGCCCAGCGGATTGTGCGGGCAAGGCGTGACCTTGTAACCGAGCTTGAAGGACGGCACGTCGTCGGCGCGCGGCATGGTATAGTCCATGTACGAGCCGCTGATGAGCTGTCCGGTCGCCTCGTCATAGACGGCATTTTCCAGCAAGGCCTGCCCGACGCCCTGGACGATGCCGCCATGCACCTGGCCTTCGACGATCATCGGGTTGATGATGTTGCCGAAATCGTCGACCGCGGTGAAGTTGACGATCTCGACCTCGCCGGTGTCGGGATCGATCTCGACCTCGCAGATCTGCGTGCCGGACGGATAGACGAAGTTCGACGGATCGTAGAAGGCGTTCTCGTCCATGCCGGGCTCGAGCTCGGCCAGCGGATAGTTGTGCGGCACGTAGGCCGCGAACACGGCCTGCCCGAGTGGCACTGCCTTGTCGGTGCCGGCCACCTTGAAGGTGCCGCCCTCGAACACGACGTCGGCCACCGAGGCTTCCATGAGATGGGCGGCGATGCGCTTGCCCTTGGCGATGACCTTGTCGGCTGCCTTCATGATGGCCGAGCCGCCGACCGCCAGCGAACGGCTGCCGTAGCTGCCCATGCCGAACGGTGTCGTCGCCGTATCGCCGTGCACGACCTCGATGTTCTCGAGCGGCACGCCGAGCTTGTCGGACACGATCTGGGCGAAGGTCGTCTCGTGACTCTGGCCGTGACTGTGGGCGCCGGTCAGGATCTGGACGTTGCCGGTCGGGTTGAACTTGATCTGGGCCGCTTCCCACTGGCCGACGCCGCCGCCCAGCTGGCCGATGACCTGGGACGGCGCGAGGCCGCAGGCCTCGATGTACGACGAGAAGCCGATGCCGCGCAGCTTGCCGCGGGCCTTGGCCTCGGCCTGCCGGGCCGCGAAGCCCTTGTAGTCGGCGATCTTCATCGCCTCGTCGATGATCGGCGGATAGTTGCCGGAGTCGTACTGCAGGGCGACCGGCGTCTGGTACGGGAAGGCCTCGGCCGGAATGAAGTTGCGCCGGCGGAGCTCGGCCGGATCGAGCTTCATCTGGTGCGCCGCCGCCTCGACCAAGGTCTCGACGACGAAGGTCGCTTCGGGTCGGCCGGCGCCGCGGTAGGCATCGACAGGCGCGGTGTGGGTGAGCGCCGCCCGGACGTTGGCGTAGATCACCGGGGTGGTGTACTGGCCGGCCAGCAAGGTCGCGTACAGGTAGGTCGGCACGGCCGTCGAGAAGGTCGAGAGATACGCCCCCATGTTGGCGATCGTGTCGACCTTCATGGCCAGGAACTTGCCGTCCTTGTCGAGCGCCAGTTCGGCATGGGTGACGTGATCGCGGCCATGGCAATCGGTCTGGAACGACTCGCTGCGCTCGGCCGTCCACTTGATCGGTCGGCCGACCCTGGATGCCGCCCAGCACACGAGGGTCTCGTCGGCGTAGCAGAAGATCTTGCTGCCGAAGCCGCCGCCGACGTCGGGGGCGATCACCCGCAGCTTGTGCTCGGGAATGCCGAGCACGAAGGCCGACAGGATGAGCCGGAGCACGTGCGGGTTCTGGCTGGTCGACCACAGCGTGTACTGGCCGGTCCCCTTGTCGTACTCGGCCGCCGCGGCGCGCGGCTCCATGGCGTTCGGGATCAGCCGGTTGTTCACGAAATCCAGCTTGGTGACGTGCGCCGCCTTGGCGAAGGCGGCGTCGGCATCGGCCTTCGAGCCGATCTCCCAGTCGTAGATCAGGTTGCCCGGCGCCTCGGCATGGACCTCGGTCGCCCCCGGCGACAGCGCCGTGGCGAGGTCGATCGTGGCCGGCAGGACCTCGTAGTCCACCTTGATCGCCTCGGCCGCGTCGCGCGCCTCGGCGGCGCTCGCCGCGACCACCATGGCGACCGTGTCGCCGACGTAGCGCACCGTGTCGACGGCCATCACCGGGTGCGGCGGCGCCTTGTGCGGCTGGCCGTGCTTGTCCTTGACCACCCAGCCGCAGATCAGGCCACCGACCTTGGCGTCGGCAATGTCCTTGCCGGTGAAGATCTCGACCACACCCGGCATGCCCTTGGCCGCCGAGACGTCGATGCTCTTGATCTTGGCGTGCGCGTGCGGCGAGCGCAGGAAAAAGGCGTAGGTCGCGCGTGCCAGAGGCAGGTCGTCGACATAGCGGCCGGTGCCGGTCAGGAAGCGCTGGTCTTCCTTCCGCTTCACCCGGGCGCCGATTCCGGTTTCGGCAGTCATGGCTACACCCCCGCCGACTTCATGGCCGGCGCAGCGGCCAGGATCGCCTTGACGATGTTGTGGTAGCCGGTGCAGCGGCACAGGTTGCCCTCGAGCTCGCGGCGCACCGTCGCCTCGTCGAGCTGGTAGTTGTGCCGCTTCACCATGTCGATGGCGCTCATCACCATGCCCGGCGTGCAGAAGCCGCACTGCAGCGCGTGGTTCTCGCGGAACGCCTCCTGCATCGGATGCAGCTTGTCGGCGCTCTCGGCCAAGCCCTCGATGGTGATCACCTTGGCGCCCTCGGCCTGCACCGCCAGCATGGTGCACGACTTCACCGACTTACCGTCGACGTGCACGACGCAGGCGCCGCACTGGCTGGTGTCGCAGCCGACATGGGTCCCGGTCATGCCGAGATGCTCGCGCAGGAACTGAACCAACAAGGTACGCGCTTCGACCTTGCCCGAGACGGGCTTGCCGTTGACGGTCATCGCGACGGAAATGGTCATCTACTCTTCTCCCTCGAAATCGTTGGTTCGGCGCGGCCGGCGACCACCCGCCATGATTGGTGGCAACTCTGGCAAGGCGCTCACCGGCCGGTCAAGCGAATTGCGGCCAGCGGCCGATCTGCTAGCGGCTCGCAAGAAAGATCAGGACGAGCACGGCCGCCCCGACGCCGATCACCGTCCAGTGCTGGTAGCCCTTCTGAGCGAGCTCCGAGCGCATCGGCGGCGGGGCCGGCGGCGGCGCGAGGCGCGACGCGACGCCCGCGACGGCGGCCGGCGACGGGTTGTTGATGGTGGTCGCGAACTTGCCGAAGAACTCGTCGGCCAGCTTGCGCGCCGTGCCCGTGATCAGGCGGGCCCCGACCTGGGCGATCTTGCCGCCGACCTGGGCGTCGGCATTGTACTCGAGCACGGTGTCGGCGCCGTCCTCGCGCAGAGTTACGACCGCGCCCCCCTTGGCGAAGCCGGCGACACCGCCCTGCCCCTCGCCCGAGATCCTGTAGCCGTTCGGCGGGTCGATGTCGGACAGCGTGACCTTGCCGGCGAAGCGCGCGCTGACCGGGCCGATCCGCAGTTTCACCTTGGCCGTCATCTCGGTGTCCGAGATCTTCTCCAGCGATTCGCAGCCGGGAATGCAGGCCTGCAGCACGCTGGTATCGTTCAACGCCGCAAACACCTTCTCGCGCGGAGCCGCGATCTTGTACTCGCCCTTGATTTCCATCTGGTAACTCCCGCCTGGCGCCTACCACTTGCTCGTATAGGAGTCTGGCGGCGGTTCTGCCAGTGGTTCGCGCACCGAGACGTAGATCGTGGCCAGGTAGGGCACGGCCATCAGCACGGCGAGCGCCGCGAACCAGTCGGCCTGGGTGTTCCAGAACAGGGTGCGAATGACCCATCGCCCGCCATCGACCGCGGCAAAGCCGCCGGCGCCGCCGTCGTAGAGCTTGATGGCGCCTTCGGTGACCAGCATCACGGCAGCCCAGAACACCAGCAGGAAAGCCAGGACGATCTCGGGTAGGACCGGCCCCAGGCGGCTCAGCCGACGGTCCATGCGCACCAGGCCGCGCGAGCCGTCGTAGCCAAGCAGGCGGCCGAACGACAGCGCCTTTGCCCAGCGCGCGGACCGCGGCACCGGATCGTCGCGCAGGATGGTCAGCGCCTTCCAGGCGAGCAGAACGATGCTCGGAATCACGAAGCTCCAAATCGGGAAGTCGCGGTACCGCCCGTCGATCGCGATCTGGCGGTACCATGTGTCGCTCAGCCGGATGACGCCGTCGTACCAGTCGATGCTGATCACGATCAGGTAGAAGATGCACAGCACGGTGAGCGCCAGATACAGCAGCTGGGCCATCAGATCGACGCGCTGGAAGATGCGGTAGCGCGGCAGCTCGCGCCAGGCGCGCCAGGCCTCCCTGACCCGCGCCCCGTAGAGCGACGGATCGGCCATGCGATGGGTCAGGCTGTCGGCGATTCCGCGCAGCAGGGCATAGCTGAACAAGCCGAGCAGGACGGCCCAGAACGCCACGCCGAGCACCTTCTCGAAATAGAAGGTCCGCGAAAAATCGACCCAGGTCGCCTGCACGTAGCAGGTGGCGACCAGCTGGGCGAACAGCGCGTAGATGGCGATCGCCCGCTTCTTGGGCTGCCTCAGGCTCACGAAGCCCAGCAGCAGCAGCCCCGCCCCCAGGGTGGAAACGATGAACAGGGCGCGCCAATGTGGCTCGGCGGAGACCGGCGTGCCGAGCTCGAACATGGAGCGCCCCGCGGCGTCGAGCAATCCCCAGGCGGCCCCGACCGTGCCTTCCTGGCGCGCTTTCCACCACTGATCGAAGGCTTCGACGATGTTGTAGTCGAAGTGCTCGCGGTCGGCGATTCCACGGAAGATCGAGAAGTAGGCGACCTGCTCGACCCGCCCAGGACGGGCATCCGAACGCATTCTGCCGTCGCTCGGCCAGCCGGTCTCGCCGATCACGATCGTCTTGCCGGGAAAGCGGGCCTGGACCTTCTTGTAGATGTCGACGATGTGCTTCTCGATGCTGCGCTGGCCGTTGGGCTCGCGGCGATCGAGGCCGATCGGCTCGTCCTCCCAGTAGGGCAGGATGTGAATGGTGATGAAGTCGACCTCGTCGGCGAGCTGCGGATTGCGCAACCAGAATTCCCAGACGTCGGCGTAGGTGACCGGCTGGGTCACCCGCTGCTTGACCTGCCGGATGTAACGTCGCAGCTCGTTGGCCGTCAGGTCCTTGCGCAGCAGCACCTCGTTGCCGACGATCACCCGCTCGACCGTATCCTTGTGCTTGTTGGCGTGGTCGATCAGCAGGTTGATCTGCTCGATGTTCTCGCGCTCGTTGCCGTTGAGCCAGGCGCCATGCCAGACCTTGAGCCCATACTTGCCGGCCAGACGGGGCACGGCCTCGAGATTCTCGCCCGCCGAGTAGGTGCGGATGGCCTGGACCTTGCCCTGCAAGCGCTTGAGGTCTTCCTCGATCTGGGTCGCCGTCGGGAAGGTCCGGCTGAGCGGGCTCTGGCCCGGCCGGTAGGGAGCGAAAGAGACGCTGCGCAACGGCGCCGTCGTCCAACCGGAAATTTCGACCGGCCGGTTCGGATACCACCACCACAGGAGATTGAGCGCCGCGACCACCACGAAGGCGAGCAGCGCCAGCAAGGCACGCATGTCAGGCTTTTAGCAGGGAGCGATGGATGTTCGTGCGGCTTTCTCGCGGCAGTTTGTCCCCAGCGCCGGATGCCGGGGTCATAGGTCCCCCAGTTGCACGCCGGCGATGGCCTGCCGCGCCACCTGGTGGCCGCGGAACAGCACCGCTTCCTTCCAGTCGTCGGTCTCCGGATAGAACTGCCGTCGCATCGCCCGGCGAATGGGTTCGGCCTCCTTGCCCAGCGGGTCGCCATGCTTGTGCAGCCAATGATCGGCACGAAAGGCCTTCTGGCCGGACTCCCTGTCGAATGTCCCGAACTCCAGGGTGCACATGGTCAGCCTGGTGTCCGGCTCGCGCAGGACCCGGTTCAGGCCGTAATGGCCAAGCCCGTCGCGCGCCTGGGAGGCCGTCTGGCCGCGCTTGGATTCGGTGACGGATTCGCCCCAGAAGGCCCTGACCCGGCGCGAGCCCGAGGAATCGATGTCGTAGTGCGTGATCGGCTCGCCGTAGCCGTAGGGCCCGAGTCCGGTGTGGAAATCGATCACCGCGACGTCCGAGCGGCCTCGCAGGAACGTGTCGGCGATCGCATGCAGCGTGCGGTTAGACCAGGAAGGACCGCCACCCCCGAAGAACATGCCATCGGGATGGCTGTACTGACCGCCGGAAACAGCCCGGAAAAACGCGACGTCGCCGACCTTCCTGCGATAGGCCGCCAGCCCGGCGTCGGCCGCCCGCAAGGCCTCCGGGCCGAGATCGGCCGGCACGAGGAGGTCGGCGATTTCGAGATAGCCCTCGTTCACGGGATAGGGCCGGCTATGGTCGACGTAGTTGCGATTGAGATCGTTCCCCTCCTCCGTCACGCGGCGGGTCCAGGCGAAGCCGTAGGGATTTATGGCGTGGACAAGCAGTGCCGCCGTGCCAGCCGGCAGCCCGGCCGCCCCGACCCCGGACAGCCAGTCGACCTGGAAGCCCGAGCCGCAATAGCCCTCCACGCCATGCGTGCTGGACAGGGTGACGACCACCTTCGACGCGTCCTCAGGCCCGAGCCAGGCGACATCCGTCGTCAACGCCTCGCCCGCCGGCCCCTTGGCCGGATTGTCGTAGCGGTGCAGGGCAGCGCCGGCGATGCGCGCCGCGGCCCGGAACTTGTCGCGCGCTTCGCCGTAGTCCCCGGCGAAGGAATGGATGTTGGACATCGTCCTCATGTTCTCAGCGTCAGCCCGCCGTCGACCACCAACTCGTGGCCGGTGATGAAATCAGCCTCGTCCGACGCCAGGAGAAGGGCGCCGCGGGCAATGTCGATCGGCTGTCCCAGTCGGCGCAAGGCCGCCTTCTTCTCCCACACGGCGCGGATCTCCGGCTTGTCGAAGTTGCCCTGGGTCATGCCGGTATAGATCGCCCCGGGACAGACGTAGTTGGCCGTGATGTTGAACTTCCCGAGCTCGAGCGCCAGGGTCCGCGTGAGGCCGCCGACGCCCGCCTTGGAGGCGCAATAGGCCGCCAGGCCGTAGTCGGTGTCGAACGCCATGACCGAGGCGGTGTTGACGATCCGCGCACGACCTTTCTCGCGGGCCCGTTCGCGCAGCGCCGGGATCGCTTCCCGGCACATCCGGAACATCGCACGCACGTTGACCCCATTGACGCGGTCCCACTCGGCGTCGGTCATTTCCTCGACGAAGGCGCGGCCGCTCACCCCGGCGTTGTTGAACAGGATGTCGAGGGCGCCGAAGCGCTCCAGCGCCTTTCCAATGATGCGCTTGGGTGCGTCGTCGACCGTGAGATCGCAGGCGAAGGGCACGATCGCCCCCACCCCGGCATGCACCGTGTCGATGGCCGACTCCGGACGATCGACCGCCAGCACCTGCGCGCCCTCGTCGGCAAACAGCCTCGCCGAGGCGGCGCCAATACCGGAGGCAGCCCCCGTGATGATCGCGATCTTGCCTGCCAGCCTGCCCATGCGTTCCCCTTTCCTGTCTCTCATTCTACCTTGACGCCGGATGCTGCGGCCACTCGCTGCCAATGGTCGAGATCGACCTTCAAGACCTCGGCGAACTCCTTGGCGCCCTGCCCGACCGGATCGGCGCCCAGCTTGACGAAGCGCTCGCGCGCTTGTGGCGCCAGGGTGGCCGCGATGAAGGCCTGCTCGAGCTTGCGCAGGGCAGGCCGCGGCGCGCCGGACGGCGCCAGGATTCCCGCCCAGACGATGACCTCGGCGGCCGGCCAGCCCGCCTCGGCCATCGTCGGCACCTCGGGCAGCAGCGGCGACCGACGGCTCGTGGTCACTGCCAGCGGCCGCAACCTGCCGCCGGCGACCAGCGGAGCGGCCGACGCCGTGCTCGTGAACATCGCCTGGACCCGGCCAGCCTGGAGATCGTTGAGGGCCGGCGCGGCGCCGCGATAGGGCACATGCACGACCTCGATGTCGGCCGCTAGCTTGAGGCTCTCCATCACGAGATGCGAGATCGTGCCGACGCCGGTCGACGCATAGTTCAGGCCGCCGCGATGAGCCCGCGCCGCCGTTATGAAATCGTCGAGGCTATGCATTTCGGAGCCGGCCGAGACGATCATCACCATCGGCGTGTCGACCAGATGCGCCACCGGCACGAGATCGAGCGGCGGATCGAAGGTCAGACCGGGATTGATCCACGGCGGAATCGTGACCTGGGCGGCCGACCCGAGCAGCAACATGTGCCCGTCCGGCTCCGCCCGCGCGACCGCCGCCGCCGCGATCAAGCCGGCGGCGCCCCCGCGATTGTCGATCACGACCGGCTGGCCGAGCTGCTCGGAGACCTCGCGGCCGACGATGCGAGCCACAACGTCCATCGCGCCGCCGGCGGCGAACGGCACCACCACCGTGATCGGCCGGCTGGGAAAATCGTCGGCGTGCGACGGCCGGGCGGCCGCGACCGCGGCGGCGCCGGCGAGCAGGCTGCGACGCCCGACCATCGAGCGCTACGCGACCGTCAGCACGACCTTTCCGGTCGCCTTGCGCGACAGCAGCGCGTTCATGGCCTCGGCGCCCTTCTCGAGCGGAAACCGCATGGAGATGTGCGGCTTGAGCTTGCCCTCGCCATACCACTTCAGCAGCTCGTCGAAGTTCTTGCGCGCCTCGCCGGGGTTGCGGCCGCGCCACGCGCCGTAGAAGACGCCGCGCACGTCGCAGCTCTTGAGCAGGGCGAGGTTGGCCGGCAGCGACGGAATGCGGCCGGCGGCGAACCCGACGACCAGGAGCCGGCCGTACCAGGCGATGCAGCGGATCGATTCGTCGAACGCGTCGCCACCGACCGCGTCGTAGACGATTTCGGCGCCATTGCCGCCGGTCAGCTCCTTGACCTTGTCGCGCATCTTCTCCTTGGCGTAGTTCACGAACATGGTCGCGCCATACTGGCGGCAGATCTCCATCTTCTCGTCCGAGCCGACGGCGGCGATCACCTTCAGCCCCATCAGGGCGCCGAGCTCGACCGCCGTCAGCCCGACACCGCCCGAGGCACCGGTGACCAGCAGGGTCTCGCCGGGCTGGTAGCTGCTGCGCTGCTTGAGGGCATAGTAGGACGTGCCGTACGTCATGGTGAAAGCGGCGCCGTCCTCGTAGCTCATGTTGGCCGGCATCGGCAGGACGTTGCCCTGATCGATCACGGCCTCGGTGGCGTATCCGCCGTGGCCGATCATGCCGATCACCCTGTCGCCCACCTTGTAGCCGCTCACGCCCTCGCCGACCTCGGTGACGTCGCCGGCGACCTCATGGCCGGGCGCGAAAGGCCGCGGCGGCTTGAACTGGTACTTGTCGGCGATGATCAGCGTGTCGGGAAAGTTGACGCCGGCGGCGCGGATGGCGACGCGGACCTGGCCCTTGCCGAGCGGCTTGGACGGAATCTCCACCATCTTCAGGCTCTCCGGCCCGCCTGGTGTCTCGCTCAGCAGTGCACGCATTGATCCCGCTCCCGGTCGTTGTTTCGTGGTGTGGCGCCATTGATACGATGGCGAACCGGCCAGCGTCCATCCGTGCTAGAAGCGGTCTGACTTTCGCGGGGAGGAAGATGGCAGGACTGTATTTCGAGGAGTTCGAGGTCGGCCGGGTGTTCGACCATCCCTGGACGCGGACGGTCACCGAAATGGACAATGTCCTGTACAGCTCGCTGACCATGAACGTGCAGCCGCTGCATCTCGACGAGGAGTTCGCCTCCAAGACCGAGTTCGGCCAGCGCATCGTCAACAGCCTGTTCACCCTCGGGCTCATGATCGGCATCACGGTCAACGACACGACCCTGGGCACGACGATCGCCAATCTCGGGATGACGGACGTTCGCTTCCCCAAGCCGGTCTTCCACGGCGACACGCTGCACGTGCAGACGACGGTCGTGAGCGTCCGCGAAAGCCGCTCGCGGCCCGACGCCGGCATCGTCGAGTTCGCCCATGTCGCGATCAACCAGCGCGGCGAGATCGTCGCCCAATGCACCCGGCAGGCGCTGATGCGCCGCAAAGCGAAGGACTGACCCCATGCGCTCGTTCCTCTTCGTGCCCGGCGATTCCGAGCGCAAGCTGGCCAAGGGCGCCGGCAGCGGCGCCGATGCGCTGATCATCGACCTCGAGGATTCCGTCGCCACCGACCGCAAGCAGGCGGCGCGAGAGATGGCGCTGGCCTATCTGTCGGCAAGCGACCGCCGAGGCCCCAGGCTCTACGTCCGGGTGAATGCGCTCGACACCGGTCTGACCTTGGGCGACCTGGCGGTCGTCATGCAGGGCCGGCCGGACGGAATCGTCTTCCCGAAGTGCGTCGGGCAGGCGAACCTCGATCTGCTGGCGACCTACCTCGATGCCCTCGAGGCACGCGAAGGCATCGAGGCCGGCAGCACCCGCATCCTGACCATCGCCACCGAAAGCGCCGCTGCGGTGCTGGCGCTGGCCGCCGCGCCGGCGCGGCACGCGCGCCTGGTCGGGCACTCGTGGGGCGGCGAGGACCTGATGGCGGACCTCGGGGCTCTCGCCAAGGGTCCGGCCCCCGGCGAGTACGACGAGACCTTCAAGCTCGCCCGCACCGTGAACCTGATGGCCTCAGTCGCCGCGGGCGTGACCGCCTACGACACCGTCTACCCCGACATCCGCAATGTCGCCGGGCTGCGCGCCGAGGCGGTGGACGCCCGCCGCATGGGCTATGGCGGCAAGATCGCCATCCATCCGGACCAGGTGGCGGTCATCCACGAGGTCTTCACACCGACGGCCGCCGAAGCCGACTGGGCGCGCCGGGTCGTCGCCACCTTCGAATCCAATCCGAGCGCCGGCGTGCTCACGCTCGACGGCAAGATGCTGGATCGCCCGCATCTCGTTCTGGCCCGGCGCCTGCTGCAGCGGCTGGCGGGATGAAGGACAATTTCGCGCTGCTGGACACGCTCGACGGCCTGTTCAGCGGCGCGCGCACTTCCGTACTGACCCTCGACGAGTTGCTGGCCGGGCTCAGCGGACGATCCTTCGCCTTCGCCATCCTGGCGCTCAATCTGCCGAACTGCATTCCCACCGGCATCCCGTGGCTGTCCACGATCACCGGCGTCCCGATGGTGATCCTGCTGCTCCAGCAGATGACCGGACGAACGGTTCCCACCCTGCCCCGGGTGATCGGGCGGCGCGGCTTGCCGCGCGGCAAGCTGCAGGATTTCCTCGCCCGCTCGGCGAATGTCATCCGACGGCTGGAGCGCTCGGTCCACGCGCGCCACGAATGGGCAGTGCGAGGCCTTGCGCGACGGTTGCTGCTGGGCGGGTGGACCCTGGCCATCGTGATCCTCGCCCTGCCTATCCCCTTCGACAACCTGTTCCCGGCCTGGGCGGTCCTGTTCTTCTGCCTGGCCCTGATCGAGGATGACGGGCTGATGGCGATGCTGGGCTGGCTCGCCACCCTCGTCACCCTGGCCTGGACGGCGTTCCTGCTTGCGGTCGGGCACACCGCCGCGACCTCGGTCCTCTCGACGCTCTCGGGCTACCTGTTCGACTGACGCCTCAATCTCGCGCAGGCCGGCGGCGGCGACGCGTGCCTGCGGACTGATCGATGGCCTCGAGAGTCACCGCATCCAGCGTGAAATGGCGCTCGCTTCCCCACGCCTCGCCCCGCTCCCCCGCCGAGGCGCCGACGATCTCGGCGAGGCGGGCCGCCGCCGCCGCGTCCGCGAAGACGCAGGCCACCCGCGGCTCTCCCGCTGTTCGGACGACCGCCACGGCGTAGTCGCCCGGCAGCTTCTGCCGATCGATCAGGGCATTGAGCTTGGCGGCCACCGGCCGCAGGTCCTGAGCCTCCTCGGACGGCATCCCCCATACGACATGGGCGGCGCGGTCATGCACGCTCTGAAAGTCGATCCACGCAATCCTGGCCATGCCCCGACAACGAGATTCAGCGCTCTCGGCTGCGGATACAGTCGGGCCCACACACCAGGGACTGGCGGCTCCGGTCGAGCCGCGCCGGGTCAGCGCTCGTGCAAGGCGTTCTGCCGGTACTTCACCAGCGGCGACAGAATGTAGCTGATGATCGTGCGCGACCCCGTCTTGATCTCGACGGTCACCGCCATGCCTGGCGCCAGATTCACCATGCGGTCGCCGATCTGCATCTGGGTGGTGTCGAGGCCGATTCGAGCCGTGTATCCCAGATCCTGATCCTGCGGCTCGCTGGATGAGCCATCCGATCCCCTGGCCTTGTCGGCCGGCTGACCGCCGCGCTTGTCCTTGGGCACGGCGTCCGGCGAGATCGTCAGAACCTTTCCGGCGATCATGCCGTAGCGCGTGAAATTGAACGTATCGACCTTGATCTCGGCCGCCTCGCCTCCATGCACGAAGCCGATATCCTTGTTGGCGATGGTCGCCTCGACCTCGAGGGTGCTGCCGGTCGGCACGACCACCATGAGCACCTGGCCGGGAGTCACCACGCCGCCGACCGTGTGCACGGCGAGTTGCTGCACCGTACCGTCGAGGGGTGCGGTCAAGGTCTGCAGCCGGGTCCGCTGCTCGGCCTTGATGGCGTCCTGCTCCAGCCCCGCCGCCTTGCGCTGCGCCTCGGTAAACTCGCCGAAGCGGCTGCGCCGGTACTCGGCCTTGGTCTGCTCGACGCTCTCGCGCAATGCGGCGAGCGCCGCGGTCGCCTCCTGGTAGCGGCTCTTCTGCAGCGCCAGGTCCTTCTGCTGCTCGAGCAGCTGCTGCTGAGCATCCAGATAGGCGAGCTTGGCGCCGATTTCCTTGTTGTACAGCGTCCTGCGGACGTCGTAGCGCTCCTGCGCGACCGGGATCGTGGCCTCGAGCTTCTCGATCGCGGCACCGATCGTGGCCTGCTCGGCGAGCTTTTGCTCCTCCTGACGCTTCAAGGTCGCAATCTTTGCCCGATACTCGCCATCCTGACTGATCAGAAACCGCTTCTGCGTATCGATCTGCGCCGGCGACGCTCCTTCGGGAGGCACGAAGGCCTTCAGCGGATCGCCCTCGTCGATCAGCGCAGCCTGCAGGCGGGCGACGTCGAGCTGCGCCGCCAGAAGGTCGCTGCGCAACCTCTGGTATTCGGCGGCATTCATCGTCGCATCGAGCTCGATCAGCGTCTCGCCGGCTTTCACGGCCTGGCCGTCGCGGACCTTGATCGACCGGATGACGCCGGTCTCGAAGGGCTGGATCAGCTTGACGTTGCCACTCGGGATGATGCGGCCCTGGGCCGAGGCGATGATGTCGACCTCGCCCCAGCAGGCCCAGGCCAGGGCGAGGCAGAACACCAGGATGATGGTCGCCCCGATCGCCCGTCCGACCGGCGACGGCGGGGTCTCGACGACCTCGAGCGCGGCCGGCAGGAAGGCCAGCTCGTCACGCGCGCGGCTGCCTCCGGCCTTGGGCTTCGGCTTGGCGCGAAACGGTACGACGGTACTAGCGGACGCCATGGAGTCCCCCCTGCATGCGCCACAAGGTGGCGTAGCGCCCGCCTGTCTTGATCAGCTCGTCGTGCGTGCCGTCCTCGATGATCCGGCCGCGATCGAGCGTGATGATGCGATCCGCGCCGCGCACCGTCGACAGCCGGTGGGCGATGATGAACACGGTGCGGCCCTTGGAGATATGGGCCATGTTCTGCTGAATGACCCGCTCGCTCTCGTAGTCCAGCGCACTGGTCGCCTCGTCGAAGATCAGGATCCGCGGATCCGTGGCAAGGGCGCGAGCGATGGCGATGCGCTGGCGCTGGCCGCCCGACAGGCTGCTGCCGCGCTCGCCGATGATGCAGTCGTAGTTGTCGGGCAACTCGAGGATGAAGTCGTGTGCACCGGCCATGCGGGCCGCGGCGACCACCCGTTCCATCGGCATGCCCGGCTGCGCCAGGGAGATGTTTTCGCGCACCGAGCAATTGAACAGGATGTTGTCCTGCAGGACGATGCCGACCTGCCGGCGCAGCCACGACGTGTCGACGATCGCCAGATCGACCCCGTCGACCAGGATGCGCCCGCTCTCGGGCACCGACAGACGCTGGATCAATCTCGCCAATGTGCTCTTGCCTGAACCTGAGGCGCCCACGATGCCGACGACCTGGCCGACCGGCACCTTGAGGTTGATGTCGCTCAGCACCTCGGGGCCGTCGATGCGGTAGCGGAAGGTGACGTGCTCGAACGCCACTTCGCCGCGAATCGGCGGCAGCGCCGCCCGGCCCGGCTTGATCGCCGCCTCCGGTGTGGTGTTGAGGATGTCCCCCAGCCGCGCGATCGACAGCCGGGCCTGATGGAAATCCTGCCAGATCTGCGCCAGGCGCAGGACGGGCTGGGTGGCCCGGCCCGACAGCATGGTGAAGGCGACCAGCTCGCCGACCGTCAGCGTGCCCTCGATCACCAGCTTGGCGCCGAAGAACAGCGTCGCCGCCGTCACCAGCTTGCTGATGAACTGCACCGACTGGCTGGCGATGTTGCCGAGATTGGTGACCCGGAAGCTCGACGCGACGTAGCCGGCCAGCTGCTCTTCCCAGCGGCGCTGCATCTGCGGCTCGACCGCCATCGCCTTCAAGGTCTCGACGCCGGTCACGCTCTCGACCAGGAAGGCCTGGTTCTCCGCACCGCGCTTGAACTTCTCGTCCAGCCGGCGCCGGAACAGCGGGGCCGCGCCGGCCGAGATGCCGATGTAGAACGGGAACGCCGCCAGCACGATCGCCGTCAGGATCGGCGAATAGAAGAACATCACCGCGACGAAGACGAAGGTGAAGAACAGATCGATCACCAGGGTGAGCGCCGAGCTGGTCAGGAAGTTGCGGATGTTCTCAAGCTCGCGGACCCGCGCCACCGAGTCGCCCACGCGCCGGGCCTGGAAGTAGGCCAAAGGCAGCGCCAGCAGATGACGGAACAGCCGGGCGCCCAGTTCGACGTCGATCCGGTTGGTCGTGTGCGAGAAGACGTAGGTGCGCAGAATCCCCAGCACGGTCTCGAACAGCGAGATCGCCACCAGGCCGATCACCAGGACCTCCAGGGTGGTGAGGCTGCGATGCACCAGCACCTTGTCGATCACGACCTGGAAGAACAGCGGCGAGACCAGCGCGAAGACCTGCAGGAAGAAAGACGCGGCCAGCACCTCGCCCAGCAGGGCACGGTACTTCAGGATGGCGCTGCCGAACCACTTGATGTCGAAGCGGCCATCCAGCTCGAGCAGACCCGTTCGACGGGTGATGAGGACAAGCCGCCCGTCCCAGACCTCCTCGAGCTCCTTGCGGGTCATCAGGGCGGGCCGCGGCGACAGCGGATCCTGGACCAGGACCTTGTCCTCGCCGGCCTTGCCGATCAGCAGGTAGCCGCCGTCGCGCAGCGAGGCGATCGCCGGCATCGGGGTCTTGGCGAGGCGCTCCCAGTTCTTCTTCAGGATGCGCGCTCGCAGCCCGAGGTTCTTGGCGACCCGCAGCATCTCGTTCGTGCCGACCCGAATGCCGCCGAGCTGATGGCGGATCTGATCGGCATCGGCGCCGACACCGTTGAAGCGCAGCAGGCTGACGAGCGCGACCAGACCCTTGTCGGGGGCCGCCTGGGCTTCGACGGTGTCGTTCACTCGAAGACCTGTCTAGAACGCGGACGCGCCATACTTCACCAATCTAGTTGGATTGTTTATCGCAATGGGAGTGAAGGTTCTAGTCCTACACAAGAAATACCTTGCATTCACCACGTATGCGCCAAGTCCCCGCTGTCTCAATAGGATCGCGGCAATCCCAGGACATGCTCGGAAATGAAATTGAGAATCATGTTCGTCGAGATCGGCGCAACCATGTAGAGGCGGGTCTCCCGGAACTTTCGTTCGATATCGTACTCTTCGGCGAACCCGAAGCCGCCATGGGTCTGGACGCACATGTCGGCGGCTGCCCATGCCGCTTCCGATCCCAGCATTTTGGCCATGTTCGCCTCGGCGCCGCAGGGCAGGCCGGCTTCGTACAGGGTCGCCGCCTTGCGCACCATGAGGTCGGCCGCTTCCGTCTGGGCGTAGGCGCGGGCGATGGGAAACTGCACGCCCTGGTTCTGACCGATCGGCCGCCCGAACAAGGTCCGTTGCTTGGCATAGTCGCTGGCCTTCTCGATGAACCAGCGGGCATCGCCGATGCACTCGGAGGCGATCAGGACGCGTTCCGCGTTCATGCCGCCCAGGATGTAGCGGAAGCCCTGCCCCTCCTCGCCGACCAAATTCTCGGCCGGAACCTCCATGTTGTCGAAAAACACCTCGGTGCTGTTGTGGTTCATCATCGTGCGGATCGGCCGGACGGTCAGGCCCTTGCCCAGCGCCTCCCGCATGTCGACCAGGAACACGGACAGGCCCTCGGTGCGCTTCTTGGTCTGTTCCTTGGGCGTCGTGCGGGCCAGCAGCAGCATCAGGTCGGAGTGCTCCGCCCGGCTGGTCCAGACCTTCTGGCCGTTGACGATGTAGGTCCTGTTGTCCTTCTTCACGGCGGTGGTCCGCAACGCCAGCGTATCGGTTCCGCTGGTCGGCTCGGTGACCCCGAACGCCTGCAGGCGCAGCTCGCCGCTGGCGATGCGCGGCAGATAGCGCTGCTTCTGCTCGGCGCTGCCGTGCCGCAGCAAGGTCCCCATGATATACATCTGGGCGTGACAGGCCGCGCCGTTGCAGCCGGCGCGCTGGACCTCCTCCAGCACGGCGGCGGCCGCCGAGATGCCGAGGCCGGCGCCGCCATACTCTTCCGGGATCAGAGTAGCGAGCCAGCCGGCGTCGGTCAGGGCCTTCACGAAGGCCGTCGGATAGCCGCGGTCGCGGTCGAGGGCGCGCCAGTAGGCCCCGTCGAACTTCAGGCAGAGCTGGCGAACCGCGTCGCGAATCTCGGGGTGGGTGGGAGCGTAGGGGTTATTCATGACGGGACCGTGCAAGGTGGGTGAGATGAAGGGAGTCGACAGCTGTCGCTAGGAGCCCGTCCGGATAGTTCCGGCGGGCTTGGTTGATGTGGTCTCGCTGTCGGTCTGGGTCATGCTCGCGCCGCGAGCTTTGCGATGTTGTGGGCCGTGCAGATCATTGCCCATTCAGCCCTGACCCGGTCGATACCTCGGAGGAGGAACTGGCGGAAGCCTCGTGCTTGCTTGATCTGTCCGAACACCGGCTCGACGATCTGCTTTCGTAGCCTGTAGCGACTACGCCAACCAGCTCGCTTGAGCCTTGTGCGCATGGCCCTCGTCAGCGGTCCGGAGAGGTTTGGCCGGCCTCGTCCGGGATGCTTGGCAGGGCCGATTGCGACGTAGCCTCTGATATGGCGCTGGTGCAGGGCTTCGAGGTTGGCCTCTCTGCAGTAGCCGGCATCTGCCGAGACCTCCTTTGGCTGGCGACCCAGGTTTGCCTGGATGCTGTCGAGCAACGGCACCAACTGGTCCTGATCGCTCGTCTGGGCCACCAGGCCGTGGGCGACGATGATCTGGGCCTCGCCATCGACGGCGGCCTGGGCGTTGTATCCCTGGATGAAGCCGTCCTTGCTCTTCAGGATGCGGCTCTCGGGGTCGGTGAAGTTGCGTTGCGCCTTGGGTGACGGTTCCGCCTTCGGTGCAGGCTCCTCGGCTCTCTGACCGTGCCGCCCTTCTTCTTCGGCAGCCGCCTGCGCCTCCGCCTCGAGTTCCGCCTTTGCCTGGCGGATCTTCTCCAGCCGCTTCTGCTTGTCGGCCAGCCATGCCGGCAGCTCGTCGCCGCGACGGCCGCCGTGCTGGCCGTCCTCCTCGCGGTCCGCCGCGTCGGCCGCCTTCAGCCAGCGATCGACCTCCGCCGTAAGCTCCGCTTCCCGCTTCTTCATCCGCTCGTAGCTCATCGCCTTGTGCCGGGAGGCGTTCGCCCGGATCTTCGTGCCGTCCAGCGCCACGTGACCCAGCTTCACCAGACCCGCCTTTTCCGCCACCTTCAGCACCTGCACGAACAGACCCGACAGCGCCTTCTCGTGGCGCCGACGGAACTCCCAGATCGTGCGGAAGTCCGGAGGGTCTCCCGCAACAAGCATCATGAAGTCGGCACGCTCCACGCAGGCTCGGGCTATCCGCCGCGACGAGTACAGCCCGCTGACAAAGCCCTGCAGCAACAACGCCGTCATCATCCTCGGATCGAACGGCGGCTGCCCCAACTCGCCCCGATAGCTCCCGATGATCGCGCCCAGGTCCAACGTCTCCTGAACCAACGTCACGATGAACCGGCTCACGTGACCGGACGGCACGTAGTCCTGCACGCTCGGCGGCAGAAGCTGGACTTCGTCGATCTTCCAGGCGCGAAACTGCTTGCTCATCCCAAATTCACAGCCAGACTTACGGTCGCTTCGAAACCCAATTCTCAGACAGGCTCCTAGGCGCCGGAGGCGATCCGCGTCAATTGCTCGATGAGCCGACCATGCACGTCCGGGCCAAATCCGTCGACCGTGGCCTCGGGTCGCGCCGTGACGCCATCGACGGCAGCGGCGCGCTCGACGATCGCCCGCGTCACCTCGAGATCCCGGTCCGCCGTCAGGAACCGCACGATGATCGGAGCGGTCGCGGCACGCAGAACGGCCAGGGCCGCCATGAGCCCGTAAGCGCCCCAATTCGACACGCCGGCCACGACGAGATGGTCGCACGAAACCGTACAGGCGATCTCGGCGCCGTTCGGCACCGTCCGCTCGATCAAGTCGGCCGGCAGCCGGCCCATGCCGATCTCGTTGCCGCCGTCGCCGACGGCGATGCGGCCCCACGAGCCGGCGACGAAAAGCTCCTCGAGCGGAGCGGTCCAGGCCGACACGTCTGCCCCGCGCATGTTGTGCGGCCGCCCGTCCCGAGCGGGGCCGCAGCGCTCGATGGCGACGACCTGGTCGATCCCGGCGGCGCGCCACGTCTCGGCCAGCCGCGCGATGTCCCCGCCTGGCGCGAGCGCCACCTCGTCGACGGCGACGTCCTCCCCCGCGCACTCGACGGCCGCCCGCACCACAGGGGCACAGGGCGTGTCCACCGCGACGCGCACCGCCTTGCCGCAGGCGCGCAGCGCCGCCGCGAGGAGCGCGGTCCCCACTGGTCCGTCGGTCTCGGCCGCCGGAACCGTCGCCCGCGGCACAAAGAAGCCGGTGATCAGGCCGACCGATCGGGCTTCGGCCAGCGCCGCCGCCGCCCCCGCGAGGCCGCCGGCGTTGGCCTCGATCAACGCGGCCGTGCCGCGCCCGAGATCTCGGCACACCAGCGCCTCGATCGCCGCGAGGCGGGCTTCGAGATCACTTTTCCTTGGCGACATACACACCCGTCCAGTCGGCGGGCGACTCGTCGATCAAGCCGTCGAGACGCACCCTCATCATGTCGTAGTACCCTTGGTGCCATTCGGCCGCCTCGGCGGCCGCGAGGCAACCGTCGATCAGCTCCAGCGCCTCGGCGAAGCCGCCGCTGCGATAGTGCGCCAGCATTTCCTCCTGCCGCCGCATCAGCTCGGCATATTCGGGCTTTTGGATCGTCTCTGGCCCGCCCAGCAGGGCAAAAATGCGCTCCGGCTCGGTCTTGCCCTTGACCATGATCAGGTCGAGCTCGATCACCGCGTGGTTGGGCACCAGCTGCCGCGTCTGCTCGCCCAGGATGGTGCTGACGCCGTAGGTCTTGCACTGCCCCTCGAGCCGAGACGCGAGGTTCACGTCGTCGCCCAGGCAAGTATAGGTGAAACGCTGAGTCGAGCCGAAGTTTCCGACCGAGGCCAGGCCGGTATTGAGGCCGACGCCGATGTTCACGGGAATGTACGGCCGGTTCTCCGCCTTGGCCTCTTCCATCCACTCGAGATTGAGCCGGCGCAGCTCGGCATGCATCGCGAGCGCCGTGTCGCAGGCCAGGGCCGCGTGGTTCTCGACCGGCAGGGGCGCGTTCCAGAATGCCATGATGGCATCGCCCATGTACTTGTCGATGGTGCCGCGATGGCCGAGGATCAGGTCGGTCATCGGCGTCAGGAACCGGTTCATAAATCGGGTCAGGCCGAGCGGGTCGAACTGCTCGGAGATGCGCGTGAAGCCGCGAACGTCGGTGAACATGATGGTGATGTCGCGCATCTCGCCGCCGAGCTGCAGCAGGTCCGGGTTGCGCGCCAGCTGCTCGACCACCTCCGGCGAAAGGTACAGGCCGAAGGCGCCGCGGACCGCAGCCCGCTCGCGCTCGGTGCGCATGAAGGCCGTCGCCGATCCCGCGACATAGATCGCCGCCAGGGTGACCGGCGGATAGATGGGGTCGAACAGCAGGTCGTACTGCGAATAGGCGAGCCACGGCACCACGACGCCGATGGCGATGAACAGGGCGGCGATCAGCGCCATCGGGCCGGCCTTCAGCCGCGGCAGCAGCAGCACCAGCACGATGCCGATCGCCGCAAGGTATAGGAACTCGGCGCCTGTCGCGTAGTCCGGCCGTTCCAGGTACTTACCTTCGAGCATCTGCTCGGCGAGCTGCGCGTGGACCTCGACGCCGGGAACGGCGCCGCCGACCGGCGTGTTACGGATGTCCTTGAGGCCGAGCGCGCTGGTTCCAACGAAGATGACCTGGGCTTCGAGCCGATCGGCCGGCGTCTTGTCCAGCATCACGTCGCGGGCCGAGATGAAGCGCTCGTCGCGATGTCCCGAGTCGAACAGCAGAAGCCGGCCGGCAGGGTCGGTGCGGACCTGCAGATCGCCGGTCTTGATGGCGACGATTCCGGTGTGCTCGCCGAACGCCAGCTCGCTGCTCGCGCCCGATGACTTCACGAGATACGACTTTGCTCCCTGGGCGACGCGCAGGGCCTCGATCGACAGCGCCGGCAGCAGCCCATCGAGCCCTGCCAGCCGGAACAGCAGCGGCACGCGGCGGATCACCGAGGCGTCGATGTCGGTGTTGACGCTGCCGTTGCCCTTGGCCGCCGCCTCGAGAATCGGGATGGTCGCCACCGTACCATTCTGCACCGGCAGGAACTGGGCAGGATCGTCGCCAGTCACCGCCAGCCCATGCATAACGCGGGGCGAGCGCGGACTGCCCTTCGGCTCGAAGCCGAACCCGAGCACCACGGGCGCCCCGGCGATCGCCTTGGCCAGGACGTTGTCGTTGTCCTCCACGGACTCCACCAGCTTTTCCAAGGTGGCCGGATCGGCACGCGTCACCACGTCGTTCACCAAGCGGGACAGCGAGGCCCGGTCGGGCTCGGCGAACACGATGTCGAAGGCGATGACGGCGGCACCCTTCTCCGCCAGCTTTTCGACCAGCCGAGCGACCTTGGTCCGCGGCCACGGCCATTGGCCGAACTCGGCCAGCGCCGCCTCGTCGATGTCGACGATGCGGACCGGCGTCTCGGGATTGTAGGCCCTGGGCTTGAGACGCTGGTAGCCGTCGAAGGCAAAATCGCGCAACCGAACCAACTCGCCCGGATCGAAGCCGCGCAGCACGAGGGAACCGACCAGCACCAGCAGGGCGATCATCCACGGCGCACGCTTGTTGTGATGGCCCAGCAGCCAAGCCATGCGCATCGTCAGACCCACCCCCTTTGTCGCGGCACTTTACGAAAGGATGGCGGACAAGCCAAATACCGCGCCTTGTCGTCTCGCGCCCCCTCCTCGACCCTGCTTGGCATCCAGGCCCGGGTCGCCGCCCTCGTGCTGTTCTCGACGATGGACGCGTTGGTGAAATGGCTGGGCGATTCCTACGGCTCCTTCCAGATGATGCTGTTCCGCAGCAGCATCGCCCTGGTGCCGCTCAATTTCCTGTTCCGCAGTGCCGGCGGCATCCGCCTGGTGCGCAGCCGGAAGCCCTGGCTGCACGTCGCCCGCGTGGCGACCGGTTTCGGCAGCCTGTTCGGCTTCTTCTACGTCTTCCCGCGCATGCCGCTGGTCGACGCCTACGCGATCTCCTATGCCGCACCGCTGTTCATGGTGGCCCTTGCCGCCCTGATCCTCGGCGAGCAGGTCGGCTGGCGCCGCTGGAGCGCCGTCGCGGTGGGCTTCGCGGGCGTCATGATCATGCTCGAACCCTGGACCATCACGGTCCACTGGCTGTCCCTGGTCGTCCTGGCGGCGACCTTCTGCTACGCTCTCTCGACCATCCTGACACGCTTGATCAGCCGCTATGACCACGATGCGGCAACGGTCTTCTGGTTCTGCGTGGCCTCCAGCCTGGTTTCCCTCGTCGGCGCGATTCCCGAGTGGAAATGGCCCTCGCCGCGCGACTGGATCCTCCTGTCCCTGCTCGGCCTGATCGGAGGCGTCGGCCAGATCCTGGCGACCCGGGCCTTCCGTCTGGCGCCCGCCTCCGTGCTCGCGGCCTTCGACTACAGTTCCATCGTGTTTGCCCTGCTCTACGGCTACCTGTGGTTCCGCGAGCAGCCGTCGCCCGCCGTTTGGTACGGGCTGCCGCTGGTGATCGGCTCGGGGCTGTACATCCTGCATCGCGAGCGTCGTCGGGCCGTGCAACGCGCTGCGACGCCTTGACGCCGAGCGGCGGGCACCACATCTTGCAGCGATGAGCGAGACCTCCTTTTCCGTTTCCGAGAGCGCGGCCCGGCGGATCGCCGTCCTGGCGTCGAAGGAGCCCAAGCCGGTGATGATGCGGGTCGCCGTGCTGGGCGGTGGCTGCTCCGGCTTCCAGTACAGCTTCTCCTTCGAGGATGCGCGCAACGACGACGACCTCGTGATCGAGCGCAACGGCGCGGCGGTGCTGGTCGACAGCACCTCCCTGGAACTGCTGCGCGGCAGCGAACTCGACTATGTCGAGGAGATGGTCGGCTCGTCGTTCCAGGTGAAGAACCCGAACGCCACCTCGTCCTGCGGCTGCGGCAACTCCTTCAGCGTCTGAAACGACCGCGATGAAAATCGCGACGTGGAACGTCAATTCCGTCCGCAAGCGGACGGGGCATCTTCTGGCATGGCTGCAAACGGCGAAGCCGGATGTCCTGGTGCTGCAGGAGATCAAGGCGCAGGAACCGCAGTTTCCCCGCCTCGAGGTCGAGGCGGCCGGATACCACGTGGAGATCGTCGGGCAGAAGGGATTCAATGGCGTCGCCCTGCTGTCCCGACACCCGGTCGAGATGACGGCTCGGGCCCTGCCCGACGGCGACGGCGACGAGCAGGCACGGTACGTCGAAGGCCGGATCTCGACTCCGGCCGGGCCCCTGACCGTCGGCGGCCTCTACCTGCCCAACGGCAACCCCATCGCGACCGAGAAGTTCGCCTACAAGATCGCCTGGATGGACCGTCTCATCCAGCGTGCCCGCGACCTGCTGGCGCGCGAGGAGATGTTCGTTCTGGGCGGTGACTACAATGTCTGCCCGACCGACGTCGACGTCTACAATCCCAAGGCGTTCGCCGGCGACGCCCTGTGCCAGCCGCAGTCGCGCGCTGCCTTCAGGACCCTGCTCAACCTCGGCCTGACTGACGCCGTCAGGGCGTTCGATCCTGATGGTGCCTGCTACACCTTCTGGGACTATCAGGCCGGTGCCTGGGCCAAGGACTGGGGTTTGCGGATCGACCATCTCCTGCTGTCGCCGCAAGCCGCCGACCGGTTGAGCGCGGCAGGCATCGACAAGACCGAACGTGGTCGGCCGGAGGCTTCCGATCACGTCCCCGTCTGGTGTGATCTGAACGTCGGATAGATCGCGCCTTCGGGCTCAGATCATCGAGGGATCGGTCGGCAGCCCGAGCAGCACGCGGCCCGCCGTCTCGTAGGAGGGCGGCGCCACCATCATGTGCTGGGTCACGACATGGATGTCGCGGAACCGCCGCTGCAGCGGGCTGCTGCGGTACACCGCGCTGCCCCCGGCCAGGCGGTAGCAGAGATCGACGGCGGCGGCCGCAGCCTCGGTCGCATGAGTCGCCGCCAGGCGCAGCGCCATGCGCCGCTCCAGCGTGATGGCCTTTCCACGCGTCGCGTCCTGCCAGGCGTCGCCGACCGCCTCGACCAGGAACGCCCGGGCACTGCGGACCAGCGCCTCGGCACGGGCGACCTCCGATTGGGTCGAGGACCGTTCCGCCAGGGTGCGCCGGCTGAGCGTCGGTACCTTGGCGCCAGCCAGATCCTGCAAGTCGGTGATCGCTGCGCGGGCGATGCCCAGGGCGACGGCGCCGCAGCCGGCGGCTAGCAGGCCGAACACCGGGAACCGGTAGAGCGGCGCGTCGACCCGTGGCGCGTCGCGCGACAGCGACAGGGCGTGGCCGGCCGGCACGTCGAGGTCGTGCACGCTCATGTCGCACGAGCCGGTGCCGCACAAGCCGCTGCTGTACCAGGTGTCGGCGAACTCGATGCGCTCGCGCGGCATGTAGACCGTCAGCACCTCGGGCACGCCTTCGCGCAGGAGGCGGGGCTTGCCGTCCTCCCAGGCCACGCATCCGCCCTTCATCCAGCCGGCGTGGAAGCTGCCCGAGGCCCAGGGCCAATTGCCCGTGACACGCCAGCCCTCGGCCGTCCGCACGGCCTTGCCGCGCGGGGCGAAGATGCCGCCCGTCACTGAATCGGCTTGGCCATGGATGAGCGCCGCATCGGCCGGCGCCAGCCAGCCGGCCGTGAGGCCCGAGGTGACGCCGATCATCACGGTCCAGCCGATCGAGCCGTCCTCGGCCGCGGCCGTCTCGATCGCCTCGAGGGTCATCTGCGGTTCGGCCGCGTAGCCATGCAGGGTCTCAGGCACGCACAGCTTGAAGACGCCCGTGCCGATCAGCGCGCGCGAGATATCGGCCGGCAGCCGGCGGGCCTGCTCGATCTCCGGGGCGCGCTCGGCAAGCCCCGGCAGGACCTCGGCAAGCCGCGCGAGGACCGGATGCCGGCCCGCCACGGCGCTACTCGGCACCCGATCCGATGACCCCACCGTCGGCGATGATGCACTGGCCGGACACGAAGGCGCCCGCCCGCGAGGCGAGGAAGACGGCGACGCCGCCGATGTCGTCGGGCTGGCCGATCCGCTTCAGCGAGGCCTTGCTCTCGTTCGCTGCCCGGATCTGCGGATTGTCCCATAGGGCACGGGCGAAGTCGGTCTGGATCAGGCCCGGCGCGATGGCATTGACGCGAATGTTGTGCTTGCCCCATTCCATGGCCAGCGACTTGACCAGCGACAGGTCGGCCGCCTTGCTCATGTTGTACGCGGCGATGTGCGCCGAGCCGATCAGCGCACCGATCGACGACACGACGATGAACGCCCCGTCCTTGCGCTCGGCCATTTCCGGTCCGACCATGTTCATCAGCCAGAGGTTCGACATGACGTTGTTCATCATGATCTTCTGGAAGACGTCCTCCTTCAGCCCGGCCAGCGGCCCGAAATAGGGGTTGGACGCCGCGTTGCAGACCATGATGTCGATCTTGCCGTAGGTCTTGCGAGCGCTGGCGATCAGGTTCTCGAGCTGGGCCTTGTCGGAGATGCTGGCCGCGACCGCCGTCGCCTCGCCGCCCCTCTCCTTGATGCCCTTCACCACGTCCTCGCAGGCCGGCAGCTTGCGGCTCGACACCACGACCTTGGCGCCGTGCGCCGCCATCTGCTCGCAGATCGAGCGGCCGATGCCGCGGCTGCCGCCGGTCACCACCGCCACCTTGCCGGTCAGGTCGAACATCATCGCGTCTCTCCCCAGTCTTCGTCACTCATGATCGTTGGTTTCCGTCCGACCTTAGCGGGGCGCGGCGGAACAGGGCAATCAGCTCGACATGCGCCGACCACAGGAACTGGTCGATCGGCAGGAGCGCCTCGAGCCGGTAGCCGGCATCCTGCAGGGCGCGCGCGTCGCGGGCGAAGGTCGCAGCGTCGCACGAGGCGTAGACGACCGTCGCGACCCGCGCGCGCGCCAGTTCGGCGCATTGCGCCGCCGCTCCGGCGCGCGGCGGATCGAGCACCACCGCGTCGAAGGCCTCCAACTCGGCGCTGGTCAGTGGGTTGCGGAACAGGTCGCGGCGCAGCGCCTGCACCCGGTTCGCGGCGGATTGCCGGAGCGCCGCTTCGAGAGCGGCCACGGCGGGTCGATCGCCGTCGACCAGGGTTCCGGCCGCGACCGATCCCAGGGTCAGCGCGCCGATCCCGGCGAACAGGTCGACGATCCTGGCACTGCCGGCCGTCCAGGCCGCGACCGCCGCGCGCATGGCGAGTTCGGCCCGCTTCGTGGCCTGCAGGAAGACGCCGGGCGGCGGCTCGAGCCGCACCGTCCCGAACGCCAGGACCGGCGTCCGGCGCACCACGATCGGCTCGGCGGACGAGCGATCTCCCCAGCTGATCCGCGCGAGGTCGGCCTGCTCGGCCAACGCCACGAGATCCTGCCGCCGCTCGAGCGACAGGTCCAAGCGCTTGTGCGGCCGCAGCAGGAGATCGATGCCGCTGTCGGTCTCGTTGGCGATGGCGTCGGCCGTGCCACCCTCCGGCAACACCGTCGCCATCGCCTGCCGCAGCGGTGCCAGCAGGGCGGCAAGAGCGGGCCGCGCCACCACGCAGATGCCGACGTCGACGACCCGGTTGCTGGCGCGCTCGTGGAAGCCGGCGAGGACGCGGCGCCCCTGCCGGCGAAGCACGATGTCGACGCGGCGCCGCTCGCCGGGCGCCGCCGGCAGCGGCGGCTCGAAAGCTGGCGCCTCGACGCCGTGCTGGGCGAGCGCGTGGCGGATCAGCTCGACCTTCCAGGCCAGGTAGGCGTCCGCGCGCCAGTGCTGCAGGCTGCAGCCGCCGCAGGTCCCGAAGTGCGCGCAGGGCGCGGCGACGCGATGGCGCGACGGCGCCAGCACCTCGACCAGGGAAGCGGCAATGCCCTCGCCGCGCCGCTCGACCGGCTCGACCTCGACCTGCTCGCCGGGCAAGGTCAGCGGAACGAAGCAGCGGCGGCCGTCGAGATTGCCGATTCCGTCGCCGCGTGCCCCGATCTCGGTGATCTCCAGCCGCGCGCTCACGCCGGCGTCAGCCCAGCCAGCTGCGCGCCGGCCGCATCTCGCCGACCAGCAGGCCGACGACGTTGCGCACCGGCGGATGCAGGACCTCGTCCCGCTGCCCCGCGGGCAGCACGCCGAGATGGTCGAGCAGGCTTGCCATCGCCACCTCCGCCGCCCGCGCCGCGCCGTCCCACATCTTCAGCGCCACGCCGACGCCGAGGGTCGGCAACATGGCGCAGAACACTCCCTCCGCCCCCGTCTTGACCTGGGCGACGCCCGGCAGCGCCGCATTGATCCGGGTGCAGAAGCGTCCCGTGCCGGCCATCATGAACGGCTCGGCGTTCATCGCCGCGCGAATGCGCGTCGCGGCGTCGGCATGCCGCGACGACAGCCGCGACGGGTCGGCCATGTTGGCCATCGCCCGCGCCAGCGCCGTCAGCGGCGTCGCCAGGGTGGGAATGCCGCAGCCGTCGATTCCGTGCGGGAAGGAGTCGGCGTCCAGTCCGCAAAGCTCGGTCATGACCTGGCGCAGCCGCTGCTGGACGGGATGGTCGTAGCGGATGTAGCCGCGGGTCGGTTCGCCGTACTGAACCGCCGTCGTCAGGAAGCCGCTGTGCTTGCCGGAGCAGTTGTTGAAGGCCGGCGTCGCGCTGCGCCCCTCGCGTACCAGTTCCTCGATCGTCGACTGCAGGCGCGGCGCATGCGTCCCGCATTCGAGATCGTCCTCGCCGAGGCCGATGCGTGCCAGCCAGGCACGCACCGTCCCGACATGCCGCTTCTCGCCGCTGTGCGAAGCGCAGGACAGCGAGACGTGCTCGTCGCCGAGGCCGAAGCGCTCGACCGCGCCGCTCTCGACGAAGGCCATCGCCTGAATGGGCTTGTTGGCCGAGCGCGGCAGGATCGGCCGCCCGACATCGCCCCAGCTGGCCACGATGGTGCCGTCCGGTCGTACGACCGCCGCCGCTCCTTCGTGCCGGCTCTCGACCAGCGGGCCGCGGGTCACTTCGATCACGACGGGATTGTTCACGGCAGGCGCTCCAGCTTGACCACGGTGACATTGTCCTGGTGCGGCGCGGCGACCGCCAGGACCGCGGCGACCAGCTGCTTGGCGGGACGGCCGGCCAGCGCCGCGATCTCGCCGTCGCGCAAGGTCTGCACGCCGTCGCTGCACAGCAGCAGCCGGGCGCCGGCCCCGAGGATCCGCTGGCCCTCGTCGATCAGGGTCAGCGGCTCGCCCATCACGGCCTCGCGCAAGGTGTGCCGCGCCGGATGGTTGGCGCCCTCCTCCTCGCTGATCAGTCCCCGCTTCACCATCTGCGCGATCTGCGGCGCCATCGAGTGGTCGGCATTCAGCCGCTCGAGACCCGAGCCCGTCACGAGAAACAGCGGCGAATCGCCGACGCTGATCCACTGCACGGCATCGCCATCCACCCGCACCGCGACCAGGGTCGAGCCCATGCCGGCGAGGTCGCGCCGCGCGGCGGCCTGCCGGCCGACGGCGGCGTTGGCCTGCTGCAGGCCCTGATTGAGGGTCCCACCGTCGCGCAGCGTGGCGACGAACGTGTCGACGGCGATCCGGCTGGCGACCGCCCCGCCGGCATGGCCGCCCATGCCGTCGGCGACCACGGCCAGAAGAGCGCCGTCGGCCAGGGTCAGCGCGGCCCAGCTGTCCTCCTGGTAGCCGCGCGCCCCACGATGCTGGTCCCCCTCGCTGCGCCAGTCGCCCGCCATGGTCGAAGCCCGGTATCCGGCAGAGAGGAGATCAGTGCCAGACCGCCGGCAGCCGCGACAGGCCGCGCAGCGTGAAGCTGTGCCGCCAGGCCGGCGTGTCCTTCTCCGGCAGCCGAAGATTGGGCAGGCGCTCGATCAAGGCCGTGAACACCAGCTCGGCCTCGAGACGGGCCAGCTGCGCGCCCAGGCAATGATGAATACCGCCCCCGAAGGACAGCGGCCGGACGTTCGGCCGGGTCACGTCGAGCCGATCGGGCTCGGGATACTGCGCCGGATCGCGGTTGGCGGCGCCGAGCAGGATGATGACGCTCTCCTTCGCGCCGAGCGTCACGCCGCCCAGCTCGACCTCGGCGTTCGTGACGCGGCCGGTGAGCTGCACCGAGGAATCGTAGCGCAGCAGTTCCTCGACGGCATTGGGGACCAGCGACGGATCGGCCTTCAGCCGCTCCCACTGATCGGGATTGCGATGCAGGGCGAGCAGGCCGTTGCCGATCAGGTTGGTGGTCGTCTCGTGGCCGGCGCCGAACAGCAGCCCGATGTTGGCCTGCAGTTCCTCGGGGCTGAGACGGTCGCCGGCCTCTTCGGCCCGCACCAGCTCGGTCGTCAGGTCGTCGCGCGGATCGCGACGGCGCATGTCGCAGAGCTGCCGGAAATAGACCGCGCCCATCTCGGCGGCGCGATTGGCCTCGTCCATCTCCTCTCGGCTCATCGGCACCGGCTCGAGGATGCGACCATTGACGTTCGATCCCACCAGGAAGGGCGCGCGATGCTCCTCCGGGATGCCCAGCATGTCGCAGATCACGATCACCGGCAGGCGGTGCGCGAGATCGCGCATGACGTCCATCTCGCCCTTGTCGATGACGCGATCGAGCTGCTCGTCGACCAGGGCCTTGATGCGCGGCCTCATGTCGGCGACGCGCCGCGCCGTGAAGGCCTTGTTGACCAAGCCGCGCAGACGGGTGTGATCGGGCGGATCGAGGACCAGCATGGTGCGTGCGAGACTGGCGATCGCCGGCTGGTCCATGCCGCCGAGGGCGCCGTAGCGCCGCCGCATGTTGGACTCGAAATCCTTGCCGAACCGCTTGTCGCGCAGCGCGAACTGCGCGTCGTCGTAGCGGCTGACCAGCCAGAAGCCCTGTGGCCCGCGAAACACCGGCGCCGCCTCGCGCAGCTGCCTGTAGAAGGCATACGGATCGGCGATGAAAGCCGGGTCGAGGGGGTTGAAGACGATCGGGGCCTGGCCTTCGACCGGCGGTGTCATTTCGTTCATGGCGCCTCCTTAGCATGGCGCCCCTTGCCGCGCGACCGGCCGCCCCCGTAGCATCCCGCGCCCTTGCGAAAGCCCCTCCCCGATGACCAGCATTGCCTACTTCGACTGGATCGCCCACCACGCCGGACGCCGACCGCACCGGATCGCCATCCACGATCTGCACACGGGTCGGCGCCTGACCTACGCCGAGCTCGACCGGCGCGTCAGCCGGCTGGCGGCGGCGCTGGTCGCGCGCGGGATCGGGCGCGGCGACCGCGTCGCTCTCCTGGCACCGAACGGCCCCGAATACTTCGAGCTGCAGTTCGCCTGCGGCCGGCTGGGCGCCATCATGCTGCCGCTCAACTGGCGCCTCACCGTGCCGGAGCTCGACTACATCCTGGGGGATTCCTCGCCCGGGCTGCTGATCCACGACGCCGCCTTCGCGGCCCAGGCCGCTGCCCTGTCGGCCAGCCGTCTCGAGATCGCCCCCGACTCGCCGGACAGCCCCTATGAGCGGGCTCTCGCCGAGGCCGGCACGCCTCCTGCCGCCGCGGCCCTGACGCACGACGACATCGCGATGGTGATGTACACGTCGGGCACCACGGGCCATCCCAAGGGCGCCATCATCACGCACGGGATGAACTTCTGGAACTGCATCAATCTCGGCATCCCGGCGCTGATCGGGCCCGACACGGTGCAGCTCGTGGTCCTGCCGCTGTTCCATACCGGGGGGCTCAACTGCTACGCCAATCCCGTCCTGCATGCCGGCGGCACGATCGTCCTGATGCGCGCCTTCGACCCGGGCCAGGCGCTCGATCACCTCTCCGATCCGGCACTCGGCATCACGCACTTCTTCGCCGTGCCGGCGCCCTACCAGTTCATGATGCAGCATCCCCGCTTCCAGAGTGCCGATCTCGGCCGGCTGCGCATCGCCGGCGTCGGCGGCGCGCCCTGCGCGCTGCCCATCCTCGAGACCTGGAGCGCCCGCGGCGTGCCCCTCGTCCAGGGCTGGGGCATGACCGAGACGAGCCCGGCCGGCACGATGCTCGACGCCGCCGACGCCATCCGCAAGGTCGGCTCGGCCGGCAAGGCGCTGATGCACACGGCGATCCGCATCGTCGACGAGAACGGCGGCGACGTGGCGCCGGGCGGCATCGGCGAGCTGCTGATCAAGGGGCCCAACGTCACGCCGGGCTACTGGAACAAGCCCGAGGCGACGGCCGCCGCCTTCACCGACGGCTGGCTGCATACCGGCGACGCGGCACGGCAGGACGACGAGGGCTTCGTCTTCATCGTCGACCGCTGGAAGGACATGTACATCTCGGGCGGCGAGAACGTCTATCCGGCCGAGGTCGAGAGCGTCCTCTTCCAGCTGCCGCAGATCGCCGACGCGGCGATCATCGGCGTGCCCAACGAGCGCTGGGGCGAGGTCGGCCTCGCCGTCGTGGTGCTCAAGCCCGACCAGCCGATCGAGGAAAGCGACATCGTACGGCACTGCCTCGGCCGTCTCGCCAAATTCAAGGTGCCGCAGTCGGTGACCTTCGTCGACGCGTTGCCGCGTAACGCTACCGGCAAGGTGCTGAAGCGCGAGCTGCGCGCCCGCTTCGTCGGCACCGAGGCCCCGGCGATCACCTGACGGTCGTTCTCAGACGAGCGGGACGTAGTCGTATTCGCCGATTCCCTGCAGCACCAGGAACGTGAGCGACGTCTGTCCGCCGTTGGTCACGAGATGCGGGCGGCCGGGCTCGGCGACGAAGCTCTGCCCCGGCTCCAGGATAACCTCCTGCTTGGGCTTCTGCAGGAACAGGCGCATCGTCCCGGCCAGGACATAGAAGGTGTCGCCGACCTTGGTATGAAAGTGCCAGGGCACGGTCTGGCTGGGCGAGAGCTGCAGCTCGGTGATGCGGAAGCCCGGCCGGGCGGCGTGCGTGGCGCGCCGCTCGACCTCGTAGAGATGGCTGGCATCCTTCACCGGCTGCAGTCGTGCGGCGCTGGTCATGGTGTGGCCTCCGTTACGGGCCGGCATGATACCACGAGTGCGCTTCTCACTCCGCGCGGATGCCGGCCGCCTGGATGATCTGGCGATAGTTGCGGCGGTTCTCGTCCATCGTCTTGGTCAACCCGGCCGAGTCCTGGAAGGCCGGGACCATGCCGTTGTCGAGCAGCTTGCGGCGCACCTCGGGGTCCTCGACCGCCGCCTTTACCGCCTCCTCCCAGCGCTTGACGACGGCCGGCGGCAGGCCCTTCGGGCCGCACAGGCCGAACCAGGCATAGGTCTCGAAGCCCGGCACTGTCTCGGCGATCATCGGCGCCTCGGGAAAGAACTGGCGGCCGAGCGGATCGCCCAGCGCCAGGAGCCGCAGGTTGCCCTGGCGGATCTGGCCGATCACGTCGCCGAGATTGGTGATCGAGAAGTCGGTGCGGCCGCTGATCAGGTCCTGCATCGCCGCCGCCGAGCCGCGATAGGGCACATGCACCATCTTGATGCCAGCCTTCTGGCTCAACAGCTCGCTGGAGAGGTGCTGCACCGAGCCGATGCCCGGCGTCGCGTAGCTCACCTTGCCGGGGTTGGCCCGCGCGGCCTCGATCACCTCCTTGGTGCTGCGGTACGGGCTGTCCTTGCCGACCACCATTCCGAAGGTCGAGCGCAGCAGCTGGCTGACGCCCATCAGATCGGTCGCCGGATTGACCGGCAGGTTGGCGCCGGGCAGCTCGGTGACGATGGTCATGTTGCCGGTGGTGCAGAACAGCACGGTGTTGCCGTCAGGCGGGCTGTGGGCCGCCGCCTCGGCGGCGATCAGCCCGTTGGCCCCGGTCTTGTTCTCGACCACGACCCGTCCGCCCAGAACGCGGCTCGCGACATCGGCCAGCAGGCGCGCCGCGAGGTCGCCCGAACCGCCGGCGGCAAAGCCGTAGAGCATCCGGATCGAACGGTCCTGTTGGGCGTCCGCGAACGGCAGTCCGGCGGCGAGGGTCAGGGCACAGGCGGCCAGGGCCAGGATCTTGCGGCGCATTCTTTTCCTCCCGGTCTGTTCTTCAGGATCGGGAGTCTGGCCAGTTGCTTGCTCGCGGACAAGGAAATCGTGCCGTCCAAAGACAGGCCGTTTCCCGACGCGGAACCTCAGTCGCCTTTCAGGCCGGCGGCCTTGATCAGCGGTCCCCACTTGGCCCGCTCACGGTTCTCGAAGCTCGCGAGCGCGGCCGGCGTGCCTCCGGCCGCCTCGAAGCCGATCTGCTGCAGGCGCTGGCGCGTCTCCGGCCTCGCGAGGATCTTGCCGACCTCGGCATTGAGCAAGCTCACGACGGCGGCCGGCGTGTCGCGCGGCGCATAGAGCGCGCTCCACGGCGTCACCTCGAAGTCCTTCACCCCCTGCTCGGCCACCGACTTGACGCCGGGCAGCAGGTCGCTGCTGGCGAGCGTGGTGATGCCGAGCGCCTTCAGCTTGCCCGAGGTGATGTTGGCGCGGGTTGCCGTGGCCGTGTCGATCAGGGTCTGCACCTGGCCGCCCATCACCTCGGTCAGCGCGCTCGCGGAGCCCTTGTAGGGTACCCCGAACAGCGGCGCGCCGGTGCGCTCCTTCAGGAGCTCGTAGACCAGGCGGGCGCTGGTGCTGGGCAGCGCCATGTCGATCTTGTCGGGCCGCGCCTTGGCCGCGGCGATCAGCTCGGCCACCGAGTTGGCCGGGAAGCTTGGGTTGGCCGCGATGACCATCGGCAGCATGCCGACCAGGATGACGGGCGCGAAATCCTTGCCCGGGTCGAAGCCCAGCGACGGGTAGAGGAACTCGTTCATGGTCTGCGTCGCCACCGTGCCCATCAGCAGGGTGTAGCCGTCGGCCGGCGCATGCGCCGCCGCCTCGGTGCCGATGTTGCCGCCGGCCCCCGGCTTGTTGTCGACATAGAAGGACTGGCCGAGCGCCTGGCTGAGCTGCTCGGCGACGTAGCGCGCCGCCACGTCGGTGCCCTGCCCGGCCTGGTACGGCACGATGATCTTGACCGGCTTGGTGGGAAAGCCCTGGGCAGCGGCCGGCAGGCTGGCGAGCAGCCCGGCCAGCAGCGCGAAGGCCGCCGTGAGTCCTCGAAACGTCATGGTTTCCTCTCCTTGCCTTGTTTCTTGGTCCGGCCGAAGGCGCCCGCGGCGGCCAGGCGATCGATCGCCGCCGGGTCGAAGCCCACCTCCTGCAGGATTTCCGCGGCCTGGGCGGCCAGTGCCGGCGGTCGCGTGCCGGGCGTGCCGGGCGTGTCGCCGAGCTTGATCGCGATCCCCGCCGCGCGATGGCCGTCGCTCTCCACCAGCATGCCGCGATGCAGGGCGTGCGATTGCGCCAGGGCCTGCGGCACGGTGTTCACCGGCCCCGCCGGCACGCCGGCCGCCATCAGCTCGCGGCACAGTTCCTCGGGGTCGCGGTCGGCCAGCAGCCGCTCGATCTCAGCGCGCAGCGCCGTCCGGTTCTCGACCCGAGCCCGGTTGTCGGCGAAGCGCGGGTCGGCCGCCATCCTGTCGCGTCCCAGCGCCGCGCAGAAGCGGCGGAACTGCGCATCGTTGACGATGCCGAGGAAAACCTCGCGCGTTCCGGCGCGGAACTTGTCGTAGGGCGCGATATTGGGATGCGCGCTGCCCGTCAGCCCTGGCGTGCGCCCGGAGGCCAGCCAGTTGGCGGCATGTGGGATCAGCAGGGACAGCGACGAATCGAACAAGGTCGCCTCGACGCGCTGCCCGCGGCCGCTCTGCGCCCGCACCGACAGCGCCAGCAGGATGCCGACCAGGGCATTGTAGCCGGTGACGATGTCGACGATCGGGATCCCGACCCGGGTCGGCCCGGACTCGGGCGTCCCGTTGATGCTCATCAGCCCGCCCATGGCCTGCAGCACCGCGTCGTAGCCCGGCAGGTTGCCGAGCGGCCCGTCCCGCCCGAAGCCGGAAATGGCGCAGTAGACCAGGCGGGGATGGTGCGCCCGCAGGGTCGACTCGTAGCCCAGCCCCCAGCGCTCCAGGGTGCCGGGCAGGAAGTTCTCGATCAGCACGTCGGCGTCGGCCAGCAGCGCGTGCAGCACCTCGCGCCCGGCCGCCGTCGCGAGGTCGAGCACCAGGCTGCGCTTGCCGCGGTTGAGCGCCCCGAAATAGGCCGCGACGCCCACTTCGTCGAACGGTGGACCGAGATTGCGCGATTCGTCGCCCGCCGCCGGCTCGACCTTGGTCACCCGCGCCCCGTGGTCGGCCAGCATCTGGGTGCAGAGCGGCCCGGCCACGACGCGGGTCAGGTCGACGACCTTGAGCCCGGCCAGGGCGCCGGCCAATGCGGGCGCCGGCTGGCTCAAGCGCGGCTCGGCAACTGCACCACGCCGCTGCCCAGGATCGACAACTCGTCGTCCTGATTGTGCGCGGCCTGCTCGATCTCGACCAGGTGCCTTCCGTCCTCGATCCACTTGCGCGTGACCTTGCCCTTGATGAACAGCAGGTCGCCGGCCGGGTTGTGACGCCGGATCTTGCATTCGGCGCGGCGCAGGAAGCCGTCGTCGCCCATCCAGTTGGTCAGATGGTGGGTCAGCCACGAGCAGCGCTCGGGGCCGTAGTCGTAGGCGCCGGGCGCCCCGACGTTGCGCGCGAACTCCTCCTCCCAGTGCACCCGCTCCGGACAATCCGGGATGCCGAAGCGATTGGCGATGCCGAGGCCGGGATGGGCATCGACCATCTTCCAGGCCAGCTTGTTGGCGCGGATGTACAGGCCGCCCCAGCCCTGGGCGTAGGCGATGAAGCCGGTCACCGTCATCGGTCCCTTCAGCATCGCCGGCAGGGCCTCGCCTTCGACGACGTCCTCCCAGTAGCGCGGCACGGCCCCGCGCACCGACTCCTCGCGGTAGAGCTTGTAGGCCTCCTCGAGGCGTTCGCGCGTGTAGCGCGGCTCCGGCCGAGCCTTGAGAACCTTGTACTTGGTGCCCTTCTCCCGCGCCTGGTCGCGCTCGGTGCGGAAGCACCAGCTGTCGGCCTCGGCCACCCGGTCGCCGTGCTGGTTGAAGAAGTCGACGTGGTAGATCTGCTGCACGGCGCGGCCGGCGAACTTGGTCTCGTGCTCGACGAGGTCCTTCAGCCAGGCCTCGGTGGTGATCTCGTCGTTGCGGTTGACCACCTTGTGCCAGGTCCAGTCGGCGCCCGACCACATGGCGTGAATGCCCGGCAGGCCGCCGACGTAACCCGAGATGATGCGGCTGGTCGTGAACAGGAAGCTCGGCAGCGCGACGACGTCGCCGTAGCGCGTCTTGCGGGCGTACTCGGGCACGCACCACAGCGGATTGTCGTCGCCGATCCCGTGTGCGTAGTGACGGATGTTGTCGCGCGTCGCCTCGTGGCACCAGGGCTCCGCCGTGACGCCGATCTTCACGCCGATGCGGCTGCGCAGATCGTCCAGCCCCTTTTCGGTGATCTTGGGAAATCCTGCCTCGGCCTGTGTCGACATGAACGCTTCCTTCCTCGTGGTGCTCAGGTTGATTTCTCGCGCTCGCGCAGAACCTTGCGGTTGACCTTGCCGGCGGGCGTCTTGGGCAGCTCGGTCACGAAGGCGACCTGGCGCGGATACTCGTGCTGGCTGAGCCGTTGCCGGACGAGGTCCTGGATCTCCGTGACGAAGGCGTCGTCGCCGGGACGGTCGCTGACCACGAAAGCCTTCACCACCAGGCCACGCAGCGCGTCGGGGACGCCGATCGCCGCCGCCTCGCGCACGTCGGCATGCTTGAGAATGGCGTCCTCGATCTCGACCGCGCTCATCGTCCAGCCGGCCGAGATGATGACGTCGTCGGCGCGCCCGCCATGATAGAAATAGCCGTCCGCGTCGGTCCGCCCGAGATCCTTGGTGGCGATCCAGGTGCCGCGCCGCCACACTTTCAGTTCGCCGGTGACGCCGGGCGGACAGGGATTGCCCTCCGGGTCGTGCACTTCGACCCGGCCGCCCGGGATCGGCTTGCCCAAGGAGCCCGGCTTGACCACGAAGTCCTCGGCGCCCGGGTAGCTCACCAGGATGACGCCGATCTCGGTCGTGCCGTACATGCTGCAGGCCGGCCGGCCGAAGGTGCGTTCGACGAACTCGGCGGTCTCGCTGTCCATCGGCTCGCCGGTGAAGGACAGCTTGTCGAGCGCGTAGCGATGCCGCCCGGCGGCGCCGCAGACCCGCATCATGCGGTAGTGGGTCGCCGCCGCCGACAGGTTGGTGAACCGATGCTTGGCCAGCCCGGCCAGCAGCCGTTCGGCGTCGAACTTTCCGGCATAGGCGCCGACCGTGATGCCCAGCGCGAGCGGCGCCAGGGTGCCGTGCCAGAGGCCATGTCCCCAGGCCGGCGACGACGGACACAGGAAGCGGTCGCCCGGACGCAGCCCGGTGCCGTACAGGGCTGCGACCATCAAGGTGACGATCGAGCGATGCGTGTGCTTCACCGCCTCCGGCAGCTCGCGCGTCGTGCCCGACGTGTACTGGTAGATCGCCATCGCATCGGCCGCCGTCTCGGCCGCGAACGCGGCCTCGTATGCCTCCAGGGTCTCGAAGAAGGCGTCGTCGGCGATCACCGTCGGCACGCCGGTCGACGCGGCCACGCCGGCCTTCTCCGGATTGGTGACGATCAGGCGGGGCGTGCAGTCGGCGACGCGCAGGCGGACGCCGTCGGGGCCGAACAGGGTGAACAGCGGCACCGCGACGGCGCCGCGCTTCATGGCGCCGAAGACCGCCGCGTAGAAGGCCCGCGACGGCTCCAGCATGATCGCCACGCGGTCGCCCGGCGCCACGCCCTGAGCCGCCAGGAAGTTGGCGAAGCGACCCGAGTCCTCGGCGATGTCGTGAAAGCTCAAGGTCTCGTCGCTGCCGTCGGCGCGCAGCACGATGACCGCCGGGTTGTCCTGGCCGGCATGACGGTCGATGCACTCGTGCGCGATGTTGAGCCGCTCGCGCGACCCGTCGAACAGCTCCCACAGCCGGGCGGGCGCGAACTGCGCCTGGGCGTCGGCATAGCGCGTGAAGCGGGTGAGCGGCGTCATGGGCGAACTATGCCGAACTCCCTTGTTTTGTACAAACGCTCTTTATTTTGTATATATACAATATGAACCCTCGCTCGTCGTCGCCGCGCGTCCGTCCCGTCCCCGCCGTCACGCGGGCAGTCGCCATCCTCCGCCTGCTCAGCCGCAGCCGCGCCCCGCTGGGCGTCAAGGCGATCGCCGACCAACTCGGGCTCGTGCCCAGCACCGCCCTGCACATCCTGCGCGCGCTGGTCGTGGAGCAGCTGCTGCGGGTCGATCCCGACACCAAGCACTACAGTCTCGGCGTCGGCATGCTCCCCCTCGCCCGCGCGGTCCTCGAGCAGGCGGACTTTCCCCGACTGGTGCAGCCTCTTCTCGAGGTGTTGACGCAACGGTACGGCGTTACGGCAATCGGCGTCGCCGTGCCCGACCTCGATCACATGGTCGTCGTCACCTTGGCGCGGGCGCAGGCGCCGGTGCGCCTGCATGTCGACGTCGGCAGCCGCTTTCCCGCCCTGATCAGCGCCACCGGCCGCTGCGTCGCTGCTTTCACCGATCGCCCGTGGAACGAGATCGAGACGCGCTTCCGCGCCCTGCGCTGGCACAACGCGCCGAGCCTGGAGACCTGGCGGCGCGAGGTCGAGGCGGTGCGCCGCCAGGGCTACAGCATCGACCGCGGCAACTACATCGCCGGCGTCACCATCGTCGCCGTCCCGGTCCTCGACGCACGCGGGATCATCACGCACACCCTCGTGGCCGTCGGCCTCGGCAGCCAGCTCGGCCGCTCCCCCGCCGTCGCCCTCGCCCGCGACATGCAGGCCGCTGCGCGCGAGCTCTCCGGTCAGATGTTTCCCCAGGGCCAGCCCGCGGCCTAGGCGTTACCCTCCCGCATGCTCAGGATCTACGGCGTCTACCGCTCCCGCGCCTCGCGCGTACTCTGGCTGGCCCACGAACTCGGCCTGCCCTTCGAGCTCATACCCGTCATGCAGCGCTACCGCCTGAAGGACCCCGTGCCCGCCGATGTGGTGCACACGCGCTCGCCGTCGTTTTCGGCGGTCAATCCCAACGGCCACATTCCCTCGATCGACGATGACGGACTCGTCCTGCACGAGTCGCTGGCGATCACGCTCTATCTCGCGAAGAAGCACGGCGGGCCGCTGGCGCCGCGCGACCTCGCCGAGGACGCCCGGATGACCATGTGGGCGCTGTGGGCCGCCACCGAGGTCGAGGCGCAAGCCCTGGCAGTTCTGTACAATGGACCGAACGATCCCGCAGCGGAGGCCCTGCGTGCGCCTTTCCACGTGCTCGATCGCGCTTTGGAAGCCACCGGCTGGCTGGTCGGCGATCGCTTCACGGTCGCCGACCTCAACGTCGCCGAGGTCGTCCGCTATGCCTCGGGGGCACAGGCCTTGTTCGACGCCAGCCCCTCCGTGAAGCGCTGGCTCGCCGCGTGCCACACGCGCCCTGCCTTTCAACGCATGTGGCAGGAGCGCGACAAGGAGCCGGCCTGAAGTCCGCGCCGGCCGCCGATCAGGCGGCCAGCACCAGACGATCGACCGACCGCGCGAAACCGAAGCTCTCGTAGAAGCGGCGCACGTCGCCGTCGCCGACGATCGCCTCGACCTGCGCCGCGCGGCGCTGGCGCGACCATTCGACCACGGCGGCGAGCAGGCGCCGGCCGATCCGCTGTCCGCGCTGGTCGGCCCGCACCACGAGATTGTCGACCTCGATCACCTTGTGCACGCCGCCGGCCGGCTTCGGCACCAGACGCGTCACCATCACCGCGACGCCCAGCACGCCGAACTCGCTCTGCGCCACCAGCAGGGTCGTGCCGGGCGTTTCGAGCCATGCCAGCACCTGCTCGCGGGCGTGCCGCGGATCGTCGAGCAGCGCCACCAGGTCCTCGCAGTCGCGCGGCCCGGCCAGCCGCACGCGAATCGACGGCGGCAGGCTGGCGTGTATGTCTTCGGCTTCCATGATCGACATCTGGTCCTCCGTTTGCGGTCCCGCCGCGGCCCGGAGGCCCTCTCCAGAAACACAGAAGCCGCCGGGATGCAGCGGCTTCGTCAGGTCACAACCTTTCGCGCCACCTATTTTGGCGACGTAAAATACCAACCCTTCTGGAGCAGGTTCGTGAGCATGCGTATTCTATACGCGCGCCCTTCGACGCGTGTCAATCGCCTCACTCGGCGGCGACCGCCATCGCCTGCTTGAGCCCCGGCATGGTGAAGCCGAGCTTGTCGAGCTTGGCGATCATGTCGCGACCCTGTTCCTCCGACGTCTCGACCAGCGGCGGCCGCACCGGCGTCCAGGCGGCGTCGCTGCCGTAGTGCGCGATCACGTACTTCAGCGCCGGGATCATCACGTAGCCCTGCATGACGCCGCGCACCTCGTTGATCCAGGCCTGAAGCTTCTCGCCTTCCGGCGTCGCGCCCTTGACGTAGGTCTCGGCGATCTTGCCCGGGTTGATGTTGGCGGTGGCGCTGATGCAGCCGGCGCCGCCGGCCTTGATGTTCTCGATCAGAGGCTTCTCGTTGCCCGAGAAGACGTCGAAGCCGTCCTTGCCGAAGGCCTCGATCATGCTCTTGGTGTGCGGCCAGTCGTCGGAACTGTCCTTCATGCCGGCGATCTGGCCGGGATAGGCCTTGAGCAGGCGCTCGACCAGCTTGTGCGTGATCGGCACCGCCGACACCGGCGGGATATGATAGAGATAAACCTTCAGCCGGTCGTCGCCGACCCGCTGCACGATCTCCGAGAAGAAGCGGAACAGGCCCTCCTCCGGCACGCCCTTGTAGTAGAAGGGCGGCAGCATCAGCACGCCGCCGACGCCGAGCTTGGTGGCATGGGCGGTGACCTTGGCGGCCTCGGTGATCGAGCAGGCGCCGGTGCCCGGCATCATGCGGGCGGTCGGCACGCCGGCCGCCACGGCCGCCTCGAGCAGCGCCATGCGCTCCTCGGCGGACAGCGAGTTGGCCTCCGAATTGGTGCCGAACACCGCCAGGCCGCAATCCTGGCTGAGCAGCCACTTGCAGTGGGCGATGAAGCGGCCCACGTCGGACGACAGATCGCGCTTGAAGGGCGTTACGACGGGCGAAAGAACGCCTTTGATCCGCGCTGCGGCCATGATGATATTCTCCCGGATTGGCGCGCCTGTTCTGCAACGAAGCGCCGGAGACGTCCAGTGGCAGCTTCGATCGACGACATCCTTCCCGCCGACGGCACCGCCGGCACCCTGGTCGGGCGCGTGTGGCGGCGCGGCCATCATCGCGGCCTGCCCGACGGGCCGAGCCTCGTGGCGGTGCGGGCCGACGGGCTGCACGACATCACCGCCGCGGCGGCCACCATGGCCGAGCTGTGCAACGCCCCCGACCCGGTGCGCCTCGTGCACGAGGCCGAGGGCGAGCGGCTCGGCAGCCTGGCCGACCTGGTGCCCGACCTGCTGGCGCCGATCGACCTGCAGCCGATCAAGGCGGCCGGCGTCACCTTCGCCATCAGCCTGCTCGAGCGCCTGATCGAGGAGCACGCCAAGGGCGATCCCGGTCGCGCCGAGCAGGTGCGCGGCGAGCTCAACGACATCATCGGCGCCGACGTCACGACGATCCGGCCGGGTTCCCCCGAGGCCGAGTCGCTGAAGAAGACCCTGATGGCGCGCGGCGCCTGGTCGCCCTACCTCGAAGTCGGCATCGGTCCCTACGCCGAGATCTTCACCAAGGCGCCACCCCTGGCGGCCGTCGGCTACGGCGCCGAGATCGGCATCCGCGCCGATTCCGAGTGGAACAACCCCGAGCCCGAAGTCACCCTGATCGTCGCTGCGAGCGGCCGCATCGTCGGCGCCACCCTGGGCAACGACGTCAACCTGCGCGACATCGAGGGCCGCAGCGCCCTGCTGCTGGGCCAGGCCAAGGACAACAACGCGTCGTGCGCCATCGGCCCGTTCGTCCGCCTTTTCGACTCGACCTTCTCGCTCGACGACGTGCGCCGCGCCCGGGTCGAGCTCGAGGTCACCGGCCCCGACCAGTTCCGCCTGCGCGGCGAGAGCGACCTTTCCAAGATCAGCCGCGATCCGCTGGAGCTGGTGCGCCACGCCATGGGCAGCACGCATCAGTATCCCGACGGCATGGCCCTGATGACCGGCACCCTGTTCGCGCCGACCGAGCCGCGCCGGCCCGGCGGCCCCGGCTTCACCCACATGGTCGGCGACCTGGTGTCGATCCGCTCGCCGCAGCTCGGCACCCTGACCAACCGGGTCAATCACTGCGAGCGAATCGCGCCCTGGTCGTTCGGCATCGCCGCGCTGATGCGCAACCTCGCGGCGCGCGGCCTGCTGGGATGACCGACGCGCTCTGGCAGATGCCGGCATCGGCGCTGCGCGAGGCGATCGCCCGCCGCGCCGTGTCGCCCGTGGACCTCGTGGAGGCGGTGCTGACGCGGGCCGACCGCCTGCAGCCCGTGCTCAACTGCTTCATCACCCTGGTTCCGGAGCGGGCCCGCGCGGCGGCCCGCGACGCCGAGCAGGCGGTGATGGACGGCCGGCCGCTCGGCCTGCTGCATGGAATTCCGTTCGCCGCCAAGGACCTGGTCAACACCGCCGGCGTGCGCACGACCTTCGGCTCGCTGCATCACGACGACAACGTGCCGGCCGAGGATGCCGTCGCCGCGGCGCGCCTCAAGACGGCCGGCGCCATCCTGTACGGCAAGACCACGACGCCGGAGTTCGGCCACAAGGCCCTGACCGACGCGCCGCTGTTCGGCCGCACGCGCAATGCCTGGAGCGCCACGCGGACCAGCGGCGGCTCGAGCGGCGGCGCTGCCGTCGCGGTGGCAGCCGGTCTCGGCCCGATCGGCATCGCCACCGACGGCGGCGGCTCGACCCGCATCCCGGCGGCGGCCAACGGCGTGGTTGGCCTGAAGCAGAGCAACGGGGTCATCCCGCACAGCCAGGTCGCCGATTCGTTCGGCAACTACACCTACGTGACGCCGATGACGCGCACGGTGATGGACACGGCGCTGATGCTGCAGGCGATGGCCGGCCCGCATCCCTCCGACCCGTGGTCGATCGGTCTGGCGCCGCAGGACTATGTCGCGGCCGCGCGGGCCGAGGGCAACCTCAAGGGCCGGCGCATCCTCTACAGCCTCACTCTCGGCAACACGCTGGTCGCCGCCGACGTGCGGGCGGCCTTCGAACGCGCACTCGGCCGCCTCGCCGGGCTGGGAGCCGAGCTGGTCGAGCTGCGCGGCGACCTCCCGGACATGGAACCGATCTGGAAGGTGATCAACCACACGACCTGGCGGGCCCGCTTCCTCGCCCTGCTCGAGCGCCCGGACAATCGCCTGTCGCCGTCGCTGGTGCGCCAAGTGAGGATGGCCGCCGACTGGAGCGGCGTCGACTATCAGCGCGCCATGTTCCAGCGCACCGACCTGTTCCGCCGCGTGCAGGGCTGGTTCGAGACCGCCGATTTCCTGGTGACCCCGACCCTGTCGCGCACGGCGCTGCCGATCGAGCAGGATCTCTTCGAGCCGATCGAGATCGACGGGGTCGACGCCGGCGAGCTTCGCCGCAACTGGTTCCCCTACACGATGCCGTTCAACATCACGGGCCACCCCGCTCTTTCGCTGGGCTGCGGCTTCGACTCGGAAGGCCTGCCGATCGGCCTGCAGATCGTCGGCCGCTTCCGCGACGAGCCCGCGGTGCTGCGCGCCGCCGCCCTCTACGAGGCGAGCGAGGATTGGCTCGCGCGATGGCCCGACCTGTAGGCCGGCGCCCGCCGCCGCTGTCGGCCGCCGAGATCCAGGCGCGTGTGCTGCATCGCGACGGGCTGATCCTGGTGCTCGACAAGCCGGCCGGCCTCGCCGTGCACGCCGGACCGAGCGGCGCTCCCAACCTCGAGGAGTGCTTAGACGCGCTGCGCTTCGGCCTGCCGCGACCGCCGGCGCTGGCCCATCGCCTCGACGCCGACACCTCGGGCGTGCTCGTGCTCGGTCGGCATCCCAAGGCGCTGACCAAGCTCGGCCGCCTGTTCCAATCGCGCGAGACCGTGAAGACCTACTGGGCCGTGGTGCACGGCGCGCCGCCGCACGACGAAGGCGTGTTCGACCAGAACCTGCTCAAGGTGAACACGCGCAGCGGCTGGTCGGTCAAGGTCTCGCCACAGGGCCAGGCGGCGCTGACCCGCTACAAGGTGCTTGGCCGCACCGCCGACACGAGCTGGCTCGAGCTGCGGCCCGAGACCGGCCGCACGCATCAGTTGCGCGTGCATTGCGCCGCCGCCGGCTGCCCGATCGTCGCCGACCGGCTCTATGGGCAGTCCGAGCCCGGCACGCAGCTCCATCTGCACGCCCGCTCCATCGTCCTGCCGCTGTCGGCCAGCAAGCCGCCGGTCGTGGTCACTGCGGCTCCGCCCGAGCACATGCGGGCCGCCCTCACGGCCTGCGGCTGGGATCGCGACGAAGGCAATCATAAATTGTAGTTCGTTGGTGCTAAAGCGCACATCGGGGAAATTGCATCGGGCCTAGCCTCCTGAGCACCGGGGATCTCCTTCCGGGATCCCCTGCACGCCAGGAGGAGTCATGAAGACACCATCCAAGTCGCGCGCGAGCAAGGGCACGGCGGTGACGCCACGCCCCGCGGCCGCGACCGCCACGCCACTGTTCCAGCCCAACATGCTGGTCATGAATGCCGACCTCGCCAGCTCGACCATGGCGCGCGTGCGGCACGATCACTCGGTGATCAGCGAAAGCCGCTATCTCAACTGCCTGTTCAGCGAGACCAACTTCGAGGGCAGCAGCTTCTCGGGCTGCGACTTCGACGGCTGCCGGGTCGAGAACGCCAGCCTGCGCGGCGTCCAGTTCTCGAACTGCGACGTCGAGGGCCTGGTCATCAACGGCGTCAACATCAGCGAGCTGCTGCGCCAGCTCGCCGGTCGCTGAGGGAGGCGAGCATGGCCAAGAAGCGCAAGTCCGTCCCGGCCAAGGCGACGACCAAGCCGCAGGCCTTCCTGTCGCTGGCGCATCGCCGCGACGTGCTGACCGCGATGGCGCGCGACAATCGCCGTGCCGTGGTCAAGTCGGTGCAGGACCTGATCGGCGCCTCGCTCACCGTCACGCCCGAGCGCAAGCTCGACGGCAAGAACGGCGCCGTCGACGGCGTCGATCGCTGGCAGGCCGGTGGCCTCACCACCGGCGGCCCCGGCAAGATCACCGAGGGCAAGGGCTTCAAGGAAGGCAAGGACTTCAAGGAGGGCAAGGATTTCAAGGAGGGGAAAGACTTCAAGGAGGGCAAGGACTTCAAGGAGGGGAAAGACTTCAAGGAAGGCAAGGACTTCAAGGAAGGCAGCGACAGCGGCAACTCCAAGCAGGGCGACGACAACACCGGGACCCTGACCCGCTACGGTGACCCCGCCGTGCTGAACTGGTCGCTGATCGACCAGGTGGGCGCGATCCACAGCCAGCGCCTGCAGCAGCTGCTGAAGAGCGGCCCGGTGATCTGAGGAGAGCCGCTATGGATCTCCTGATCGTGGCCGATCCGCGCGACGCCTTCGCCGGCCTGCTGGCCGGCGAGGTGCGCCGGCGCGGTCGCACCCCGGTGGTGCTGCGGCGTCCCGATGCCGCCCGCCTGTTCACCCTCCGCGGCGAAGCGGACGGCACGACGGTGGAGCCCGCCGTGCCGATCCTGCTGCGCCCGCCGGCCCCACCCCGCCCCGACGAGGATCGTGACGACGCCTTCCTCCAGGGCGAGTGCGCCGCCGTGCTGTGGGCCGCCGCGGCGCTGACGCGGGCGCCCGTGCTCAACCGGCCGACCGGTCGCGGCTTCGAGGCCCGCTGGTCGAGCTCGGGCGCCGTCACCGAGCGCCGCGCCGAGACCGAGACCGCGCCCGAGCTGTATGCCTGCAGCCCGGCCGGCCTCGGCGCGCCCAGCGACGCGCCGTGGGCGCTCGAGGACAGCCGTGGCCGCACGCGGCCATGGACCGGCGCCGACACCGGCGAGGCGCCCTATCGCGCCCGGCCGCTGCTGGCCGACGAGCGCTACGAGCGCGTGGTGGTGCTGGGCGAGCGGGCCTGGCGCATCACGAGCGTGCCCCTCGAGCGGCTGGATCTCGAGGCGCGCAGCAGCGCCCTCGCGGCGCGGCTCGGCCTCGCCTTCGCCTGCGTCACCTGGGGCATAGACGACGCCCAGGAGAGCGCCCGCCTGGCGCGCATCGATCCCTACCCGCGCGCCGACCAGGTACTGCCGGTGTGGAACGAGTGCGTGCCGACGCTGCTGGAGTACCTGCAATGCTGATGGCGATCGGCCTCGACGGCGACCCCACCATCACCCACTTCGTGCGTCGCGCGGCGACCGACGGGGTCGAGCTGGAGTTCCTCAACCTGCGCGCCGCCGTCGACGGCGACTGGCAGCTGCCGCTCGCGACCGGCGCCGCGGCGCGCTTCCGCTTCGCCGATCGCGAGGTCGAGTTGCGCCCGGACGATCCCGTCTACTGCCGCCTGATCGACCTGTCCTCGCTGCAGGGGGACGTCGCGCGGCGGCGGCGCTGGCGCGGCCTGGTGTCGGGTCTGGCGGCCTGGCTCGAGCAGTCCGACGCCATCGTCGTCAACCGTCCCGGCCATGCCGCGGACAACGGCAGCAAGCCGCTGCACGAGGCCTGGCTGCGTGCCGCCGGGTTCGACGTGCCGGGGTCGCTGACCTCGAGCAACGGCGCACGGCTGGCCGATTTCTGCGCCCACGGCCCGACCATCGCCAAGTCGGTGGCCGGCGTGCGCGCCGACACGCGGCTGATGACGCCGGAAAGCTTCGCGGACTTCGATCCGATGAGCGGCCCGGTGCATCTGCAGCGCCGGGTGATCGGCGAGGACGTCCGCCTCCACATCGTGGACGGCGAGGTGCACGGCGAACTGATCGAAAGCGACGCCGTGGACTATCGGACGGCGGAAGGGTGCCATCGGCGTTTCGATCCGCCGCCGGCGCTGGCCGACGCGGTGGTGGCGGCGACGTCCGCCGCCGGGCTGCTGTTCGCCGGATGGGATTTCAAGATCGACAGCGATGGGAGGTTCTGGTGCTTGGAAGCGAACCCGATGCCGGGCTACGACGGTTACGATACGCGCGCGGACGGCGCCATATCTCGTTCGTTGGTCGCACGTCTGACATCCCGACGACCGTAGGCGACCTGCCCCTGTTCAGCGTCCGCGAGGCGCAGGCGCTGCATCGCAAGGTCATGGACCTGCGCGAGCATTGGATCGGTCGCGGTTCGACCGGGGTGACCGAGTTCTTCTCGCTGGGCACCGCCTGCTACCTCGACTTCTGCTGCTCGGACGACCCGAAGACGGACTACCTGCAGCGCGCGCCGGTCGCCAACCGGCCGCTCGCCGAGGCCTTCGCCGACATGTACGAGCGCATCCGCGCCGCCCTGCAGGACCATCTCGGCGAGCCGGTGCGCTACACCGACCGCTTCGCCCTGCCCGGCTTCCACATCTTCCTCGGCCAGGCGATCGCCCGCGCCGCCGGCGCCCCGGTGCACTTCGACCAGCAATACCAGTACCTGCCGTGGCGGCGACGCCTCGACCCGGTGCCGCCGATCTCGTTCACCATGCCGGTCGCGCTGCCCCGCGGCGGCGGCGGCCTCGACACCTGGAACGTCACGCCCGAGGACGTGACACGGGCGGTGGCGCTCGGGCTCGAGCCCGACCTCGACCGCATCAAGGAACGCAAGTTCAGGACCTACCATCCCTACCGGCTGGGCACGGTCGCCCTGCATTCCGGCCTGATGCTGCATCGCATCGGCGGCGTCTCGAAGATCCGCGACTCCGACCAGCGCATCACCCTGCAGGGCCACGGCGTCCGCGTCGACGGCACCTGGATCCTGCACTGGTAGCGGCTCAGCCGCCGGAGCGCACCCAGACCCGCAGCGGGTCGCCGATCTCGAAGCCGGCGTCGAGCGCCGCCTGCAGCTCGCCGCCGGATTCGTAGCCGACCAGCGGCAGTCGCGGAAACGCCTGCGACGCCAGCACGGCCAGCGAGCGCCAGACCGTGACGGCGTCGGCGCTCTCGGCCACGACGTTGGACAGGCCGACGACCCCGGCGGCGCGATAGAGCATGCCGCCGGCGACGACCTGGAAGCCGCGCCGGCCGCGGAACAGCGCGAAGTTCGCGTCGTCCCACGGCAGGCCGTCGCCGCCCGCCGTCTCGCGGCTCCAGACGATGTCGGTCGCCGGCGCCGGTCCGGTCCAGGCGCCGCGAATCCATGACGCCTCGAACAGCACCTCGAAGCCCTGTCGCGTCAGGTCGAGACGGGCGAAGCTGTCCTTGACCGCCCAGCGGGTCGGCAGGTTCGAGGCCACCAGCAGCTCGATCGCCGAACGCTGTTCGGCGAGGTCGTCGTCCGACGCCGACAGCGTGACGGCATTGGGATAGAAGCGCGGCACGGGCTGGGCGTTGACCCAGAGCTGCGGCAGGAAGCGGCCGGGGACGCCGTGCGCGCGGCACACCGCGTCGCACCAGTCGGCGTTGTTGCGCGCCGCCGCCGCCGTGCCCGGGATCTCGCCCGGCGTCAGGCGCGCACTTCCTGGCGCTGGAACACGACGTAGGCCGCCGCGAACAGCACGATCATGCCGGCGATCAGCCCGGTGACCTGCGGCCAGATCATCAGCACGCTCTCGTCGAACGGCAGCGGCGCGCCCTGGATGGCGCCGCGCATCTGGCTCGGCAGCATCGGCCCCAGGGTCCGGGTCTCCGGGTTGAGCAGGCCGATCACCGCCTCGCTGAACAGGGTGCCGGGCGACAGGCGCTGCAGAGCCAGCGCCATCTCCTGCAGCTCGAGCAGCTGGTCGACGGTGCGGATCTCGGTGGGCGCCAGGCCGAGCGTGATCGCCTGGGCGATCATCGGCCACAACAGGAAGAAGAACAGCCACAGTCCGAGCGCACACAGGGCCGAAGTCGCGGTCGAGCGGAACAGCACCGAGAACAGCATCGAGACCGCCAGCCAGACGCCGCCATAGGCGATCGCGACGACCAGGAAGCCCAGAGCGCGGGCCACCTCGACGCCGCGCGGCGGCAGGCCGAGCAGCAGCAGCCCGGCGCCGAACACGATCAGCCACAGCGCCATCAGGGCCACCGCCAGGGTGGCCAGGCCGGCCAGAAATTTCCCCAGCAGCAGGGCGTCGCGATAGATCGGCTGCGACAGCACGCGGCTCAAGGTGCGGCGGTTGAACTCGCTGTTGACCGAGTCGAAGCCCAGCCCGATCGCCATCAGCGGGATGATGAAATTCAGCGCCTGGACGAACGGGATCGCCACCTGCTCCGGCTCGATCGTGAAGATGCGCAGGAACAGGAAGGCGTCGGCGCCGACCACGGTGCGCAATTGCTGCAGCGACGAGGCGACGGGAAAGGCGCCGAACACGATCACGAACAGGGTCAGCACCATCATGCGGACGCTGCTCAGGTGATCCGACAGCTCCTTCAGGAACACCGGCCCGATGCCCGTGAAGGGCGAGCCGGCGCGCGACGTCGCGCTACGCGGCATCGCGCACCTCCTGCTGGAAGTAGCGCGTGTAGACCTCCTCGAGGCTGGGCTGCAGGTCGGCCAGGCGGGTCAGCGCGCCGCCCGCCGTGACGATCCGCTCGGCCACCGCGGCGCGCACGTCGCGGTCGGCGACGACCCGCCAGGCGCTCCCGTCTGCGGTGACCTTCTGCACCCCCGGCACGGCGCGCAGGATCTCCGCGACGTCGACCCCGGTGGCCTCGACCAGCAGCGGATGGCCGGCGCCCAGGACCTGGTTGGCCAGCTCGACGACGCTGCCCATCAGGGCGATGCGGCCCTTGTTGAACAGCGCCACCCGGTCGCAGACGCTCTGGACGCGGTCGAGCAGATGCGACGACAGCAGCACCGCGACCCCGGCCTTCTTGAGGCCGCGGATCATTTCCAGCAGCTCGAAGGTGGCATGCGGATCGAGGCCCGAGGTCGGCTCGTCGAGGATCGCCACCTCGGCCCGCTTCATGACGATCTCGGCGATGCCCAGGCGCTGGCGCATGCCGCGCGAGTAGGTCGAGACACGCTTGTCGACCACGTCGGCGAGATTGACGCTCGCCATCGCCTCGGCAATCCGGCCGGCGATCTCACGGCGCGGGATGCCGAGCAGGCGGGCGGTGTAGACCAGGTTCTCGCGCGCCGTCAGATGGTCGTAGAAACCGACCGCGTCGGGCAGGTAACCGACCCGGCGCTTGACCTCGAGCGGCTCGCGCACCGGGTCGAAGCCCAGCACCTCGACCGAGCCGCCGCTGATGTCGGTCAGCCCCAGCAGCATCAGGATGGTCGTCGTCTTGCCGGCGCCGTTCGGCCCCAGCAGGCCGAAGATCTCGCCGCGCCGGATCTCGAGGTCGATCCCGGCCACGGCCGACTGCGCGCCGTAGACCTTGCGCAGGCCGCGGGCCGTGATGACGGTGTCGGTCATGGCCGGCCCTTAGCGGCGGCCGAAGCGGGCCACGGCCCCGAACATGACCAGCAGGGCCACGGCGATGATGCCGATGCCGACGACGCCCCACAGGGTCGAGGTCGTGACGGTGATGCGGAAGTCGGCCGACGCGGACTCGCCGCGGCCGTTGGCGCGGAACGAGGCCACGTAGTCGCCGGCGATCGCCTTGTCGGAGGGCGTCACCTGGACCTGGACCTCCTTCTTTTCGTTGGGCGCCACGGCGGCGAGGGTCTTGGGATTGAACTCGACCTTCCAGCCGCTCGGCACGCTGCCCGACATCTCGACTTCCTCGATCGGCGCCGTGCCGTCGTTGGTGACGACCACGGTGTAATCGGAAGTCTTGCCGACCGTGGCCTCGCCACTCAGCCGGCCGTCCTTGGTCGACAGCGCGAGCTTGCCCTGGCCGCTGATCTGCAAGGTGACCCGGAGGTCGGCGGTGGCGCCTTCCGAGGCGACCTTGACCAGCACCGGATAGTCGCCCGCCTTGACGTCGCGCGGCGGCGTCACCTTGACCTTGATGTCCTTGGTCTGGCCGGCCTCGATCGGAATCGAGCTGATCTCGTTGGCGCCGTAGCCCTCGGTGAAGGTGGTCTGGAAGTTGGCCGGACCCTGCGCCGACAGGGCGACGGTGAGGTCCTTGCCGCTGTCGTTGCCGACCGTCACCGTGTACTCGAACGACGAGCGCGGCGTGCCGCGCAAGGACGGCAGGCGCGACTTCAGGCTGAGCTTGGCCGGCGCGTCGCTGCCGACCGTGAAGGTGAGCGGCAGCTCGGCCTGGCTGGCCGGCCCCTTGGCGCTCAGCACGACCTTCTGCGAGCCGGCCTTGGCGTCCTTCGGAACGTCGACCCTGAGCTGCAGGCTCACGTCCTGGTTGACCCCGGGCATGGCCGCCGCGATGGGCTGGCCGCCGCCCAGGATGTCGATCTTCCAGCCGGCCGGGACGTCGCTCAGCGCCAGCGCCACCGCCTCGGGCGACAGGCCGGCGTTGCTGAGCTTGACCCGGACGGTGGTCACCTCGCCTGCCCGCACCGTCTGCGACGGATAGTCGGTCAGCAGGAACAGGCCCTTGGGAGAATCGGACTTCGGCGGATCGGCCGCCCGGGCGAGCCCGGCGGCGGCGACGACGAGGAAGGCGATCGACGCAAGGAGCGTGGTCAGGCGAGGCATCGTTCCGGGTCTCCGATCAGGCGGCCGCGCTGGGGCGGGCCTTCATGCGCCCGAACCAGGCGACGAGGTTCTTGTTCTCGGGATCGAGCGGCTGGCCGACCTGGCCCATGAAGTCGACGAAGGCGAACAGCAGGATGTCGGCCAGGGTGAGCTTGTTGCCGGCGATGAACGGCTTGTCGCCCATCAGACCGTCGAGCCACTTGAGCTTGTCGCGCGCCGTCGCCTTCAGGCCGTCGGCGGCCTCGGGAATGCAGCGGATGCGGTTCTGGAACAGCTTCAGGCCTTCGCTGAAGCGGAAGCCGTTGGCCGCCGGCTCGACGATGTTGAGGTCGATGCGGCGCGTCCACATACGCGTCTTCGCCCGCTCCTCCGGCGTGTCGCCGATCAGCGACGGCGTGTCCTTCTTCTTCTCGTCGACGTACTCGCAGATCGCCGTGATCTCGGCCAGCACGCTGCCGTCGTCGAGCTCGAGCGCCGGCAGCTGGCCGGCCGGGTTGACCTTGAGGAAGGCCTCGCGCCGGTTCTCGCCGCCGCGCAGGTCGACGTCGACCTTGGGCACCTCGAAGCCCTTCTCGGCCATGAACATGCGGACCATGCGGGGGTTGGGCCCCACGGAATTGTAGAACTTCATTGTCTGCTCCTCCCGAGCCAGCCGTCTTTGGGCGGCCGCAAGCGCTATCAAATCCCCCGGCTTTCGGTCAACACGATGGCACCGCGTTTCAGCGCCAGGGCTCGACCAGGATCTTGGTGTGGCGCTCCGGATTGCCGAGCTCGGCGAAGGCGCCCTTGACCCCGTCGAGGCCGACCTTGCCGGTGATCAGCGCCGGCGCGTCGACCTTGCCCTCGGCCAGCAGATGCAGCGAACGGGCGAATTCCTCGGGCGTGTAGCCGAGCACGAACTGCACCGCGAGCTCCTTCAGGATGCCGAACATCGGCTCGATCGTGTCGGCCTCCATGCAGACGCCGGCCACCACCACGCGGGCGTCGCGCGGCGCCGCCTCGAACATCTGCTGCAGGATGCCGGGCACGCCGACGCATTCGAACAGCACCGCCCGCTTGGCCGGATCGAGCTTGGCGTAGGGCTGCTCCTTGGCCGGATCGACGACGATGTCGGTGCCCATCTTCTCGGCCAGCTCGCGCCGCTTGGGCGAGAAGTCGGCGGCCACGATCGGCCGCATTCCCTTGAGCCGCAGCGCCGCGATCACCGCCAGGCCGACCGGACCGCAACCGACCACCAGCGGCGCCTCGTCGCCCTTGAGCTGCGCCTTCTCGACGGCGTGCACGCCGACCGCCAGCGGCTCGGTCAGCGCTGCGTGCTCGGTCGGCAGGCCGTTCGGCACCTCGAGCAGCAGCGGCGCCGACAGCAGCATCTGCTCGGCATAGCCGCCGACATAGGTGTTGGAGTAGCCCATGCCCTTGGGCCCGTCGGCCTCCATCATCAGCGGCATGGCGCAGACGCGGGCGCCCGGCTTGATCCGCGCCTCGGTCTGCGGCCCGTAGTCGAGCACCTCGCAGCAGAACTCGTGGCCGAACACGACGTCGCGCGACAGGTCCATCGGCACCCGTCCCGGGATCCGCTTGCTCACCTCGACCAGGCGATGGGCATGCTTGGCGGCGTGCAGGTCCGAGCCGCAGATGCCGCAGGCGAGCGTCTTGACCAGGACCTGGCCGCGCGCCGGCACCGGCTCGGGCAGGCTGTCGACGACGAGATCGCCGCCGCGGAAGATGGCTGCTTTCACTTGATGAACTCCCGGACGGTGTCGACGAAGGCCTCGAGCCGGTCGTGGTGCACCCAGTGGCCGGCATTGTCGAACTCGACGACCTTGGCCGTCTTGAAATGGCGGATGCGGCCGTCGCGCTCGGGGTTGGAGGCCCAGCTCTCCTTGCCGTAGACCAGCAGGGTCGGACAGGCGATGCGCGCCCACAGGTGCTCGATGTCGGGATAGGTCATGTCGTACGGCGAGTTGATCCGCACGTAGTTGTCGAACTTCCAGCTGTAGGTGCCGTCCTCGTTCTGGTTGACGCCCTGCTGGGTCAGGTGGCGCGCCTGCTCGGCCGAGAGATGCTTGTTCTCGTCCTGCATGCGCTTGAAGGCGTCCTCGATGGTCGCGTAGCGCCGCGGCAGGCGGCCCGACAGCTTGCGCTGCTCGTCGATCCAGTCGCGCATGCGCTGGTCCATCGGCTTGCCGCCGCGCTCGGCGATCACCTTGGGCGACGGTCCCAGGCCCTCGATCGCCACCAGCTTGCGGACCTGCTCGGGGTAGATGCCGGAGAAGCGCAGCGAGATGTTGCCGCCCAGCGAATGCGAGACGATGGTGACCGGCGCCAGCCCCTGCTGATGGACCAGCTGGGCGAGGTCGTAGATGTAGGCCGACATCGAGTAGTTGCCGTCGGGCGACCACTGGCTGTCGCCGTGCCCGCGCAGGTCGGGGCAGATGATGTGCCAGTCCTTGCGCAGCGCCTGGGCGACCCAGTCCCAGTTGCGGCAATGGTCGCGGCCGCCGTGCACCAGCAGCAGCGGCGGCGCTTCGGGGTTGCCCCAATCGACGTAGTGCAGGCGCAGGCGCTGCGAGAAGAAGACCCGGGAGGTCGGCCCCGGCATGTCGTGCAGGATGTTCATGGCGGGCCCTATAGACCATACGCCGGGCCCGCGCGCCACCGCGCCGCCCGAGGTGACAGAAATCGCCGTTTGCGCCACTCTTTCCCGATGATGAGTCGCGAGCAGAACGAGCTGATCACCCGCGTCGGGCCGGGCACCAAGGGCGGCGCCCTGATGCGCCACTACTGGCATCCGGTCGCCCTCGCCGACGAGCTGCCCGAGGAACGACCGGCCAAGGCCGTGCGGGTGCTCGGCCAGGACCTCGTCCTGTTCCGCGACCAGCAGGGCCGGCTCGGCCTGCTCGACCGCGACTGTCCGCATCGCGGCGCCGACCTCGCCTATGGCCGGCTCGAGGATGGCGGGCTGCGCTGCCTGTTCCACGGCTGGCTGTTCGACGTCGACGGCAAGTGCCTGGAAACGCCGGCCGAGCCCGAGGGCAGCGTGCTGTGCCAGCGCGTCCGCCAGCGCTCGTACCCGGTCGTGGTCAAGAACGGCATCGTCTTCGGCTATCTCGGCGAGGGCGAGCCGCCCGCCTTCCCCGAGCTCGACTGCTTCCTCGCTCCGGCGAGCCACGCCTTCGCCTTCAAGGGCCGCATCGACTGCAACTGGCTGCAGGCGCTCGAGGTCGGAATCGATCCGGCGCACGCCTCGTTCCTGCACCGCTTCTTCGAGGACGAGGACCCCAAGGCCAGCTACGGCGTGCAGTTCCGCGCCGCCTCGCTCGATTCCGACATCCCGATGACCCGGGTGATGCGCGAGTTCCCGCGCCCGACCATCGAGGTCGAGGCGACCGACTACGGGCTGCGCCTGTTTGCCTTCCGCAAGCTCAACGAAAAGACGACGCATCTGCGGGTGACCAACCTGGTCTTCCCCTACGCCTTCGTCATCCCGATGAGCGGCGAGATGACGATCACCCAGTGGCACGTGCCGATCGACGACACGTCCTGCTACTGGTACGCGATCTTCACCAGCTTCGGCGGGCCGGTCGACCACACGCAGATGCGCGAGCACCGTCTCAAGCTCTACGAGCTGCCCGACTACCGGCCGCGCCTCGGCAGCCACAACCAGTACGGCTACGACGTGCAGGAGCAGGCGACCCGGACCTACACGGGCATGGGCGACGATATCAACGTTCACGACCAGTGGGCGATCGAGAGCCAGGGCCGCATCCAGGACCGCACGCGCGAGCATCTCGGCTACAGCGACAAGGCGATCGTCGCCTATCGCCGGCTGCTGCTGTCGGCGATCGGCCAGGTCGACAACGGCGCCAAGCCGATCATGTGGCTCGACGCCGAGAAGGCCGGCCGCATCCGCGGGCCGATCACCGTCGACGGCCTCTGTCCGGCCGACGGCTGGCAGGCCTACTGGAAGGACGTCGACCGCCGGCGCCGCGGCGGCTCGAGCTGGGCCCAGGTCACGCCTTCGCCGCTCGTCGCATGACGGCGACGAGCCTGGCCGAGCGGGCCGGCCTCGCGACCGACGAGCGCCGCGCCGCCGTCCGCGAGATCGAGCGCCGCCTGCAGTCTGGCGAGGTCTCGGTGGTCCGCCTGGCCTTCGCCGACCAGCACGGCGTGCTGCGCGGCAAGACCCTGGTCGCCGGCGAGGTCGCCGCCGCGCTGGCCAACGGCGTCGGCTTCTCGAGCTCGATGCTGCTCAAGGACACCTCGCATCGCACGGTGTTCCCGGTCTGGCAGCCGGGCGGCGGCTTCGGCATGAAGGAACTCCAAGGCGCCGGAGACGCCCAGATGCTGCCCGACCCGGCGACCTTCCGCGTGCTGCCCTGGGCGCCGCACTCCGGCTGGCTGCTCTGCGACCTCCACTTCGCCGACGGCCGGCCGGTGCCGCTCGACACGAGGCACGTCTACCGCCGCGCCCTCGCCGCCCTCGCCGACCGCGGCTACGACTTCGTCGCCGGCCTCGAGGTCGAGTTCCACCTCTTCAAGGTCGACAAGGCGCATCTGGCGACCGGCGAGTCGGGCCAGCCCGGCGCCCCGGGCCAACCGCCCGAGGTCTCGCTGCTCAACCAGGGCTACCAGTACCTGACCGAGCAGCGCTACGACGAGATCGATCCGATCCTCGAGATCCTGCGGCGCAACCTGGTCGGGCTCGGCCTGCCGCTGCGCTCCCTCGAGATCGAGTTCGGGCCGAGCCAGGTTGAGTTCACCTTCAGCCCCGGCAGCGGGCTGGAGCCGGCCGACGCCATGATCCTGTTCCGCAGCGCCGCCAAGCAGGTCGCGCAGCGCCACGGCTACCACGCCACTTTCATGTGCCGGCCGCGCCTGCCCAACGCGATGTCGAGCGGCTGGCACCTGCACCAGTCGCTGCGCGACCGCCGGACCGGCGCCAACGCCTTCGTCGACCCGGCCGAGCCGCTGTCGCCCACCGGCCTGCACTTCATGGCCGGCCTGCTGCAGCATGCCCGCGGCGCCGCCGCCTTCAGCACGCCGACCCTGAACGGCTACAAGCGCTACCGGCCGTTCTCGCTGGCGCCCGACCGGGCACTGTGGGGCCGCGACCATCGCGGCGCCATGGTGCGGGTGCTGGGCGGCCCCGGCGATCCCGCCACCCATCTCGAGAACCGGGTCGGCGAGCCGGCGGCCAATCCCTACCTCTACATGGCGAGCCAGGTGGTGAGCGGCCTCGACGGGCTCGACCGCCGGCTCGATCCGGGCCCGTCCTCCGACCTGCCCTACCAGGCCGAGGCCCCGATGCTGCCGCGCTCGCTCGACGAGGCGCTGCGGGCGCTGTCCGAGGACGAGGCGCTGCGCGCCGGCTTCGGCGACGTCTTCGTCGACTACTATCTCCGGCTGAAGCAGGCCGAGATCGACCGCTTCAACCTCGAGGTCAGCGACTGGGAGCAGCGCGAGTATTTCTCGCTGTTTTGATCTTGCCGCGCCGCCTCCCCATATAGGGGCATGTTCGACAGCCTGCCCCTGCTCGTCCTCGACGAGCAGCCCCCGTCGGGCCACTCCGGTATCCCGACGGAAACTTCCTCACCCGATCGCGCCCTGTTCGATGCCTACTCCCAGGCCGTGGTCGACATCGTCGAGACGGTCGGTCCCGCCGTCGTGCGCGTCGAGACGCCGCCCGACCGCGACAGGCGCCAGCGCGGCGGCACCGGCTCCGGCGTCGTCATCTCGCCGGACGGGCTGGTCCTGACCAACAGCCACGTCGTGCAGGGCGCCGCCGCCGTGCGCCTGGCCCTGTCCGACACCCGCACGGTCGCGGCGCGCGTGCTGGGCGACGATCCCCACAGCGACCTCGCCCTGTTGCGCATCGTCGACGACGTCGCGCTGCCGGCGGCGCGGCTGGGCGATTCCAAGCGCCTGCGCCGCGGCCAGCTCGTGGTGGCGATCGGCAATCCGCTCGGTTTCGAATCGACGGTGACGGCCGGCGTCGTGTCGGCGCTCGGCCGCTCGCTGCGCGCCAGCACCGGTCGGCTGATCGACGACGTCGTGCAGACCGACGCGGCGCTCAATCCCGGCAACTCGGGCGGGCCGCTGGTCGCATCGTCCGGCGAGGTGATCGGCATCAACACCGCGGTCATCGCCGGCGCCCAGGGCCTGTGCTTCGCCGTCGCCAGCAACACGGCGAGCCACGTCGTGAGCGAGATCGTGCGCCACGGGCGGGTGCGCCGCGCCTTCATCGGCCTGGCCGGCCAGACCGTGCCGCTGCCGCGCCGGCTGGCGCTCGCGCTCGGCGTCGCGCAGGCCCGCGGCGTCGCCGTGACCACGGTCGAGCCGGGCGGACCGAGCGCCCGCGCCGGCCTGCAGCCGGGGGCGCTCGTCGTGGCCCTCGACGGCGTGCCCGTCACCGGGGTCGACGACCTCGTGCGCCGGCTCGGCGGCGATCGCATCGGCAGCCCGGTCGTGCTGTCGGTGATCGCCGAGGGCAAGCGCCGCGAGATCACCGTCGTGCCCGGCGAGCGACCGGCCGGAGGCGAGTCATGACCGCCATCGCCGCCCCGATCGCCGCCCCTATCGCCGTCGTCACCACCGTCGCCACCCGCGACGACGCCGTTCGCCTCGCCCGCACCCTGGTCGAGCGCCGGCTGGCCGCCTGCGCCCAGATCTCGCAGATCGAGAGCGTCTACCGCTGGCAGGGCGAGATCCAGCAGGAGCCCGAGTTCCGCCTCCTGCTCAAGACCACCGAGGCGCGCTACGCCGAGATCGAGCGCGCGATCTCCGAGCTGCACGGCTACGAACTGCCGGCGATCCATGCCTTCGCGCTGGCGCACGTGCTGCCGGCCTACGCGGCGTGGATCGCGGAGAACGTCGGCGACTGAGGGTCAGGCGCCGCCGCCGGCGCACATCTCCGCCCAGCGCCGCTGCAGCTCGTCCTGCGTCAGGACCTCCCTGGTGGCGGCCAGCGACCAGCGATAGCCGAACGGACAGGCGACCATGCCCGATCGGTCGCCATAGAACTGGTCCTGCACCGGACGCACCAGGGTCGCCCCCGCCGCGACAGCGCGGTTTACGGCCTGGTCGGCGTCCGCCACCCGGATGTGGAAGGAGACCGGCGAGCCGCCGATGCTGGCCGGACTGCGCGCATCGTAATCAGGATACTCGTCGTTCAGCATCAGCACCGTGTCGCCGATCCTGAACTCGGCATGGCCGATCCGGCCCGACGGCTCGACGAGGCGAAACAGCTCCGCGGCGCCGAAGGCGCGCGCGTAGAAGTCGAGGGCGGCCGTCGCGTCGTGCACCGTCAGATGCGCCTGCACCGTCGGGCCGTTCGAGGGAGACCGTGCTGCCATGCGGCACCTCGCGCTGGTTTGGGATGGCGTGTGGTAGCACTATTCCGGTCGACGGCCCATCGGACCACGGGGAGCACATGGAACTCTGGCAATACGACGCGACCGATCTCGCCCGCCTGATCCGCACCGGGCAGGCCTCCGCCCGCGAGGCCGTCGACTCCGTCCTCGCCCGGCTGCACAAGGTGAACCCGGCGATCAACGCCGTGGTGCGCGTGCTCGAGGCCGAGGCGCGGACCGCCGCTGAGGTCGCCGACGCGGCGCGCGCCCGCGGCCATGCCCTGCCGCCGCTGCACGGCGTGCCGGTCACCACCAAGGTCAACGTCGACCAGGCCGGACTGCCGACCGACAACGGCGTCGTGCCGTTGAAGGACTTCGTCGCCCGCGAGGACAGCCCGGTCGTCGCCAACCTCAAGCATGCCGGCGCGATCATCGTCGGCCGCACCAATGCGCCGGCCTTCTCCATGCGCATCTTCACCGACAACGCGCTGCACGGCCGCACCTTGAACCCGCGCGATCCGGCGGTGACGCCGGGCGGCTCGAGCGGCGGCGCCGGCGCCGCCACCGCGGTCGGCATCGGCACCATCGCGCACGGCAACGACATCGGCGGCTCGGTGCGCATCCCCGCCTACTGCAATGGTGTGGTCGGCCTGCGCACCGGCTTCGGCCGTATCCCCTCGCTGAATCCCAGCGCGCCGACCGGCCGGCCGATCGGCAGCGTGCTGATGGCCGTGCAGGGTCCGCACACCCGCAGCGTGCGCGACGCCCGGCTCGCCCTCGAGGTGATGGCGCGCGGCGACCGCCGCGACTGGCGCTGGAACGACGTGCCGATGCAGGGACCACCGCCGGCGCGGCCGATCCGCGTCGCGATCGTCCCTGAAATGCCGGGCGGCAAGACGCATCCGGCCCAGGCCGCGGCGGTGCGCCAGGCCGGCAAGCATTTGCAGGCGGCGGGCTACGTCGTCGAGGAGGTGATGCCGCCCGACCTCGAGCGCGGCGTCGAGCTCTGGCACCTGATCTGCGTCACCGACGTGTTCGGCGGCCTGTGGCCGCAGATGCAGAAGATGGGCGATCCCGACGGAATCGCCTCGATGCAGGCCTGGCTGTCCTTGCACAAACCGGCCGATCTCGCGACCTACGTCGGCGCGCTGACCGAGCGCGAGGGCATGCTGCTGCGCTGGATGACCTTCTTCCTGCAATGGCCGCTGGTCATCCTGCCGACCCTCGCCGGCCTGCCGCCGCGACAGGCCGCCGACACCGATCCGGCCGGCCAGAAGGAGGTCCTGGAATCGATGCGGCCGGCATTGCTGGCGCCGCTGCTCGGCCTGCCCGGCCTCGCCGTGCCGGTCGGCAGTCACGGCCGGCTGCGCACCGGGGTCCAGATCATGGCGATGCGCAACCGCGAGGATCTCTGCCTCGATGCCGGAGAGGTCATCGAGGCAGCGGAAGGCGTCGTGGTGCCGATCGATCCGGTGGCGGCCTAGCCTCCACCGGGCTAGGTGCGCTTCGGCAGGTCGACCTTGGCGTCCTTGAGCTTCTGCTCGAGGAACGGGATCGCGGCCGCCGTGTTGCCGGTCTTGCACTGCTCGATGGCGTTCTGGACCTGCACGGTCGGCGGATGCGGATCGCGGCCCGTGGTGATGTTGGCCACGTAGGTCTGGTACTTCTGGCCGAGCGCGTTGCAGTAGTCGGTATCCGACATCTGCGCGTGGGCGACGGCCGGGGCGAGGACCGCGAGGGCCGCGAGGCTGTGAACGAGCTTCATGCTGGTCTCCTGTCTGTGGCTCGCTGGGCGAGCGACCGGAAGGTGTTGCCGGATGGCGGCCCGATTGCGGCGCTGCGATTACGGTCACCTGACGGGCGCGAAGACGCAGGGTTCGACACTCTCGCCCGACACCGCCGCGAGTCGCGCCCACTGCCACAGCGGCTTCCAGTAACGCGCGACCAGCTCCCGGGCGGCGGCGCGGTCGTCGACGACGTAGCCGAATTCCTGGAGGTTCACCGGATAGGCATTGTCGGAGCCCAGGTAGAACACCCGCTCGTCGACCATCCACAGCTTGGCATGGTTGGCGATCGGCCGGTTGCCGGGCCAGGTCGCATCCGGCCCGAAGCGGAACGGCGCGAGATGGACGTGGCGGCACAGCAGGTCGTCGACGTCGCGCCCGGCGCGGCGTTGCGCCACCTCGCGCAGATGCGCCGCCAGGGTCGCGAGGCTGACCGAATTCGAATAGGAGCTGCCGCTGTTGCCCACCGCGCCGAAGTTCGACAGCACGATGTAGAGTTCGCCCTGGCGCTGCACGACGAAGTCGACCAGGCGCTCGAGCGTGCTCTCGGGATAGATCGGCGCGGCGCGGCCCAGGGTGAAGCCGAGATCCTGCTGCGCCAGGTAGATCGTGCGGCGCGCCGAGCCGAGCACCAGATCGCGCGCCAGCTCGCTGTGATTGGCGAAGTCCGTGGCGATGCCCGCTCCCATGCGGCCCACGGCGAGGATCGGCACGCCGGCGGCCGGCCGCGGGCCGGGCGGCTCGGCGAGATGGTCGGGGCACGGACCCGCGACGCCGGCAGCCGGCCGCGGGAACGAGGCGAGCTGCACCGCCGGCGCCTCGGCGCGATGGCCGCACACGAATTGCCACAGCCGGTCGGCGAAGCGCGTGGCGCTCATCGCCGCCGGCCCGTCCACCCGCATCGACAGGTCGTGCACCGGCGCGTCGACCAGATAGTCCTCGGACCACTGATTGTGACCGCCGACCAGCGCTTCCTCGCCGTCGACGGCGATGAACTTGGCGTGCGGCCAGGAGAAGCTGTTGCACGCTTCGAGGGTCGTGCAGGTGCGCAAGGCAGCGACGCTGATCGACAGCCGGCCGCGCGGTTCATGCTCGAGGTCGCCGACCAGCGCCGCCAGCAGCGCCGCCGCGTCGCTGCCGGCCGGCGGATACTGGCCGACCAGCAGCCGCACCTGCACCGCGCGGCCGCGCACCGCCAGCTCGTCGAGGGCCGCCCGCACGGTGCCGAGGAAGCGCGCGTCGGGCACCGGTTGCAGCACGCCGATGTCGACGAAGCGCCGAGCCTTCAGCACCAGCGCGTGCACCGGCAGCAGCAGCGCGTCGGAATGGCCGAAGCAGACCTTGCGCGCGGCCGCCCCCCTGCCCGCCAACATGGCCGCCAGTGGGCGCGGCCACACCGCCTGGCAGGTGCCGCCGTTCGGGCAGTCGGCGTCGCTCTCACAGGTCGGCAGGAGGAGGTCGGGCTCGCAGTCCTTGCAGGCCAGCGGATAGTACGGCAGGTCGGCGCCGCTGTGGCTCCAGCGGTTCGGGCTCTGGATCAGCCAGTCGCGCGGCAGGCGGTTGCCGCCCGTCAGGTCGTAGGTGATGCCGGCCCAGCGCGACTGGGGATCGGACCGCGCGAGCTGCCGGCGCACCTGCTCGAGCAGCGGCACCGGCGAAGCCTGGTCGGGCGTCTCGATGCCGCGCTCGCGCACCAGCTCGACGATCGGAATCGCGGCCGTGCCGCCGGTGAAGCGCCGTTCCGCGCCGACGTCGGACCCGGCGGTGTTGGGCAGATCGCCGCCGCAGGCGGACAAAAATCCGGCGGACAGCACGACGAGGGCGCCGAGCGCGCGCAGCGAAGTTGCGAACATGGACAGCGCTGGTTTCCCCACCCAAACTGCGGCGCATTGCCTAACGTACAATCGTCTTCGAGGTTCCCAGCATGAGTAGCAAAGCGTCGCACGCCATCGGTTGGATCGGGCTCGGCCGCATGGGCGAAGCCATGGCGGCGCGGCTGATCAAGGCAGGCTACGGCCTCTCGGTCTGGAACCGTACCGCCTCGAAGGCCGACCCTCTGGCCAAGCTCGGCGCCGAGGTGGTCACCGACAAGGGCGCCATGGCGCACTGCGAGACCGTCTTCACCATGGTCTCGACCACCGACGACCTGAAGGACGTGCTGTTCGGCAAGGGCGGCGTGCTGGCGGGTGGTGCCCGGCCCAAGCGCGTGGTCGACATGTCGTCGATCTCCGACAGCGGCTCGGCCGAGGTGCGCGACAGCCTGACCAGGGCCGGCGTCGCCTATCTCAGCGCGCCGGTCTCCGGCAACGCCAAGGTCGCCAAGGCCGGCAAGCTGCTGGTCGTCGCGTCCGGCCCGAGGCCCGAGTACGACGCCGTGCAGCCGCTGCTGGCGGCGCTCGGCCGCAGCGCCATCTATGTCGGCGAGGGCGAGCTGTCGCGCATCTGGAAGATCGCCCACAACACGATGTTCGGGGTGATCATCCAGTCGCTGTGCGAGATCACCCTGCTGGCCGAGAAGGCCGGCATCCCGCGCCACGTCTTCCTCGCCTCGATCAACGACAGCGTGCTGGGCTCGATGTACACGCGCTACAAGACGCCGGCCCTGGTCAACCTCGACTTCACCACCACCTTCACGCCCAAGCTGCTGCTCAAGGACATGGAGCTGGGCCTGGCCGCCGGCCGCGCCAACGGCATCGTCATGCCGACCGCCTCGGTGACCCGCGACAGCATCCTGTCGCTGTCGCACCAGTATCCCGGCGACATCGACTTCTCGGTGCTGCTGCTCGAGCTGGCGCGGGCCGCCGGCATGAAGCTCGAGCCGGAGAACGTCGCGGTCGAGGACGGCCTGCATTGAGCGCCGCGCCATGAGCAGGCTCCTTCTCGAGGGCGGCATCGTCGTCACCCAGGACCGCGCGCTCGGCGTCCTGCCCCGGGGCGACGTGCTGGTCGAGGGCGATCGCATCGCCGCCATCGCGCCGACCATCCCCGCCGCCGAGGCCGAGAGGATCGATTGCCGCGGCCACTTCGTGCTGCCCGGGCTGGTGAACGCCCACATGCACACCTGGCAGACGGCGCTGCGCTCGGTGGCGGCCAACTGGACCTTGCTGGAATACTTCCGCCACGTCCATGCCGGCCTGGCGACGGTCTTCCTGCCGGAGGACATCCACGTCGCCACCCTGGCCGGCGCCCTCAACCAGCTCGACCACGGCGTCACCACCCTGGTCGACTGGTGCCACAACAACCCGACCCCGGAGCACACCGACGCGGCCGTGGCGGCGCTGAAGGAGAGCGGCATCCGCGCCGCCTTCTTCCATGGCTCGCCCAAGCCCGATCCCAAACCCGGCGAGCCGCACTTCTCCGAGGTGCCGCATCCGCGCGCCGAGGTCGAGCGCCTGTTGCGCGGCCCGCTGGCCGATCGCGACGGTCTGGTGACCCTGGGCATGGCGGTGCTCGGGCCGCACTACTCGACCCTCGAGGTCAGCGCCCACGACTTCGCCCTGGCCAAGGAACTCGGCGTCGTCGCCTCGATGCACCAGGGCGGCGGCGAGGCCAAGACGCCGGGCGGCTGGGAGACCCTGATGGCGCAGGGCCTGGTCGGCCCGCACGTCAACATCGTGCACGGCAACAACCTCACCGACGGCCAGCTCGCCGCCTTCGTCGACCTCGGCGTCAGCTTCTCGATCACGCCCGAGAACGAGATGGCGCAGGGCCACGGCCATCCGATCACCGGCCGCCTGCGCGCGCTCGGCACCGCGCCGTCGCTGGGCGTCGATCTCGAATCGGCGATCGGCGGCGACATGTTCACGGTGGCGCGCATGGCGCTGGCCTCGCAGCGCGCGCTGGACAACGCCGCCGAGCGGACGAAGAGCGGCGGCATCCCGGCGACCTCGACCGTGCCGGCCGCCGAGGCGCTCGACTGGATCACGACCCGCGGCGCGGCGATGCTGGGCAAGGCCGACCGCATCGGCAGCCTGGCGCCCGGCCGGCAGGCCGACATCGCCATGATGGCGCTGGGCCCGCTCGCCATGTGGCCGGTGCACGATGCGGTGGCCAGCGTCGTCATGCAGGGCGCCGGCGCCCGGGTGCGCGACGTGCTGGTCGCCGGCCACTTCGCCAAGCGCGACGGCGCACTCCTGCACGGCGACCTCGCCGGGCTGCGTCGCCGCCTCGCCGCTTCCGGGGAGCGCATCCTCGGGCGACTGGACATAGCGAGCGTCAGCGGCCGGGTCGCCGCCGCCTGACGCCGAACGACGGGAGGACAGCGATGCGTCAGTGGATCGCCGCGGCACTCATCGCCGCGGCCGCGAGCGTGGCAACGTCCGCCGCGGACGCCCAGGCCCCCTACCCCGACAAGCCGGTGCACGTGATCGTGCCCTTCACGCCGGGCAGCGCCACCGACGTCGTGGCGCGCGCCGTGGCGCAGGCGCTGTCGGCGCGGCTCGGCCAGCCCGTCGTGGTCGAGAACAAGCCGGGCGCCGGGGGCACGATCGGCGCCGGCCAGGTCGCCAAGGCGGCGCCCGACGGCTACACGCTCCTGGTCCATTCCTCGGGCCACACGGTCAACCCGTCGATCTTTCCCAACCTGCCCTACGACACCGCCAAGGACCTGGCCGGCGTCAGCCTGCTCGCCCAGCAGCCCAACATCCTGGTCGCCGCGCCGGGCAAGGGCTGGAAGACCGCCGGCGACCTCGTGCAGGCTGCCAAGGCGCAGCCCGGCAAGCTCACCTACGCCTCGGCCGGGGCCGGCAGCGGCACCCACATGAACGCCGAGAAGTTCAAGTTCAGCGCCGGCATCGACACCCAGCACATTCCCTACAAGGGCACGCCGGAGGCGCTCACCGACACGGTCAACGGCCGGGTCGACTACTTCTTCGTGCCGGTGCTGGCCGGCCTCGGCATGGTGCGCGACGGCCGGCTGGTGCCGCTGGCGGTCGGCAGCGAGAAGCGCGCCTCGGTGCTGCCCGACGTGTCGACCACCCAGGAGGCCGGCTACCCCGGCAGCGCCTACGATTTCTGGGTCGGCATGCTGGCGCCGGCCGGCACGCCGCCGGCGATCGTCGAGCGGCTGAACCGCGAGGTCGCCGCCGCGCTGGCCTCGCCCGAGGTCAAGGACCGGCTGGCCGCGCTCGGCGCCGACGTCGCGCCGTCGAGCCCGGCCGAGTTCGACGCGCGCATCAAGCGCGAGCTCAAGGAAAACGCCGAGCTGGTCGCCAAGGCCGGCATCAAGCTGCAATGACCGCGAGGATCCAAGCAATGACCGCTCCGCTGCTTCAGACCACCGTCGTCGGCTCCTATCCGCAGCCCGACTGGCTGGTGAACCGCGAGCTCCTGAGCAAGATGGTGCCGCGCACCCGGGTGCGCGAGCTGTGGCGCATCCCCGAGCCGCTGCTCGAGCAGGCGCAGGACGACGCCACGCAGCTCGCCATCCGCGACATGGAGCGGGCCGGCATCGACATCATCACCGACGGCGAGATGCGGCGCGAGAGCTACTCCAACCGCTTCGCCACCGCGCTCGAGGGAATCGACGACGACAACCCCGGCGAGGTCGTGAACAATCGCGGCATGAAGACGGTGGTGCCGCGGGTCGTCGGCCCGATCCGCCGCACCGGCCCGGTCGAGCGGCGCGACATGCAGTTCCTGCGCGCCAACACAGATCGGCTGGCCAAGATCACCCTGCCCGGCCCGTTCACCATGGGCCAGCAGGTCAAGGACGAGCACTACGGCGACGCCGAGGCGATGTGCATGGACTACGCCGCGGCGGTCAACGAGGAGGCGCACGACCTGGTGCGCGCCGGCGCCGACGTCATCCAGCTCGACGAGCCCTGGCTGCGCAACAATCCCGAGGAAGCCAAGCGCTACGCCGTGAAGGCGATCAACCGCGCCCTGCAGGGAATCACGGTGCCGACCGTCGTGCATCTCTGCTTCGGCTATGCCGCCGTGGTGACCGGCGGCAAGCCGACCGGCTACGCCTTCCTGCCGCAGCTCGCCGACAGCATCGCCCAGCAGATCTCGATCGAATCGGCGCAGCCGCGCATCGACCTCGGCGTGCTGGCCGACCTCGCGCCCAAGAAGATCATGCTGGGCGTGATCGACCTCGCCGATCCGGCGATCGAGACGCCGGAGAAGGTCGCCGAGCGCATCCGCGCCGGGCTGAAGCACGTGCCGGCCGACAAGCTGCTGCCGGCGCCCGATTGCGGCATGAAGTACCTGCCGCGCGCCACCGCCTACGGCAAGCTCAAGGCGCTGGCCGCGGGCGCGGCGATCGTGCGCCGCGAGCTGTCGTAGCTAACGCGCGATGACCGTCCCGTCGGGCGCCACCGTCACCTGCTTCGGCACGCCGCCCTGGCGCGCCGTGGCGACCCACTGGCCGGTATAGTCGCGGCGCAGGTCGCGGACGTCCTGATAGTGCAGCGCCTGCAGGTGCACGCGCGCACTGGCGGCGCCAGCGACCGGCGAGGCGGCCGGCCGGCTCTGCGCCAGCACCGGCGCCGTCGCGACAGTCGCAAGGGTCGCGACTGCCAGCAGCAGTCCCGGCGTGGCCCCAGCCCTCATCGCGCCAGCTTGCCCTTGAGGACCTCGCCCCGGTAGCTGCCGGTCGCCTCGCCGTCCTCGAAGGCGACGGCGCCGCCGACGATCGTCGCCTTGATTCCCTCGGCCTTCTGCACCAGCCGGCGGGCGCCGCCCGGCAGGTCGGTCTCGACGGTCGGCAGGCTCGGCCGGATGCCGTTCTCCTCGAACAGCACGAGATCGGCGTGATAGCCCTCGCGCACCTCGCCGCGCCCGGCCAGCTCCCAGGCCACGGCGTTGTCGTGCGTGAGCTTCTTCACCGCCTGCTCGAGCGTGAAGGCGGCGCGCTTGCGCACCCAGTAGCTCAACAGATGCGTCTGCAGGGACGAGCCCATCTCCTGGCAGACATGGGCGCCCGAGTCGGAGAAGGTCGCCAAGGTGCGCGGATGGCGCAGTATGCCCAGCACGTCGTCCGGCGATTCGTTGACGATCGGCTGGACGTAGACCTGGTCGGCGTTGGCCAGCGACAGGTCGATCATCACCTCGACCGGATGCTGGCCGCGCTGGCGCGCCAGCGCGCCGACCGTCGGATCGTCCCAGTCGACGCCCTTGAGCGCGAACAGGTTGTCGTAGTCCGGCTTGCGCGGATCGGTGGTCGCCGCCCCGCCGCCCTGCACGACGTTGTCGCGCGGCTTCATCGCCGCCTCGGCGGCGACCAGCGCCCGGCGCACCGACGGGTCGGCCAGCCGGCGCTTCTGCTCGGCGAGCGGCAGGCCGCGGATCTCGCGCCACGGCGGCAGCACGTCGAACGGCAGGTAGGACTTCAGCGAGAAGATGGCGTTGATCGAGCGCGTCGTGCCCTGGCCGAACATGCGCCCGCCGGCCGCCACCGTGTCGTCGATGTACTTGGTCTGGTACTCCCAGCTCGTCGGGTCCTCGCCTTGGCGGGTCGCCAGCACGCCGAACATGATCGGCCGGCGGAAGCGCAGCGCGACCTCGCGCAGGCGCTCGAGGAAAGCGCGATGGCGCGGGCCGCTGCCGATGTCCGGCCCGACCTGAAAGATGCCGGCATCGCGCTCGGCCATCGCCGCCAGGATCCGGTCGACCTCCTCCCATTCGGCGATACGGCTGGCGACCGGCGTGTCGTCGGGCGTCACGTGCGTCGAGGCGCGCGAGCTCGAGAAGCCCAGCGCCCCGGCCTTCAGCGCCTCCTGCACGGCGGCCGCCATGCGCGCCATGTCGTCCTCGGTCGCCGCCTGCGTCAGCGCCCGCTCGCCCATCACGTACATGCGCAGGGCCGAGTGGCCGATGTACATGCCGTAGTTGATCGCCTTGGGCAGGCGCTCGACGGTCGCGAGGTATTCCGGGAAGGTCTCCCAGGTCCAGTCGATGCCGGCCGCCATGGCGTCGGTGGGGATGTCCTCGACCGCCGACAGGCAGCGCGCGTACCAGTCGCGGTCCTGCGGCTTGCAGGGCGCCAGGGCGAAGCCGCAGTTGCTCATCACCACCGAGGTGACGCCGTGCCAGCACGAGCAGCTGCCGAGCGGATCCCACGCCACCTGGGCGTCCATGTGGGTGTGGCCGTCGATGAAGCCCGGCGCCACGATCAGCCCGTCGGCGTCGATGGTGCGCGCCGCCGCGCCGCTCACCTTGCCGATCTCGACGATGCGGCCGTCGCGGATGCCGACATCGGCGCCGTAGCGCGGCCGGCCGGTGCCGTCGACGACGGTGCCGCCGCGGATCAGCAAATCGAAGGACATCACAGGCGTTCCTTGTTCTCGACGATCTTCCAGTAGGTGTCCTTGGCGGCGATCTTGCCGTCGCGGAACGTGTAGATGTCGCAGCCCTGGTAGTTCAGGTCCTCGCCGTCGGCGCCCTTGCCGCGCACCGTCCAGACCGAGATCGCCCGGTTGCCGGCGTAGATGTACTCCTTGTGGTCCCAGCGCATGTCGGGGATCACCTTGAAGCGCGCCGCAAGCGTGGCCCGGATGGTCTCGCGGCCCTTCAGGGTGCGGCCGACCGGCTCGGGCCCGCGGGCCAGCCAGAAGGTCGCGTCCTCGGTGAAGAACGAGGCGATGCGCTCGACGTCGCGGCTGTTGAAGGCGTCGGAGATGGCCTTCATCAGTTCGGGGGTGGCGGTATCGGACATGCTGCTCTCCTTCAGGGCGAGGTGACGTTGCCGCGGCCGTCGACCGAGACCTCGACCAGGGTGGTTCCGCGCAGCGCCTTGCCGCGCCACCGTCCGTCGGCGCCGCGCGCGAGGCCCTGCACGCCCGTATAGCCGTCGGCCTGGATCAGGCGCGCCGCCGCCTCCGAACCGGGTGCATTGGCGAGGTCGGGCGGCGCCGAGGCCACGCCCACCGGCTGAGCCGGCGCCGCCAGGCCGCCCTGGCCGGGATTGTCGCCGCGCTCGGTGGTCGGCGTCTCGCCGCCCCCCGGCAGCGCCGCCGAGCCCTCGGCGAGCGGCGGCGACACCGCATTGGCGATCGACCCGCCGCCATAGGCCAGCGGCGCGGCCGGCGCGCCCAGGGCGGCCCCGCCGCCCGATGCGCCGGCAACGCTGCCCGCGGTCACCGAGGGCGGCGTCAGCGGCCAACTGTTGGTCGACGGGAAATAGGCCGGCTGGGCCTGGGCGGCGGCCGCCGTCAGCACGGCGAGCGACGACACGAAGGCCAGCGCGGGCGCGGGGCGCGTCATGGAGGACTCCTGTGCTGCGGAACACCGACGATGGCCACATCGGGCCGGCGTCATGCTAGCCTGCCGCAAAAGAAGGGGAAACGTCCGTGTACGACTTCATCATCGTCGGCGGCGGCTCGGCCGGCTCGGTCATGGCCCAACGCCTGTCGGCCCGCAGCGCCAACAAGGTCCTTTTGTGCGAAGCCGGACAGGACACGCCGCCGGGCCGCGAGCCGCCGGAGATCGCCGACAGCTATTCCGGCACCGCCTATTTCGATCCGCGCTTCCACTGGACCGAGCTCAAGGTCCACACCCAGGTCGTGTCGCACAACAATCCCGACGCCGACCGGCCGCCGCTGCGCAAGTACGAGCAGGCCCGCGTGCTGGGCGGCGGCTCGTCGATCAACGGCCAGATGGCCAACCGCGGCGCCCCCACCGACTACGACGAATGGGCGGCGCGCGGCGCCGAGGGCTGGGGCTGGAACGAGGTCCTGCCGTTCTTCAAGAAGGTCGAGCGCGACCTCGACTTCGACGGGCCGTGGCACGGCAAGGAAGGCCGCATTCCCGTGCGCCGCATCCCGCGCGAGCACTGGACCGGCCACGCCAAGGCGGTGGCCGCCGGCTTCGAGGCCAAGGGCTTCAAGTTCCTGCCCGACCAGAACGGCGAGTTCGTCGAGGGTTACTTCCCGGTCACCCATTCCAACATGAACGAGCGCCGCGTCTCGGCGGCGATGGGCTATCTCGACGCCGAGACGCGCAAGCGGCCCAACCTCACGATCTCGACCGACACCCAGGTCAAGGCGCTGCTGTTCGAGGGCACGCGTTGCGTCGGCGTCACCGCCCTGGTCGCCGGCAAGGAGCAGGAGTTCCGCGCCAAGGAGATCATCCTGTCGTGCGGCGCCATCCATTCGCCGGCCCATCTGATGCGCGCCGGCATCGGCCCCGTGGGTCAGCTCAGCGCGCTCGGCATCCCGGTCGTCTCGGCGCTGGAGGGCGTCGGCCAGCGGCTGATGGATCACCCGTCGATCGCGCTGTCCTCGGTGATCAAGCGCGGCGCCCGCATGAACGAGCACACGCGGCGCCACATCCAGGTCGGCCTGCGCTACTCGTCCAACCTGCCGGGCATCCCCAAGGGCGACATGTTCGTGGCGGTGATCAGCAAGTCGGCCTGGCACGCGATCGGCGAGCGCATCGCCTCGCTGCTGACCTTCATCAACAAGACCTACTCGGAGACCGGCCAGGTCAAGCTGGCCTCGCGCGACTGGCGGGCCGAGCCGACGGTCGAGTTCAACCTCCTGTCCGACAAGCGCGACCTCGACCGGCTGATGAGCGGCTTCAAGCTGATGGCCGCGGTGCAGATGACCGAGGCGCTGCGCCGGGTCACCGACGCGCCCTTCCCGGCCGCCTACAGCGACCGGGTGCGGGCGATCGGCGTCGTCAACACGCGCAACAAGCTGCTGACCGCCCTGATGGCGCCGTTCCTCGATGGGCCGGCGGCGCTGCGCCGCTACATCGTCGAGAACTTCGTGGTCGAGGGCTTCACCTTCGAGCAGGTCATGGGCGACGACGAGGCGCTCGAGGCCTTCGTGCGCAAGGCGGCGATCGGCGTGTGGCACGCCTCCTGCACCTGCCGCATGGGTCGCCCGGACGATCCGATGTCGGTCGTCGACACCCAGGGCCGGGTCAAGGGCGTTCAGGGCCTGCGGGTCGTCGACGCCTCGATCTTCCCAGTCGTGCCCTGCGCCAACACCAACTTCCCGACCCTGATGACCGCCGAGAAGATCGCCGACCGGATCATGCAGCCAGCGGGTTGACCTCGGCCGCCGCGGCCTCGCGCAGGCCGAAGCCGGGGTTGCGCCGCTTCCATTCCTCGATCAGGTCCGCGCAGTCGAAGTCCGAGGGATGGAAGTCGCGCCGGAAGTAGGCGAAGTAGTGCCGCCACGGCGTGATCTGGCGCACCAGGGACAACAGGCCGCCGCGCAGGAAGCGATCAGCCGCGGCCTCGGCGCGCGGCGTTCCTTCCAGCGACTCCCAGTCCGGCGGCGCCCAGTCCGGCGCCGGCGGCCGGCGCAGCGGCGGCCGCCGGCCGAGCAGCACCATGCCCACCACCAGGGTCGTGAAGAACAGCACGGTCGTCACGGCCATGACCGCGCAGCGGATGACGTAGCCCCCGTCGGTGTCGCCGAAGGCGGCCTTGTAGACGTCGAAGCATACCGACTTGTGCTCCGATTCCTCGACCGCGTGCCACATCCACAGCCGGTAGAAGCCGGTCTGCACCCACGGCTGCAGCAGCTCCTGGTGCTGCAGCAGGGTGCGCGCGGCGATCGCCGTCAGGTGCTCGATGGCGCAGGTCGCGGCCAGGCTGGCGCCGGCCGGGACCAGCCAGTGCCAGAACTTCAGATGGCGGCGCGCCAGCGTCTCGACCCAGGGGGCGTTCGGGTAGTAGCGGGCGAGGAAGCGGTTAGCCACCCGGTGCTGGCCCGTGTGCATGGCTTCCTGGAACAGGAAGCGCTGCACCTGCTCTTTCAGGACCGGGTCGGTGACCGTGCCCTGGAAGCGGCGCACCGATTCCATGAAGTAGGCCTCGCCCGGCGGGAAGAACAACGAAACGGTGTTGAGCATCCGCTCGATGGTTTCGCTGAGCGGGAACCAGGGTTCGTCGGGGGCCGAGTCCCAGGCAATGTCGACCCGCCGCCGAACGATGCTCTCGGGACGATCAGCCATTCGCATGTCCGTTTCGATGGGCAATCTATAGCTTTGGCCCCGGCCCCCCGCAATCGTGCTTGTGACGGCAAGATCGGCTAGGGTGCCGGGGATTGCGACGACGGCATTCCCGGGGAGAGAAACGAATGGTTGAGCGCGTTCTGGTGGTCGGGCCCAGCGACACCCTGTCGATGGTGGACGATCTGGCGCCCAAGGGCTTCGAGATCATAAAGGCGCCGCACAACTCGCCGGAGATGAAGGCCGCCCTGCCCGGCACCGACTACTTCGTCGGCTTCATCCAGCAGTACGTGACGCCGCAGCTGTTCAAGGACGCGCCCAAGCTCAAGCTGATCCAGATGCTGAGCGCCGGCTACGACCGCGCCGACCTCGCCGCCGCGCGGGCCAGCGGCGTGCCCCTGTGCAACAACGGCGGCGCCAACTCGGTGGCGGTGTCGGAGCACGCCCTGCTGCTGATGCTGGCGGTGTCGCGCCGCCTCATCACCCAGCACAGCAACGTCACCGCCGGGCGCTGGCACGGCAACGCGCCGCCGACCGTCCATCAGGTGCGCGACAAGATTCTGGGCATCGTCGGGCTGGGCACGATCGGCAAGAAGGTCGCGCGGCTCGCCCAGGCCTTCGGCATGGTCGTCCACTACTACGACATCGTGCGCCTGTCGGAGGCCGAGGAGGACGCGCTGGGCGTGCGCTTCCGCCTGCTGCCCGAGCTGCTGCGCCACGCCGACATCCTGTCGCTGCACGTGCCGCTCAACGCCTCGACGCAGCACCTGATCGGCGCCGCCGAGCTCGCCGCGATGAAGCCGTCGGCGATCATCGTCAACACCTCGCGCGGCCCGGTGATCGACGAGAAGGCGATGACCGCCGCCCTGTCGGCCGGCAAGCTGTTCGGCGCCGGGCTCGACGTCTTCGACGAGGAGCCGACGCCGCCCGACAACCCCCTGCTCAAGCTCGACAACGTCGTGCTGACCGCCCACCTGGCCGGGCCGACCTGGGAGAGCAACATCACGCGCCTGCGCAACGGCTTCGACAACGTGCAGCGCGTCGCCCGCGGCGAGCCGGCGCTGTGGGTCGTGCCGGAGCTGCTCGGCTAGGGCTTCGACGAAGGGGGAGCGCACGATGTCGGTGATCCTGGGCAGCGGCGAGCATCGCTATCGCGTGGTCGAGAACTGGGCCAAGCTGCCCGACGGCTGGGAGTTCCGCGACGTCGCGGCGGTCGCCGTCGACAGCCGCGACCGGGTCTACGTCTTCAATCGCGGCGAGCATCCGATGATGGTGTTCGATCGCGACGGCAACTTCCTGCGCTCGTGGGGCGAAGGCCTGTTCGCCCGCGCCCACGGCCTGCACGTCGACGCCGACGACAATCTCTACTGCACCGACGACGGCGACCACACGGTGCGCAAGATGACAGTCGAGGGCAAGGTGCTGCTGACCATCGGCGTGCCCAACCGCCCCGCCCCGTTCCTCAGCGGCCAGCCGTTCAACCGCTGCACCCACACCGCGCTGTCGCCCAAGGGCGAGATCTACGTCGCCGACGGCTACGGCAATTCCTGCGTCCACAAGTACACGCCGGACGGCCGCCACCTGATGTGCTGGGGCACCACCGGCACCGACCCCGGCCAGTTCAACATCGTCCACAACATCGTCACCGACGAGGACGGCTGGGTCTACGTCGCCGACCGCGAGAACCACCGCGTCCAGGTGTTCGACGGCAACGGCCGCTACGAAGCGCAGTGGAACAACATGCACCGGCCTTGTGCGCTCTACTGCTGCGGCGGCGCGCCCAACCCGCGCTTCATCATCGGCGAGCTGGGCCCCGGCATGCCGGTCAACACGCATCACACCAACCTCGGCCCGCGGCTGGCGATCGTCGACAAGAAGGGCGGCCTGATCGCCCGCCTCGGCGGCGAGAACGGGCCCGGCGAGGAGCCCGGCAAGTTCCTGTCGCCGCACGGGCTGGCGGTCGACAGCCAGGGCGCCATCTACGTCGGCGAGGTCAGCTACACCAACTGGCCCAGCACCCATCCCGGCATACCGGTGCCGAAGTTCCTGCGCTCGCTGCAGAAGCTCGAGAAGGTCAGCTGAGCGGCGCCTTCTGGTCGACCCGCACGCCGAGCAGCGCCACGAACGAGATCGCCGCGGCGATCATGATCATGAAGGCCGGGCTGTAGTCGTTGCCGGTGCGCTCGACCAGCCAGGTCGCGACCAGCGGGCTCAGGCCGCCGACGATCCCCAGGGTCACGTTGTAGCCCAGCGCGATCGCCGTGCAGCGCACGGCGCGCGGCACGACCTCGACCATCAGGGTCGGCAGGCAGCCGAGGAAGGTGCCGATCGACAGCACGAAGCCGAACTGCCCGGCCAGCATCCAGGCCATGCTGCCGCTGTGCATCAGCCAGAGCAGCGGCCAGGCGGCAACCACCGCGAAGCCGGTCGCGGCCAGCATCACCGGGCGTCGCCCGATCCGGTCCGACAGCCAGGCCATCGCCGTCTCGACCGGCAGCAGCAGCGCCATGCTCACCGTGTTGATCACCAGCGCCTCGGCCGCCGGCACGCCCTTGGTGAACTGCAGCCAGCTCACGATGTAGACGAACATCAGGTAGAAGCCGACGGCGCTGAACGCCGACAGGCTGGCCAGCCGCAGCAGCACTCGCCAGTGGTCGCGGAACGAGGCGAGCAGCGGCGAGGCGTGCTGACGCGCCGCCACCGGCTCCTCCTGCAGACCGCGGCGCAGCGCCAGCCCGGTCAGCCCGACCCCGAGCCCGATCCAGAACGGCACGCGCCAGCCCCAGGCGTGCAGAGACTCCGGCGACAGCAGCGACTCCAGGACGGCGCCGCTGGCCGATCCGGCGAGGATCCCGGTGACCGCGCCGAGATCGGCCACCGCGCCGACCAGGCCGCGGCGTTCCGGGCTGGCCCGCTCGACCATGAAGACGATCGAGGTGGTGAACTCGCCGCCCACCGACAGGCCCTGCACCATGCGCAGCCCGGTGAGCAGGATCGGCGCCGCCAGCCCCAACGTGTCGTAGCCGGGCAGGATGCCGACCAGGAAGGTCGGCACCGCCATGGCGATCACCGACAGGTTGAGCGCGACCCGGCGGCCGAGCCGGTCGCCGATATGGCCGAACACCGCGCCGCCGATCGGCCGCATCAGGAAGCCGACGGCGAAGATGCCGAACGCCGCCAGGAGCTGGGCCACCGGGTCCGCCTTGGGGAAGAAGGTGCGCCCGATCGAGGTGGCGAAGTAGCCGTAGACCGCGAAGTCGTACCATTCGAGCACGTTGCCGATGGCACCGGCGGCCAGCATGCGCCCGGTGCTCGTCGTGGCCATCGTGCTCGTCTTGGCCATCACGCTCGTCGTGGCCATCACGAACGCTCGTCGATGCCCACGGGAGACGAGGCGCCGGGCGGTCGCGGCGGCCGCGGCGCCGCGCCCTCGCGACGCAGCGCCCGCTCGAGCAGCACCTCGTAGATCGGCCGGCCGCCCAGCGCCTCGGCGACGACATGGGCGGTCACGCAGGTCACCATGATCGGCAGGATCAGCTCGAAGGCGCCGGTCAGCTCGACCACCAGCACGACGCCGACCAGCGGCGCCCGCACCGTGGCCGAGAACAGGCCGCCCATCGCCGCGACCGCGAAGGCCGCCGGCAGCAAGGGCGGGACCGGCAGCCCCAGCCGGTCGATCGCCAGATCGGCGGCGGTGCCGAGCAGCAGCCCGACCGCCGTCGCCAAGGTCAGCAGCGGCGCGAAGATGCCCGACGGCACGCCGACCGGATAGCTGACGATGGTGCCGACGAAGCGCATCAGGGCGATCACCGCCAGCACCCGCAGCGGCAGGTTGGCGGTCACCAGGCCGGGCATCAGCCGCTCGCCGCCGCCGACCGCGACCGGCATGACGATGGCGAGCGTTCCGGCCGCCGCGCCGACCAGCAGCGCATAGACGAACGGCGCCCGCCGGAAGACCGAGGCCGTGGTGTCCATGGCCAGCACCAGGCTGCGGTTGAAGGCGACGCCGAGCAGGCCGAGCAGCGCCCCCAGCACCATGAAGGACGGCACGACCGGCAGCGGCAGCCCGGTGGTGGCGAGCAGCAGCGGCGGCGCCGTGCCGCCGACCAGCTCCATGCCGAAGGCGCTGGCCGCCGAGGCGGCGATCACGGCCACGTAGGAGCGGAACGTGTAGCTGAACTGCTTGCGCGTCTCCTCGATGACGAACAGCACGGCGGCGAGCGGCGCGTTGAAGGCCGCCGACAGGCCGGCCGCCGCGCCGGCCGCCAGCAGGGTGTGCAGGTCCGACTTGCCGAGCCGCAGGCGCTCGACCAGGAACGCGCCGATCGAGGCGCCCATGTGGATGGTCGGCCCCTCGCGGCCGCCGACCAGGCCGGACGACAGGGCGAGCAGGCCGCCCAGGAACTTGACAGGCAGGACGCGCCGCCAGTGCACGGTGCGCAGCCCCTCCAGCGCGCCCTCGACCTCGGGCACGCCGCTGCCGGCCGCCTCCGGCGCGAGGTGGCGGGTCAGCAGGAAGGCGACCAGCACCATCGCCGCGCCGACGGCGGCGCCGATCGCGATCGTCGTCGGGCCGTAGTCCAGCCGCTCGACCAGTCGCTGCGGCCATTCGAACAGCCGGTCGACGGCGAGATGGAAGGCCGCGCCGAGAACGCCGGTGGCGAAGCCGCAGGCCCCGGCCAGCCAGTACAGCACGGCATCGGACACGGTGCGCGTTGCCGGGGGCGACGCGGCGGGAGACGGATCGGACATCGGCGAGGCGTGCGGCGGCGGCGTGCTCAGGCGAGCTGCTGGCGGAACAGGGCCACCGTGCGCTGCCACGACAGGTCGGCCGCCTCCTTCTGGTAGCGCGGCGTCGAGTTGTTGTGAAAGCCGTGCTGGGTGCCGGGATAGAAGAACACCTCGTAGCGCTTCCCCGCCGCCTTCAGCGCCGCCTCGTAGGCCGGCCACAGGGCGTTGATGCGCTCGTCGTTCTCGGCGTACTGGATCAGCAGCGGCGCCTTGATCGAGGCCACCGCGGCGGTCTCCGGCGCGGCGCCGTAGTACGGCACCGCGGCCTGCAGGTCGCCGCCCATCGTCACCGCCAGGAAGTTGGTCGTGCCGCCGCCCCAGCAGAAGCCGGTGGCACCGAGCTTGCCGGTCGACAGCTCGTGGCCCTTCAGCCAGCGCGCGCTGTTCAGCATGTCGGTGCGCAGCTTGGCCTGGTCGAGACCGGCCTGCAGCGTGCGCCCGTCATCGTCGTTGCCGGGATAGCCGCCGACCGGGAACAGCCCGTCCGGCGCGAGGGCGACGAAGCCTTCGAGCGCGGCCCGCCGCGCCACGTCCTCGATGTAGGGATTGAGGCCGCGATTCTCGTGGATCACCAGCACCGCCGGATACTTCCCGGCCGCCGCCGGCGCCACGAGATAGCCGCGCATCGTGCCCGAGTTGCCGCCCGGCGACGGGTAGGTGACGTAGCGCGCCTTGATGCGCGGATCGGTGAACGACACGGTCTGCGCCTGGGCGTAGCGCGGCAGCAGCGCCTGGGCCATGGCGAGGCCGCCGACGGTGACCGCCGCGGCACGCTGCAGGAAGGCGCGGCGGTCCATGCCGCCGTGGCAGTACTCGTCGTAGAGGTCGAAGATGCGCCGGTCGATCTCGGCCTGCGTCCACGCCTTGTCCTCGCTCGCCGCCCGCAGCGCCGTCATCCCCGCCTCCCCCGTTGCCGCCCTACTCTAGCCCAGGCCGATGCGCTTGCGGAAAGGATCGTCGCGCATCGAGGCGTCCTGGCCGATCAGGTCCTCGGCCTCGGTGGTGCAGAGATACACGAGCCCGCGCACCGCGTGCTCGACCGGCGACAGGTCCTGGCGCGGAATGCGGCTGATCGCGTTCATGCCCGAGGCGCGGATCTTGACCTGCATCTCGGTGTCGATGGTGCCGGGCGAGAAGCCGTAGACGCGGATGCCCTTGCCCGCCGTCTCCAGCGCGATCGAGCGGGTCAGCATGGCGAGCCCGGCCTTGCCGGCACAGTAGGCGCTCCAGCCCTCGAGCGGCCGGTAGGCGGCGCCCGACGAGACGTTGACGATCGTGCCGCCGCCCTTGGCCAGCAGGCCGGGCAGCACGGCGCGCAGCACGTTGTAGGCGCCCACCAGGTTGATCGTGATGTTCTGCGCCCAGGTCGCCGGATCGGACGTCGCGACCTCGGCGATCGGCTCGATGACGCCGGCGTTGTTGACCAGGATGTCGAGCGTGCCCAGGCGCCCCGCCGTTTCGCGCACCAGACGCTCGACCGCGGCATAATCCGACACGTCGCAGGCTTGCGCCTCGGCCTTGCCGCCCGCCGCGCGGATCTGCGCCGTGACCTGCCCGACCAGCGCGCCGTCGCGCGCCACCAGCATCACCGACGCGCCGGCCGCCGCCAGCGCCCGAGCGGCGCCCTCGCCCAGTCCGCGGCTGGCGCCGGTCACCAGCGCCACCTTGCCCTTCAGCTCGTCCGTCACGCTTCCTCCTCTTGGGTTGGCCGCCTATCATTCTTCCAGACAAGAACCGAAAAGGCTTTCGAAGAATGCTTTCCGACCGCTATGGCCTGCCGATCAGCACCGCGTCCGAGACGGCGCGCGACGCCTACATCGCCGGCTGCGACTGCGTGTTGTCCGCGGCTTACGGCGACGAGGAAAATCTCGCGCGCGCCATCGAGGCCGATCCCGACTTCGCGCTGGCCCACGTCGCCTTCGCGCGCGGCCGCTTCATCCAGGGCGACGTCGCCAAGGTGCGGCCGGCGGTCGGCCGGGCGCGCGAGCTGGCGGCGCGCACGACGCCGCGCGAGCAGAGCCACATCAACGCGCTGTGCCTCGCCATGGAAGGCAATCCGGTCGGCGCCTTCGAGGCGACGCGCGCCCATCTCGCCGAGCATCCGCGCGATGCGATGGTGGCGGCGCCGGCGACCGGCGTGTTCGGCCTGATCGGCTTCAGCGGCCGCATCGGCCGCGAGGCCGAGCAGGTGGCGTTCCTCGAGGCGCTGCGGCCGCACCTGGCCGACGACTGGTGGTTCCAGTCGGTCTGGGCCTTCGCGCTGGGCGAGGCCGGGCGACTCGACGAGGCGCTGGCCCAGATCGAGCGCAGCATGGCGGCCAACCCGGCCAACGCGCACGGGGCCCACATCAAGGCGCACGCGCTCTACGAGCAGGGCGAGGATCGCGCCGGCCTGGCCTATCTCGACTCCTGGCTGCCCGGCTACGACCGTCGCGGCCTGATGCACTGTCACATCTCCTGGCACGTCGCGATGTTCTCGCTGATCCTGGGCGACGAGGCGCGCGCCTGGCAGATGTACCGCGAGCAGGTCCATCCCGGCGGCGCCTGGGGACCGGCGCTCAACGTCGCGACCGACGGCCCGGCCTTCCTGTGGCGCGCCGAGCTGGCCGGTCAGGCGCGGCGGCCCGAGCTGTGGCAGGAGATGCACGCCTACGTGCACAAGTCGTTCGCGCGCTCGGGCATCGCCTTCGTCGACGTGCATCGCGCGCTGTCGGCGGTCGCCGCCGGCGACGCCGACGCGATCGGCCAGGTCGTGCAGGATCTCGAGCAGCGCGCCGCGTCGGGCCGCTCGCCGGCCGGCGAGGTGGTGCCGCAGATCGCCCGCGGGCTGGCCGCCTACGGCCGCGGCGACTGGTCCGGCGCCGTCACGGAACTCGAGGCGGCGCTGGCCGGCACGGTGCGCATCGGCGGCAGCCGCGCCCAGCGCGACCTGGTCGAGAACACGCTGATCGCCGCCTGTCTCAAGGCCGGCCGCCCCGAGCAGGCCAGGCGCGTGATCGCGGCGCATGCCGAGCTGCAGCGCCGCCCCACCGTCCCGGTGGCCGGCCTGGCGGCATAAGCGCCGCCGCTTCCGGCACGAGAGCCTTCATCGGACCGCGCGCGTCCACGCGCGCCTCTTGAGCCGCGAGCGCGCCTGGAGGCGCGCGGTTCGGCTCTACTCGTGGGCGTTCGGCGGCGTGCCCTTGAGCTGATAGACGATCCCGGTCTTGGTGACGCCGAGCTGGATCCAGTCGCGCGCCGCCCATTGCAGGTCCTTGAGGAAGTTGCGGGCGCGGTCGAGGTTCAGCGCGTTCAGCTCCTCGCGGCGCTTGAACTTGATCTGGAAGGCGAACTCGCCGACCAGCGGCCGGTGCTCGCCGCGCGTCCGCCACAGCGCCACGTTGGCCTTCGGCCGGAAGCCGTCGCCGAGATCGAGCTCGCCGATGTCGAGCAGCACCTCCTCGACGATCGTGTCGCTGACCAGCGCCAGGCGCTCGCCCGGCTCGCGCTTCAGGACGTGCAGCGCCGGCAGCGCGTTGGCGATCCACTCGAGGCTGGTGTGATCGCCGGTGGTGCCGGAATGCACCGGGAACTGGACGTTGTGCGAGTAGAGCAGGCGCAGGCCGCCCAGCTCGTTCTTGAGCGGCAGGACCTCGGCTTTGAACTTGATCTGGTAGTCGCCGAAAATGTGCGGGCGCACGTCCGTCTCGGCGACCTTCTGCAGGTCGGGATGGCGGAACTTGAACACGACCTCCGGATCGCCGACCGGGAAGCCCTCGTGGTAGCGGACGCGGCGGCGCAGGATGAAGGCGTTGTTGTACAGCCGGTAGTCGGCCGTATCCATGAACAGCACCTCGCGGATCTGCAGCGGCGCGTCGAGATAGCCGTCGCTGTCGAAGCGGATGCCGTTGTCCTTGGCCGGCCGGCGCAGCACCTTGGCGAAGTCGGACAGGCTGGCGCGCGACGTGAAATGGTTCGGCTTGAGGATGAGCTTGCATTCGACGTAGCGCACCTGGTCGTAGGGCATGCCGTCGGAATACTTGCCGGGCTTGACCCGCGGCAGGTCGTGAGTGTGCCCGGTTCCCGCGGTCTTGGTCTTTGCTTCCATTGCTGATCGCGCCCTGTTTCGAAAACGACTCCGGCAGGTTAATCCTTCTCGGGCCGGCCTGACAAAGGCACGGGAAAGCGGCCCTGCAGCATCAGGATCTGGGCGGCGCGCAGGGTCATCAGGCTCAGCGCGTCGCGGATCTCGCCGGCATCGACCATGCGGAACACTTCCTCGAGCGGCAGCCGGCGCACCCGCAGTTCCTCGGTCGGATCGGGTTCCGCCCGCCCCTGCTCCAGGTCCCAGGCCAGGTAGCCGATGCAGCGCTCGTCGGTGACCGAGTTGGACAGGTCGCCGTCGAACAGCTTCTGCCAGCGACCGGCGCGCAGCCCCGTCTCCTCCTGCAGCTCGCGTGCCGCCGACTCCACCGGATCGACGTCGAGCGCCCCGCCGCCCTCGGGGATCTCCCAGCTGTAGGCGTCGAGCGAAAAGCGGTACTGGCCGACCAGATAGGTGTGGTGCTCGCGGTCGACCGGCAGGACACCGATGGCGAGGTTCTTGAAGTGCACCGTGCCGTAGATGCCGGGCTGGCCGGTCGGCGTGACGACCTCGTGATGGGTCACCCGGATCCAGCGATTGTCGTAGATCCGCTCGCGGGAGAGGACCTGCCACGGTCCCCGACGTTCGATCACGCGACGTTCGACCAACACCTGCCTCCTGTGCCCGACCCGCGGCGGAGAGACGTCCGCCCCTCGCGTGGCTATCACCCTTGTCCACCGATCGGATAGTGTCGATTTCGTCATGAGGACGCGCCGATCCCTGCCGTCCGGCGGCGCCGTCAGCGGGCCGGGCGTGACCGTCTTCTCGGCCGGCAACGCTGGCCCGCTGCTCGACCGCGGCCGGCTGCCGCCGCGGCGCAGCGCCGTGTGGCTGGCCGAGGCGCTGAACGAGGCGGCGACCAACTACTACACGACCTTCGCCCTGATGCACGCCGACGGGCCGGCGGCGACGGCCGGCTGGCTGCGCGAGCTGGCGGCCAGCCTCGACCAGTGCCTGGCCAGGCTCGCGCCCGATGCCGATGCCGGGCGGCCGGACCATGCCGACCCGCGCGCCCAGGCCGCCCTGTTCCAGCTCGGCGAGCCACTGCCGGCGACGATCCCCGAGATCGCCCGCCTGTTCGCCGACGGCCCCGCCGCCCGGTTCGGTTACTCGCCGTTGCGCGACGCGCTCGACGCCGCGCCCGGCCTGCTGTGGGACCTGCGCGCGGCGGCGCGCGTCGCCGAGGCGGCCTGGGTGGCGCGCTTGACGCCGCGCGAGCGCCGCCGCCAGGGCGATGCCGCGGCGCTGCGCTGGATCGCCAACCTGGCCGACATCCATCGCCGCCTGTGGGGCCGCGCGGCGCCCGGCAATCCCAAGGCCGAGAGCCCGTTCGTGCGCTTCGCCGACCGCGCCGGCCGGATCGCCGCCACGGCGCCCGACGCCACCGACGCCGGAACGGACGCCGCGGCGCGCGCCCGCCTGCGCCAGCTCGGCGCCGCCGCCATCGCCGGCCTGATGCGCCGCCGGCGCGGCGACCTGCGGGCCGAGCTGGCCCGCCTGGAGAGCCTCGACTGGACGCCGGAGCGGATCGCGCTGGGGAGCGTCGAGGACTAGCGCCGCGGCTCCGCGGGTCCGCGTCAGGCGGCGAGCGGCGAGCCCTCGAGATCCTTGTCGGTGCCGGCCAGCACGACGCGCAGCGGCCCGTCGGCCGCCGCCAGGCCGGCCGGCAGGCCGAACTGGAAGCCGCCGACGCCGTGCGGCGTGACCTTCTTCAGCCAGGGCAGGAACTGGTCGGCATAGGCGCGCTGCACCACGCGCTCGCCGATCCTGAGCTCGACCGCGGCGAGCTGGCCGAGGTCGCGGGCCAGCGCCCAGCCGCTCAGCGTGCCCTCGGCGGTGCGGCAGACCTTGCCGCGCCCGAGCTGGCCGCTGATGCCGGGCCGCGCCCGGTAGTTCGTGAAGTAGTCGAGGTTGGCCTCGACGTGGTGGTAGAGGGCGAGGTCGTCCTGGTTGAGCGCCAGGATGCGCGCGCGCGTCGCCGCGTCGACCTCGGGTCGCGGGATCCTCCGGCTGACGTTGTCGCGGCGCATGCGCAGGCTGACGCCGAGATGGCGCGACAGCGCCGCGATCATCTCCGGCATGCGCTCGGTGAGGCCGACGAAGCCGAGGTCGCGCAGGTCGACCCCCTGCAGATGCCCGCTCTGGCGGTTGCGCTGGACCGGCAGCTCGAGGAACTCGGCGAACGTGCCGGCGAAATACGCGTGCTGCAGTTGGTACCGGTAGTTCGACACCAGGCGGTCGACCGGATGGCGCAGGAAGGTGATCACCGAGGCCGGGTGGAAGGCGGCCATGAACTGCGCCGCCGGCAGGTGCCCGCAGATCAGCATCGGCCGGTCGCGCGGCAGGCTGCCGCGCAGCGCGACCATCCTGTCCGGCGACGCGCCGAGCGCCATCACGGCGCGGGCATCGTCGTCGGCGATGTCCAGCGAGTTCGCCCCGTAGTCGAGGAGGCGGGCCGAGCCGGGCAGCGCGCGGAGCAGCGAGTTGCGCAGCGACGTGCCGCCGGTCTTCGGCGTGTGGATGAACAGGACGTCCTTGAGATGCGGCGTCCGTTCGGCGGGCGTGGCCTCCCGCCGCCAGCGGCTCAACGGCCAGAATCCATCTCTGGCGATCACGAACGTCCGATCCGGCGGCTGCGCGACATTGGCAAGACAATCTGTATTGCCACTGCAACTACCATCGCGCTCGCGCCGCTGTCCAGCGGCCGCTCGGACTGCAGCCTTTCCGCGGGGGGCGAATCACCCTGCCGCCGCCCCTTGATTCGACCTCCCGACAGGTCAGGCGCGTCCGTCCTAGACCCTGGGCATCCGCCGCCATGCGGCGCCGTCCAAGGAGGTCCCCATGCGTCCCCCCTTCGCGAGCGAGATCGCCGAAACCGCAGCCGCTCGGCCGTCGCCCGCCGCGTGGCGGATCCGCCGCTGGCTCGAGCAGGTCCCGATCAGCCGCAGCAAGCTCTACGCCGAGATCGCCGCCGGCCGGATCCGCACCGTCAAGGTCGGCGCCGCCACCCTGATCGTCACCAGCCCGGCAGCCTATCTCGCCGGCCTGCCGGTGGGCTGAGCCATGAGCCCTCTGCTGCGCGAGCTCGTGCGCGCCCATCGCAACGCCCGCCGGCCCGACGTCCGGGCCGCGCTGGCCGCCTGCGGCCTGCCGCTCGGCCAAGGCCCGCTGTGGGGCGTCGATTTCGTGGAGGTCACCGCCCACGACTACCAGCCCGCCCCGGGCGGCGCCTCGGCCGTCATCGTGCCCTGGTTCGAGGACGGCGAACTGCTCGACCTGGTGGCCTGCAGCCTCGCGACCCGCGCCTGCCGCACGCGCACCGGCCTGTGCGTCGCGCTGGGCGGCGAATGGCTCGACCATGCCCGCCAGCACCGGATGCCGGCCCGCCTGCTCGCCGACCCGATCGAGTGGCTGCGCAACGGCCGGCGCGGCTGCGTGCCGATCGACTGGCGCGCCGCCGCCTACGGGCTCAGCGACCTGCCCGGCATCGCCGCCAGCAGCCCGGCGCTGGCCCGCCGCGTGATCGACACCCTGAGCCGGCCGCTGCCCGTGCCGCCCCTGTTCGTTCCGGAGACCCGCCATGCCGTCTGAGACCCCGTCCGGCAGCCCCGCCGGCTATCGTCCCTTCCACGACGCGGCGCCGCCGGCGCCACCGCCGGAGTCGCCTGGCGACTGGCCGCGACCGCTGCCGCTGGTCGGCCAGTTCGAACGCCTCGACTATCCGCTCGAGGCCCTGCCGGCGGCGATCCGCGGCGCCGTCGAGGAGACCCAGGACGCCGTGCAGGCGCCGGTCGAGATGGTCGCCTCGTCGGCCCTGGCGGTCGCCAGCGCCGCCGCCCAGCACCTGCTCGACGTGCGCCGCAACGCTTCCCTGAGCGGCCCGTGCGCGCTGTATTTCCTCACCGTGGCCGAGTCGGGCGACCGCAAGTCGACGGTCGACCGGCTGCTCGGCCGGGCGCTTCGCGATTTCGAGGCGGCCCAGCGCGAGGCCGCAAAGCCGGCCCTGGCGCAGCACGAAGCCGACCTCGCCGCCTGGACGGCCCGCCACGATACCGTCGAGGCGCGGCTGACGTCCGACGCCAAGCAGGACAAGTCGCTCGACGGCCACCGCGCCAGCCTGGCCCGGCTCGCCGCCGAGAAGCCCGAGCCGCCGCGCGTGCCGCGCCTGCTCCACGAGGACGTCACGGCCGAGCGGCTGGGCAAGGGGCTGGCGACGGAATGGCCGTCGGCGGCGATCCTGTCCAGCGAGGGCGGCGCCGTGCTGGGCGGCCATTCGATGGGCCGCGACTCGCTCACCCGCACGCTCAGCCTGCTCAACAAGCTGTGGGACGGCGCGCCGCACATCGTCGACCGCGCCACCACCAGCAGCTTCGCGGTGCGCAACGCCCGCATGACCATGAGCCTGCAGGTCCAGCCGGCGGTGCTCGCCGACTTCCTCGACCACGACCGCGGCCTGTCGCGCGGCAGCGGCTTCCTGGCGCGCTACCTGATCGCCTCGCCGGCCTCGCTGCAGGGACGGCGCTTCTACCGCGAGCCGGGCGCCCTGCCCGAGCTGCAGTCTTTCTCGGCGCGCATCGCCGAGATGCTGGCCGAGCTGCCCCGCATCGACGGCGAGCGCGGCATGATCCTGCCGGCGCTCGACCTGTCGCCAGAGGCCAAGGCGGCCTGGACCGCCGCCTACGACGCCATCGAGGGCGAGCTCGCCACCGAAGGCGACTTCGCCTCGGTGCGCGACGCCGCCTCCAAGGCGGCCGACAACGTCGCCCGGCTGGCCGCCGTGCTGCACGCCTTCGACCTCGGCGCGCGCGGGCCGATCGGCGCCGCATCGGTCGGCAGCGCCGTGCGCATCGTCACCTGGCACCTGTACGCGGCGCGGACGGTGCTGGCGCCGTTCACCATGACCAAGGAGGCGGCCGATGCCGCCACCCTGGACGGCTGGCTGATCGACCGCTGCCGCATGGAGGGGGTCGACGGATTCGCGACCCGCGCGGTGCTGAACGGCGGCCCGGCCCGGCTGCGCAACCGGAGCGAGTTCGCGAAGGCGGCGGCGGTCCTGGCCCGCCACGGCCGCGCCCGGATCGTGACCGAGGGGCAGCGCAAGTCGATCAGGGTCAACCCGGCGCTGCTCGACGGCGCGGCGGTCTGCGACGACCCGGCGCCGGGCCCCTCGGCGCCGTTGCCGCGGTGGACCTGATGCGCCTGCGCCATCTGATCGAGGGCCGGCGGTGCGTCGCCGTCTCGCCCGCGGTCCGACCTGTCGCAGGTGTCGCAGGAGTCGCAGCCCCCCTACCTCCGGAGTCCTGGGCGGCCGTCCTGCGGGCAACCACCGTCGAGGCCGTCGACCTGATCGCCGCCGCTGGCCGCCTGGAGGCGCTGCGCGCCGCCGGTGCGGTCGCCGAGGCGCTGCGCCTGGGCTGGGACCCGCGCGAGCTGGTCGGCCTGTGGCGCTTTCCGCCGCACGACCATCCGAGCCATGCCGGCCTGGTGTTCTCGCTGTGGCCGGGCGACCGGATCGCGAGCGTCGGCGCGGCCGGCTGCGTCATCCGGCCGGCCGGCGCCGGGCCGCCGCACCGCTGGCTGCGAATGCCGCCGGCGGACGTCGTGCTGCCGTGGCAGATGCGCCGGTGACGCGGCGCACCAAAAATGGTACACTTTAAACAGTGAATGATAAACCCTCCCAAGCCCCTACCCTTGAGGTTTTGGAAGTCCGCCGCCGGCCACGAGCCGGTGCGGGCGTGGCTCAAGGGATTGTCGTCCAACGACAAGCGTGCCGTCGGCAGGGACATCGCCCGCGTACAGCTTGGCTGGCCAATTGGATTGCCCGTCTGCCGACCGATGGGCAAGGGACTGTGGGAAGTGCGCTCGTCCCTGCCGAGCAGGCGCGAAGCGCGGATCCTGTTCGGCTTCCATGACGGAATGCTGATTGCCCTCCATGCCTTCATCAAGAAGACCCAAGCGACCCCGGCCGCCGAGCTGACGCTCGCACAGCAGAGATGGAAGGAGCTGACGACATCATGAGCAAGAAGAAGAACCGACATATCGGTTCGAGCTTCGAAAGCTGGCTCGATGAGGAAGGTATCCGTGAGGAAGTCACCGCAGCTGCGCTCAAGAGCGTCATCGCCGAGCAGATCGCCATGGCCATGAAGGAGCGCGGCTTGACGAAAGCGCGCATGGCCGAACTGATGCAGACGAGCCGGACCCAACTCGATCGCCTGCTCGATCCCGGCAACGGCAGCGCCACCCTCGAAACTCTGATCCGCGCCGCCAGGGCCGTTGGCCGCGAATTGCACCTCGAGCTTCGCTAGCCGGATCCAACCTTCGTCCACGGCTACCCTCGAGTCCCTGCGAAAGGGCACGGACGGCTGCACACGGGCCCCTCTACAGCGCGCCCGTCCCGATCAACGCCCGGACCCGGGCATGGTGAGGCGTACGGGCGTCGGGCACAGCATGCCGTGCGGGCGGTCCTGCGGCTCCTGCGACACCCGTGGCTGAGTTGACCCGTCCCGCCACGGCAGGTCCGGCCGGAACCGCGCGGAGACGCACAGCTCGGCGCCGCCGCGGCCCCAGCTGTCGCAGGAGTCGCAGGAGTCGCAGCCCTCGCCGGTGTCGTTGCGGCTGGCTCCTTACCCCCCGCCCCGCATCAGAACGGCGCGGTCTGAGCCTTCTGGAACTTCCCGCTGACGTCTCCGGACAGCGCGATGTCGTCCGGTTTCAGCACCATCACGGCGGAGCCGGCGCTGAGGTCGAACTTGCTCAAGTCGGTCCAGATCACGTTCGGGCTGGTCGTGAGCTCGAAGAAATAGCGGCGGGCCGTCAGGTTCATGGCGGTGCGGTATTCGGTGTTGTAGATGCCGAACCCCTTGTAGGGGGCTCCGAACGGCACCGAGACGTTCCGGGCGATGGCCAGGACGCCGGCAATGGCCTCCCGCTCGTTCTTCGGCTCGGGCAGCATGGCGGCATAGTAGGCGGCCCGCACGAAACGATCCGTCGCCTTCACGTTGCCCGGCAGGGGCGTGTCGCTGCTCGGCTTGCTGAAGTCGTACTGCTTCAGCAGGGCGAGTTGCTGATCATAGGGCGGATCGTTCGTCATGATCCGGTACTCGCGGCCGTGATGGACGACCAGCTTGCCGTTCACGTACTCGAGGATGGCCGAGTCGCCCGTCGCATCCTCGATCGCGATATGGACGGTCGCCTTGTGCCCGCGGGCCTCGGCGGCGACGACCTGGATCTCGCCCATCAGCTTGACGGCTTCCGCGACGGTGGCGGCGTTGTCCAGCAGGTATTGCGCCCACAGGCCGGCGTTGACCCCGGGCCTGGAAGGGTCGCGCGGCCCATAGTCCGCCGCCGTCAGGTAGAGCAGATGCGCGCCGAGACCGGCCTCGTTGAGGCCGTCGGCGGTGCCGACGCCGTACACCGTCGTGACCATGCTTCCGTACTTGGACGTCCATTTGGCGGGATTGTCCCGCACGACCGTCGCCGGACCCAGCATCCCGCCGTTGCGAGCCATTCCCCGCGGCAGCACGGTGATGACGGGTTCGGTGGATTCCGGCCAATCCATCGTCCGGCTGGAGAACACGCCCTGACTGCTGGTGTTGGACAGAATGCGGCTGCACGCCATCGCCGTCGACAGCGCGCTCGCGCCCAGGGCCGCCAGGACGACCCCGACACCGAGTGTCCGACCCAAGCCTCTCTTCATGTCATCTCCTTCTATCCCTGTCCCATGATCGCGGGTCGGGGCGATGCTTACCAGAGTGATGGACCCGGCACGCGCGGATCCGGCCCAGGCAGTCCTGCGACTCCTGCGACTCCTGCGACAGCCGGGTCGATCGGGCGGCGGCCCGGCAGGCTAGCCCTTGCCCGACCACCAGGGGTCGGCGAACAGCGCCAGCAGGTTCGGATGCCCCGTCCCGGCGGTGAGCCCGCCGTCGACGACGAGGTTGGCGCCCGTCACGAAGCTGGCGTCGCTGCCGGCGAGGAAGGCGATGGCCCCGGCGATCTCGTCCGGCTTGCCGAAGCGGCCGATCGGAATCGCCGCCCGGAACGCCTCGGCGATGGCCGGCGCGCCGGTGGTCGCCGCGGCGAGCGGCGTGGCGACCGCGCCCGGCGATACCGCGTTGACCCGGATGCGCCGCGGCGCGAGCTCCAGCGCCAGGCTGCGCGTGAAGTTGAGCGCACCGGCCTTGGCGGCGTTGTAGGCCGCGAAGCCGGCGTCGCCGGCCATGCCGGACACCGACGCGACGTTGACGATCGCCGCCGAGCAGCCGGGGTCCGGACCGAGGCTCGCCAGAAGATGCGGCAGAGCGGCCTGGCAGGACTCGAACAGCGCCTGCAGGTTGACCGCCTGGATCCTGTGCCACTGCTTGGCCTTCAAGGTCGCCACCGGCCCGACCCCGGCCGTGCCGGCGTTGTTCACGACGATGTCGAGCCTGCCGAACTGCCGCACGGTGAAGCCATAGAGCTCGTCGAGCTGCTCGCGCACCGTCACGTCGGTCTTGCGGAAGACGGCCCGCGGCGAAGCGATGGCCTCCGCGGCGGCCAGCCCTTCGGCCGTCCGCCGGCCGGCCATCACCACGCAAGCGCCCTCGGCATGCAGTCGGCGGCTGGTGGCGAGGCCGATCCCCGTGGCGCCGCCGGTGACGACGGCCACTTTGCCCTCGAAGCGGCCCACGCTCAGGCCGCCGCCGGGCCGTCGACCGCGGCGTTGATCGAGCGGTGCAGATGGATCAGCGCCAGTTCGATCCGGCCGTAGACGACCTCCGGCAGGGCGCCCGAGGCGAGGGTCGCCTGCACCCTTTCCTGCAGCGGGAAATCCTCCTTGCCGGTGACGTCGAGCAGGATGTCGAGATTGCGCTTCCAGTAGTTTCGCGCCTTGTCGCTCGCGGGCGCCGTCGGCGCGAACAGGGAGGTCGCGACCCGGCAGGATCCGACGTCGAGCGGCGTCACGCGCCAGACCTCGATGTGATCGATCTGGTAGACGACCAGCGCGTTGGGCACGAGGAAGTACTGCGCGGTCGAGAACGGCAGCAGGCGCCATTCGTCGCGCGGCTTGTCCTTGAGCTGGTCGACGACTTCCTTGCGCAGCCCGATGGTGCGCGCGTGCGGGCCGAACGAATCGAAGATCGTGTCGCACAGGAAGAAGGGTGCGATCGAGTTCCGGTGCAGCCAGCGGATGTGATACGATTCCGTGAAGGTGTCCAGGAACAGCTTCCAGTTCATCTTCCAGGTGCTGGTGCGCGTCTCGACGTGCACGTAGTCGGCCAGGCCGTAGTCCGCCAGCTCCGACTGCGCCCCGCACAGCACGTCGTCGACCTCGAAGTCCTGGTCGCTCTCCGGATGGACGAAGATCATCCCGTGCTTCTCGGCCACCGCGCGCCGGTGCAGGTCGAGCGTGCAGGCCGCGCCGAGATCGTCGAAGGCGCCGGCCGATCCGGGGCGGCCGACGAGCCTTCCGTCGGTCTCGTAGGTCCAGCCGTGATAGGGACAGACGATGCGCCGGACGGCGCCGGCGCTGTCGCCCTCCAGCAGCGGCGCCCCGCGATGGCGGCAGGCATTGACGATCGCGCGCAGGCTGCCGTCGGCCTGACGGACAACGGCGATCGGGACCCCGCCCAGGGTCCTGGTCAGGAACGTGCCCGGTTCCCGGCACTCGCCCGACAGGCCCACGAACTGCGGGCGTCCGCGGAACAGGACGGCGAGCTCGCGGGCAAAGCGCCCGGGGTCGACGTACGCCGCCGCCGGATTGCGCATGCTGGCCGCCGCGAAGGTCCAGGGTCGGGCGACGTCGACGCCGACCAGGCGGTCGAGCAGCTCGATCTGCCGTGAAACACGCATGACTGTCTCCCGTCTATCGCGGCATCTGAAAGCCGCCCGACACGCTCAGCACCTGCCCGGTGAGCTGGCGGGCGCGCTCCGACGACAGGAACACGACCGACCAGGCGATGTCGGCGGCCTCCGAGCGCCGTCGCAGGGGAATGCCCGCTTCGATGTTCCGGACTTCCTTGGGACCCATGCCGATGTCGTCCTTCCACAGGCTGCCGTCGCCGATGTCGTCCGGGGCCGGAATCACCAGGCCCGGCGCCACGCTGTTGGCGCGAATGCCGTAGCGTCCGTATTCCTTGGCGATGGTGCGCGTGAAGGCGAGAACGCCGGCCTTCATGGCGCCGTAGTCGGCCATCCGGAACTCGCCGAACCCGGCATCGCTGGCGATCGACACGATCGATCCGTCCCGGCGCTCGACCATGCGCGGCAGCACGTGATGGGTGACGTTGAAGGTCGAGAACAGGTTGAGCTCGAACGCCTTGCGCCAGCGCTCGGGCGTCAGCCCGAGGAAGAACTCGGCCTTGCCGTTCCATCCGACATTGTTCACCAGCGCCGCGATGGGACCCAGCTCGGTCTCCACCGTGTCGACCACGAGGCGCGTCGCCTCGACGTCCGTGACGTCGAGCTGCCAGGCGACCGCCCTGCCGCCGGCGGCCTCGATCTCGGCCACGGTCTTCCTGGCCTGCTCGATGTCGCGGTCGAGGATCGCCACCTTGGCCCCCTCCCGGGCGAATTCATGAGCGATCGCGCGGCCGATGTTGGAGCCGCCGCCCGTCACGACGGCGACCTTGTCCTTCAGAGCCAGGTCCATCCCTCATCCTCCCGCCAGGCGCGACCGCGCTTCTCCCGGCGATGCCTCGGCCGGCGCCGCCGCGTCGATCTTCCCATCGGCGCCGCGCACGATCCAGGCGCAACCGCCTCGTCGTCGACCCCCGGGATGCCCAGGCCCGTCGCCGCTCCCCTTCCCTCCGCCTCCTGCGACTCCTGCGACTCCTGCGACACCCGCGACCGTCGGTGCGCCGTCGCCGGAGCGCATTGACCGGGCGTCGCCGGCCGCGCAGGGTCGCCCGGGAACTTGTCGGGTATTCAGGAACGTGAAGATGCGGCGTCGAAGCTTGGTTGCGGGGATCGGCAGTGTCGTGGCGACCCCGTCCGGCCGGGCGCGCGCGCAGGGGCCGTCCCTGCCGGTGATCGGCCTGCTGGCGACCTCGTCGGCCGAGGCCCCCGCCGGCCCGGTCGAGGCGATCCGGCTGGGCCTCAAGCAGGCCGGCTACGAGGTCGGCGCCAAGGTCCGGCTCGAGTATCGCTACGCCGACAACCAGCCCGACCGGCTGCCCGGCCTGGCCCGCGAGCTGGCGGCGCTGCCGGTCGACGTCATCGTCACCTCGGGCGGGCCGGCCGCGACCCTGGCGGCCAAGGCGGCGACGACCAGCATTCCGATCGTCTTCGCCCCGGTCTCCGATCCGGTCCGCGTCGGCCTGGTGCAGAGCCTCAACCGGCCGGGCGGCAACGTCACCGGCGTCGCCGCGCTGACCATCGAGCTCGATCCCAAGCGGCTCGAGCTGCTGGCCGAGTTCCTGCCCGACCGCGGCCCGCTCGGCTTCCTGTGCAATCCCGCCCGGCCCGACAGCGAGGCGCAGATCGAGTCGATCCGGACGGCCGCGCGCGCCCTCGGCAAGGGCCTGGTGCTGGCGCAGGCGAGCACCCCGGACGAGCTCGCGCCGGCCTGCGAGGCGTTGGCGCGCGGCGCGGTGGTCTCGGTGCTGGTCGGCGCCGACGCCTTCTTCAGCTCGCGGCGCCAGCAGGTCGTGTCGCTGGTGGCGCGCCACCGCTGGCCGGCGGTCTTTCAGTGGCGCGAGTTCGTCGACCTCGGCGGGCTGGCCAGCTTCGGCCCCAGCCTGTTCGACGCCTACCGGCAGACCGGCCTGTTCGCGGCGCGCATCCTGGCCGGCGAGAAGCCCGCCAACCTGCCGGTCCAGCAGCCGACCAAGTTCGAGTTCGTGCTCAACCTGCGGACCGCCCGGGCGCTCGGCCTCGCGGTGCCCGTCGCCCTGCTGAGCCGGGCCGACGACGTGATCGAGTGACCGTCGGCGGCGGGACGCCGGTCAGGCGACCAGCGGCGAGCCTTCGAGGTCCTTCTCGGTGCCGGCGATCAGCGCCCGGATCGGCCCCTGTCCCGGCGACAGGTCGGCCGGCAGGCGGGCCTGGAAGCCGCCGACCCCGTGCGGCGTGCTGTTCTTGAGCCAGGGCAGGAACTGGTCGGCGTAGACGCGCTGCAGGACCCGGTCGCCGATCCGGATCTCGACCTCGGCGAGCTGGCCCGGCTCGCGCGCCAGGGCCCAGCCGATCAGCATTCCGTCCGGCGTCCGGTAGACCTTGCCGCGGCCGAGCTGGGGGATCACGCCGGGACGCGCCCGATAGTTGGTGAAGTAGTCCAGGTTGGCCTCGACGTGCCGGTACAGGTGCACGTCGTCCTCGTTGAGCGTCAGGATGCGCGCCCGGGTCGCCGTGTCGACGTCCGGCTGCGGGGTCGTCCCGTCGACGTTGACCCGGTCCAGCCGGAGCTGCACGCCGAGATGGCGGGACAGCGGCTCGACCATGTCGGGCATTCGCTCGAACAGCCCGACGAAGCCGAGATCGCGGAAGTCGAGTCCCTGCAGCAGACGGCTTTGCAGGTTGATCTGCGCGGGCAGCTCGAGGAACTCGCGGAAGCTGCCGGCGAACAGGCCGGTCCGGACGTGCTGCCGATAGCTCGACACGATCCGGTCGACCGGATCGCGCAGGAAGGTGATGAAGGACGTCGGGTGAAACACCGGCGTGAAGCTGGCGGCGGGAACGTGCCCGGTGACCAGCACCCGCTGGTCGCGGGCCAGCGTGCTTCTCAGCTCGAGCAGGGCTTCGGGCGTATCGATTCCCTTGGCGAATCCGTCGACGAAGTTGCCCTCGATGGCCGCCGTGTCGGTGCCGTAGTGGAAGATCCTGACGGCGTTCGGCAATGCGCCGACCAGCGCGTTGCGCAGCGACGAGCCCGCGGTCTTGGGAATGTGGACGAAGACGACGTCCTTGATCGACGGTCTAGGTCGGCAATCGCGCGGCGCGAAACCGGAGTTTGCCGCGGCGTTCTTCTTCGACCGGCCGGCGGTCCAAAATCGCTGGATCAGGCTCACGTTCGCTCGGGCCGCCGGGAGCGGTCGCTTTCAGTTCCGTTGCAAGTTCACTAGATGTGAGCTTTCAATAGGTTGTCCATCCGGCTCAGGCCGAGGAAGCTGAGGTTGTCGAGACTTCAACGATCCTTGGAGAGCCGAATGGACATCCACAAGAATGCCCGCCTGACCCCGCTGGGTCGAGAGCGTCTGGTCAAAATGGTTCTGAGTGGGCAAACGCCGCAGGCCGCCGCAATAGCCGGAGGCGTTTGCCCTCGCACGGCCTACAAATGGCTTCGCCGGTACCGGGAGGGCGGGTGGGAGGCCCTGCGGGACCGCAGCTCCCGTCCTCGCCGCTTGCGTCAGCCGACGCCCCAGGCGGTCGTCGAGCGCGTCGCGGCGCTACGCCGCCAACGCATCCCGGGCAAGGAGATCGCGGCCCAGGTGGGCGTCTCTCCAGCCACGGTCAGCCGCATCCTCGAGCGCCTCGGCCTCAACAAGCTCAGCGCTCTGGAGCCTGCCGAGCCGATCCGGCGCTACCAACGCGAACATCCTGGCGAACTCATCCATCTCGACATCAAGAGGCTCGGCAGATTCGAGCAAACCGGCCACCGCATCACCGGTGACCGCCAGGTCAACAGCCGCGGCGCCGGCTGGGAGTACGTCCATGTGGCCATCGACGACGCGTCTCGCCTGGCCTTCACACAGATCAAGCCAGACCAGCGGCACAAGAGCGCCATTGCCTTCCTCAAAGCCACGATCGAACACTACAGGAAGCTCGGCGTCCGCATTCAACGCATCATGACCGACAACGGATCATGCTACCGCTCCAGGCCCTTCCGCAAAGCCTGCAACAGGCTCGGCATCCGCCACATCTTCACCAGGCCCTACACCCCCAAGACCAACGGCAAAGCCGAGCGCTTCATTCAGACCATCTTGCGAGAATGGGCCTATGCCAGGGCCTACAACTGCTCGGCTCAACGCGCCGAGCATCTCCCCACGTTCCTTCACCGCTACAACTGGCATAGACCCCATGCAGGCATCGGCGGTAAACCACCCGTCACCAGACTCGGCCTTGCCGGCGACAACCTATTGAGACTCCACAACTAGAACACGGGCAACCGCACTGTCCACTGGCGGACGCGAGCGGCAAACCGGAGGTTGAGGACTTCGCACAGGAGGACTTTCGTCGGCGCGACCCTGCCCGCCCTGGTGCTGCCGCGGGCCGGCGGGGCGCAAGGCGGCGCGATGCGACGCATCGACTCCAAGCAGCTGTTCCAGCTCCTGGACCAGAAGAAGCCGCGGGTCCTGCTGGTGTACTTCACGGAGAGCGGCTGCCCGCCCTGCACGAGGATGGCGCCGGTCGCGCAGGCGCTCGCCCAGGAGTTCGCCGCTCGCCTCACCACCGTCGAGCTCAATCCCGAGGACGACTATCACGACATGAGCCGGAGATGGGGACTCTCGACGGTTCCGGCCTTCGCCCTCTGCAAGGAGGGCCAGCCCCGCGCCTTCAACCGCAGCCCCCGCTCCCAGCCGGAGATCCGGAGCTGGATCGAGGCCGGTTTGGCGTGACGCCGCGCCGCCCTCACGGCGGCCCGCGGGCCGGCAGTTCTGTGATACAAACGATACAGGCCGGGGCGCGCCGCGACACGCCGAAGACAAGCGTGACCGGCAGGATCGCACGGTCGAAACCTGGTCGGGGCAGCCTGCCCCGCCGCACTTGGGAGTGAAGTCAATGATCCGTCGTGCTCTTTCGGCCGTGGCCGCCACTGCGACACTGCTGCTCGTCGCGGCCCCTGCCGCCAACGCCCAGTCGGGCGCCAACGTCGGCTCGCTGACCTGCAACGTCGCCGGCGGCGTCGGCTTCATCTTCGGCTCGTCGAAGGACCTGAGCTGCCTGTTCACGCGGACCGACGGCAAGGCCGAGCGCTACACCGGCTCGATCAAGAAGTTCGGCGTCGACATCGGCTTCACCAAGGAAGCCCAGATGGTCTGGCTGGTGTTCGCGCCGGGCAACATCGCGCCGGGCGCCCTGGCCGGCTCCTACGGCGGCGCGACCGCTTCCGGCACGGTCGGCGTCGGCGTCGGCGCCAACGTGCTGCTGGGCGGCAGCAACAAGCAGGTCACCCTGCAGCCGGTCAGCGTCGAAGGCAATGTCGGCCTGAACATCGCCGCCGGCATCGGCGCCGTCGACCTGAACTTCGTCAAGTAGGACGAGAGATCGGACCCGGGGGCGGGCTCGCCCGCCCCCGGTGGCCGCTCCACACGAGCCGGCCGGGTCGGATCACGAGACTGTCAATCGAGCGCCGTTCTCCGCTTCGCTAGTGTGCAATCGGTGCGATTACGCACGGGAAAGGTGAACGCATGCATCTCTTCAAATCGCTGGCCGTGGCCGCCGCATTGTCCGTCGTCTCGGTCACGCCGGTCTTCGCCCAGCAACCGCCGCCGCCGGCCTACGGCGCGCCGATGGGGATCGAGGCCGCCAAGAAGGTGATGGCCGCCGCCGAGGCCGAGGCCAAGAAGAACAACACGCCGATGGCCATCGCGATCCTCGACACCACGGGATCGCTGCTGATGTTCCAGAAGCTCGACACCACCCAGACCGGGTCGGTCGAGGTCGCCATCGGCAAGGCCAAGACGGCGCTCGAGTTCCGTCGCCCCTCGAAGGTGTTTCAGGACGGGCTGGCCTCGGGCGGGGCGAACATGCGCATCCTGACCCTTCCCGTGGTCGCCGTCGAAGGCGGCCTGCTGCTCCTCGACAACGGCAAGATCGTCGGAGCGATCGGCGTTTCCGGCGGCACGGCGGAGCAGGACGGCGCGGTCGCGGTCGCCGGGGCTGCCGTCGCGAAGTAAGGCGGCGCCATCCCTGCCCCTTCGAGGTGATCCCCGGGTAGGACGTTCGAGCTACCCTGGGCCGTGCGCGGTGTCGCCCGCGCGGCCGGCCCTCTCATGCAGGGCGCGATCGAGGGAGGACGGGTGTGGCCAGCTCGGCGGCGAACGCCGATTTTCCCTCGGCGGACTACCATCTCAAGATCCACGACGGCGAGAGGATGACCACCTTTCGCCTGCGCGACGGCAGTATTCGCCTGGCCGGTGACGGGATCGACTGGAGCATCGACGGGCGCGTGCAGCGCGGTGCCCTTTCCGATATCCGGACCATCCGGCTCACCACCCAGGTGGAGACGGCGCGCGGGCCCGTCGGCATCAGCTCGTGCCAGATCCGCTTCCGCTCGGGGGGCGCGGTGATGGTTTTCGGCGGCAACGCGCAGAGCGCCGACGCGGCCGACCGGAACGCGCGCTTCGAGGCGTTCGTCACCGAACTGCATCGCCGGCTGGCACCGGGCGACCGCGCCCGCATACGCTTCGTCGCCGGCTTTGGCGCCCCGCGGTTCTACCTCCTGCTCGGCGCCGCCCTGTTCTTCGCCCTCCTGTGGCTCACGGCGGCCGTCGGCACCCTGATTGGCCTCGCGCCTCAGCGCACAGGCTCCGTGGTCGCCCTGACGGCTGGCGCGGTCATGGCCTACGGCCTGTTCCGGCGACTGCAGCGCAACGCCCCCCACGTCTACGATCCGCGTGATCCCCTCGGCAGTGCCCGGGCAGGCTCGATCGTCGAGACGATTGGCCAGTCGGCCGGCGACATCCGCCGCGGCATGACGCCGAAGAAATGGCTCGTGGCCGGCGCGATCGGAACCGTGGCGATCGTGCTCGTCGTGGTGGCCGTCGCGTCGCATGAGAGGGTGAACCTGTTCTCGCCGGGCCGCGCGCCGCTGGTCTTCGCGGCGCTCCTTGCGCGAACCGGCCCCCACCCGACCGTGACCTATGTCGCCGTGACGCCGGGCGAAGTGCTGGTCGAGACACCCTCCGAGGACCGCGGAAGTTCGCGGCGCATCGACTGGCGCGCCAGTCGGCGGACGTTGTTCGGCTGGAGCGAGTGGGACGACATTTCCGGCCCGACCACCCGCTACCCCATGTCGCTCGGGGAAGAGTTGGGCGAAGAGCCGTTCGCCCTCCAGCCCGGCGATGGCGCCCATCTGGACGATCTCGCCGGGGCGGCCGTTGCCCGCGCTGCGCTCGGTCCCGGCTCGGCGGTGGCGCGGATGACCCTGGTCGCGCCACACCCCTTCGCCGCCGACCGCGAGCCGCCCCGCTGGACGGTCGAGGTCGAGGGGCCGGCCGGGCGGGCCACGGTCTACGCCGATCGCGCCGGCATCCTGTTTCCGGCGACGCCCGCGCCGGCCGGCCCGCCGCGCATCCTGATCACCGCCGGCCCCGGCAGTCCCCATGGCCTGTATCCCGTCAATTCGGCCACCTGGATTCGGGTCATCGACCCCGACCAGTCGGTCCGTTTCGACGGCACGCTCAAGCCCGGGGACCGCTATCAGGTCCCCGACATTCGCGGCATCCGGTTGCAGACCGGCAAGCCCGAGGCCCTCTCGGTCACCGTCGATGGCCGTCCCGCGAAGCTGCCGGTTCCCGGCTATGGCGGACGACTCGATTCCGTGCTCGACCCGCAAGCCCTGCTCGCGGGCGCCGAACGCCGAGACTAGTCGGCCGCGTCTCGGCCACTGATCCAAGGAGAATTGGCGGAGAGGAAGGGATTCGAACCCTCGATAGGGATTATCTCCCTATAACGGTTTAGCAAACCGCCGCCTTCGACCGCTCGGCCACCTCTCCGCAGGACCGTTAGGACCCCCGGCGATCGTTTTCCCACGACGGATGCGCGGCGGTTCTAGCGGGGGGCCGCCCGGGTGTCAAACGGCCCGGGAATTTCGCAAGGAATTTCAGGCGCTTGGCCTTTGGCATCGCGCGTGCAACGCTGCCGCCATGAGTGCCTCCCCGAGCTCCGTCGAGCTGCTGCAGCGCCTGGTCGCCTTCGACACCACGTCGCGCAATTCCAACCTCGAGCTGATCGGCTTCGTGCGCGACTATCTCGACGGGCTGGGCGTCGAGAGCACCCTGGTGCCCAACGAGGCCGGCACCAAGGCCAACCTGTTCGCCACCATCGGCCCGGCGGTCGAGGGCGGCATCGTGCTGTCGGGCCACACCGACGTCGTGCCGGTCGATGGCCAAGCTTGGACCAGCGATCCCTGGACCCTGACCGCCAAGGACGACGGCAAGCTGTACGGCCGCGGCACCTGCGACATGAAGGGCTTCGTCGCCGCCGCCCTCGCCCACGTCCCGGCCTTCCAGCAGGCCCGGCTCAAGGTGCCGATGCACCTCGCCTTCAGCTACGACGAGGAGGTCGGCTGCCTGGGCGCCCGCGACCTCGTCGAGCGGCTGGTCGGCGCCGTGCCGCGGCCGCGCGCCGTGATCGTCGGCGAGCCGACCATGATGGGCGTGGTCAACGCCCAGAATTCCGGCGGCGGCATCATCGCCACCTTCACCGGCGTCGAGGCGCATTCCTCGATGACCCATCTCGGGGTCAGCGCCATCCATTTCGCCGGCGACTTCATCCACTGGCTGAACGAGCTGCAGGACGAGCTGGCGACGCGCAAGCGCGACGACATCGACACCGTGCCCGGCCACACCACGATCAACGTCGGCATCGTGAGCGGCGGCACCGCCGGCAACATCCTGGCGCGCGAGTGCACGCTCAACTGGGGCTACCGCACCCTGCCCGGCGACGATCCCTGGGAAGTCCAGCGCCGCGCCGAGCAGTACGTCGCCGAGCTGCTGCTGCCCAAGATGCGGCGCCGCCATCCCGACGCCAACATCACGCTCAAGCGCCGCTCCTTCGTGCCCGGCCTGCTGCCGCAGGAGAACGAGGAAGCGTCCGGGCTGGCCCTGCAATGGACCGGCGGCAACCGCACCTACGGCGTGCCCTACGGCACCGAGGCCGGCATCTTCCGCGCCCAGGGAATCGCGACGGTGATCTGCGGCCCCGGCGACATCGCCCAGGCGCACCAGCCGGACGAGTTCGTGGCACGCGCCCAGATGGACGCCTGCGACGCCTTCCTGGACCGCATGACCGGCTGGGCCGCGCGCCAGTAGCGGCGGCGCCGCCCGTGTCGCCGACGCTCAGCCTGGCCAGCCGCCGTCGGTTCCTCCGGTTCCTGGCGGCCAGCCCGCTGCTCGCCGGCAGCGCGGCCGCGCAAGAGGCATGGCCGCCCGATCCGGCGGTCTGGGGCGCGCGATCCCTCGACCGGCGCATCGGCTCGCCGCGCGAGGCGCTCGACGTCTTCGACTTCGAGCCGGTGATGCACGACAAGGTGCCGCCGGCCCATTTCGGCTACATGGCCTCGGGCGTCGACGACGAGGTCACCCTGCGAGCCAATCGCGCCGACTTCCAGAAGGTCCAGCTGCGGCCGCGCCGCCTGATTGACGTCTCCTTGCTCGACCTGCGGCTCGAACTGTTCGGCCAGACCTATGCGAGCCCGATCGTGCTGGCGCCGACCGGCTCGAACCGCGCCTTTCACGAGGACGGCGAGCTCGCCGTGGCGCGGGCGGCGCGCAAGGGCGATCACCTGCAGATCCTGTCGACGGTGGCGACGACCTCGATCGAGGCAGCGATCGAGGCGCGCGGCCGGCCGGTCTGGTTCCAGCTCTACCCGACCAACAAATGGACCGTCGCCGAAGGCCTCGCGCGCCGCGCCGAGGCGGCGGGCGCCGGCACCATCGTGCTCACCGTCGACGTCCTGGCGCGGCAGAACTGGGAGACGCTCTATCGCCTGTGGCGCACCGACAAGCGCGACTGCGCCTCGTGCCACGGGATGGGCCTCGCGAGCTTCGTGCAGCGCAAGCCGAACTTCGACGGACTCGACCTTTCCGGCCTCAACTCGACCAGCGCCACCACCCTCACCTGGGACTTCGTCCGGCGCCTGCGCGACACGGTGAAGACGCGGCTCGTCGTCAAGGGACTGATGACGGCGGAGGATGCCCGGCTCGCCGTCGCCGCCGGGCTCGACGGACTGATCGTGTCGAACCATGGCGGCCGCGCCGAGGACAGCGGCCGCTCGACCATCGACGCCCTGCCCGAGATCCTCGCCGCCGTCGACGGCAAGCTGCCGGTGCTGGTCGACTCAGGCTTCCGGCGCGGCACCGACATCGTCAAGGCGCTGGCGCTGGGCGCCCGCGCCGTCTGCATCGGCCGCCCCTATCTCTGGGGCCTCGGCGCGTTCGGCCAGCCGGGGGTCGAGCGCGTGCTCGACCTGCTGCACCAGGAGACTCGCGCGGTCATGATGCAGGTCGGCGCGCCGTCGCTGCGGCAGCTCACGCCGGCGCTGGTGCGCCGCGCGACCTAGCCTTCGGTGCGGCGGCCGGCCTCGAACAGGAACCAGGTGCGCTGCTCGCTCTCGTCGATCCAGTTCTCGAGCAGGCTCGCCGTGGCGATGTCGCCATGCTCGTCGCACAGCTCGTGGAGCGTGCGCATGTGGCGGGTCATCTGCTGGTTGTCGTCGCGCAGCTCGGCCAGCATGTCCGAGGGCGTCACGAAGTCGGCGTCGTTGTCGAGCACGCGCTGCAGGCGCTTGATGTGGCCGATCGAGCGGATCGTCGTGCCGCCGAGCTTGCGCACCCGCTCGGCGATCGGGTCGCTCATGGCGTCGATCTGCGTCGCCTGCTCGTCGAGCATAAGATGGTAGTCCCGGAAGTGCGGCCCCGAAACGTGCCAGTGGAAGTTCTTGGTCTTGAGGTAGAGCGCGTAGACGTCGGCCAGCAGGATGTTCAGCCCGCCGGTCAGATCCCGGGTCGCGTTGGCGCCGAGATCGGTCGGCGTCGCCAGCGCGGCGGTCTTGCGCGATTTGACGTCCTTGGCCATGGCTCACTCTCCTGCTGGGGTTGCGCGGGATGCGACTTTAGACGCAAGCGACGGGCCAGTTCAAAGACCGGCGCAGACCGGCCGCTCGACCTGGAACACCGCCTCCTGGCCGAAGCGCCGGACGTAGGCGTCGACGATCTCGCCGACCCTTGGCCGATGGCTCGGCGGATCGGGCACGACCACGACCACCAATTTAGTGCGCTCGCGCCCGATCGTGCCGGCGCGGTCGCGATGCTGGCCCTCGACCTCGAGCACGCTGAGCCCGGCCGGGAAGCGCGGCGTCACCACCTCGGCCAGGAAGGAAGTCCACGCCGCGTCGCTCACCTCGCCGCCGCCCGGCACGCCGCGCCCGAAATAGAGATTCACCTCGACGGCCGGCCGCAGCGGCGCCGCGCAGGTCATGGCGCCGTCGCGCGGCGCGCAGCCGGCCAGCATCAGCAGGCCGGCCAGCGCCAGCCGGCGCAGGTCAGTTGAGATACGGCACCGCCATGCCCTTGGTCACCGCCGGCCGGGCGTTCACCGTGTCGTACCAGCGCTTGACGTTGGGGAAGTCGGCCAGGTTCACGGTGTGCCACTCGTGGCGCGCCGCCCACGGGAAGATCGCCATGTCGGCGATCGTGTAGTCCTCGCCGGCCACGAACTCGTGGCCGACCAGCCGCTTGTCGAGCACGCCGTAGAGGCGCTTGGCCTCGTCGACATAGCGCTTGATCCCGTACTCGATCTTGGTCGGCGCGGCGCGCAGGAAGTGATGCGCCTGGCCGAACATCGGCCCGACGCCGCCCATCTGCCACATCAGCCACTGCAGGGTGTCGTAGTGCTTGGCCGGATCCTTGGGCAGGAACTTGCCGGTCTTGTCGGCGAGGTAGATCAGGATCGCGCCCGATTCGAACAGGCCGTACGGCTTGCCGCCGGGACCGTCGGGATCGAGGATCGCCGGGATGCGGTTGTTCGGGCTGATCGCCAGGAACTCCGGCTTGAACTGCTCGCCCTTGGAGATGTCGACCTTGTGGACGCTGTACGGCAGCCCGCATTCCTCCAGCATGATGGAGACCTTGCGGCCGTTGGGCGTGCCCCAGGTGTGTAGCTCGATCATCGTCTCTCCCCCCTTTGAGCGCCGGACCGTCAGGCCCAGCTGTCGTCGTCCGAGCTGCCGAGATCGTTGTCGGCGAAATCCTGGCCCTGGTCGTCGTCCTGGTACTGGTCCCGATCCTGGCCCTGGTCCTGATAGGTGTCGTTGGACGCCGTGTCGTAGCCGTCCTGCGTGGTGCCGCCGTCGTCGTAGCTCGCCTGCTGCTGGCCATAGCTGTCGGCCGCCGGGACCTGCGGCGGCAAGCTGTCGGGCGGCAGCAGCGGCGACGGGGTCTGCGCCAGCGACGGCCCGAAGGCGCCGGGATTGCTGCCCATCATGTTGCGGATCCCCTCGAACAGCAGGGCGCCGCCGGCGACGCCGGCCGCCGTGGCGAGCGCCGTGCGCAGGAAACCGCCGCCGCCCGCGCCGCCCATCATGGGCTGCTGCGGCGCCAGGGCGGCCTGCATCGGCGAGCGGGTCGACGGCACCATGGAAGAACGGGCCGGCGGCGCGGCGGCCGGTTGCGCCGGCGCGGTGCCCCACGGGCCGAGGCGCGGCGCGCTGCCGAGGAACCCGGCGGCCGGCGCCGCCGCCGGCGCGTTCGCCTTGGCCTCGAGCTCGGCGATGCGCTCCTGCGCCGCCTTGAGCGCCTGCTCCTGCACCAGCACGGCCTGCACCAGCAGATAGGGCGCCGCCGGCTGGCGGGCGATCGAGTCCTTGATGAGCGCCTCCGCCTCGCCGTCGCGCGGCTGCGCTTCGAACGGCTGCAGGCGGCCGAACAGGCCGGTGATCAGATCGCGTTCCTGGCTCTGCATGACGACGCCTCCCGCCCGAGACGCATCCCCGCTCCGGGCGTGGTCAACGTGGGGGGCGGCTCCGCGAGCGTCAAGCCTCCGACGAGACTCCCGACCCCTCCGGCCCTTCGGGCCACCTCCCCGCGCTGCGCGCAAGGAGGAATCGGAATCCTCCCCACGCGCAGCGTGGGGAGGTGCCGAGCGCAGCGAGGCGGAGGGGTCGAGACTCATGAGACATGACTCCCGACCCCTCCGGCCCTTCGGGCCACCTCCCCGCGCTGCGCGCAGGGAGGAATCGGAATCCTCCCCACGCGCAGCGTGGGGAGGTGCCGAGCGCAGCGAGGCGAAGGGGTCGGAGAGTCGATCGCGGCCTCAGCGCACCACGGCTGCAGTCTGGCCGAACAGGATGCGCCGCTGCTCGTCGGTGTTGATGCCCGGCTTCGGCCGCAGCTCGGCGCCGACCGCCTTGCCCTTGATCACCGCCGGCCGCGCGCCCACCGACTCCTCGAACCAGCGCTTGAGGTTGGCGAAGTCCTCGAGCTTCTGGCCGAAGTTCTTGAAGCCGACCACCCACGGCCAGATCGCCATGTCGGCGATCGAGTAGGCGCCGGCCACGAACTCGCGGTCGGCCAGCCGCTTGTCGAGCACGCCGAACAGCCGGTTGACCTCGTTGCTGTAGCGCGCCTGGCCGTAGGTCAGTCCCTCGGGCGGATTGAACTGCGGCGCATAGACGTTGAAGTGGTTGGCCTGGCCGGCCATCGGCCCCAGCCCGCCCATCTGCCAGTTGAGCCACTGCAGCACCTCGTACTTGCCGCGCAGGTCGGCGGGCAGGAACTTGCCGGCCTTCTCGGCCAGGTACTGCAGGATGGCGCCAGATTCGAACACCGAGACCGGCGCGCCGCCGCCCGGCGGCTCGTGGTCGACGATCGCCGGCATGCGGTTGTTGGGGCTGATCTTCAGGAACTCCGGCTTGAACTGCTCGCCGGTGCCGATGTTGACCGGCACCAGCCGGTACGGCAGGCCGCACTCCTCGAGCATGATGGTGATCTTGAAGCCGTTCGGCGTCGGCCAGTAATGCAGGTCGATCATCGCGTCTCTCCGTTGCAATCCGATGGCGGCGACGAGCCTAGGAGAAATCCGCGCTTTCCGCTAAGCATGAACATCCAACCGAAAAGGTATCGCGATGGCCCTGTCTCTCTACGATCTCTGCGTTCCCAGCTATCTCCAGATCCTGGGCGCCACCGAGGGCTTCCTCGGCAAGGCCGCCAAGCATTTCGCCGACACCAAGACCGACGCCAACGAGATCGTCGAGGCGCGGCTGGTCCCCGACATGCTGCCGTTCCGCTTCCAGGTGGTCGCCGTGGCGCATCATTCGCTGGGTGCACTGGGTGCGCTGAAGTCGGGCCAGTTCGGGCCGCCGTCGCCGTCGACCGCCGATTTCGCCGGCCTGCAGACGATGATCGCCGAGGCGCGCGCGGCGGTCCAGAAGGTGACCGCCGACGAGGTCAACGCGGCGTCGGGCAAGGACATCCTGTTCAGCGTCGGCACGATGAAGATCCCGTTCACCGCCGAAGGCTTCATCCAGACCTTCTCGCTGCCCAACTTCTTCTTCCACGCCACCACAGCCTACGACGTCCTGCGCCTCAAGGGCGTGCCGCTCGGCAAGCGCGACTTCCTCGGCCGCATGGCGGTGAAGAGCTGAGCTTGCCCGGCCACATCGGCATCGTCGCCTGCTCGGCGGAGGGCGCCGCCCTCTGCTACCGCACGATCTGCCTCGAGGGCGAGGACCTGTTCGGTCCGCACGACCATCCCGAGGTCTCGCTGCACACGCCGCCGTTCGGGGAGTACGTCGCCTGCCTCGAACGCGGCGACTGGGCCGGAGTCGGCGCGCTGATGCTCGGCTCGGCGCGCAAGCTGGCGGCCGCCGGCGCCGATTTCCTGATCTGTCCCGACAACACCATCCACCAGGCGCTGCCGGCGATCCGCGAGAGCTCGCCCCTGCCCTGGCTGCACATCGCCGAGGTCGTCGCCGACGAGGCGGCGCGGCGCGGCTTCCGCCGCGTCGGCATCACCGGCACGCGCTGGCTGGTCGACAGCGCGGTCTACCCCGAGGCGCTCGGCGCGCGCGGCCTCGACTGGCGGCGCCCGGCCGCCGAGGACCGCGATCGCTGCAACGCCATCATCATGGACGAGCTGGTGCGCGGCATCGTCGAGCCGCGCTCGGTTTCCGTCTTCCAGCAGGTCATCGGCCGCCTGCGCGACGCCGGCTGCGACGCCGTGGTGCTCGGCTGTACCGAGATCCCGCTGATCATCGGCGACGCCAACGCGGCCCTGCCGACCCTCGATTCGACCCGCCTGCTGGCCCGCGCCGCCTTACGTCGCGCGGCCGCGACAATCTAAGTCCTCCCCACGCTTCGCGTGGGGAGGTGTCACCGTCCTACGGTGACGGAGGGGTCGGAGGCTCATGGGTCATGACCCCTCCGCCCCTTCGGGGCACCTCCCCGCGCTTGCGCGCAGGGAGGACTCTGAATCCTCCCCAAGCGAAGCTTGGGGAGGTGGCGCCGTCTTACGGCGTCGGAGGGGTCGGACCGTTCATGAGCCATGACCCCTCCGCCCCTTCGGGGCACCTCCCCGCGCTCACGCGCAGGGAGGACTATGAGGGTTGAAGGCCGGCGGCGACGGCGTCGTCGACCTTGTCGAGCCAGACGAACTCCAGCGCGTTGCGCACTTCCTCGGGGATGTCGTCGTAGTCGCGGCGGTTGCGCGCCGGCAGCATCACGCGGGTGATGCCGGCGGCGGCGGCGGCGACCACCTTCTCCTTGATGCCGCCGACCGGCAGCACCAGGCCGCGCAGGCTGATCTCGCCGGTCATCGCCGTGTCGTTGCGGATCGTGCGGCCGGTCAGCAGCGAGGTCAGCGCCATGAACATCGCCACGCCGGCGCTCGGCCCGTCCTTGGGCGTCGCCCCGGCCGGCACGTGGACGTGGATGTCGCTCTTCTCGAACAGCGCAGGATCGATGCCGAGCATCGCGGTCATGCTCTTGACCAGGCTGAGCGCCGCCTGGGCGCTCTCGCGCATCACCTCGCCGAGCTGGCCGGTCAGCAGCAGGCGGCCGCCGCCCGGCGTGCGCGTCGCCTCGATGAACAGGATGTCGCCGCCGACCGGCGTCCAGGCCAGCCCGGTGGCGACGCCCGGAACGCTCTGGCGCATCGCGACCTCGTTCTCGAAGCGCACCGGCCCGAGGATCGTCTCGACGTCGCCGACCGCGATGTGCCGCCGCTCCGTCTTGCCTTCGGCGATGCCGACCGCGACGCTGCGCAGCAGGCGGCCGACCTCGCGCTCGAGGTTGCGCACGCCGGCCTCGCGCGTGTAGCCGTCGATGATGCGGCGCAGCGCGGCGTCGTCGATCTCCACCTGCTCGGCCGTGAGCCCGTTGGCCTCGAGCTGACGGCGCACCAGGTAGCGCCGCGCGATCTCGAGCTTCTCGCCGGCCGTGTAGCCCGAGAGCTGGATGATCTCCATGCGGTCGCGCAGCGGCCCCGGCACCGTCTCGAGCATGTTGGCGGTGGCGATGAAGACCACGCGGCTGAGATCGAACGGCACGTCGAGATAGTTGTCGCGGAACGTCGAGTTCTGCTCGGGATCGAGCACCTCGAGCATGGCCGCCGCCGGATCGCCGTGGACGCCGCTGCCCATCTTGTCGATCTCGTCGAGCATCATCACGCAGTCGCGCGCCCCGGTCTTGCGGATCGCCTGGATGATGTCGCCCGGCAGGGCGCCGATGTAGGTGCGGCGATGGCCGCGGATCTCGGCCTCGTCGTGCACGCCGCCCAGGCTGACTCGGGCGAACTTGCGGCCCATGGCGCGGGCGATCGACTGGCCGAGCGAGGTCTTGCCGACGCCGGGCGGGCCGGCGAAGCACAGGATCGGCGCCTTGCCCTCGGGCGCCAGCTTGCGCACCGCCAGGTACTCGACGATGCGCTGCTTGATCTTCTCCAGCCCGTAATGGTCGGCGTCGAGGATGCGCCGCGCCTCGGCGATGTCGATCGGCTTGGCCTCGGGCGGCGCCCAGGGCAGCTCGATCAGCGTGTCGAGATAGGCGCGGATGATGCCGTAGTCGGCCGCCGCCTCGGGCGTGCGCTGCAGGCGGCGCAGCTCCTTGCGCGCCGCCGCCTCGACGTCGGCCGGCATCTTGGCCGCGGCGATCGCCTTGTCGAGCTCGGCCAGCTCCTGCTTGTTGGAGCCCTCGTCGCCCAGCTCCTTCTGGATCGCCGCCATCTGCTCGCGCAGCAGCACCTCGCGCTGGCGCGAGTCGAGCGACGCCTTGGTCTGCTTGCCGATCTCGGCCGACAGGCGCAGCACCTCGAGCCGGTGCGCCAGCAGCTTCGACACCTTGTCGAGGCGCGGCACCAGGTCGATCGTCTCGAGCACTTCCTGCTTCTCGCTCGGCGTCGCGTCGAGATAGGTCGTCGCAAGGTCGGCCAGCATGCCGGGCGAGGTCGTCGCCTCGACGGTCTGGCGCAGCTCCGGCGGCACGCGCGGCAGCAGGTCGAGGATCTCCCGCACCTGCTCCTGCAGGACCAGGAAGCGCGCCTCGACGTCGGGCCCGCCGGTGCTCGGCTCGCCGACGTGCAGGCCGCGCGCCAGCATGAAGGGATGGCCGTCGACGAACTCGGTGACGCGGAAGCGCTGCACGCCCTGGCAGATCAGGTGGTGGCCGCCTTCCGGGCTGGTCATGTAGCGCACGATGTTGGCGACCGTGCCGGTGCGGTGCATGTCGACCGCCGTCGGGTCGTTCTGCTCGGGGTCGCGCTGCAGGACGATCAGGATCTGGCGCTGCTCGCGCACCGCCTGCTGCGCCGCCGCGATGCTGGCCGGCCGCCCCAGGGTGATCGGAAACACGATCTCGGGGAACAGCACGGTGTTGCGCACCGGCACGACGATCAGCGCGTCGGACGGCAGCGCGACCGGCGGGGGCGCGCTGGGGTTCACGTCGGGCGGGCTCATGGCTGCCCCCTGCCCGCCACGGCGGCCTTGGAGAGTCGGATGACCAGGCAGCCGTTGACCACGGTGCTGCGCGGATTCTCGTAGCGGCCCGGCGGCAGCGGCAGCTGGCGCTCGAAGCGGCCCTGCGGCAGCTCGAGCCGGTGGATGACGGCGGTGCGCGCCTCGGCCGGCAGCGCGCGCTCGCCGGCGATCACCAGGCGACCGCCTTTGATGCCGAGCTCGACCTTGGCCGGATCGACGCCGGGCAGCGCCACGTAGAGCAGCACGGCGTCCTCGGTTTCGAGCACGTCGACCGGCGGCTCCCAGTTGACGCGCCGGCCGGCGGCGTGCGGGGCTGCGAAGACCTGGCGATGCACCTGCTCGGCGCGCGCCAGCATCTGCAGCGCCTCCGACCACATCCAGTCACGGGAATCGTTTGTCATGACGGCCTATATGGGTATCCGTCCGGAATGTGCATCCCCCCGCCCGGTTGCCGGCTGCGGGTTGCGGCTTGCGGATCGCCGGGGGGGTCAGTTGCCGATGAGCGCCTGGTAGACCAGGTCGCGCATCAGGTAGCGGTAGCGCAGCCGCGCCACCGGCGACTGCATCATGAACACGACGTACAGCCGCTCGCGCGGGTCGTGCCAGAAATAGGTGCCGTAGGCGCCGCCCCAATAGTAGTCGTTGGGCGAGCCGGGCAGCGGGTTGCGGCCCTGCTCGTTGCGCACCGCGAAGCCCAGGCCGAAGCCCTGGCCCATGCGGGCGCTCGGCTCGAGCGCCTCGAAGCGCCACATGTCGTCGCCCATCCTGACGTCGGGCGGCAAGGCGTCGGCGGTCATCAGGTCGATCGACTTGCGCGAGATCAGGCGCACGCCGTCGAGCTGGCCGCCGTTGGCGAACATCTGCAGGAAGCGGGCGTAGTCGGCGGCGGTCGAGACCATGCCGCCGCCGCCCGAGCGCCAGGTGAACTTGTCGCTGACGTCGGGGATCGACGGCAGCTCGTTCTTGGGTCCTTCCTTCATGGGATGGGCGCCGCGCGCCTTCTTGTCGGGGCCGACCTCGAAGGCGGTGTCGCCCATGCGCAGCGGCTTGGTGATGTTCTCCTCGATGAAGCGGTCGAGCGGCAGGCCCGAAGCGACCTCGACGACCCGGCCCAGCAGGTCGGTCGACATCGAGTATTCCCAGGTCGTCCCCGGCTGATAGAGCAGCGCCAGCTTGGCCAGCTTGTCGGCCATCTCGGCCAGGGTCTGGTTGCGGTCGGCGACCTTCATGTCGAGATAGGACTGCTTGACCGGGTTGGTGCCGGCGGCGCCGTAGGTCAGGCCCGACGTGTGGCGCATCAGGTCCTGCACCGTCATGGCGCGGACCTGCGGCTCGAGCCCGTACTCGACGGTGCCGTCGGGGTTCTTGCGCGGCACCGAGACCTTGGTGTCGGCGAAGGCCGGGATGTAGCGCGACACCGGATCGGCCAGGCTGATCTTGCCCTCCTCGACCAGCATCATGGCGGCGACGCTGACGATCGGCTTGGTCATCGAGGCGATGCGGAAGATCGTGTCGTTGGTCATCGCGACCTTGGCGTCCTTGTCGCGCCAGCCGAACGACTCGAACATCACCAGCTTGCCGTTGCGGGCGATCAGCACCACGGCGCCGGGCAATTCGTTGTTCTTCACGCCCTCGTTCAGGCGGTCCGACAGGCGCTTCAGGCGGGTGGCGGCGAAGCCGACCTCCTCCGGCGACGCCGCTTTCGGGATGCCCTGCGCGGCGACCGGCAGGGCGACGAAGGCCACCAGCGCGGCCGCGATTGCCCGACGAAGTATCGGCATTTTTTCCTCCCCGGGTCGCTGACGGTACTGCGCCACCACATTCCGCAGTTTGCGCAGGTGCCGCAGGCCCTGCCGCGGACTCTCCGGACTTCGGGCCGTTTCCGCCAGCCCCTTCGAGGGGATTCCGCCGATGGTTTCGCCTGATGCGTTCACGCGCCAGAGCGCGGGCCGCGCAACGGGCCCGCGCGATCTATTTAGTAACGCTGAACGCGTGGTTCCAGCATTACTTTCCGGCCTCGCTCGGGAGGATGCGGTCGATGGTCTCGCGCCAGACGTCCTTGGCCTCGTCGAAGCTCAGGCCGTAGTCCTTGCGCATGCGGCCCCACGAGTCGAAGTCCGTCACGGCCTCCATGGCGATCAGGATGGCCGTGCGCTGGGGGCTGCCGAGAGGCTCCAGTTCGCGGGCGAACAGCAGGCTCACCCGCTCCCGCGTGCGGCCCCGCAGGATTTCCACCCGCTTGGCCATCTCGTCGCAGCGGGCCTGCGTGACGACCCGCCAGACGGGGATCCAAGTCTCGCAGATGCTGCCGCGGAAGCCGACATGAAAGGCGATCCGGGTGGCGCGATCGCCGCGCAGCACCTCGGCCGGCGGCGGCAGGATCGGCTGTTCGAGGACGTGATCGAACGCCGCCAGCCCGACATCCGCCATGCTCGGAAAGCGCTGGAAGATCGATCGCAGCGACGTCCCGGCTCGCGCCGCGACCTCGGCCGCGGTCGGCATCTGCTCCTGCTCTCGCGCCAGATCGATGTACGCCATGATCATTTGCCGGCGCGTCCGCTCGGCGCGCCGATGACGTCCGTCGCCGCTGCTTCGAGGACGCGGGCGCGGCGGGCTTTCGGTGAGACTATCAAGGCTCATGGGCTCAACTCTCTTGCCAACTCCCCGGAACGACACTTGGCCAGCGATTCTGGCGTAATTATGCAAATTGAAGGAATCGACATCACATCGCAAGCTCCGCCAAGCGGGCGACCAGCCAGACCGAGCCGGCCGCCGCCACCGCGATCGACAGCAGGCGGGGCAGGCCCGGCCAGCGGTTGGGCCGCGTCGCGAGGATCAGCAGCGGCAGGAACACCAGGACGAACAGTAGCTGACCCAGCTCGACGCCCAGATTGAAGCCGACCAGCGCCCGCACCATCGCCGCCCGGCCGAGGCCGAGCTCGACCAGCGCCGACGCGAAGCCCAGCCCGTGCACCAGCCCGAACAGGCCCGCGAGCACCCAGCGTCGGCTGGCCCCGGCCGGCGCGACGAGGTTCTCGACCGCCACCCAGACGATCGAGGCGGCGATCAGCGGCTCGACCACCGCGCCGGGCACCGCGACGAGCCCAAGCGCCGCCAGGCTGAGCGTCAGGCTGTGCGCCACGGTGAACGCCGTGACGATCCTGAGGATCGGCCAGACACCGCGTGCATAGGCCAGCAGGCCGACCAGGAACAGCAGATGGTCGGCACCGCCCAGGATGTGCTCGGCGCCCATCAGCACGAAGCGCCCCCAGCCCGTGGCGGTCGGCGCCGCGAGATCGACCGTGGCGGTGCGGTGATCCTCCAGGAAGGCGAACTCGAGCGACGGACGTTGCGGCAGGCGGACGCTGAGGACGGTCTGGAAGTGCGCCCCCAGGATCTCCGGCCAGTCGTCGCGGATCGCCAGGGTGCCGGTCGCCCGTGGGCAGGCCAGCGCCATCTCGAGCACGACCTTGTTGTCGCCCGCCGTCGAGCCGCGGATCGCGACCCTGCCCGGCCGGCACTCTTCCCCGGCGATCGAGAAGCGGGCGTACTGGCGCAGGAAACCGGCCACCCGCTCGGCGGCGGCACGGTTGCCCTCGCCCGCCTCCCAGAGCAGGCGCCCCGCCTGCTCGTCGACCTCGGTCGTGACCACGGTGAACGTGTAGAGCAGCCGGCCGTCGTCGACGTCGAGGGTCGCGAGGCCGGTGCTGGTGGCATGGGCGAGCACCAGGCTCGGCCACAGCCACAACGCGAGAAGCAGCGCGCGCCACCGCCTCACGGAGTGTCCCCCGCGAGCACGCGCTGCCAGGCCTCGGCCACGTAGGTCGCGAGCAGCAGCACGTCGCGCGCGCCGTCGACCTGGGCATAGCGCGCCACGCCCAGGGGATTGGTCGCGCCGAAGCGGATGCCGAAGCGGGCGCCGCCGGGCCCCTCGATCACGACCGCGAGCGGCTGCCCGCCCAGGCCGAACTCGGCGGGAACGCCGCCGGCCATCTCGTCGGCCGCGACGACGCGCAGCGGCGCCGAATCGCGCAGCAGGCGCAGCGCCTCGTCGATCCGGGTGCCCGCGTCGGCGGCCGGCGCCGCGGCAACCGCGACCGGCTGCCAGGCCTCGCCGACCCGGCGGAACAACCAGGTCCGGCCGCCGCTCGCGATGTCGACCCGACGCGCCTCGGCCGGCGCGAACGCGGTCAGCGGACCGCCGGCGACGAACGGCACCAGGCCGGCATCCGGCCGACGCCCCTGCAGCGCCAGCGTCGCCAGGAAGGCGAGCGCCAGCACCGCCGCCGCGGGCCAGGCCAGGCGACGGATCAGCGGCGCCGCCACAACCACACGCCGACGCCGGCCAGGGCGACGCCCCCCGGCAGCAGCAGCACCGTGAGAACGAAGATCCAGCGCACGTCGGCGTTGGTCAGAGTGACCTGCGGCAGCACCTCGACCGGCGGCTTCAGGGTCGGCAGGCGTTCCTCGTGCAGCAGCCAGGACACCGCCGCGAGCACGATGTCGGCGTTGGCCAGATAGGGAAAGAACGAGTTGCTGGCGAAGTCGGCGTCGCCGACCACGACCAGCCGGAACGGCGCCGTGTCGCCCGCCAGGCGCCCCTCGGCCGCCACCGCCAGGGGCTGCGGGCCCTTGGCGGCCGAGGCCGCCTCCTCGCGGAACCGCAGGCGGTCGCGCACCACGAAGCTCTTCGGGCCGCTGGCGAAAAGCGCCACGGCCCGGACGTCGCCCTGGCTCTCGGGCGACACCGGCCGGGCGCCCGGATAGATCGACAAAGCCTGGGCGCGGGTCACCGGATGGTTCGAATAGCGGGTCACGGCCAGCATCTGCTCGTCCGTGAAGTAGTGGTCGGCCGGGTCGACGACCAGCCCGTCGCCGATCCGGGCGCCGGCCTCGGCCAGCAGGGCCGCCATGCCGGGCTCGACGGCGTAGTCCGGCTCGACCAGAAGCATGAACGAACCGCCGGCCGCCAGGTAGCGCCGCAGCAGGCCGGCTTCGCCCGGCCCGTACGGCGTCCGCGGATTGGCGTCGATCACCGCGTTGCACTCCGCCGGCACGCCGCGGCCGGTGGCGATCTCGATGGTGCGCGTCGCCAGCCCCAGCTTCTCGACGGCGCGGCGCAGCCGGCCGAGGCCATGCTGCTCCATCTGCACGACGGCCTTGCCGTCGCCGGCGTGGTTGTGAGTCTGGGCGCCCTCGAAATGCGTGTGGAACTCGAAATTGTCGATGTCGTACTCGCCATGGCCGGCGACGAAGCAGACCAGCGGCTGGCGCTGCCGCAGCGCCCGCAGCAGGCCGACCGCGATCTCGCGATCGTCGGTGCTCACGACCTCGACCCGGTTGTCGCCGGCGCGGATCACGGCGGTGTTGTACAGCCGCACGCCCAGCGCGCTGGCACGGGCCGGGTTGCGGTCGATGTCGACGATCTCGACCGACAGGCGCGGATTGAGGCGTCCCAGCAGTTCCAGCATGGTGACCGCCGAGCGGCCGGCCGGGTTGTCCTTCTGGTGGAAGTAGACGAGGTCGACCGGCTGGCTGAGCGCGCGCACCACCTCCTGGGCCTCGCTCGACGGCGTGAAGGCCTGCTCGCGGGTGACGTCGAGATGGGCATCGTGGCGGTAGACGGCGACGTTGGCCGCCAGGGTGGCGCCGACCGCCATGCCGATCAGGCCGAGCCGCAGCAGCCAGCGCCGCCAGCCGGCGCCGTAGACGCGCACGCGCAGCGCCGCCGCGAACAGCACGGCGAGCGCCAGCATGCAGCCGACGAACCACAGCGCCTGCAGGTCCGCGCTCCCCTCGCCGCTCATCGTTCGGTCAGGCGGCGCGTGGTGAGGAACAGGGCGAGCAGCGACAGGCTCACGAAGTAGCCAATGTCCGAGACGAAGACCGAGCCCGAGACCATCGGCTTGAAGTGCCCGATCAGCGACAGGCCGATGGCCAGCGAATCGAACGGCGCCGGCAGCAGGTACGAGACGGAGTCGGCGAACCACAGCATCAGGCAGGTGCCCAGGGTGAGCGCCGCGGCCACCACCTGGTTCTCGGTCAGGCTCGACATCAGCAGCCCGATGGCGACGAGCAGCGAGGCATGGCAGACCAGCGCCAGGTAGCCGCTGTAGATCGGGCCCCAGTCGGGCGAGCCGTGGACGTCGAGGATCACCGCATAGAGCACGGCGCCGAGGTACATCATGACCACCAGCGCCAGGATCGACAGGTACTTCGACAGCACGATCCAGATCTCGTCGACCGGCGCGGTCAGCAGCAGCTCGAGCGTGTCGGTGCGGCGCTCCTCGGCGAAGGCGCGCATGGTCAGCGCCGGCACCAGCAGGATGCTGAGCACGTACATCTGATGGAAGATGTACAGCAGGTTGGCGACCTTGGTGGCGAACAGGGTCAGGCTGAACGTGTAGCCGAGCACCAGCAGGAAGACGGCGGCCACGGTGTAGCCGATCGGCGAGCCGAAGGTCGCCAGCATCTCCTTGCGCAGCAGGACCGCGAGCGCCGTCATGCCACCGACAGGAACCACTGCTCGAGATCGGGCGTCTCGGCCATGGCGCGCACGCCGAGCAGCCGGCCCTCGAGCAGGATGCCGACCCGGTCGGCCAGCCGCGCGACCTCGGTCAGGATGTGCGAGCTCAGGATCACCGTATGGCGTCCCGCCAGGCCGCGGATGACCTCGCGGATCTCGATGATCTGGCGGGGATCGAGACCGTTGGTCGGCTCGTCGAGGATCACGACCGCGGGATCGTGGACCAGCGCCTGGGCGATCGCCGTGCGCTGCCGGTAGCCGCGCGACAGGGTGCGCGCCGGCTTGTGGGCGACGCCGCCCAGCGCCAGCGCCTCGATCACGCGGTCGACCGCCGCGCCGACGGCGGCGCCGCGCACGCCGCGCAGGCGGGCCATGAAGGTCAGGAACTCGCGGACCCGCATGTTGCCGTAGACCGGCGCCGCCTCCGGCACGTAGCCGATCATCGACCGCGCCCGGCGCGGCTCGCGCAGGCAGTCGATGCCCTCGAGCTCGAGCCGGCCGGCGGTCGGCAGCAGGTAGCCGGCGAGCAGGCGGATGAACGTCGTCTTGCCCGAGCCGTTCGGCCCGAGCAGCCCGAACACCTCGCCGCGGCGGATCGACAGGTCGAGCGTGTCGAGCGCCAGCACGCTGCCGTAGCGCTTGCTGACGCCCTCGGCGACGACGGCACTGCTCACGCTTCCTCCCCGACGCAGTTGGGGAGGTGGCCCGAAGGGCCGGCGGGGTCGAGAGGACCGACCTTTGGCACAGACTGACCTTGACCCCTCCGCCCCACGTGCGCGGGGCACCTCCCCGCGCTGCGCGCAGGGAGGGATTGGGAGCGCTTGCTCATGCTTCCTCCCCAACGCAGTTGGGGAGGTGGCCCGAAGGGCCGGCGGGGTCGAGAGGACCGACCTTTGGCACAGACTGACCTTGACCCCTCCGCCCCGCTGCTGCGGGGCACCTCCCCGCGCTACGCGCAGGGAGGGATTGGGAGCGCTTGCTCATGCTTCCTCCCCGCGCTGCGCGTGGGGAGGAGAGTGACGACGCAGACCGGCCTCAGTCGTAGAACTCGGGCGCCTTCTTGGCCGCCTTGAACAGCTCGGGATCGTGACCGATGAACATCTTGGCGTTGTTGGCGTCGCGAATGTGCCGGATGCGCGCGTAGCTGTTGTAGGCGTCGGTCGGGCTCTGCGTGCCGGGGATCGGCGGGATCAGGTTCTTGTCCAGGCTTTCGGTCAGGTAGACGACGTCGCTGGTCAGGATCGCCGTGCCGGTCTTGGGCAGCCTCACCACCATGAACTGGCTGCCCGGCGTATGGCCCGGCGCCTTCATGAGGCGCACCGTGCCGTCGTCGAACAGGTCGAAGTCGCCGTTGAGGCGGATCGTGTTCATGTTCTTGGTCTCGGCGAAGTCGCCGGGAATGTAGAAGACGGAGAAGCCGACGTCGGGCCACCACGCCGCCTTGAACTCGTCGTCCTGGGCCACCAGGGTCGAGTTCTTGAACAGGCCGACGTTGCCGCCGTGGTCGAGATGCAGATGGCCGACGACGACGTACTTGATGTCCTCCGGCTTCAGCCCGATCTTGGCCAGCTGCACCGGAATGGCATCGTCCTTGGTCATCTTGAGGCCGAAGCCCTTGGCCAGCGGCCCCCACCAGCCCTCGGCGTCGGCGATCGTCTTGTCGTTGTTGCCGGTATCAAACATCACGTTGCCCTTGGGATGCTTGATCACATAGAAGCTGACCGGCGCCCAATCGATGTTGCCGGTGCCGCCCATCTGCAGCGCCGCCTTCGGGAAACCGCCCAGCGAGCCCGAGGTGAAGACGTAGAGCTTGGGCCCTTCCTGGGCCGCCGCCGGCAGGACGCTGCTGGCGAGCAGCAGACCCGCGGACGCTATCCAACGCATCGGACGCAACATCTTGGCGAGCATGGCGGCTCCTCCTTGCTTATCGTTATGCCTGCGATCGTCTAGCGGCACCTTCCGCCCGTCAAGACTCGCTTTTGCATATCCCGGGCTTCGCTGTATGGACAGGGCATGTCCCTTTCCGCGCGCGACGTCGACCACCTGTCCCTCACCCTGCTCGATCCGGAGGCGGCGGCGAGCCGGCTGGCGCAGCTCGGTTTCGCCCTGACGCCCGAGGGGGTCGAGCCGCGCTGCGTCTGCTTCCAGCCGTCGCGCGACGACATCCCGAACTACCTCGAGCTGCTGCAGGGCGAGCCCGTGACGGCGCTGGCGGTGAACGTCGCCGAGCTGGACGGCCAGGAACAGGTCCATGCCTGGGAGACCGAGGACGGCTACGAGGTCGAGGGCCGCGTCGTGGTCGGCAACGCCGAGGGCAATCCGCCCTGGTTCGCGGTGCGCCACGAGACGCCCGGCAGCTTCATGGAGCCGGAGTGGATCGTCCATCCCAACGGCGCCCTCGGCCTGATGGCGGTCCATCTCGTGGCGGAAAATCCGCAGGCCACGGCCAAGACCCTGCAGAAGGCCTGGAACGCCCGGTCGGAGGAGATCTTCGACGGCTGTCTGGTGGTCAAGACCGGCACGGTCGAGGTGCTGGTGTGGTCGGTGCTGGCCTACCAGCTCGAGTACAAGGCGCTCGAGGTCATGGCGCCGAGCGAGTTGCCGGCGATCGTCGGCGTCACCATCGCCGTCGAGCGGGCGCGGCCGCTGCAGGCCCTGCTGCGCGCCAACAACGTGCCGTTCGCCCTGGCCGAGGGCGACCGCGTGCTGGTCGCCGCCGAGCCGGTGGCCGGTCTGATGATCGAGTTCCTGCCGCAGACCTGACGCGCAGTACAGCGTTCCGCGCCGGGACTCTGATTCCTCCCCGACGACAGTCGGGGAGGTGGCGGCGTCTTACGCCGACGGAGGGGTCGGAGGCTCATGACTCATGACCCCTCCGGCCCTTCGGACCACCTCCCCGCGCTGCGCGCAGGGAGGCCATGATCTCCTCCCCACGCTTGCGTGGGGAGGTGGGGCATGACTCGGAGCCTCCGACCCCTCCGCCTCGCTGCGCTCGGCACCTCCCCGCACTGCGCGCAGCGAGGAGCGCTCACGACGCGCCGGGCAGCACCACGTCCGACAGCAGCGCCGTCACGACCTTCCCCTGCTCGATCCCGGGCCGGCGGTAGTTGCCGCAGTTGATCGCCACGGCGAGATCCAGCGCCGGGACCATGAACAGGCGCTGGCCGCCCCAGCCGATGGCGCCGATCGTCCGCACGTTGCGGCCCTCGACCGCGAGTTCGCCGAGGTACCAGTGCCAGCCGTACTGGCGCGTCGCGTCGATCGCCACGACCGGCGTCGTCGAGCGCTTCAGCCAGTCGGCCGGCACGATGCGGCGGCCGCGCCAGACGCCGTCGGCCAGCACCATCTCGCCGACGCGCAGCAGGTCGGGCGGCAGTAGCCGCCCGCCGGAGGCGGCCCGCGGCTCGCCGGTCGAATCGATCGACCAGCCGGTCGCGCCGAAGCCCATCGGCTCGAACATCACGCGGCGGGCATAGTCGGTCAACCGCTCGCCGGTGCCGCGCGCGATCAGATGGCCGAGGATCGCGGTGGCGCCGCCGCAGTAGGTCCACTTCTCGCCCGGCGGCGAGACGATGGGCAGGGACAGGATGTAGCGGTAGCGGTCTGGGGCGCGCTCCATGCGGATCTCGCTGTTGCGCGCGTCGCTGTAGGGCCAGGTCAGCTCGTCCCACTCGAGGCCCATGGTCATGCTCAGCACATGCGCCAGAGTGATGCGGTCGCGGCCGGGCTGCGCCGCGAGATCGGCGTACTGCGGGAACTGCGCGTACAGCCCGGCCTCGGGCGGCGGCACCTTGCCGTCGGCCAGCGCGATTCCATAGAGCATGCCGACGATGCTCTTGCTCACCGAGCGCAGGTCGTGCAGCACCGTCGGGCCGAAGGCGACCTCGCCGAGCGGCGTTCCCCAGCTTTCGTCGGCGCCCTTGCCGTAGTGCTCGAAGACGGTGCGCCCGGCCTTCCACACCAGCAGCGCGTGCAGCCCCGACACGCGGCCGGCCGCCTCGGCTTCGGCCAGGCGGCGTGCGAAGCCGTCGTCCTGCGCCGCCGCCTGTCCTGTCGCTCCCGTCGCCATGGCTGCTCCCAGTCCCTGGATCAGGCGCCTGCGCCGAAGGTCGGGGCGGGTCATGAGTGTGCTTGTCCTTCCGTCGACGCTTGCCGGCTCGATGCCGGGTACAGTCTCCGCGTGCGCCCTCCCCGGCAAGGCAAAAGGTGCCCTCTCATGAGGACTCAGAAGCCTCCCTGCGCGCAGCGCGGCGGAGGGGTCGGAGGCGCGTGAGTCATGACCCCTCCGGCCCTTCGGGCCACCTCCCCACGCGTAGCGTGGGGAGGATTTAGAACGCCGGAACGGGAGCCTGCGGCACGTCCTTCCAGAACTCGGGGTCGTGGCCGAAGAACAGGGTGGCGCCGCCGCGCTCCAGCGCCTCGAGGCGATCGAGCGAGGCCAGCATCTGCTCGCGGTCCCAGACGAAGCGCGGCAGGCGGCGCTGGCGCAGGGTGCGGCAGAAGTAGCAGGAGTCGCCGGTCAGCACGACCTCGCCCCGGGCGGTGCGCACCTTGAGCGACTGATGCCCCGGCGTGTGACCGTAGGTCGGAATGCAGACGACGCTGCCGTCGCCGAACAGGTCGTGCTCGCCGTCGACCTGCTTCACCGGATGGCCGTGGTCGAGATCGGCCTTGTAGAAGCCGACCTTGGCGGCGGTGTCGGGGTCTTGCGCCGCCTGCCACTCGCGGCGCTGCACGACCAGGGTGGCGTTGGGCACGAGTTCGTTGCCGCCGGCGTGATCGAAGTGCAGATGCGAGTTGACGACGAAATCGATGCGGCCGGGATCGCGGTCGATGCTCTCGAGCCGCGACTTCACGTCGTCGTCCGGCCCGTAGTGCTCGAAGCCGAAGATGCGCGCCACCCGCTCGCCCAGTCGGCCCGCCGGATCGCTGCGGCATTGCGGATGCATGCCGGTGTCGAACAGCACGCGGCCCTTGGGATGCTCGATGAGATAGGACGGGATCGGCAGAGCGACCTGCCCCTCCTCGCCTTCGATCATGTCCTTCAGCCGGCCGACCAGCCGGCCGCAGGTCAGCGCGTAGAGCTGTGCGGTCATGACTCCTCCCTTCGCCGGCGCGCAGGGTAGCACGTGCAACCCGCGGCCTCGCGCCGCCGTTCTGCATCTCGGTGCCAGGGACTGCTCACACTCCGATCGAAGACTACGGCCTGATCGGCGACTGCCAGACCGCCGCGCTGGTGGCGCACAGCGGCTCGATCGACTGGCTGTGCTGGCCGCGCTTCGATTCGGATGCCTGCTTCGCCGCCCTGCTCGGAACGGCGGGCCACGGCCGCTGGCTGATCCGGCCGTCCGGCGCGGTGACGCGCACGTCGCGGCGCTACCTTCCGGACACGCTGATCCTCGAGACGACGTTCGAGACCGACGAGGGCCGCGTCGCCCTCACCGACTTCATGCTGCCGCGCGACCGGACCTCGGACCTGATCCGCATCGTGCGCGGCGTCGAGGGCGAGATGCCGATGTGCCTGGAGCTGGTGCTGCGCTTCGGCTACGGCGCCACGACGCCGTGGGTCAGCCGGCTGGAGGACGGCACCCTGCGCGCGGTCGCCGGGCCGGACATGGTCGTGCTGCGCACGCCGGTCGCGCTGTGGGGCGAGAACTTCAAGACCGCGGCGATGTTCAGCGTCGCGGCCGGCCAGTCGGTGCCGTTCGTCCTGAGCTATGGGCCGTCGCATCTGCCGGTGCCGCGACCGGTCGACGCCGAACGGGCGCTGGCCGAGTGCGAGTCCTTCTGGTGCGACTGGACGCGGCGCACGCGCTGCGACGGCCCGCATGCCGAGGCGATCCGGCGCTCGCTGATCACGCTGAAGGCGCTGACCTACGCGCCGAGCGGCGGCCTGGTGGCGGCGCCGACGACGTCGCTGCCGGAGCGGCCGGGCGGCGAGCGCAACTGGGACTATCGCTTCTGCTGGATCCGCGATTCGACCCTGACCCTGCTCGCCCTGATGAACGCCGGCGTCTACGACGAGGCGCGCGCCTGGCGCGACTGGCTGCAGCGCGCCGTCGCCGGCTCGCCGGCCGACATGCAGATCATGTACGGGCTGCGCGGCGAGCGGCGCCTGACCGAATGGCAGGCCGACTGGCTGCCCGGCTATCGCGACTCGCGGCCGGTGCGCATCGGCAATGCCGCCCATCGCCAGGTCCAGCTCGACGTCTACGGCGAGCTGATGGACACGTTCGAGCAGGCGCGCAAGGGCGGCCTGACGCCCAACGAGACCGGCTGGGAGATCCAGCGCGCGCTGGTCGAGCATGTCGGCCGCACCTGGAGCGAACCCGACTCCGGGATCTGGGAGACGCGCGGCCCGCCGCAGCACTTCACCTACTCCAAGGTCATGGCCTGGGTGGCCTTCGACCGCGCCATCAAGGCGGTCCAGCGGCACGGCCTCGAGGGGCCGCTCGACGAATGGAGGAAGACGCGCGCGCGGATCCATGCCGAGATCTGCGATCGCGGCTTCGACGCGGCGCGCAACACCTTCCGCTCGGCCTATGGCGCGACGACCCTGGACGCCAGCCTGCTGCTGCTGGCCCAGGTCGGCTTCGTCGAGTCCGACGATCCGCGCTACGTCGGCACCGTCGAGGCGATCGAGCGCGAGCTGCTGGTCGACGGCTTCGTCAATCGCTACAGCACCGACCGGGTCGACGACGGGCTGCATCCCGGCGAGGGCGCGTTCCTGGCCTGCAGCTTCTGGCTGGCCGATGCCTGGATGTCGATCGGCCGCCGCGCCGACGCCGAGCGGCTGTTCGCGCGGCTGCTCGCGATCCGCAACGACCTCGGCCTGCTGGCCGAGGAGTACGACACGCGCGACACATGCCAGATCGGCAACTTCCCGCAGGCCTTCAGCCATGTCGCCCTGATCAACACGGCGTTCAACCTGACGCGAGCGGCTCGACCGGCCGATCAGCGGGCGCGGGTCAACGGCTCGGATGCGGCCGCGCACGGCAAGGCGCACGAAAAGGGGCATGGCGCCGCGCAGAAGCCGCAGGCGCCGCCGTCGACGCCGTCGCACGAGGACGACGGCGATCGCGGCGGAACCGCCGGGGTCAGGCGTCGAGGGCCTTCCGGAGAAGCTCGTTGACCGCCTTGGGATTGGCCTTGCCGCCGGTCGACTTCATCACCTGGCCGACGAACCAGCCGAACAGGGCCGGCTTGGCCTTGTAGGCCGCGACCTGGCCGGGATTGGCGTCGACCACCGCCTTGATCGCCGCCTCGATGGCGCCGGTGTCGGTGACCTGCTTCAGCCCGCGCTCCTCGACCAGGGCGGCCGGGTCCTTGCCCGTCTCCTCCATGGCGACGAACAGGTCCTTGGCGATGCGGCCCGAGATCGTGCCGTCGGCGATCAGGTCGAGCAGCTTGCCGAGCGACGTGGCGGCGATCGGCGAGTCGCCGATCGACAGCCCGCGCCGCTTGAGCATGGCGAAGAAATCGCCGGTCACCCAGTTGGCGGCCAGCTTGGCGTCGCGGCCGCGGGCCACCGATTCGAAGAACTCGGCGGTCTCCTTCTCGCCCACCAGCACGCCGGCGTCGTAGGACGACAGGCCGTAGTCCTTGCAGAAGCGCGCCTTCCGCGAATCGGGCAGCTCGGGCAGGGTGTCGCGGATGCGCGCGACGTAGTCCTCGCTCAGGACCAGGGGCAGCAGGTCGGGATCGGGGAAGTAGCGATAGTCGTGCGCGTCCTCCTTGGAGCGCATCGAGCGCGTCTCGCCGCGCCCGGAATCGAACAGGCGGGTCTCCTGGCGGATGCTGCCGCCGCTCTCGATGATCTCGACCTGGCGGCGCGCCTCGTACTCGATGGCCTGCTTCACGAAGCGGATCGAGTTGACGTTCTTGATCTCGCAGCGCGTGCCGAGCTCGGCGCCGGGCCGGCGCACCGAGACGTTGACGTCGCAGCGCATGGAGCCTTCGTCCATGTTGCCGTCGCAGGTCCCGAGATAGCGCACGATCGAGCGCAGCTTGGCGAGGTAGGCTGCGGCCTCGTCGGCGGTCCGCATGTCGGGCTTGCTGACGATCTCCATCAGCGCCACGCCGGACCGGTTGAGGTCGACATAGGTCTGGCTGGGATGCTGGTCGTGCACGCTCTTGCCGGCGTCCTGCTCGAGATGCAGGCGCTCGATGCCGATGCTGCGCGTGCTGCCGTCCGGCAGGTCGATCTCGATCTCGCCCTCGCCGACGATCGGGTCCTTGTACTGCGAGATCTGGTAGCCGGCCGGCAGGTCGGCATAGAAGTAGTTCTTGCGGTCGAACACCGAGCGCAGGTTGATGCGCGCGTTGAGGCCGAGGCCGGTGCGCACGGCCTGCTCGACGCAGCGCGCGTTGATCACCGGCAGCATGCCCGGCATGGCGGCGTCGACCAGCGACACCTGGGTGTTGGGAGCGGCCCCGAACGTCGTCGGCGCGCCGGAGAACAGCTTGGCGTCGGAGACGACCTGGGCATGGACTTCGAGCCCGAGCACGATCTCCCAGTCGCCGGTTTCGCCCTTGAGGAGTGACATGGCCGGCTAGATAGCCGGTCGGGCCGGCCTTGGCAAAATCCCCTGGCGGTCCTTGTCCGCGGCAGGCGGGGTGTCTAAATCCGCCGCCACGATCCCTCGGGCACGAGCCCCCGGGGTCGCCAAAAAGACAGACATCCTCGGAGGCATCATGTCGAAACTCTTCCGCCGCGCCCTGCTGGCCGGCTCGGCCGCGGCCGGCGTCGCCGCCCCTGCCCTGGTGCGCGCCCAGGGCGACTGGCCGAAAGGCACCATCCGCTTCGTGGTGCCCTTCCCGCCCGGCGGCTCGACCGACCCGGTGGCCCGCATCATCCAGGCCAAGCTGGTCGAGTTGACCGGCTGGAACGTCATCGTCGAGAACAAGCCGGGCGGCGCCGGCGTCGTCGGCGCCCAGATCGTCGCCAAGTCGCCGCCCGACGGCCAGACCTGGCTGGTCGTGTTCGACAGCCACATCCTGCTCGAGGCCTTCTCGCCGAACCCGCTGCCCTACAAGGACTCCGAGCTGCAGAACGTGATGCTGATCGGCCGCACGCCGCAGGCCATCGGCACGCCGCCGGACCGCCCCTACAAGACCTTCCTCGACGTCGCCGACGACGCCCGCAAGCGGCCCGGCAAGGTCAGCATGGGCGTGCTGGCGGCCAGCCAGGCGCTGGTGCTGATGACCTACGTCAACAAGGAGAACAAGATCGACCTCAACCTGATCCCCTACAAGGGCGGCGGACCGCTGCTGCAGGACTCGCTGGCCGGGGTGACCGACGTCGGCATCTCCAGCCTGACGGCGATCAGCCCGCACTTCCGCTCGGGCAAGCTGCGCCCGATCGCCACGACCGGCGACAAGCGCACGCCGGCCCTGCCCGACACGCCGACTCTGCTCGAGCAGGGGATCAAGAGCTACCCGTCCTACTCGTGGTGGGGCATCTACGCCCCCGCCGGCACGCCGCGCCCGATCGTCGATCGCATGAACGCCGAGGTCACCAAGGCGGTGCGCACCAAGGAAGTCAGCGACAAGTTCGTCGAGCAGTTCAACATGGAAGTGCTGACCAGTTCGCCCGAGACCTTCGCCGACTTCCAGAAGGTCGAGCAGGAGCGCTGGAGCAAGATCATCCGCGACAACGACATCAAGAGCGACTGAGCGGTCCCGCACCTGGGGACGGGTGCGCCTTGACAGGCCCGGCCTTCTAATTGAAATCAGAGTGCAATCGTTTCCGGCGACGGTGATCCCCACCGCCGCCGGACGCGTAAGGCGCCTCGGAGGCCGAAAGGGACGCCATGCAGTGCAGCGAGTTCGGCACCAGGGACCTGCCCGCACACATTCAGCTCGAAGCCTGGCAGGCCTGGTATGGCCGCGTCTTCGAGACGACGCCCCTGCATCCCGGCGAACCGGGCTTCTTCGCGCATGCCCGGGCCTGGACCCTGCCCGGACTGACGCTCAACGAGGTCACCGCCCCCGGCCTTTCGGTCGTGCGCACGCCGACCCTGATCCGCCGCGAGCCGGTCGATCACTGGGCGATCACCTTGAGTAAGCGCAGCCCGACCCTGCTCGACACCGGCGATGCGTCGTTCTCGGCGCCGGCCGGCCTGCCCTTCGTGCTGTCGCTGGGCCAGACCATGCGGAACCGGCGCGAGGCCGACGAACGAATCCAGCTCTACCTGTCGCGCGACACGTTCCACGGCATCGCGACGCTGCTCGACAACTGCCGGGTACGGCCGCTCGAGGCGGCCGGGGCGCGGCTGCTGGCCGACTACCTGCGGCTGCTGCTGCGCAACCTGCCGAGCCTGGGCGACGAGGAGGCCTCGCGGCTGGTCGACGCGACCCGGGCGATGGTCGCGGCCTGCCTGGCGCCGTCGGTGCAGCGCCTGGCCGACGCCCAGCCGGTCATCAACGTCACCCTGATGGAGAGGGTGCGCCAGGCGGTGCGCCGCCATCTGCGCTCGCCGGCGCTGGGGCCCGACCTGATCTGCCGCGAGGCCGCGACCTCGCGCTCGCAACTCTACCGCCTGCTCGAGGGCGAGGGCGGCGTCGGCCGCTACATCCAGAAGCTGCGCCTGTCGGAGGCCTTCGCCCTGCTCT
>JAXMCN010000009.1:0-197759 GCA_046349275.1 Reyranellaceae bacterium | reverse complement strand
TCCCGTGCTGGTGATGCGTGTGGGTGCGCGCCAGCACCGTGGCGTCGTCGACCGTGATGCGCGTCTTGCGCGCCTTCAGCCAGGCGGCGATTCGCTCTTCCATCTCGCGACGCACCCCGTCATGGCCGGCCTCGCCGCCGAGGTCGCGCAACTCCCGGGGATCCTCGGCGAGGTCGAACAGCATGGGGCGGAAGTCCTGCCACCAGACGTACTTCCAGCGCTCGGTGCGGACCATGATGGCGCGGCAGTCGCGCGGCCCGCGCTCGAGCAGCAGGCGGGCCTGGCGGAAGGAATAGTCGAGCTCGGAGAACACCGCGTCGCGCCATTGCACAGGGCCACCACCGCGCAGCAGCGGCAGCAGCGAGCGGCCCTCGACCAGATGCTCCTGGCCGGGCTGGCCGAGGGCGGCGAGGCTGGTCGGCACGACGTCGATGCCCTCGACGAAGCGCGGATCGACGGTGCCGCGAGTCGCATCGGCCGCCGGATCGGGATCGTAGACGATGAACGGCACGCGCAGCGCCTCCTCGTAGAACATCTCCTTCTCGCCCAGCCAGTGGTCGCCCAGGAAATCACCATGGTCGGCGGTGAAGACGATCAGGGTGTCGTCGAGGCGGCCGAGCTTCTGCAGCAGCGCGAACAGGCGGCCCAGCCAGTCGTCGATCTGGCCGATCAGGCCCATGTAGGCCGGCCGCACCGTGCCCGGCGCCTCGGGCCGCTGGAAGGCGATCGATTCCTCGTGGCGGCGGTAGGCGGCCAGCACCGGATGCTGGTTCTCCAGCTCGGACTCGGCGCGGTTGAGTGGCAGGGCGTGCTCGGCGCGGTACAGCGCGTGATAGGGCGCCGGCGCCATGTAGGGCCAGTGCGGCTTGACGTAGGAGAGATGCAGGAACCACGGCTTGTCGCCCATCTCCTCGACGAAGCGCATCGCCTCGCGGGTCATGTAGGCGGTCTCGGAATGCTCCTCGGCGACCCGCGCCGGCAGGCCGACGTTGCGCATGTTCCAGCCCGACAGCGGCTTGCCGTCCGGCCCGTCGGCCGAGATCACGAAGTCGTTCCACGGATCGGCCGAGTCGTAGCCGTGGCGGCGCAGGTAGTCGGCATAACCGCTCTCGGCGCCGGGCGGCGAATGGCCGTCGTAGCGGTCGACCTCCTCGAAGCGGCCGGTGCGCATCAGTGCCGCCAGGGCCGAGCCGCCCTCGATCCCGTAGCGCTGCAGGCCCTCGACGTCGGGCAGCACGTGCGTCTTGCCGGCCAGCGCGACGCGAATGCCGGCCGGGCGCAGGAAGTCGCCGATCGTCTTCTCGCGCAGGCTGAGCGGCACCCGATTCCACGTGGCGCCGTGGCTCGTCACGTAGCGGCCGGTGTAGTAGCTCATGCGCGACGGGCCGCAGACGCCGGACTGCACGTAGGCGTGCGGAAACAGCACGCCGCGGCGCGCCAGCGCATCGATGTGCGGTGTCCTGAGGTGGGGATGGCCGGCGCACGACAGATGATCGGCGCGCAGCTGGTCGCACATGATGAACAGGACGTTGCGGACCTGGCCCACGGTTGGTTCCCTCCAATTGGCGGCGCGCAGGATGACAGGCCGCCGCGAAGCAATACACTGCCGGCCGGCGAGGAGACCACCGCATGGCCGACCGGCATCTGATTCGCGACGTGCTCGATTTCTGGTTCCTACCGCTCGACGACCCCGGGCACGCCGGGCGGCGCGAGATCTGGTGGCAGTCGACGCCGGAATTCGACGCCGAGATCGCGCAACGCTTCGGCGACGCGGTCGAGCGGGCAACCGCCGGCGCCTTCGATTCCTGGCGGCGCTCGCCGGACGGGGCGCTGGCCCTGATCGTGCTGACCGACCAGTTCCCGCGCAACATGCACCGGCGCACGGCGCGGGCCTTCGCGGGCGACGCCAAGGCGCTGGAGACGGCGCGCTTCGCGCTGTCGCACGGCTATCCGGCGGCCTACCCGGTGGCGATGCGGCAGTTCTTCTTCATGCCCTTCGAGCACAGCGAGCGGCTGGCCGACCAGGAATTGTGCTGCGCCCTGATCGCCGCCTGCGACACGCCGGAGTCGCTGCAGCACGCCATCGACCATCGCGACGTCGTCGCCCGCTTCGGCCGCTTCCCGCATCGCAACGAGGCGCTGGGCCGGCCCTGCACCGACGAGGAGCTGGCCTACCTGACCGACGCTAAGCGCTACGGGCAGTAGCCAGCGCGTCTTGGTAGAGCGCTGCCATGTCGGCGCCGAAGCAGCAGAACACGACGTGCTCGAGCCTTGCGTGGGCCAGCACCTCGCGCACCGCGATCGCCGTCGCCGCGTCCTTCGGGTAGCCGTAGACGCCGGTCGAGATGGCCGGGAAGGCGATGCTGGCGAGCCCGTGGCGATGCGCCAGGGCGAGGCTGTTGCGGTAGCAGCGGGCCAGCAGCTCGGCCTCGCCGGCGGCGCCGCCGCGCCACACCGGGCCGACCGTATGGATGACGTGGCGGGCCTTCAGGCGATAGCCGGCGGTGATCTTCGCCTCGCCGGTCGAGCAGCCGCCCAGGGTGCGGCACTCGGCCAGCAGCTGCGGCCCGGCGGCGCGGTGAATGGCGCCGTCGACGCCGCCGCCGCCCAGCAGGCTCTCGTTTGCGGCGTTGACCAGGGCATCGAGCTCGAGCCGCGTGATGTCGCCGTCGACGACCTCGAGCCGCGGCACGGAAGTTACCAGTAGCGGACCGGCCCGGTGTCGAGGTGGACGAAGCCCGAGCGCGGGTAGAAGCCGACGCCGCCCATGTTGAGCGAGCGCGCCGCCTCGCGGATGCGCAGCACCGGCACGCCGGGGAAGCGGATGTCCATGGCGTTGCCGTTGATGTGCTGGCTGTCGGAGGCGACGCCGCGCTGCATGCTGGCCAGCCAGGCGTTGGTGGTCGGCGAGCGGAAGGCCGAGAAGACCTCGATGGGGCCCGAGAAACCGACGATGCTCGAGGTGTGCCACAGCACGTCGAACAGCAGCGGATCCATCTCCGTCTCGGCGTTCTCGTGGCTGTCGCGCAGGAAGTGGTTGAGCTTGTTGAGCGCGTCGCGGCGATACGAGCCGTCGGCCCAGTAGGTCACCGACAGGGCCTCGCCGGTGTTCACGTTGACCAGGCTGAGGCTGCGCGGGCTGGTGGTGTCGAGGGCCGGCGGCGGCGGCGGCGGGCCCATGCTGAAGCCGCCGTAGCGGGCGGCCTGCACGGCCTTCTGGGCCGGCTTGGCCGGTCGCGGCGCCGAGCGCGCCACCGAGGCCTTCTGCAGGGGCGCGGCCTGAATGGATTTCTGCGCCGTGCCGCTGCTCTTGGCAGCGCTCGCGGCGGTGGATGCGGTGTGGCTGGTCTGGGCGAAGGCCGTCCCGGCAAATGCCAGGGTGACCGCCAGGCTCAAGGCAAAGCTGCGCATCGCGTCCCTAAGATGTTGTATTTGTGCCACAGTCTCCATAACAGAGACACGATATGGGCTCAAACCGAAATTTTGGGCTTGGGATGCGGCAATAGCGACACACTTTCACCTGCCACTCCAACTTTCTGCCCTAACATCTTGGCTGGAATAAGGAACACCGGGAACGACGTCGACCGAGACGCCGCCGTCGGCCAGCTCGCGGGCCTCCGCCACCGGATCGTCGGTCAGGCGCACGACGCTGCGGCCCTCCCGCGCCAGGGCGAGCAGGCGGCCGCGCGCCTCGGCCGGCACGACGGCCACGCGCTCGGCGTCTCGGCGGGCCATGGCGAGGATCTCGGGCGACAGGTCCGGCCCGTGCACCACGACGTCGGCGCGGTGCAGCAGGCGGTGGGCCTTCAGGGTCAGCAGGTCGGGATCGCCGGGGCCGGCGCCGATCAGGTGGACGATGCCCGTGGCGGCGCCGTCGGGCCGCTCGGCGTCGCTGCGCGCGCCGTCGAGCAGGCGGATCAGCTCGCGACGGGCGCCGGTCTCGTCGCCGGCCAGGGCCAGCTCGCCGACCCGGCCGTCGAACACGCGATCCCAGAAGTGCCGGCGGGCCCGCGGATCGCCCAGGGTGCGCCGCACCTGCTCGCGGAAGATCTCGGCGAAGCGCGCCAGGCGACCGAGCGCCGCCGGCAGGGCGCGCTCGATCTCGGCGCGCAGCCGGCGCGCCAGGGCCGGCGCCGCGCCGCCGGTCGAGATGGCGATGGTGATCGGCGCGCGGTCGATCACCGCCGGCATGATGAAGCTCGACAGCCGCGGCCGGTCGACGACGTTGACCGGCAGGCAGCGGCGCTGCGCCGCCGCCGACACACGGGCCTGCAGCGCCTCGTCCGGCGTGGCGACGATCGCCAGAACGACGCCCGTGAGATCGGCTTCGTCGAAATCGTGGCCGGCCCACGACACGCAGCCGTCGGCGATCAGCTGGGCAACGGCGCCGGTCACCGTGTCGGCGATCAGCGTGATCCGGGCGCCGGCCGCCAGCAGCAGCTCGGCCTTGCGCGCCGCGGCGTCGCTGCCGCCGACCAGCAGCACGCGGCGGCCCTTCAGGGTAAGGAACAGCGGGAAGGCGTGCATCACGCCACCTGTCGCGTGCGGGCGGCGCGCAGGAGCGCGCGGATCTCGGGCCGGCACGAGCCGCAATTGCTGCCGGCGCGGGTCGTGGTGCCGATCTCGGTGAGGCTGGTGGCGCCCTCGGCGATCGCCCGCTCGACGGTGGCGATCGACACCGCGAAGCAGGCGCAGAGCTCTCCCGACGGTTCGGCATCCTGCGGCGGCTCGGCCTGCAGCAGCGCGGCGCGCTCGGCCGCGTCGAGCCGGTCGCGGGCGAACAGCGGCGCGAGGCGCTGGCGCAGCGAGTCGTCGCGCCGCGGGCCGAGCGCCAGCACCGCCTCGAGCCGGCCGTCGCTCAGCACGGCGGCCCGGTCGTTGCCGACCTCCGCGGCGATCCAGGGACCGGGATTGCTGGCGCGCACGGCGGCCGACAGGGCCTGGCGGGCGGCCGCGATCGGCTGCTCGCCCGCCAGCAGATAGGCGTGGTGTCCGGCGCCCGTGACATGCGCCCAGTACGTGACTTCCGGCAGCATGACCGCACGCCGAGCGAGAATCGTGCCATGCCACTGCACCGGCCGCCCGACGAGTGAAACCGGCGTGTGCTTGAGCTCGGGCTGGCCGGAGATCGGATCGACCGCCGGGTTGACCGCGGCGTTGATGCGACCGGCCGCCGAGAGCTGCGCCGTCCAGTGCATCGGCGCGAAGACCTCGCCCGGCCGCACCGCTTCGCCGACCTGCACGCGCAGGCGGGCGCGGCCCCAGGCGCTGGCGAGCTCGGCGATGTCGCCGTCGGCCAGGCCGCGGGCCGCGGCATCGTCGGGATGCACCTCGACGGTCGGCTCTGACCGATGATTGGCCAGCCGCAGCGACTGCGCGGTGCGCGTCATGGTGTGCCAGTGATCGCGCACGCGGCCGGTGTTGAGCCGCAGCGGATGCTCGGCATCCGGCGTCTCGACCGGCGGGCGGTGGGCCAGCGCCACGAAGCGGGCCCGGCGGTCGCGATGGAAGAAGCCGCCATCGGCGAAGAACCGCCCGCCGACGCCGGCCCCGCCGGCCGGAGCCGGCCAGGTGAAAGGCGCGAGATCGGCGTAGCCGCCTTCGTCAACGCCGGCATAGGCGCCGATGTCGAAGTCGCGCTGGCCGTCGTTCTCGAAGGCCGACAGCGCGGCGTGCTCGCGGAACAGGTCGGCCGGGCCGCGCCAGGCGAAGGCGGCGCCGTGGCCGAGCCGGCGCGCCACCTCGGCGATCGCCCACCAGTCGGGCCGCGCCTCGCCGGGCGGCGGCAGGAACGGGCACTGGCGCGACACGCGGCGCTCGGAGTTGGTGACGGTGCCGTCCTTCTCGGCCCAGGCCAGGGCCGGCAGGCGGATGCGGCAGGCCTCGACCGTGTCAGTGGCGCGCATCGCCTCCGAGACGATCGACAGCGGGCAGGCGCGGATCGCCGCTCGTACCGAGTCTGCATCGGGCAGGCTGTCGACCGGGTTGGTGGCGAGGATCCACAGCGCCTTGATCTCGCCGCGGCCGACCGCCTCGAACAGATCGACGGCCTTCAGACCGGGCCGCGTCGCCAGCCGCGGCGCCTGCCAGAAGCGGGCGACCCGGTCGATGTCGGCCGGCGTGAAGTCCATGTGCGCGGCCAAGGTGTTGGCCAGCGCGCCGACCTCGCGGCCGCCCATGGCGTTGGGCTGGCCGGTGATCGAGAACGGCCCCATGCCCGGCCGGCCGATGCGGCCCGTCAGCAGATGGCAATTGACGATGGCGTTGACCTTGTCGACTCCGGCGCTCGACTGGTTGACGCCCTGCGAGAACACGGTGACCGCACGCTCGCAGGCCGCGAACCAGTCGAAGAAGGTCGCGATCGACTCGGCCGGCAGGTCGCAGGGTTCGAGCGAGGTGGCGCGCGCCGTCGCCAGCGCCTCGTCGAGCCCGGCCGTGTGGCGCTGCACGAAGCCCGTGTCGACGACGCCGCGGCGCTGCAGCTCGGCGAACAGGCCGTTGAACAGCGCCACGTCGCTGCCCGGCGCCAGGGCGAGATGCAGGTCGGCCAGCTCGCAGGTCTCGGTGCGCCGCGGATCGATCACCACGACCTTCATCTGCGGATTGTGGCGCTTGGCCGCCTCGAGGCGCTGGTACAGCACGGGATGGCACCAGGCGAGATTGCTGCCGACCAGCACCACGAGGTCGGCCTGCTCGAGATCGGCGTACTGGCCGGGCACCGTGTCGCTGCCGAAGGCGCGCTTGTGGCCGGCCACCGAGGAGGCCATGCAGAGCCGCGAGTTGGTGTCGATGTTGGCGGTGCCGAGGAAGCCCTTCACCAGCTTGTTGACGGCGTAATAGTCCTCGGTGAGCAGCTGGCCCGAGACATAGAAGGCGATCGCGTCCGGCCCGTGCCGGGCGAGCGTTTCGCGCAAGCCGTCGGCCACCGTGTCGAGCGCCTGCGTCCAGGACACGCGTCGGCCATCGATCTCGGGATGCAGCAGGCGGCCGTCGAGCCCCAGGGTCTCGGGCAGCGCCGCGCCCTTGGAGCAGATCCGGCCGAGATTGGCGGGATGATCGGCGTCGGCTTCGATCGCCGCACCGCCCTGGCCGTCAGGAGTCGCCACCAGCCCGCAGCCGACGCCGCAGTAAGGACAGGTCGTGCGGATCATGCGGACCGCGCGCCTCCAGGCGCGCCCTCACGAGCGCGCCTGGAGGCGCGCGGTCCGGAAGACTCAGTAGACATCGCGCTGGTAGCGGCCGGCCTTGACCAGCCCGTCGAGCCAGGCGCGCGCACCATCGCCCATGCCGCCCTGCTCCGTGGCGATCGCGAGCAACGTGTCCTCGACGTCCTTGGCCATGCGCTTGGCATCGCCGCAAACATAGAAGTGCGCCCCGGCCGCGAGCCAGCGCCAAAGCTCCGCGGCCTGCTCGCGCATGCGGGTCTGGACGTAGACCTTTTCGGCCTGGTCGCGCGAGAAGGCGAGGTCGAGGCGGCCGAGCACGCCGCGGCGCTGCCAGTCGAGCAGCTGATCCTCGTAGAGGAAGTCGGTGGCGCGCCGCTGGTCGCCGAAGAACAGCCAGTTGTCGCCGCCCTTCCTTCCCGACGCCGCGGCACGCGCCTCGCGCTCCTCGAGGAAGGCGCGGAACGGCGCGATGCCGGTGCCCGGCCCGACCATGATGGCCGGCGCCTGGTCGTCGGACGGCGGCGCGAAGCCGTGGCTCTTCTGCACGAACACCGGCACGACGTCGCCCGGCTTGGCGAAGTCGGCGAGGTAGCACGAGCCGATGCCGGTGCGCTGGCGCTCGTTGCTGTGCCAGCGCACCGCCGAGACGGTGAGATGGACTTCGCCGGGATGCGCCTTGGGCGACGAGGCGATCGAGTAGAGGCGCGGCTGCAGCCGGTCGAGCGACTTGAGCAGGCCGGGCAGCGACGGCATCACCGACGGGAAGGCGAGCAGAAGATCGAGCAGATCGGCCTCGGCCAGCGCCGGTGGCCCCTCGCCGCGCGACAGCGCCTGCAGAGCGAGCGCCTCCTCGCCGCTGAAGGCGCGCTCGGCGAGGAACAGCAGGCAGTCGTCGCTGGGCCGCGCGATGTCGACCTTGCTCAGCAGCACCTGACGCAGCGGCAGCGCCTCGCCGTCGAAGCCGACCATCTCCTCGCCGCTGGCGCCCAGCCGGTCGAGCACCGCCTGCACGAGCTCGGGATTCTTGCGCGCGAAGACGCCGAGGCTGTCGCCCGCCTCGTAGGCGAGGTCGGTGGTCGACAGGTCGAGCACGACGTGGCGCACGTCCTTCTCCGAGCCCGGCCGGTTCAGCGGATAGGCGTCGACCAGGGTGGCGAGCGCCGGCCGGTCGCGCGAGCCGAGCGGCGACGTCGCCTTGACCGCGGGGGCGGCGATCCCGCCCGCCGCGCGCTGTGGCTCCAGCGAGGCCATCAGCTCCTTGAGCTTGCGCTGCGTCTCCTTGCCGCCCGGCACGCAGCGGCCGAGATCGGCCTCGCCGCCCGACCACACCGCCTCGGCATAGGTGCGGCAGAGATAGCCGCACTGGCCGCAGTCGAGCTGGGCCATCGCCGCCATCAGCTGGCGCTCCGGCCTGGCCTCGGCGGCGAGCGCCAGCCGCTCGGCCAGCGACAGCGCCGCGTCGTGCCAGGGATAGTCTTCCTCGGGCTCGTCGGCCGCCGTCGACTCGACGCATTCGGCCGGCGCGGCCGGGGTCGGCTCGACGCCGAGATAGGCGGCGAAGAAGCCGTTCAGCCAAGCGCGCTGCTCGGTCGAGAACGGCGCGTTCTCGGGCACCAGGGACGGAATGGGCGTGACGGCGTTCATGCCGCGAGCGCCGCCGCCGGCGCGGCCAGCGCCTTCAGGGCGGCGATCTCGTGCCGCCGGCAGAAGGCGAAGAAGGTCTCGTCGGGCGCCGCGCGATGGGCGAGCCAGGCGGCCAGCAGCCGCTCGAGCAGCGGCGGCAGATCGTCGAAGGCGACCGCGGTCGCCTACTCGCGGGCGATCGCCTGCTCGCCGACCGCCGCGGCGCCGCCACCGATGTACACGTGGTAGCCCTCGACGCTGTCGTCGCCCTTCTCGACCTTGCAGGCCAGCAGGCCGATGTCGCCGACATAGTGCTGGGCGCAGGAGTGATGGCAGCCGGTGAGATGGATGTTGACCGGCAGGTCGATCGCCAGCCGCCGCTCCAGCCCGTCGGCCAGGCGCAGCGCATGGCCCTTGGTGTTGGCGGCGGCGAACTTGCAGCCGGCGTTGCCGGTGCAGGCGACCAGGCCGCGGCGGATCGGGCTCGCCTCGACGGCCAGCCCCAGCGCCTCGATCGCCGCGATGCAGACGCCGACGTCGCGGTCGGCGACGTCGGAGACCAGCAGGTTCTGCCACACGGTGAGGCGCAGGGTGCCGCTGCCGAAGCGCTCGGCGATGTCGGCCAGGCCGCGCATCTGCAGCGCGGTCAGGCGGCCGACCGGCAGCACCAGGCCGAGATAGTTGCGGCCGGCCTGCTTCTGCGCATGCACGCCGACATGGCCGTGCTTGTCGGCGGCCGGGCGAGGCGCGACCTCGGCCCCGGCGGCGCGGCGCAAGGGGCGGCCCAGCTCCGCCTCGACCTCGGCCAGGAAGGCCTCGCGGCCGAGACGATCGAGCACGTATTTCAGGCGTGCCTTCTGGCGGTTGGTGCGGTCGCCCAGCCGGATGAAGGCGCGCACGATCGCGCCGGCCACGGCGACGCAGTCGCCGGGCTCCAGCAGCACGCCGCTCTCGAAGGCGAAGTCGTGATGGCCGGTAATGCCGCCGAGCTGCAGGCGATAGTAGACGCCGGGCACCCAGCCCTCGCCGCCGGTCACCTGGCAGGCCACGAAGCCGATGTCGTTGGTGTCCTCGAGCACCATGACCTTGCCGCCGCCGTCGAAGGCGATGTTGAACTTGCGCGGCAGGCCGTACATCTCGCGGTGATTGAGGATGTAGTGCTGCATCGCCGTGCACAGCGGCCGCGTGTCGTGCAGTTCCTGCGGATCGATGCCGGCGGTCGGGCTGCCGGTGATGTTGCGGATATTGTCGGCGCCCGAGCCGCGCGAGGTCAGGCCGAGCCCCTGCACCGCATACAGCATGTCGACGGCATGGCGTGCCGGGATCTCGCGGATCTGCAGGTTGGCGCGCGTCGTGACGTCGGCATAGCCGCCGCCGAAGGAGTCGGCGGCGTCGGCCAGACCGCGCATCTGCCACGAGGTCAGGATGCCGTTGGGAATGCGCAGGCGGATCATGAACGAGTCCTGCGCCGGCGCGACGTAGAACAGGCCCTGGTACTTCGTCAGGAAGACGTCGATTCCCTTGGGGAAGCGGCCGGCCTCGGCGCGCTCGACGACCTCGTCCCAGCGGTCGAGCGGATGGCGCTGGCGCTTGGCGGTCTCCTCGGGCACCAGCTTGCCGCCGGCCGCCAGGACCTTGTCCTGAGCGGCGGCCTGCAAGGCGTCGGGGCCGATCGTCGCCGACGGCGCGCCGGAAGCGGCGCCGCGGCCGTTCAGCCGATCGGCCGCCTTGCGCGCCTCGAGGCCGCTGACGAAGCCCTGCAGCCACTGCTTCTGCTGGTCGTCGAAGCCGTCGATCATGCCGCTGCTCATGAGGGGACCTCAGGCGGCGGCGCGCGCCGGCACGCGATGGCGGGCGTAGAGGAACTCGAGGATGGCGGCGCGGCAGCGCGCATACTCGGCGTCGGTCGCCAGCTCGAGCCGGCGGCGTGGCCGCGGCAGGGCGATCGGCAGGATCTCACCGATCGTCGCCGACGGACCGTTGGTCATCATCACCACCCGGTCCGACAGCAGCACCGCCTCGTCGACGTCGTGGGTGATCATCATCACCGTGTTGCCGAGCCGGGCGTGGATCTCCATCACGCTGTCCTGCAGATGGGCGCGGGTCAGCGCGTCGAGGGCGCCGAACGGCTCGTCCATCAGCAGCACCTTGGGCTGCATGGCGAGCGCGCGGGCGATGCCGACCCGCTGCTTCATGCCGCCCGAGACCTCGTGCGGGCGCTTGTCGCGGGCCTGCGCCATCTGCACCAGCTCGAGATTGTGCATCACCCAGTCGTGGCGCTCGGCCTTGCTCTTGGTTTCGCCGAACACCTTGTCGACGGCCAGCGCGACGTTGCCCTGCACGGTGAGCCAGGGCAGCAGCGAATGGTTCTGGAAGACGATCGCGCGGTCGGGGCCCGGCGCGTCGACCACCTTGCCTTCGAGGAAGACCTCGCCGGTGATCGACTGCAGCAGGCCGCCCAGGATGTTGAGCAGGGTCGACTTGCCGCAGCCGGAGTGGCCGATCAGCGACACGAACTCGCCCTGCGCGATCTCGAGGTCGATGTCGCGCAGCACCTCGCTCGCCGTCGAGCCGCGCCGGAAGCTCATGCCGACCTGCTCGAACTTGAGGTAGCTCTTCATGATCGCCTCCTTACTGCGCCGCGGCGCCGTGCGAGACGAAGTGGCCGATCGCGGCGATCAGCTTGTCGAGCAGGAAGCCGACGATGCCGATGTAGACCAGCGCCACGATGATGTCGCTGATGCGCGAGCTGTTCCACGCGTCCCAGATGAAGAAGCCGATGCCGACGCCGCCGATCAGCATCTCGGCCGCGACGATCGCCAGCCAGCTCAGGCCGACGCCGATGCGCAGGCCGGTGAAGATGTAGGGCACGCTGGCCGGCAGGGTGATCTTCCAGAACACCTCCCACCACGACAGGCGCACCACGGCGGCGACGTTGCGATAGTCCTGCGGGATGTTGCGCACGCCGACCGAGGTATTGATGATGATCGGCCAGATCGAGGTGATGAAGATCACGAAGATCGCCGAGGGCTGGGCGTCGCGGAAGCCGGCCAGCGACAGCGGCAGCCAGGCGAGCGGCGGGATGGTACGCAGCACCTGGAAGATCGGGTCGAGGCCGCGCATCGCCCAGGTGCTCTGGCCGACCAGCACGCCCAGCGCGATGCCGACCACGGCAGCCAGGCTGAAGCCGATGGCGACGCGGCTCAGGCTGCGCGCGATCTGCCAGAAGGCGCCCTTGTCGACTCCGCCATTGTCGTAGAACGGGTCGGCGATGAAGTCCCAGGCATCGGCCACCACCTTGGTCGGCGGCGGCAGGCGGGCGCCCGGCTCCGAGCACAGCATCTGCCAGACGAACAGGGTCAGCGCGATCACGATCAGCGGTGGCAGCACGACGCCGGCGACCCGGCGGGCGATCGCCGCCGCGCGCTCGACCAACGGCCGCACCGGCGGCCGGAAGGCCACGATCTCGGCGCCCGGCGTGGCGCCCGGCACGGGTGTCGCCGCGGCGACGGCGGCGGACGCCAACTTGACGGCCGCCATCACGCCACCTTCTTGATCTGCAGCGAGGCCAGGTAGGCCTTGGGATCGGCCGGGTCGAAGACCTTGCCGTCGAAGAAGGTCTCCTTGCCGCGCGACGTCGAGGTCGGCACGTCGGCCGGCGCGGCGCCGATCGCCTTGGCGGCCTCGCGCCACAGATCCTCGCGGTTGACCTTGGCGATGATCGCCTTGGTGTCGAGGTCCATCGGCAGCTTGCCCCAGCGCTGGTTCTCGGTGAGGAACCACAGCTCGTGGCTCTGGTAGGGATACGAGGCGCCGCCGTTCCAGAACTTCATCAGCTGGTCGGACTTCGAGACCTTGCGGCCGTCGCCGTAGTCGATCTCGCCCTTGATCCGCTTGTTGATGTCGGACGGCGGCACGTTGAACCACTGGCGCTTGCCGATGATCGTCGCCAGCTCCTCCTTGTTCTCCAGGCGGTCGCACCATTGCTGGGCTTCCTGCACGGCCATCAGCATGGCGAGCGCCGCCTTGGGATTCTTGTCGACCCAGTCGGCGCGCAGGCCGAGCGACTTCTCGGGATGGCCCTTCCAGATCTCGCCGGTCATGCAGGCGGTGAAGCCGATGTCCTGGTTGACCAGCTGGTCGCCCCACGGCTCGCCGACGCAGAAGGCCTCCATGTTGCCGACCTTCATGTTGGCCACCATCTGCGGCGGCGGCACGACGATGGTCGAGATGTCCTTGTCGGGGTCGATGCCGCCGGCCGCCAGCCAGTAGCGGATCCACAGATCGTGGGTGCCGCCGGGGAAGGTCATGGCGGCCTTGACCTCCTTGCCGGCCGCCTTCTTCTTGGCCAGCGCCTCCTTCATCGGCCTGGCGTCGACCGTGATGCCGAGGCCCTTGTATTCCTTGGCCACCGAGATCGCCTGGCAGTCGAGGTTGAGGCGGGCCAGGATGTACATCGGCACCGGCTTGTTCTCGGTCGTCGTGGTGCCCATCGAGATCTGGTACGGCTTGGGCGTCAGGATGTGCGCGCCGTCGATGCCGCCAGCCCCCGAGCCCAGCACGATGTTGTCGCGCGTCGTGCCCCACGAGGCCTGCTTGGCGACGTTGGCATCGGTCAGGCCGTACTTGTCGAACAGCTTCTTTTCCTTGGCGATGATCAGCGGCGAGGCATCGGTCAGCGCGATGAAGCCCAGGGTCACCTTGTTGGTTTCCGGGCCGCTGCCCTGGGCGAAGGCGCCCGAGGGCAGCGCGGCGCGCGCCGCGGCCAGCAGGGCCGCCGTCGCCGTGGTGCCCGCGAGAAGGCGGCGCCGCCCGATACGCGAGGTGCTGCTAGCCATTTGCTCTCTCCTGACGCGAAGGTCCGTGGGATGTCGTTGCGATGCGCGGCGGCACCGGCGGCTCGCCGTGGCCGCCCGCGGGCAGCCGGTCGATCTCGGGGCAGTCGATCCCCATCTCGCGCGCCGCGGCGCGATAGAGGTCGGTGCGGTAGACGCGGTCGGCGACGGCGGTGACGTCGATCTCGGCCGGCGCCTGGTTCCAGCGCATCATCTGGCGCAGGAACCACTCGGCATGGCTGCGCCACGGGAAGTTGGCGGCATCGGCGTGGAAGACGTGGAAGCCCGGCCGCGCGAGCGTGCGCGCCATCACTTCGGCCGGCGTGTTGAGATAGCGCGGGCTCGACAGCAGGCGCGCCGCCTCGGCGCGATTGCCCGGCTCGTCGAGCCACTGGCAGGCCTCGAGCAGCGCCTTGATCAGCGCCTTGAGCGTCTCGGGATGGCGCTCGGCCCACGCCTCGGTGACGCCCAGCACCTTCTCCGGCATGCCGCGCCACAGGTCGGGCCCGGTCAGCGCGATGCGACCGATGCCCAGCGCCTCGGACTGCTGGTTCCACGGCTCGCCGACGCAGTAGCCGTCGATCACGCCGCCCGACAGATGCGCCACCGTATGCGGCGGCGGCACGACGGTCAGCCGGACGTCGCGGTCGGGATCGAGCCCGCCCGCGGTCAGCCACAGCCGCAGCATGTAGGTCTGCACCGAGTAGGGGAACACCGAGGCGAGCACCAGCGGCGGCTGGCCGGCGGCGCGGCGCGCCGCCACCACGGCGGCCAGGGCGCGAGGATCGAGCGGCCGCGCGCTGGCGAGTTCGGGCACCGCCGCCTCGATCTCGCGCCACAGGCTCTCCGACAGGGTGAGCGCGTTGCCGTTCACGTGCAGCGTCATGGCGGAGATCATCGGCACGCTCACGCTGTCGACGCCCAAGGTCTGGGCGAGCGGCAGCGGCGCCAGGATGTGCGAGGCGTCGAGCACGCCCAGCGCCAGCTTGTCGCGCACGTTGGCCCACGAGACCTCGCGGCGGATCTCGACCTCGAGTCCCTGGCGCTCGTAGGCGCCCAGCTCCTCGGCGAGCACGATCGCCGCGCAGTCGATGATCGGGATGAACCCGACCTTCAGCCTCGGTCGCTCCAGTTCGGCCATGCCTCGCCTGCCCCAAAAACAAAAGGCGTCCTGATCGGCTGGCCGGGAGATGCCAGTCGTTCAGGACGCCGTTGTCCAATTGCGGACCGACAGTGGTCCGCGACTACTACTCAGGAGGAACCCGCCATTGGGCTCGTGCCAGAGACGCAGCAGGAAGCGTGCCAACCCCTAAGGGCTGCAATCCAGAGGATCCGGCGCGGATCGCGGCCGCCGGTGACGCGCGGTTGGGCAGCGCCGCCTATCCGCGCAGCACCTTGGCGTAGGTGACGAGGTCGCGCGCCACCTCGCCGATGCGCTTGTTCTGATCCATCGCGAGCTTGCGCAGCAACTTGTAGGCCGACTCCTCGCTGAGGCCCTTCTGCTCCATCAGGAGACCTTTGGCGCGGTCGATGGTCTTGCGCTCGACCAGCGACAGGCGGGCCCGCTCGAGCTCTTCGCGCATCGCGTGGTAGCGGTTGAAGTGCGCCACCGCGACGTCGACGACGGGCCGCACGCGATCCTCGGCGAGGCCCTTCACGACGTAGGCCGAGACCCCGGCCTCCATCGCCGCGGCGATGGTCGCCGGATCGGAGCGGTCGACGAACAGCGCGATGGGCCGCGGCACGGCGTCGGTGGTGCGCCGCATGTCCTCGATCGTGTCGCGGCCGGGGCTGTCGATGCTGACCACGACCACATCGGGCTGCAGCTCGCGCACGCGGCCGGCGAGATCCTGGGTTCCCTCGAGCCGCGCCAGCAGGCGATAGCCGGCGCCCGACAGCCCGGCCTGCACGATCTCGGCGCGCGCGGGATTGTCGTCGATCAGCAGGACGGAAAGCGGCTTGGTCACGATCCCGGGCTCGTTGCGACCGTGCTGGCGCAACAAGCGTGCCACCACGATTTTTGCCTCCCTGCGGTCAGCGCGGGGAGGCGGCGAAAGCTCATGACCCCTCCGTCTGCTGCGCAGACACCTCCCCACGCGGAGCGTGGGGAGGAAGATGAGTCAGGGAGCGGTGACGAGAGCCTTGCCATCCTGCCAGCGGCCCGACTGAACCTTGCCGTCGGGCGCTACGAGCTGGCCATAGCCGTGGCGCTTGCCGGCCCGGAACGTGCCCTCGTAGCGCCAGTCGCCCTGGGTCTCGACGCCGGGCCCCTCGAGCACGCCGCCGCGGAAGCTGCCGGACTGCACGTTGACCGGGGCTGACGTGGTGCGCCGCACGCCCAGCCCCTCGAGGACACCGGCGATGAAGTTGCCCTCGGTACGCTCGCCCTTGGGCGTCTCCATCACCCCCAGCCCGCTCGCCAGGCCGTCGCGCAGTTGGCCGGCGTAGCGCGATTCGTCGGTGAAGCGCACGGTGCCGAGCCCGTTCAGGCGATCCCACTGCCAGTCGCCGGCCTGGCGCTCGCCGCTCGACAATTCGGCGACGCCCAGCCCCTGGCGGCGGCCGTCGACGATCTGGCCGACATAGGTCATGCCCTCGAAGACCCGCCGCTCCGCCTTCTCGAGGTCGGGGCGCGCCGCCTTGGCGGCGACGATGCGGGCTTCGCCGGCCATCGACACGGCCGTGCGGGCCGCCTCGTCGGCACGCTCGAGCATGGCCCGCGCCTCGATCGCCGCCAGCCGCGCCTGCTCGATCAGGACCTGCTGCTGCGCCGGATCGGCCTTGGGCAGGGTCGCGGCCGCCTTGTCGGAAGCCGGCGCCGTCCCGGCGGTCGCCGGCGTGGCCGGCCGGTCGGCAGCCACCGCCGGGCGGTCGATCGCGGGCGCGCCGCTCACCGCGCTGCGGATGTCGGCGTGATAGCGCCAGAAGGCCAAGACGCCGCCGGCGATCAGCAGCAGCATCAGCCAGAAGCCCAGCCGCGACGGCGGCAGCGGCGGCACCACCAGGACGCCCTCGGGGCGCCGGCTGACGCCGCCCAGGCGCGGCACGTCGTCGACGGCCGGGCGCGGCGCCAGACGCTGGGTCGGCGCCTGGTCGGCGCGGCTGAGCGACGGCCCGAACAGCGCCATCCAATGCGCGACGCTCTGCGGCCGGTCGGCCGGCGCGAAGGCGAGCGCCCGGTCGATCGCCGCCAGGAACGGCCGCTCGAAACGGTCGTGCTCGGTGTCGGCCAGCGGCAGGTAGGGATCGGCGCCGGCGCGCGCCGCGGCATCGGGCGGCGGCTTGCCGATGATGACGTGGTAGAGCACGGCGGCAGCGGAATAGATGTCGCTCCACGGCCCCTGCCGGCCGTCGAGGGCAAACTGCTCGATCGGCGCATATTGCGGCGTCAGCACGCCGGTCAGGGTCTGGGTGCGGCCGCCGATCGCCTGGCGGGCGGCGCCGAAGTCGATCAGCACCGCCACGCCGTCGCGCCGCACGATGATGTTGGCCGGCTTGATGTCGCGATGCAGGAAGTCCTGGGCGTGCACCGCGCTCAGGCCGCTCAGCAGGCCGTTGGCGAGGCGCAGCACCTCGCCCGGCGCCAGCCGCTGGCCGCGCAGCAGCTCGGCCAGGCTCTTGCCGTCCTCGAACTCCATGACCGTGTAGGCGGTGCCGTTGGCCTCGAAGTGGCGCAGCACCGGCACGATGTGCGGATGGCGGAAGCGGGCCAGGGCACGCGCCTCGTCGAGGAACCGCTCGCGCCCCCAGGCGAAGTCGTCGGCATAGCGGGCGCCGCGCGGCACCACTGTCCTGTCGTCCTGGCGGACCGCGAACTCGACCGGCAGGTACTCCTTGATGGCAACGATCTTGGCCAGCGTATGGTCGAAGGCGCGGTAGGTGATGCCGAAACCGCCATGCCCGATCACGACGTCGAGCCGGAAGTCGCCCAGCTCGGTGCCCGATGGCAGGGCTTGCACATTGTCGGCGGCCATGGCCGTGGCTACCGCGCGGCGCCCGGAAGCACAACACCCGAGGCCGAGGCTGGCGGGGGCTATCGACTCTCCCCATATCGACCGCGATACTGCAATTCCTCTCCCCCGCCAGGGGGAGAGGCCTGGAGAGGGGGCTTTGAAGGCTCGTGCAACCCCCTCTCCCGACCTCTCCCCCTCGCGGGGGAGAGGAGATTGGAACCCGAGCTGGGACACCGCACATGAAACCGGCAAGCCTGCACGACAATGCCCGCACCCTGGTGCTGACCGGCGCCAGCCGCGGCATCGGCCATGCCACGGTCAAGAAGTTCAGCGCCTCCGGCTGGCGGGTAATCACCATCTCGCGGCAGCCGTTCAGCGCCCTGTGCCCGTGGCCGGGCGGCGGCGAGAACCATGTCCAGCTCGACCTCGCCGATCCGGTCGATGTCGGCCGCGGCATCGAGCAGATCCGCGCCCGCCTGAGCAACGGTCGGCTCGACGCCCTGGTCAACAACGCCGCGATCTCGCCCAAGAGCAAGAAGGGCGAGCGGCTGGGCGCCATGGACACGCCGTTCGACCTGTGGCGGCAGGTGTTCAACGTCAACTTCTTCGCGCCGGTCGCCTTGGCGCGCGGCTTGGTCGACGAGCTGTCGGAGGCGCAGGGCGCCGTGGTCAACGTCACCTCGATCGCCGGCAGCCGCGTGCATCCCTTCGCCGGCTCGGCCTACGCCACCTCGAAGGCGGCGCTGGCGGCGCTGACCCGCGAGATGGCGCACGATTTCGGGCCGCGCGGCATCCGGGTCAACGCCATCGCGCCGGGCGAGATCGACACCTCGATCCTGTCGCCCGGCACCGAGAAGATCGTCGAAGAGCAGATCCCGATGCGCCGGCTGGGCACGCCGGACGAGGTCGCCGACGTCATCCACTTCCTGTGCGAGAAGGGCTCGAGCTACGTCAGCGGCGCCGAGATCCAGATCAACGGCGGCCAGCACGTCTGAACCCGGGAGCAGTCGATGGACACCACGATCACCTCGATGAAGGGCGAGACCGGCCGCGACGCCCGCCGCCGCATCCGCGCCGGCGGCCATCGCGCGCCGACGTCCGGCCTGGCGCCGGGCTACGTGCAGGGCAACCTCGCCATCCTGCCGCAGGCGCTGGCGGCCGACTTCGCGCGCTTCTGCATGCTCAACCCCAAGCCCTGCCCGGTGCTGGCGCAGTCCGAGCCGGGCGACTGGCGGCTGCCGACCCTGGGCGAGGATCTCGACATCCGCACCGATATCCCGCTCTACCGCGTGTGGCGCAACGGCGAGCTGATCGAGGAAGTCAGCGACCTGCGCAAGGTGTGGCGCGACGATCTCGTGTCGTTCGTGCTCGGCTGCTCGTTCTCGTTCGAGGAGGCGTTGATCGAGTCGGGGCTCGAGCTGCGCCACCAGACCTGCAACAGCAACGTGCCGATGTACCGCACAAACATCGAATGCAAGCCGGCCGGGCCGTTCCACGGGCCGATGGTGGTGTCGATGCGGCCATTCCGGCCGGCCGACGCGATCCGCGCCGTGCAGGTGACGACCCGGTTCCCGTCGGTGCACGGCGCCCCGGTGCATCTCGGCAAGCCGGAGATGATTGGCATCAAGGACATCGCCAAGCCGGACTATGGCGACGCCGTGCCGGTGCGCGACGACGAGCTGCCGGTGTTCTGGGCCTGCGGGGTGACGCCGCAGTCGGTGGTGGCGACGGTCAAGCCCGAGCTCTGCATCACCCACGCCCCCGGCTACATGCTGGTGTCCGACCTCCTGAACGCGCAGCTCGCTGTCCTCTGATGGCGTCGCTGCGCTTCGACGTCGGCGCGGCCGAGGTCGCCGACCTGGTGATCGCCGGCTGGACCGGCCGCGACGGGACGGCGATCGCGGAGCATATCGAGGAGCTGAAGGCGATCGGCGTGCAGCCGCCGTCGGCGGTGCCGCTCTACTACCGCGTCGGCGCCGAGCTGCTGACCCAGGCCGAGTCCATCCAGGTGCTGGGCGACGACAGCTCGGGCGAGGCCGAGCCGGTGCTGGTCGGCACGCCCGAGCGCTTGTGGGTCACCGTCGGCAGCGACCACACCGACCGCAAGGTCGAGAGCTACACCGTGGCGGTCGGCAAGCAGGTCTGCCCGAAGGTGCTGGCGCGCCAGGCCTGGCGCTTCGAGGAGGTCGAGGCGCACTGGGATCGGCTGGTGCTGCGCAGCCTCGTCGAGGAGGACGGACGGCCCGTGCTCTACCAGGAAGGGCCGCTGGCCCGCCTGCGGCCGCCGCGCGAGCTGATCGCCGGCTGGACCGGCGGCAGCCGCCGCCTGCCGGCCGGCGTGGCGCTGTTCTGCGGCACCCAGCCGGCGATCGGCCGGATTCGCTCGAGCGCGCGCTTCGCGATGGAGCTGGAGGATCCCGTGCTGGGCCGGCGCATCGCCCACGCCTACACGGTGCAGGCGCTGCCGATCGTCGCCTGATCGACCGCGAGCGCCTGCCGTCGCCGCATGGCTTGCCTGCAGCGGCGGGCTTGCCTCGCGAATGCGGCTGAACGTACGTTCGCGCCTCCAGGGAGGCGGGCAGAATGACCAAGGGCGCGTACGACGGCATTACGGTTCTCGATTTCACCCAGGGCGTGGCGGGGCCGCACGCCACGATGCTGCTCGCCCTGCATGGCGCCGACGTCATCAAGATCGAGCCGCCGGAGGGCGACTGGGGCCGCGCGCTCGGCGAGCTCAAGAGCGACCACTGCGCCCACTCCGTCGCCTTCAACCGCGGCAAGCGCTCGATCGCCCTCGACCTCAAGTCCAAGGACGGGATCGAGGTCGCCCGGCGGATCGCCGCCAAGGCGCACGTCATCATCGAGAGCTTCCGGCCCGGCGTGATCGGCCGGCTGGGCTTCGGCTACGAGGCGATGAAGCAGCTCAACCCCAAGGTCGTCTACTGCTCGGTCTCGGGCTTCGGCCAGACCGGGCCGTACAGCAAGCGGCCGACCGTCGACGGGCTGATCCAGGCTTTCAGCGGCATGATGGTGATGAATCGCCTGCCCGACGGCACGCCGTGGCGCCAGGGCATGATCGCCGTCGACGTAACCACCGGCCTGTACACCTTCCAGGCGCTGGCGGCGGCCCTGATGCGCCAGTTCCGCTTCGGCGAGGGCAGCTACATCGATTCCAGCCTGATGCGGGCCGCCGCGGCCTACCAGGGCGCCAAGCTGATGGAGTGGGTGTTCTCCAAGGGCACGCCGCCGCCGCTCTACATGCCGGCCGGCAGCTACAAGACGGCCAACGGCTACATCATGCTGAGCGCCATGCGGCCGCACCACTTCAGGGCGCTGTTCGAGCTGATCGGCCGCAAGGACATCGCCGACGACCCCGACCTGCAGAGCCACGAGAGCCGCATCAAGAACGCGCCGAAGATCATCAAGGCGCTGAACGAGACCATGCCGCAGAAGACCACCGAGGAGTGGATCGCGCTGCTGCAGCCCAACGAGGTGTTCTGTGAGCGGGTCAACAACTACTCGGACTATCTCGAGCATCCGCACGTCAAGGAGTCGGGGGCGATCGACTGGATCGAGCAGGACGGGTTCGGCCGCATGCCGGTGGCCAACATCCCCGGCCTGCCGCCGGCCGCCAGCCATCTGCCGCAGCAGCACGCTCCGCACATCGGCGAGAACGGTCCCGACATCCTGCGCGAGCTGGGCTTCGCCGCCGCCGAGGTCGAGGCGATGCTGGCGCGCGGCGGGGTCAGGGCGCCGACGACAGCAGCCAAGGCGGCGGAGTGAGGGCGCGCGCCGGGCGCTGAGCGGCCGGCCGCGCGGGCGTCAGCCCGCAAGGTGGCGCTTCAGCACCCGCTCCAGGCTCGCCGGCGACACCGCGAAGGGGTTGCGTCCGACCGGCTTGTCGGCGGCGGCGAGCGTCCCGAAGATCTCCGAGTAGCCGATGCCAAGCACGCTGGCGATGTCCCAGAAGAACATGTCGATGAAGTCGCTGGGCGACAGCACGATCAGGTGGCACGACTCCGGCGCGAAAATGATGTTGGTGAGCGCCGCGCCCTTGACCCCGATCACCGCCTCGGCCGAGGCGAAGAGGGTGGCCTGCTCGCGCATCGACAGGGTTTCCGGCACCACCGTCTCGAACCCGTAGCGCTCGGTCAGCGCCGCGATCTCGGGCTCGTTGACCAGCTCGCGGGCGAACGCGGCCGGACGCACCACGCGCAGGCGGCGTGGCCGCGATCCGCCCGGCGCGCTGGCCGACGGGCCGAGCAGATCGGCGCGCAGACAGGCCATCGCGGCGGGCAGCTTGAACGACGCCAGCGCGTCGCGCGGCTTGCGCAGCAGCAGCGCGGCACTCGGCTTCAGGATCGCCGGCACGTGCAGCGGCATGGCGTAGGCGAGCTCCTCGAAGGCCCAAGTCTCCCGCGTGTCGTGCTCGTGCACGACAGCGTCCGGCAGGACGGCCGCGATCGTCTGGCGCATGACCTGGCGCAGGCTGCGCTTCCTGACCTTGTCCACCACGATCTGGCGAGTCGGCAGGGCGCCCGTCTTCACGAGGTAGGAAAGCGTCATGGCGTGGTCGACCAGCCAGTGCCCGAAATTGCCGGCCCACGGTCGCTTCAGCAGCAAGCTGCAGCCGTCGAGCCGGCGGTCGATGTGCCGCGGCATCGAGAAGCGCAGCTTCTGAACGCTGCCGCGCAGGCCGGGCGGAGCGATTCCGAACGCCAGAAACTCGTAGGCACTGTCGCGCAGCAGCCGATGTCCTTGCGCGTCGCGCAGCACCACCGTTCCCTGTCCCGTGACGAGCGCATCGCGCAGGCGCAACAGATGCCGCTCCGGAATGGCACAGCGGTCGGAAGCCATCACCATCGCGAGCAGCCGCCGGGGCAGCCTGGAGACACTGGCGCTGTCGACGAAGACCGGCGGGCGCCGCGCCACGGAACTCGCGGGCACGATGCAGGTCGCATCGATCAGGCCCCCCTTCCGGCGACCTGCGGCCAGATTGGAAGCGTCGACCGCCCCGTCGATCTCGAACCTCGTGTCCGGCTCGATATGGCGCTCCGGCAGCCGTCGAACGACATGGATGTCCTTGCGGCCCGGGCCTGCCGACACGCGCGGCGGCATTGCGCGCCAGCCGTCGCCGAGACGGTGCAGCGACAGGCCGTGCGCCGACTGCAGTCGTACAACCCGGCCGTCGCGCCGCACGGTCGGATTCTCCCCGGCTGCCAGGGCCCGGTAGGCCTCGGCAAGCTCTGCCGCCGGAGCGAGCCGCCGCGTCGCCAGATCGGCCAGGACGCCGAAACCGCGCGTCGCGATCACGGCGACGCCGCCGGGCGCGACGAGGCGGGCGATCTCGGTCACCCACGAGTCGATGACGGCCCGATCGCCGACGTCGCCGAGAGTCAGGGCGACCACTCCGTCGAAACTGCCATCCGCCTCGGCGATCGGCGGCCGCGCAGGCAGCGGCGCGAACCGCGCCGTCGCGACGTGGCGGCCGGCCCAGGCCACAGCCGCCCGGCCGCGCGCCAGGCCCAGCCAGTCGACTTTCGGCATCGCCAGTTGCAGGCCGCGAATGGCAAGGCCACAGCGGCAGTCGAGGTAGAGCCAACGTCCCGTCGCCAGGAACTCGAGCCCGGCTTCCCAGAGCGTGTCGGCGACCGCGTCGGCGGCAGCCAGGTCGACGCCCAGCTGGGCCGCGACGCGGTCGGCAACCAGCTCCTCGGGCGGCAGCGGCAGGAGCAGACCGTGCCTGCCCAGGGCCGTGCGGGGCAGCGACAGCAGGGCCTCGAGAATCGCCTTGGGCGATGGCACCTTTCCCTGCACGGCCAGCGACGCACCCGCGGCCTCCAAGCGCTCGACCAGGGCTTCCGATGCCAGCCGAAGGGTGCCGCGCTGGGCCAGCCGGCCGTCGGGTTGGCACCGCAGGCGGTCCGGGAAGGCGGCTTCCAGGGCATCGAGTATCGCCTCGTACGACTCCAGGGGCGGCGCGGCGCTCGGCTTGATCATCGCGTCCTACGGTCGTGGAGGCTTACGCCACCTGGAACCCGTGCGCAAAAGGATCGCGGTCGTCGACGAAGATCGTGTTGATGCCGGTCTGGTGGGCCCAGCCGGCGATCGAGGGGATGATGGCGTCGTGGTTGCCGACCCGGGCGGCGCCCTCGACCCGGCCCTCGAACAGCGAGCCGATGATGCTTTCGTGCACGAAATCGTCGCCGACCCGCAGCCGGCCGCGCGCCGCGAGCTGGGCCATGCGCGCCGAGGTGCCGGTGCCGCAGGGCGAGCGGTCGATCGCCTTGTCGCCATAGAACACCGCGTTGCGGCCGTGGGCGCGCGGGTCGCGCGGCGCCCCCGTCCACAGCACGTGGCTGACGCCGCGGATGGTCGGGTTCTCGGGATGCACGGGCTCGATCTTGTCGTTGAGCAGGCGTCGCACGATCGGCGACAGGCGCAGCACCTCGCCGGCAGACAGCGATTCGAGGCCCGCGTAGTTCTTCTGCGGCTCGAGGACGGCGTAGAAGTTGCCGCCGTAGGCGATGTCGAACACCAGCTCGCCGAGTCCCGGCACCTCGATCGCCACGTCGGCCGCCGCCAGGTAGGAGGCGACGTTGGTCAGGCGGACGCTCTCGACAAAACGGTCCTTCTGCTCGTAGCGCGCGACGATGCGGCCGGCCGGGGCGTCGAGATTGACCGTGCCCGGCGTCGCCGGCGTCACCAGGCCGTTCTCGATCGCCATGGTCACGGTGCCGATGGTGCCGTGGCCGCACATCGGCAGGCAGCCGCTGACCTCGATGAACAGGATCGCGACGTCGCAGTCGTCGCGCGTCGGCGGGTAGAGGATCGAGCCGGACATGACGTCGTGGCCGCGCGGCTCGAACATCAGGGCCCGGCGGATCCAGTCGTGGCGGGCGAGGAAGTCGAGGCGGCGCTCGCTCATGGTGGCGCCCTGCAGCAGCGGGCCGCCGCCCATCACCAGGCGCACGGGATTGCCGCAAGTATGGCCGTCGAGGCAGGCGAAGGTGTGCATCATGACAGGGCGCGCAGGATGCGCGCGGTCCCGAGACCGGTCAAACCGGACCGCGCGCAGTCTGCGCGCTCATGAGGGCGCGCCTGGAGGCGCGCGGTCCCGGAGGCGATCAAGGCGCGGCGATGAAACGCTCGACGTCGCGCCGGGTCTGCAGGCGCACGACCCGCTTCTCGCCGGCCAGGCGATCGCATTCGCGCTCGAAGGCCTGCCGGTTGCGGGCATGGGTGCGCAGGGCCCACAGCAGGATCGACTGCCGGCTCATGAAGGCGTTGCGCAGGCTCTCGCGGTTGCCGGTGCCCCACAGCTCCTCGCGCGTCGTGGCGCGCCGCACGGTGCGCCGCACCAGCCGCCACATCACCAGCGGCAGCGGCAGGTCGAGCCAGACCAGGGTGTCGGCCGGCCGCCACACCAGGTCGCGGACCTGGCCGTAGTTGCCGACGACGATCCACTCGCCGTTGCGCGTCTCGCATTCGACGCGATGGCGGAACAGCTCGATCGGAACGCCCTGCCAGTCGCGTCCCCAGTAGAGCGCGTCGAGCTCGACGACGCGCAGGCCGGTGCGCGCGCCCAGGCGCTGCGCCAGGGTGCTCTTGCCCGATCCCGTCGTCCCGAAGACGACGACGCGCTTCATCGCCTCGCGCAGGCTGACACAGTCGCCCCGCGACGCGGCCACCGGCGCCGGCGTGCCATGCGAACCCCCTCCAAGCTCGTGGCCGACTGTAGCGTCAAAACGGCGGCCGGCGTAGGGTGCGGGCCGTCGCACCGGGGAGCAACGATGCCGCAGATCCTGTTCAAGAACCTCAACCTCCTGGACCCGCGCTGGGACGAGGCGCGCGGCGGCTACGAGGTCCTGGTCGAGGGCGAGACGATCCGCGAGGTCTCGGCGGCGCCGATCAAGGCGGCCGGCGCCCAGGTGGTCGATTGCGGCGGCCGGACCCTGATGCCCGGCCTGATCGACTGCCACGTCCACGTCTTCCTGGTCGAGGTCAGCTTCTTCAAGCTCGAGAGCATGCCGCTCACCCTGCTGACCGCCAAGGCGGCCGACTTGATGCGCGGCATGATCGACCGCGGCTTCACGACGGTGCGCGACACCGGCGGCGCCGATTGGGGCATCAAGACCGCGGTCGAGAGCGGCCTGATCGCCGGCCCGCGCCTGTTCATCTCCGGCCGCGCCATCGGCCCGACCGGCGGCCACAGCGACGGCCGGCGGCGCACCGACACCGGGGCCTCGTGCGGCTGCTGCAACGCGCTGGTCTACACCCTGGCGATCGCCGACGGGCCCGACGCGGTGCGCAAGGCGGTGCGCGAGCAGATGCGCCAGGGCGCCGACCAGATCAAGATCATGTGCTCGGGCGGCGTCGCCTCGCCCTACGATCCGCTCGATTCACTGCAGTTCTCCGAGGCCGAGATCGCCGCGGCGACCGACGAGGCCAAGAACTTCGGGCGCTACGTGCTGGCCCATGCCTATTCGCCGGAAGCGATCACCCGTGCCGTCACGCACGGCGTGCGCACCATCGAGCACGGCAACCTGATCGACGATGCCTCGGCCAAGCTGCTCGCCTCCAAGGGCGGCTACATGATCGCCAACCTGGTCACCTACTTCGCCATGAAGGAGCGGGCGGCGCAGTTCGGCATGTCGGCCGACCAGCTGGCCAAGAACGACATCGTGCTGGAGGGCGCGCTGCGCTCGCTCGAGATCTGCAAGCGGGCCGGCGTCAAGGTCGGCTACGGCACCGACCTGCTGGGCCAGCTCCAGGTCGACCAGAGCCGCGAGTTCCTGTTCCGCGCCCAGGTCCTGTCGCCGATCGAGATCATCCGTCAGGCGACGGTGATCGGCGCCGAGATCCTGCGCCAGGAAGGCAAGCTCGGCATCGTCGAGCCCGGCGCCTTCGCCGACCTGATCGTGGTCGACGGCGACCCCCTGAAGAAGCTCGAGCTGTTCATGGACCAGGGCGCCCACCTGCCGGCGATCATGAAGGCCGGGCGATTCCACAAGAACCGGCTGGCCTGACAGGCTGGCGCGGAGGCGCGCGATGCGATGGCTGATCCTTGCCGTCCTCACAGCCGGCGCCCTCATGGTAGCGGCATGCGGCGGGAGAGGGTCCGCCGAAGGCGGCGGAACCGGCAACGGCGCCGCCGGCTTGTTCAAGATCGGCATCCCCTTCTAGAAGCCATGACCCCTCCGGCCCTGTGGGCCACCTCCCCGCGCTCTCGCGCAGGGAGGATCGGACTCCTCCCCACGCGAAGCGTGGGGAGGTGACGCCGTCATACGGCGTCGGAGGGGTCGGAGAGCGAGGTTCCAGGGGCGCGTGAGGTGCTCTAGGATCGCCGTCCCGTCGCTTCTCACTGGCAGGCCCCCTTGTCCTCCTTTCTGTTCCGCAATCTCCGCCTGCTCGATCCGCACTGGGACGAGGCGCGGCCGGGCCACGAGGTTCTGGTCGAGGGCGACCTGATCAAGGAAGTGTCGGACCGGCCGATCGCGGCGGCCGGCGCCACGGTCGTCGATTGCGGCGGCCGCACCCTGATGCCCGGGCTGATCGACTGCCACGTGCACACGCATCACAGCGAGGTCTACATCAACCGCATGGAGGCCGTGCCGCTGACCCTGATGATGGCGCGCTCGGCCGGCCGCCTGAAGCGCATGCTCGACCGCGGCTTCACCACGGTGCGCGATGCCGGCGGCGCCGACTGGGGGACCAAGACGGCGGTCGAGTCGGGCCTGATCCCGGGCCCGCGCATGTTCATCTCGTGCCGCTCGATCGGCCCGACCGGCGGCCACAACGACCGCAACCGGCGCACCGACATGGGCCCGCCCTGCCTGTGCTGCAACGGCATGGTGTTCATCCGCTGCATCGCCGACGGGCCCGACGAGGTGCGCAAGGCGACGCGCGAGCAGATGCGCCAGGGGGCCGACCAGGTGAAGCTGATGGTCTCGGGCGGCGTCGCCTCGCCCTACGATCCGCTCGAATCGCTGCAGTTCACCGAGGCCGAGATCAGCGCCGCCGTCGAGGAGGCGACCGCTTTCGGCCGCTATGTGCTGACCCACGCCTACACGCCCGAGGCGATCACCCGGGCGGTGAAGTGCGGCGTGCGCACCATCGAGCACGGCAACCTGGTCGACGCGCCGACGGCGCGGCTGATGGCCGAGAGGGGCGTCTACATGATCCCCAACCTGGTCACCTACGACGCCATGAAGCGCCGCGCCGCCGAGCTCGGCATGCCGCGCGAGATGCTCGACAAGAACGACGAGGTGCTGCGCTACGGCTATGCCGAGCTCGAGCATTGCCGGGCCGCCGGCGTCAAGATGGCCTACGGCTCGGACCTGCTGGGCGCGCTCGAGGACGAGCAGACCGGCGAGTTCGCGATCCGCGGCGCGGTCATGCCGGCGATCGACGTCATCCGCTCGGCGACCCTGATCGGCGCCGAGGTGGTGCGGCAGGTGGGCAAGCTCGGCACCATCGCGCCCGGCGCCTTCGCCGACCTGCTGGTGGTCGACGGCGACCCGCTGAAGGATCTCGCGCTGTTCAAGGACGGCGGCCCGAACCTGAGCGTGATCATGAAGGGCGGCCAGTTCCACAAGAAGGCGCTGTGACGAGCCCCCGGAAAGAGTCTCTGCGGACCGCGCGCCTCCAGGCGCGCCCTCCTGAGCGCGCAGACTGCGGGCGGTCCGGAAGATGACCGGCGCGCTGGCCCGTCGCCGGCTCGGCCGCTGGGCGCTGAACGGCGCGGCGGCGATCGGCCTCGCCTACATCCTGGTGCCGCTGGTCTTCGTCACCTGGCTGGCCTTCTTCCGGCAGGAGATCCCCTCCTTCCCGCCCGAGGGCTACAGCGTGAAGTGGTTCGCCGCCATCCTCGAGCAGCCGAAGTTCGTCGAGGGCTTCCGCATGAGCTTCCAGGTCGGCGTGCTGGCGACCACGATCGGCCTGGCGCTGGGCGTGCCGGCGGCGCTCGCCGTGGTGCGCAGCCGCTTCGCCTTCCGCGCGCCGCTCGCCCAGCTGCTGCTGATGCCGCTGATCGTGCCCGGCGTCGTGCTGGGCACGGCGATGTACGTCTTCCAGGTCGAGGTCGAGAACGGCCTCGACGTCGACGTGCTGGGCACCTTCTACGCGCTGGTCGCCGGCCACAGCGTGATCGTCATCCCCTGGGTCGTGCGGCTGGTCACCGCCAGCCTGGCCGGTGTCGACCGCACGATCGAGGAAGCGGCCCAGAACCTCGGCGCCAACCCCTTCGTCACCTTCCGCCGCATCACCCTGCCGGCGATCCGGCCGGGCATTGTCGCGGGTGCGCTGTTCGGCTTCGTCGCCTCGTTCGGCAACCTCGAGATGAGCCTGTTTCTGGTCGGACCGGGCCGCACCACCCTGCCGATCGTCGTGCTGCAGTACCTCGAGTGGAAGATCGATCCGACGATCGCCGCCGTGTCGGTGGTGCAGATCTTGCTGATCGGGCTCGCGATGCTGATCACCGACCGCTACGTCAAGCTCACGCGCGTCGTCTGATGGCCCGTCTCGACATCCTGGGGCTGGTCAAGCGCTACGGCGACTTCCACGCCGTGCGCGACGTCTCGCTGGCGATCGAGGACGGCGAGTTCCTCGTGCTGCTCGGCCCCTCGGGCTGCGGCAAGACCACGACCCTGCGCATGGTCGCGGGCTTCATCGAGCCGACCAGCGGCCAGGTGCGGCTGGGCGGCAGCGACGTCACCCTGCTGCCGCCGTGGAAGCGCAACGCCGGCATGGTGTTCCAGAGCTACGCGCTGTTTCCCCATCTCACGGTGGCGCAGAACGTCGCCTTCGGGCTCGAGATGCGCAAGCTGCCCAAGGCCGACATCGGCCGCCGGGTCGACGAGGCGCTGGCCCTGGTGCGGCTGGCCGGCTACGGCGAGCGCCTGCCGCGCCAGCTGTCGGGCGGCCAGCAGCAGAGAGTGGCGCTGGCCCGCGCGCTCGCCATCCGGCCCGACGTGCTGCTGCTCGACGAGCCGCTCAGCAACCTCGACGCCAAGCTGCGCCAGGAGGTGCGGGTCGAGATCCGCGAGCTGCAGCGCCAGCTCGGCCTGACCACGGTGATGGTGACGCACGACCAGGAGGAGGCGCTGACCATGGCCGACCGGCTGGTGGTGATGAGCGAGGGCGAGGTCCGCCAGGTCGGCAGCCAGCGCGACCTGTACGAGCGGCCGGCCGACCGCTTCGTCGCCGGCTTCGTCGGCCGCAGCACGTTCCTGGACGGCACCGTCGAAGCGCCCGGCCTGTTCCGCACCGACGGCGGCCTGGTGCTGGCCTGCGACGGCGGCGCGCCGGGCCGGGCCGTGATGGCGCTGCGTCCGGAGCGGCTCGAGGCCGGACCCGAGCCGCGCGCCGGACTCGACAACGACCTGCCGGGTACGGTGGAATTCGTCTCCTACCTCGGGTCGCTGATCGACATCCACGTGCGGCTGTCGCCGAGCGACCGGGTCGTCGTCCAGGTCGCCAACCGCGACGGCCTGTTCGTGCCCGAGGTCGGCCAGCCGATTCATGTCGGCTGGGCGGCCCGCGCCGGCCAAGTGTTCAGCCAATAAAGTGTTCAAGCAATAAGCAGCAGACAAGGAGGCTTCCATGGCATTCACGATCAACCGGCGCCGCGCGCTGGGCGGCGCCGCCGCCCTCGCCGCCCTTCCCGTCGCGACGTCGGTCCGCGCCCAGGGCAAGGGCCGGGTCGTCATCGGCACCTGGGGCGGCGACTATTCGCGCCTGCTGACCAAGAACATCGATGCGCCGCTGATGGTGCCGCAGAAGTGGGAGTGCGTGCACGCCGAGGAGAATGCCGATCCGCGCAAGGCCAAGATGATGGCCGAGAGGGGGCTGCGCCGCGGCACGTCCGACGTCCAGGGACTGTCGGCCAACGACATGTTCGACGTCAACGTGCAGGGGCTAGTCGAGCAGCTCGACTATTCGAAGATGCCGAACGCCAAGAACCTGATCCCGTCGATGAAGTATCCGTACGGGATCGGCCACATCTATTCCGGCAAGGTCGTGCTCTACAATCCCGACGCCATGGCGGCGCCGCAGGGCTTCGCCGACACCCTCGACCCCAAGCACGGAAACAAGCTCGGCATCATCGACATCCAGCGCCAGTACAACATGGTCGCCGCGGCGCTGGCGTCGGGCGGCTCGGTGAGCAACTTCGAGCCCGGCAAGGAACGGTTGCTGGCCTGCCGCAAGGCCGGCGCCCGCATCTATCCGTCGAACGAGGCCTTCGCCCAGGCGCTGAAGACCGGCGAGATCACCTGCGGCATCATGTGGAAGGCGCGTGCCGTGCAGTGGCAGAACGCCGGCATCAAGGTCGAGACGGTGGCGCCCAAGGAGGGCGTGCCGATGTACGTCTCGGGCTTCGTCATGCCGAAGAACGCACCCAACAAGGAAGGCGCCTATGCCTGGCTCGACGCCATGATGGCGGCCTCGGCCCAGGAGGCCTTCGCCGTCGACATGGGCTACAACGCGACGGTGACCAACGCCAAGGTGCCGGACGACGTTCAGAAGCGCATCGGCTTCACCCCGGAGGAGCAGAAGCGCCTAGTCGACCTCGACTACGACTACATGGCCAAGAACGACGTCGCCTTCCAGGACTGGTGGAACAAGGTGTTCAAGGGCTGACGGCAGGCGCCGTTTCCGCGCATGGCCGACTCCGCCCTCGCCCGCGGTCCCGTCGCCGAGAGAAGGCGGGGCCAGGGACTGACCGCCGCCGCCCTGCTCGGGCCGGCGACGGTGTTCGTGGCGATCTGCCTGCTGGCGCCGCTCGCCTTCCTGCTGCGCTACAGCCTGAACGAGTTCGAGCCGACGCGGAAGATGATGGTCGAGGCGGTGACCCTGGCCAACTACGTCAAGTTCTTCACCGACCCCTACTACACGGCGATCCTGTGGACCACGGTGCGCATCGCCGTGCTGGTCACCGCGGCGTGCCTGGTGCTGGGCTTTCCGCTCGCCTACGTCGTGGCGCGAACCCAGAGCCGCTGGAAACCGCTGCTGATCATCGCGATCGTGCTGCCGCTGTTCGTCGGCAACTCGGTGCGCGCCGCCGGCTGGATGGTGGTGTTCGGCAACAAGGGCTTCGTCAATGCCAGCCTGATGGGCCTCGGCCTGATCGACGCGCCGCTCGAGATTATGTTCACCGAGAAGGCGGTGATCATCGGCATCATCGCCGTCAACCTGCCGTTCATGGTGCTGTCGCTGCAGAGCGTGATCGAGGGAATCGACCGTGCCGTCGAGGAGGCCGCCTTCAGCCTGGGGGCGCCGCCGGCGACCATGTTCGTCCGCGTGCTGTGGCCGCTCGCCCTGCCCGGCATCCTGGCCGGCACGATCCTCACCTTCATCCTGGCAATGAATGCCTATGCGACGCCGTTCCTGCTCGGCGGGCCGCTGTTCAAGATGATGGCGCCGCTGATCTACAACCAGTTCACGCAGCAGACCAACTGGCCGTTCGGCGGCGCCATCGCCTTCATCCTGATGAGCGTGACCCTGCTGCTGACCCTGGCGGCAAATCTCCTGATCCAGCGCCGCACCGCCCGCTCATAACGTCCTCCCTGCGCGCAAGCGCGGGGAGGTGCCCCCGACAGGGGGCGGAGGGGTCATGAATCATGGCATCCCGACTCATGACCCCTCCGTCGGCGTATGACGCCGACACCTCCCCACGCATGCGCGTGGGGAGGCGAATGATTCCTCCCTGCGCGTGAGCGCGGGGAGGTGGCCCGGAGGGCCGGAGGGGTCATGGGTCATCGCGTGATTCATGCCCCCTCCGTCCGCTGCGCCGACACCTCCCCACGCGAAGCGTGGGGAGGACCATGAACCTCGTACAGCGCCACCGGCTGCGTCTTGCCCTTGACCACCGCGGTATCGACCGGACGGATGTCGTAGGCTGCCGGATCGGCGAGGCGCCGGCGGGTGTGCTCGGAGATGAGCATCGGCTTCTTGTAGCGCTTGGTCAGGTCCTCGATCCGGGCGGCGAGGTTGACGGCGTCGGAGATCACCGTGCCGTCCATGCGATGGTGCTCGCCGATCGTGCCCAGCATCAGCGAGCCGGAATTGATGCCGATTCCGATGGCGATCGGCGGCAGGCCGGCGGCCGCCCGCTCGGCATTGTACTGCGCCAGGGTGTCGAGCATGGCGAGCCCGGCCCGCACCGCGGCGTCGGCATCGAAGAACAGCGCCATGATGGCGTCGCCGATGTACTTGTCGATGAAGCCGTCATGGTCGCGGATCACCGGACCCATGCGCTCGAGATAGGCGTTGAGGAAGGCGAAATTCTCGTCCGGCGTCAGGCTCTCCGACAGGCTGGTGAAGCTGCGGATGTCGGAGAACAGGATGCTCATCTCCTGGCGCTTGTTGTCGCCGAGCTGGACGTCGACGATCGACGGCTTGCCGACGATCGCCAGGAAGGCGCGCGGCACGAAGCGCTCGATCGCGACGTTGGTCCGCCTGAGGTCGGTGATGGTGCCGCGCACGGCGCTGCGCATCGACGCGAAGCTGCGCGCCAGCTGGCCGATCTCGTCCTTGCGGGCGGTGTCGGCGATCGGCTGGTCGAGATCGCCCTCGGCGATCGCGCCGGCCTCGCCGCGCAGGTTGAGCAGTGGGTCGAGCAGCTGCCGGCGCAGCAGGCGCGAGGCCAGCCAGAACACGACCGGCAGCATCGCCGCCAGCACCGCCAGCGAGCCGAGAAAGACCTGGAGCACGGCCTGCCGGGCGAGGCCGGTGTCGTAGGTGATCTGGCGGATCACGAACTTCGACGACACCGGATGCTCGGGATCGCTGGCGGCGCGCGTCTCCTCGCCGCTGAAGGTCGTGAGATAGCGGCCGCCGCCGTCACGCATCTCCTCGCGACGGCTCGCGTGCACGCGCTCGGCCAGCGCCGGCTCGAGCTTCTTGCCGACGTGCAGCAGCGACCAGGTGCCGGCCGGCGTGTACAGGTAGAGATCGAGATCCTTGACGTAGGGATTGGAGGCAACGGCGTCGTTGAACAGGTCCTGGAAGAAGAACCCGGCCATCCAGCCGAAGCCGCCCTCGGCCAGGCTGGCGCGGATCTCGGTCGAGATCTCGACGATGTAGTCGCGATCGACCGGCCCGAAGTAGCTGTAGGTGCGCAAGGTGCCGGTGACCGCCGACAGGTCGATTCCGTCGTTCATGACCTTGCCCCGGCCGTACACCGAGTCGAGGAAGCGGGTGAACGGGCTTGGCTCGAAGCCGAGACCGAGGTCGTAGACCAGGTTGGTCTGGAACACGCGATGGGCGCGGTCGATGAAATAGATGTGCTGGATGTCGTTGCGGCGGGCCAGCGCGTCGAGCTCGGCGACCGACAGGTCCTGCGGCCGACGGCCGGTGCGCTCGATCTCGGCGACGATCTCGGGTAGCACCCTGTCCATGTGCGCCACGATTCGCTCGTGCTGCGAGCGCAGCATGCGCTCGAAAACGGCGAAGCGCTGGCTCAGGCTGATCTCGAGCTGGTGGATCTCCTCGGCCTGCTTGTCCGACACCAGACGGTACATCGCGATCGAGGCGACGACCATGGCGCCGAGGCTGACCGCCAGCATCACGGCGAGCAGGAACAGGTTGACCTTGCGCGTCATCCCCATGGCCGGCGTCTCGCCGCCCGCGGCGAAGGGCTCGCTAGGTGTTGCTCCATAGCCGTGTCGTATAGGCACCCTCGACGCCGGCGTCGATCTGCGCCGCCACGTCGGCGCCGGCGCCGACCCGTGGCGCGATGATGCGGCCGAACGAGACGCGGCCGGGGGCCGGCCAGCGCGCCGGGTTCCACAGGCCGGCGCGCACCACCGAGCGGGCGCAGTGGAAGTAGCAGTGCTTGACGTGCACCCGGGTCGCCAGCAGCGCCGGCTTGCCGGGCGAGCCGAGGCCCGCGACCAGCTCGGCATCGTCGTGGATCTCGGCCGTGCCGGAGACCCGCAGGGTCTCGCCGGTGTTGGGGAGCAGCGCGATGAGGCCGATCTGCCCCGTCGCCAGGATGTTGCTGAGCCCGAACGCGAGGTTGTTGCCGGCTCGCTCGGGGATCAGCAGGGTGCGCGGATCCTCGACCCGGATGAAGCCAGGCTCGTCGCCCTTCGGCGAGACCTCGACCGTGCCATCGGCCGCCGTCGTGCCGACCAGGGCGAACGGGCAGCGCGCGAGGAAGGCGATCGCCTGCTCGTCCAGCGCCTCGAGGATCTTGGCCCGGGTGGTCGGGCGCGGCTCAGGCAGGACGCGGCGCAGATCGGCGAGCGAGGTCAGGCGAGCCATGGAAACTCCGGCGAGTTGATAACGACTCGCACCTTCCGGCATCGCGGCCGGGGTTTCAACCGTCCCCGTCGAGCGCGTCCATGTTGGCGTAGAGGCGGCGCAGCGCCGCCTTGAGCGTCGCCGCCTCACGCGCGCTGAAGCCCTCGAGCGCCGCCGCCTCGTAGCGCTCGGCGATCGGCAGCAGGCGCGCGGTCAGCCGCCGTCCCGCCGCGGTGACGTGCAGCAGCACGGCGCGAGCGTCCCGCCGGTCGCGGCGGCGCGTCACCAGCCGCCCGGCCTCCATGGCATCGACCAGCCGGGTCAGGGTCGAGACCTCGATCGAGGTGGTGGCCGACAGGTCGCCCATGCGCCGGCCGTCGCGCTCGTGCAGGGCCGCCAGCACGCGCCAGGTCTGCAGGGTGGCGCCGAGCGGCCGGATTCGCTCGCTGAACGAGGTCGCGATGCGCGCCCCGGCGCGGTTCAGCAGATAGGGCAGGTAGGCGTCGAGCGGGCCCATCGCCGGCCTCAGAAGAACGGCGCGATCTCGCCCATGAAGCGGCCCATCTGCTCCTTGACCAGGGCGTGCGGCTTGCGGCCGTAGTTGAAGTACAGGATGACCTCGGCGATGCCCGCCTGCTCGACCTGCTTCAGGGTGTCGACGATGTGCTGCGGGCTGCCGCAGAGAATCGACTTGTCGGTCAGCTTCTCCGGCCGCATGTCGCGCAGGATGTTCACGATGTCGAGGAAGTAGCGGTAGGTCGGCGGCACGTTCTCGCCGGAGGCCGAGGGGAAGGCGCCGATCAGCGCGTCCTGGAAGTAGCGCACCAGCGCCTCGCGGCCGTAGCGCTCCTCCTCGCGGGTCGAGGCGATGTGGATGAAGTACGAGCACATGGCGCGCCGCATCGGCCGCTTGTGCACGGTCTCGCAGGTCTCGCGGTAGATGCGCACCGCGTCGGCCAGCGAGCCGTAGACCATCGCCGCCGCGAACGGCGCGTAGATCACGTTCCAGTCGTTGCGCGCGGCGAGTTCCATCGACGGCCGCGAGAAGCAGGCGACGTAGGGGCGCAGCGGCGACTGCAGCGGCCGCGGCCGCACCTCGATGTCCTCGAACTGGTAGAACTTGCCCTTGTGCGACCAGCGGCCGGGCTCGGTCCAGGCCCGCCAGACGATCTCGAGCCCCTCGGCGAAGAGCTCGGCCGAGTCCTCGAACGAGGCGCCGAACGGCGCGAATTCCTTGCGGTCGTAGCCGCGGCCGGCGGCAAAGTCGACGCGGCCGCCCGACAAGAGGTCGAGGGTCGCCCATTCCTCGGCGACGTGCAGCGGATGGTGCACCGGCAGCAGGGTCACCGCCGGCGCGAGCCGAAGCTTCTTGGTGGCGCCGGCGAGCTGCGCCAGCATGGCGAGCGGCGAGGCGTTGACGCCCAGCAGGTTGAAATGGTGCTCGCCGATCCAGGCCGAGTTGAGCCCGATCGTCTCGGCATAGATCGCCTCGGCGTAGATGTCGCGCAGGAAGTCCTCGGGCGTGCGCTCGTTGTCGGGATAGCGGTTGTCGCTGAGCGTGAAGTAACCGAACTGCATGGGACTCCCTCCGGCGTCGCGCCAACCTGCGCCGGGAGATTTTATTTGTAAATGCAAATGATCGGCGCGGGGCGCCCCGTCAGGCGACCTGCACCGGCCGCGGCTCGATCTGGGCGAGCGACACGATCCAGTCGCGGAACGCCTTGATCTTGCGCCGGCGGATCGCCTCCGGCGGATAGACCAGATAGTAGGCGAACTCGCTCGACAGCTTGAAATCGAAGGGCACGACCAGGCGGCCGGCCTTGAGATCGGGCTCGACCAGCGGCTGGCGGCCGAGCGCCACGCCGAGCCCGTCCATGGCCGCCTGGTAGGCGGCCAGGGCGAGGTCGAACGAGACGCCGCGCGAGGCGTCGACGTCGCGCAGGCCGGCGGCGGTCAGCCAGACCTGCCAGTCGTCGGGGAAGGTGCGGATGTGCAGCAGGGTCGAGCGCTTGAGGTCGGCCGGCTTGCGCAGCGCGTTCGGTCCCTTGGCCAGCGACGGCGCGCAGACCGGCATGATGTCCTCGCTGACCAGCCGCTCGGCGGTCAGTTGGCCCCACTGGCCGCGGCCGTAGCGGATGCCGATGTCGACATCCTCGCGCGAGAAGTCGATCAGGCCGGTGCCGGTGCTGATGCGCACGTCGATCTCGGGATGGGTGCGCTGGAAGCCGCCGAGCCGCGGCACCAGCCACTTGACCGCGAACGACGAGGTGGTGGTCACGGTGAGATGGCCGCCGCGATCCTTCTGCAGCAGCCTCTCGGTCGCCTCGTTGAGCTGGTCGAAGGCGGAGCGCACCGCCGGCAGATAGGCCTGGCCGGCCTCCGAGAGCAGCAGCGAGCGATTGCGGCGCACGAACAATTTTAATCCGAGACGTTGCTCCAGGCCGCGCACCTGGTGGCTGATCGCGGCCTGGGTGACGCTCAGCTCCTCGGCCGCATCGGTAAAGCTCATGTGGCGCGCAGCTGCTTCGAAGGCGCGCAGCCCGTTGAGCGGCGGCAGGGTCCTTTTCATGGCGGTCCTTCACATGAGGGAAATTGATCAAAACAGGAGGAAGGGTCGTTTGTAAAGGACCCCCTCGGGCGCCAAATCCCGACCAGACACGAACCGTCCCCTTTTGAGGAGCCTGCCATGGCCGACCTTTCCCTCCACTATTCCTCCCGCGCCCCGCTGGCCGGCACCTACACCGCCTTCGCGCGCGGCGTCGCCGCCACCTTCGCCGTCTGGCGGCAGCGTCGGCACGAGCGCAACGAGCTGGCCAAGCTCGACCATCGCAGCCTGCGCGATCTCGGGCTGAGCCCCGGCGAGGTGCAGTTCGAGGTCAACAAGCCGTTCTGGCGCGGCTGATCCGCGGCCCTTCAGTCCCTGGTTCCGGAGCGAGCCGGTTTCCTACCCTGCCCGGCTCATCACGCCTCCGGACCCCTGCCGGCGGTCGACCCCCTGCCTCCCTGTCGACCGCCGGCTTTTTCTCTTTCCGCCCGCCGGCCGCCTTGCTAGAGGCCGCCCGTGGCCCTTTCCGATTCCCAGGTCGAGCAGCTCGGACGCGATGCCTTGCAGCGCGCGGCAGCCGGCGACTTCGTTGCCGCCGAGACTCTGTTCTGGCGCATCGCCGAGGTGCGGCCCAACTCGGGCCAGATCCAGCACCTGCTCGGCCAGGTGCGGCTGAAGCTCGGCCGCTTTGCCGAGGCGCGCGAGCCGCTGCAGCGCGCCGCCCAGTTCCTGCCGCGCGACGCCGGCGCCCAGATCAACCTCGCCGGCTGCCTTTCGATGCTGGGCGACAACGCGGGCGCCGTGGCGGCGCTCGAGCGGGCCGACCGGCTGAAGCCGGGCGACGCGGCCATCAACCACAATCGCGGCCGCGCGCTCGAGGGGCTGGGCCGGCTCGACGAAGCCGAGCGCTGCTACGACACCGCCCTGCTGGCCGACCATCGCCTGCTGCCGGCGCTGTCGGCGCGGGCCGGCCTGCTGGCGCGGCGCGGCGACTGGATGGGCGCGCTGGCCGATCTCGACGCGGCACTGACGGCGCGGCCGGAGGATCCAGGCCTGCGACTGCGCCGGGCCGAATTGCTGCTGGGCCAGGGCGACTGGCTGCGCGGGCTGGCCGACCACGAGGCGCGGCTCGAGCTGCCGGGCGAGCGCTACGCGCCGGCGCTGCCGCGCTGGCAGGGCGAGCCGCTGACCGGCGGCCGACTGCTGCTCTATCCCGAGCAGGCCGAGATCGACGGCGATGCCGCGATCCGCGACACCTTGATGCTGGCGCGCGGCGTCGACGCCGACCTGCAGGCGCCGGCCTGCCTGCTCGACCGGCTCGACCTTCCGACCGTGCGGCGCGGGGCGGCGCTGGACGGCTATGCCGCGGCGGCGCCGCTGCGCAGCCTGCCGCATCTGCTGGGGTGGACGCTGGATTCGCTTCCCGCTGCCGGCGCCCTGCCGCTGGCCGTGTGGCCCGACGGTCCGATCGGCTGGTTCCTCGACCGGCCGCCGCCCGAGGGTCTCGCGGTCGAGCGCGATGCCGCGCGCATGACCCTGTGCCGCGCCGTGATCGGACGCGATCGGCCGCTGCTGCATCTGGCGGCGCGGCTCGGCCTGCACTGCCTGCTGGTGCCCGAGGCGGCGCCGGACTGGCTGTGGGGCCCGCGACTCGGTCCCTCGCCCTGGTACCCGACGCTCGAGCTGGTGTCCGAGACCGAGATCGACGGCCGCGCCCGCGCCCTATGAGCTCTGTACCGCGACCGACCTGAAGCGCAGCAGGCCGAGCGCCAGGAACAGCAGGCCGATGCCGGCGACCGCGAGGAACTGCGGCCACACGACGTCTATCCCGGCGCCGCGATAGAGGATCGCCTGGGCGATGCTCACGAAATGGGTCGAGGGCGAGGCCTGCATGATCGTGCGGAGCCAGACCGGCATGCTCTCGAGCGGCGTGTTGGAGCCCGACAGCATGTTGAGCGGCACCGCCACCAGGATGAACAGCAGGCCGAGCTGCGGCATGGTGCGGGCGATCGTGGCGAGAAAGATGCCGATCGCGGTGGCGAAGAACAGGTAGAGCACCGTGCCGGCCATGAACAGCGGCAGCGAGCCGGCGATCGGCACGCCGAGCAGGCCGCGCACCACGAGATGCATGCACAGCGCCACCGCCACGGTGATCACCAGGCCGTTGGCCAGGATCTTCGACATGGCGATCTCGAACGGCGTCACCGGCATGGCCAGCAGATGGTCCATCGTGCCGTGCTCGCGCTCGCGCACCACGGCGGCGCCGGCCAGGATGATGGCCAGCATGGTGACGCTGTTGATCACGCCCATGACGCTGGTGAACCAGGCCGTCGTGACGTTGGGATTGAAGGCGAAGCGGATCGCCAGCTCGACCGGCGGCGCCGCGGCGCCGGAGCGGCGCCGCACGAAGTCCTGCACCTCGGTCTGGATGATCTGCTGGGCATAGCCCGAGCCGATTCCGGCCTGGATCATCGCCGTGGCGTCGACCGCGACCTGCAGGGCGGGCTTGCGGCCGGCCAGCACGTCGCGCTCGAAGTGCGGCGGGATGTCGATCACGAAGGTGAAGCGACCGGTGTTCATCAGGTGGTCGACGTCGGCCAGGGCGACGTCTACCGGCGGCCGGAAGTAGGGCGGCAGGAAGACGCGGGCGATGCGCCGCGACAGCTCGGAATGGTCCTCGTCGACGATGCCGACCGAGGCGTTGGCCAGCTCCTGGGTGTTGCTTTGGCCCTGCGCCAGGATGGCGATCGAGAAGGAGTAGATCACCAGGCCGAACAGCACGCCGTCGCGAAAGAAGGAGCGCAGCTCCTTGGTCGCCAGCCAGAAGATCGTCGACAGGCTGCGCATGCCGGCCTCACCTCTCCTGGCGGCGCAGCAGCGCCAGGCTGAGCAGCGTGAGCGCCGGCACGAAGGCGGCGAGCGCCAGCAGCTGGCCGCCGAGATCGGCGATGCCCAGCCCCTTGGTGAAGGTGCCGACGCTGATCGGCAGGAAGTAGGTCATCGGGAACAGGCGGCCCAGCACGGCCCCCATGCCGGTAATCGACGACACCGGCACCAGCATGCCGGCGAACATGGTGGCCGGCAGCACGGTCAGGATGGCGGTGCCGAATAGGGCGGCGATCTGCGTGCCGGTGAAAGTCGAGATGACGCGGCCGTAGGCGGTGGTGGCGGTGACGTAGACCAGCGCGCCCAGCGCCAGCACCCAGAAGCTGCCCTTGAGCGGCACGTCGAACAGCCACAGCGCCATCACCACCATGACCGCGAAGTTGAGCATCGCCACGGCGATGTAGGGCAGCTGCTTGCCGATCAGGAACTCGAGCCGCGTCACCGGCGTGACGTAGAGGTTGACGATCGAGCCCAGCTCCTTCTCGCGCACGATGGCGAGCGCCATCAGGATCGCCGGGATCAGCGCCAATTGCAGGGCCAGCTGGGCCGGCACCATGGCGTAGACGCTGTCGAAGTCCTGGTTGTAGCGGAAGCGCACCTCGACCCGCACCGGCGGCTCGAGCGCGGCCGCGACGGCCGGCGAGGCGCCGCGGCCGCGGATGGCGCAGTCAGCCAGGTACTGCTGGTGCAGGCCCTGCAGGTAGCCGCGGATCGTCTCGGCGCGGAACGGCATGGCGCCGTCGATCCACACGCCGATCGCCACTGTCCGGCCGCGCCGCACGTCGCGGCCGAAGCCGGGCGGGATCTCGAGCGTGGCCGTCACCCGGCCGATCTTCAGCCGGTCCTGCAGATCCGCGGTGTCGCGGATCGCCGGCATCTGCTGGAAGTAGGGCGAACCGGCCAGCTCCGAGACGTAGGCGCGGCTCTCGTAGCTGTCGTCGCGGTCGAGCACCGCGAAGGAGAGCGAGTTCACGTCGGTCGTGATGCCGAAGCCGAACACGATCATCAGGAAGGCGGTGCCGCCCAGCGCGAAGGCGAGCCGGATCGGATCGCGCAGCAGCTCGAGCGATTCGCGCACCGTGTAGGCGAGCAGGCGGCGCAGGCTGAACAGGCGCGACGGCGGCTCGACCGTGCCAGCTGCCGCGGGCGACGGGACTGCAGGCGCGACGACGCGGCTCGAGGACGGCACCCCGGCACGCTCGGCGGCCGCCGCCTCGAGATAACCGACGAAGGCATCCTCCAGGGTGGCCGCGCCGCGCGCCTGCATCAGCCCGGCCGGCGTGCCGGTGGCCAGCACGCGGCCGGCGTCCATCAGCGAGATGCGGTCGCAGCGCGCCGCCTCGTTCATGAAGTGGGTCGACACGAAGATCGTGACGCCCTGGTTGCGCGACAGGTCGACCAGCAGCGCCCAGAAGGCGTCGCGCGCCACCGGGTCGACGCCCGAGGTCGGCTCGTCGAGGATCAAAAGGTCGGGCCGGTGCACGATCGCCACGGCGAGCGACAGGCGCTGGCGGATGCCGAGCGGCAGCGACTCGGCGAGCTGGTCGAGATGCTCGGCGAGGTCGAAGCGGGCGATCAGCTCGGCGACCCGCGCCTTGGCTTCGGCCGCCGGCAGGTGGAACAGGCGGGCATGAAGGTCGAGGTTCTGCCGTACCGTCAGCTCGCCGTAGAGCGAGAAGCTCTGCGACATGTAGCCGACGCGGCGCCGCGACTCGAGATCGGCGGCGTCGATCGGCCGGCCGAACAGGCGGGCGCTGCCGGCGCTCGCCGGGAGCAGGCCGGTGAGCATCTTCATGGTCGTGCTCTTGCCGCAGCCGTTGGAACCCAGGAAGCCGAAGATCTCGCCGCGCTCGATGTCGAAGTCGACGCCGTCGACGGCCGTGAAGTCGCCGAAGCGGCGGGTCAGGCCGCGCGCCACGATCACCGTCTCGTGGTCGAAGCGCCGGCGCGGCGGGATCTCGAGCGCCCGGTGGTTGCGCCGCGCGTCCGCGGGCAGCAGGCGGACGAACGCCTCCTCGACCGAGGCGGCGCCGGTCGACTCCTTGAGCGACGACGGCGTGCCGGTGGCCAGCACGCGCCCGTCGTTCATCGCCACCAGCCGGTCGAAGCGCTCGGCCTCCTCCATGTAGGCGGTGGCGACCAGCAGGGTCATGCCCGGCCGGCGCGCCCGCATGCGCTCGATCAGCTGCCAGAACTGGCGGCGCGACAGCGGGTCGACGCCGGTCGTCGGCTCGTCGAGGATCAGCAGGTCGGGATCGTGGATCAGGGCGCAGCACAGGCCGAGCTTCTGGCGCATGCCGCCCGACAGCTTGCGCGCCAGCCGGTCGCCGAACGGCGCCAGCCCGGTGCTGGCCAGCAGCTCGTCGATGCGCGCCGCGCGCTCGGCGCGGCCCTGGCCGAACAGGCGGCCGAAGAAGTCGATGTTCTCGCGCACGCTGAGCTCGGGATAGAGGTTCTTGCCCAGTCCTTGCGGCATGTAGGCGATGCGCGGGCAGATCTCCTGGCGATGACGCGCCGCGGCCATGCTGCCGCCCAGCACCTCGAGACGACCCTCCTGCAGGCGCTTGGCGCCGGCGATCAGGCCGAGCAGCGACGACTTGCCGACGCCGTCGGGCCCGATCAGGCCGGTCACCGCGCCGGCCTCGACCTCGAGGCTCACCGAGTCGAGCGCCAGCACCTTGCCGTAGCGATGGCTGATCCCCTGCAGCCGCACGACCATAGCCGTCATGACTTCTCGAGCGCGCAGAATGCGCGCGGTCCGATGAGGGTCTCCCGGACCGCGCGCCTCCAGGCGCGCTCAGGTCCGATCATCGTCATTTCGGTCCTTGCAGGCGCTCCGGCCAGGCGACGGCGGGATCCCAGCGCACGTAGGCGACGCCCGGCACGCCCGAGCGCACCGCGTCGGCGTGCTGGCGCGACAGCACCGGATCGATGCGCAGCCGGATGCGGAACATCAGCTTGTCGCGCTCGGTCCTGGTCTCGACCATCTTGGGCGTGAACTGGGCCTGCGCGGCGATGAAGCTGACGGCCGCGGGGATCGGCCGGTCGGGATAGGCGTCGAGCAGGATGCGGGCCTCGTTGCCGATCCGCACCTGGCCGGCCACAGCGGTCGGCAGGTAGATGTCCATGTAGACGTACCCGACGTCGAGCATCGTGAACACCTTGCCGCCGGCCGGCAGCACCTCGCCGACATTGGCGATCCGGTACTCGATGCGGCCGTCCTTGGGTGCCACCAGGGTGTTGTCGGCGATGTGCACCTTGTAGAGCTCGACGTCGTGGCTGGCGGCGTTGAGCAGCGCCTCTGCGGCACGCACACGTGCGTCCGCCGCCAGCTCGGACGCCTGGGCGCCCTCGACCTGCTGGCGGCGCTGATCGTAGACCTCGCGCGTCGTCCAGCCGTTCTTCAGCAGCTGCTCGGCGCGCTCCATCTGCTGGCGCGCCAGCACGACCTGGGTGTGGGTCTGGGCGACGTTGGCATTGGCTTCGGCGATCGCCTTGGTCGCCTGCTCAACCTGCGCCTCGGCCTTCTTCAGCGACGCCTCGAGGTCGCGCGTATCCATCACGGCGACGACCTGGCCCGCCGTCACCAGGCTGCCCTCGTCGACCTTGAGCTCGGCGATGCGGCCGGGAAACTTGGTGGCGATGTCGATCGGATCGGCCTCGAGCCGGCCGTTGCCCAGCGCGATGCCCAGCGGCAGCGGCGGTACGCGATGCAGCCACCACCAGGCGCCGCCGCCGGCCCCGGCGGCCAGCACGACGAGCAGCATCGCCAGGCGCAGCCAGCGCCGCCGGCTCGGCGCGCCGTTGGACGCGAGCACGGGCAAGGCAACGGGCACCGGAAGCTGCGCGGCCGGCGCGAGCGGCGCCGCCACGGACGCGGTGGCCGCGTCGGAAGAGGGTGTGTCGGACTGCATCGGAAGCGGGCGCACAATACCGCGCTGCAACATCGGCGGCGATTGATGCAAATCAAGGGCGGTCATGCTGATATGCCGGCCCTTCGGAGGACCCGCCCATGGCCGCTCCCGCGGCACGCACCCTGTTCGACAAGATCTGGGACAGCCACGTCGTCAGCGATCTCGGCAACGGCTTCGTGCTGCTGCACATCGACCGATTGCTGCTGCACGACCTGTCGGGCGCCCGCGCCCTGCAGGAGGCCGTCGAGAAGGGCTATCGGCCCGCCCAGCCGCGCCTGTGCTACGCCACACCGGACCACGCCGTGTCGACGGCGCCGGGGCGGACCGAGAGCACCTTCCCGCCGGGCGAGCCGCTGGTCCGCGGCATGCGCAGCGCCACCCGCCAGTTCGGCATCCGCATGTTCGACCTCGGCCAGGACGGCAACGGGATCGTGCACGTGATCGGGCCCGAGCTCGGCCTCACCCTGCCCGGCACGACCCTGATCTGCGGCGACAGCCACACCTGCACGCATGGCGGCATGGGCGCGTTGGCCTTCGGCGTCGGCTCGTCGGAGCTGGTGCATGCGCTGGCCACCCAGACCATGGTGCAGCGCAAGCCGAAGCGGCTGCGCGTGCGCTTCGAGGGCGCGATCGGCGCCGGCGTCACGCCCAAGGACATGATCCTGCACCTGATCGGCGAGCTCGGCACCGCCGCCGGCACCGGCCATGCCGTCGAGTATGCCGGCTCGGCGGTGCGCGCACTGTCGCAGGAAGGCAGGCTCACACTGTGCAACCTGTCGATCGAGATGGGCGCCCGCACCGGCATGGTGGCGCCCGACGACACGACCTTCGCCTTCCTGGCCGGCCGCGACTTCGCGCCGAAGGACGCGCTGTGGGACCGCGCGGTGGCGCACTGGCGAACCCTGCCGACCGACGACGACGCGGTCTTCGACCGCGAGCACGTAGTCGACATGGCGCGGGTGGCGCCACAGATCACCTGGGGCACCAGCCCCGAGCACGTGATCGCCGTCGACCAGCCGATCCCCGATCCGGCGCGGGCGCCGGAGGACAAGCGCGCCGCCTGGGCGGCGGCGCTGCAGTACCAAGGGCTGCAGCCCGGCAAGCCGATCGCCGGCACGCCGGTCGACTGGGTGTTCATCGGCTCGTGCACCAACAGCCGGCTGAGCGACCTGCGCGACGCCGCGGCAATCGCCAAGGGTCGCCACAAGGCCGACCATGTCACGGCCTGGGTGGTGCCGGGCTCCGAGCGGGTCAAGCGCGACGCCGAGGCCGAGGGCCTCGACCGCGTGTTCCGCGAGGCCGGCTTCGAGTGGCGCGAGCCGGGCTGCTCGATGTGCATCGCCAGCAACGGCGAGAGGGTGGGGCCGGGCCAACGCAGCGTCTCGACCTCGAACCGCAACTTCGTCGGCCGCCAGGGCCCGGGGGCGCGCACCCATCTCGCGAGCCCGGCTATGGCCGCGGCGGCGGCGATCGCCGGCGCCATAGCCGACGTGCGCAGCCTGTAGGAGGGCGCGATGGAAAAGTTCACCAAGGTGACCGGCGTGGCGGCGCCGCTGATGCGCCAGAACGTCGACACCGACCTGATCATCCGCATCGAGCGCCTGGTCAGCAACACCGGCCGCGTCGGCCTCGGCCCGTACGCCTTCGAGCAGCTGCGGCTCAGGCCCGACGGCTCGGAGGATCCCGACTGCGTGCTCAACCAGGCGCCCTATCGCGAGGCGCCGATCCTGCTCGCGACCGACAATTTCGGCTGCGGCTCGAGCCGCGAGGGCGCGGTGTGGGCCCTCGCCGGCCGCGGCGTGCGCGCCGTGATCGCGCCGTCCTACGGCGACATCTTCTTCAACAACTGCTTCCAGAACGGCATCCTGCCGGTGGTGCTGCCGATCCACGAGGTCGAGGCGCTGGCCGACGAGACCCGCGCCTCGCCGGGCAACGCGCGGGTCACCATCGACCTCGAGAGCTGCACCGTGGTGTCGCCGACCGGCCGCACCATCCCGTTCCAGATCGACGCGCGGCGCCAGCAGGCGCTGCTGCAAGGACTCGACGATATCGCGCAGACGATGACGCGCCAGGCCGAGATCGAGACCTGGCAGGCGAGCGACCGCGCGGCGCGGCCGTGGGTGTGGCTGTGAGGGCCGGACCGCGGGCGTGACCCCCGTCCACGCGCTGGCCGCCCTGACGATCGTCGCGCTGTGGGGCATGAACTTCACGGCGATCCGGTTCGGGCTCGACTCGTTCACGCCCTTCACCTTCGCGACCTGGCGCTTCCTGCTGGCGGCGCTGCCGGTGCTATTCGTGCCCAAGCCCGCGGTGTCCTGGGGCACCCTGGCCGGAATCGGCGGCCTGATGTTCGGCGGCCAGTTCGTGTTCCTGTTCTTCGCCATGCAGGCCGGCCTGCCGCCCGGCCTGACCTCGGTGCTGGTGCAGCTGCAGGGGCCGCTCACCGTGGTTCTGGCGGCGCTGGTGCTGCGCGAGCACGCGACGCGCGGCCAGTGGCTGGGGCTGGCGATCGCGGGCGTCGGCGTCGTGATCATCGCCCGGTCGGTCGAGGGCTCGGCGCCGCTGCTGGCCCTCGGGCTGGCGCTGCTCTCGGCGCTGACCTGGGCGGCCGGCAACCTGTTCTTCCGCTCGGCGCGCGGCGTGTCGATGTTCGCCGTGACGGCATGGTCGACCCTGCTGCCGCCGCTGCCCTTCGCGCTGTGCGCCCTGGTGTTCGACGGGCCGGCGGCGCTCCTGGCGCCGGTGCTGGCACCGAACTGGCAGGGCTGGGGGGTGCTGATCTACACGGTGGGCCCGGTGATGTGGCTGGGCTACCTGCTGTGGGGCACCTTGCTGCGCACCTATCCCGCGGCCAAGGTCGGGCCGGTGTCGCTGCTCGTGCCGTGCGCCGCGCTCGGCTTCTCGGCCTGGCTCACCGGCGAGCCGCTCGACGGCCTGCGCCTGCTCGGCATCGCCGTCGTGCTGGGCGGCGTCGCGACCGGCCTGTTCGCGTCGGTGCGGCGGATGCGGTAGACTTTCCGGCCGAAGCGGAGGGACGCATGCAATTCAGCCGCATAACGGTCGATCCCGGCAGGATGGGCGGCATGCCCTGCATTCGCGGGCTGCGTATACCTGTCGCGACGGTGGTCGGCTTGGTAGCCGACGGACTAACGACGGATGCGATTCTCGAGGCCTACCCCGATCTGGAGCGGCAGGACATTCCAGAGGCGCTGCGGTTTGCCGCTGCCGCCGTTCGCGAGCGAGAGTTGCCTCTGACAATGCCGTGAGACTGCTGATCGACAACGCCGTTTCGCCGCGGGTCGCTCGCGGCTTGGCGGATCACGGATACGATGCCGTCCATGTGCGCGAGTATGGCCTGCAGGCAGCCGACGACTCGATCATCTTCGCCCGTGCTCAGGTCGAGAGCCGGGTGATCGTTTCAGCGGACACCGACTTCGGGACCCTTCTCGCCTTGCGACAAGACCGTACACCGTCGGTCATCTTGTTCCGAGGCGCGGCAAATCGTCGGCCCGAGCGGCAACTCGCTTTGCTGACCGCCAATTTGCCGAGGTTGGCTCAGGAGCTCGCGCTTGGCGCTCTTGTCGTGCTCGACGATGCCCGAATACGGATCCGCTCGCTCCCGTTGCTTGGCATCGATTGATCCCTGTCGTTCCCCTGCATCGGCTTATCGCTTCTCCAGGCCGCACCACTCGGCGATGAACAGCGCGGTCGCCTGCGTGATCTTGCGCACCGATTCGAGGTTCACCCTCTCGTCGAAGCCGTGGATGTCGTCGGACTGCGGGCCGTAGACCAGGGCCGGGATGCCGGCATAGAGGCCGAAGAAGCGGTTGTCGGCGGTGCCGGTCGAGGTCTTGTCCTCGAGCGCCTTGCCGAACACCGTGCGATGCGCCTCGGCCAGCACCGAGCGGACCGCCTCGTGGCCCTTGAGCACGAACGGCTCGGCCTGGAAGCCCTCCCAGGTCACGGCCGGCGGGTTGTTGCCGAGGAACGGGTCGTTCTTGGCGGCGCTGCGGATCAGCTCCTCGATCTCCTGCCGCGCCTCCTTCAGGGTCTGCGACGGCAGCACGCCGACCCGCATGTCGAAGGTGCACCAGGCCGGCACCGAGCTCGCCCAGTCGCCGCCGGCGATCTTGCCGACGTTGAAGTTGATCGGGTGGTGATGGTCGCAGAAGTGCTTGTCCTGCGCCTTGCGCTCGCCGTTCCACTTCTTCTCGAGGCCGCGCAGCGCCTGGATCAGGCGGTAGGCCGATTCGATGGCGTTGGAGCCGGCATCGGCCTTGTAGACGTGCACCGGATGGCCGGTGACCGTGACCTGGAACCACATCACGCCGACCTGGGCCACCGTCAGCACGCCGGCCGACGGCTCGGGGATCAGCGCCGCGTCGGCGCGGTAGCCGCGCTGCAGGCAGGCCAGCGCGCCGTTGCCGGTACACTCCTCCTCGACCACGGACTGCTGATAGACGTCGGCGGCCGGCTTCCAGCCCAGCCGCTCAAGCGCGCGCAACGCGAACAGGTTGAGGATCAGCCCGGCCTTCATGTCGCCCGAGCCGCGGCCGTACATCCAGCCGTCCTTGATCGCCGGCTCGAAGGGCGGCCGGCTCCACATGCCGTGCGGCCCCTCGGGCACGACGTCGATGTGGCCGTTGAGGATCAGCGAGCGGCCCTTGGGCGAGGAGGGCCGCCAGGCGCCGACCACGTTCCAGGCATCGTCGTAGTCGAGCGAATGCGGCGAATAGCCGGGCAGGTGCTTGAGATCGTCGATCTTGATCTGCCAGCGGTCGACCGACAGCCCGTCCTCCTTGAACAGGCGGGCCATCATGTCCTGCGCCGGCGCCTCGCGGAACCGGGTGGAGGGGATCCTGACCAGGTCGGCGAGCACGGCGGTCTGGTCGTCGAAGGCGCGGTCGACGGAGTCGAGGATCTGGGTCTTCAGGTCGGAGTCGAGCATGGCGCGGACTTTGGCGCAGGGGGGTGGTTCCGTCTATAGAATGAGCCTCCCTCCCCAACGAAGTTGGGGAGGTGGCCCGCAGGGCCGGAGGGGTCGGACTCATGACCCCTCCGTCCGCTACGCGGACACCTCCCCCCGCTTCGCGCGGGGAGGAAAGGGGAGGAACGCGACGATGTATCCGGGAAAGTACGCGCAGACGCAGCCCAATCATCCGGCCGTGATCATGGCGGGCAGCGGCAAGGTCCTGACCTACGGCGAGCTCGAGGTGCGCAGCAACCGGCTGGCGCATCTGCTGCGCGCGCACGGGCTCAAGCGGCTCGACCATTTCTCGATCTTCATGGAGAACAACTTCCACTACGTCGAGTGCTGCGCCGCCGGCGAGCGGGCCGGCCTCTACTACACCTGCGTCAACTCGTTCCTGACGGCCGAAGAGCTGGCCTACATCCTGAACAACAGCCAATCGAAGGTGCTGGTCACGTCGCAGGCCAAGCGCGAGGTCGCCCTGGCGGCGCTGGCTCAGTGCCCGGCGATCGAGCTGGTGCTGATCGTCGACGGACCCGGCGTCGACGACAAGATCCAGAACCTCGACGCGGCGACCGCCGAACTGCCCGGCACGCCGATCCCCGACGAGGCGCTGGGCACGGCGATGCTCTACTCCTCGGGGACGACCGGCCGGCCCAAGGGAATCGTCCGGCCGCTGCCCGACCAGCCGCCGACCGAGAAACTGCCGATTTTCGCCTTCCTGGTGAAGCTGTGGCGCTACCGCGAGGGCATGATCTACCTGTCGCCGGCGCCGCTCTACCACTCGGCGCCGCAGGCGGCGGTCAACCTCGCGATCGCCATGGGCGGCACGGCGGTCATCATGGAGCGCTTCGACCCCGAGCACTACCTGCAGCTGGTCGAGAGGTACCGGATCACGCACACCCAGCTCGTGCCGACCATGTTCTCGCGCCTGCTGAAGCTGCCCGAGGCGAGCCGCACCAAATACGACCTCTCCTCGCTGGAGATCGCGATCCATGCCGCCGCGCCCTGCCCGGTCCAGGTCAAGGAGCAGATGATCGACTGGTGGGGGCCGATCATCGACGAGTATTACGGCGCCACCGAAGGGCTTGGCTTCACCGCCTGCACCAGCGCCGAGTGGCTGGCGCACAAGGGCACGGTCGGCCGGGTGATGATCGGCAAGCTGCACGTGCTCGACGATGACATGAAGGAGGTGCCGACCGGCACGCCGGGCACCTTGTGGTTCGAGACCGCGACGCCGTTCGAGTACTTCAACGACCCGCAGAAGACCCAGGAAGCGCGCTCGGCCGACGGCACGATGAGCACGGTCGGCGACGTCGGCTATGTCGACGCCGACGGCTATCTCTACCTGACCGATCGCGCCACCTTCATGATCATCTCGGGCGGCGTGAACATCTACCCGCAGGAATGCGAGAACCTGCTGATCACCCATCCCAAGGTCGCCGACGCCGCCGTGTTCGGCGTGCCCAACACGGACCTCGGCGAGGAGGTCAAGGCGGTGGTGCAACTGATGCCCGACGTGCCGCCCTCGCCGCAGATCGTCGAGGAGCTGATCGCCTTCTGCGGCCAGCACCTGGCGCGCCAGAAGGTGCCGCGCTCGATCGACTTCGAGCCCGAGCTGCCGCGCCTGCCGACCGGCAAGCTGTACAAGCGGCTGCTGCGGGACCGGTACTGGGGGAACAGGACGAGCCGGATCGTGTAGGGCGAGCGGAGGCAGGAGCCACGGCATGGCAAAGCCTCCCGGCCTGTCGGACTCGGCCGCCTGGTACGAGCACAATGCCGGGACCGTCGCGCCGCTCTATGAGTCGGTCCGGTCGGAGGCCGTTCACGACTGGCTTCTGGACTACCTGCCAAGCCCCCCTGCCCTCGTCCTCGACGTGGGAGCCGGAACGGGCCGCGATGCGGCCTGGCTCGCCGACCGCGGTCTGGACGTCGTCGCCGTCGAGCCGGCGCCCGCGATGCGCGAGCACGGGCGCGCACTTCATCCGTCGCCGCGTATCCGATGGATCGACGACAGCCTTCCAGGCCTCGAGAAGGTCAGCCGGCTCGGTCTCTCCTTCGACCTGATCCTCCTGAGCGCCGTCTGGATGCACGTGCCCGAAAGCGAGCGGGCACGGGCCTTTCGCAAGCTGGTCACGGTGCTCAAGCCGGGTGGCATTCTCGCCCTCAGCCTGCGCCATGGTCCCGCCGACGCCGCTCGTGGCTTTCATCCGGTGTCCCAGGCGGAGATCGAATCGCTCAGCCGGGCGCACGGTGCCTTCGTCGAGCGCGCGACCGTCGCCGGCGACCGGCTCGGCCGGGGTCCCGTGTCCTGGACGCAGATCGTGGTGCGGCTGCCGGACGACGGAACCGGCGCGCTTCCCCTCCTGCGCCACATCATCCTGAACGACCAGAAAGCCTCGACCTACAAGCTGGCCCTGCTGCGCGCGCTCTGCCGGATCGCCGACGGCGCCGCGGGATATGCGCAGGAAATCGAGGGCGATCACGTCGCGGTGCCGCTCGGCCTCGTCGCGCTTTACTGGATCAGGCTCTTCAAGCCTCTCATCGAGTCGGACCTGCCGCAGACTGCGATCAACCGGCAGGGAGATGGGCTGGGCTTCGTGCGCGACGGGTTTCGCGCCCTGCACGAGGTTTCCCACCTCGACCTCCGGATCGGCGCGACCTTCGGCGGCGAACGCTCGCTCGCCTTGCATGCGGCCCTGAGGGACGCGGCCCGGGTGATCAGAACGATGCCGGCGACCTTCACGACCTACGCAAGCGGCGAACCGGTCTTCCCGGTGCGGTCCGGCAACGTCCGCCGGCCGGCCTCGGTCCGGCTGGACCACGCCTACCTGTCGGCTTTCGGCACCCTGCTCGTGCCCCGCCATCTGTGGCGCGCCTTGCAGCGCTTCGACGCCTGGATCGAGCCCGCCCTCGTCACGGAGTGGCGGCGGCTGATGACGGACTACGCCGCCCGGCAAGAGAGAAGCCTGCCGGACGCGCGGCTGTCGCGCGCCATGGCGTGGTCGGATCCGAGCCGCGACGTCGACGTCGCGCGCCGACGCGCACTTCACCTTGTCGCAACGACCGGCCTTCACTGCGCCTGGACGGGACGCACGCTCACGGCCGAGACGCTGGACATCGATCACTGCTTTCCGTGGTCGGCCTGGCCATGCGATGACCTCTGGAATCTCCTGCCGGCGCACAGGAGCGTGAACCAGACCGAGAAGCGGGACCGGCTTCCGGGTGTCCAGCTCCTGCGGCGCGCCGAGGACCGCCTCGTCGGCTGGTGGGACGCCGGATACCTGCGGGCAGAAGGCACGCTGCTTCCCGAGCGCTTCATGACCGAGGCCCAGGCCACCCTCCCGCTGCTCACGCAGGCCGGCGCGAACCTCGAGGACGTCTTCGCCAGTGTGGCGATCCAGCGGGCGCGCCTGAAGCACGATCAGCAGATCCCCGAATGGGAGCCGGCGCCGGTTGGACGAAGGGAATCCGGCCCGCTGTGAATTGGTCAATTGCAAGGATTGCAGACGTTCAAGATCAACAGTGGTTGCCGCACCCTCCCCGCAGAGACATCATTCGGTCAGCCTAGTCTTGCGGAGCCCGCATGCCCGACACCGCCCTCCCCGCCTCTTCGCCGCCGCTGATCGCCGGCACCATCCCGCTGATCGACGTCGCCGACTATCTCGCTGGCAAGCCCGGCGCCGCCGACGAAGCCGCCGCCAAGCTGCGCTGGGCGTTCGAGAAGGTCGGGTTCTACTACCTCGCCGGCCACGGCGTGCCGCAGGCGCTGATCGACTCGACCTACGAGCAGGCCTCGCGCTTCCACGATCTGCCGCTCGCCGCCAAGGAGGCGCTGAAGGTCGACGAGCACAATATCGGCTACCTGCCGGTCCAGCGCGCCCCGGCCGGCAGCCCCAACGCCCATCGCCAGCCGTCGCAGAACGAGGCCTACTTCCTGCGCCGCGAACGCACGCCGGACGACCCGGCGGTGCGCGAGAACCGCCGCTTCCACGCGATGAACAAGTGGCCGTCGGCCGACGACCTGCCGGGCTTCCGCGACGCCACCCTGGCCTACATCCGCACGATGGAGCAGCTCGGCCTGCGGCTGGTGCCGCTCTACGCCCGCGCCCTCGGCCTGCCCGACGACTTTTTCGCGCCGGCCTTCCGCTCGCCGCATCTCATCCTGCGCATGTCGCGCTACCGCTCGATCGCCGGCGAGGACGGGGCCGAGAGCCTGGTGCCGCACACCGATTCCGGGTTCATGACCCTGCTGCCGCCCAACCCGGTGCAGGGCCTGGCGATCCAGTTGCCCGAGGGCCGCTGGCTCGACGCGCCGCACGTGCCGGGCGCCTACGTGGTGAACGGCGGCGACATGCTGCACCGCTGGACCAACGAGCGCTTCCTGTCGACGCCGCATCGCGTGCGCAACGTGTCGAGCGGCCTGCGCCACGCCATCCCGTTCTTCTTCGATCCCGGCCACGAGGCGATGATCGAGTGCATCCCCAACGCCGGCCCGCCCAAGTATCCGCCGATCCGCATGGGCGACTACGCGGTGTGGTTCGCGTCCAAGTCCTACGCCCACATGGAGAAGGTCGAGACGCCGCCGCTCGAGCAGATCGCGCCTGGCGCGCGGGCGACGATGCGCTGGCGGGATTAGAGCGGCTCGGGACCGCGCGCCTCCAGGCGCGCATCAAGGTCATGGGCGCGCCTGGAGGCGCGCGGTCCACCAAGACGGGTGAGGGGATGAGATGAACATCGAGCGGATCGACGTCGTGCCGTTGCGCGTGCCGGCCGAGCCGCGGCCGACCACGGTGCCGGCGATGGCCAGCCCGATGGCGGCGCTGCACCAGGTGTTCGTCAAGGTGACGACCGACAGCGGGCTGGTCGGCTGGGGCGAATGCCTGTGCTACCGGCCGCCGATGCAGCGCAGCCTGGTGGCGGCGCTGCACGACGTCGTGCTGCCGCACTATGCCGGCGGCGCGGTCGAGGCGCGCGCCGCCCTGAACCTCGGCTTCCGCCGCCGCCATTGCTGGCAGGGCCGCTCCGGCGTGCTGATGAACGCGCTGGCCGCCGTCGACCTCGCGCTGTGGGACATCGCCGGCAAGGCGGCGGGCCGTCCGCTGGCGGCGATGCTGGCGGCCGAGCTCGGCACCACGGCCAAGGCGACAGTGCCGGTGATGGCCAGCCTCGACCGCTACGGCGAGCCGGAGAAGGCGGCGGTGCGGGTCGGCCAGGCGCTGGCCGCCGGGGTCGCCGCGGTCAAGGTGCACGAGGCCGACCTCGCGGTGATCGAGCGCGCGCGCGGCCTGATTCCGCGCGATGTGTCGTTCGTCGCCGACGTCAACAACGCCTTCGACACGGCCGAGGTCGCGGCCAGCCTGGCGCGCTGGCAGGCGCTGGAGCTGTTGTGGCTGGAGGATCCGGTGTGGCCGCCCGAGGCGCTGCTGGCGCATCCCGGCTGGCCCGGGGTCACGGTCGGCTGGGTGCCGATCTCGGCTCGAGCGAGCAGATGCTGCTCTACGCCAGGAGCGACGCCGTCGGCGTCGTGCAGCCCGATCTCTGCATGATCGGCGGCCTGAGCGAGGGCCTGCGCCTGACCGCGGCGGCGCGCCGGCTCGACCGCAGGACGCCGGTCGGCATCGCGCCGCACACGCCCTTCCTCGGGCCGTCGGCGCTGGCCTCGATCCACCTGATGGCCGCGCTCGACCAGGTCCAATATTTCGCCACCGTCGAGGCCGACGAGGCGATGGACCCGTACGACATCGGGCTGACGCGCTGGCAGCCGGCCGTGGCGGTGCCGACGGCGCCGGGGCTCGGGCACGACCCGCGGCCGGACTACGTGAAGCACTACGCGATGGCGTAATCATCCTCCCTGCGCGCAGCGCGGGGAGGACTCAGAGGCCGGCGACGGCCCAGACGTCGAGGGTGGCGGCGCCGTCGCGGATCTTCTTCACCGGCACATAGTCGGGTGAATTCCAGAAGTCGTGAATGGCGTCCATCGAGGGAAACTCGAAGATCACCATGCGGCGCCCGTCGTGATGGCCCTCCAGCGCCTCGACCTTGGCGCCGCGCACGAGGATCTTGCCGCCGAAGCGGGCCATCAGCGGAATCACCGCGTCGCGATACTTCTGGTACTGCGCTTCGTCGCTGATCGTGCTCTGGACGATGAAGTAGGCGGCCATGGCGGCTCCTTCGAGGGTCGTCGGTATAATGAAGCGCAGAGGCCGCGAGTCCAGGCGGCGGCGGACAGGAGACGGCATGAGGCATTGGATCGGGTCCCTGGCGGTGGTGGCGCTGACGCTCTTGCCGCCTGTCGCTGCCCACGCACAGGACCGCGCGGTCGACAAGGTGCAGGCGGCGCTCGACCGGTGGCTGGCGGCGCGGGCGCCGGTCGAGAAAGTCACGGGCGTCGCGGCCTATGTCAGCTTCGGAACGCCGGGTCCGACGATCGAGGCATTCGCCGGCAAGGTCGGACGCAACGCGGGTGACGCGCCGGTCGGCCAGGACACGCTGTTCCAGATGGGCAGCACGACCAAGTCGTTCGCGGCGGCGATCCTGCTGCAGCTCGAGTCCGAGGGGAGGCTGACGCTCGACGACACGTTGGGTCGCTGGCTGCCGGAGTACCCGGCCTGGAAGGACGTGTCGCTGCGCCGGCTGCTCAACATGACCAGCGGCCTGCCGAACTATTCCGAGACCGAGGCGATGTCGCGCGCCTGGATCGAGACGCCGCAGCGCATCCTGAGCGCCGCCGAGCTGGTCGCCCTGGCCTATCCGGCGCCCAGCAACGCGCTGCCGCCCAACAGCGGCTACTTCTATTCCAACACCAACTACATCCTGGCCGGCATGGTGGCGGCCAAGGCGGCCGGCAAGCCGTACCGCGACCAGGTGCACGAGCGCCTGCTGCAGCCGCTCGGGCTGCACTCGATGTTCTACGAGGATCGCGTCTATCCGCCGGCGGTGACGGCGCGCCTGGCGCACGGCTGGTTCGAGAATCCGGGTTGCGCCGAATACCAGCCGAAATGCACGGTGTCGTGGAACCAGCGGCTGGTCGGCCGCGACGTGCGCGAGCTCAGCCTGGGCTGGGGCCAGGCTGCGGGCGGCGGCATCGCCAACGCACGCGACCTTTCGCGCTGGCAGCGCGCGGTGTTCGAGGGCCGCGTCGTGCCGCCCAAGCAGCAGGCCGAGTGGCTGGCTCTGGTCTCGACGCGCACCGGCCAGCCGATCGCCGATGTCTCGGCCGACAATCCGGGCGGCTTCGCGCTCGGGCTGGCCCGCGGCAAGCGCGGCGACCAGCCGGCGCAGTGGTTCTACGAGGGCATGACGCTGGGCTACCGCTCGCTCTACGTCTGGTTCGAGGCCGAGAAGCTGATGATCACCGTGCAGACCAACTCCCAGCCGGCCGACGGCGAGGGCAAGCTGGCCGACGCGGTGTCGGCGATCCACGAGGCGGTACGACGATAGCCGAGGCGCGACGCGATGGTGGCGAGCGAGCGCAGAAGGCCCGCCGCGGCGAGCGGCGGGCCTCTACCCGGGGCGATGCGGCGCGGCCGCGGCGGGCCGATCAGACCAAACGGAGGGTCGGAGGGGGCAAGAGCCCGGCCGTCACGAGCGAGTCGCCCTGCATCGAGGAAGTCGGCGACGGCGCAATCGGCATCACGCTGCCCGACGTGTACGTCGACGTTCCGCTCGACAGGGTCGCGTACTGGGCGACTTTCAGGCCGCCGGCGACATCCTGCATCTCGTTCAGCTTCAGCTCGGTGACGGTCGTGTTGCTCATGGCTCTCTCCTCGTAGCATTGGCCGGGGCGGGATGCCCTGCGGACGAGAGGAAGGTAGCGAGCGACAGTTTCCGGCCGACTGCGCCAGAGGGCGATCGTGTTTCGCGTGTTGCGGGCGACTCTGTCGACGGCTCCACTCCCGAAGCGTTCAATTTCGATGATGTTCCGGACAGGCATCGGGTCGACGCTCCGGTAGCCGTGGATCGGCTCCAACGGTCGTCGCAAGTTCGTCGCCTCTCGGTCGACAGGTGGTGCGCGGCCTGGCCAATGATCTCGAAGTTGTGGGTGACGTCGTCTTGGACGAGACGCCGCGCCATGAATGGCTCGCGTCCGCCTGCCACGTATTCTTCGGTCGCCGCGATACTGTCGGCGATATGGGGAGTCGCCCCTCACAACCCTCTCAAAACCGGCTTGGCTTGGGCCTCGATGGACGGGCGGAAGTGCGGGCTGAGACTGCGTGCCGTCGGCAAGTCGACCCGGCGCTGCGGCACGCGCTCGAGTTCTTCCACGAGAGCCAGATGGTCACTGAAAGCCACGATGCTCGTCGAGGTCCACGAGCAGATCGACATCGTTGTCCGGACGCTTTTCGCCGCGGACGGTCGATCCGAACAGGCGAAGGTTGCTCGCGCAGTGTCGGGCGCCGCCGCGCCCGCAACGGCAAGCGGCCACCGCCGGGGGCCAGCGGGGCTCGCTCTCTGCAAGGTGGTGAGCAGCAGACTACGCGCAGCGCAGGCGCGAGGGCACCAGGAGAACCGAGATCAAGTCCCGCGCTGCGCCGTCTCGAGCTCGACGGCGGCGCGCACTGCGGGCCGCGCTGTGCAGCGCGCGACATAGGCCTCGAGGCCGGGATGGGCGGCGATGTCGATGCCGACGCGCGGCGCCAGGGACAGCCACCAAAACAGATAGGCATCCGCCACGGTAAAGGTGTCGCCGACCAGCCAGTCGCGGCCCTGCAGGGCCTGGGCAACGACCGCGAGGCGCTTGGGCGCTGCGGCCCGCGCCGCCTCCTTGGCCGCCACGTCGCTCTCCGGCGTGAACATCATGTAGAAGACGCGCTTGTGCAGCTCGGTGCCGATGAAGCTCAGCCATTCGGCGAGACGGTAGCGCTCATCGGCGCCGGCCGGCGGGCAGAGTCCGCTCGCCGGCACACGATCCCCGAGATACTGCAGCACGGCGGCGTTCTCGCTGAGCACGCTGCCATCGTCGCGGCGCAGGGTCGGCACGGCACCCTTCGGATTGAGGTCATACAGGCTGCCGCCACTCTCGAGTTCCTTGGTCGACAGGGTGACTCGGCGCAGCGTCACCGGCAGCCCGGCCTCGCGGCAGACGATGTGAGCGGCCAGCGAGCAGGCGAAGGGAGCGTAGAAGAGTTCCATGACGGGCCTCGAAGCGGCTGAGGTTGTTATATACTGATTGGTATTGAATTGGACGGTCAAGGTCAAGACTTATATTCTTTTCGGTACAGAATGAGGATGCCGACATGGGGCGACCCCGATCCTTCGACACTGACACGGCGCTGACGGCGGCTACCGGGGTGTTCCTGGCGCGCGGCTACGACGGCGCCTCGCTCGACGAGCTGACGGCGGCGATGGGCATCGCCCGGCCGAGCCTGTACGCGGCCTTTGGGGACAAGGGCGGGCTCTACGCCGCCGTGCTGCGGCGCTACGGCGAGGCGGCCAAGGCGTCGATGCGTCGGGCGTTGCAGAGTGGCGACACGGCGGAGGCCGCCGTGCGCGCCCTGCTGCGCGGCGCCGTCGACGCCTACGCGCCGCCGGGTGGCCAGGGGCTGGGCTGCCTGATCGCCACCACGGCGACCACCGTGGCGGCAGGCGACGCGGCGGTGCGCCGGGCGCTGGCGGAATTCTTGGCCGAGGTCGACGCGCTGGTCGCCCAGGCGCTCGAGCAGCGCTTCGGCGCGGCGCCAGTGGCCGTCGTGTCCCTGATCACCGGTGGCCTGTACGGGCTGGCGACACGCGCCCGCGCTGGGGCAAGCCGCCGCCAGTTGCTGGCCATTGCCGACGGGACGGCGGCGGCGGTGGGGACGTTGATGTGTCGATGAGCCACGACCCTTCCGTCGGCGTATGACGCCAACACCTCCCCGACTTCGTCGGGGAGGAACTGAATCCTCCCTGCGCGTGAGCGCGGGGAGGTGGCCCGAAGGGCCGGAGGGGTCGGGAGTCTTTTGAGTCATGACCCCTTCGTCCGCTGCGCGGACACCTTGTGCCTCCCCACGCTTCGCGTGGGGACAAAGGTCAAGGCCAGAGCTCGGCGAGCCAGGCGAAGAGGTCGGTGAAGAAGCGGCCGGGGCCAATGCCCTCGCAATGGCCGCCGGCGCCGTCGGCCTCGCGGTAGACCGTCAGCTTCTTGTTGGGATTGGGCAGGCGCGCGAAGAAGGATTCCGCGGTTGCCTGGGCGAAGTCGCCTTCGCCCCAGGACACGAAGGTCGGGCAATGGATCGCCTCGACCTCGACCGTCCAGCGGCGCAGCTCGCGCAGATACTCGAGCGGCGTGGCGAGCCCGTGGGCCCGCACCCGGCTCATCCAGAACTCCTCGCCGCGAACGCCCGGGAAGGCGGACCAGATCCGCATGTTCAGGGCCGGGTCCTCGCGCTCGAGCAGGTCGAGCCAGTCCGGCGGGAAACGGAGCACCGCCAGCGCGCCGAGGTCGGCCTGCGCGGGGTCGGCGGCCAGGGCGCCGATCCGCGGCTCGCGCGAGGCGGCGCGCGGCGCCAGGTAGCCGCCGAAGCTGCGGCCGACCAGGGCGATGCGTCCGGCATCGAGTCGGCCGTCGCGCTCGACCCAGTCGATCACCGGCCCGACCACCGATTCGAAGTCGGGGCGGAACGGCACGCCCTGCTCGTAGAGCAGCTCGGCCTGGCCCGGCCCGGAAAAGGCGACGACGTTGAAGCCGCGCAGACCGGCCTCGTGGCCGCCCAGGCTGTAGAACTCCTCGACCGGCGAATCGTAGCCGCAGGGCATCAGCACGGTCGGCGCCGCGCCGTCGGGCCGGGCGCGCAGCACGTAGCCTTCGAGCGCCCGCCCCTCGATCCACGGGATCTGCACCGGCTCGACGGCGAAAGGTAGCGCCGGCAGCGCGGCACGGAAGGCGTCGCGGCTGCGCCGCCAGGCAGCCAGCAGCGCGGCCCCCTGCGGAAAGCGGCGCGAGAAGACGTAGGCCGAGCGAAAGCACTCGTGGGCGCGCAGCCAGGCCTCGCCAGCGTCGAACCGACGGCCGGCGCGCTGCAGGGACGCGGCGCGCGCCGCCTCGGCACGACCCTCCGTGAACCATTGGGCGTACCAGCTCGCCCGATCCGTCGGTACGATGCGGCGGGCGACGGCCAGCACCTGACCCAGCTCGGCGGCGCGGCAGGCGGCCTTGGCGGCGGTGCGCTGGAGCTGGCCGTCGAGCTCGGCATTGTCGAAGAACAGCTTCATCGTCTCCCCTGGCCCCGCGGCACCTCCGCCCGTGGCGGCGCGGCGGCCGCACCTTACGAGCCACGCCATGCAGCGCAATGGCGTCCGCTGCGTTGTGCCCGGTGTCTCCGGGAGGCAATGCCATGCTGAAATGGGCCCTGATCTTCTTCCTCGTGTCGATCGTCGCCGGCTTCTTCGGCTTCACGGGCGTCGCCGCCGGGGCGCGCACCATCGCCAAGGTGCTGTTCTTCGTCGCGCTGGCGATCTTCGTCGTCTTCCTCGTGCTCGGGCTGGTGGCCGGCGAGGTGGTGTTCTAGCGCCTCAGTGAACGGTCGGAGAGCGCACCGCCGCGCGCAGGCGCTCGACCCCGGCCTGCACCTTGGCGCGGATCTGGAAGGCGAGATCGGAGGGATCGTCGCGGACGTGCTTGTCCCAGATCGCGAGATATTCCTCGATCAACGCATGACCTAGGTCGGGGTCGCCATAGGCGAAGGCCGCGCAGATGAAGCCGAAGCCGGGACGGAAGGCGTGTACCTGATGGCGATGGTGGAGCACCCAGATCGCCAGGGTCGCGAAGCCCCGCCGGTTCCACCCTCCAACGAATCGCCAGATGTCCTCGCCCCCTGTGCGATAGATTTCGAACGCGCGTCGCCAGGTTTCGGCCGATGCCGACGCCGGCAGTGCGACATCGCCAAGCGCGGGGCGGCCGGCGAGAGCATCGGCCGCCGCCATGATGTCGAAGTCGAGGAATCCCATGCCGCTCGCGTCGAACCCCTCTGCGACGGTGCGCAAGGTCGCAATCCGCTCGTCCAGCAACCCCATCCGGACGGACATCACGCACTTCGAGCGCTTGTACCTCTCCCAATCGATGAACCATTGGACCTTGGTATCGTCATCCAGTGCGCGGTGGGCGAAGACTGTCATCTGTTGGCGCGTGATCGTGCGGCTTCGGATTTGGATCTCGGGGTTGACCTCGCGCCACAGGGAGCAGGCCTGACGGAGCTTGGTGGCGGCTCGGAGGTTTGTCTTCATGCGAAGTCTGGGTCCGGTGCCCTTCACGCAGGGAATGCGCCAGCCACCCGGTGGACCGGAGAAGGCGTCGAGGATCATATCTGGCAGAGCACACTGCCGCCACACACCGTCGGTAGTGACTTCGCCAGCGCATCATTGCGACGAATCAGATTGGCCGAATGACCCGCAAACGTGCCGGCCCCCCTCGCCGACCGGGCTTCTCCGGAACGACTTCAAGGCCTTCCGCCCTCAATTGCCTGGCGATGGCGGCCGCATTGCCTCCCGTTATCGTCACATAGGGAATGATTCTCTGAGCGGCAAACGTGACCCTCGGCTTTATTCTCAGCTTCTCGGCGGCTTCTTCGTTGACGATGTAGATCTCGGCCGTGCGTACCGCTTCCGCAAGCGTGGCGACCTGCCCTTTGGACAGGATTGCGTCTCCGGTCTTGATTTCTGTGATGAAGATCTTGGACGTGCCGTTCGAGCTGAACAGTATGTCGCAGAACATGTGAGGCAGACCTTTTGCGTACAGAGCGATCTGCGTAACCACCTTCGCCCCGGGGTCCATTCTAGCGATCGCTTCGGCTTCGAGGCGTTCGGCCACGTCGCTCTTCATCTTGTTCTGCTGCACCAAGTGCTGGATGAGCTCGAGGAGCTCCGCGAGCGTCCCATCCCTCTCGGGCCTGTACACCGCGGGCTCGATCGAGCCGGCTTCGTCCCGGTCCTTCGCCGCTCCGGGCAGCGGAGCGGCCGCCTCTTCTTCCTTGGCGAACCAGGAGGATCCCGCAAGCGGAGCGTACGGGGTGTTGCCGGATGCAGCCTCGAGCGGCTCGCCGTCCATCCCCGACGCGCGGCTCACCTCTTCCCCCGCCGTCGAGGGCGCCTCACGCAATCGAGCTTGGCTCGCCCGTCCGGCACCGTAGGAAGGACTGGTTGCCAGCGGCAGGCGACCCGGTCCGGAAATGGGAATGAGGTCAGCCCGATCGGACGCCGAACGGCCCGATCCCAACATGAGCTGTCCCAGGGTCTCTGCGGGCACTGGCCGCGCCGCCCAACCAGCAACGCGCGGGGCTACGAACCTGGGCGCCGGCGCGGCCGGCTCAATCGTCTGCAGGCCTGGGGGGTCGGCGCGAGCGATCCGAGCGGCCCAGAGAGACCTCAACCAAGCGGGCGGCGCCCATGGTACCGACTGATCCAAGGCGTTGGGACCGACGTTGGGTCGCTCGACCGGCACGGACGACAAGGCTCTCGGCAGACCCAGTTCGGGCGAACCGTCGCGAAGATCGTCGCGAGAGACTTGGAATCCGAGCGAGCTCCTTAGGGCAGCAAGCCAAAATGGCGCCGTTTGAACTGCGGCGTCGAGCTCGGCATTGGGCCACTCGACTCGCGTTGCCGACAAGTCGGTCGCCGGAGCCAATTCGGGCGGACTATCGCGAAGATCGTCGCTGGTGACTTGAAAGCCGGGAACGATGTTCAGACCCGGAGGGCGAAAACCAGGAACTTCGTCGTCTGGCGTGCCCAGCCGACGCAAGAAGTTGATCATCAGGGACTCCATTAAGTGAAGGAGTACCTGCATGTTAGCATTGCTTAATAAATATCAAGAATCTCTAATCAAGAGACTTTCTCAATCGCGACCTCCCAATACAACGCGAGATTCTGGGCCATTAGACCAATGCAACAAAAAAGATGCTAATGCTTCAGTTCAGCGCGCCAGCCCGGCCGATCGGAACACCTTGCGCTGGGACCGCGACAGCATGGCGGCCGGGATCAGCGCCACCAGCGCGACGATGCCGACGACGATGAAGGTGTCGGAGAAGGCCAGCATCTGCGCCTTGGCGTAGACCATCGCGCCGAGATACTCGAAGGTCGCGGCCTTCTGCTGCTGGAAGGGCAGGCCGGAGCGCTGCATGAGCTGCTCGACCTGCTGCACCAGGCGCTGAGTGGTGTGGTTGTCCCAGGCCTGGGTGGCGGTCAGCGCGTCGGCGTGGAAGCGAGTGCGGATCTCAAAGAAGGCGACCACCAGGTTGGTGCCGAAGGCGCCGCCGAGCTGGCGCATGAAGTTGGCGATGCCGGCCCCCTGGCGCACCTTGTCGGGCGGCAGCGGCTTCAGCGACGAGGCGTTGAGGCTGGGGTTGATGAAGCCCAGGCCGAGCCGCGACACCATCACCATGCCGACCAGGTTCCAGAAGGTGGTGTCGACGTCGGCGCCGGCCATCAGGGCGAAGCCCAGCGCGAACAGCAGCAGGCCGCCGATGATCATGATCGAGGCCGGGAAGGCATCGCTGAGCCGACCGGCGAGCGGGAAGATGAAGGCCAGCATGATGCCGGCCGGCATCATCATCAGGCCGGCCTGCAGCGGCGTGAAGCCGATCTGGGTCTGCACGAAGACCGGGATGACGTAGGTCGAGCCCATCATGCCGGCGCCGAAGATCAGGGCGATCAAGGCGGCGGCGGAGAATTCCAGGTTGGCGAAGATGCGGATGTCGAGCATCGCGCGCGGCGTGTGGAGCTCCCACACCACGAAGCCGATGCTGGCCGCGGTGCCGACCACGAGGCGCAGCACGATGGTGTCGGAGGCCCAGCCCTCGCGCTGGCCGTCGGCGATGCCGGTCATCAGCCCGGCCAGCGCGACGCAGAGCAGGAAGAAGCCCAGCCAGTCGAACGGCGGGATCACCTTGGGCAGGGCGCGGGTCGGCATGAACAGCAGGCCGAGCCCGGCGGCCAGCACGCAGAAAGGCAGCGAGATGAAGAAGACGTAGCGCCAGGAGAAGTACTCAATCATCAGCCCGCCCAGGGTCGGGCCGATCGCCGGCGCGAAGACGACGCCGAGCCCAAACACGCCCATCGCCATGCCGCGGCGGTCGGCCGGGAAGACGGTGAAGATGGTGGCCATGACCAGCGGCTGGGCGATGCCGGCCGAGAAGCCCTGCACGATGCGGGCGAGGATCAGCATGTCCTCGGTCGGCGCCGAGCCGCCGCCCAAGGCGCCCAGCGAGAAGGCGAGCAGGGCGCCGACGAAGGTGCGGCGCTCGCCCAGGATGCCGGTGACCCACGCGTTCATCAGCATGCCGGCGGTCATGGTGGCGCTGTAGGCCGACGACATCCACTGCGCCTTGTCCTGGCCGATGCCGAAGGCACCCATGACGTCGGGCACGGCGACGTTGACCGTGGTCATCGCCAGCACCATCGAGACGACGCCGATCATGCCGGTGATGGTGACGAACCAGCGGTAGGACGGGCCGTAGCGCTCGCTGAGCACCGGCGCGGTCTGGATGATGCGGGGGCGGCCGCTCGGGAGATCGGCAGCGGAGCTCACGGGCGCCTATCCGATCCGGTGCGCGGTCAGCGCAGGTCGATCTCGACCTCGACCATCATGCCCGGGGTCAGCGGCTTGGGCATGCGGACGAAGTCGATCTTCACCGGCACGCGCTGCGTGATCTTGGTGAAGTTGCCGGACGGATTGGGCGTCGGCAGCAGGGCGAAGCGGGCGGTGGTGGCGCTGCCGATGCGCGCCACCTTGCCGACGAAGGTCTCGTCGGGATACGCGTCGACCGAGACGTGCACGGTCTGGCCGAGCTTGAGCTGGCCGACCTGGGTCTCCTTGATGTTGGCCTCGACCCAGACCTCCTCCGGATTGTGCAGCAGCAGGATTCGCTGGCCGGCCTGGACGTACTCGCCGGGCAGCACGAAGGTGCGGTCGATGACGGCGGTGATCGGGCTGCGGATGGTGCGGTCCTCGACGTCGACCTGCTGCTGGTGCAGCTGGGCCGAGAGGTCCGCGACCCGGTGGTCGAGGGCGGCGATCTGGGCGTCGACGACGGCCAGCTTGTCGTGCTCGACCTTGGCCTCCTCGAGGCTGCCGATCGCCTGCTGGCGCTCGGCGCGGGCCTGCTGGATCTGGCTGTCGAGCTTCTCGACCGCAGCCTGGGCGACCTGCAGGGCGCGCTCGTTGGAAACCCGGCGCTCGAACAGCGCCCACTGGCGCTCGAGCTCGCTCTTGGCGAAGTCGTAGTCGGATTTCAGGGCGGCCAGCGCCTTGTCCTTGGCCTCGACGGCCGACAGCCGGGTCTGGGTGCTGGCGTCGACCTGGTTGAGCAGCAGTTGGCGCTCGGCGCGCAGGCGGGTGCGGTCGGCGCGGATTCCCTCGATCTGGGCCCGCAGGGCGTCGGTGCGCAGCTTGGCGACCCGGTCGTCGATGCGGGCGACGACGTCGCCCTGGGTGACCCGCTTGCCCTCGAGCGCCGGCATCTCGATCACCCAGCCGTCGGCCCGGCTGGAGATGCTCACGACGTCGGCGCTGACCCGGGCGTCGTACTCGTAGATGTGGGTGTAGCGCAGGTAGCCCTCGCGCCCGCCATAGGCAACGGCCAGCAGGACGATGGCGAGAATGCCCAGGGAGCGCGGCCGCCAGAAACGGCTGCGTGGCGGGCTGGTGACCTTGCCGACCGGCGGGGCGGCCGCCTTGCCGACGGCCGGACCCGGCGGCAGGCTGGCGCCCGGGGCGAGGCCGGCGGGAGTGAGAGGTTCGACCGTCGTACGGCCGACCGGTGGGGACACCGACTGATCCACGACGCTCGCTACCCCACGACCCGGACGGCAAGACTTGTCATGCTGCAACCATAGAATCGAAACAAATGCTCAACCATCGGCACGGCTGCCTTCCTGCAGCGCGCGCAATGCATGCCGGCCCGGCGGCAGCCGAGGCTCTCGAGGCTTGCAAACGGCCGGCCAGACAGGCGAGCGTTCAGCCGGTCCGCAAAAGATTCAATTCGCACAGCAGAATGGAAGCGCCCCATGCCCGACGCCAGTCATGCTCCCGCTCCCGCTTCCCGCGCGCTCGACGTCGCGATCGTCGGCGGCGGCCTGGGCGGGCTCTACGCCATCCATCGCCTGCGCAGCCTCGGCCTGCGAGTCAGAGCCTATGAAGCCGGGTCGGGGATCGGCGGCACCTGGTTCTGGAACCGCTATCCCGGCGCGCGCTGCGACGTCGAGAGCCTAGAATACTCCTACAGTTTCGACGAGGCCCTGCAGCAGGAATGGAAGTGGCCGGAACGCTACGGCACGCAGCCCGAGATCCTGCGCTACATCAATCACGTCGCCGACCGCTTCGACCTGCGCCGCGACGTGCAGCTGAATACCCGGATCACGTCGGCGCAGTTCGATGCGGCGGCCAACCACTGGACCCTGGCGACCGACGGCGGCGAGATGATCACGGCGACTTACTGCGTCATGGCGGCGGGCAACCTGTCGACGCCGCGGGTGCCCGACTTCCCGGGCCTCTCGAGCTTCAAGGGCAAGTGGTACCATTCCGGCCTGTGGCCGCACGACGGGGTCGACTTCTCGGGGCTCCGGGTCGGCGTCATCGGCACGGGGTCCTCGGGCGTGCAGATGATCCCGATCATCGCCCAGCAGGCCAGGCATCTCACGGTGTTCCAGCGCACCGCCAACTTCAGCCTGCCGGCGCGCAACGCGCCGCTGGAGGCCGAGCGCGAGCGCCGGCACAAGGAAGAGTACGCGGCGCGGCGGCGGGCGGCGGCCGACACGCCGTTCGCGATCGGCGGCCATCCCAAGCCGACCCGCTCGGCGCTCGAGGTCGACGCGGCCGAGCGCGACGCCTCCTACGAGGCGAAGTGGCAGGAGGGCGGGTCGATCAGCTACCTCTATGCCTACACCGACCTGCTGGTGAACAAGCAATCGAACGACACGGCGTCGGAATTCGTGCGCAACAAGATCCGCGGCATCGTCAAGGATCAGCGCACCGCCGAGCTGCTGGCCCCCAAGGACCATCCGATCGGCACCAAGCGGCTTTGCCTCGATACCAACTACTACGAGACCTACAACCGGCCGAACGTCAGCCTGGTCGACGTGCGCAGCGATCCGATCGCCACGATCACCGAGCAGGGGCTGCGCACCCAGGGCGGCCAGGAGTTCGAGCTCGACGCCCTCGTGTTCGCAACCGGCTTCGACGCCATGACCGGGGCGTTGCGCGAGATCGACATCCGAACCAGCGACGGCGCCGAGCTGCGGGCGCACTGGGAGGGCGGGCCGCTGACCTATCTCGGCCTGATGATGTCGGGCTTCCCCAACCTGTTCGTGGTCACCGGCCCGGGCAGCCCGGGGGTCAAGACGCAGATGATCGCCTCGATCGAGCAGCACGTCGACTGGATCGCCGACTGCCTGGCGCATCTGCGGGCCAGCGGCCTCGACCGAATCGAGCCGACGGCGGAGGCCGAGCGCGACTGGGTCGAGCACGTCAACGCGGTGGCCGACAGCACGCTCTATCCGCTGGCCAACTCGTGGTACGTGGGCGCCAACATCCCGGGCAAGCCGCGGGTCTTCATGCCCTATGTCGGCGGCTACGACCGCTACAAGCGGCATTGCGAGGCGGTGGCGGCCAAGGGCTACGAGGGGTTCGTGCTCGGACGGGCCAAAGTCGCCGCCCCGACGTAAGCGGGGACGGCGCGCCCTGGGACCGCGCGCATTCTGCACGCCCGGAAAGATCGAAGAAGCGCGCCTGGAGGCACGCGGTCCCGGGCCGCGCTCCGGCTACAGCAGCAGCCGGACCACGACGGGCACCAGCAGCGACGACAGCACGGCGTTGAGGCCGAGCGCGATGCCGGCGAAGGTGCCGGCCAGCGGATCGACGACGAAAGCACGAGCAGCGCCGATCCCGTGCGCCGCGACGCCGACCGCAAAGCCGCGCGCCGCGTAGTCGCGAATGCCCAGCGCATTCATCAGCGGCGTCACCACCACCGAGCCCAGCACGCCGGTCAGGGTGACCAGCACGGCGGTCAGCGCCGGCACGCCGCCGAGATGCTCGGCGATGCTCATGGCGACCGCCGCGGTCACCGACTTGGGCGCCAGGGAGACCAGCACATCGCGCGGCACGCCGAAGGCGGCGGCGATCCCGAGCGCCGAGACGATGGCGACCAGGGAGCCGGCAAGCAGCGCCGCCAGCATGGGCAAGGCGTTGCGCCGCACCGTCGGCCAGTTCTTGTAGAGCGGCACGGCGATCGCCACCGTCGCCGGTCCGAGCAGGAAGTAGACGAACTGCGCGCCGTCGAAATAGGTCGCATAGGGCGTGCCGGTGCCGAGCAGCAGGGCGGCGATGGCGACGATCGACAGCAGCACCGGGTTGACCAGCGGATGGCGACGGCAGGTCTGCGCCACGAGGTCGGCGGCGACGTAGACGCCGACGGTCAGGGTCAGCCACAGCAGCGGCGAGGCCGCGAGATAGACCCAGAGGGCGAAGGGCGGGTTCACGGCCGCCGACCGAGCGCGCGCGACACGGCCAGGAACACCCAGACGGTGACCACCAGGGTCAGCAGGGTCGAGACCAGCAGGGCAGCGGCCAGGGCAATGCCATAGTGGCCGAGGGGCCCGAGCTGCTGGATGACGCCGACGCCGGCCGGCACGAACAGCACGCCGAGGCTGGCCAGCAGGCCGTTGGCCAGCTTGCCGAGCGCGGTGCGGTCGATGGTGCGCGGGGTCATTCGGCGGCGCCGCTCGGCGAGCAGCAGCAGCGCCGTCAGCAGGACCAGCCCCAGCACCGGCCCGGGCAGCGGCAGATGCAGGGCACGGGTCGCGATCTCGCCCACGAGCTGGCAGACGAGCAGCAGTGCGAGGGCCCTCAGCATGAGAGGCTACAGGGCAAGCTCGGTCGTCGGATCGAAGAAGTGCAGGCGCGCCGACGGCACGGTCAGACGCACCTGGTCACCCGCCACCACCGGCGCCTCGGCGGCGACCCGGGCGACGGTCAGCCGGGCCGGGCCGACCGCGACCTCGAGCAGCATCTCCGAGCCGAGCTGCTCGACCACCTCGACCCTCGCCTCGAAGGTCTGGCCGGCCGGCGCGCCGTCGGCGAGCGCGATATGCTCGGGGCGCAGGCCAAGCACGAGGCGCTGACCACGCCGATTGGCCAGGCGCGCGGCCTGGGGCTCGGCCACCGCCAGGCCGAAGCCCTCGGCGGTCACCTGCATCGGCTGGCCGGCTTCGCTCAAGGCAACGTCGAGAAAGTTCATCGCCGGGGCGCCGATGAAGCCGGCGACGAAGCGGTTGACGGGCCGCGAATAGACGGTGAGTGGCGTGCCGACCTGCTGGACGTTGCCGTCGCGCATGACGACGACCCGGTCGCCCAGGGTCATGGCCTCCACCTGGTCGTGCGTGACAAACACCGAGGTGGTCGGCAGCTGAGCATGCAGGCGCTTGATCTCGAGGCGCATCTGGGCGCGCAGCTTGGCGTCGAGGTTGCTGAGCGGCTCGTCGAACAGGAAGACCTGCGGGTTGCGCACGATGCAGCGGCCCAGCGCGACCCGTTGCTGCTGGCCGCCCGAGAGCTGGCGCGGCCGGCGCTTCAGCAGATCGTGCAGGCCTAGGATGGCGGCGGCGCGATCGATCGCCGCCTTGATCTCGGCCTCCGGCACGCGCTTGTTGCGCAGGCCGAAGGCCAGGTTGTCGTAGACGCTCATGTGCTGATAGAGCGCGTAGTTCTGGAACACCATGGCGACGTCGCGGTCGCGCGGCGGCAGGTGATTGACGACCCGGTCGCCGATCCGGATCTCGCCGCTCGAGATGTCCTCGAGCCCGGCGATCATGCGCAAGGTCGTGGACTTGCCGCAGCCCGACGGCCCGACCAGGGCGACGAACTCCTTGTCGGCGATCTCGAGATCGACGTCCTTCACCGCGTGGTGCAGGGCGCCGTAGTGCTTGTTGAGCTTGCTGAGGGTGATCGACGCCATTTCGATACTCTTGCCACGCCGCTCCCTTCCTTCTCCTCTCCCCCGCCAGGGGGAGAGGAACATGAAAGACGAGGGTGTTGCGTTCTTTTCCGCTACTGCTGCGCCGCCTTGCTGACCAGCGGCGCGTTGTCGGACAGCACCTTGCCGATGTCCTCGCGCTTGCCGGTGACGGCCTTGGTCACGGCGTCGTTGAACGCCTTGTGCACCGCCGGCCACTGCGGGAAGTAGTAGGCGCCGCGCACCTTGTCGGGGGATTCCAGGGCGGCTTCCATCAGCAGCTTCATGAACGGGTCCTGGGCGGCGATCTTGGGCCAGTACTGGGTGTTGGGCGGCGGCGCGCCGGTCGCCTTCCACATCTTCATCTGGCCTTCCTCGTCGACCAGCATGGCGGCCAGCATCTCCTTGGCGAGCTTCTTGCGCTCGGGCGAGATCGACTTGGGGATCGCCCAGCCCCAGATGTCGTCCCAGGCGAAGTTCTTGTTGCGGTTGGGGCCGAGCGGGAAGCGGGCGGCGGCGATCTTGCCGGCGACCTTCGACTTGGCGGGATCGTTGAAGCTGCCCCACCACAGAGTGTCGGCGACCGTGAAGGCGGCGTCGCCGGCGGTGAAGATGGCGTTGGCCTCGGTGCGGTCGTAGGCCGGCATGCCGCGCGGCGAGATCTTGTGGGTGTTGATGGCGTCCCACCAGTACTCGACGGTCTGCTTCATGCACGGCTCGCCGAGGCTCGACTTCCAGCCGTTCTGCGCCAGCACCTTGTTGTCGCGCTCGTAGAACGGCATCAGCACGTCGCAATTGTTGCCCCACATCGACCAGAACCAGCTGAACCAGCTGTGGTTCATGGCCATGCCGCCGACATAGCCCCACTTGACCTTGCCCGCCGCCTGCAGGCGCTTGCTGACCTCGACGATCTCGGCCTGGGTCTTGGGCACTTCGTTGGGCTGCAGCAGGTCGGAGCGGTAGAAGAAGACGCTGAAGGTCTGGCCCATCGGCACGACGGTGTTCTGGCCCTGGGCGTTGCCGAACACGACCTTGTCCATGCCCCACTTCTCGGCGAACTGCAGGCCGGGGATGTCGTCGGTCGGCTCGAGCAGATGGGCCCACAGCTGGCCCCAGTCGTCGTTGTGCCAAATGACGTCGTACTGGTCGGAGTTGGAGGTCAGCGACGCCGTCATCTTCTCGACGTAGACGCCGTAGGAGTTCGGCACCTTGACGATCTTCACGCCGTTCTTGGCGCCCCAGGTCTCGAACATGGTGATCGAGAGGTCCTGGATCGGGCTGGGCTGGTAGCCGATGCGCAGCTCCTTGACCTGGGCGACCGCCGGCTGGGCGGCGAGCAGGCCGAGCGCCGCGGCGGCGCCGAGCACGGTTCGTCTGACGATCTTCATGGTTGTTCCCTCCCTAGAGCCGCAGTCCGCGGATGACGTACTTCTGGCCGAACAGCGCGAGCAGGAAGGCCGGCACTAGCGCCATCACGGCGGTCGCGGCCATCAGGTTCCAGCGCAGGCCCATCTCGGTGACGAACTGGGCCATGACCACGGTGATCACCGGCACTTTGTTGCCGGTCAGGATCAGCGCGAACAGGAACTCGTTCCAGGTGAACAGCCAGCACAACACGCCCAGCGCGGCGATCGCCGGCAGGGCCGACGGCAGGGCGACGCGCAGGAAGGCGCCCCAGCGGGTGCAGCCGTCGATCAGCGCGGCATGCTCCATCGAGGGATCAATTCCGTCGAAGAAGCCCTTCATCAGCCAGGAGAAGAAGCAGATATGCACCGCGATGTGCGGCAGCAGCAGGCCGACATAGGTGTCGTAGATGCCCCAGCTCTGGGCCACGAAGTAGAGCGGCAAGACCCAGGAAATGTAGGGCACGCAGCGGAACACGTAGATCGTGCCGAACCAGACGCGGGCGGCCGGGCCGGTGAAGCGCGACAGCATGTAGCCGCTCGACACGGTGACCAGCAGCGAGAACACCGTGGCCAGGGTGGCGATCACCGCTGAGTTGACGAACGACTGCGCGACGCGCTCGTCGGACAGCACCTCGAGGTAGTTGCCGAAGGTGAACTCGCTGCCGCGATGGACGTAGTAGACGCCCGATTCGGGCCGCAGCGAGGTCAGGATCAGCCACAGGACAGGAAAGGCGAACAGGAAGCAGACCGCCGTCACGAACAGGCCGAACAGCAGGCGGCGGGCGCGCGGCGACAGGCGGCCGAACAGCAGCGGCGGAGAGACCATCGCCATCGGATCAGACCTTGGCCAGCCGGTCGACCAGGCGATAGAGCAGCGCTCCCACCACCAGGATGATCAGGCCGCCGATGATGGCGGCCGCCGAGCCGCGACCGAAGTCGAGGCTGAGGAAGGCCAGCACGTAGGCGTAGAGGCTGAACAGCTCGGTCGAGCGGCCGGGACCACCCCCGGTCAGGGTCCAGACGATGTCGAAGGTGCGGAAGGCGTCGATGGCGCGGATTACGACACAGACGACGATCACCGGCCGCAGCATCGGCACGGTGAGATGCGTGAACACCCGCCAGGCCGAGGTGCCGTCGATCGCGGCAGCCTCGAACGGCTCGCGCGGCAGGCTCTGCAGGCCGGCCAGCAGCAGCAAGGTGTACCACGGCGTCCACAGCCAGACGTCGGTCAGCAGGATGACACCGAAGGCGGTCCAGCGCTCGACCAGCCACGGCTGGCCCTCGAGGCCAAGCCCCTCGAGCACGGCGTTCACGATCCCGAACTGGTCGTTGTACATCCAGCGCATCATGATGGCGGCGATCACCGGGGCCACCATCAGCGGCACCAGCAGCACGGTCTGCACGACCTTCTGGCCGCGGAACGGCCGGTTGAGCAGCAGCGCCAGGGCGAGGCCGAGAACGAGGGCGTCGCTCACGGTCAGCACCATGAACAGGAAGGTGTTGGGCAGAACGACCCAGAGAAACTCGGGGTCGCTCAGCACGCCGCTGTAATGATCGAGCCCGACCCAGGTTTTCTTTGGATTGTACAGCGCCCAGTCGCGGAAGCTGGCATTGGCGCCGATCACGATCGGCACGACCTGGAACAGCAGCATCAGCAGGGCGGCGGGAGCGACCAGGAACAGCATGAAGCGCTGCTGCTCGCCGAACAGCGGTGGCCGGCCCTTCGTCACTGCGTCCCCTCTTGCTTCCCCGTTACTCGAATGATGCAGGTTTTCCCAACCGGTTGGAAGCCGCGAATGCGAGCGAGTCGGACCGCGAGCATTCTGCGCGCTCGTGTTCGACGATGGAGCGCGCCTGGAGGCGCGCGGTCCCGATGACACGACCGGCGTTTGGCGCTATGCGCGCGGCATGGCGACCCTGCGCAGCCTCGAGGCCCTCGAAGCCCACGGCCTGGTGACTCCCGATGCTCGACTCGCGGCGGCGGCGGACGCCATGGCGATCGCGCTGACGCCGGACATGCTGGCGCTGATCGACCGGTCCGACGTCGCGGCCGACCCGATCGCGCGCCAGTTCGTGCCGAGCGCCGCCGAGACCGAGGTGGCGGCGGAGGAGCTGGCCGACCCGATCGGCGACGCGGCGCGATCGCCGGTCAAGGGGCTGGTGCACCGCTATCCCGACAGGGTGCTGCTGAAGCCGATCCACGTCTGCCCGGTCTATTGCCGCTTCTGCTTCCGGCGCGAGAAGGTCGGGCCGGGGGGCGAGGCGCTGTCCGACGACGAGGTGGCGGCGGCGCTGGCCTACATCGCGGCGCGGCCCGGGATCTTCGAGGTCATCCTGACCGGCGGCGACCCGCTGATGCTGGCGCCGCGACGGCTGGCGGAGCTGGTCGAGCGGCTCGACGCGATCGCCCACGTCGCGGTGATCCGCGTCCACAGCCGGGTGCCTATCGCCGATCCCGGTCGGGTCACCGACGCGCTGGTGCAGGCCCTGCGGCCGCGACGCGCCACGGCGTGGCTGGCGGTGCACTGCAATCACCCGCGCGAGCTGGCGGCGCCGAGCCGCGCGGCGCTGGCCCGATTGGCCGACGCCGGCTTCCCGTTGCTCGGCCAGACGGTGCTGCTGGCCGGCGTGAACGACGACCTGGCGACGCTGGAGGCGCTGATGCGCGCCCTCGTCGCGGCGCGGGTGAAGCCCTACTACCTGCACCATCCCGACCTGGTGCGCGGCACCGGGCACTTCCGGGTGCCGATCGCGCGCGGCCAGGCCCTGATGAAGGCGTTGCGCGGGCGGCTGTCGGGGCTGGCGCAGCCGACCTACGTGCTCGACGTTCCGGGCGGCCACGGCAAGGTGCCGATCGGCGCCTCCTACGTCGCCGAGGATCCCGAGTCGCTGGTGATCGAGGACGCCTTCGGCGCCCGCCATCGCTATCCGCGGTAGAGGCCGGCTAGTCGGACAGCACGTCGTTGCCGACGGGCCCCTGCTCGGTGATCGGCAGCTCGAGCTCGAGACGACCGGCGCGCTCGAACACCAGACCGACCGTCAGCCGGCTGCCGACGGAAGGCGGCTGGCGGAAGCCCTCGATCAGCAAGTGATAGCCGCGCGGCCGCAGCTCGATGGTGGTGGCCGGCGGGATCGCCAGCCCGTCGGCCAGGGGCTGCATGCGGATGCCGGCACCGATCACCTTGATGGCGTGGATCGAAACAGTATCGGCGGCGGCACAGGTCGCCGACAGCAGCCGGTCGTCTGTCTCGGTGCCGTTGACGACGGTGAGATAGCCGCCGACCTGACCGGCTGCGGGCGCGGTGGGTCCTGTACCGAGCCGCGCCCAAGGCCGGGCGAAGGCGAGGTCGCCGAGGCGGGCGACCGGGACCGGCGGGGCCTCCGTCTTGGATCGGAACAGTTTGAACACGCGGGCTCCTTGCTGCTGATGCGCTTGTGTCGACCCGGGCCGGCCGGGTCAACACTCAGCGACGGCCGGCCGCGGCCGCGACCGGGCGGGCGCCACGCGCCTGGGCCGGGTTCAGCTCCTCGATCAGCCAGTCCTCGAAAGCGCGCGTCTTGGGCCGCCCCATCGAGGCGGCGGGACAGACGAACCACCACGCCTTGCCGCTGTCGACGATCTGCGGAAAGGGCTGGAACAGCCGGCCGGCCGCCAGCTCCTCGCGGAACAGCTGCGGCGGCCCGAGCGCCACGCCGGCGCCTTCCATCGCTGCCTCGACGGCGATCATGGTCGAATCGAAGGTCAGCACGCGCTTGGGCTTGAAGTCCCCCATGCCGACGGCGCGCAGCCAGATCGACCATTCCGGATCGTAGGTCATGTCGATGAACGGCACGCGCTTGAGATCCTCGAGGGTGCGCAGCTTGTCCTTGTAGCGGCGGCCGCAGAGCGGCGTCAGCACGTCGGAGAACAGCCGTGTGGCATGTAGGTCGGGCTCGGGCTGGACGGCAAAGCGGATGGCGCAGTCGAAGTCCTCGCGCGCGAAATCGACCCGGCGCTGCGTCGTCGTCATGCGCACCTCGATCTCGGGATGCTTGGCCTGGAAGCGGTGCAGGCGCGGCGCCAGCCAGCCCAGCGCGAAAGTCGTCACCAGGCTGACGTTGAGGGTCCCGGCATTGGCCTTGCGGCCGACCCGCTCGAGCGCGTTGGTCATGCGGTCGAAGGCGTCGCGCAGATCGGGCAGCAACGCCTCGCCCTCGCTGGTGATCTCGAGGCCGCGCGGCCGGCGCACGAACAGCGCCACGCCGAGCCGCTCCTCGAGCGCCTTGACCTGGTGGCTGACCGCGGCCTGGGTGACGTGCAGCTCCTCGGCGGCATGGGTGAAGCTGGCATGGCGGGCGGCCGCCTCGAAGGCACGAAGCGCGTTCAGGGGCAGTTGAGAGCGGCTCATCTCGGGTCGGTGTCCATAGTTTTTCTGGGTCTCGCTTTAGGGAACATCCTTTGCGGACCCGGCAAGTATAGCGCAAATAACAGCCACGAAAGAGGCCCACTGAACCGATCCGGTTGAACCCGCCTCAAACGGAGCTAAGTCATGTCGACCCTATCCAGCGTGCGGGAGATCGCCCGCGCGGATGCCCCCTCCTTCTCCTTCGGCCGCGCCGTGGCGCTGCTCGCGGGCATGATCGGGGTCGCGGTCGAGAAAGCCATGACCCGCGGCGAGCTCGCCCGCTCGCGACGCCAGCTCGCCCAGCTCGACGATCGCCTGCTGCGCGACATCGGGCTGGACCGGGCGACGGCGCGCCTCGAGGCCGAACGGGCCTTCTGGGAGTAATTGCCGGCGGCTGCCGGATAGAGGATGTTGGGTCACAGTGGTCTGATGCCGCCATGACCCAACACACCCTCGCTCTCCCCACCGTGGCGCGCGCCACTTCCTTGCGCTCGCCCTCCCGCCCCGACGACGAGACCTGCTGGCAGGCCGTGCGGCGGCGCGATCGCGGCTACAACGGCCGCTTCTGGTTCTCGGTCAGGACGACCGGCGTCTATTGCCTGCCGTCCTGCGCCGCCCGCCCGGCGTTGCGCAAGAACGTCGCCTTTCACGCCGCACCGGCCGAGGCCGAGGCGGCGGGCTTCCGCGCCTGCAAGCGCTGCAAGCCCGGCGAATGGCAGGCCGAGCTCGGCCTCAGCCGCGCCGTGGCGCAGGCCTGCGCCCTGTTCGACGACGCCGCGCGGGACACGCCGCCCTCGCTGGCCGAGGTGGCGCGCACGGTCGGGCTGTCGAGCGGCGCGCTGGGCAAGCGCTTCGTCGCCGAGCTGGGCGTCAACCCGCGCGACTGGCTGACCGCCCGCAAGCGCCAGCGCTTCCGCAAGGCGCTGCGCGACGGCGAGTCGGTGTCGGGCGCGCTGTACGGCGCCGGCTACGGCTCGACCAGCCGGGTCTATGAGACCGCCGGCAAGGCACTGGGCATGACGCCGGCGACCTATGCCCGCGGCGGCGCCGGCGCCGAGCTTGGCTACACCATCGTCGATTGCGACTACGGAAGGCTGCTCGTCGCGGCCACCGCCAAAGGCATCGCCGCCGTTTTCCTGGGCGACGACGACCGCGCCCTCGAGCGGGCGCTCGGCGGCGATTTCCCGGCAGCCGCGATCCGGCGCGACGACGAGTTCCTGGCGGCACGCCTGAAGCACGTGCTGGCCCGCCTGTACGGCCGCAAGCCAACGGCGCTCGACAGCCCCGATGTGCCGCTCGACATCATCGGCACCGCCTTCCAGTGGAAAGTCTGGAAGGCCCTGACCGAGATCCCGGCCGGCGAGACGCGGACCTACGGCGAGATCGCGCGCCAGATCGGCGAGCCGGGAGCGGCACGGGCCGTCGGCCGCGCCTGCGCCACCAACCGGGCAGCCGGCGTCATTCCCTGCCACCGCGCGGTCGGCGCCAGCGGCAGCTTGACCGGCTATCGCTGGGGCGTCGCGCGCAAGGAGCGGCTGCTGGCCGACGAGCGGCGGCGCAGCAGCACGTAAAAGGCGCCGCCGCCGCCGTGGCGCGGATGCGCCGGCCGCACGCCGCGCACCCGGGCGCGGTTGTCGGGCCGGTCGAGCCAGCCCAGGAACTCGCTGCGGATGCGGCCGCCGAACACGCGGCCGCCCTCCAGCCGGATGCCCTTGCCGGTGACCACGAGGACGACGCGCAGATCCTGGGCGACCGAACGGTCCAGGAAGGTGCTCACGGCACGCTCGGCGGCGGCCAGGGTCATGCCGTGCAGGTCGATCGCCGCCTGCGGGCCGATCTTGCCGCGTCCAAGGGAGCGGGCGATGTCGCGATCGAAGACCCGGTCGGCGACGTGCAGCTCGACCTCTGGCAATTTTGCGTCCGATGACGGGTTGCGTCGCGCCACTGACCGGGTCGGTAGCGCAGACGGGGGAACAGCCGGCGGTGGCGCGGCGGGCGCCGCCTCCTGCGGCGGATCCGGCAGACGCGGCGCACGGCGCGCGCGCCGCCGGCCGCGCTCGACCAGCGGCGTCACGTCGGCCATGGCACGCCGGAACAGGTCGACATCCTTCGCCATGGCAATTCGTGTAGCCTCGCCGCCGGGGCGGGTCTACACAACGCCTCATGGCTAGCGCGGCACCTCCTCCCCCGACCCTTCCGCGTCCCGACCCGGACCTTCAGACCGGCCTCCAGTACCTTCGCGCCGGCTGGTTCGATCGCGCCGAGCCGCTGTTCCGCAGCGCCCTGGAGCGGCACGGCGAGCGGCCCGACATCCTGCACTTCCTGGCCGTCTGCCTGTCGCAGCGCGGCGCGCTCGCGGAGGCCGAAGGCCTGTGGCGCAAGGCGCTGGCGCGCGATCCCAACGAGCCGATGCTGTCCTACAACCTCGCCCTGGTGGCGCGGCGGCAGGGCAAGCTCGACGAGGCGGTGCGCCGGCTGCGCGACACCCTGCGGAACCAGTCCGAGCATGCCGAGGCGCGGCTGGCGCTGGCGGCGATCCACATCGAGCAGGAGCGCTTCGCCGCGGCCGAGCGCGAGCTCGCCGAGCAGGTGGCAAAGACCGACGCCGCCATCCAGGGCGGCGCCCAGGGGGCCAAGCCACTGCAAGCGCGGGCGCGCAACATGCTGGGCTATGCGTTGTACCGGCTGGGCAAGAATGCCGAGGCGATCGACGTGCTCGACATGGCGCTGGTCGACGCCGAGGAGGATGCCGCCCGACGCAGCCAGATCATGGGCGATCGCGCCCTGGCGCTGGGCGCCCTCGGCCAGCACGAGGACGCGATCGGCCAGGCGCAGGAAGCCCTGGCGCTGGCGCCGGAAAGCGCCCCCTTGCTGCATACCCTGGGCTTCCTGCTGCACTTCGCGGGCCGTCCCGAGGACGCCATCGGGCCGATCCAGCAGGCGCTAGCGATCGATCCGGCCTTCGTCGCGGCGCTGAAGACCCTGGCGCTGGCCCAGATCGCCCTGGGCAGCGAGACCGACGCCATCCTGGCGCTGCAGCAAGCGCTCGAGGCGAACGCGCGGGACCGCGACGCCGTCCTGCAGCTGGCGTTGCTGCACCTCGGCGGCAAGCGCTTCACCGAGGCGCTGGCCGTGCTCGAGCCGCACCTGGAGCGGTCCCCGGACGATGCCCGGGCGTTGAACAGCCTGGGCCTGGCGCTGCGCGGCCTGCAGCGGCCGGAGGAGGCGCGGCGCGCCCTCAAGCGGGCCAGCCGCACCCTGCCGGACGATCCCTTCGTGCTGACCAACCTCGGCGGCGTGCTGGTCGATCTCGGGCGGCCGGCCGAAGCGCGGCCGCTGCACGAGCGGGCGCTCAAGGCGCTGCCGGGCGATCCCCGCCTGCTGGCCCATTACGGCCTGTGCCTGGCGGCGCTGGGCGAACGCGAGCGGGCGCTCGAGACGCTCGACACGGCGCTGATGGCCGATCCCGACAATGCCGAGGTGCTGGCCGCCCGCATGAGCCTCGCATCGTGACCGCCGCCACCGACCGCCTGGGCGAGGTCCGCCGCCGGATCGCCGAGGCGGCGCGCGCCGCCGGACGCGATCCTGGCGCCATCATCCTGGTCGCCGTGTCGAAGACCCACGGGGCCGGGCGCGTGCAGGAGCTGATCGACGCCGGCCAGCGGGTTTTCGGCGAGAACCGGGTCCAGGAAGCCGAGGACAAGTTCCCGGCGCTGAAGGCCGTCCATCCCGACCTCGAGCTGCATCTGATCGGGCCGCTGCAGACCAACAAGGCGCGCGAGGCGGTGGCGCTGTTCGACGTCATCCAGTCGGTCGATCGCGAGCGACTGGCCGCGACCCTGGCCAAGGAAATGGAGCGGGCCGGGCGGCGGCCGCGTTGCTTCATCCAGGTCAATACCGGCGAGGAGCCGCAGAAGGCCGGCGTGCTGCCCGCCGACGTCGATGCCTTCGTTGCGTCCTGTCGCGAAACCCACAAGCTGCCGATCGTCGGCCTGATGTGCATCCCGCCGGTCGACGAGGAGCCGGCCCTGCACTTCGCGCTGCTGGCCAAGATGGCGGCCCGCAACGGGCTCGACCAGGTCAGCATGGGCATGAGCGCCGACTACGAGACGGCGGTGCGCCAGGGCGCCACCCATGTGCGGGTCGGCACGGCGCTGTTCGGCGACCGCGGCACCTGACGGCGCGATGCCGGAGCTGCCGGAAGTCGAGACCGTCCGGCGCGGTCTCGCCCCGAAACTGACCAAGCGGCGCATCGTGCGCCTGGTCCAGCGGCGGGCCGACCTGCGCGTCCCCCTGCCGCACGACTTCGCGGCGCGCGTCGAAGGCCGCCGCGTGCGGGCCATCGACCGCCGCGCCAAGTACCTTCTCCTGCGGCTCGACGACGGCAACACCCTGGTCGTGCATCTCGGCATGTCGGGCCGCATGACCCTGCACGATGCGGCCAGCGCGGCGGCGACGCCCCTCGCGCGGCACGACCATGTCGTGTTCGAGACCGACGAGGGCTGGCAGGTCCGCTTCAACGACGCGCGGCGCTTCGGCCTGATGCTGCTGCTGCCCGACGCGGCGGTCGCCGGCCACAAGCTGTTCAAGGGCCTGGGGCCGGAACCGCTCGACGACACGTTCGACGGCGCGGCCCTGGCGGCGCGCTTGGCAGGACGGCGCACGCCGATCAAGGCGGCGCTGCTCGACCAGCGCACCCTGGTCGGCGTCGGCAACATCTACGCCTGCGAGGCGCTGTTCCTCGCCGGCCTGTCGCCGCGCCGCTCGGCTCACACGGTGCGAAGCGAGCGCGCCGAGCGCCTGGTGCGGGCGATCAAGCAGGTGCTGCTGCGCTCGATCGACGACGGCGGCTCGACGCTGCGCGACCATGTCCAGCCAGGCGGCGAACTCGGCTACTTCCAGACCCGCTTCAACGTCTACGACCGCGCCGGCACGCCTTGCCCGACGCCGGGCTGCGCCCGGCCGGTGCGCCGCCTCGTGCAGGCCGGGCGCTCGACCTTCTATTGCACGCGCTGCCAGCGCTAGAGATAAGGGACGATCATCCGCGGGAGGAACCGTTGACTGCCTACGAGAACATCAAGACTGAAATTCGGGGCCGCGTCGGCATCATCCGTCTCGACCGCCCGAAGGCGCTGAACGCGCTGTGCGCCGACCTGATCCGCGAGCTCGGCCAGGCGCTCGACGCCTTCGAGGAGGATCCTGGGATCGGCTGCATGGTGCTGACCGGCAGCGAGCGCGCCTTCGCCGCCGGCGCCGACATCAAGGAGATGAAGGACAAGACCTACCAGGACGTATTCCTGCAGGACTTCATCACCGTCGGCTGGGAGAAGGTGAGCAAGGTCCGCAAGCCGATCGTCGCCGCGGTCGCCGGCTTCGCGCTGGGCGGCGGCTGCGAGATGGCCATGATGTGCGATTTCATCATCGCTGCCGACAATGCCAAGTTCGGCCAGCCCGAGATCCTGCTCGGCACCATCCCGGGAGCCGGCGGCACGCAGCGCCTGCCGCGCTTCGTCGGCAAGGCCAAGGCGATGGACATGGTGCTGACCGGCCGCCAGATGGGCGCCGAAGAAGCCGAGCGCTGCGGTCTGGTAAGCCGCGTGGTGCCGCTCGCCAGCCTGATGGACGAGGCGCTTGCCGCGGCGGAGGTCATAGCCGGCCTGTCGTTGCCGGCGACGATGGTCGCGAAAGAGGCGGTCAACCGTGCCTTCGAGACGACCCTGGCGGAGGGCGTGCGCTTCGAGCGCCGCACCTTCCACGCCACCTTCGCCTTCGACGATCGCGCCGAGGGCATGGCGGCCTTCGCGGAGAAGCGCAAGGCGGCCTGGAAAAACCGCTGACGGGCGGCATTTTCGCAGGGTTGACCAGCCCGGCGGCGGCCCGTATACACCCGCCCTTTCGGGCAGCGAGGAAGGCATGGCGAATCACAAGTCGGCAGAGAAGCGTGCGCGTCAGACAGAGCGCCGCACCGCGGTGAACACCGCGCGCCGCAGCCGCGTGCGAGGCTCGATCAAGAAGGTCGAGGAAGCGATCGAGTCCGGCGACAAGCAGGCGGCCGCCGCGGCGTTGCGCGCGGCCCAGCCGGAGATCCAGCGCGGCGCCACCAGGAAGGTGGTCACCAAGAACGCGGCGGCGCGGCGCGTGTCGCGGCTCGCGGCGCGCGTCAAGGCGATGGCCTGAGACGACGACGCAGAAAATTCGGGTGGTGACTCGTCGCCACCGTGAAACAAAGACGCCGCTCCGCAAGGAGCGGCGTCTTTGCTTTCGGGATGAACTCTGAATTTTTTTTCACGGCTCGCGACACTGCGCGCTAGGTCGTCAATTCGCCGGACCCCATACGATTCGTCTTTATCGGAGCGCACCACTCACGCGTCGCAAGATGTTGAGACTCGCCACGCGCGAATCGATGCACGGAATCTTCCGTCGCGACTTTGTCAATCGAGTCTCTCAACCGACGCAGTGGAAGAAGGTGGAAGGCGTGCGGAGATGCGCAGCCGAAGTGTTTGCGAAGGCCAGGGAGTCTGTCTAAGAGTCGTGCCCATCGCGACGGCGTGGGGCCGCTGAGTTGCGAGCCAGGATGAGGACGGGGGGCTTCCTCTTCATCCGGATAACGAGCGAGGGAGACAGCCGCGACATTCGGTGACAACGACGAGTGATTCGACAGAGCGTCTTGCGAAGACGCGCGTCGAAGAGTTTGATCGTGACGCCGAATCGTGGTCCCTCCTGCATCGTTAGGCTCGTGCAAGTGGCCCGCTTCAGCGGAATGAAAGCGGGGGCCGATGTCCAACGACAACACGATCGCAAGCGCGTACGACGTGTCTCCTGCCGCCGGCTATGCCGGCAACATCAGCCCGACCGCCGCCTGGAAGATTCTCAGCGACAGCAAGGCCGCGACCCTGATCGACGTGCGCACGCGCGCCGAATGGAGCTACGTGGGGCTGCCCGATCTCGCCGCCGTCGCCAAGCAGCCGGCGCTGGTCGAGTGGCAGAGCTTTCCCTCGATGCAGCAGAACGCCGATTTCGTGGCCACCGTCGCGTCGGCGTTCGCCGACAAGACCGCGCCGATGCTGTTCCTCTGTCGCAGTGGGGTGCGTTCGGCCGCGGCCGCGAAAGCGATGACCGCGGCCGGCTACAGTACGTGCTTCAACGTGACGGACGGTTTCGAAGGTCCGCTCGATGCCGCGGGCAGGCGCGGCAGCGCAGGCGGGTGGAAGGCGGCAGGACTCCCCTGGAGACAGACGTGAACCGAATTCAGGTACCAATTTTGATCAAAGCGCATAACGACACAGCATACGAACACAAGACAATGGCGGGGGCCGATATGGACGAGGTCGCGGGCCGGAAGGAACTCGAGGCACACTGGCTGCGTGTCTGCGACCGGCTGCGCAAGGAGATCGGCGACAAGGCATTCAAGACCTGGTTCGGCGAGGTCGAGCTCGGCGAGCTGAAGGCCGGCAAGCTGCGGCTCTACGCGCCGACGCGCTTCGTGCGCGACTGGGTCGCCCGCCACTATGGCGACCGCGTGCTCGCCTACTGGCAGGCGGTGAACGCCGAGGTGGCGCAGGTCGAGGTCAACCTCGTGCCGCCGCCGGCGCCGCGCCGGCCCAGCGACATCATCGCCATGCCGCCGGTGCCGTCGTCGCAGAGCTTCCAGCAGCCGATGCCGCGGCTCGGCCCGGCCATCGGGCGCGGCAGCGAGGAATCGGCCAACGGACCCGAGGCGCGCTACACCTTCAACAACTTCGTGGTCGGCAAGCCCAACGAGTTCGCCTACGCCGCGGCGCGCAACATCGCCGAGCAGGACCGGCCGCTGCCGGAGCGCAATCCGCTGTACATCTTCGGCGGCGTCGGCCTCGGCAAGACGCACCTGATGCACGCCATCTGGCACTCGATCCGCGAGCGCGATCCCAAGGTGCGGGTGCTCTACCTGACCGCCGAGAGCTTCGTGAATCGGTTCATCCAGGCGCTGCGCAGCAAGAACACCGGCCAATTCAAGGAACTGTTCCGCAACGTCGACGTGCTGATGGTCGACGATGTGCAGTTCATATGCGGAAAAGAGGCCAGCCAGGACGAGTTCTTCTTCACCTTCAACTCGCTGGTCGAGCAGAACAAGCAGATCGTGCTGTCGTCGGAGAAGCCGCCGAGCGAGCTGCAGGACATCGAGGAGCGCATGCGCTCGCGGCTCGGCAGCGGGCTGGTCGCCGACATCCATTCGTCGACCTACGAGCTGCGGCTCAGCATCCTGCAGACCAAGGCCGAGACGGCGCGCGTGCCGGTGCCGCCGGCGGTGCTGGAGTTCCTGGCCCACAAGATCAGCACCAACATCCGCGAGCTCGAAGGGGCGCTGAATCGGGTCGTGGCGCACGGCCAGCTGATCGGCCGCGAGATCACCGTCGAGATGGCCCAGGACGTGCTGCACGACCTGCTGCGCCAGGCCGATCGCAAGGTCACGGTCGACGAGATCCAGCAGCGGGTGGCGGCGCACTACAACATCAAGCTGGCGGAGATGAGTTCGCCGCGCCGCGCCCGCTCGGTCGCCCGGCCGCGCCAGGTCGCGATGTACCTCGCCAAGCAGCTGACCACGCTCAGCCTGCCGCAGATCGGCAAGCGGTTCGGCAACCGCGACCACACGACGGTGATGCATGCCGTGCGCAAGATCGAGGAGCTGAAGGTCTCGGACCTGTCGATCGCCGAGGACGTCGAGCTGCTGAAGCGCCAGCTGCAGGGCTGACGATTGCCCTGGCAAACCCTGGAAGGGGGCCCTGGCGGCCCCCTTTTTGCTGCCCGCGGCCGGCCCTAAGCGCCTCAATCTCCGGGCGAAATCGCTTTCCGCAGGGACCTGCCATGCTATAGTCCTCAACCGTCCCTCGACGGCCTCGACGGGGCCGCGAGACCGGGCGTCCTCAACCGCTTTTCGGCACTGGTATAGCGACCCCAGCCATGAAACTGACGATCGAGCGGGCGGCCCTCCTCAAGGCGCTGGCCCATGTCCAGAGTGTGGTCGAGCGGCGCAACACCATCCCTATCCTGTCGAACGTCCTGCTGACGGCGCACAAGGGCCGGCTGAGCCTGGCGGCGACCGACATGGATCTCGCCATCACCGAGACGGTCGAGGCGACGGCGGCCAAGACCGGCTCGACGACGGCCCCCGCCCACACCCTCTATGAAATCGTGCGCAAGCTGCCCGACGGCGCCCAGGTCGAGCTCGAGGCAGCCTCCGACGGCGCCTCGCTGGCGATCCGCGCCGGGCGCTCGCGCTTCACCCTGCAGTGCCTGCCGCCGGCCGACTTCCCGGCCATGAGCGAAGGCGACCTGCCGCATCGCTTCCAGCTGCCGGCGACCGACCTCAAGGGGATCATCGACCGCACCCGGTTCGCGATCTCCACCGAGGAGACGCGCTACTACCTGAACGGCATCTACTTCCATGCCGCCGAGACCAACAGCGTCCAGGTGCTGCGCGGCGTCGCCACCGACGGCCATCGCCTGGCCCGGGTCGAGGTGCCGCTGCCCAAGGGGGCCTCCGACATCCCGGGCGTGATCGTGCCGCGCAAGACCGTCGGCGAGGTCCGCAAGCTGCTCGACGAGAGCGACGGCTCGGTCGATGTCGAGCTCAGCGACACGCGGATCCGCTTCGCTAGCGGCAACGTCACCCTGGTCAGCAAGCTGATCGACGGCACCTTCCCGGACTATGAGCGGGTGATCCCGACCGGCAACGACAAGGTTCTCAACGTGCCGTGCAAGGAGTTCGCCCACGCGGTCGACCGCGTGTCGACGATCTCGACGGAGAAGTCGCGCGCCATCAAGCTCGCCGTCGCCAAGAACGTCGTCACCTTGTCGGCGACCAGCCCGGACGCCGGCAGCGCCACCGAGGAGATCGAGGTCGAGTACGGCGCGGCAGCGCTCGAGATCGGCTTCAATTCCCGCTACCTGCTGGACATCACCGAGCAGATCGCCGGGACCGAGGCGCGCTTCCTGATGGCCGACGCCGGCTCGCCCACCCTGGTGCGCGACGGCGCCGACGAGAGCGCGCTCTACGTGCTCATGCCGATGCGGGTATGACGCCGCCGCCGAACAGCGCCCTCGCCTACACTTCCGACGCCGCAAGCGGCGCCGCGCCGGCACTCCTGGCGGTGCGCCAGCTGCGGCTGACCGATTTCCGCAACTATCGCCAGCTGCGCCTGGACTGCGGGCCCGAGCCGGTCGTGCTGGTCGGCGAGAACGGCGCCGGCAAGACCAATCTTCTGGAAGCCCTGTCGTTCCTGGCGCCCGGGCGCGGCCTGCGCCGGGCCCGCCTGGACGAGATCTGCCGGCGCCCGCGCGGCGAGCCGGCCGCGAGCGCTTGGGCCGTCGCGGCGACCCTGGAGTCTCCGGACGGTCCCCTGGCGATCGGCACCGGCCTGGAACCGGGACGCCCAGCCGGCGGCTTTGCGCGCCGCGCCGTGCGCATCGACGGCCGGCCGGCGGCCAGCCAGACGGCGCTCGGCCTGCACGTCGCGGCGGTCTGGCTGACGCCGCAGCTCGATCGGCTGTTCCTCGACGGCGCCGGCGACCGGCGGCGCTTCCTCGACCGGCTGGTCACCGCCCTGCACCCGCATCATGCCGGCGACGCCGCCGCCTACGACAACGCCCTGCGGCAGCGCAGCCGTCTGCTGTCCGAAGGCAATCGCGATCCGCACTGGTTCACCGCCCTGGAAGACACCATGGCGCGGCACGGTCTGGCACTGGCCGCCAACCGGGCCGACACCGTGTACCGGCTGGACGCCGCCGCCCGGCTGGGCGTCGGACCGTTTCCGCGCGCCGCCCTCGCCATGGCCGGCGAGGTCGACGCCTGGCTCGCCTCGATGCCGGCGCTGGATGCCGAGGACCGGCTGCGCGCCGCCCTGGCCGCCAACCGGTTGCGCGATGCCGAGTCGGGCACCACGACGTGCGGTCCGCATCGCAGCGACCTTGCGGTGCGCCATCTCGACCTCGACCTGCCGGCCGCCGAAGGCTCGACGGGCCAGCAGAAGGCCCTGCTGGTGTCGATCGCCCTCGCCCATGCCCGGCTGGTGGCCCTGGCGCGCGGCTGTGCGCCGCTGCTGCTGCTCGACGAGATCGCCGCCCATCTCGACGCCGAGCGCCGGGCCGCCCTGTTCGACGAGCTGGTGGCGCTGGGCGTGCAGTGCTGGATGACCGGAACCGATACCGAGCTGTTCGCCCCCCTGGCCGGCCGCGCGCAGGTGCTGCACGTCGCAGCCGGCGCGATCACAGCCGCTGACCCGATCGGAAAAGCCTGACAGATGACCGACGAAACGGACCAGACCCCTCCCGACCCGCAGCCGGCCGCCGCGCCGGAGTCCTACGACGCCGATTCGATCAAGGTCCTGCGCGGCCTCGAGGCGGTGCGCAAGCGGCCCGGCATGTACATCGGCGACACCGACGACGGCACCGGCCTGCACCACATGGTCTACGAGATCGTCGACAACGCCATCGACGAGGCGCTGGCCGGACACTGCGACCGGGTCGACGTGGTGCTGCACGGCGACGGCTCGGTCACGGTACGCGACAACGGCCGCGGCGTTCCGGTCGACATCCACAAGGAAGAAGGCATCTCCGCGGCCAACGTGATCTTCACGCAGCTGCACGCCGGCGGGAAATTCGACCAGAATTCCTACAAGGTCTCGGGCGGACTGCACGGCGTCGGCGCCGCCGTCGTCAACGCCCTGTCCGAGCATCTCGACCTGCACATCTGGCGCAATGGCCGCGAGCATTTCCTGCGCTTCCGCCGCGGCGAGCCGGAAGGCGACCTGCAGGTGGTCGGCGAGGCGCCGGCCGAGCGTCACGGCACCGAGGTGAGCTTCCTGCCCTCGCCCGAGATCTTCACCAGGACGGAATTCGACTTCTCGACCCTCGAGCATCGCCTGCGCGAACTCGCCTTCCTGAACTCGCGGGTGCGGATCGTGCTGGCCGACGAGCGCGGCGCCGAGCCGAAGGCCTCCGACCTCTACTACGAGGGCGGGGTCGAGGCCTTCGCCAAGTACCTCGACCGCAACAAGCAGGTGCTGCACGCGCCGCCAGTGCTGATTCGCGGCGAGAAGGACGGAATCACCGTCGAGGTCGCGCTGCAGTGGAACGACAGCTACCACGAGACGATGCTGTGCTTCACGAACAACATCCCGCAGCGTGACGGCGGCACCCATCTCGCCGGCTTCCGCGGCGCGCTGACCCGCACGCTGAACAAGTACGCCGACGAATCGGGCATCTCCAAGAAGGAGAAGGTCAACCTGACCGGCGACGACATGCGCGAGGGCCTGACCTGCGTGCTGTCGGTCAAGGTGCCCGATCCCAAGTTCTCGTCGCAGACCAAGGACAAGCTGGTCTCCTCCGAGGTCCGGCCGGTGGTCGAATCGGTGGTCGGCGACAAGCTCGGCAAGTGGTTCGAGGAGCATCCCGGCGAGGCGCGCAAGATCCTGACCAAGGTGGTCGAGGCGGCGGCGGCGCGCGAGGCCGCGCGCAAGGCGCGCGAGCTGACGCGCCGCAAGGGCGCGCTCGACGTCAGCTCGCTGCCCGGCAAGCTGGCCGACTGCCAGGAGCGCGATCCAGCGCTCAGCGAACTGTTCATCGTCGAGGGCGATTCGGCGGGCGGCTCGGCCAAGCAGGGGCGCAACCGCGCCAATCAGGCGATCCTGCCGCTGCGCGGCAAGATCCTCAACGTCGAGCGCGCGCGCTTCGACAAGATGCTGTCGTCGCAGGAAATCGGCACGCTGATCACCGCCCTGGGCACCGGCATCGGCGCCGACGACTTCGATCTCTCGAAGCTGCGCTACCACAAGATCATCATCATGACGGACGCCGACGTCGACGGCAGTCACATCCGCACCCTGCTGATGACGTTCTTCTATCGCCAGATGCGCAGCCTGATCGAGAGCGGCTATCTCTACATCGCGCAGCCGCCGCTGTTCAAAGCCTCCAAGGGCAAGTCGGCGATCTACCTCAAGGACGAACGAGCGCTCGACGAGCATCTGATCGACAGCGGCCTCGAGGGGGCGACCTTCCGGCTGGGCGACGGCACGGTTCAGTCGCGCGAAGACTTGCGGCGCACCGTGGACATCGCCCGGTCGGTCACCAATCTGGTGAAACCGCTCAGCCTGTCGCGCCGCGTCACCAACCAGGCCGTGATCGAGCAGACGGCGATCGCCGGCGCGCTCAAGCCTGACGTGCTGTCCGATGCCACCCTGGCCAACCAGGTCGCGCAGTACATCGTGCGCCGCCTCGACTTCGTCAGCGTCCCGGCCGAGCGCGGCTGGGCCGGCGAGCCGACGGCGGACGGCGGACTGGTGTTTTCCCGCCGGCTGCGCGGCGTGCTGGAGCGGCACGTCATCGACGGGCCGCTGATTCGCAGCGCCGAGGCGCGGCGCCTCGACGCCCTGGCCGACGACCTGCAGGCGGTCTACCAGAAGCCCGGCACGTTCGCTGCCAAGGACGGCAAGGAGACCGCCGTCTCGTCACCGACCGAGCTGTTCGGCGCTGTGCTCGAGGCCGGCCGCAAGGGCGTCACCGTGCAACGCTACAAGGGGTTGGGCGAGATGAATCCCGATCAGCTGTGGGAGACCACCCTCGACCCCGAGGCGAGGACCCTGCTGCAGGTCCGCATCAACCATGCCGACGAGGCCGACGAGATCTTCTCCACCCTGATGGGCGACGTCGTCGAGCCGCGCCGCGACTTCATCCAGGAAAACGCGCTCAAGGTGGCGAATCTCGATGTCTAGGCTGATCCTCCGGCTCGCCGCCGTGGCGCTGGCCGTTGCCGTGGCGACCAGCGCCGCCCTGGCGCAGACTCCGGGCGCGTCGCTTGGTGGCGCCACACTCGAGCGCAGCGTCAACAACGGCGGCCCGGCCGGCACCATCAGCTACTATCGCACCGCCAAGCAGCTGGTCATCATGGTGCATACCTACAATGGCGGGCAGCGCGTGCCGCCGGGCAGCTCCAACCCGACGGTAACCAGCGAATTCAGCCACGACCTCGCCGACGTGTCCCAGCAATTCAAGGGCAGCGGCTACTCCGACGTCGAGATGCCATCGGTGCCGTCGAGCTGCACCTACGGATCGGTCACCCTGCGCTGCATAACCTACAGCGCCCGCAGCTCGAACGGCGCACGGTTCTACAGCAAGCTGCTGATGACCGGCGCCGGCGGCCAGTTCGTCAAGGTACGCATCGACTGGGGCCAGGCCCTGCAGCAGACCGGCGCGGACGCCGAGGCGGCGCTGCAGGCGTTCATTCCCGCCTTGCTGCGGTAAGGCCGGCTACAGCACCATCTGCGTCTGGGTGACCACCGCCACCAGCTTGCCCTCGGCGGTGGTGATCCGGGTCTGCCACACCATGGTGCGCCGGCCGCGATGGATCGGCGTCGCCTCGCCGACCACCGTACTTCCGACCGGGGCAGGCCCGACGAAGTTGGTCTTGCTTTCGATCGTCGTCGTGCCCTTGCCTTCCGGCAGGTTGAGCACCGTCGCGGCGGCACCCAGCGTGTCGGCGAAGGCCATCACGGCCCCGCCGTGCAGGATGTCGGGCCGCGTGCAGAGCTCCGGTCGCACCACCATCTCGGCCTTCACGGCGGTGTCGCTGGCGGCGACGAACTTCAGGCCCAGCAGCTTGGCGAAAGGCAGCGGGTGGTCGTTGAGAAACTGCAGCTTGTCCATGAGGCGGGTTCCTTGCGGCTGGTCTGGCTAGGCCCGGCTCGCGGCGCCGAGCCGGCGCAGACCGAGATACTCCAGGACGGCGAGGTCGGCCACGACGAGGGCGAACACGCCGATGCCGGCCAGGCCGAGCGGCGTCCAGGAGGCCGAAGCCACCGCGAGGACGCTGCCCGCGACCCAAAGCACGTCGGCCGCGAAGACCAGCCGCGCCCAGCTCGCGGGCAGCACGGCGCGCGAGGCGATCCAGGCGCAAAGCCCGCCGAAAGCCACGACGCCGACCCCGAGCAGTTCGAAGACGATCGCCAGGTCCAACCCGGCGAGAGAGACCGGCGCCGCCGCGGCCCAGCGCGCGAACGGCTCGGCACAGGCCACAAGCACGACCCCCGAACCGAGCGAGAAGGCGGCATTGGCCCATAGGGTGCGACGCAGCAGTCGATCGGATGAAGCGGTCATGACGTCCTCCTTCTGATTGGACGCCGCAGACCTCGCATCGACGGCGGGCCACAACAATTACGCGGCAGGTAATCGGCGGACCGTCGGCCGCGATGATAGGGTCCGGACATGATGCGTTCCTCTTCCGAGCCCATCCCCGCGGCGACCATCCAGCCGCCGCCCGACCTGTTCGGCCCGATGCTGCGGACCTGGCGGCGACGACGCGGTGCCAGCCAACTCGCGCTCGCCCTGCAGTCGGGCGTCTCGCAGCGTCACGTGAGCTTTCTCGAATCGGGTCGCGCCCGGCCAAGCCGCGAGATGGTGGTGCAGCTCGCCACCGCGCTCGACGTGCCGCTGCGCCAGCGCAATGCCCTGCTGCTGGCGGCCGGCTTTGCGCCGGCCTATCGCGAGAGCAACCTCGCGGCGCCCGAGCTGGCGCCGGTCCGGCAAGCGATCGAGCGCATGTTGAAGCAGCAGGAGCCCTATCCAGCGGTCGTGATCGACCGCCTCTGGAACCTGCTGCAGGCCAACCAGGCGGCACAGGCCTTCACGGCGTTCCTGTTCGAGGGTCCGCCGCCCGCACCGCCGCCCGGAAAGCAGCCCAACCTGCTGCGCTGGCTGCTCGACCCCAAGGCGCTGCGCGGCAAGATCGCCAACTGGGAAGAGGTGGCGCGCTACTTGGTGTCGACCACCTATGCCGAGATCCTGGCCGACGGCGGCGAGCCCAAGGCGCTGGCCTACATCGAGGAGATCATGGCCTACCCGGACGTGCCGACCTCGTTCCGCAGGCTGCGCTTCGAGGATCGTCCGCCGCCGGTCCTGACGGTCGACTACATCGTCGCCGGCAAGGCGCTGTCGGTGTTCACCACCGTCGCCACCCTGGGCACGCCCCAGGACGTGACCCTGCAGGAAGTGCGCATCGAATGCTTCTTCCCGGCCGACGAGCGCAGCGACGCCTTGTTCCGCAGCCTCGCCGCGGGAAGCTGACGCGCTACAGCGTGTGCGCTTCGCGCACCGCGTCGTCGAGGCTGGCCCGGTAGCGGACCTGCGGCCGGCCGGCGCCGGCGCGCAGCAGGCTTTGCCGGACATCGCGAGTCGCTCCGGTGATGAATACGCGCACGCCGTGGCGGCCGGCCTTGCGGGCGATGGCGGCGATCGTGTTGGCGGCCGTGGAGTCGACGAACGGCACCGCCGAGACATCGAGGACGAACGCCTTGGAGCGGTCGCCGATCCGGTCGAGCACGGCATTGAGCAGCGACGCCGTGCCGAAGAAGAAGGCGCCCGACAGGCGGTAGGCCACGACATCGCGATCGGCGGCCAGGCTGGGATCGTAGGCGCCGCGCGATCCAGGCCGATCGCCGGACGCCGGCGGCGCGTGGACCGCGATGCCCGTCGTGCCGACCATGCGGTAGATGAACAGGATCGAGCCGAGCGCCACACCGACCACGATGCCCTCGGTGAGGTCGCGGAAGATGGTCAGCAGGAAGGTCGCCAGCAGCACCACCGCATCGCCGGCCGAGCTGCGCACCAGGGTCGCGAACTCGTGCTTCTCGGCCATGTTCCAGGCCACCACCGCCAGCACGCCGGCGAGGGCGGCCAGCGGAATATAAGAGGCGAGCGGCGCCGCCAGCAGCATGAAGGCGAGCAGGAACACCGAATGCATCATGCCGGCCACGGGCCCGTTCGCGCCGGCACGGACGTTGGTGGCGGTGCGGGCGATCGTTCCGGTGACGCAGATGCCGCCGAACAGGGCCGAGCCGATGTTGGCGATGCCCTGGGCGACCAGCTCGCAGTTGGAGCGGTGGCGGCGCCCGGTCATGCCGTCGGCGACCACCGCCGACAGCAGCGATTCGATGGCGCCGAGCAGCGCGAAGGCGACGGCGTCCGGCAGCACGGCGATCAGCTTGCCGAACGAGAACGACGGCAACTGCGGCGCCGGCAGCATCGACGGGATGCCGCCGAATCGGCTGCCGATGGTCTCGACAGGCAGCCCGAGCAGGATGCCGGCCAGCGAGGCCGCGACGACCGCGATCAGCATGTTCGGCCACTGCGGCCGCCAGCGCTTGATGCCGACGATCAGGACGATGGTGGCGACGGCCAGCGCCAGGGCTGCCGGGTTCAGCGTGTCGATCGACTGCCCCAGCGCATTGAGCTTCTCGACCAGGGGCCCGGGCTCCTTGCCGCCCAGCGTCAGGCCGAGCAGATCCTTGACCTGGCTGGCGAAGATGATGACGGCGATGCCCGCCGTAAACCCCACGGTCACCGGATAGGGGATGAACTTGATGAACGTGCCGAGCCGCAGGAAACCGGCGATGGTCAGCAGGACGCCGGCAATCATCGTGGCCAGCATCACGCCGTCGAGTCCGTGGCGCTCGACCGCCGAGGCCACCAGCACGATGAAGGCGCCGGCCGGCCCGCCGATCTGGAAGCGGCTGCCGCCCAGCGCCGAGATCAGGAATCCGCCGACGATCGCCGTGAACAGGCCGCGGTCCGGACTGGCGCCGGAGGCGATGGCGATCGCCATGGACAGCGGCAGAGCGACGATCGCTACGGTGAGGCCGGCGATCGCATCGGCGCGGAACTTTGCCAGCCCATAGCCTTCCCGCAGGGACGTCACGAGCTTGGGCGTGAAGATGTCCCGGAAGCTCGGTCGGACCATCCCAGGCGAGGAGGAAAGATCGACGGTCATTTACACTAAACTTTTATGTAGAATACATCTATTTCAGCACAGGTCCCGACAGCTGTCCTGACCTAAATCAAAAACCGCCCGCGCGAGAACGCTCTCCCTGCTCCCTGCGCAGCGCATGGAAGCCCTCGACGGTCCGCCGGATGATCTCGGCGACCGGCAAGACCTCGTGGATCAGGCCGACGGTCTGGCCGGCCAGCGCCAGCGACGCCTCCATGTCGCCGCCGAAGTAGACGTCCTTGACCGCGGCGAAGACCGCCCGATCGAACGAGCCTTCGCGGTCGATGTCCTTCGCCCGTTCGGTCTTCAGCACCCGCACGCAGGGCGTCGACTTGCGATTGAGCATGACGGTGCCGGTGTCGTCGGCATCGACGATGGCCTGCTTGTAGTTGGCATGGACCGGGCTCTCGGCCGCGCTGACGAACCGCGTTCCCATCTGGACCCCTTCGGCGCCCAGGGCGAAGGCGGCGGCCATGCCGCGACCGTCGCAGATTCCGCCGGCGGCGATCAGCGGCACGTCGGTGCGCTCGCGCACCGCCTGCAGCAGCACCAGGGTGGAGACGTCGTCAGGATTCTTGAAGCCGCCGCCCTCCCCGCCTTCGACGATCAGCCCATCGACGCCCGCTTCGACCGCCTTGAGCGCCGAGGAGAGATTGGGCACGACATGATACACGGTGAGCCCGGCGCGCTTGAGGGTCGGCAGCAGCTTGGCCGGCGAGCCGGCCGAGGTGGTCACGAATCGCACACCGCTCTCGGCGACGAGGTCGACGATGCGCGGCTCGCGGATGAACAGCAGCGGCAGGTTGACGCCGAACGGCTTGTCGGTGAGCTGGCGCATGCGCGCGATCTCGGCGAGGCAGGCCTCGACCTCGCCGCTCGACGTCTCGATGATGCCGAGGCCGCCCGCATTGGAGACCGCCGACGCGAGCGCGCTTCGGGCGATCCAGCCCATCGGCGCCTGGAGGATGGGATAGGTCGCGCCGGTATGGGCGAGCACGCGGTTCATCGACGTCTCCTGGATCAAGGCAAGTCGCGGGCGCGCTCGTAGGCGGCGGCGAAATTCAAGGGCGTGTCGGAGCGACAGGGCAAGGCGCGCTTGGGATCGGGCTCGTCGATGAAGCTGTCACGCAAGCGCGCGGCGCAAGGATCCTGCGTCACCACGCCGTGTCCGGCCGCTCGGAACACGACATGCCGCGACACGCCGAGGGTCCGCATGGCGTCCCTTGCCCAGGCCGGTGGCGTCAGCCAGTCGAACGCGCCGCTCAGCAGCAGGGTGGGGACCGCCGACTGGACCGGCTGACGCTCGGCGGCCGGCGCCGGCGGCACCCGCCACAGGGGACAGAAGACCGGCGACTTGCTGCTGCGCGCGCTCAGGCCGTAGACGCCGTTGCTCTCGATCGACCGGCGCCGGGCGGCGCGATCGACCGTGGCCCAGGTCTCGCGGCATTCGATGCTGTTGTACAGGCCGTCGAACTGCTGGGCGTTTTCCTCGAGCAGGCCGCCGTCGCTGCTTTCTAAGTCCTCGGCGAACATCTTGACCAGCCGCAGGTCGCCCTTCTGCACCGCGGCGACCGCCTCGGGAATCAGCGCCGCCTCGCCCTCCCGCATCATGTGCAGCATCACCATGAGCAGCTTGGCGCCGTCGAGGCGCACCGGTTGCGGTCCGTCGTCGAGCTGCAGGACGAACTCGAGCGGCTTGCGCTCGGCGCCCTCGATGGCGCCTTCGACCATGGCCCGCAGACCGGGGTGGCGCTCGCGGCACAGCACGTCGGCGGTGCACTCGGCATAGAGCTGGTCGAACGCCTTGCGCACGATCTCCGGCTCGTTCTGCTCGCCGTTGACCTGCGGCGGATACACGCCGTCGATCACCGCCGCGCGCACCAGTTCGGGATGGCGCCGCATCACCTCGAGGGCCCAGCGCGTACCGTAGGATACGCCGTAGAGGTTGATGCGCTCCAGCACCATGGTGCGCGCGAGGTCGGCGACGTCGTCGGCCAGCGCCGGGGTGCTGTACATCGACAGGTCGATGCGCCGCTTGTCGAAGCCGGCGCGGCAGCGCACCAGGATGTCGCGCTCCTGCTGCTCGGTGACGGCGCGCCGGCGGGCCCGGGCGGGGTCGCTGGTGCGCGGGTCGAAGCAATCCAGGCTGGGCGTCGAGCCGCCGGCGCCGCGCTGGCTCAGGATGACGACGTCGCGTTTGCGCCGGATGGCCGCCGTGTCGTTCCACCAGTCGCCCTCGGCCAGCGCGTCGGCGCCCGGCGTGCCGGCGATCAGCGGCGCGTCGCCCGGGCCGCCCGACAGGTAGAACATCGGCTCGGCGCCGGCCCGCCGCTTGGCCTTGAGGACGGCGACCTTCAGCCGGACCTCGCGGCCCTCCGGCTGGTCGCGGTTCTCGAGGACCACGAGCACGAAGCATTCGACGCGATCGCCGCGCGGCGGCTTGAATGTGCAGCGCTCGCGCTCGAGGCGCGGCGTCGCCGCCCACGCGCCGCCTGCCAACAACAGCAGGATTGCTGCCAACGTCATCCTGAGCCCGACCGTCATGGCTCCTATCTGCCACATCGGGGCTTGTGACGGCATGAGGTAATTCTATGGTGAAGCCGAGGCGGGATGCCTTGTCAGCCGGTCCGGCCGCCCCCTAAGTGCACCCCATGACATCCCGCTCGTACTGGACCGCCGTGTGGTGCGGTTTCCTCGTCCTCACCATCGGGCTCGGCGTGCGCCAGAGCTTCGGTATCTTCCTCAAGCCGGTCTCCGCCGAGCTGCATGTCGGGCGCGAGCTGTTCTCCTTCGGCACGGCCTTGTCCATGCTGCTGATGGGGGTGATGGCACCCTTCTCGGGCCGGCTGTGCGACCGCTTCGGCTCGGCCCCGACCATCGCCGCGGGCGGCGCGCTCTACGTCGCCGGCATGGTCGTGACCGCAGTCATGCACGACGGCTTCCTGCTCATCGTGGGCAACGTGCTGGTCGGCGTCGGCCTGTCGGCAGCGACCTTCGGGCCGGTCCTGGGCGTGGTCCTGCGCGTCGCCCCGCCCGAGAAGGCCGCCCTGGCGGTCGGCATCTGCTCGGCCGGCGGCTCGTTCGGCCAGTTCTTCATCGTGCCGCTGGCCGCCGTGCTGCAGAGCTGGTTCGGCGACTGGCGGCCGACGATGTGGGCCCTGACGGCGATCGCCGTCCTGATGATGGTGCTGCCGATCGGCCTCAACGACAGCCAGCAGATCGCCGCCAGCAAGCGGGCCGGCGGCGGTCGCCAGACGACCGGCGAGGCGCTGTCCGAAGCGTTCGGCCAGCGCAGCTACATCCTGCTGGTGGTCGGCTACTTCGTCTGCGGCTTCCACGTCGCCTTCGTCGGCGGCCACCTGCCGGCCTACGTCTCCGACAAGGGAGTCGGCCTGTCGCTGTTCGGCATCAGCCTGTCGCCAGCCGAGCTCGGCGGCTGGGCGATCGGCATGGTCGGGCTGTTCAACATCGCCGGCGCCATCCTGTGGAGCTCGATGGGCGGCCGCTACAAGCGCAAGAACCTGCTCACCCTGCTGTACCTGCTGCGCTCGCTGGTCTTCCTGGTGTTCGTCCTGGCGCCGGTGTCGGCCGCCTCGATCCTGATCTTCGCCGCCGCGCTGGGCTTCCTGTGGCTCGGCACCGTGCCCCTGACGACGGCGCTGGTCGGCTACATCTTCGGACCGGTCCATCTCACCATGCTGAACGGCATCGTGTTCTTCGGCCACCAGGTCGGCAGCTTCTTCGGCGGCTGGGGCGGCGGAAGGCTGTTCGACCTGCAAGGCAGCTACGACACGATGTGGTGGCTGGCGATCGGGCTGGGCCTGGTGTCGGCCCTGCTGCATTGGCCGATCGTCGAGGAGCGGCTGGCCCGGCCGGCGGCCGCCGTGCCCCAGCCGGCATGACCTCGCGCGGCCCCTCGCTGCTGCTTTGGGCCGCCGCCGGGCTGGTGGCGGCCGCCACCGCCCTGGCGTTCGTGCTGTGGGGCCTCAACGGCCCGGCCTACCTGGTCGACCTGATCGCCGCCTACTGTCTTTAGCGATCAGCCGTCGAGGCCGAGCCGCGGAAAGCGCGGCAGGGTGCGACCGCCGTCCATCACGATCGAACGGCCGGTGACGAAGTCGAAGGCCGGCCCGCACAACAGCACCGCCATCTCGGCGATCTCGTCCTCGGTCACCAGGCGGCCGAGCGGCGTACCGGCGATCGCCGCCTGCTTGTAGACCGGCATGGTGTCGGTGCGGGGACTGGCGATCTGGCTCGGCACGATGGCGTTGACGGTGATCGCCGGCGCCAGCTCGAGCGCCAGGCTCTCGGTGAGATGGATCAGCGCCGCCTTGGCCAGACCGTAGACCGAGTGGGTGCGCACCAGGCTCGAGGTCGCGCCGAGATTGACGATGCGCCCCCAGCCCAGCCGCTCCATGTCCGGTGCGACCCGCTGCGCCAGCCGCCACGGCGCCTTGAGATTGGCCGCCAGCACGCGGTCCCAGACCTCCGGCGCCAGGCTGCGGAACGGCGCGTCGGCGAACGGCCCGGCGTTGTTGACGAGCACGGAGACCGGCCCCAGCGCCGCCTCCACCGAGTCGATCAGCGCGAGGCAGGCCGCGTCTTCCGCCAGGTCGCCGCCGAAGGCGCGGGCCACGCCGCCGGCACCGACGATGTCGGCGACCACGCGATCGGCGTCCGCCCGCGCGGCGCGGCAATGCACGGCGACCCGCGCGCCCCGCCGGGCGAACGCACGCGCGATGCTGGCGCCGGTCCCCGACGAGGAGCCGGTCACCAGCACCACCTTGTCCGTCAGGCTCACGCCCGGCTCACGGATCGACCAGGGTCGTCCAGATCGACTTGGTCTTCGACCGGTCGAGGTATTTCTCGTAGAGCTCGGTGATCAGGTCCTTGCCCAGGGTGGCGATCTCGGCCTCGTAGGCCTCGCGGCTGGTGATCTCGATGCGCTCGAGATAGTGCCACGGGCCGCCGCCCAGGTTGCCGACCACGTCGGTCAGCCGATGCGTGCGGTAGCTCACGATCGACTTCAGCTTGCCGGCGACGACGTAGTCGACCTCGCGCTCGTAACGCTCGTATTCCTCGCGGTCGACGCCGGGCTTCAAGGCCGCCAGCACGTATCTCACGATGGCCATGTTTGTCTCCCCCGCTTACGGATCGATCAGTTCGGACCAGAAGGCGACCGTCTTCGATCGGTCGAGGTACTTGCTGTACAGCAGGTCGAGGAACTCCTTCGACCCGCTCGCCGCCTGCTTTTCGTAAGCCTCGCGGCTGGTCACCTCGATTCGCTCCATGAAGTCCCACGGTCCGCCTTCGACGCCGGCCGCGAGCTCGTCGACGCGATGCGTGCGGTAGCTGACGATCGACGGGTTCTGCGCCGCCTTGACGTAGTCGACCTCGCGTTCGAAGCGCTCGAACTCGTCGATCGGCACGCCGGGCTTCAGCGCGACCAGGACATAGCGGACGACGGTCATCGGGTTTCCTCCTCGGCAAGATGACAGGCGACGAAATGACCCGGCGCGACCGTGCGCACCGGCACCGGCTGGGCGCACACCGGCCGCGCCAGCGGGCAGCGGGTGCGCAGGCGGCAGCCGCTCGGGATGTCGATCGGGCTCGGAATCTCGCCCGCCAGCACGAAGGGATCGCGCGTCGCGTCGGGATCCGGCACCGGCACCGCGGCGAGCAGCGCCCGCGTGTAGGGATGCGTCGGGCGGGCGAACAGCTCGGCCGTGTCGGCCTCCTCGACGATGACGCCGAGGTACATGACCGCCACCCGCGACGCGAGATAACGCACCGTGGCGAGGTCGTGCGAGATGAACAGGTAGGACAGGCCGTGCCGGGCGCGCAGCTCCTCGAGCAGCAGGATGACGCGGGCGCGCAGCGACACGTCGAGCGCCGAGGTCGGCTCATCGAGCACGACCAGCTTCGGATTGGTGATCAGGGCGCGGGCGATGTTCACGCGCTGGCGCTGGCCGCCCGACAGCTCGTGCGGGTAGCGCTCGGCGAGATCGGCGCCCAGCCCCACCTCCTCGAGCACAGAATCGGTGCGCTCGCGCCGCTCGGCGGCGCTCATTGCCGTGTGCAGCTTGAGCGGTTCCTCGACGGCACGCCGGACGCTGAGCCGCGGATTGAGCGAGGCGGTCGGGTCCTGGAAGACCATCTGCAGGTCGGGACGGACCTTCTCGAACGCCGCGTCGTCGAGCGCCGTCAGCTCGGTGCCGGCGAGGCGGATGCTGCCGCCGGCCGGCCGGTTGAGGCGCACCAGGCTGCGCGCCACCGTCGACTTGCCGCAGCCCGATTCACCGACCAGACCCAGGGTCGCGCCGGCCTCGACCGTGAACGACACGCCGTCGACGGCCCGGACCATCGGCGCCTTGCCTTCCCTGAGCGAGCGCAGCCAGGCCTCGAGCCCGCGCAGCGGGAACTGCACCTGCAGGTCGCGAACCTCACACAGGGCGGGCACGACCATCCTCCACCGCGAAGCAGGCCGCCGCGTGATCGGGCGCGATCTCGGTCAGCGCCGGTCGGAATTGCCGGCACTGCGCTTCGACCCAGGGGCAGCGCCCGGCATAGCGACATCCCGGCGGCGCGTTGAGCAGCGACGGCACCGAGCCCGGGATCGGCTCCATGGTGATCGCGCGATCGACCCGCGGGATCGAGCGCACCAGGGCCCGCGTGTAGGGATGCGCCGGCTGGGCGAACAGGGCACGCACCGGCGCGATCTCGACGATCTGGCCGGCATGCATGACGGCGACCCTATGGCAGGTCTGGGCGACGACGCCGAGATCGTGGGTGATCAGCACGATCGAAGCGCCGGTCCGCTGGCCGAGCTCGCGCAGCAGTTCCAGGATGCGCGCCGCCGTCGAGACGTCGAGGCCGGTGGTCGGCTCGTCGGCGATCAGGAGCTTGGGCGAGGTCGCGAGTGCCATGGCGATCATCACGCGCTGGCACATGCCGCCGGAGAACTGGTGGGGATACTGGCGGGCCCGGCGTTCCGGCTCGGGGATGCCGACCAGACGCAGCATCTCGACGGCGCGGCGCCGGCTTTCGGTCTTGCTCAGCCCGGCATGCAGGAGATACAGGCGAGCGACCTGCTCGCCGACCGGGATCAGCGGGTTGAGCGCCGTGCGCGGCGTCTGGAACACCATGGCGATCTCGGCGCCGCGGATCCGCGCCAGTGCGGCTTCGTCGAGCCGGCAGAGATCGCGGCCGCCGAAGACGACGCGGCCGGAGGCGATGCGGCCGGGCTTGCGGATCAGCTGCAGCAGGGCGGTCGCCGTCACCGACTTGCCGGAACCCGACTCGCCGACCAGGCCTAGCACCTCGCCGGGCCGAACGTCGAAGCTCGCGGCGTCGACCGCCTCGACCTCGCCGTGGTCGGTCGCGAAGCGGACCGACAGATCCTCGACGGCGATCACCGGGGCGAGCGCGGACGTCACCGCACGCCCCGCATGCGTGGATCGAGGAAGTCGCGCAGCGCGTCGCCGATCAGGTTGAACGACAGGACCATGACGACGATGGCGAGGCCGGGGAACAGGAACAGCCACCACTCGCCGGTGACGATGTACTGGGCGCCCTCAGCGGTCATCGAGCCCCACTCGCTCTGCGGCGGGCGGATGCCGAGCCCGATGAACGACAGCGCCGCCATGGTCAGAAGCGCATAGCCCATGGCCAGCGTCGCCTGCACGATGATCGGCGGCAGGCAGTTGGGCAGCAGATGGATGAAGACGATGCGCCACGCCGGGTTGCCGACGACGCGGGCCGCGTCGGCATACTCCATCTCGCGGATCCGCAGGATTTCGCCGCGCACCAGGCGCAGGTAGTTGGGCACCTGGGTCAGCGCGATGGCGAACAGCACGTTCGCGATGGTGTTGCCCAGCGCCGCCGTGATCGCCATGGCCAGGATGAAGGCCGGAAAGGCCATGACCGAATCGACGCAACGCATGATGATCAGGTCGATCCAGCCGCGGTACAGGCCGGAAAGCGCGCCGACCGTGGCGCCGAAGCCAAGCGCCAGCGCCGTGGCGCCGAAGGCGACCGAGAGATCGACCTGGCCGGCGAAGATGATGCGCGAGAGCAGGTCGCGTCCGTAAATGTCGGTGCCCAGCCAGTGCGCCCAGGACGGCGCCTGCAAGGCGGTCGCGGGATCGGTCGCGTCGGCCTCGTAGGGCGCCACCCAGGGCGCCAGCAGCGCCGCCAGGGCCATCAGCACGATCAGGCCCAGCGCCACCGCCGACGGCCAATTGCGCCGCAAGCGGCGCCACACCAGGCGCAGGCTCGCGCCAGCCGCCGGTGGCGTCGAAGCACGTGGCTGCGCGAGATCGGCCATCACTCGAGCCGGATGCGCGGATCGATCAGCCCATACAGGATGTCGATCGCGAAGTTCACGAGCACGTAGACCACGGCGACGAACAGCACGAAGGACTGGATCGGGCCGGAGTCCTTGGTCATCAGCGCGGTGATGGCGTAATTGCCGATGCCCGGCCAGGAGAACACGCTCTCGACCACGGCGTTGCCGGCCATCAGGAAGCCGAACACCAGGCCGAGGATGGTGATCACCGGGATAAGCGCGTTGCCCAGCGCGTCGCCGTAGATCACCTTGCGGCGCGGTATGCCGGCCGCCCAGGCCGCCTTGATGTAGTCGGACTCGAGGATCTCGAGCATGGTCGAGCGCACCATGCGGGCGATCGGCGCCATCACGCTCAGCCCCAGCACGAAGGCCGGCAGCATGAGCTGATGCAGCGACGAGCCCAGGGCCGTCCAGTTGCCGGTGAGCAGGCTGTCGATCACGTAGAGGCCGGTGATCGAGGTCGGCGGCTCGATGCCGGGGCCGAGGCGGCCGAGCGGCGCCGGCGCCACGCCGAGCATGAAGAAGAAGAAGTAGATCGCGAGCAGGCCGGTCCAGAAGGTCGGCATGGCGACGCCGGCGACGCCGACGATCCGGCCAATGTGATCGATCGCGGTGTCGCGATGCACCGCCGACTGCACGCCGAGCGGGATGCCGATCACCAGCGCGATCAGCAGGCTGGCGAGGGTGAGCTCGAGGGTCGCCGGCAGGCGCTGCTGGAAATCCTCCAGGACGGGGCGGCCGGTCGCGCTGCTGGTGCCGAGATCACCCTGCGCGACGCCCGAGATGTAGCGCCAGTACTGGACCCAGGCCGGCTGATCGAGGCCCATCTGCTTCTCGATCTCGGCGACGATCTCGCGCGGCACCAGCGGCCCGGCCTTCACCACCGCCGGGTTGCCGGGCAGCAGGTAGGTCAGGGTGAAGGTGATAATCGTGACGCCGATCAGGGTCGGGATGACGAGCGACAGCCGGCGCAGGAAATAGGACAGGAAGGCCAACTGGGACCCCGCTCGGGTTTCCTCCCCACGCAGTGGGGAGGTGGCCCGAAGGGCCGGAGGGGTCTTGACTCATGACCCCTCCGTCGGCTTCGCCGACACCTCCCCGAGCTACGCTCGGGGAGGAGATGAACTACGCGAACTTCATGCTGCGGAAGCGCTCGAACGTGTCCCAGCGCTTCTCGACGCCGACCAGGTCGGAGCGCATGACGCGGGTCCAGTTGTCGTACCACAGCATTCCCCAGACTGCGTCGTCGATGACGATCTTCTGCGCCGCCTTGGCGGCGGCGAGGCGCTTCTCGGGATCGGGCTGGTGGTAGTTCTCGTCGAGGATCCTGTCGAGCGCCGGGTTGTTGTAGAAGGCCGTGTTGGTGCCCTTCGAGGTACTGTGGAACAGCGGCACCATGTGGAAGAACGGATCGTTGACCCACGACTGCCACGACTCGATCGACAGCTGCAGGTCGCCCTTGGAGGCGAGCTGGCGGAAGGTGGCATCGGTCTGGCGCGTGATGTTGATCTTGAAGCCGATCTTCTCGAGCTCGCGCTGGATCCACACCGCCGCTTCCTCATGCGGCTGCCAGCCGATTCGCACCGCAAGGTCGAGGGTGACGGGCCCGCTGACACCCGCTTCCTTCATCAGCGTCTTGGCCTTCTCGATGTCGAACTTGTAGGGCGACAGGCTGGAATCGTGGCCCGGCATCAGGGCCGGCAGCGGCGAGGTCATGGCCGCGCCGTAGCCCAGCAGCACGTTGGGCACGATCGCCGCGGTCGGGATGGCGTAGCAGATCGCTTGGCGCACCTTGACGTTGTCGAGCGGCGCCTTGGTCTGGTTCATCGCCACCCAGTGGCAGGTCGTGTCGGGAATCGACACGATGCGGAACTGCTTGTCGTTCTCGAAGGTCTTGATGCTGCGCGGCGACAGGCCGGGCCGCCCGACCACCAGGTCGACGGCCTTGCGCTTCAGCAGCAGCACGCGGTCGGCCTCATTGGGCACGAACTTGAACACCACCTTCTCGAAAGCCGGCTTGCCGGCCCAGTGGTCCTTGCGCGCCTCGAGCACGACCTCGACGCCGGGCGTGTTCTTGGTCAGCTCGTAGGGGCCCGAGCCGGCCGGATTGCGCTTGGCCCATTCGGCCGCCCACGGATCCTTCTCGGTGGCGTTCGGCTTGACCAGATCTGGATCGAGCACCGTGATGGTCATCAGCGACATCAGGTTGAGCGGCATCTCCTTGGTCGTCGGACCCGACATGGTGATGGCGATGGTGCTGGGATCGCGCACCACGATGTCGTCCGGCTTGGAGATGCGCAGCATGCGCGGCATCACGAAGCGCATGTAGCCGGGCGACTGCAGGGCCCGATCGAGCGAGTACTTCACCGCCTCGATGGTGATCGGCTTGCCGCTCGGGAACTTCATGCCGGGCCGCAGCTTCAGGACCAGGACCTTGCCGTCGCCCTCGAAGGCCCAGGATTCCATCACGCTGCCTTCGAACTCGCCCGGAAAGGCGCGCGAAACGCCCGGCATGCCGTCGATCGGCCGCACCTTCCACGACAGCAGCGGGTCGTAGATGTTGCACTGGACGCCGTAGCCGCCGACCGACTTGAAGACGTGCGGATCGAGGCTGTCGATATCGGTGTCCCAGGCCACCGTCAGCGTGTTCGAGGGCTGTTGCGCCGAGGCAGCGCCGGCTCCCAGGCCGCCCAGCGCCAGCGCGCCGGCCCCGGAGAGCTTGATGAAATCACGACGGTTGGATCCCGCACCCATCCCCTTATCCTCCACACGAAGCTCCCCGACGGAGAAGAATTTCCCACGGTTCCACTATTGTCAACCGAGGGACCAGATTCGGCACTTCGCTCCGGAGTTGCTTGTCTCGGATCGCCAATGCGCTACTGTCGTTCCACTTATCGCGGGATGCAGAAGCAAAAATGGAACCACTCGGGCAAGCCGCATGAGCACTCTCGACAACGTCTCGAACGTGCTGCGGCTATTCACGGCGGAGCGCAGCACGCTGTCGGTCACCGAGGCGGCGCAACTGCTCGGCCTGCCCAAGAGTTCGACGTCCCGCCTTCTGAAGTCGATGGCCAAGGTCGGGCTGCTGACCAGCCTCGAGGGCCGGTCAGGCTATCGCGTCGGCAACCTCGTCTTCGAGACCTCGCGCCGGCACCGCGCCAACTCGAGCCTCAGCCTGTTCGCCGACGAGGCGCTCGGCCACATCGCCAAGGCGACCGGCCATACCGGCTACGTCGCCATTCTCGACCGCACCGAGATCATCGGCCTGCGCATGCGCCATGGCACGCGGGCGCTGCGCGTCGTGACCTCGCCGGGCGACCGCCTGCCGGCCTTTTCCTCGGCCAGCGGCCGCGCCCTGCTGGCCCGCCTCAACGACGAGGCGGTGCGCACCCTCTATCCCGCGCCGCTCGAGCCGCCCTCTCCCAACGCACCGCAGAGCCTGGACCAGCTGCTCGCCGCCCTGCAGGTCGTGCGCGACAAGGGCTGGGCCCAGGCGACCGACGAATGCCTGCCCGGGGTCGAATCGCTCGCCGTCTCGGTCAGCGACCGCGAGAACGAGGAGACCGTGGCGATCTGCGTCTCCTATTCCGCCGCCATGATCTCGGCCAACGAGAAGACCCGCATCGTCACCCTGCTGATGCGCGCCGCCCGCGACGTCGCGATGAAGTTCGACGACGACTACTGGCTGGCGCCGCGCTTCGCCGCCTGGTCCGCCCCCTGGGTGGAAGCCGCCTGACCTGACCGATTCGACCAAGGAGCCTTTCGCGCCATGACGCTCGAACTCTTGATGCTGGGCAACGTGCCCGTGCCGCAGATGGTGGACCGGGCCAAGCTCGCCGAGGCGAGCGGCTTCGACGCGCTGTGGGTCGCCGACGAGCGCTTCTATCGCGAGGTCTACTCGACCCTGGCGGTGCTGGCGCTCGCCACCAGCCGGGTCAAGCTCGGCACCTGCGTCACCGATCCCTTCGCCCGCCATCCGGCCCTGACGGCGATGGCGATCGCCACCCTGGACGAGATCTCGAACGGCCGCGCCCTGCTCGGCTTCGGTGCCGGCATCTCGGGCTTCGCCGAGCTCGGCATCGTGCGCAAGAAGCCGGCCGTCGCCATGCGCGAATCGATCCAGATGATCCGCCGCCTGCTGGCCGGCGAGACGGTCGACTTCCAGGGCGAGGTCGTCTCGTTCAACGGCGGCAAGCTGAGCTTCAAAGCCATGCGCGCCGACATCCCCGTCTACGTCGCGAGCAACGGCCCGCTCGGCCAGCGCATGACCGGCGCGGTCGCCGACGGCGCCATCATGGAAGGCTGCGGCTCGGTGGCCGAGGCCAAGGCGTTCCGCGAGATCCTGGCGCAGGGCTCGGCCAAGGCCGGCCGCGACCCGGCCCAGGTGAAGGTGCTGGCCCGCCTCAACACCTGCATCGCGAGCGACGGCAAGGCGGCGCGCGACGCGGTGCGGCTGGGCGTCGCCCGCATGCTGGCGGCCGGCCGGCTGAAGTTCCGAACGGCCGAGGCCGAGGGCCTGACCCTGACCGCCGAGCAGGCCGCGCCCTACGCCAAGGTGCACTACGCCGAGGGTGCCGCGCCCTACACGCCGCTGCTGCCGCTGATCACCGACCGCCATGTCGACGCCTTCACCCTGGCCGGCACGCCGGAGGAAGTGGCACAGCACATGGTCGACCTGCGTCGCGCCGGCGTCGACGGCTTCATCATCATGCCGTTCGCGCCCGCCGGCGGCACCGCCGAGGACACGTTGAAGGCCATGGGCACCACGGTCTGGCCGATGGCGCAGAAGCATCTCTGAGCCGGCCATGTCGTTCGCCTTCCACCAGCCCGACAGCCTGGCCGGCGCGATCGGCCTGGCCCATGAGCACGGCGACGCCGCCCGCTTCATCGCCGGCGGCACCGACCTGGTGATCCAGATGCGGCGCGGCCGCAGCGCGCCGCAGCACCTGATCAGCCTGGCGGGACTGGGCCTCGACGGGATCCGGCACGACACCAGCGGCTTCACGATTGGCGCCACGACGACGCACAACGCCGTGGTCTTCCATGCCGCTTTCCAGACGGGGCTGCGCGCGCTCGCCGAGGCCTCGGCGGTCGTCGGCGGCCGGCAGATCCGCAACGTCGCCACGGTCGGCGGCAACATCGTCAATGCCTCGCCGGCGGCCGACCTGGTGCCGGTGCTGCTGACGCTCGACGCCAGCGTCGCGCTGGCCGGCCACGGCGGTACGCGCCGCCTGCCGCTCGACGGCTTCCTGCTCGACCGCGGCCGCACGGCGCGCGCGGCGGACGAGGTGCTGACCGCGGTGCACTTCGACGATCCCGGCACGGCCAGCGCCACCGCCTTCCTCAAGGGCGGGCGGCGCAAGGCGATGGAGATCTCGGTGGTCTGCGTCGCGGCGCGCCTGAGCGGCCCGCGCGACGGCGGCTACGCCACGGTGCGCATCGCTCTCGGCGCGGCCGCGGCCCGCAGCGTGCGCGTCCCGCCGGCCGAAGCGTGCGTGGCGGGCGGCGGGAGCTTCGCCGAAGCCGGACGCCTGGCCGCCGACGCGGCGGCGCCGATCGACGACGTGCGCGCCTCGGCCCGCTACCGGCGCCTTCTGGTGGCGGCGCTGGTCGAGCGCGCCCTGACGCGTTGCCGGGAGCGCCTGCCATGAGGATGCCGATCGAGCTGACGATCAACGGCGAGGCGCACAGCGTGCTGGTCGAGCCGCACTGGAGCCTGCTGCAGGTGCTGCGCGGCGAGCTCGGCCTGACCGGAACCAAGGAGAACTGCCTCGAGGCCGAGTGCGGCGTCTGCACCGTGCTGCTCGACGGCAAGGCGGTGAATTCCTGCATCCTGCTGGCAGTGCAGGCGCAGGGCCATGCCATCGTCACCATCGAAGGGCTGGGCGATCCGGAGCACCTGCATCCGCTGCAGCAGGCCTTCATCGACTGCGGCGCCGTGCAGTGCGGCTACTGCATCCCGGGCATGATCCTGACCGCCAAGTCGTTCCTCGACGAGTGCGATGGCCGGGTGCCGAGCGAACCGCAGATCCGCGAGGCGCTGGCCGGGACCCTGTGCCGCTGCACGGGTTACCAGAAGATCGTCGACGCCGTGGCGCTGGCGGCGCGACGGATGGGGGGCCAGCCATGACCCATGTCGAGCGCCGCGTCGCCGGCAAGCGGCTCAATCGCATCGACGGCGTCGGCAAGGTCACCGGCCGTCACGTCTACGCCGCCGACTTCGCCCTGCCCGGCATGCTGTTCGGCAAGATCCTGCGCAGCCCGCAGGCGCATGCCCGCATCCTACGCATCGACACCGCCAAGGCGCGTGCATTGCCCGGCGTGCGCTGCGTGCTGACGGCGGCCGACCTGCCGGCGATCCGCTTCGGCACGGCGATCAAGGACCGGCCGGTGCTGGCGCGCGACGAGGTCAACTTCCTCGGCGAGGCGGTGGCGGCGGTGGCCGCGACCTCGCTCGAGATCGCCGAGCAGGCGGTGCGCCTGATCGAGGTCGAGTACGCGCCGCTGCCGGCGGTGTTCGATCCCGAGGAGGCGATGGCGCCCGGCGCGTCGCTGGTCCATGCCGACTGGCAGGGCTTCCAGGCGCTGCCGGTATTCGACCGGTCGGGCAACGTCGCCGGCCGCTGCGCGATGAGCCACGGCGACGTCGAGGCGGGCTTCGCCGCCGCCTACAAGGTCTATCGACACCGCTTCTCCACCCAACTCGTGCACCCCGGCTATACCGAACCGCGCGCCGCCGTGGCGAGCTGGGACGGCAACGGCGACCTGATCGTCTGGACCAACACCCAGCTGCCCTTCGACATGAAGAACATGCTGGCCGAGGTGCTCGACCTGCCGGCGCGCAAGGTACGGGTGATCGTGCCCGGCATCGGCGGCGGCTTCGGCGGCAAACTGCGGGTCGGCGTCGAGCACTGGGCGGCCTGGCTGGCCCGCAAGTCGGGACGGCCGGTCAAGCTGCTGACGACCAGCGAGGAGGAGCTGAGCGACGCCTATCCGCGCCAGCCGACGGTGATCGAGATGAAGACCGGCGTGTCGCGCGACGGCACCCTGCTGGCGCGCAGCGGCCGCGTCGTGCTCGATTGCGGCGCCTACGCCAACTCCGGGCCGGCGACGGCGGCGATCGCCTTGCAGGTGCTGGCCGGGCCCTATCGGACCGAGCATCTGCATCTCGAGGGAATCGCGGTCTACACCAACAAGGGAGCGACCGGCTCGTTCCGCGCCCCGGCCGGCCCGATGGCCAACTTCGCCGTCGAATCGCAGATGGACATGATCGCCGACGACCTCGGCATCGACCCGCTGGAGCTGCGCCTGCGCAACGTCTTCCGCGAGGGGGACGAGGGCCCGGCCGGCGAGAAGGTGGTGGGCGTCAGCATCGAGGAATGCCTGCGCCGCGCCGCCGACGCGATCGGCTGGCACGACCGCCGGCCGGCCCCCGGTCGCGGCAAGGGCATCGCCTGCAGCTGGTGGCTGACCACCGGCGGCTCGTCCGGCGTCTACGTTAAGGTCAATCCCGAGGGCACCGTGACCCTGGTCAGCGGCGCCGTCGAGATCGGCACCGGAGCGCTGACCGGCGCCGCCCAGGTCCTCGCCGAGGAGCTCGGCATCGACCTCGCCGACGTCAACGTGGCCGAGGTCGACACCGAGGCGACGCCGTTCGACTACGGAGCCCAGGGCAGCCGCACCGCCTTCTCGGTCGGCAATGCCTGCCGCGTCGCCGCCGCCGACCTGCGGCGGCAGGTCTTCGAGATCGCCGCGCAGCAGTGGAAGGTGCCGACCGACGGCATGACGCTCACCGACAAGCATGTCGTGCTGGGCAACCAGAAGCTGTCGCTGGCCGAGGTCGCCACTCTGTCGCAACGCGGCGGCGGCGGCCTGATCTCGCACGGCACGGCGATCCAGCCGATGCCGGCCTACGATCCCGGCCGGGTGAAGAACCATCCGCTGCCGGCCTGGACGACGCCGAGCTTCCACGCCCACGCCGCCGAGGTGGCGGTCGATCCGGCGACCGGCGAGGTCTCGGTCGAGCGCTACGTGGTCGCTCAGGATGTCGGCTTCGCCATCAATCCGACGTACATCGAGGGCCAGATCGAAGGCGGCGTGGCGCAGGGAATCGGCCAGGCGCTGAGCGAGGAGATCGTCTACGGCGAGGGTCGCGTGCGCAACGCCAACCTCACCGACTACAAGATGCCGACGGCGATGGACATGCCGCGGGTCGAGTGCATCCTGGTCGAGCAGCCCAGCGTCAACGGTCCCTACGGCGCCAAGGGCGTCGGCGAGCCGCCGTGCATCCAGCCGCCGGCGGCGATCGCCAATGCCGTCGCGTCGGCCTGCGGCGTGCGCGTGCAGGCGCTGCCGATCACGGCCGAGAAGATCGCGCTGGCGCTGGCCGACCGGAAGGCGTGACGCAGCTCCCCATGATGCACATCACCGTCCGTGCCTGGGGCAACCTGCGCCGCTTCCTGCCGGACGGCGCCGGGCAGACGTCGGTGGAGGTGGCGGACGGCACGACGGTCGAGCAGCTCGCCGTCCGGCTCGACATGCAGCACGACCTCTACGCCGCGGCGATCAACGGCGCCGTCGTGCCGTTCTCGGCCCGCCTGCGGGCAGGGGACCAGGTGTTCCTGTTCGATCACCTGCACGGCGGGTAGCGGCCCGCCTACTTCTGGCGCTTCATCAGATTGCAGCCGACCGTGGCCGACGCCGGGTTGGCGTGCCGATAGCAAACCTCGATCGTATCGGCGTCGATGACTTGGCCATCGAGCAGGCCCTCGGCTCCGGCCATGTATAGCCACTTGCCATCCATCGACTGCGACCCAATCAGCCGATTGGTGAAGTGTTCCGAACTCATCGTGCCCCAGAAGCGAGCGCCCTCTTGGCCCTCGATCCGGAAAGTCACGTTGACCTCCGTGAGCCGATAGCGGCCAGCCGCGCCCTTTTGCGCGCTGGGCGGATGATGCGGCGTGACACCGTCGGTGATCGACTGGCGCACGCCCTTCCAGGTCCCCTTCATGTCGTATGCCGAGCCTGGCGCCTGGGCCCCCGCTTGGAATGCGATTGCAGCCGTCCCGATGGCGGCGAGCATGAGCATGTCGAACGGACGCATCTCACCCACTCCCTGTAACCTTTGCCGGATGTGTACAACACTCGGCAGGAAGTACCAGCGCGGGTAAGAGAGTCGTGAACGCCTACAGCACGAACCTGCTGAGATCGGCATTCTTGGCCAGGGTGCCGACCCGCTCGCGCACGTAGGCCGCATCGATGGCGATCTTCTCGCCGGGGCGGTCGGAGGCGGTGAAGCTGATCTCCTCGAGCAGCTTCTCCATCACCGTGTGCAGGCGGCGGGCGCCGATGTTCTCGACCGTCTCGTTGATCTCGGCCGACAGCTTGGCCAGCTCGTCGACGGCGTCGACTCCGAACTCGAGTTCCACCTTCTCGGTCGCCAGCAGAGCTTTGTATTGCTTGACCAGGCTGGCCTCGGGTTCGGTCAGGATGCGCTTGAAATCCTCCTGGCTGAGCGACGCGAGGTTGACCCGGATCGGCAGGCGGCCCTGCAGCTCAGGCAGCATGTCGCTGGGCTTGGCGAGGTGGAAGGCACCCGAGCAGATGAACAGCACGTGGTCCGTCTTCACAGGACCGTGCTTGGTGTTGACCGTGGTGCCCTCGATCAACGGCAGCAGGTCGCGCTGCACGCCCTCGCGGCTGACGTCGCCGCCGCCGCGAAACTCGCTGCGCGCCGTGATCTTGTCGATCTCATCGATGAACACGATGCCGTTCTGCTCGACCGACTCGCGGGCCTCGCGCACGACGCGCTCCTGGTCGAGCAGCTTGTCGCTCTCCTCGCGCATCAAGGTCTCGTGGGACTCCGCGACGGTCATCTTGCGCTTCTTGGTGCGACCGCCGAACGCCTTGCCCAGCATGTCGCCGAGATTGATCATGCCGACCGAGCCCGCGGGCTGGCCGGGGACCTCGAACTGCATGGGCCCGCCGGCGTCGGCCACCTCGACCTCGATCTCGCGCTCGTTGAGCTCGCCGTTGCGCAGCTTGTGGCGGAAGCGCAGGCGCGTCTCCTCGCTGGCATTGGCGCCGCACAAGGCGTCGAGCACTCGGTCCTCGGCCGCTAGCTCGGCCTTGGCGCGCACGTCCTTGCGCAGCCGCTCGCGCGTCATGTCGATCGCCGCCTCCATCAGGTCGCGGGCGATCTGCTCGACGTCGCGGCCGACATAGCCGACCTCGGTGAACTTGGTCGCCTCGACCTTGAGGAACGGCGCATTGGCGAGCTTGGCCAGGCGGCGCGCGATCTCGGTCTTGCCGCAGCCGGTCGGCCCGATCATCAGGATGTTCTTGGGCAGCACCTCCTCGCGCAGCGCCTCCGGCAGCTGCAGGCGGCGCCACCGGTTGCGCAGCGCCACGGCGACCGCGCGCTTGGCGTCCTTCTGGCCGATGATGTGCTTGTCGAGCTCGGAGACGATCTCGCGGGGGGAAAAGTCGTTGCTCATGGGTCTCAGAGCTTCTCGATGACGAGATTGTGGTTGGTGTAGACGCAGATGTCGGCGGCGATGTTCATGGCCTTGCGGGCGATCGTCTCGGCGTCCAGCCCGTCGACGTCGATCAGCGCCCGCGCCGCCGACAGCGCGTAGTTGCCGCCCGAGCCGATGGCGATGACGCCGCCCTCGGGCTCGAGAACGTCGCCGGCGCCGGACAGCAGCAGCGAGACGTCCTTGTCGGCCACCGCCATCATCGCCTCGAGGCGCCGCAGGTACTTGTCGGTGCGCCAGTCCTTGGCCATCTCGACGCAGGCCCGAAGCAGCTGGCCGGGATGGCGCTCCAGCTTGGCCTCGAGCCGCTCGAACAGGGTGAAGGCGTCGGCCGTCGAGCCGGCGAAGCCGGCGATGATCTGGCCGCCGCCGATGCGACGCACCTTCTTGGCGTTGCCCTTGACGATGGTCTGGCCCATCGAGACCTGGCCGTCGCCGGCCATCACCACCTGTCCGCCCTTGCGGACCGACAGGATCGTCGTGGCGTGCCAGCCGGGGGACGGCTCGCTTTGCGGGGAGGAAGACATGCGCCCGTAAATAGTCATTCGCGGGCGCAAATCAATCGGCCTGTCGGGCCCGCTCCTCGCCGTCGTACTCGACGTAGCCGTCCTCGACCGCCGGGACGATGTCGACGACCGTGAAATAGGGGTGCGAGAAGAACGGCGTGTCACGCAGCCCGTCGACCAGGAAACGGTAGGCCGCCAAGTCGGCGGTCTCGAACACCGCGACGTCGGTGCAGCGGCCCGAGAAGGCCTCGGCGTCGTAGAAGCGCAGGCGCACCTCGGGATGGCGGGTCAGCAGGGGCGCGATCTCGTCGGCAACGAAGCGCCGGCGCTCGGCGCGCGCCAGGCGCAGCCAGTCGGGCTGGCTGCGCAGCAGCATGAAGAAGGTGTAGGGGCGGGACATCGGGCCTTCCATTGACGGTCCGGCCATGATGCGAGTAATTGCTCGCAATGCCTACTCGCATCGCCCGCCTCCGGCTGCAGCCGCGCAAGATGCCGGTCCAGCCGCGCTCGGCGCACACGGTTGAGTCCATCGTCGAGGCGGCGGCTCGCATTCTCGAGAGCGGCGGCCTGGCCGCCCTCAACACCAACGCCGTCGCCGAGCGGGCCGGCCTTAGCGTCGGTTCGCTCTACCAGTACTTCCCCAGCAAGGACGCGCTGGTCGCGGCGCTGAGCCGGCGCGAACGCGCGATGCTGATGGCCGAGATCGTGGCCGCGACCGAGGGCGCCGCCGGCCTGTCGCTGGAGGCGACGCTGCGCCGGCTGGTGCGGGCCGCGATCCACCGCCAGCTGGCGCGGCCGGCGCTGGCGCGCATCCTCGACTTCGAGGAGCAGCGGCTGGGCCTCGATCCGGCCGATCTGGCGACGAGCGGCGGCATCGCGGCGGTCCTCGAGGCGGTGCTGACGCCCCACCGTCGCAGGCTCGGTCGGCAGCGGCTCGACGAGGCAGCGCTCGACCTGATGGCGATGACGCGAGCCCTGATCGACGCGGCCGCCGCGCGCGGCGCCATCGATCCGAAGTCCCTGGAGCGGCGCATCCTGCGCGCCGCGCTGGGCTATCTCGGCGGCCGTGCTAACGTCGCGCCATGAGCGCGCAAGCCCCCATCATCGTCGTCGGCGCCGGCATCGTCGGCACCGCGACCGCCCGCCTCCTCCAGCGCGAAGGTCACGCCGTCACCCTGCTCGACAGTGCCGAGCCCGGCCGCTCGACCTCGTTCGGCAATGCCGGGTTCGTCGCCATCGATCATCTGCTGCCGCTGGCCCGGCCGTCGACCCTGAAGCGGCTGCCGCAGATGCTGATGGACCGCAGCGGGCCGCTCACCGTGCATCCGCCCAGCCTGCCCTGGCTGCTGCCCTGGATGGCCCGCTTCGCGCTCGCCGCGCTCAGCCCGGCGGCGGTACAGAAGGGAATCGACGCGTTCGGCGCCCTGATGGCCGAGGCCAACCTGGCCTGGAAGGCCGAGATACAGGCCTCGGGCCTGGGCGAGCTGTTTCGCACCCAGGGCGCGCTCTACGTCTACGAGACCGAGGCCGCCTTCGCCGACGGCGAGCAGGAGCGGGCGATGCAGCGCGCCAAGGGCACGGTGCTCGAGATCGTCGACGGCGATCGCGCCCGCGCCCTGGCGCCCGGCCTCAGCCCGCACATCGTGCGCGGCGTCTACTACCCCGAGGGCATGCACACCATCAATCCGTATCGGGTGGTCGAAACCCTGGCCGAGCGCTTCGCCGCCGACGGAGGCACGGTGCTGCGCGGCCGGGTCCGCGGCTTCGTGCGCGACGGCGGCCAGGTCACCGGGGTGCGCGTGGTCGACGGCGACTTGCCGGCCAGTGCCGTGGTGATCGCCGCCGGTCGCGCCTCGGGCGAGCTCACCCGCCTGCTGGGCTTCAATGCGCCGCTGGTCGCCGAGCGCGGCTATCACGTCATGCTGGCGCCCGACAACGTGCGTTTCGACCTGCCGATCAGCCCGGCCGAGCGCGGCTTCTTCATCACGCCCATGGAGGAAGGCCTGCGGGTCGCCGGCACGGTCGAGCTGGCGGCACCCCACCAGCCGCCGAGCTGGGCGCGCGCCGACCTGCTGGTGCGGCATCTCAAGGACATCTTTCCCGGGGTCGGCGGCGCCGAGCGCAGCCGCTGGATCGGCGAGCGCCCCTCCTTGCCCGACTTTCGGCCGGCGATCGGCCGCGCGCCGCGGCTGGCCAACGTCTGGTGCGCCTATGGGCACCAGCATGTCGGCCTCACCCTGGCGACCGCGACCGGCCGGCTGATCGCCCGGCAGATGGCCGGCGAGGCGCTGCCGCCGGCGCTGGCGGCTTGCGATCCCGGTCGCTTCGGCTAGGAGCCCGTCCGGATAGTTCCGGCGGGCTTAGTTGATGTGTTGTCGCTCTCGGTCTGGGTCATGCTCGGGCCGCGAGCTTTGCGATGTTGTGGGCCGTGCAGATCATTGCCCATTCAGCCCTGACCCGGTCGATACCCCGGAGGAGGAACTGGCGGAAGCCTCGTGCTTGCTTGATCTGTCCGAACACCGGCTCGACGATCTGCTTTCGTAGCCTGTAGCGACTACGCCAACCAGCTCGCTTGAGCCTTGTGCGCATGGCCCTCGTCAGCGGTCCGGAGAGGTTTGGCCTGCCTCGTTCGGGATGCTTGGCAGGGCCGATTGCGACGTAGCCTCTGATATGGCGCTGGTGCAGGGCTTCGAGGTTGGCCTCTCTGCAGTAGCCGGCATCTGCCGAGACCTCCTTTGGCTGGCGACCCAGGTTTGCCTGGATGCTGTCGAGCAACGGCACCAACTGGTCCTGATCGCTCGTCTGGGCCACCAGGCCGTGGGCGACGATGATCTGGGCCTCGCCATCGACGGCGGCCTGGGCGTTGTATCCCTGAATGAAGCCGTCCTTGGTCTTCAGGATACGGCTCTCGGGGTCGGTGAAGTTGCGCTGCGCCTTGGGTGACGGTTCAGCCTTCGGTGCAGGCTCCTCGGCTCTCTGACCGTGCCGCCTTTCTTCTTCGGCAGCCGCCTGCGCCTCCGCCTCGAGTTCCGCCTTTGCCTGGCGGATCTTCTCCAGCCGCTTCTGCTTGTCGGCCAGCCATGCCGGCAGATCGTCGCCGCGACGGCCGTCCTCCTCGCGGTCCGCCGCGTCGGCCGCCTTCAGCCAGCGATCGACCTCCGTCGCAAGCTCCGCTTCCCGCTTCTTCATCCGCTCGTAGCTCATCGCCTTGTGCTTGGAGGCGTTCGCCCGGATCTTCGTGCCGTCCAGCGCCACGTGACCCAGCTTCACCAGACCCGCCTTCTCCGCCACCTTCAGCACCTGCACGAACAGGCCCGACAGCGCCTTCTCGTGGCGCCGACGGAACTCCCAGATCGTACGGAAGTCCGGAGGGTCTCCCGCAACAAGCATCATGAAGTCGGCCCGCTCCACGCAGGCTCGGGCTATCCGACGCGACGAGTACAGCCCGCTGACAAAGCCCTGCAACAACAACGCCGTCATCATCCTCGGATCGAACGGCGGCTGCCCCAACTCGCCCCGATAGCTCCCGATGATCGCGCCCAGGTCCAACGTCTCCTGAACCAACGTCACGATGAACCGGCTGACATGACCGGACGGCACGTAGTCCTGCACGCTCGGCGGCAGAAGCTGAACTTCGTCGATCTTCCAGGGGCGAAACTGCTTGCTCATCCCTAATACACAGCCAGACTTACGGTCGCTTCGAAACCCAATTCTCAGACAGGCTCCTAGTCCTCGACGGCGCCGTACTGCAGCAACTCGGCGCCGTTGCCGCGCAGCCAGCGCTCGGCCTCGTCGAGCGAGCCCTCGCACAGGGTGCGGGCCAGCGCCCAGAAGCGCGGGCCGTGGTTGAGATGCACGAGATGGGCGACCTCGTGCGCCACGAGATAGTCGACGACCTCGGGCGGCGCGAACACCAGGCGCCAGGAGAAAGTCATGGTCGCGTCCGGCCCGCAGCTGCCCCAGCGCGAGCGGTTGTCGCGCAGGGTGATGCGCTTGACCGGGCGCTCGACCCGGGCGGCCTTGTCGTGCACGCGCGGCACGAGCTCGCGGCGAAGCTCCGCCGTCAGCCAGTCGCGCAGCCGCCGCGGCAGGTGCTCGGTCCGGCCGGCGACGTGGATCTCGTCGGCCTCGCGCCACACCGTGCCGCGCGCGTCCGGCCGATGCCGGATGCGATGCGGCGCTCCGAAATAGGGGATCTCGGCGCCGTCGGCGAAGGGCCGGCGCTCGGGCAGGCGGCGCAGGCGCAGCGCGATCCACGGCGCCTGCTGCTGGGCGAACGCGATCGCCGTGGCCAGCGGCATGCGCGCGGGTGCGGTCAGCACGATCCGCCGCCGCGCCGCGTCGACCCGCAGAGAGGCCCGTCGGGCCCGCCTGCTGCGGACGAAGGCCAGAGGCAGGTCGGCGCCGTCATGAGCAATCGTCAGTTGCTCGGGCTCGGGCTGCGCCCTAGGCAGCATCCACCGTCCCACACTGCCGCGGAAATCCATCGCGGCAGGATACATCGGAAAGGACCGCCAGTGACCCTCGACGTCGAGCGGCTGCGCGCCGAGACCCCCGGCTGCGCCCATGTCCTGCATCTCAATGCCGCCGGCGCGGCGCTGCCCAGCCGGCGCACCCTCGACGCCACCCTGGACCATCTGCGGCTCGAGTCCGAGATCGGCGGCTACGAGGCGGCGGCGAAGGCCCACGACCAGCTCGAAGGCTTCTACCCCGCGGTCGCCCGCCTGGTCGGCGCGGCGCCCGGCGAGATCGCCTTCGTCGAGAACGCGACGCGCGCCTGGGACCTCGCCTTCTACTCGCTGGAGTTCAAGCCGGGCGACCGCATCCTGACCTGCGTCAGCGAATATTCGTCGAACTACATCTCCTACCTGCAGGTCGCGCGGAAGACCGGGGCCGAGCTGGTCGTCGTGCCCGACGATGCCGACGGCCAGATCGATCTGGCGGCGCTGGAGCGCGCCATCGACCGGCGCACGAAGCTGATCTCGATTTCGCACGTGCCGACCCAGGGCGGCCTGGTGCAGCCGGCCGAAGCGGTCGGCCGGCTCGCCCGGCAGGCCGGCGTGCTCTACCTGCTCGACGCCTGCCAGTCGGTCGGCCAGCTGCCGGTCGACGTCGAGGCGATCGGCTGCGACTTCCTGTCGGTGACCGGCCGCAAGTACCTGCGCGGGCCGCGCGGCACCGGCTTTCTCTACGCCCGCCAGGCGACGACGGCGTCGATCGAGCCGGTGTTCCTCGACAACCATGCCGCCAAGTGGACCGCCGCCGACAGCTACGAGGTCAGCCCCGACGCCAGGCGCTTCGAGAACTGGGAGCGCTACTTCGCCGGCGTGATCGGCCTCAAGGTCGCCGTCGACCAGGCCAACGAGCTCGGCATGCCGGCGATCTGGGAGCGCCTGAAGGTCCTCGCCGACGGTCTGCGCGCCCGGCTCGGCAGCCTGCAGGGCATCCATCTCGCCGATCTCGGGACGGTGAAGGGCGGCATCGTCACCTTCACAGTCGACGGCGCCGACCATCTGGCGCTGCGCGACGCGCTGCGCCGCCAGGCGATCAACGTCACGGTGTCGACCCGCTTCTCCTCGCGCCTCGATCTCGAGCGCCGCGGGCTACAGACCGTGATGCGTGCCTCGGTGCACGTCTACAACACCGAGGCCGAGCTCGACCGATTCGTGGCGGCGCTCGACGCTGCCCGGCACCCCAGTTAACGTCACCGGCAGGGCGTGGCACGGCGCTTGCTGCCGGCCGTGCCGGAGCAGGGGGAGGAGAGACGATGGCGACGAACGCACTGCGCCGGAGCTTGGCGGCGCTGGCGGCGGCTTGGCTGGTATCCGCGCCAGCCGGCGCGCAGACGCAGGCGCCGCTGCGCGTCGCGCCCGAGACCCTGTCGCGCATCCTCGATCCGCATTTCACGACCTCGTTCACCACCCGCGACCTCGGCTATCTGGTGTACGACACCTTGTTCGCGGTCGACGACACGTTCACGCCCAAGCCGCAGATGGTCGGCGAGTACAGCGTCAGCCCGGACCGGCTGACCTACACCTTCGTGCTGCGGCCGGGCCTGAAATGGCACGACGGCGGCGAGGTCACGGCCGCCGACTGCGTCGCCTCGATCCGCCGCTGGGCCTCGCGCGATCCGATGGGCCAAACCCTGAACCGCTTCCTCGCGACCCTGGACGCGACGGACACGCGCACGATCCGCCTGGTCCTGAAGGAGCCTTACGGCCAGGTGCTCGACAGCCTGGCCAAGATCGGCGCGCCGGTGCCGTTCATGATGCCGGAACGCATCGCGCGCACCCCGGGCAACGAGCAGGTCAAGGAGATCGTCGGGTCGGGCCCCTACAAATTCCGCGCCGACCTGCATGAGCCCGGCGTGAAGATCGTGCTCGACAAGTTCGCCGACTATCGGCCGCGGCCCGAGCCACCGGTCTGGGCGAGCGGCGGCAAGGTCGCCAAGCTCGAGCGGATCGAGATGCTCGGCCTGCCCGACGCCCAGACCCAGGTCAGCGCCCTGATCAAGGGCGAGGTCGACTATCTCGAGCGCGTGCCGGCCGACCTGCTGCCGCTGCTCGATTCCAAGTCAGGCGCCAAGGCCGAGGTGGTGAGCCGCTTCGGCTTCCAGGCGATCCTGCGCATGAACCACCTGCAGCCGCCGTTCGACAACATCAAGGTGCGCCAGGCGGTGGCGCGGGCGATCGACCGCACCCAGTACGCCGCCGTGGTCGCCGGCGATCCCGCCTTCGCCACGGACTGCGCCGCCGTGTTCGGCTGCGGCATGCCCTACGAAAGCAAGCAGGGCATCCCCGCCCGCGATCTCGCGGCGGCGCGGGCCCTGCTCAAGGAATCGGGCGTCGACCTGTCCAAGCCCCTGGTCATGCTGCACGTCGCCAACGCGCCGGGCATCGCCGCCCTGGGCAACGTGTCGCGCCAGGTGCTGGTCGATCTCGGCTTCAAGGTCGACATGCAGGCGATGGACTTCCAGACCTTCGCGACTCGCCGCCTCAACACCAAGTCGGTGGCCGAGGGCGGCTGGAACCTCGCGCACACGACCAACACGGTGCCTGACCAGGGCAACCCGCTCAGCAACCCGTTCTTGGTGGCGGCCGGGGCGCCGGCCTCGGCCTGGGGCTGGCCGAGCGATCCCGAGACGGAAGCGCTGCGCCTGAAGTTCGCCACCGCAACCGACGACGCCTCGCGCAAGGCGATCGCCGCCGACATCCAGGCGCGCAGCTACGAGCAGGTGCTCTACCTACCGCTCGCCCAGTTCACGACGCCGTCGGCCTGGCGCGACTCGCTGCAGGGCGTGCTCAAGTCGCCGGTGATGCTGCTCTACAACATCGATCGCAAGTGAGGCGCCCATGACCAAGGCGGTGGCCGACGACTATCTGCGGCGCATCCCGAAGGCGGAGTTGCACTGCCACCTGGCCGGCACCCTACGGGCCACGACGGTCGCCGAGCTGGCCGGCCGCGCCGGCCTGGCGCTGCCACGTCCGGCCGAGCAGCTCTACCAGTGGCCCGACTTCTACGGCTTCCTCGACGTGCTGCGGCTGACCGCGCTGGTGCTGCGCACGCCGGAGGACTTCGCCCGCGCCGCCTACGAGTACATCGAGGACGCGGCGCGCGACGGCAACCTCAGGCACGTCGAGTACTTCTTCAATCCCGACTACTTCTACCCCAACGGAATCGACTACCCGTCGATGGTCCGCGGCATGGCCGAGGGAATCGAGCTGGCGCGGCGGCGATTCGGCGTCTCGGCGCTGCTGATCTGCTGCATCGACCGCTCGACCAACACGCCGGCCCAGGCGGTCGAGATAGTCGAGACGGCGATTGCCCATCGCCACGAGCTGGTGGTCGGGATCGGCCTCGACGGCGCCGAGCGGGCCGGCCCGCCCGCCACCTTCGCCGAGGCCTATGCGCTGGCCCGGCGCGCCGGGCTGCACCGCACGGCGCATTGCTGCGAGGACAACCAGACCCTGGTCGAGGCGCCGCCGACCAACTACCTGATCTGCCGCGACGTGCTGAAGTGCGACCGCATCGACCACGGCTACAACATGCTGGCGTCGGACTATGTGCTGGCCGAGGCGCGGCGCGACGGCATGTTCTTCACGCCCTGCGCCTGGACCAGCCTGGTGCACAACCGGCCGCACCGGCCGCAGCGCATCCGGCGCATGGTCGAGGCCGGCCTCAACGTCACCATCAACACCGACGATCCGGCGATGTTCGAGACCAATCTCGGGCACGGCTTCACGACCCTGTTCGAGTCGATCGGCTGGGGCCCCGACATGGCGCGCCGCTTCAGCCTGAACTCGGTCGAGGGCTCGTGGCTCGACGAGAGCGACAAGAGCGCCCTCAGGATCGCCTTCCGGCGGGAGATTACGGCGCTCGACGAAGCCTTCGGCTACACCCCGGCAACGACGACGGTCTGACCCCGCGCCTCGGGACCGCGCGTCTCCAGGCGCGCTCGGAGGCGCATGAAGCGCGCGTGGACGCGCGCGGTCCGCAGAGGCTACTCGGCGGCCTGCACGCCGAGCCCGATCGGGCAGCTCACGCCGGTACCGCCCAGCCCGCAATAGCCGGCGGGGTTCTTCGCCAGGTACTGCTGGTGATAGTCCTCGGCGTAATAGAAGGGCGGGGCGTCGAGGATCTCGGTCGTGATGGCGCCCATGCCGTGCTTGCCGAGCTCGCGCTGGAAGACCGCCCGCGATTCCTCGGCCTTGCGCTTCTGCTCGGGCGAGAAGGTATAGATGCCGGAACGGTACTGGGTGCCGACGTCGTTGCCCTGGCGCATGCCCTGGGTCGGGTCGTGATTCTCCCAGAACACGCGCAGCATGGCCTCGTAGGAAGTCTTGGCCGGGTCGAACCACACCATCACCACCTCGTTGTGGCCGGTATGGCCCGAGCAGACCTCTTCATAGGTCGGGTTGGGCGTGAAACCGGCGGCATAGCCGACGGCGGTCGCGTAGACACCAGGCGCCTGCCAGAACTTGCGCTCGGCGCCCCAGAAGCAACCCATGCCGACCATCACCATTTCCAGGCCGGCCGGGAACGGCGGCTGGAGGCGATGGCCATTGACGAAGTGAGTGTCGGGGACGGGGAAGGCGCGCGCGGCGCGACCGGGCAGCGCCCGCTCGGCGGTTGGCATCTCGGGTTTCTTGCGCAGCATTTGCCACATGGCTCGGCTCCCTTGCTTTCACCCGCCGCCAATATGGCCATACAATGCCGACGAATCGAGGGGGAGGCGTCAGGATGCCGGTGTTTTTCGTCTGCGCGGGGCTGATCGGGATGCTCATGGCCCTGCTGTCGATCAACGTCGGCCGCGTGCGCGGCGCCAAGAAGGTCTCGCTGGGCGACGGCGGCGACCCGGACCTGATCGCCGCCATCCGGGCGCACGCCAACCTGATCGAGTTCGCACCGCTCTGCCTGCTGCTGATCTACTTCGCCAGCGACTTCCACGGTTTCTGGACGACCGCCATCCTGTCGGTGGCGCTGCTGCTCGCCCGCGTGCTGCACGCCGGCGGCATGCTCGGCCTGATCCCGGCGGGACGCTCGAGCGGTGCCGTGCTGACGATCCTCGTGCTGATCGCGGCGTCGATCCTGCTCGTGCTGGCCGGCCTGCACCTGCGGCAGACCTGACCTCGTGTCCGACCGGGAACAGGACGACCGGCGGGGCATCCTCGACACGGTCGGCCGCATCGTCTGGACGTCGGCGCTGGGCTTTTTCACCAACCGCCTGTCGACCTCGGCCGCGGCGATGGCCTTCTACACGATGTTCGCGCTCGGCCCGATCATGATCTTCGTGATCGCCATCGCCGAGCCGTTCGTCGGCCGGCTGATGGCGCAGCAGGCGATCTTCGATGCCTTGAGCACCGTGGTGGCGCCCGACCAGCTGCAGTCGATCCGCCGCTTCGCCTCGCAGGACCTGTTCCGCGGCGGCGGCATCGCGGCGATCGCCGGCGCCGCCGTGCTGCTCTATTCAGGCACGCGCGTGTTCGTCGAGCTCGACGACGGGATCAATGCCATCTGGGGCCACGGCAATCACACCGTGCACCCGGTGATGGCCGGGCTGAAGTCGCGCCTGCTGGCCCTGCTGCTGATGATCGTGCTCGGGCTGCTGCTGATCGCCGTGATCCTGGCCAGCGTCGCCATCTCGGCCTATGCCGGCGCGCTGGCCGCCTTCCCGGTGCTGGGCGTCTGGATCGGGCCGGCGATCTCGGTCTCGGTGCACTACGGCGTGCTGTCCGGCTTCTTCACCCTGATCTATCGCTGGCTGCCGACCGGCGGCGTGTCGTGGCGCTACGCCCTGATCGGCGGCGCCGTCAACGGCCTCTTGTTCGCCGCCGCCAACCGGGCGCTGGTCTTCTACTTCGAGGTGGTCAACCTGACCTCGGCGTTCGGCGCCACGGCCGGCTTCGCCGCCATCATGGTGTGGATGTACTGGACCTCGCTCAGCATCCTGATCGGCGCCCAGGTCGGCCGCTCGGTGCGCGACGCGCTGTTCCGGGCGCAGAGCCGCGAAATGGTCGAGGGCGACCTCTAGAACATCGTGGCCAGCACGCGGTCCGGCGGCTTGTGGCCATCGGCGAAGGTCTTGATGTTGATCAGCACCTTCTCGCCCATCTCGATGCGGCCTTCGAGGGTCGCCGAGCCCATGTGCGGCAGCAGCACGACGCTGTCGAGCTCGAGCAGCTTCGGGTTGATCTGCGGCTCGTGCTCGTAGACGTCGAGGCCGGCGCCGGCCAGCTCGCCCGCCTTCAGCATGCGCACCATGGCGTTCTCGTCGATCACCTCGCCGCGCGCCGTGTTCACGATGATCGCCTTGGGCTTCATCAGCTTGAGGCGGCGGGCCGACAGCAGGTGGAAGGTCGCCGGCGTGTGCGGGCAGTTGACCGACACGATGTCCATGCGCGCCAGCATCTGGTCGAGGCTCTCCCAGTAGGTCGCCTCGAGCTCGCGCTCGACGTCGCCGTGCAGGCGCTTGCGGTTGTGATAGTGGATGGCCAGCCCGAAGCCGCGCGCCCGCCGCGCCACCGCCTGACCGATGCGGCCCATGCCGACGATGCCCATGCGCTTGCCGAGCAGGCGGGCGCCCAGCATCGAGGTCGGGCTCCAGCCCTGCCACTTGCCGGCCCGCACCAGCCGCTCGCCCTCGCCCATACGCCGCGCCGTTGCCAGCACGAGCGCCATGGTCATGTCGGCGGTGTCCTCGGTCAGCACGCCGGGCGTGTTGGTGACCGTGATGCCGCGCTGGCGGGCCGTGTCGAGGTCGATGTGATCGACGCCGGTGCCGAACGAGGCGATCAGCCGCAGCCGCGGACCGGCCTGGGACAGGACGCGGGCGTCGATGCGGTCGGTCACCGTCGGCACCAGCACGTCGGCCGTCTTCACGGCCTCGACCAGCTCCGGGGCCGTCAGCGGCCTGTCCTCGGCATTGAGGCGCGTCTCGAACAGCTCCATGAGCCGGGTCTCGATGGCCTCTGGCAGCTTGCGCGTGACGATGACCAGCGGCTTCTTCTTGGGCGTGGAAGGCATGATGCGATCGGTCACCGGCTGACGCAGGGAAGATGTGTTCGCTTAGCAAGTCCGCGCGCGTCTTGTCCAGCAACCACCCCGAAACGCCGGCGCGGCGGAAAATCGCGAGGATTCAAGAGTTTGTCGCCCGATCCGGACAATTGCGGTATACAAGGTGTCGATGGGAAATCGACCGTCCGCCCTGGTTTGCGCGAGCTTTTTGCTCCTGGCGGTCGTTTGTCTCGTGTCACCCCGCCCCCTCGGCGGCCCGGCGCTCGCCAACGACAAGTCGACGGCCAACCAGCGCAAGGGCTCGGGCCTGCCCATCCCGCGCTTCGCCTCGCTGCGTTCCGACGAGGTCAACGTGCGCACCGGACCGGGCACGCGCTACCCGGTCGACTGGGTGTTCAAGCGCAAGACCATGCCGGTCGAGATCGTCGCGGAGTACGAGAACTGGCGCAAAATCCGCGACTGGCAGGGCGCCAGCGGATGGGTTCACCAGAGCCTGCTCACCGGCAAGCGCAGCTTCATCGTCCCGGCCAAGCCGGCCAGCCTGTACAAGACGCCGGCGACCTCGGCCGAGGTGGTGGCCAAGCTCGAGCCCGAGGTCATGGGCGAGATCCGGTCCTGTGCCGGCGACTGGTGCCGGGTGCGCACCTCCAGCGTCAGCGGCTGGGTCGAGCGCACCGGCATCTGGGGCGTCTACAAGTCCGAGCCAATAAACTAGCGGGGCCGGCGGCCGGGCCGTAAAACGAGACCATCGTGGCCCATGATCTGAGCCTTACGTCGCTGCGCTTCGACCACATGTCGCCGACCGCCATGGCCCTGGCGGCGCTGCTGCATGCGGCCGTCGCGGTGGCCCTGCTGGCCCTGCCGCCGCGCGAAGCGCGCGACGTGGTGGACCCGATCGAGATCACGGTCGAGCAGGAGCCGGCCCCCCCGCCCGAGGCCAAGCCCGAGGTCAAACCCGAGGTCAAGCCGCCCGAGCCGCCGCCGGCCGAGCAGAAGTCGGCGGAACCCGCCGCGCCGCCGCGGCCGGCGCCGCCGCCGCCCACGCCCCTGCGCGCGCAGGCCGAGCCGCTGCTCGGCCTGAAGAGCCCGCCGATCGGCACGACGATGGATCCGCGGGCCGCCATGGTGTCGCCGAAGGTCGGCGCTGCCGAGCCGGAGGAACCCAAGACGGCCCCCGTCGGCAAGGAACCCGCGGAAACCCAGCAAGCCCGCGAGCAGCCCCAGCCAGAGCCGCCCAAGGAGGTCGTCAAGGTCGCCCCGCCGGGCGAGGAGAAGCCCTCCGAGCCGGTCCAGGAGCAGCAGGTGGCCGCCGTCGCCCCGCAGCCGCCGCCGCCCGTCCCCGTGCCGCCGAAGCTCGAGAACGCCCTGCCGCCGCTCGAGGCGCCGCCGCCGCCCCTGACGGCCCGGGAAATTCCCGCGCTCGCCCCGCCGCCGCCGCCCCCGCCGCCGAAGCCGGCGCCGCCCCAGCCGGCGCCGGCCCCGCAGGCCGCCCCGCCGCCGGCGCCGCCGGTCCAGGCGCCGCAGCAGCAGGCCTCGCCGTCGCCGCTGCACAATCCTCAGCCGCAGCAACGCACGCCGGGCGATTCGCGGCAGGCGTCGCGCGCGCCGCCTTCGAACTTCGTGAATCCGGCCGACGTCTACGGCCAGCGGCGGCTGCAGGAGGACTATCTCTGGACCGTCGTGCGGCAGATCTCGCAGCGTCGCGTCTACACGCGCGGCACCAGCGAGGAGGGCCAGGTGGTCACCCTGGTGACCATCGCGCGCGACGGGCGGCTGCTGAACGTGTCGGTCAGCCAGTCGAGCGGCTTCCGCAACCTCGACAATGCCGCCCTCGACGCCATTCGGCAGGCCGCGCCCTACCCGCCCCTGCCGCGCGACATCCCCGGCGATCGTCATACGTTCGTCCTGCCGCTGAACTACCGGCGCAACGAGTAGCCGATGGCCGCCCGCCCGGTGCGATGACCGTGGCCAGCGACGCCCTGCCGGGTCGATCGCCCCGGCAATCCATGCCGCCCCTGGCGGTCGCCCTCGCCGTGCTGACCCACCTGGCAGCCGGCGCCGGGATCTGGTTCCTGGCCTCGACCCGGCCCGTCGAGCCGCCGGAAGACCCGATCATGGTCCTGTTCGACACCTCGCCCTCGAACCGCGGCCTGCAGGCGCCGGAGCGCTCCGGACCGCCGCCGCCGTCCGACACGGCCGGCATCAGCCCCGAGGCGGAGCGGCCGCAGCCGCCGGCCGTGGCGGCGGAAGGCGCGCAACCGCTCGCCGCGACGCCCGAGTTGCCGACCCTGCCCCTGTTCGAATTCTCAGTTCCGCCTCCGATCACCACCCCGCCGCCGCCGTCGACGCAGGAGTACATCCGATCGTGGCGGCCGCTGGTGCGGCCGACGCAGCGCCCGCCCGATCCACGGCCCGCGGTGCAGGCCCAGCAGCGACCGCCGGCCGAGCAGCCGGCCGCCATGCCGGCGCCCCTGCCGGGTCCCGATCCGGCCGACACGCTGGCCGGCCGCGGACGGATCCGAAACGACTACCTGTCGAAACTCTTCCGACATCTCGAGCCGTATCGCGCCGGCCAGCTTCGCGGCCAGCAACCGCACGGCCGGGTGGTGACGCGCGTCGTCGTCGGCCGCGACGGCAGCCTGCTCGACGTTTCCCTGGTCACGCCGAGCGGCGACCGCGCGCTGGACGCGGCCGAACTGGCCGCCCTGCGCCGCGCCTCGCCGTACCCGCCCATCCCGCCCGGCATGCCGGGCGATCCGATCGTGCTGATCCTGCCGATCACCTACGGATCGGCGGGATCAGTCGAAGTCGGCCGACAAAGCGCGACGCACGGCCGGCGACATCACCGCCATGTGGCTGTAGTTGGGATGATCGAAGCCGGCGATGACGTCGCCCTCGCCCGATCGGAAGGCCGCAACCTGCGCCGCCGTGAAAGGGAAATGGGCGAACTGCACCGACGACGCCTTGCCGTCCTCGCGCGAGCGCTCCTGGTCGTCCTCGGGAACGCCGCGGATCGTCTCGCCGCCGACCCGCAGGAAGGCCGTGTGCTCGACCCCGCCGAGGTTGGCGAGCACGCGGGCGCGGCGCAGCGGGTCGTCGATCTCGAACATGATGGTGGCGACAAGCTCCCTGCCCTGCGGGATCAGCGGGTTGTAGGCCGCCAGCTCGTCGGCGATCTGCTCGGCGCCGCCCTTCTCGATGAACAGCATCTCGTGCACCTGATGCAACATCGTGGCGTAGGACTCGAAGTAGAACGTGGCGACGGGACCGACCTCCATGCGGCGGTTGCGCTTGATCTCCGACATCTGGCGCCGTCGTTCGGCGCGCAGCTTGGCGTACTCGTCGAGCGGCAGGATGGCCGAGGTCTCGATCTTGCGCGGCGTCATGGCAGTCATCCTGGGCTTACCGTGTCAGACCATAGGCGGCGGCGAACAGCTCGATCGGATGCCGGGCGCGGAACGGTTCGGGCCGCTTCGCCTCGTCGGTCATTTCCATGACCTGCACCAGATGCTCGCCGGCCAGCGGGCATTCCGACACGACGTGCGCCGTATTGTTCTTGAGCGCGGCCTGGGCCGCCGGCTTGCCGACCTTCACGGCGGTCTCGAAGTTGTCCTTGCGGGCGCCCCAGATGCCGCCGTGGCCGCTGCAGCGCTCGATCACCGCCACCCGCGTCTTGGGCACCAGGCGCAGCATCTCGGCCGCCTTGGCGCCCATGTTCTGAGCCCGCGCATGGCAGGCAAGGTGGACGCTGACCCCGCCCTCGATCGGTTCGAGGCCGGGCGCCAGCCCCTCCTTCTTGGCGATGTCGACGACGTACTCGGCGACGTCGAAGGTCGAGCGGGCAAGCCGCTCGAGGCCGGGGTCGTGCGGCAGGATGAGCGGCCACTCGAACTTCAGCATCAGGGCGCAGGACGGGGTCAGCGCGATCACGTCGTATCCCTTGTCGATCCACGGCAGCAACGCCGCCGACACGGTGCGCGCTGCGTCGGCCACCGATTCGAGGTCGCCCAGCTCGAGCTTCGGCATGCCGCAGCAGGCCGGGTAGACGATCTCGGTCTCGACGCCGTTGTGCGCCAGCACGGCGCGGGTCGCGGCACCGATGTCGGTTGCGTTGAAGTTCACGAAGCAGGTCGCGTAGAGCACGGCCTTGCGCTTGCCGAAGGCCGGCGCCTGCTGATTCAGGACGCTGCCCTCGCGGGCGGCGCGCATCTCGAAGGTCTCGCCGCTGTAGCGCGGCAGCCGGGCGCCGTGATGGATGCCAGCCAGCCGCTCGAGGCCGGGCCGCGTCAGCGTGTTCTTCTCGTCGCTGACCCAGTTGGCGATGCCGGCGGTGAGGCTACCCAGCCGGCCCATGCGGTCGGTGTCGGCGAGCTGCCGGTCGACGAAGTCGATGCCCTTCTTGCGCGCCGTCACGGCGCGATGGCGCAGCATGAGGTGCGGGAAGTCGAGCGCCCATTCGTGCGGCGGCACGTACGGGCACTTGGTCATGAAGCACATGTCGCAGAGCGTGCAGGCGGCCTCGACGGATGCGAAGTCCTCCTTCTTGACGCCGTCGAGCTCGCCGGTCGGCCCGTTGTCGATCAGGTCGAACAGCCGCGGGAAGGAATCGCACAGGTTGAAGCAGCGCCGGCACCCGTGACAGATGTCGAACACGCGCTCGAGCTCCTTTTCCAGCGCCTGCTCGTCCCAGAACCAGGGGTCCTGCCAGCCGAGCGGATGCCGCACCGGCGCTTCGAGGCTTCCTTCACGCATCGTCTCAGTCGCTTCCGTGTGTCGAATGGAACGAAAAAGGGGACCCGGCGGGTCCCCTTCGTTGCCTCGCCGGGCGCTCAGGCCAGGGTGTCGAGGGCCTTCTGGAAGCGGCCCGCGTGGCTCTTCTCGGCCTTCGCCAGGGTCTCGAACCAGTCGGCGATCTCGCCGAAGCCTTCCTCGCGGGCGGTCCGCGCCATGCCCGGGTACATGTCGGTGTACTCGTGCGTCTCGCCGGCGATCGCCGCCTTGAGGTTGGCCGAGGTCTCGCCGATCGGCAGGCCGGTCGCCGGGTCGCCGCTGACCTCGAGGAACTCGAGATGGCCGTGGGCGTGGCCGGTCTCGCCCTCCGCGGTCGAGCGGAAGACGGTGGCGACGTCGTTGTAGCCTTCGACGTCCGCCTTCTGGGCGAAATACAGGTAGCGACGGTTCGCCTGGCTCTCGCCGGCGAAGGCGGCCTTCAGGTTGTTCTCCGTCTTGGAGCCCTTGAGATTTGCCATGATCCTTCTCCCTCCATGGTGTGATCGGTCGCGCGGGCCGATCGGGCGGGCGGGATATTGGAAAGCGGCGGCCGTGGCGTCAAGCTGTTTAGAACGTTTCTAAAAACTGCAAACGATTCGCAGTCCCCGGCCCTGCGCCGACCCTATCGGCGCACCCGCACCACGACGTCGACGCGGTCGATTCGGGTGCCGTCGGGCGGCGCCGGCAGGCCGGCGACGAGGACGTCGTCGGCCGGAAAATCGCGCAGCTCGCCGTCGGGCTCGACGAAGAAGTGGTGATGATGGCCGGTATTGGTGTCGAAGTAGGAGCGGCCCGGCGCCACCACCACCTCGCGCAACAGCCCGGCGTCGCGGAACTGGTTGAGTGCGTTGTAGACGGTCGCGAGGGACACCGACATGCGGGTCGCCCTGACCTCGGCATGCAGGCTTTCCGCAGTGACATGACGCGACCCCGCGCCGAACAGCAGGCGCGCCAGAGCGACGCGCTGCCGCGTCGGGCGAAGGCCCGCCTCGCGCAGGCGGGCGGAAAAGTCGGGACTGGTCGCGGGCATTGCTCGCCCCATATCTAAGGTCTGGCGGCCGAGCTGAAAAGCCCCAACCGCGATGGGGCCGGTTTGCGCAAGTCCGCGCGCATCCCTATTCTGCAACGGCAATGGACATTGGACTGCCGGCGGGACGGTGAGCGTGAGCGAGCAAAAGCACAGTTACACCTTCGAAGACCTGATCGAGTGCGCCAAGGGGCACCTGTTCGGTCCGGGTAACGCCCAGCTGCCGTTGCCGCCGATGCTGATGTTCGACCGGATCGTCAACATCACCGACAGGGGCGGGCTGTACGACAAGGGCGAGATCGTCGCCGAGCTCGACGTCAAGCCGGACCTCTGGTTCTTCGCCTGCCATTTCAAGGGCGACCCGGTGATGCCGGGATGCCTGGGACTGGATGCGCTGTGGCAGCTCCTCGGCTTCTTCCTCGGCTGGATGAAGGCGCCCGGCCGCGGCCGCGCCCTGGGCGTCGGCGAGGTCAAGTTTTCCGGCATGGTGCTGCCGACCGTGCGCAAGCTGACCTATCACGTGCATCTGAAGCGCGTGATCCTGCGCAAGCTCGTCCTGGGCATCGCCGACGGCTTCGTTCATGCCGACGGCAAGCAGATCTTCGAGGTGAGCGGGCTGAAGGTCGGCCTGTTCCAGGACGCCGCGGCGGCGGTCGCGCCGGCCCAGACCGCGGCGGCGGGCTGACATGCGGCGGGTCGTCGTCACCGGCCTCGGTGTCGTCTCCTCGATCGGCAACAACGCCGGCGAGGTCCTCCAGTCCCTGCGCGACGGCAAGTCGGGCATCGAGTTCGTGCCGCAGTATCGCGAGCTCGGCTTTCGCAGCCAGGTCGCCGGCACGCTCAAGCTGAACGTCGACGAGCTGGTCGACCGGCGGCTGCGGCGTTTCATGGGCGACGGCGCGGCCTACGCCTATCTGGCGATGAAGGAGGCGATCGCCGACGCCGGTCTCGACGAGGCCGGCATCTCCAACCCGCGCACCGGCCTGATTGCCGGCTCCGGCGGGCCGACCACCGGCGCCATCGTGCAGTCGGCGATCACCGCCAAGGAGAAAGGTCCGAAGCGCATCGGGCCCTTCATGGTGCCGCGCGCCATGTCGAGCACCGTCTCGGCCAACCTGGCGACCTCCTACAAGATCAAGGGCTTGAGCTACTCGATCAGCTCGGCCTGCTCGACCTCGGCGCACTGCATCGGCAACGCCGTGGAGTGCATCCAGCTCGGCAAGGCCGACCGCATGTTCGCGGGCGGGGGCGAGGAACTCGACTGGACGCTGTCCGTGCTGTTCGACGCCATGGGCGCCATGTCGTCGAAGTACAACGACACGCCGCAACGGGCCAGCCGTGCCTACGACAAGGATCGCGACGGCTTCGTGATTTCCGGCGGCGGCGGCATCGTCGTGCTCGAGGAGCTCGAGACGGCGCGGGCCCGTGGGGCGAAGATCTACGCCGAGGTGATCGGCTACGGCGCCACCTCCGACGGCGCCGACATGGTCGCGCCGTCCGGCGAGGGCGCGGTGCGCTGCATGCGGCTGGCGGTCGGGGGCTTCCCCGGTGCGGCCCGGCGCAACGCCCCGGTCGACTACATCAACACGCACGGCACCTCGACGCCGGTCGGCGACATCACCGAGCTCGACGCCATCCGCACGGTGTTCGGCAACGACAAGCTGCCGACCGTCAGCTCGACGAAATCCCTGACCGGGCACAGTCAGGGCGCCACCGGCGCGCACGAGGCGATCTATTCCCTGCTGATGCTCAAGGAAGACTTCGTGGCGCCGTCGATCAACATCGAGACGCTCGATCCGGCGGCGGAAGGCTACCCGATCGCCCGCCAGCGTATCGATCGCGCCGGCCTGCAGACCGTGATGTCGAACAGCTTCGGCTTCGGCGGCACCAACGCCTGCCTGCTCTTCTCGCGCTACGACCACTGAGGGGGACCATGTCCGACCAGCGTTCCCTCTCGGCTGCCCCGGACGCCTCGGGCGCCGGAACGGCGGGGCCGACGGCCACGCACGCCGCGCCGCGCGCGGTCGACCTGCCCGAGGTGCCGCGCCTGATGGCGGGCAAGCGTGGTCTGGTGATGGGCGTGGCCAACGACCGCTCGATCGCCTGGGGCATTGCCCAGGCCCTGCATGCTGCCGGGGCGGAGCTCGCCTTCACCTACCAGAGCGGGGCCTTCGGCAAGCGCGTGCTGCCGATGGTCGAGAAGCTCGGCTCGCGGCTTGTCGAGGAAGCCGACGTCGAGAACGAGGAAAGCCTCGACCGGCTGTTCGACCGGATCGCCAAGGAATGGGGTCGCCTCGATTTCGTGGTGCACGCCATCGCCTTCTCCGACAAGGAGGAGCTGAAGGGCCGTTATGTCGAGACCACCAAGGCCAACTTCCAGCGCAGCCTGACCATCTCCTGCTATTCGTTCACCGAGATCGCCCGGCGAGCGCTGCCGCTCATGACCGACGGCGGCAGCCTGATCACCCTGACCTACGAAGGCGCCGTGCGGGTCATGCCGTCGTACAACGTCATGGGCGTCGCCAAGGCCGCGCTCGAGGCCAGCGTGCGCTACCTGGCGGCCGACCTCGGCCCGCAAGGCGTGCGCGTCAACGCCCTCTCGGCCGGTCCGATGCGCACCCTGGCGGGGGCGGTGATCGGCAGCGCCCGCTACGTCTATCGGGTGTCGCGCGAAGCCTCGCCGCTGCGCCGGAACATCGAGCTGACGGATGTCGGCGGGGCGGCCCTCTACCTGCTCTCCGACCTCAGCGCCGGCGTCACCGGCACGGTGCACTACGTCGATGCCGGCTACCACGCCATCGGCATGCCGCCGTCGTCGGGCAACGGCGTCGGCGGCGAGTAGTCAGGCAAGCACCACGTCGAGGGTGGCCGCCAGCGCCCCCGGCTCGAGGCCGGGCGCCGGCGCGAGGCGCATCTCGATCCGCTCGCGCTGGCGCGGCTGGCGCGCCGCGGCGCGGAAGACCCCGTCCCGCTCATTGTCCGGATCGCCGGCGATGTAGAACTGGCTGGTCAGGTGCCGGCCGTCCGCGGCGCTCACCTTGAGATGGATGTGCGGCGCGCGGCCGGCATAGGCCACCGGCTTCAAGGTGCGGAAGCCGTAGGCGCCGTCGCCGCGAACCAGCAGGCGCCCGTAACCCTGGAACGCCGTGTCGCGTCGCTCGCGGCCGGGCTGTCGGGGATGGTCGTAGAGGCCCTGCGCATCGCACTGCCAGATCTCGATCAGGGCGCCGGCGACCGGCCGGCCGTCGGCATCGAGGAGGCGGCCCTGCAGGTGCAGCACCGTGCCCAGGGCACGGGCCGCCTGGCCACGTACCTGGACCAGATCGCTGTCGGCGTCGGCGGGCAGCGCCGTCGGATAGAACGGGCCCTCGGTCTGGGCCGGCGTCGGCGCCAGGCCGGCCGCCCACGAAACGCCCGCCAGGGGCAGCAGGCCAGCCGAGCCGAGAAGAACCGATCTGCGCGGGAGCGTCATGCGAGCCCAGTCTAGGAACGAAAACGGCGGCCCGAAGGCCGCCGTTCCATCTCGTCGTTCGTCCGGTTACTCGCCGGCGGCGGGGGCGGGCTGATCCTCCCGCGGCTTCTGCGAGATGTCCTCGCCGGTCTGCTGGTCGACCGCCTTCATGCTGAGGCGAACCTTGCCGCGATCGTCGACGCCCAGGACCTTGACCTTCACCTGGTCGCCTTCCTTGATCACGTCGGTCACCTTGGCGACCCGGCGCGGGGCCAGCTCCGAGATGTGGACCAGGCCGTCGCGCGCGCCCAGGAAGTTGACGAAGGCGCCGAATTCGACGGTCTTCACCACCTTGCCGTTGTAGATCACGCCGATCTCGGGCTCGGCGACGATGCCCTTGATCCAGTCGATCGCGGCCTGGCCCTGCTTGGCGTCCACCGCGGCGACCTTGATGGTGCCGTCGTCCTCGATGTCGATCTTGGTGCCGGTCGTCTCGGTGATCTCGCGGATCACCTTGCCGCCGGTGCCGATCACTTCGCGGATCTTGTCCTTGGGAATGGTGAACTGGGTGATGCGCGGCGCGTTCTGGCTCACCGCCTCGCGCGCCCCGCCCAGGCCCTTGGCCATCTCGCCCAGGATGTGGATGCGGCCATCCTTGGCCTGGCCCAGAGCCACCCGCATGATCTCCTCGTTGATCGAGGTGATCTTGAGGTCCATCTGCAGCGAGGTGATGCCGCGCTCGGTGCCCGCCACCTTGAAGTCCATGTCGCCGAGATGGTCCTCGTCGCCCAGGATGTCGGACAGCACGGCGAAGCGCTCGCCCTCCTTGATCAGGCCCATCGCGATGCCCGCGACCGGCCGCTCGAGCGGCACGCCGGCATCCATCAGCGACAGTGAGCCGCCGCACACCGAGGCCATCGACGACGAGCCGTTGCTCTCGGTGATCTCCGACACGATGCGGATCGTGTAGGGGAACTTGTCCTTGGACGGCAGCATCGGCCGCAGCGCGCGCCAGGCGAGCTTGCCGTGACCGATCTCTCGACGGCCCGGCGAGCCCATGCGGCGCACTTCGCCGACGGCGTAGGGAGGCATGTTGTAGTGCATCATGAAGTGCTCGCGGTACTCGCCCTCGAGCGCGTCGATGATCTGCTCGTCCTGTCCGGTGCCCAGGGTCGCGACGACCAGCGCCTGGGTCTCGCCGCGCGTGAACAGCGAAGAACCGTGCGCTCGCGGCAGCACGCCGACTTCGGACACGATCTGGCGGACCGTCTTGGTGTCGCGTCCGTCGATGCGCTTGCCGGTGTCGAGGATGGCGCCGCGCACCACCTCGGCCTCGAGGTTGCCGAACTGCTCGTCGAACACGGCCAGCGCCGCGTCGTCACCCTCGAACAGCTTCTTGGCTGCGCTCTTGACGGCCGAGACCTTGGCCTGGCGCGGGAGCTTCTGGACCTCGGCATAGGCCTCGACCAGCTTGCCGCGGGTCTCGCCGGCGAGCTTGTCGGCCACGACCTTGGCGGCCGGCGACGGCTCGGCGAGCGGCAGCGGATCCTTGGCGCAATGCTCGGCGAGCTGGATGATCGCCTCGATCACCGGCTGGAACGAGCGATGGCCTTCCATGACGGCCTGCAGCATCACGTCCTCGGCCAGCTCCTTGGCCTCGGATTCGACCATCAGGACGCCTTCGGTAGTGCCGGCGACCACGAGGTCGAGCTCGCTCTTCTCGAGCTGGTCGAGAGTCGGGTTGATCACCAGCTGGCCATCGATGCGGCCGACGCGAGCGGCGCCGATCGGGCCCATGAAGGGCACGCCGCTGATCGTCAGCGCCGCGGAGGTGGCGACCATCGACACGATGTCGGGATCGTTCTCCATGTCGTGCGCCAGGGTCGTGATCACGACCAGGGTCTCGTTCTTGTAGCTCTCGTGGAACAGCGGCCGGATCGGGCGGTCGATCAGCCGCGAGGTCAGGACCTCCTTCTCGGACGGCCGGCCCTCGCGCTTGAAGAAGCCGCCCGGGATCTTGCCGGCGGCGAACGCCTTTTCCTGGTAATTCACGGTCAGCGGAAAGAAGTCCAGGCCCGGCTTGGGCTTCTTCTCGAAGACGACGGTGGCCAGCACCGTGGTGCCGCCGTAGGTCGCCAGCACGGCGCCATCGGCCTGGCGGGCAATCTTGCCGGTCTCGAGCACGAGCTTGCGCCCGCCCCAGTCGAGTTCCTTGCGGAACACCTTGAACATGTCACTCATCATCCATCTTCCTTTCCTGCACGGCGTCCGCCCCCGTATGGCGGCTGCCGCCCGCCGGCACCCTTGTGCCGACAGGACCGGGCCGGGCCTTTGCTCTCGCCCCTGCCCTCCCGGTTACTGCGATGCCGCGCCGGCCGGCCGAACTGAAACGGGGACCGGATGGCGCGACGCGAAACGGCCCCGTCCGAGGACGGGGCCGTGAAATCAGCGGCGCAGACCCAGGCGCTCGATCAAAGTGTCGTAGCGCTTGTGATCCTTGGCCTTCAGGTAGTCGAGCAGGCGGCGGCGCTGGCCGACCAGCTTGAGCAGACCGCGACGCGAATGGTGGTCCTTGGCGTGGCCCTTGAAATGCTCGGTGAGATTGCTGATGCGTTCGCTCAGGATCGCGACCTGGACTTCCGGCGAGCCGGTATCACCCTCGGCCTGGGCATACGACTTGATCAGCTCCGCCTTGCGCACGGCTGTGATCGACATCGGGTTTCTCCATCGACTTAAAGGTTGAACACGCGCACCGGCTTGACGGCGGCTGCATCGCAACGGACCAGCGCTACAAGCTTGCTGCCGGTCTCGGCGCGCAGCAGCGTGCCGGACGGCGGTGCGTCCCGGGTCAAGAACACCGGCTGGCCTTGGCGCAGCCGGTCCGCTTGGGCTTCCGTCAGGGCCAGCGCCGGGATGTCGTCCAGCGCGGTCGCGACGGGGGCCAGGGCCCCGGAAAGCGCGGGAATATGCCCGAGCGACTCCAGTTTGGGAAGCGAAATGGCGGCGTCCTCGGCGAACGGCCCGGCCCGCGTGCGGCGCAGGGCCGAGAGATGGCCGACGGTGCCCAGGGCCTGCGCCAGATCCCGGCCCAGCGACCGGATGTAGGTGCCCTTGCCGCAGGACACCACCAGATCTGCGTGATCGGCGTCCGGCCTTCCGATCAGCCGCAGAGCGTCGATGCGCACCCGCCGCGGCGCCAGGTCGACGACCTCGCCGGCCCGCGCCAGATCGTAGGCACGGCGACCGTTGATCTTGAGCGCCGAGAAGGCCGGCGGCATCTGCTCGATCTCGCCCAGGAAACGCGGCAGCGCCGCCGCGATCTGGTCGTCGGTCGGCCGCCCGGGGCTGGTCGCCACCACCTCGCCTTCGCCGTCGTCGGTCGAGCGGGCCTCGCCGAAGCGCAGCGTGAAGCGGTACTCCTTGCGGCCGTCCATCACGAACGGAACGGTCTTGGTGGCCTCGCCCAGGGCGATCGGCAGCACGCCGCTGGCCAGCGGGTCGAGGGTGCCGCCATGTCCGGCCTTGTCGGCTCCGAACAGCCGACGCACCTTGCCGACCGCCGGCGTCGAGCCGAGCCCGACCGGCTTGTCGAGAATCACCCAGCCATCGACCTTGTTGCCGGTTCGGCGGCGGCTCATTCGTCCTCGATGTCGCGCGCGACATCGGGACGACGCAGCAGGGCGCCGATTCGATCGGCCTCGTCGAAGCTGCGATCGATCTGGAAGCGGATCTCCGGCGCGAAGCGCAGGCCGGCACGCTCGCCGACCCGGGCGCGAAACCAGGGGGCGGCACGCTTCATGGCAGCGAGCAGACGGGCCTCGTCCTGGCCGCCCAGGGGCATCACGAAGGCGGTCGCGTTGCGCAGGTCCGGGCTGACGTCGACCGCGGTGACGGTGATCGAGGCGGCGCGCAGCTCGGGATCGCGCATGTCGCCGCGCTCGAGCAGCGCCGCCAGGAGATGGCGCAGCTCTTCACCGACCCGCAGCTGACGCTGGCTGTGGCCGCGATTGTCGCGATCCGACGATCGACGTCGGGGCATGATGGCTCTTCCTGTTCTCGCCGCGCCTCGCGGAGACCGCGAAGCGCCGGTGGCTCACTCAAAGCGTCGGGCGAACTTCCTCGACCTCGAAGCATTCGATCACGTCGCCGACCTTGATGTCGTCGTAGTTCTCGAACGCCATGCCGCACTCGAAGCCGTGCTGGACCTCGCGCACCTCGTCCTTGAAGCGGCGCAGGGTCTTCAGCGTGCCCTCGTGGATCACGACGTTGTCGCGCAGCAGGCGAACCTTGGCGCCGCGCTTGACCTGGCCTTCGGTGATCATGCAGCCGGCGACGTTGCCGACCTTGGTGATGCGGAAGACCTCGCGGATCTGCGCGTTGCCGAGGAAGCTCTCCTTGTAGGTCGGCTCCAGCAGACCGACCATCAGCTGCTGGATGTCCTCGGTCACCTTGTAGATGATCGAGTAGTAGCGGATGTCGATCTTGTCGCGCTTGGCGATCTCGCGGGCCTGCGGATTGGCACGCACGTTGAAGCCGATGATCAGCGCTCCCGAGGCCTTGGCCAGGGTGATGTCGGCCTCGCTGATGCCGCCGACGCCGCTGTACACGACGCGCGCCGCCACCTTGTCGGTCGACAGGCGGCCGATCGCGCCGGCCAGCGCCTCGGCCGAGCCCTGCACGTCGGCCTTGATGACCACCGGCAGCTCCTTGGCCGTGCCTTCGCGGATGCCCTTCAGCATCTCCTCGAGGGTGCCGCGGCCACCGGCCGCGCGGGCCAGCTGGGCCTGACGGTCGCGCCGCGCGCGGAAGTCGGCGATCTCGCGGGCGCGCGCCTCGCTCTCGACGACGTGGAACTCGTCGCCCGCCTGCGGCGTGCCGTCGAGGCCGAGGATCTCGACCGGGAAGGCCGGGCCGGCGCTGTCGACGGCGTTGCCGCGATCGTCGACGAGACGGCGCACGCGGCCCCACACCGCGCCGGCAACCAGCACGTCGCCGACCTTGAGGGTGCCGCGCTGCACCAGCACCGTCGCGACCGAGCCGCGGCCCGGATCGAGCTTGGCCTCGACGACGACGCCGTCCGCCGGGCGGTCGGGATTCGCGCGGAGTTCGAGCAGCTCGGACTGCAGCAGGATCGCCTCCTCGAGCTTGTCGAGGTTGGTGCGCTTCAGGGCCGAGACCTCGATCGACTGGACCTCGCCGCCCAGCTGCTCGACCTGGATCTCGTCCTGCAGCAGCTCGGTGCGCACCCGATTGGGATCGGCGCCGGGCTTGTCGATCTTGTTGACCGCCACGATGATCGGCACGCCCGCCGCCTTGGCGTGAGCGATCGCCTCCTTGGTCTGCGGCATGACGCCGTCGTCCGCGGCGACGACCAGCACGACGATGTCCGTCACCTTGGCGCCGCGGGCGCGCATCGCGGTGAAGGCTTCGTGGCCCGGCGTGTCGAGGAAGGTGATCTTCTGCCCCGACGGCAGCGTCACCTGATAGGCGCCGATGTGCTGGGTGATGCCGCCCGCCTCGTGCGCCGCCACGTCGGTGGCGCGCAGCGCGTCGAGCAGCGACGTCTTGCCGTGGTCGACGTGGCCCATGATGGTGACCACCGGCGGCCGCGCCTCCAGCGCCTCGGGAGCGTCGGAGCTTTCCGAAAGGCCGTGCTCGACGTCGCCTTCGGCCACGCGCTTGGACCGGTGGCCCATCTCGGTGACCACCAGCTCGGCCGTGTCGGCGTCGATCACGTGGTTGATGGTCGCCATCACGCCCATGCGCATCAGCGTCTTGATGACGTCGGCACCGCGCTCGGACATGCGCGAGGCGAGTTCCTGGACGGTGATCGTCTCGGGAATCGTCACCTCGCGATAGACCTTCTGCTGCGGGGCGTCGTAGGCGTTCTCGCGCCGGCGCTCGCGCTCCAGGCGGCGGCGCTGCGCGGCGACGGACCGGCTGCGGAAGTCGTTCTCGCCCTCGACGGCACGACCGACGTCGATCTTGTCGGAGCGGCGCTTCGGGGCCTCGCGACGCGCGCCGGGGGGCTGCGGCAGGCGCTTGTTCAGCGGCGGCCGCAGCGGCGACGGACGGCGGATGTCGCCGCCCGGTCCAGCCGGCGCCGGGCGACGGATCAGCGGCGCCGACGGCGCGGCGCTGCTCGGCGCCATGGGCGGGGGCGCCACCCGGCCGACGGTCCCGGCCGGCGGTGTCGCAGGCCCGGCCTGGTCAAGGCGCTTCTGGACCAGGGCGTCGGCCTTGCGCTTGACCTCCTCCTCGGCCTTCTTGCGCGCTTCTTCCTCGGCCAGGCGGCGCTGATGCTCCTCCTCGGCCTTGCGTCGCACCTCGTCCTCGGCGGCGCGCCGGACGGCTTCCTCGGCCGCCCGCTTGCGCGCCAGCTCGGCGTCGCGGTTGGCGTCGACCAGGGCGCGGGCGCGCGCTTCCTTCTCTTCCTCGGTCAAGGTCCGCAGCACGATGCCGCCGCGGCCGTCGCGCGACATCGGCGGGCGTCCGGCGCCGGACGGACCGCTCGGCCTCGGGGAACGGCCAGCGGCTCCCGACGGCTCGTTGCGCGAGCCCATGGGCGCCGAGCCGCGCTGACCGGCGGACGACGGGCCTCGTGACGCGGCAGGCGATACGCCTCGCGGAGCGGCAGCCGACGCCGGTCGTGGCGCGGTCGGCGAGGCCGGGCGAGGAGGCGGCGAGGCCACGCGCGGCCCGGCAGGCGCCTGGGCAGGCGGCGGAGCGGGGCGCGGCGCGGGCGGGGCCGGGCTGGCAGCGGGAGGCGCAGGCATGGCCTCCTGAACAGGTGCCGGTGCGGGTTCAGCCGCCAGCGACGGCGGCGGCGGCGACACTGCCGCAGGAGCGGGCGCAGGCGCAGGCGCGGGGGCAGGAGCAGCCGCAGCTGCAGGCGGCGGCGCGGCAGGCGCGGGCGCTGGCGGCGGTGCGGAGGGCGCGGGCGCCGCGGGCCGCACGACGGGTGCCGGCGACGGTGCCGTCCGCTGCGTCGGCGCGGGTGCGGCTGCCGGCGCGGCAGGCGCCGGGCTGGTGGGCGTTCGCTTGACCGGCTTCTTGACCTCGACCGTGACCGCCCGGCTGCGCCCATGAGAGAATTTCTGGCGCACCTGCGTCGCGTCTCCGCTCTTCGACGCTGCGGCGGCAGGGCGCGCGGCGGTCGACAGCGTGAGAGGCTTGGTCGGCTTGGACGGTTCTTTCTGTTCGGTCATGTCGCGTGTTGTCCTTGGTCCGCTCCGGCGCGTCAACCGGTGCTATTGGATCGGTAGCTGCGCCAGCGCGCCGCTCCGACCTCGATACGTTTCACGAACTCGCCACTCGCATCGTCGCGGGCGACGGCGACGTAGACCGCCCTCTCCCGCCCGAAAAGCCCGCCCAAGGCCTCGGCATCGGCGAGGCGGACGATCGGAAGGCGGGTCGCGGCCAGCTTGCGAAGGCCGTCACCGTCGGCCTCGTCGGCGACCACCAGGAGCCCGGCCCGGCCGGCGGCGATCATCTGCTCGACCTTGGTAAAGCCCGCCACCGCCCGCCCGGCGCGACGAGCGCGACCGAGATCGGCCAGCACCCGCTCCAGGAGCAGCCGGTCGACCCGCTCGGGCAGATCGCTGCCCGCCCGCACCGGCGCCCGCGCGGCGCGCGAGAAGAGGTTGCGCCCGACGGCCCGTTCCACTGCCGCCCGTTCCGCGCACACCCAGATGCCGCGTCCCGGCAACCGGCGCGCCAGGTCGGGCACGACCTCGCCATCCGGCCCGATGACGAACCGGATCATCTGTTCCGGCGCGCCCTGCCCGCCGGTCGCGACGCAGGTGCGCAGCGGCCCGGACGGCACCGGCGAAGGTGCCGTCACATGGGGTTGCGGAGGAACGGTGGCAAGGGTCAAGCGGCGTCTTCCAGATCAGGCCGTCTCGCCGGCCGCGGCGTCTTCGTCCGCGAACCAGTGCTCGCGAGCCTTCATGATGATGGCGTTGGCGGTCTCGCCGTCCATGACGGTCTCGCCGACGATCTCGCGCAGTTCGTCGGAGGCCAGGTCGGCGAGATCGTCGAGCGTCTTCACGCCCTTCTCGCCGAGTGCCGCCAGCATCGGCAGGGTGAGACCTTCCGCGGCGCGCAGCGGCTCCTCGACGCCCAGCGCGTCGAGCCGCTCGGTCAGCTCGGCGTCGCGGCGCTCGATGAACTCGCGGGCGCGGCGCTGCAGCTCTGTCGCGATCTCCTCGTCGAAGCCCTCGACGGTCGTCAGATCCTCGATCGCGGCATCGGCGATGTCCTCGACCATCGCATAGCCCTCGGCGACCAGCAGATGGGCAATGACGTCGTCGACATCGAGCGCTTCCTTGAACAGCTCGGTCCGCTCGCGTGTCTCCTTCTGCCGGCGCTCGCTCTCCTCGCTCTCCGTCATGATGTCGATCTCCCAGCCGGTGAGCTGCGAGGCGAGCTTGACGTTCTGGCCGCGGCGGCCGATGGCGAGGCTGAGCTGGTCGTCGGGCACTACCACCTCGGACTTGTTCTTCTCCTCGTCCATCAGCACCTTGCTGACCTCGGCCGGCGCCAGGGCGTTGACGATGAAGTTGGCGGTGTCGGGCGACCACGGGATGATGTCGACCTTCTCGCCCTGCAACTCCTGCACGACGGCCTGCACGCGGCTGCCGCGCATGCCGACGCAGGCGCCGATCGGATCGATCGAGCTGTCGTGGCTCAGCACGGCGATCTTGGCGCGGCTGCCCGGATCGCGCGCCACCGCCTTGATCTCGATGATGCCGTCGTAGATCTCCGGCACTTCCTGGGTGAACAGCTTGGCCATGAACTGCGGATGGCTGCGCGACAGGAAGATCTGCGGGCCGCGCGGCTCCTCGCGCACGTCGAAGATGTAGGCCCGCACCCGGTCGTTGACGCGCAGCGACTCGCGCGGGATCGTCTCGTCGCGGCGGATCACGCCTTCGGCGCGCTGCAGGTCGATGGTGACGTTGCCGTAGTCGACGCGCTTGACGACGCCCGAGACGATCTCGCCGACGCGATCCTTGAATTCCTCGTACTGCCGCTTGCGCTCGCTCTCGCGCATGCGCTGGGTGATGACCTGCTTGGCGGTCTGCGCCGCGACCCGCCCGAAGTCGATCGGCGGCAGCTCGTCGGTGAGGAAGTCGCCGACCTGGGCCTCGGGATTGCGGCGCTGGGCCTCGGCCAGGGGCACCTGGGTGTTCTCGTTCTCGATCGGGTCGGCGACCTGCATGTAGCGCAGCAGCCGGATCTCGCCGGTCTTGCGGTCGATCTCGGCGCGGATGTCGTGCTCGAGCCCGTACTTGGCGCGCCCGGCCTTCTGGATCGCCTGCTCCATCGCCTCGAGCACCTCTTCGCGCTCGATGCTCTTCTCGCGGGCGACCATGTCGGCCACCTGCAGCATCTCGAGACGAGGGATATCGGCAGTCGTCGCCATGTCTGTCTTCCTCTTCTTCCCTAGTGCGCCTGTTCCTAGTGCGCCTGGCCGGCGCCCTGCTGGGCCAGCCTGTGTTCCTCGATCAGCGCGTCCGTCAGCTCGAGCTTCGCCTTCGATACGGCGGACAGCGGCACCTCGGCCGGGGAACCGTCCTCGAGCCGCAGCTTCACGAGCCCGTTCTCGAGGCCGAGCAGGGTGCCCTTGAAGCGCCGCCGGCCGGCCACCGGCTCCGCCGTCTCCAGGCGAGCGAGATGCCCGGCCCACCGTGCGTAATCCTTGTCGCGGGTCAGCGGCCGGTCGATGCCCGGCGAGCTGACCTCGAGCGTATAGGCGCCGGCAATCGGATCTTCGACGTCGAGCACCGCCGACAGGGCGCGCGAAACCACGGCGCAGCCCTCGACGTCCATCGGCCGGCCGTCCGCGGGCTCGACCATGATCTGCAGGGTGCCGCCGCGGCTCATCGCGACGCGCACCAGCTCGTACCCCATGCCGGTGACGGTCGGGGCGACGATGTCTTCGATGCGGCGCAGCAGTTCGGTCACGTTTGCTCGGCTCTCCTGTCCCGTCTCGGCCGCCGGACCCGCCAAATAAAAAGAGCGGGTTTTCGGCCCACTCTTTCTTGTTTGGTTCGTCCCGCGAACCCAATGAGGATGGCGCCGATATAAGCGCGACGACGCCGACTCGCAAGCGAATCCGCAACGATGCCAGGATGATCGCAGCGAACCTGCAGTCAGGTCCGGCGCAGGCGCAGAAAGGTCGGGCGCCCGGCGATGCGCTTCTGCTCGTAGCGGGTCGGCGGCCAGTCGGGCGGCCGGGTGCGCCAGTCGACCGGTCGCTCGGCGAGCCACGCGAAGGCGGGATGGCGGCAGGCATGCTCGACCATCCAGGGCAGGTAGCTCGGGTCGTCGGTCGCCAGCCTGAGCTCGGCGCCCGGCTGCATCAGGACGGCCAGCCGGTCGAGCGTCTCGCGCTGCACGAAGCGACGCTTGTGATGCCGCGCCTTGGGCCAGGGGTCGGGGAACAGCACGAAGACGCGGCCGAGCGAGCGCTCCGGCAACGCCGCCATCAGCAGCCGGGCGTCGTCGACGAGCAGCCGCACGTTGCGCACGCCGGCCCGTTCGATATGGGCCAGGCCCTTGGCGACGCCATTGAGATAGGGCTCGCAGCCGATCAGCCCGACTTCGGGATGTTGCGTCGCCTGCCAGACCAGGTGCTCGCCGGCGCCGAACCCGACCTCGAGCCAGACGCCCCCAGGCGGCACGGTGCCGCCGAACGCCTGCGCGAGATCGAGCGTCCGGCCCTCGGGCGGCACGGCGAGCGCGAGCTGCGGCAGCAAGGTCTCGAGCAGCGATTGCTGGCCCGCCCGCAGCTTCTTGCCCCGGCGGCGACCATGCAGCGTGCGCCGGCGGGCCTCCTCCATCGGAGCCGCCCTACATCACGACGTCGATCAGGTACGGACCCTTCTGCGACATCGCGTAGGTCAGCTGCTTGGTCAGCTCCTCGAGATCGTGCGCCTTCGCCGCCGGCACGCCCATGCCCTTGGCGAGATGGGTGAACTCGAGCGTCGGCCGGTCGAGCGTCAGCATGTCGATGGCGCGCGGCCCCGGGTTGGCGGCGCCGACGTCGGCCAGCTGGCTGTACAGGATCTTGTAGTTGCGGTTCGAGAAGATCAGCACGCAGACGTCGAGGTTCTCGCGCGCCATCGTCCACAGCGACTGGATGGTGTACATGGCGCTGCCGTCGCCGATCATGGCGATGACCTTGCGGTCCGGGCAGGCGACCGCGGCACCGACCGAAACCGGCCCGGCGAAGCCGATCGAGCCTCCCATGTTGTTCAGCCAGTCGTGCGGCGGCGCGCCGGCGCTGAAGGGAAAGAAGCCGCGGCCCGTGGTCACCGATTCGTCGACCACGATGGCGCCTTCCGGCAGGGTGGCGCCCAGCGCCGCGCCCAGGCCGTCGAGCGTAAACTTGCCGGTCGGCCGCTCCGGGCGCTTGGCCTGCGCGACCGCCGGCTTCTCGCCGAGCGCACCGAGCTCGGCCGCCAGCGCCTCGAGCGAGCCCAGCGGATCGCCGTCGACATCGCACAGGGTCGTCACCTCGCAACCCTCCGGCACCAGCACGCTGGGCTTGCCGGGGTAGGCGAAGAACGCCGCCGGCGCCTTGGCGCCGCACAGCACCATGTGTTTGGTGCCCTTCAGCATCTCGAGCGCCGTCTCGACGACGAAGTGCAGCCGCAGCACCGGCACCCGGCCGGCGCCGCGCTCGATGCGGGCCGTGCCGCCGGCCGCCTGGACCTTGCAGCCGGTCTTGGCGGCGATCTTGCCCGCGAGTTCCAGGCCGCGCGCGCGCAGCGCCCGGCCGCCGAGGAACAGCATCGCCGACTGGCCGTTGCGCAGCGCCTTGGCGGCGGCGACGACGGTCTCGCTGGAGGGCAGCGCCGGAGCGGGAGTCGCCGGCGTGTCGGCCGCGCCGTCGGCCTCCGTCCAGGCCGTGTCGGCCGGCAGGATCAGGGTGGCGATCTGGCCGGGCGCGACGCGGGCCGCCTGGATGGCGGCCGCGCCGTCGCCGGCCACCGTCTTGGAGGTCGGCGAGGTCTTGACCCAATGCGAGAAGGGCCGGGCGATGCCCTCGATGTCGGCGGTGAGGGGGGTGTCGTACTTGATGTGGTAGAGCGCGTGCTCGCCGACGATGTTGACGATGCCGGAGCCGGCCTTCTTGGCGTTGTGCAGGTTGGCGGCGGCATTGGCGAGGCCGGGGCCGAGATGCAGCAGGGTCGAGGCCGGCTTGTCGGCCATGCGGTAGTAGCCGTCGGCGGCGCCGCTGCACACGCCCTCGAACAGGCCGAGCACGCAGCGCATGCCCTCGACCCGGTCGAGCGCGCCGACGAAATGCATTTCAGACGTGCCGGGGTTGGCGAAGCAGACTTCGACGCCGCCCTTCACCAGGGTCCTGACCAGACTTTCCGCGCCGTTCATGCCACTGCTCCCCAAGCTTCGTGATCGAGAGGGCGCACCCTAGGCCAGTGCCGCCGCGAACCCAAGCCTCGCGCACGTGACGTTCCGCACCGTCACGGGTATACTTCGCCCGGATGCATACCGTTGCAGACTTCGACTTCGTCGTCGGCACCGAGCTGGTCGAGTTCGACCATCGCGGGCGGCCGATCTACGACATCGGCTCCGGCGAACTCGCGGGCGCGGCCGGGCCGACCTGGGGAGCGCCGCTCGATCGGCTGTTCGGCGAGCGCGACGGTTTGCATGTCGAAACCGGTCTCGGTACCGCGGCGCAGGAGATCGGTGCCGGTCCGTCCGATCCGCTGGTCGAGCTCGGGAACCTCGCCGACAGCCTTGGCTTCGGCGTCATGGAGGTCGCTGCGGTCGCGCTAGACCCCGGCCCCGACCCGCACGCCGGCCTGTCGCTCAACGAGACGGGGGCCTGGGACGGCTCCGGCCTCGACTGGACCCTCGACAGCCACGCCTAGTCGGTCGGCCGCTCAGGCGGCCTCGCCCAGCTCCAGCCGCGCCAGGTTGACCCAGTAGGCGGCGCCAGTCGTCAGGATCTGGTCGTTGAAGTCGTAGAGCGGCGTGTGGACATGGTGGCAACCGCCCTCGGCGGTGCCGCCGTTGCCGATCATGATGTACGCCCCCGGCTTCTTCTCCAGCATGAAGGCGAAATCCTCGGCGCCGGTGATCGGCGGCGTGTTGGGATTGACCCGGTCGCGTCCGACCGTCAGCGCCGCCGCCTCGACGGCGACCTTGGTCTGGTCGGCCGAATTGACCAGCGGCGGATAGCGCCGGAAGTAGATGTAGTCGGCGGTGCAGCCGCCCGCCTCGGCCAGCCCGCGCGCCACCTCGCCGAGCCGGCGCTCGAGCAGGGCGCGGACCTCCGGCGAGTAGCTGCGCGCCGTGCCGCGGATCAGCACCTCCGAGGGAATGACGTTGGGTGAGCCGAAGGTGCCGGCGTGGATATGGCCGACGCTCAGCACCGCGGTCTGGGTCGGCGGCACGTTGCGGCCGACGATGCCCTGCACGGCGACGATGAACTGGCCGGCCACCAGGGTCGGGTCAGTGCCCATGTGCGGCATGGCGCCGTGGCCGCCGCTGCCCTTGAAGGTCACCTGCCAGCTGTCCGAGGCGGCCAGCATCGGGCCCGGCCGGATGGCGAAGTGGCCCTGCGGCAGGCCGGGCATGTTGTGCATGCCGTAAACCGCGTCGCAGTCGAACAGGTCGAACAGGCCTTCCTCGATCATCACCCGGGCACCGCCCTCGCCCTCCTCGGCGGGCTGGAAGATGAAGTGGATGGTGCCGGCGAAGTCGGGATCGGCGGCCAGGTGTTTGGCCGCGCCCAGCAGCATGGTGGTGTGGCCGTCATGGCCGCAGGCGTGCATCTTGTTGGCGTGCACCGAGGCGTGCGCGAAGTCGTTCTTCTCCTGCAGGTGCAGGGCGTCCATGTCGGCCCGCAGCCCGATCGTCTTCTGGCCCGGCCGCTTGCCCTTCAGGGTGCCGACGACCCCGGTCTTGCCGAGACCGCGATGGATCGGGATGCCCCAGGATTGCAGCTTCTCGGCGACGATCTGCGACGTCCGCTGTTCCTCGAAGGCGGTTTCCGGATGACGGTGGATGTCGCGCCGGATGGCGGTGAGGTCGGCCTGCTCGGCGGCCAGGAGATCGGGCGTGAAACGGGTCATGGCGTCGAGGATAGGACGCAGACCGGCCGGCGTCGAGGAAGAGGCGACGGTGGCGCCGCCATGGTAGACCACGCGGCGATCCGATGGGGGGCCGACATGAAGCGTGTGATCTCGATGGCGATGCTTGCCGCCCTGTGGTGCGGTGGTCCGGCGCTCGCGCAGACGGCGCCGATCGAGTTCCGCGTCACGCCGGTGCAGGGCAATCCCGGCGGCTGCATGCGCTTCGACCCCGCTTTGTCGCGGGTCCACACCATCAGCCTGCAGGGCGACAAGGCCGTGCTGAAATCGTCGGGCGGCATCAACGACACGCTGAAGCAGGCCTCACCCAACGTGTACACAACGCGCTACCGCATGGGCGAGGTGACGCTCGACGTCACCGCCGACGCCTCGCGCACGCCGCGCAGCCTGACCGTGGTCGAGCCCAAGCTCGGCTGCCGCTGGACGGCCATCGCGGCCTAGCGTCGCCGATCCGCCCCGTCAGGCCCGCTGGCGATAGGCGTAGGCCTTGTCGTACTGCGCGGTGATGTACTCGCCGGCGACCGTCCGTCCGTATTTCGGCGGATTGTCCGGGCCCGAGCAGTTGGGCAGGCACTCGACCACCGTCTCGAAGTCGGGATCGTAGAACACCGGGATCGAGAAGCGCTCGCGGCCCGAGGCGTTGACGACGCGGTGCGGCGTCGACACGAACAGGTCGTTCGACCAGCGCTCCAGCATGTCGCCGATGTTGATCACGAAGGTACCGTCGATCGGCGGCGCGTCGATCCACTGGCCGGCCCGGTTGCGCACCTGCAGGCCGCCGACATCGTCCTGCCACAGCACCGTGATGCAGCCCCAGTCGGTGTGCGGCGCCGCGCCGAACTGCCCCTCCCCCGCCGCCGTCTGCGGCGGGTAGTGGATCAGGCGCGCCCGCACCAGCGGATGGCGATAGAGGTCACGGAAGAACCCGCGCTCGATGTCGAGCGCCAGCGCGAAGCCCTCGAGCAGGCGCTGGCCGAGCTCGAACACGGATGAATAGTAGTCCTCGGCGATCGCCCGCAGCTCGGGCTCGCCGGCCGGCCACTGGTTGAGACCGATCAGCGGCCGGCCCTCCTGCACGTAGGGATCGTCGGCGCGGAAGGGAAAGGCGAAGTTCAGGCTCTCCTTGAGATCGGGCTTGTAGGCGCGGCCCAGGGTGGTCTGGGCGAACGGCACGTAGCCGCGATGCGCGGCGTTGACCTGGATCTGGCGCTTGTGCGCCTCGGGCTGGGCGAAGAAGTACTTGGCGCCCATCAGCAGCGCCCGCAGCAGGTCGCGCGGCACGTTGTGGCCGCGCACGTAGAAGAAGCCGACCTCGATCGACGCCCGACGGATCTCGGCCGCCACCCGGCGCGCCGCCGCCTCCGACCCGTCGAACAGCGCGCCGACGTCGATCACCGGCACTTCCTTGAACTCGCTGAGGGCCTCCGCCGCCATTGCTGCGCTCCGGTGCTTGACGATTTCTGGCTTTGCATGATTGTATGGTCAAGCATACAAATGTCCAGCGCCAGCACCGTCCCGTTCGGCCACAGCGTGCCGCTCTACCACCAGATCGCGCTGGTGCTGCGCGGCCGCGCCGAGGCCGGCGGGCTCGGCCCGAACGGCAGCCAGGCCACCGAGCAGCAGCTCTGCACCGAGTTCGGCGTCAGCCGCAGCACCGTCCGCCAGGCGCTGGGGCTGCTGAAGCAGGACGGGTTGCTGCGCAGCCGGCGCGGGGTCGGCACCCGGCCGGTGCCGCACACGCCGCCGCGCCGGCTGACCAGCGCGGTCGGCGATCCGCTGCATGCCGGGCTCGGCACCGCCGAACGGGTGGTGTCGATCGAGGCCGCCGAGCCGCCGCCCGAGGTGCGGGACTTCCTGCAGCCCGACGCGAGCGGCCTGATCCGCCTGGTGCGCACCCACACGCTCGACGGCGCGCCGCTGTCGATCGTCGTCACCTGGCTGCCGGCCCGCTACGCCGGCGGCGTGACGGCGGGTTCGCTGCAGCGCGCCTCGCTGCACGAGATCCTGTGGCGGCGCCACGGTCTGTTCCAGAAGCGCAGCGTGCACCGGATCGGCGTGGCGCGCGCCGACATGCTGGTGGCCTCGCTGCTCGGCGTCGGCATGTCCGATCCGGTGCTGCACGTGCAGTCCTCCGCCCGCCTCGACGACGGCCGGCCGATCCGATGGACCGACAACTATTTCCGCGAGGACCGCTTCGCCTACCAGACCGAGATCGACTGGAAGAAGCCGGAGCGCGACCGCGGCACGACGCGCGGGCGAGGACGGCAATGAGGCGATCGCATCTGCTGCGCCTGCTCGGCGCCCTGCCGCTGGCCGCCGCCGCGCGCCCGGCGCCGGCGCAGACCTGGCCCGACCGTCCCATCAAGGTGGTGAACGGCTTCGCCGCCGGCGGCGGCACCGACCTGCTGCTGCGCGTGCTGCTGCCCCGGCTGGGCGAGATCCTCGGCCAGCAGATGATCATCGACTACCGCGCCGGCGCCGGCGGCAACCTCGCCATGGACTTCGTCGCCAAGGCGCCGCCCGACGGCTACACGCTGCTGATGGGCTCGCCCGGGCTGGCGACCAACCGCAGCCTGTACAAGGAGCTGAGCTTCGACCCGCTGCGCGACTTCGCGCCGATCTCGCTGATCGGCACGGTGCCGAACGTGCTGGTGGTCAACCCGTCGCTGCCGGTGCGCACGGTCGCCGAGCTCGTCGCCCTGGCGCGCAAGGAGCCGGGCAAGCTCAACTTCGCCTCGCCGGGCTACGGCACCTCACTGCATCTCGCCGCCGAGCTGTTCAAGGCGGCCGAGGGGATCGACATCGTGCACGTGCCCTACAAGGGCGGCCAGCAGGCGGTGACCGACGTGCTGGCCGGCAAGCCCGAGCTGATGTTCAACGTGCTGCCCTCGGCGCTGCCCTACATCCAGGCCGGCAAACTGCGGGCCCTGGCGGTGACCGGCGAGACCCGCGCCGCCGCCCTGCCCGACGTGCCGACCATGATCGAGGCCGGCGTGCCCGGCTACACGGCGTTCACCTGGAACGGCCTGCTGGCGCCCGCCGGGACGCCGCAGCCGATCGTCGACCGGCTGCACGCCGCCATCGTGAAGGCGCTGGCCGAGCCGGCGGTGCTCGAGGGCTATGCCCGGATCGGCCAGGACCCGGCGTCCGACACGCCGCAGCAGTTCGCCGAGCTGATCCGGCGCGAGACCGACAAGTGGACGCGCGTCATCAAGGCGGCGCGCATCGAGCCGCAATGACCGGGGGAAGGGCAGCGAGCATGACCATCAGCAAGGCGCGGCGCCTGCGCAAGCTCTTGCGCGACGCGCGTCCCGTCGTGTCGCCCGGCGTCTACGACGGCTACAGCGTGCGGCTGGTCGAGGCGATGGGCTTCAAGACCGCGGCGACCACCGGCGCCGGCCTGACCAACAGCCTGCTGGTGCAGCCCGACATCGGCATCTTCGGCCTGCGCGACAATGTCGACGCCTGCCGCCACCTGGCGCGCAGCGTGGCGATTCCGCTGACCGCCGACGCCGACACCGGCTACGGCAACGCCGTCACGGTCTATCACGTCGTGCAGTATTTCGAGGAGGCCGGCATCGTCGGGGTCAACATCGAGGACCAGGCGATGCCCAAACGCTGCGGCCACATGCGCGGCAAGGAGCTGATCTCGACGTCCGAGATGGTCAAGAAGATCGAGGCCGGGCTGAAGGCCAAGCGCGACCCCGACTTCATCATCAATGCCCGCACCGACGCGATCGCCGTCGAGGACATCGAGGGCACCGTGAAGCGTGTCCGCACCTACGCCGCGGCCGGCGCCGACATGATCTACGTCGACGCGATCCGCGGCGAGGATGACATCGCCCGCACCGTCGAGGCGGCGGGCGACACGCCGGTCAACATCAACATGGGCTTCGGCGTGCGCGCGCGGCCGACCTCGCCGCTGATTTCCCTGCAGCGCCTCAAGCAGCTCGGGGTGGCGCGGGTCAGCATGCCGCGCCTGCTGCCGGCGGCGGCGCTGTCGGGCATGCGCAAGGCGCTCGAGGTGCTGCAGGGCTGCGTCGCCACCGGCGAGAAGGCCGACCGGCCCGACCTGCTGGCCTCGATGGAGGAGATCACCGACCTGTTCGACTACGAACGGATCTCGGCGCTCGAGCGCGAGTTCACCGCCGACGACGATCTCGACCGCCGCTACGGCGAGAAGCAGCGCAGCTACGTCGTGCGCTCGGAGGCCGGTCGATGACGCCGCGCAAGTACGGGCCCTTCAAGTACCGGCCGATCAAGGGCCGGCCGCCGCTGGTCTGGCCGAACGGCGCCCGCGTCGCGCTGTGGATCAACCCCAACGTCGAGTTCTTCGCGCTCGACGACGTGATGCCCGGCAACAGCAACGAGCGCGTGGCGCGCGACCATGCGCACGTGCCCAACGTGCGCAACTGGGCGGTGCGCGACTACGGCAACCGGGTCGGCGTGTGGCGTCTCATGGAGGTCCTGAGCCGCTACGGGATCCGCGGCACCGCGGCGCTCAACAGCGAGGTCTGCAACCATCATCCCGAGGTCATCGCCGAGATGGTGCGGCTGGGCTGGGAGCTGATGGGTCACAACGAGACCAATGCGCTCCGGCTCACCGAGATGAAGCCGGAGGCCGAACGCGCCTCGATCCTGGCGGCGCTCGACACGATCGAGCGCGCGAGCGGCACGCGCCCCGTGGGCTGGCTGGGCGCCGGCCTGGCCGAGACCTGGCACACGCTCGACTACCTCTCCGAGGGCGGCGTGCGCTACGTCTGCGACTGGGTCAACGACGACCAGCCCTACACCATGGACGTCGGCGCGCCGCGCATGGTGTCGCTGCCCTACTCGGTGCAGATCAACGACGTGCCGGCCTATTTCGACTTCAAGCAGTCTGTCCCTGAGTTCGAGGCCATGATCCGGCGCCAGTTCGACGTGCTCTACCGCGAAGGCGCGGAGTCGGGCCGCGTCATGGCGATCGCCGTTCACCCGTTTGTGACCGGGCAGGCGCATCGCATCGTCGCTCTCGAGCGCGCGCTCGACTACATCTGCGGCCACGCCGGCGTGTGGAAGGCGACCGGCTGGGAAATCGTTCAGCACTATCTGGCGTCCGACTTCGCGCAGGCGATGTCGTGACCGCGGAGGCGGGCAGGACCGAGATCGCGGCGGGCGTACGCATGCTGGTCGAGTGGGCGACCGGCTGCGATTTCGCCGCGATACCCCGCAGCGCGCTCGAGCGCGCTGCGGGGGTGCTCGCCGACGATCTGGCGGCGATGATCGGCGCCCGCGACGAGCCCGAGGTCGCCCGCTTCCACGAGAAGGTGATCGCGCGCGCCCGCCATCACGAAGCGACCGTGCTGCGCGGCGGCACGGCGCGGATCGGCCGGCTCGACGCCGCCGTCGCAAATGCCGTCGCCGCCGACTGGCTGGAGCTCGACGAAGGCTATCGCCGCGTCCCCTGCCATGCCGGCCTGTACGTGCTGCCCGCCCTGCTGGCCACCGCCGAGGCCGAGAATCGCAGCGCCGCCGAGCTGCTGCGCGCGCTGGCCCTGGGCTACGAGATCGTCACCCGCGTGGCGCGGGCGTTCCGGCCGCGCGCCCTCAACATGCAGTCGCACGGCCGCTACTGCGCGATCGGCGCCGCGGCGGCGACGGCGCTGCTGCAGCGCCTCGACGCGGACACCATGCTGCGCGCCGTGACCGCGGCGGCGACCCTGACCAACCCGTCGCCGCGCAGCCATCTGGTGGCCGGCGCGCTGGTGCGCAACGTCTGGCCGGCGCAGGGCGCCTGGTCCGGCCTGATGGCCGTGGAATGGGCCGAATGCGGCATCGGCGGCTCGCCCGACGGGCTGTTCGACGTCTATGCCGACGTGCTGGGCGGCACGCCCGTGCCCGAGGAGCTGACCGCCGGTCTCGGCGAGGCCTGGGCGCTCGGCGAGGGCTACACCAAGATCTATGCCTGCTGCCAGCATCTGCATGCCACGGTCGAGGCGCTGCTCGAGCTGCGGCCGGCCGTGCTCGCGGCCGCGCCGCTGGACGCCATCGAATCGGTCGAGGTCGAGACCCACGTGCTGGCCCGACCGCTGATGAACAGCCGCCCCGAGACGACCCTGGGCGCGAAGTTCTCGCTGCCGCACGCCGCGGCCGCCGCGCTGGTCACCGGCTCGGGCGGCGCCGACGCCTTCGCCGCCGCCACGCTCTCGCGACCGGACATCGACCGTCTTCGCCAGCGCGTGCGGGTGCGCGCCTACGCGCCGGACCTGCCGCCGCCCAACGACCGGCCGGCCCGCACCGTCGTGGCCCTGCGCGACGGGCGGCGCCTGACCGCGGAGTGCCTGAGCGCGCGCGGCGGCGCCGACCGGCCGCTGCCGCCGCACACCGTGACCGACAAGCTCGTGGCCCTCGCCCAGCCGGCCTACCCGGGCATCGTCGCAGCCCTGGAACCGCTGCGCGCTCTCGCCCCGGAGGCGCTCGCCCGAGGCTGGCGCGACACCATCGACCTCTTCGCGGGAGGCACGCCGTGATCCGCCGCGCGTCGTTCCTGCGGGGGGCCGTCGCGACCGTGGTCGCCGCCCAGGCCTGGCCACGGGCGATGGCCCAGGCCTGGCCGAGCCGGCCGCTGCGACTGGTCGTAACCTTCGCGCCCGGCGGCGGCGCCGACTTCGTCGGCCGGTCGATCGCCCCGCCGCTGGGCGAGGCGCTGGGCCAGACCCTCGTGGTCGAGAACAAGGCCGGCGCCAACGGCGTGGTCGGCGCCGACGTCGTCGCCAAGGCGGCGCCCGACGGCTACACCCTGCTGCTCGGCGCCGCCGGCACCCTCGCCGTGGCGCCACATCTCGGCGAGCCGCTGCCGTTCGATCCGCTGCGCGATTTCATCCCGGTGTCGCTGGTCGCCACCGGCTCCTTCGTGGTCGCCGTCAACCCGGGCCTGCCGGTGCAGTCGATCGCCGACCTGATCGCCTACGCCAAGGCGAACCCCGACAAGGTCAATTTCGGCTCGTCGGGCACCGGCGGCGCGCCGCAGCTCGCCACCGAGCTGTTCGCCTCGATGGCCGGCGTGCGCATGACCCATGTGCCCTATCGCGGACTCGGCCCGGCGGTCGCCGACCTGATGGCCGGGCAGATCCAGCTGCTGTTCGCCGACGTGCCGCTGGTCGCCGGCCACGTGAGGTCGGGCGCCCTGCGCGGGCTGGCGGTGTCCGGCGACTCGCGGTCGCCGGTCCTGCCCGACCTGCCGACCGTGGCGCAGGCCGGGCTGCCCGGCTACAGCGCCGGCACCTGGTACGGACTGCTGGTGCCGGCGCATACCCCGGGCGCGATCGTCGAGCGGCTGTCGCTGGCTCTGAAGCAGGTCCTGGCGGCGCCCGGCCTGCGCGAGGCGCTGGCCGCCCAAGGCGCCGAGGCGGCCTGGACCACGCCGGAGGCGTTCGCCGCCTTCCTGCGCGCCGATTCGCAGAAATGGGGCCAGCTGATCGCCGCCACCGGCATCAAGGCGAAGTAACCGCTGGCAGGCCCCGGCCGGGCGCGCTAAACCGCGCCGCCATGCTTCTGTTTCCGGCCATCGATCTCAAGGACGGCAAGTGCGTCCGCCTGCTGCGCGGCGACATGACCAGCGCCACGGTGTTCAACGACAGCCCGGCCGCCCAGGCCAAGGCGTTCGCGAATGCCGGCTGCGAATGGCTGCACCTGGTCGACCTCAACGGCGCCGTCGAAGGCCATCCGGTCAACCGGGCCGCCGTCCAGGGCATCCTGGCCGAGGTCTCGGTGCCGGCCCAGCTCGGCGGCGGCATCCGGACCATCGAGAGCATCGCCCAGTGGATCGAGGCCGGCGTGAAGCGGGTCATCCTGGGCACCGTGGCGGTCAAGGAGCCGGGCCTCGTCAAGGCCGCCTGCCGCCAGTGGCCCGGCCAGGTCGCCGTCGGCATCGACGCCCGCGACGGCATGGTCGCGGTCGACGGCTGGACCCGCCAGAGCACGGTGCGGGCGCTCGATCTCGCGCTGCGCTTCGAGGACGCCGGCGTGTCGGCCATCATCTACACCGACATCGACCGCGACGGCGCGCTGGGCGGCGTCAACGTCGACGCCACCATCACCCTCGCCCAGCATCTCACGACCCCGGTGATCGCCTCGGGCGGCGTCAGCTCGCTCGACGACCTGCGCGAGCTCCGGCCGGCCGAGGAGTATGGAATCGTCGGCGCGATCGTCGGTCGTGCCCTGTACGACGGCAGGGTCACCGTGCCCGACGCCATCCGCGTGCTGAAGGGCGACTAGGCGTGCTCAAGGTCCGCATCATCCCCTGCCTCGACGTCAAGGACGGCCGCGTCGTCAAGGGCGTGCAGTTCGTCGACCTGCGCGACGCCGGCGACCCGGTCGAGCAGGCGCGCGTCTACGACGCCGCCGGAGCCGACGAGCTGACCTTCCTCGACATCACCGCCAGCCACGAAAATCGCGACACCATCCTCGACGTCGTGGCGCGCACCGCCGAGCAGTGCTTCATGCCCCTGACGGTCGGCGGCGGCGTGCGCACCACCGAGGACATCCGCCGCCTACTGCTGGCCGGCGCCGACAAGGTGTCGATCAACTCGGCCGCCGTGGCGCGCCCCGAATTCGTGCGCGAGGCCGCCGAGAAGTACGGCGACCAGTGCATCGTGGTGGCGATCGATGCGCGGCAGAGCGCCCCCGGCCGCTGGGAGGTCTTCACCCATGGCGGCCGCAAGGGCACCGGCCTCGACGCCGTCGGCTGGGCCGCGCGCATGGCCGAGCTGGGCGCCGGCGAGATCCTGCTGACCTCGATGGACCGCGACGGCACGCGCTCCGGCTTCGACCTCGCACTGACGCGCGCCGTATCGGACGCGGTCCCGGTGCCGGTGGTGGCGTCGGGCGGCGTCGGCACGCTCGAGCATCTCGTGCAGGGTGTCGTCGAGGGCGGCGCCTCGGCCGTCCTGGCCGCCTCGATCTTCCACTTCGGCGAGTTCACCATCGCCGAGGCCAAGGCCGCGCTGGCGCGGGCCGGCGTGCCGGTGCGAGACGTCTCGCAAGCGGCGAGCGTTTGACGTAGACTGCGGTCGATTCCGCCACGGTCGCCCGGACAAGAGGCGACGGAGCTCCCCTCGCATGGCCAAGCGCAAGAAACCAAAGAAGGCGCAGAAGAAGACGCGCCAGAACGAGCCCGCGACGAGCGACGAGCACGTCCTCGACCGGCTTTACACGGTGATCGACAGCCGCAAGGGCGCCGACCCCGACACCTCGTACACCGCGCGCCTGTTCAGCCGCGGCCGCGAGCAGATCGCCAAGAAGCTCGGCGAAGAGGCGGTCGAGGCGCTGATCGAGGGCATTCGCGGCGACAAGCCCAAGCTGGTCGGCGAGAGCGCCGACATGCTCTATCACCTGCTGACCCTGTGGGCGGCGGTCGGCGTCAAGCCGCCCGCGGTCTGGACCGAGCTGGCGCGCCGCGAGGGCCTGTCCGGCATCGTCGAGAAGGCGCGCCGCAAGGAGTAGCGACGGCGCTAATATCGCGACCCCCCGTTCTGGAGTCGCCGATGGAAGCCTACGATCGCAACAACATCTTCGCCCGAATCCTGCGCGGCGAGCTGCCGTGCAAGAAGGTCTACGAGGACGAGCATGCGCTCGCCTTCCACGACATCCATCCGCTGGCGCCCGTCCATGTCCTGGTGATTCCCAAGGGCGAGTACCTGTCGCAGGCGGATTTCTGCACCGAGGCGCCGGCCGAGCTGGTGGTCGGCTTCTGGCGCGCCGTCGCGGCCGTGGCCAGGCAGCTCGGCCTCGAGCCCGACGGCTACCGGATCGTCGCCAATCACGGCCCCAATGGCGGCCAACTCGTCTTCCACTTTCACGTCCATGTTTTCGGCGGCCGCCAGATGAGCCATCGCATGGGCAACATGCCGCGCCCCGACGCGCCGGAGCGCCCGCAGGGATGATGGTGCGCCGGGCGCTGCTGTCGATGGGCCTGCTGACTGCGGCACCGGCGCTCGCGCAGGCGCCGCCGGGCCGCGGCTTCTACGCCGGCGGCCCCAAGCAGCGTCCGGTGACCTTCAAGGGCCACGGCGACGTCGTCCTGGCCGGCACCCTGCTGCTGCCGATCGTCAGCGAGCTGCAGAAGGTGCCCGGCGTCGTCCTGGTCGCCGGCAGCGGCCCGACCGACCGCGACGGCAACAATCCGCTGGCGCCGGAGCGGATCGACCTGCTGAAGCAGCTCGCCGAGCTGCTGGCCGCCGCCGGCATCGCCAGCCTGCGCTACGACAAGCGCGGCTTGGGCGGCTCGACGCCGCGGCCGCGCGGCGATCTCGCGGCCGAGGAGCAGTTCATCGCCTGGGACAATGTGGTGGGCGACGTGGTGGCGGCGCAGGCCGAGCTGGTCCGGCACGACGAGGTCAAGCCCTATGCGACGGCCCTGCTCGGCCACAGCGAGGGCGGGCTGCTGTCGCTCGCGGCGCTGCCGCGCATCGAACGCAACAGGCCGCACGCCCTGGTGCTGGCGGCGACGCCGGGCCGGCCGTTCGGCGAGATCCTGCGCGAGCAGGTGCGGCGCTCGGCGCCCTCGCTGATCGACAGCGTCGACAAGGTGCTGGCGGCGATCCGCGCCACCGGCCATGTGCCCGGCGGGCTGCCGCGCGAGATCGATGTCCTGTTCCCAAGCTACGCCGGACCCTTCCTGCAGGCCCTGATGGCCTTCGATCCGGCGGCCGCGCTGCGCGGCCTCGACCTGCCCTGCCTGCTGCTGCAGGGCGGCGCCGACCGCCAGGTCGTGCCGATGGCGGACGTCCAGCCCATGATCGACGCGCTGGGCCAGCGCGGCCGGCCGGGCGAGGCCGTAGTCTTCCCGTCGGTCAGCCACAATCTCAAGCTGGTGACCTGGCCGACCGACCTCGGGTTCGGCGGCCCTCTCGCGCCGACGCTCGCCGCCAAGCTGCGCGAGTGGCTGCGCGCGACCCTCGGCGCGTGATCGGGGCGCTGGGCGCTTGATCGAACCTGCCGAGGCGTCGATCATCCCGCCAGGAGGAGCGCCATGACGATCACGGTTCGCCCGGTCACGCCGGCGGTGGGAGCGGAAGTTTCGGGCGTCGACCTGAGACGTCTCGACGACGCGCGGTTCGCCACCATCCTGCAGGCCTGGTCGCAGCACGGCATGGTGCTGCTGCGCGGCCAGTCGCTCGGCGACGACGACCTGCTGGCGTTCAGCCGCCGCTTCGGCGAGCTCGATCCGCCGCCCAACCAGGAACGCGGGCGCAACAGCCCGCCCGGCTATCCCGAAATCTACGTCGTCTCCAACGTGCTCGACGACAAGGGCGATCCGATCGGCGCCCTGGGCAACGGCGAGGCGGTCTGGCACACCGACATGAGCTACCTCGACCTGCCGCCCGACGCCTCGATGCTGTACGCGCTGGAGATTCCGCCGACCGGCGGCAACACCTGGTTCATGGGCATGCAGGCGGCCTGCGACGCCCTGCCGGCCGAGCTGCGCCGCCGCATCGAGGGCCGCCGCATCAAGCACGACGGCACCTACAATTCCGGCGGCTTCCTGCGCAAGGGCGTGACGCCGACCGACGACCCGATGGCGGCGCCGGGCGCCTGGCATCCGGCGATCCTGCGCCATCCGCTGAACGGCCGCGCCACGCTCTATCTCGGGCGGCGGCGCAATTCCTACGTCGAGGGCTGCTCCAGGCCTGAGTCGGACGAGCTGCTCGAGGCGCTGTGGTCGCACGTGACGCAGCCGCGCTTCGTCTACGAGCATGTCTGGCGGCTGGGCGATCTGGTCCTGTGGGACAACCGCTCGACCATGCACCGCCGCGACCCGTTCGACGGCGCGGCGCGCCGCGTCATGCATCGCACGCAGATCAAGGGCAGCCAGAAGCCGGTCGCCTTCGCGGCCTGAAGCAAGACACGACAGCAACGATCAATCCGGGGGAAACGCCATGCGGCGGCAGAAGAAGTTCTATGCCTGGGGCTATGCCGACGAGGATCTCAGCAGCGAGGAGATCCGCAGCTGGGAGGCCGACATCGCCGCCCGCTACGGACTGAGCGGCTTCGACGTCACGCCGCCGCCGAAGCCCGAGGAGATCGCGTTGCGCGCGCCGCGGCTCACCGTGCCGCCGGCGCTGCAGGCGATCGTCCACACCGACCATCTGACCCGGCTCGAGCACAGCTACGGCAAGGCCGGCTTCGACGTCACCCGCATGTTCATGCGCTCGGTGCCCAACCCGCCCGACGCGGTGGCCCTGCCGAACACCGAGCAGGACGTCGTCCGCCTGCTCGAATGGTGCGACACGATCGGCGCCAAGGTGATTCCCTACGGCGGCGGCTCGTCGGTGGTGAAGGGGATCGAGGCGCCGGAAGCAGCCGAACGGGTGGTGACGATCTCGCTGCGCAACCTCGACAAGGTGCTCGAGGTCGATTCCGTGAGCCAGGCGGCGCGCATCCAGGGCGGCATCTACGGGCCGGCGATCGAGGACCAGCTGCGCGACACGCCGCTCACCATGCGGCACTACATGCAGGCCTACCGCTGCTCGACCCTGGGCGGCTGGATCGCCACCCGCTCGGGCGGCCACTACGCCACGCTCTACACCCACATCGACGACTTCGTCGAAAGCACCCGCATGGTCACCCCGGCCGGCATCCTGGAGACGAGGCGCCTGCCCGGCTCGGGCGCCGGGCCCAGCCCCGACCGCATGGTGATCGGCTCCGAAGGCATTCTCGGCCTGATCACCGAAGCCTGGGTGCGGCTGCGCCCCAAGCCGACCTTCCGCGCCTCGGCCTCGGTGCGCTTCAAGAGCTTCTACGACGGCGCCGACGCGGTGCGCGCCATCACCCAGGCCAATCTCTATCCCGCGAACTGCCGCCTGCTCGAGGCCCGCGAGGCGCTGCCCGGCGTGCCGTGGAGCAGCAGCGAGGCGGTGCTGGTGCTGGCCTTCGAGACCGCCGACCACCCGGTCGATGCCTGGATGGCGCGGGCGCTCGAGATCTGCCGCGACCATGGCGGCGTCGCCGACGCCGGCGGCGACGACGAGAACGCGCATCGCTCGGGCGCCGCCGGGGCGTGGCGCAACCGCTTCATCCGCGCGCCGCACTACAGCGAGCACGCCGTGGCCCGCGGCATCCTCTCCTCGACTTTCGAGACGGCGATGACCTGGGATCGCTTCCGCGACTTCCACCAGACGATCACGCGCATCGCCGGCGAGACGATCCGCCGGGTCACCGGGCGCGACGGCACGGTGACCTGCCGCTTCACCCACGTCTATCCCGACGGGCCGTGCCTCTACTTCACCTTCGGCGGCCTGCTCGACAAGCGCAACGCGCTGGCGCAGTTCATGGAGGTCCTGACGACCTGCACCGCCGCCACCGTCGAGCACGGCGGCACGACCACCCATCACCACGCGGTCGGCCGCTTCCACCGGCCGTTCTACGACCGCCAGCGGCCGGAGCTGTTCGCGCGCGCCCTGCGCGGCGCCAAGCGCGAGCTCGATCCGCGCGGCATGCTCAATCCCGGGGTGCTGATCGACCCCTGAGGGTCGGCCCGCCGGGCGCCTTGATCTGGATCAAGGTGCGACGTCGACGCCGGCCGTAGAAAGCGCGCTTGGGAAGGGAAGACGCGCGCCACGTGACTGCCGACGTGAATGCCAAGGCCAAGGACAGGGTCCTGCAGGTGCTCGACAGCCACCGGCTGATGTCGCTCGCGACCAACCGGCCGGACGGCTGGCCGCAGGCCACCCTGGTCGGCTACGTCAACGACACCTTCCTGCTCTATTGCTTCGTGGCCACCCACTCGCAGAAGCGCGCCAACATCGTGCGCGACCCGCGCGTCTCGGTGGCGATCGGCAACGACGCGCCGCATCCGATGGGCGTGAGCGGCCTGTCGCTGGCCGGGCGCGCCTGGGTGGTCGACGACCGCAAGGAGATGGCCTGGGTCAGCCGCCTGCGCCTCAAGCGCTATCCCGAGTACGGCCAGTTCCGCGACGGCCCCGCCGCCGCCCGCGTGGCGCCGGAGCCGTCGCAGGGCGCCGTGACCCTGCTGCGCATCGAGCCCGAGATCTTCTCGCTGATCGACTACTCCAAGAGCTTCGGCCACAGCGAGCTCATCACCTTTTCCGAGCGCGACCTCGACCGGCATCTGGCGACCCAGATGCATCGCTGGGACGGGCAGGCGCTTTAACGACCGACGGGGATCGAACCATGACCGAGTCGATGAAAGCCATGAAGGACCAGCAGAAGGCGATGCACTGGGCGGTGCTGGAGCTGCGCACCCAGACCGCCAAGGCCCAGGAAACCGGCACGCCGCCCGACTTCGCGGTGCTGCGCCAGCTGATGAACTATCTCGACCGGGTGACCGAGAAGCAGCATCAGCCGAACGAGGACAGGCACCTGTTCCGCGCCCTGGAGGCCCGCGCCCCCGAGCTCAAGCGAGTGATCCACCGGCTGCGGCGCGATCATTCGGCGATGACCGGCTACCGCATCCGCCTCGCCGAGGCGGTCGGCTACTGGCAGAAGGGCGACGACCGCTCGGGCCGCCACGCGACCATCGTCGCCGAGGACTACCAGAACTTCTGCGAGCGCCATCTGCGCGAGGAGCGCGAGCTGCTCGGCCGGCTGCGCGAGGTGCTGTCCGACGCGGAATGGGCCGAGGCCGAGCGCGGTCTCGCCGCGGTCGCCGACCCGGTGGCCGCCGCGGCCAGCACCAGCGAGCGCGAGGCGGCGGTCCGCCAGTACGCCTGAGCGGCTGACCCCGGGCACCGGCGGCCATGATAAGGTCGCCGGATCATGGCCGCGTCGCGCCGCGGCGGCTTCCGGCTCGCCGCGCTCCTGCTCCTCCTGCCGTCCCTGGGTGCCGCCCAGCCGGTCGGGTCCTGCACACCCGCCGCCGGCGCCGACGGCTGGCCGGTCGCCCGCGCCGAGACGCGCGGCCTCGATCCGGCGGCGCTCTGCGCGCTCGGCCCGGCGCTCGCCGCCCTGGAGGGCGCCAACGCCCACGGAATCGTGGTCGCGCGCGACGGCGCCCTGGTCTACGAGGCGTACTTCGCGGGCGACGACCGGCGCTGGCCCCAGCAGCACTGGCGCGAACCGCTGCTTGCGGCGCGCCAGGCCGTCGACACCCGCCATGACGTCCAGTCGATCAGCAAGAGCGTGACCGCGCTGCTGCTGGGCGCCGCCCTCGAGCGCGGCCTGCTGAAGAGCGTCGACGACGGCGTGCTGTCGATCCTCGGCGGCTACGACGATCTGCGCGCGCCGCAGCGCGAGCGCCTGCGGCTGCGCGACCTGCTGACCATGACATCGGGGCTGCGCTGGCCGCAGCGGCCCTACCTCGACATGGCGCGCCGCATGGAGGCCGCTTCCGACCCGGTGCGCTTCGTGCTCGAGCAGCCGATGGTCGCCGAGCCCGGCCTGCTCTGGCACTACAACAACGGCAGCGCCGAGGTCGCCGGCGCCGTCGTCGCCAGGGCGGCCGGCCGGCCGCTCGCCGAGTTCGCCCGCGAGGCCCTGTTCGCGCCGCTCGGCATCGACGACTGGGAATGGGGCACGATGGCCAACGGCGCCGCCGGCGCCTCGTGGGGCCTGCGCCTGCGGCTGCGCGACCTCGCCAAGCTCGGCCAGCTGGTGCTTGATCGCGGCGCCTGGCAGGGCAAGCGGATTCTGCCGGCACCCTGGATCGAGATCATGACCGCGCCGCAGATCGCGCGGTCGCGCGTCGCCTACGGTTTCCTGTGGTGGCTGGGTCGCGAGCGGCTGGGCGACGCCGAGGTCGAGACGGTGGCGGCCTACGGCTGGGGCGGCCAGCTCCTGGCGGTGGTGCCGCGGCTGCGCCTGGTCGTGGCGGTGAACGCCGGCGCCTACGACTTCGACGGCGGCGGCGATCAGAACCGCGCCGGGCGGCTGGCGCTCGAGCGGGTGCTGGGCGCGGTCACGGCACCCTGAGGCCCGACCGGCCGGGGAGTTTCTGGGCTCCGGTGCCGGGAACCCTTTTCGCCACGAGCGTCCAGTCAGCCGACCATCGCCGGCTCCTGCCGATGCCAGTCGGTCACCTGCTGGTAGCGGTCGGCGGCGCGCAGCAGGCCGGCCTCGTCGAACGGCCGGCCGATCAGCTGGAAGGCGGCCGGCAGGCCGTTGCCGGTGAAGCCGCAGGGCACGCCGATCGCCGGCAGGCCGAGATAGTTCACCACCTTGGTGTTGCGGGTCAGCGCCACCACCATGTCGAGATAGGCCTTGCCGGTGCGCCCGGTGGTCTCGGCGATGGTCGGCACCGGAATCGCCAGCACCGGCGTCAGGATCAGGTCGGCGCGCGCGAAGGCCGCCCGGGCGAAGGCGCGCAGATACTGGCCGCGCAGCTTCAGGGCGCGGATGTAGCTCGCCGCCGGGATGAAGAAGCCGGCGTGCAGGCGATGCCCGACCTCGCGCGTGTACGCCTCCTCCTGCGCGCGCATCGTCGGTTGGTGGTTGGCCGCGCCCTCTGACTTCATCACGAGGGGATGCAGCTCGGCGACCTCGTCGAGCAGGTCGGCCGGCAGCGCCACCTCCTCGACCGTGAAGCCGGCGCGGCGCAGGTCGGCGGCGGCGCCGTCCAGCGCGCGCGCCACGTCGGGATGCAGGTCGCGGTCGAAGTAGCCGCGCGCCAGGCCGATCACCGGCAGCTTCCCCGCGCGGTCGAGCGCCGCCTCGTAGTCCGGCACCGGCAGGTCGGCCGCCGTCGCATCGGCCGGGTCGGGCCCGGCCAGCACGGAGAGCAAGCGCGCGCAGTCGCGGGCGCTGCGCGCCAGCGGCCCGACGACGTCCAGCGAGTGCGACATCGGCATGGCGCCGTGCCGGCTGACCCGGCCCCAGGTCGGCACCAGGCCGGTGACGCCGGACACCGCGGCCGGGCAGCGGATCGAGCCGCCGGTGTCGGAGCCCAGCGCGGCGTGCACCAGCCGGCCGCCGACCGCCACGCCGGAGCCGCTCGACGAGCCGCTGGGGATGTGGTCGGGATTCCACGGATTGCGGCACAGCGGATAATTGGGATTGTAGCCGTGCGGCCCCATGGCGAACTCGACCATGACCAGCCGGCCGATCTCGAGCGCGCCCGCCGCGTCGAGCCGGCGCAGCGCCGTCGACGTCTCGGTCGGCCGCCAGTCGGCGCGCAACTTCGAGCCGCAGGCCGAGACCCGGCCGGCCCGGTAGTACATGTCCTTGTGCGCCGTCGGCACGCCGTGCAGCGGCCCGAGCGGCGCGCCGGCCTTCTGCGCGGTGTCGGCGGCATCGGCGAGCGCGCGGGCACCGTCGCGATCGACCTCGACGAAGGCGTTCAGGGTGCCGCCGATGCGATCGAGGCGGTCGAGGCAGGCCTCGAGCACGGCGCGCGCCGTCGTGCGGCCCGCGGCGATGGCGGTCGCGGTCTCGACCAGGGTGGCCCGCGAATAGTCAGTCACGGTCGCGCACCGCGAGCTCGAGCTGGGCGGCACGGAAGTCGGACGGATCGCCGTCGAACGCCACCTTGTCGGCCACCGTCTCGATCGCCCGCGCCAGCTGCTCGAGCTCGATCGGCAGCTCCTCGACCCGCGCCGGCGTCAGCTTCAGGCCGCCATAGGCCTCGTTCATGACGCGCACCAGCTCGCTCCTGATCATCGGCACCTCCGCAATCGCTGCGGTCGCCGAGCGATAGTCGTGCCAAGAGCGGCCGGAGATCCCTCAGCTCGCGCCGAGATAGGCCTGCGTCACGCGCGGGTCGGCGAGCAGCGCCGGCCCCGGCCCGCTCTGCACCACGCGACCCTTTTCGAGCACGTAGGCATGATCGGCGAGCTGCAGCGACTGGCGCACGTTCTGCTCGACGAGCAGCACCGTCACGCCCTCGCCGTTGAGGCGGCGGATCAGCGTGAACAGCTCGGCCACCAGGCGCGGCGCCAGGCCGAGCGAGGGCTCGTCGAGGATCAGCAGGCGTGGCTCGGCCATCAGGCCGCGGGCGATCGCCAGCATCTGCTGCTCGCCGCCCGACATGCTGCCGCCGAGCTGGCGCCGCCGCTCGGCGAGCCGCGGAAACAGCGCGAAGACGCGATCGCGGTTGCGCGCGCGGTTGGCGGCACCACGCCCGTTGTGCGCGCCCATCTGCAGGTTCTCCTCGACCGTCATACGCGGGAACACATGGCGGCCCTCGGGCACCAGGCTGATGCCGCGGCGCACCAGGGCCGGGCTCTCCTCGCCGGCGACGTCCTCGCCGGCCAGCCGGACGTGGCCCGCCGACGGCGCCAGCAGGCCGGCCACGGCCTTGACGGTGGTCGTCTTGCCGGCGCCATTGGCGCCCAGCAACACGACGATGCGGCCCTCGTCGACCGTGAAGGAGATGTCGCGCACCGCGACCGCCGCGCCGTAGGCGACGCGCAGCCCTTCGACCGCGAGCAGCGGCGGCGCCGTCACGCCGTCGCCTCGGTGCCGAGATAGGCCTCGATCACCTTGGGATCGCGCACGATCTCGGCCGGCGTGCCGTCGGCGATCAGCCGCCCGGCGTCGAGCACCAGGATGCGGTCGGAGACCTTCATGACGGCCGCGACGTCGTGCTCGACCAGCAGCACCGTCAGCCCCGATCCGACCAGGCTGCGCAAGGTCTCCAGCACCGCCTCGCCCTCCGCCGGGTTGAGGCCGGCGAGCGGCTCGTCGGCCAGCAGCAGCGCCGGGCGCGCAGCGATGGCGCGGGCCAGCTCCATCAGGCGCAGCTGGCCGATCGTCAGCTCGTGCGCGAGGCGATGGGCGAGCGATGCCAGGCCGGTCAGCTGCAGCGCCTGGCGGATCGTCGCCTCGACGTCGCGCGGCCCCGAGCGCCCGTAGAGCGCGCCGACCCGCACGTTGTCGGCCACCGAGAGGCCGCGGAACGGCCGCGCGATCTGGCTCGAGCGCGCGATGCCCAGCTCGGCGATGCGATGCGGCTTCAGCCCGTCGATGCGCCGGCCGGCGAAGGTCACGCGGCCCGAATCGGGCCGCACGCCGCCGGTGATCAGGTTGAACAGGGTCGACTTGCCGGCGCCGTTGGGACCGATCAGCGAGGTGATGCGGCCGCGCTCGAGGGCGAAGCCGACGTCGCCGATCGCCACCAGCCTGCCGAAGCGACGGACCAGCCCGTCGACGACGAGGATCGCCTCCATGGTCACGTCGACGGGTCCGGCGCGGCGCCGGCGTCCCGCCGCAGCACGCGGTCGCACAAGTTCGCGGCGAGGCCGATCAGCCCGTCCGGCGCCCGCAGCACGACCACGACCACCACGAGCCCGGTCAGCGCCAGGTGATACTCGAGCAGGCCGCCCAGCAGCACCTTGGTCAGCAGGGTCATGGCCACCGCGCCGACGATCGGCCCGGCCAGCGAGCCGATGCCGCCGACCAGGCTGTTGACGATCATGTCGAGGCTGAGCGCGCCGCGGAACACGCTGTCGGTGGTGATGTAGCCGACGTTCAGCCCGTAGATCGCGCCCATCGCGCCGGTGATCGCCGCGCTGGCGACGAAGGCGGCGAACTTGGTGCGGGTCGTCGGCACGCCCAGCATCTCGGCCGCGTCCTCGTCCTCGCGGATGGCGCGCAGGCCATGGCCGAGGCGCGAGCGGCCGATCAGCGACGCCGCCGCGGTCGACAGCGCCAGCGCCGCCAGCGCCACGTAGTAGAAGAAGACCTCGGGCCGCAGCGCCGCCGGCACGATGTCGGGAAAGTTCAGCCCCTGGCCGCCGCGGAACACCGGAAAGGCCGTCGCCGCCTCGCCGCAGACCAGCGCCACGGCGAGCATGGCGATCGTGAAGTAGTGGCCGCGCAGGCGCAGCAGCGGCCAGGCGATCGCGACGGCCAGGGTCACGCACGACAGGATCGCCACCCCGAGCGCCAGCGCCAGCGCGGCGGCCCAGCCGAGCGGCGGCAGCACCACCAGCGCCAGCCCGGCCGCGAAGGCGCCGACGCCGACGAAGGCGGTGTGCCCGAAACTGTAGTAGCGCGCGAAACCGCCCAGCACGAACCAGCCGACCGCCATGCCGGCCGACAGGAAGATCGACAGGCCGATCCTCAGATGGAAGGGCGACGCCCAGGCCGGCGCGAGGGCGGCGACGGCGACCACGACCGTCGCCGCGACCAGCGCCGCGCCGTCGCGCGCCGACGCCATCAGTGGCTCGCCCGGAAGGCCTGGCCGAGGATGCCGTGCGGGCGCACCAGCAGCATCACGAGCAGGATCAGGAAGGTCACGACGTTGGTGTAGACCGGGCCGAGATACGTCTGGGTCAGCACGGCGGTGACGCCGAGCAGCAGGCCGCCCAGCAGCGCGCCGGCCGGGCTGCCGACGCCGCCCAGGGTCACGACGACGAAGGCGTAGACCGTCCACTGCGATTCCTCGGCCGGCGTGAACGGCAGGATCATGCTGACCAGCACGCCCGAGGCGGCGGCGAAGGCGCTGCCGATCGCGAAGGTCATCGAATGCACGCCGGCGACGTCGATGCCGCAGACGCGCGCGCCCAGCTCGGCCTGGGCCGTGGCGCGGATGACGCGGCCCCAGGCAGTGTGTGCCAGGAACAGCGACAGGGCGGTGATCAGCACCAGCGCCGCCGCGAAGGCGACGACCCGCACGAGATCGAGCGACAGGCCGAAGACGCGCAGGCTGTCGAAGGCATAGGCCGGGCTGACGTTGCGCACCGACGAGGAGAACACGCCGGTCAGAATGTTGATGACGATCAGGCCGAAGCCGAACGTCACCAGGATCGCCGCCACCGGATTGCCGCGCCGCACCGCCGGGCGGATCAGCAGGCGCTCGAGGGCCCAGCCGAGCGCGAAGCCGCCCAGCATCGCCGGCACCACGACGAGCACCGGATCGAGGCCGAGCGACGACCAGGCGACCAGGGCGGCATAGGCGCCGCCGATCACGAACACGCCGTGCGCCAGGTTGATGATGTTCAGGGTCCCGAAGATCATCGAGAACCCGACGGCGGCGATCGACAGGGTGCCGCCGTACAGGATGCCGTTGGCGAGCGCCTGCAGCATGCGGCAGCCGGCGCGGCGGAGGCTAGCGCGACGAGAAGGGCTGGATCGGCCAGATCGCCGCCGCCTCGCGCGTCGCCGCGGGGAAGATCACCTTGATCTGGCCGTTCTGCACCTGGGTCACCGCCGAGCCCATCAGCACCGGATCGCCGTCGCCCTCCGGCGTGAACTTGATGCGGCCGTACAGGCTCTCGAGATCGGACGCCGCCACGGCGTCGCGCACCGCGTTGGGATCGTCGATCTTGCCGACCTTCTTCAGCGCCTCGGCATAGGCCACGATGCAGGCCGCGGCCGAGCCCTGGTGATAGATCAGCGGCAGGGTGTTGTTGGCGCGGTAGTACTCGACGAACTTCTGCGTGCTGCCGAAGATCGGGTCGGAGAACTTGAACGACGGCGACCAGGTCGAGATGCAGGTGATGCCGTCGGCATACTTGCCGAGCGCCTCGCGGAAGCTCTGGGCCTGCGGGCCGAGCGAAGTGAACAGCATCTTGAGATCGGTCTTGCTCTGCGCCACCTGGCGCGCGATCAGCAGCGACGTCTGCTCCGAGGTGACGCACATCAGGATGTCCGGCGTCTTGGCCCGCACGGCGGCGAGCACGGCCGAGACGTCCTGGACCTGCGGCGGCAGCTCGAACGTGTCGATCACGTCCATGCCCTTCTCGCGCAGGCGGGCGATCACGCCCTCGCCCTGCGGCTTGGAGAAGGGATCGTTGGCGTAGCAGACCGAGACGGTGCGCGGCTTGGGCTCCAGCGCGGCGAAGGCGTCGACGGCCGGGAAGGCCGAGCGCGAGGCGCGCGGATAGATGCCGAAGATATAGCGGAAGCCCTGGGTGAAGATCGCGTCGGCGCCGCCGCCGGCCTGGACCATCAGGCGCCGCGCGCGGTTGGCCAAGGTCGCCTGCGGCAGCACGATGCCGCTCGAATAGGAGCCGAGCAGGTAGAGCACGCCGTCGTCGATCTGCTTTTGCAGCAGCGCCGTGGCGCGCTGCGGATCCGACGCGTCGTCGACCAGGTCGATCTGAAGCTTGTACTTGCGGCCGCCCACCTCGAGGCCGCCCTGGACCTCGTTCACGTACTTGGCGACGGTCTGGTAGCCGGCGTTGACGCTCTGGCCGATCTCGGCGAAGCGGCCGCTGAACGGAATGGTGCCGCCGAACTTGATGACCGGCTGGGCCTGCGCCGAGGCGCCGCCGGAGAGCAGCGCCGCACCGCTGCCGCCGAGAAAGGCCAGACCCTCCCGCCGCGTGATCCTGCCCGAGGTCGCCATCCGCCCGAATCCTCCCGCACACCGTCCCACGGGAAGTGTCGCACAGGCCAACGGTCGCACAAAACGTCCTTTCACCTGGACCGCGCTTGCGCCGCAGATCGATACTGGTTCGGGGTCGCGCGTGGGAGTCTTCTCGCTCGGACCATCCCATCCCCTTGGAGAACAGCTCATGACTGCCCCGATCTTCGTCAAGGACATCCGTCGCGCCAGCGACACGCGGCCGATGTGCGACGTCGTGAAGGCCGGCGACTTTCTCTTCCTGTCGGGCCAGGTCGGCTTCGACGAGCAGCGCCGCATCGTCGGGCCGGGCGACATCGAGGCGCAGGCGCGGCAGATCTTCACCAACGTCCGGCGCAAGCTCGGCCTGTTCGGTTGCGACCTGACCTCGATCGTGCGGCTGACCAGCTACCTGACGACGCCGATGACCGACATGACCTTCACCGAGAAGTACTGGACGGTGCGCCGCGAGTTCTTCGGCGACCACACGCCGGCCAGCACCGGCGTGCAGGTCGCCAGCCTGATGCTGCCGGGCCTGGTGATCGAGGTCGACGTCACGGCCTACGCGCCGGGCGCCGTGCCCGGGCCGGAGGCGATCGTGCTGAACCCGGCGGCCAAAGCCTGAACCAGGCGCGGAGCGAGGCGATGAAGACCATCGAGGCCGGCGTCTTCCTGCCGGTCGGCAATCACGGCTGGATCCATTCCACCAACTCGCCGGCGGCCGAGGACGGCTCCTACCCGCGCGTGCTCGAGATCACGCGGCTGGCCGAGCGGCTGGGCTTCGACTTCGTGCTCAGCCCGGCGATCTGGCGCGGCCGCAAGGGCCCGTCCGAACACTGGATGCGCTCGCTCGAGTCGATGACCACCTCGGCGGCGCTGCTGCAGGCGACGAGCCGCATCACCGTTTTCGGCACGATCCACATGACGGTCTATCCGCCGGCCGTGATCGCCAAGATGATGACGACGCTCGACCAGATCGGGCCGGGCCGGGTCGGGCTGAACCTCGTCACCGGCTCGAGCTACCTCGACCTGCATCATGTCGGCCTGTGGCTCGACGGGCCGAGCCACGACGAGCGCTACGACATCGCCGACGAATGGACGCGGGTCGTGCGCCGGCTGTGGACCGAGCCGGTCGTGTCGCACAAGGGCCGGTACTTCGAGCTCAACGAGGCGACGATGGGCCCCAAGCCGTCGCGCCTGCCGCGGCTGGCCAATGCCGGCGCCTCGGGGCGCGGCGTCGCCTACGCCGTCGAGAACTGCGACATCGCCTTCATCAGCTGCGGCGAGGACGCCAAGCAGGTCGAGGCCGGCCGGCAGGTGCGCGTGCTGGCCAACGCGAAGAACAAGCCGGACCTCAAGGTGTTCGGCCTGCTGACCGTGATCCCCGCCGCGACCGACGCGGAAGCCCGCGCCCGCCTTGATCACTTCAACGCCGGGGTCGACGAGATCTGCCTCGCCGACATCGCGCTGGGCTACACGCTCAACCCGAACATCAAGGACGTCAGCCCCAACTCGCTGAAGCTCGCCGGCGGCGGCCGCAACGCCGTCACGGCGGGGGCGCTGGTCGGCGGGCACGAATCGCTCAGCCGGCGCATCGCCGACATCGTGAAGGCCTGCGACCTCGACGGGGTGGTGCTGATCCTGCCCGACTATGTCGCCGACATGCCGGCGTTTGCGGCGAAGGTGCTGGGCGGGTTGGCGGCGTACGGAATCGGGTGTCGCACGACAGCGGCATAGGCCGCGCCGCCCATTCGGCTGCGGCGACCCTCACAGGCCGTAGAGCTCCTTCTGCAAGGCGCGAAACGCCTCTGCGATCTTTCGTTCGGCGTCGGTTGGAAACGGATAGCCGGCGGGGCCGGCGAACACGAACATGTCCTCGCTGCTCGGGCTTTCCCGATTTCGCTTGTCGTCGAACTCCTCCAGCCAGCGATCGTAGTGCTCGATCAGCCGCCCGGCGGCGTCCATCAGGTCCGGCGGGATCAGATGCCCCTTCGCCAGAAAAAGATCCCGGATCGTGATGTTGCCCTCCCGAACGATCTTGGCCTCGAGATAGAGGTTCTTGCCGCTCCAGCGATGGAACGCCCGTCGAGTCCGGTCGAGCTGCATCACCGCCGGGCCGAGCAGCTGGGACAGGCAGGCTTCCTTCCATAGGCGCTTCGATTCGAACACCTTCAGGGCCTCGTCGAATTGGCGCTTGATGTCCGACTCCAGGACCTTGTTGCGCCGCAACAGCAGGGCGGCGGCAAGGGTCGATGCAATGCCGCTGCCTAGAAGGCCGCCGAGCGTGACCTGCCAGAAATCGCTCATGGTCTCTCCCCGCCGGCCTGGCTGTCGTCCCTGTGCCCGCCACCTTACACGCGGGCTCGTGCTGCACAACCTGCCCTTGTTTGGTCTCGTCCGCTACGTCTGCCATTACGCGGCCACGGTGGGCCGCGGCTCGCTGCGGCGGTAGCTCAGCGCCTCGGCGATGTGCAGGCGGCGCACCGAGCCCGAGCCGTCGAGATCGGCCAAGGTGCGGGCGACGCGCAGGGTGCGATGCCACGCGCGGGCCGACAGGCCGAGCCGCTCGGCGGCGCGGGTGAGCAGCGCCTGGCCCTCGGCGTCGGGGCGAGCGACCGCGGCGAGCAGCGTGCCGTCGGTGTCGGCGTTGCAGCGCGGCTTGGACCAGTGGCGGGCGCGCTCGGCGAGCAGGCCGGCGCTGTCGTCGGCCTCGATGGCCAGCAGCTGGCCCTGGCGATCGAGCTCGGCCAGACGGTCGCGCTGCACGGCGCGCGCCGCCGCGACCCGCGCCGCGACGTCGGCCGAGGACTCGGCGGGCGGCGGCAAAGCGAGGTCGGCGGCGGCCACCGGCGGCACGTCGATGCAGAGGTCGATGCGGTCGAGCAGCGGCCCCGAGATGCGGCCCTGGTAGTCGAGGCCGCAGCGCGGGGCGCGGCCGCAGGCCCGTTTCTCCTCCATCAGGTGGCCGCAGCGGCAGGGGTTCATGGCGGCGACGAGCTGGAAGCGCGCCGGATAGGTGACGTGGGCGCTGGCGCGGGCCACGGTGACCCGGCCCGATTCGAGCGGCTGGCGCAGCGCCTCGAGCGCGGCGCGGTTGAACTCCGGCATTAGGTAGCAAACGCACCTAGGATGGGGCGCTTAGATTACGCCACTAAAGTAGGCCACAGCTAAAAATATTAGCACGCCAATTGCAATATTGACGGACCCGCTTAGGTACTGAGGCCAGGCCGATACAAGCCGCACAATGCCAACAGTGAACTTCCAGCGCCGTGGATTCCATCCGGCGTCAGAATGCGAAATCACGGTTAGTATGACCAAACACAAAACAATTCCCACCAGCACATCTGTTTTTTGAACGGCAAACCTCGCAAACCATAGCAAAATATCGGATGGGTCATTTATCTTGAATTTGTCATCCGTGACTTGAAGGAGTCCAACCACGGAAATTACAGTGCCGACAATCCAAAGGACTATGTTTTGGAGAACAGAATTTCTCTGGGACCTTCTCTCGCTTTCAAGTTGGTTCACATCCTGCAAAGACCGCAAAGACCGTTCTAGACCACTGTCGTGAAAGTACGGCAGTTGTTCGGCCGAAGCACTGTCAAGTTCTTGCTTGCTAACTTCTCGGAATGTCGATGCGTACGCCAACAGCCCCAAGCAGGCGTGAAATTCCTTGTTTTGCGGATTGCGCTTATATTGAATTATAGTTCTATAAATATTGTATAGAACCTGTTGTCTCCAAGAGAGGTCGTCAATGCCATCAAATCGCACAAGATCAACTATTGTATCTGTGGTCGGGTCGTGATGTTGGTGATGGTGGCCTATATCCCTTAAAAAATAGAATATCTGCGCCGATAGCCACTGTGCCACTCTTTCCTGCGTTACCCTTGTTTTTCCAAGCGACGGGCGATCCTCTCTTGTGAGGTCGGCGTCATCGACCTCGATGGTCGTTCTGCCAGACCGACATATTTCTAGTTTTACGGTAAATGCACATAGCTTTTCGAGGGCTTGCAGGCAGTTATTCCACTCACGATTAACATAATCTGCCAAAGAACCATGCCCGGCGCGTTCGGAATATCCATCCAGGACAGTGCGAAGCGTTTCAACGGCCTGCTTTGCATTAGCCCACGCGGTTTTGCGTTGCACAATGAATACGTCTCCGGTCAGCGCTTCTTGTGACCGTCCGCCTAGTGTTGTTGCTCTGCAAAGTGCGACGTACTCAAAATCGCCATCCCTGTCCCAAAACACTCCCGCCAGCGTGCTGGCGAACGGCAATATGGAGTCTATGCCAATGCGACGCTGGAAACAGATCAGGAATCTATCATCGTCCGCGGCTCGATTCGTACACGTCGTCGGCAACGGATGTAGCGAATGTCCAAAGGAACTGAAACTCAGTCTACCGCTTACAGTCGGAAGCCAACTACGAAAGCAAACCGCCATACTCAGCTCGCGAATAGTGGGCCTACCCTACCTCAGTACGTTTGCGACCGCTTCGTTTGAGAGCTTCCCTTGTTCGATCCATTGGTTGCGTCGCCGGTCGATAGCGATGCCGGCTGCTACTTGATAGTCACGCGCGCCATCGTAGTTAGGAGAAACGTCACCCTTAATAGCGTCACCAGTGGTCCGGGTGCGTAAACGATTGCGGGCGTACGTCGACCGGTCGGCGCGAAGAATCGCCACGCCTATCCGAACAAACACAAAAGCAAGCGTCAGTCCGCCCGCTATGACAAAAGCTCTAATGACTTCCTGGAACATGGCTTGTCCTCCCGGCAGCGGGACACCGCCAAAGCGGACTTTTCCAACCTCTCTAACAAAGTATAACCTACTTTGAGCTTGACAAAAGGTCCATCGCTTTTGCAAAAGCCAAATTTCTCTGTCTTTTCAATGATGTAGGCTACCGTGACAGTGAGGTGGCCTGGGCCCTCGACAGATGCGGAAAGTCAAGTCGCAAATTTTCACATCCGATTGCGGCTAGGCACTGCAAGAAAAATGCCGCCGTAAAGCCGCCGCGACTAAGCTTGTTAGCGATATTCCGCTCCGTCTCGGGCGTCCCCATGTCGGTGAGCTTCTCCGCCAACTGTCGGTAGCTCACGCCCCGGCGCTTCAACTCAGCTTTCAGTAGGGCCTTTGCGGTCTCGGCCCAATCCTTTGGGGTCACCATGGCGTCGCCATATCCAGCATAGAGATCATCATATTCAATATTTTTCTCCTTGAAAAGAGGATGGCATGTCTCTATATCCGGTGCATACACACCGGATTTGATGATGTCTCAGCATTTCCTCCTCTCCGCCAAGGCTCGCTCGCTCTCGCTGGCGAAGGTCATGCGCCTCACCGACGAGGAAGCCTACGAGACGTTCAAGGCGATCCGCTGGGCCGACACTGAGGGCAAGCCGTTCTGTGGCAAGTGCGGCGGCACTGTGGTCTATGAGTACGCCGCCCGCCGCATCTTCAAGTGCAAGGGCTGCACGGCTCAGTTCTCGGTTACGTCCGGGACCATCTTCGCCAGCCGCAAGATGCCGGTGCGGGATCTGCTGGCCGCCATCGCCATCTTCGTCAACGGCGCCAAGGGGCATTCCGCCCTTCAACTGAGCCGCGACCTTGATTGTCAGTACAAGACCGCGTTCGTGCTGGCGCACAAGCTGCGCGAGGCGATGGGCGCCGCCGACAAGGGCGCCAAGGTGGCTGGGCACGTCGAGATCGACGGCATGTACGTCGGCGGCCACGTCCGGCCGGCCAACTACAAGAAGGACCGCAAGGACCGCCGCCTTGCCGAGAATCAGACTGGCAAGCGGCAAGTCGTGATCGTGGCCCGCGAGCGGGACGGCAAGACGCTGACCCTTGTTGCCAAGACGGAAGCCGACGCGGTGCGCCCGCTGCATGACCGCCTGGCGCACGGCACGACGGTATATGCCGACGAAGCCTCGCATTGGGATGCGTTCCACGCCCGCTACGTCACGAAGCGCATCAACCATACCGTTGCCTACAGCCATGACGGCGCCTGCACCAATCAGGCCGAGTCGTTCTTCTCCCGGCTGCGCCGCGCGGAGATCGGCATCCACCACAAGATCGCCGGTCCCTACCTCGCGGCCTACGCCGCAGAGATGGACTGGCGCGAGGACAACCGCCGCGTCGCCAATGGCGAACAGTACCAGATGGTCATCAAGGCCGCGCTGGCGCATCCCGCTTCCCGGCAGTGGGCCGGCTACTGGCAGAGGAGCAACGAGTGGCAGAACCGCACGTCGTCTCAGCACTGATCGCCAAGCGGGCCGAGCTGGCCGGACTGATGGAGCATCACCAAGCCAAGGTCCGGCAATTGATGATCGACCTTGATGCCGTCGATCAGGCGCTACGGCTGTTCAAGCCCGACATTGAGTTGGCGGAAATCAAGCCAAAGCCGATGCCGCCGCGTCACGCTGCGTACAAGGGAGAGGTGGCGCGCATCGTTCTCGGCACACTCCGGGATGCCAAGCGGCCCTGCACGACGCAAGAACTGACGATGCATGTCATGGCTGAGCGGGGCATGAACACGGCCGACAAGCGGCTGGTGAAGATGGTTACGAAGCGGGTTGGGGCCAGCTTGCGACACCACCGAGCGAAGGGGCTGATACGATCCAACACAGGCATAAGCGAGCGGATATGCTGGGAGGTCGCCTGAAAATTTCAGGCTGCACAAAATTGCAATTGAAAAGCTGGCTTACATTTTAATTTCAAACCGTGCCGAAATAATTCGACTGATCTTCACGTTGCCTGAAACGCGAGACATCCTAACACCATTCCAGACCGGCAATCGTGTGACAAAATCTGTTCCCGTTTCCGGCTTTGCCGTCACCCACAAGCTATCAAAATCAAGGTAAACGTCTGGTTCGCCAATGGCCCCGGGAAAAATTTTTAGGAACTCATTAGGCAATCGTTGCTCAAGGCACACCATAAATTCCGTGTTGTGCTGTATTCCCTTGGTGCCGCTGCGCTCGACCATCAAGCGGGGAGTTGGCATCTTTTGCGTCGCTATGACAGGTTGACCGATCCTTCCAAAGGATACTCCACCACCAACCGCGTCCACGTTGATGGTTGTGCCAGTCCCATTGAACACCCTGATGCCTATTTCTAGGTAGTGATCCGCAACCAGCTTGTCGGCATTAAAGTGCATTTCTCCTACGTACAATCCTGCTGGGTCAAATCCTATCCGGCCAGAACGACCCCGCAGCCAGTATTCCCCCCACAACGCGCATGCAACTCCCACAACAAAACCAGTAACGCCCAGAAACCATTTTGTTTGGATGATTTCGGCCGATGCCCCCCACATATCAAACAGCCAAGTCATGGCCGGCCCCATAGACTTGACCAGGTACTGATCGTGCCCTTCGGCCTTGGCCCACTCTGTGACGTTGGCTTGAATGAGCGCGCCAAGAACTCCGCTTACGAACACGACGGCAAAAGCAGCCGCAACCCAACGGCGGATAGTGGCCCCGTTCATTGACGCGCCCCCCTACCGTACAGGGTAGCACATGGGCAGAAGTTAAATTCCACAAGCCTTTTGAGGTCATTTTCCGAACTCCAAAGGCACTAGGTGCGTTTGCTACCTAATGCCGTTGAACTCCGGCAGCTCGTCGAGGAACAGCACGCCGTGATGGGCGAACGAGACCTCGCCGGGTCGGGCGCGCGGGCCGCCGCCGACCAGCGCCTGAAGCGTGGCCGAGTGATGCGGGTCGCGGAAGGTCCGGCGGCGGCTGAGCTTGCCCTCGCCCAGCGCGCCGGCCAGCGAGCGCACCATAGAGGCTTCCAGCGCCTCCTCGGCCTCGAGCGGTGGCAGCAGGCCGGGCAGGCGGGCGGCGAGCATCGATTTGCCGGAGCCGGGCGGGCCGATCATCAGCAGGTTGTGGCCCCCGGCGGCCGCCACCTCGAGCACCCGCTTGGCGCTCTCCTGGCCCTTGATGTCGGCGAGATCGGGATAACGGCCGACGCTGTCGTCGACGATCGCCTGCGGCATCGGCAGCGGCTGCTGGCCGCGCAGATGGTTGATCAGCGCCAGCAGCGACGGCGCTGCGATCACCGGCGCCGGCCCGTCCTCGGCCGCCGGCTCGAAGCCGCCCCAGGCCGCCTCGCCGCCGCATGCCTCGGGACAGATCAGGCCGCGACCGCCGGCGCGCGCCGCGATCGCCGCCGGCAGCACCCCCGGCACCCGCGAGAGGGCGCCGTCGAGCGCCAGCTCGCCCAGCGCGACGTAGCCCGCGACGCTCTCGACCGGCACGACACCGAGCGCCGCCAGCAGCGCCAGCGCGATCGGCAGGTCGTAGTGGCTGCCCTCCTTGGCGAGATCGGCCGGCGACAGGTTGACCGTGATGCGCTGCGGCGGCAGCGCCAGCCCGAGCGCGCGAAATGCCGCGCGCACCCGCTCGCGGCTCTCGCCGACCGCCTTGTCGGCCAGCCCGACCATGGCGAAGGCGAGCGTGCCGGGCGCGATCAGCACCTGGACGTCGACCGGCAGGACGTCGATGCCCTGGAAGGCGACCGTGCGGATGCGTGCCTGCATGTGAAGCTGCTTCCCGTTCACTTCACACAAGACGGAGGCCCGAGTGGTTGCGTTACACCGGCATCGCCAACTTTTCCCGCGATCTATCCGACCGTCCGGTGAAGATCGCCCTAAGCGCGGGCAGAACGCTTTCGCTGGACGGGCGTGAGATCGGCATCCCGCAGAACGACCTCGAACGGGTCGGCGTCGCCCCATGAAAACGCCACGCGATACACGATCGGCCGGTCGCGCTCGGCAGGCACGATCGCCTCCACGACTTTGCCCCGGACTTTGCGAAGGCCAAACGTGAAGCGGACCGGTGCGCCGTGCTTCAGAACGGGACGAGCGGTTCTTGCTACCATGGCGGCGGGCCCAACAAGTTCTCCAGATATCCTCTCATGCAATCGTCCATGTGAGTATCGACTTGATCGCACGTGGCTCGGCAGGACTTCACGACCCCAAGACCGCCGCTACATCGGGAGCTCCAGACTTCGGAATGAAGTCCGCAACAGCCGTATCGACGCCAAGCGTGCCGGCTGCTTCAATGCCCGCGATGCATCGCCGTGCCTTTCTCCCGCTTCCTCTTGCCGCCGCAGCCCTCGCCCTGCCGCGCGCCGCCGTCGCCTGGCCCGACCAGCCGGTGCGCGTGGTCGTGCCGTTCACGCCCGGCACCGGGCCCGACATCATCGCCCGCTTCGTCGCCGAGCGGCTGACCGGGCGGCTCAGCCAGCCCGTGGTGGTCGAGAACGTCGCCGGGGCCAGCGGCAACATCGGCAGCCAGCAGGTGGCGCGAGCGAAGCCCGACGGGCTCACCCTGATGTCGTCGGTCAACACGCTGGTGATGAACGCCAGCCTGTTCCGCAGCCTGCCCTACGATCCGGTCGCCGACTTCGCGCCGATCGGCCTGTCGGCCTGGGGCTCGCTGGTGCTGGTCGCCAATCCGGCGCAGAAGCCGTCGACGCTGGGCGAGCTGATCGCCGACGCCAAGGCCGCGCCGCGCACCCTGACCTACGGCAGCCCGGGGGTCGGCACGCCGCATCATTTGTCGATGGCGCTGGTCGAGACCGCGGCGGGGATCGAGCTGGTGCACGTGCCCTACAAGGGCACCGCCGGCGCGGTGCAGGACCTGCTGGGCGGCCAGATCGGCTTCATGTTCCTGCCGGTGCACGTGGCCGCCCAGCACGTGCGCGTCGGCAAGCTGAAGGCGATCGCCGCCGGCAGCCCGCAGCGCCTGCCCGCCCTGCCCGACGTGCCGACCCTGGCCGAGAGCGGCCTGCCGGGGATCGACGTCGACATGTGGTACGGCTTCTTCGCGCCGCGCGGCACGCCGCCCGAGCTGGTCGAGCGCCTGAACCACGACGTCGCCCTGGTGCTCGCCACCCCGGAGGCGCGCGCCGGCTTCGCCGCCCAGGGGCTGGTGCCGGCGCAGTCGACGCCGGCCGAGTTCGCCGCCGTGGTGGCGCGCGACCGCGGCCGCTGGGCCGAGGTCGTGGCCAAGCGCGGGATCCAGCCGGAATGAGCACCTCCGATCCCGACGTGCTGATCGTTGGAGGCGGCGTCGGCGGTCTCAGCCTGGCGCTCAGCCTGCACCAGGCCGGCCTGTCCTGCCGCGTGCTCGAAGCGGCGCCGTCGATCCTGCCGCTCGGCGTCGGCATCAACCTGCTGCCGCATGCCATGCGCGAGCTGAGCGAGCTCGGCCTGCTCGAGCCGCTGGCCGCCTGTGCCATCGAGACCCGGACGCTGGCCTTCTTCAGCCGGCACGGCCAGCCGATCTACCAGGAACCGCGCGGCCGCCATGCCGGCTACGACTGGCCGCAGCTGTCGATCCATCGCGCCGACCTGCACGCCGTGCTGCTGGCGGTGACGCGGCAGCGGCTGGGCGACGACTGCGTCGTGCTGGGCGCCCGGGTCGCGCGCATCGAGCAGGACGGAAAGGGTGTTGTCGTGCATCTCGAGGGCGGCGCGTCGCAGCGCGGCAAGGTGGCGATCGGCTGCGACGGAATCCACTCCGCGGTCCGCCGCCAGCTGTTTCCCGACGAGGGGCCGCCGCGCTACTCCGGGGTCAACATGTGGCGCGGCGCGACGCCGTGGCCTTCCTTCCTGGGCGGCGACACGATGGTGTCGACCGGCTGGCTGACGGCCGGCAAGACGGTGATCTACCCGATCCGCCCCGGCACGCCGCAGAGCGGCGGCCGGCCGCTGATCAACTGGGTGGCCGAGATCGAGCAGCCGCAGGCGGTGCGCCAGGACTGGACCGGCCGCGGCCGGCTGGCCGACATGATGCCGGCCTTCGCCGGCCTGCACTTCGACTGGCTCGACATCACCGGCCTGATCGAGAGCACCGAGGAAATCCTCGAGTACCCGATGGTCGACCGCGATCCGCTCGAGCGCTGGAGCTTCGGCCGCATCACCCTGCTGGGCGACGCCGCCCATCCGATGTACCCGCGCGGCTCGAACGGCGCCGGTCAGGCGATCATCGACGCGCGCTGCCTGGCCGGGCGGCTGAAGGCCCTGGGCCCCAACGCGGAGGCGCTGGCGCAGTACGAGGCCGAGCGCCGGCCGGCGACCAGCCGGGTCGTGCTGACCAACCGCAGCGATCCGCCCGACGCCATCCTGCGCGAGGTCTGGCAGCGCTCGGGCGGCCAGCGCTTCGAGCGGATCGAGGACGTGATCTCGCAGGCCGAGCTGGCCGCCATCTCCGACCGCTACAAGAAGGTCGCCGGCTTCGACCGCGAGTCCCTGCGGACGCGCGCAAGCTTCCTGTAGCGACCGATCCGCGGTTGCAGGCGCGGTCGCGCCTCACTACGGTCGCGCCCGGGGAGATCGCGACTCGATGCGGCGCCGCGCGCTTGTTCTTTCGATGCTGGGCACCGCCGGGGCGGCCGGCGCGCGTGCGCAGGCGCTGCCGCGCATCGGCTATCTCAGCGGCCGCTCGCAGGCCACCGATGCGCATCTCCTGGCGGCATTCCTCGAGGGGCTGAAGGCCGGCGGCTTCGTCGACGGCGAGACCGTGAAGGTCGAGGTGCGCTGGGCCGACGGCCGCTACGACGAGGTGCCGAAGCTCGCCGAGGCTGTGGTGCAGACGCAGCCAAACATCCTGGTCGCGGTCGGCGGCAATCCTGTGTCGCTGGCCGCCAAGCAGGCGACGCAGCGCATACCGGTGCTGTTCGGCGCCGGCGCCGACCCGGTCCAGATCGGGCTGGTCGCCAACCTCAACCGGCCCGAGGCCAACCTGACCGGCATGACCTTGTACGCCCAGGATCTCGACGCCAAGCGTCTCGAGATGCTGCACGACATGCTGCCGTCGGCGCGCCGCATCGCCCTGCTGCTCAATCCGCAGAATCCGGCGGCCGATGCCGAGATGGCCTATACGCGCCAGGCGGCCGACGCGCTGCGCCTGCAGCTCGACGTCGTCAACGCCTCGCGCAGCGGCGAGATCGAGCGCGGCTTCGCCGGCCTGGCCCCCGGCACAGTCGACGCGCTGGCGGTGGCGGCCGACGCCTTCCTGATCAACCGCCGGGCGCGCATCCTCGAGCTGGCGGCCGAGCGCCGCCTGCCCGGCATGTTCCCCAACCGCGAGTTCGTGCTCGACGGCGGGCTGGCGAGCTACGGTGCGCGCTGGTCCGACATGTATCGCCTGCTCGGCACTTACGCCGCGCGCATGCTGAAGGGCGCCCGGCCGGCCGAGCTGCCGGTGCAGCGGCCGACCACCTTCGAACTGGTGCTGAACCTCAAGACGGCGCGGACACTGGGACTCGCGCTGTCGCCGCTGGTGCTGAACCGCGCCGACGAGGTGCTGGAATGAGGCGGCGTCTCCTGCTCGCGATCGCGGCCACGCTGGCCGGCACCGCGGCGGCGGAAGCCCAGGCCCCCGCGCAGCCCGGGCAACGGCCGACGATCGGCTACCTGACCCTGCGCAGCCCGGAGGGCGACCGGGTGCTCCAGGACGCGTTCCGCCGCGGCCTCGCCGAGGCCGGGCTGGTCGACGGCAGCACCGTGACCATCCTGGTCGAATCGGCCGACGGCAGGTCGGACCGGCTCAAGGGCCTCGCGGAAGGCTTCGTGCAGCGCGGCGTGTCGGTGATCTTCGCCGGCGGCAGCAACACCGCGGTGGCGGCGCGAGCCGCCACCGTGACCATCCCGATCGTCTACACCGGCGCCTCCGACCCGGTGCATCTCGGCCTCGTCCGGTCGCTGGCGAAGCCCGGCGGCAACGTCACCGGCATCACGATGTACGCCCACACCTACAGCGCCAAGCGGCTCGAGCTGCTGCACGAGCTGGTGCCGCCGGCGCGCACGATCGGCGTGCTGGTCAATCCGGCCAATCCCAGCGCCGGCCAGCAGCGCGACGACCTGTCGGCGGCGGCACGCACGCTGGGCCTCGACCTGCGCTTCGTCGAGGCGCGCCACGCTTCCGATCTCGAGGCGGCCTTTGCGGCCCTCAAGGCCGGCGGCGCTCAGGCCGTCGTCCTGGTCGACGATCCGATGTTCGGCAGCCCCGAAAGCCGGGTGGCCGAGCGCGCCTTGGCGGCCGGCCTACCGCTGATCTCCACCCTGCGCGAGCTGGCCGAGCGCGGCGGGCTGGCGAGCTACGGCACCGATTTCGCCCTGACCTATCGCGACGCCGCCCGCTATGTCACCCGGATCCTGCGCGGCGAGCGGCCGGCCGACCTGCCGGTGATGCTGCCGACCGCCTTCGTGCTGACCCTCAATACGGGCACGGCGCGGCGCCTCGGCCTCGCGATCCCGCCGGCGCTGCTGGCGCGCGCCGACGAGGTGCTGCCGTGAGGCGGCGTGCGCTGATCCGCGGCGCGGCCGGGCTCGGCCTGGCCGGTGTGGCGACCGGCGCCACCGCCGAGGCTATGCCGCGCGTCGGCTACCTCACGGCCGGCGACATCGAGCCGAGCTGGAGCCTGTTCCGCAAGGCCATGGCCGACCTCGGTCGGATCGACGGCCGCAGCGTCGCCTACGAGTTCCGCACCGCCGATCCGGCGAGCGGCCGGCTCGAGGCGCTGGCGCAGGAGCTGGTGCGGCTCAAGGTCGACGTGCTGGTCGCCGTGCTGTCGCCGGCGATCACCGCCGCCAAGAAGGCGACGACGACGATCCCGATCGTGTTCAACGGCGCCGCGCCCGACACCGGCACGGTGCAGGCGGTGGCGCGTCCGGTCGACAATCTCACCGGCGTGTTCAGCCCCTCGACCGCGGTCGCCGCCAAGTGCCTGCAGCTCTTCCACGAGATCCTGCCCAGGGCGCGCACTCTGGGCCTGCTGCTGCACAAACCCGACCCGTTCCACGTGCCCTTGCAGGCCGCGCTCGAGGGGATGGCGCGCAGCGACGGAATGGCCGTCGACAGCGCCGTGATCGAGGCGGCGCAGGTGCCGGCCACCCTGGCCGAGTTCGCGCGCCGCCGGGTCGACGGCGTTCTGGTCCAGCCCAGCATCGGCCTGCAACGCAGCGCCGAGCTCGCCTTGCAGCATCGCCTGCCGGCCGTCTCGTTCCGCCGCGAGTTCGCCGAGTTCGGCGGCCTGCTGGCCTACGGGCCGGACCAGAGGGCGATGAACCGCGTGATCGCCGAGGACGTCGCGCGGCTGCTCAAGGGCGCCCGGGTCGCCGACCTGCCGATCCAGCAGGCCAGCAAGTTCGAGCTGGTGGTCAACCAGAAGACGGCGCGGGCGCTCGGCCTGCCGCTGCCGCCGCTGTTCGTCGCGGCAGCCGACGAGGTGCTGGAGTGAGGCCCTCGGGGACCTGCCGGCGCGGCGGTGATAGGATGAAGGCCTGACATGAAGCGCGGCCTCTTCCTCAAGTACGTCGTCCTGTTCGTCGGCCTGGTGACCGGCGTGCTGGTGATCAACGCCGCGCTCGACCTGTACTTCGTCTACCAGGACAACCGCCGCGCCTCGATCCAGGTGCAGCAGGAGAAGGCCGAGGCGGCGGCCCAGCGCATCGAGTCGTTCGTGCGCAACATCGAGACGCAGATCGGCTGGGTGACCCAGGCGCAATGGGCCGGCCTGACCGTCGAGCAGCGCCGCTTCGACTATGTGCGCCTGCTGCGCCAGGTGCCGGCGATCACCGAGCTGGTGCAGATCGACCGCCAGGGCCGCGAGCAGCTGCGCGTGTCGCGCCTGTCGATGGACGTGCTGGGCAGCAACGCCGACCGCTCCAAGGAACCGGCCTTCGTCGAGGCGATGGCCAACCGCGTCTATTTCAGCCCGGTCTACTTCCGCAAGGAGAGCGAGCCCTATCTCACGATGGCCGTGGCGCACGGCGGCAAGAGCAGCGTCACCGTCGCCGAGATCAACCTCAAGCTGATCTGGGACGTCGTCTCGCAGATCAAGGTCGGCAAGGACGGCTACGCCTACGTCGTCGACCGGCTGGGCCGGCTGGTCGCCCATCCCGACATCTCGCTGGTGCTGCGCGGCACCGTCATGAACGGCCTCGTGCAGGTCGCCGCGGCGCTCAAGGGCGAGAGCATCGCCAACCTCGACGCCGTCAACCGCGCCGGCGTGCCGGTGCTGTCGGCCTACGCCACCATCCCGGCCCTCGACTGGCTGGTGTTCGTCGAGGTGCCGACCGCCGAGGCGCAGCAGCCGGTATTCATCGCCGGCCTGCGGGCGCTCGCCCTGATGGTACTGGGCCTGGCGATCGCCGGCCTGGCCGGCGCGCTGCTGGCACGGCGCATGGTGGTGCCGATCCGCGCCCTGCAGCAGGGCGCCCAGCGGATCGGCGGCGGCGACCTCGCGCACCGCCTGTCGATCCGCACCGGCGACGAGCTGGAATCGCTGGCCGAGCAGTTCAACCACTCGGCGGCAGCGCTCGAAGAATCGTATGCCACCCTGGAGCAGCGGGTCGTCGACCGCACCCGCGAGCTGACCGAATCGCTGGAGCAGCAGACCGCGACGGCCGAGATCCTGCGCGTGATCTCGCAGTCGCCCGACGACGTGCAGCCCGTCCTCAAGGTGGTGGCGGCGGCCGCCCTGCGCTTCTGCGGCGCAACCGACGTCATGATCGTGCTGCGCGACGGCGAGGAGACGGTCAACGCCGCGCACGACGGCAACCTCGAGGCGACGATCGGCCGCCGCCAGCCGCTCAACCGGACCGGCGTCAATGGCCGCGCCATCCTCGATGGCCGGACGGTCCACATCCCCGACGCCGAGGCGCTCGATCCGACCGAGTTCGCCGGCGCCGTGGGCATGGCGCGCAGCCGCGGCTGGCGAGCCGCGCTCGGCGCGCCGATGTTGCGCGAAGGCGCCGCGGTCGGCGCCATCATGCTGCGCAAGAGCGAGCCGGGCGCCTTCACGCCGCGCCAGATCGAGCTGCTCGAGACCTTCGCCGCCCAGGCCGTGATCGCCATCGAGAACGTCCGCCTGTTCACCGAGCTGCGTGACACCTTGCAGCAGCAGACCGCCACCGCCGAGGTGCTGCGCGTCATCTCGCAGTCGCCGACCGACGTTCAACCGGTGCTCGAGGCGGTCGCCGCCGCCGCCCTGCGCTTCTGCGGCGCCGACGACGTGGCCATCGCGCTGCGCGAGGCCAACGACCTGGTGGTGGTGGCGCACGACGGTCCGCTGGGTGCCGCCGAGGTCGGGCGGCGCGACGGGATCGACCGCGGCTTCGTGCGCGGCCGCGCCCTGCTCGACCGGCGCACCGTGCACGTGCCCGACATCCTGGCGCTCGACGAATCGCAGTATCGCGGCGGCCAGGAAGCGGCGCGCGCCTCCGGCTTCCGCGCCGTGCTGGCCGTGCCGATGCTGCGCGACGACGAGGCGGTCGGCTGCATCGCCCTGCGCCGGCGCGCCGCCGAAGCCTTCGCGCCACGCCAGATCGGCCTGCTCGAGACCTTCGCCGCGCAGGCGGTGATCGCCTTGCAGAACGTCCGGCTGTTCAACGAGATCCGCGACAAGAGCCGCCAGCTCGAGATCGCCAGCCAGCACAAGTCGCAGTTCCTGGCCAACATGAGCCACGAGCTGCGCACGCCGCTCAACGCCATCATCGGCTACACCGAGATGATGGCCGACGGGCTGTACGGCGACGTGCCGGAGAAGGCGCAGGGCGTGCTGGAGCGCGTCCAGTCGAACGGCCGTCATCTGCTCGGCCTGATCAACGACGTGCTCGACCTGTCGAAGATCGAGGCCGGCCAGCTGGTCCTGACGGTCGAGGAGTACAGCGTTCTCGAGATGGTGGCGTCGGTCACCGCCGCCACCGAATCGCTGGCCCGCGCCAAGAACCTGCAGCTGACCACCGCCGTGGCGCCCGGCCTGCCGATGGCCAGCGGCGACGCGCGGCGGCTCACCCAGGTGCTGCTCAACCTGGTGGGCAACGCCATCAAGTTCACCGACACCGGCGGCGTCGAGATCCAAGCCGTGCTGGCCGGCGACAGCTTCGACATCGCCGTCGTCGACAGCGGGCCCGGCATCGCGCCGGCCGACCAGGCGCGGATCTTCGACGAGTTCCAGCAGGTCGACAATTCGAGCACGCGCAAGAAGGGCGGCACGGGCCTCGGCCTGTCGATCTCGCGCCGCATCGTCGAGCTGCACGGCGGCCGCATCAGCGTCGAGTCGGAGGTCGGCAAGGGCTCGACCTTCCGCATCGTGATTCCGATCAACGTCCAGCCGGTCAAGGACGCAGCCGAATGAGCAAGAAGATTCTGGTCGTCGAGGATACCGAGGACAACCGGCAGATCCTGCGCGATCTGCTGGGCATGGCCGGGTACGACATGATCGAGGCGCATGACGGCGCCGAGGGCGTGGCCAAGGCCGCCGAGCACAAGCCCGACCTGATCCTGATGGACATCCAGATGCCGGTGATGGACGGCTACGAGGCGACGCGGCAGATCAAGGCCCAGCCCGACCTCGCGGCCATCCCGGTGATCGCCGTGACCTCGTACGCCCTGTCGGGCGACGAGCAGAAGGCGCGTGCCGCCGGCTGCGACGGCTACATCGCCAAGCCCTACAGCCCGCGCCAGATGCTGGCCAAGGTGCGGGAGATCCTGAAGTGATGTCATGTCGGCGCGATGAGCCCATGACCCCTCCGGCGCTGCGCGCCACCTCCCCAACTTCGTTGGGGAGGAACTTGAAATCCTCCCTGCGCGCAGCGCGGGGAGGTGTCGGCGCCGCGCGCCGACGGAGGGGTCATGCGTAATCCCGCCCGCATTCTGGTCGTCGACGACGTCGCCGACAACGTCGAGATCCTGCGCATGCGGCTGGGCAGCCTGGGCTACGACGTGATCACGGCGGAGGACGGCGAGCAGGGGCTGGAGCGCGTCCATGCCGACCTGCCCGACCTCGTCCTGCTCGACATCATGATGCCGAAGATCGACGGGCTCGAGGTCGTGCGGCGGATGAAGGCCGACACGAGCTTGCCCTTCATCCCGGTGATCCTGGTGACCGCCAAGGCCTCGCCCAAGGACGTCGTGGCGGGACTCGACGCCGGCGGCGACGACTATCTCACCAAGCCGATCGACCACGGCGCGCTGGTGGCGCGCGTGCGCTCGATGCTGCGCATCAAGGCGCTGCACGACGAGGTGCAGACCTTGAACCAGGGCCTCGAGGCCAAGGTCAGGGCGCAGGTCGAGGAGCTCGAGCGGGTCGGCCGGCTGCGCCGCTTCCTGGCGCCCCAGCTCGCCCAGGCGATCGTCTCGGCCGGCGACGAATCGGTGCTGAAGAACCACCGGCGCGAGGTCGTGGCGCTGTTCTGCGACCTGCGCGGCTTCACCTCGTTCGCCGAGACGGCCGAGCCCGAGGACATCATGGAGGTCCTGGGCGAGTATCACGGCGCGGTCGGGCCGCTGATCCGCAAGCACGAGGGCACGCTCGACCGCTTCACCGGCGACGGCATGATGGTGTTCTTCAACGACCCGCTGCCCTGCCCCGACGCGCCGCAGCGCGCCGCCCGGCTGGCGATCGAGATGCGCGACGCGGTGAGCGGGCTGGTGCCGTCATGGGGCCGGCGCGGCCATCGCCTGGGCTTCGGCGTCGGCATGGCGCAGGGCTACGCCACCCTGGGCCGCATCGGCTTCGAGGACCGCTTCGACTACACGGCGATCGGCGCCGTCATCAACCTCGCGGCGCGGCTGTGCGCCGCCGCCGAGGACGGCCAGGTGCTGGCGAGCGGCCGGCTGGTCGCGGCGATCGAGGACATGGCCGAGCTGGCCCCGCTCGGCGAGCGCGAGCTGCGCGGCATGAGCCGCCCGGTGGCGATCAGCAACCTGGTCGGGCTGAAGGGCTGATCAGCCGTACAGGTGACACGCCACGGCGCGGCCGTCGGCGTCCTCGCGCATCGGCGGATCGACCGCGCGGCAGATCTCGGAGGCGCGCGGGCAGCGGGTGTGGAAGCGGCAGCCGGGCGGCGGCCTGAGCGCGCTCGGGATCTCGCCGACGATGATCTGCTGGCCGCGCTCGGCCTCGAGCTCGGGATCGGCGATCGGCACGGCGGCGAGCAGCGCCTGGGTGTAGGGGTGGCGCGGGTCCTTGTAGAGCTGCTGGCGGGTCGCGATCTCGACGATGCGGCCGAGATACATCACCGCGATGCGGTCGCTGATGTGGCGCACCACGCTGAGGTCGTGGGCGATGAAGACGTAGGTGAGCCCGAGCCGCTTCTGCAGCTCCATGAACAGGTTGACGACCTGGGCCTGGATCGAGACGTCGAGCGCCGACACCGGCTCGTCGCAGATCAGCAGGCTGGGCTCCAGCGCCAGCGCGCGGGCGATGCCGATGCGCTGGCGCTGGCCGCCCGAGAACTCGTGCGGATAGCGGTCGGCCATGTCGGGCAGCAGGCCGACCATGCGCAGCAGGTCGGCGACGCGGGCGCGGTACTTCGCGCGGTCGCTCGCCAGGCCGTGCACGACCAGCGGCTCGCCGACGATGTCGGCCACCTTCATGCGCGGGTTCAGCGACCCGTAGGGATCCTGGTAGACCATCTGCATGCGGCGCCGGATCGGCCGCATGCGGCCGCGGTCGTGGCCGGTGATGTCCTCGCCCTCGAACTCGACCTTGCCGGCGGTGATGTCGAGCATGCGCAGCACGGCGAGCCCGGTCGTCGACTTGCCGCAGCCCGATTCGCCGACCAGGCCGAGGGTCTCGCCGCGGCGCACGGTGAAGCTCACGCCGTCGACCGCCTTGACGGTGCCGACGGTGCGGCGGCGCACGACGCCGGCGGTGATCGGGAAGTGGACCTTGAGGTCCTCGACCCGCAGCACGGTGTCAGGAGGCGGGCTGGTCATGGAAGAAGCAGGCGGCATGGTGGCGGGGGGCGCTTTCGACGAGGGGCGGCCGCTCGCTGCGGCAGCGCTCGGTGGCCTGGCGGCAGCGCGGCGCGAAGGCACAGCCGGGCGGCAGGGTGGCGAGGTCGGGCGGCTGGCCGTCGATCGGCACCAGCGGCCGCTCGGTGTCGCCGTCGAGCCGCGGCACCGAGGCCATCAGGCCGCGCGTGTAGGGATGGCGCGGCGCCTTGTAGAGCAGGCGGGCCGGCGCGGTCTCGACGATGCGGCCGCCGTACATCACGACGACGCGGTCGGCGTAGCGCGCCACGACGCCGAGGTCGTGGGTGATCAGGATCATCGCCGAGTTGGCCTCGCGGGTCAGCTCCTTGAGCAGGGCCAGGATCTGCGCCTGCACCGTGACGTCGAGCGCCGTGGTCGGCTCGTCGGCGATGATCAGCTGCGGCCGGCAGGCCAGCGCCATGGCGATCATCACGCGCTGGCGCATGCCGCCGGAATACTGGTGCGGGTAGGACGACAGGCGGCTGCGGCCGTCGGGGATGCGCACCTTGCCGAGCAGCTCGGCCGCCTTGTCGAGCGCCGCCGACCACGGGCTCTTGCGGTGCAGGTTGATCGGCTCGCCGACCTGCATGCCGACCGTCAGCGCCGGGTTCAGGGAGCTCATCGGCTCCTGGAAGATCATGGCGATGCGGTCGCCGCGGATGGCGCGGATGCCGGCATCGTCGAGCTTCAGCAGGTCGCGGCCCTCGAACAGGATCTCGCCGGCCTCGATGCGGCCGGGCGGGCTGGGGATCAGGCGCAGGATCGACAGCGCCGTGACGCTCTTGCCCGAGCCCGATTCGCCGACGATCGCCAGGGTCTCGCCGGCCGCCACGTCGAACGACACGTCGTCGACCGCCCGCACCGAACCGCGCTCGGTGCGGAAACGGGTCGACAGGTTGCGGACGCTGAGCAGCGGCGCCGGCGCGGAGCCGTCCATCAGTGGCCCATCTTCTTCTTGAGCTCCTGGTCGACCCAGATGCGGGCGTAGATCGGCCCCGGCCGCACCGAGCCGGCGCGCAGCTCGCCATTGTAGTTCTTCACCCACGGCCACCAGGCGCTGAAGACGTAGGGCGTCGGCAGCCAGACGTAGGGTGCCTGGGCGACGATCTCGCGGGTCAGCGCCTTGATCATGGCCTGGCGCTTGGCCTCGTCGGGCTCGCGGTACATCTCGGCCACCTTGGCGTCGAAAGCCGGGTCCGAGTACTGCGAGGGGTTCCACACTTCCTTGGTGACGAAGCTCTTGCGGATCGTCGTCGTCGGGTTGGTGTGGCCGTTGTTCATCAGGTAGCCGGGCGCATTGGTCTTGGTCGTCATCGCCGACAGGAACGCCGCGTATTCCATGGGCTGGATCTCGAGCTTGACGCCGACCTGCTCGAGATAGGCGGCGACCAGCGGCAGCAGGTCCATGTGGTCCGGGTTGCACGAGCAGACCTGGACCTTCATGGAGAAGCCCTTCGGGTAGCCGGCCTCGGCCAGCAGCTTCTTCGCCTTGTCGGGAGCGTAGGTGAACAGCTCCTTGACCTCGGGCGGCATGGCGTCGAGCGGCTCGAAGTAGCCGACATAGTCGGGATGCTGCGGGTAGGCGAACAGCTCGGCGTTGCCGCCGTAGTAGGCGTTGACGATCTCCTGCTTGTTGACCGCCATGTTGAGGGCGCGGCGCACGCGGATGTCGTCGAACGGCTTGGTGTCGACCCGCATCGCGAGGAAGGTGCCCGACATGTTGAGCCACTTCGACCATTTGAGCTGCGGGGTCGACTTCTTGAGGTCGTCGGCGGCGCTCCAGCGGATCGCCTCGAGCATGTCGAGCTTGCCGGTGCGCAGCGCCGTCAGGAAGGTCGCCTCGTCCTTGATCGTGCGATAGACGACCTTGTCGACGAACGGCAGCTTGTACTCGGCCCCGCCGATCTTCTCCTTGTCCCAGTAGATCGGGTTCTTCGAGTAGACGTTCTGGCTGCCCTGCACGAAGTCGGAGAGCATGAACGGGCCGGTGCCGTTGATGTTCTTCCAGTTGGCGGCGCCGGCGTCGGCGACCTCCTTCGGAACGATCGGCGAGTAGTAGCCCCAGCCGAAGCGGTAGTCCCACTCGGCATGGAACTGCTTGAAGGTGAAGACGACGGTGTGCTTGTCGGTCGCCTCGACCTTGTCGACATGGTCGAAGTAGCCGGCGATCTTCTTGGGGCTGTTGGCCAGCCGGTTGTAGGAAAACACCACGTCGTCGGCGACCAGCTCGCGCGATTTCATCACGCCGGGCTTGTCGGGGAACATCATGCCCTGGCGCAGCTTGAGGGTGACCCGGGTCGGGTTGTCCTCCCACTTCCAGCTCTCGGCCAGCTCGCCGCGGATCGCGTCGCTGGGCAGCCAGGCGTCGGCGTAGAACGGGTAGCGGCCGCCGGCCTTGATGCTCTTCGAGAGGTCGGCGGCGAACAGCTGCTCGTAGACCGCGCCGGTGTCGTGGTTCAGCTTCCAGTTCCAGTCGGCGGGATCGAAGGACAGCGCCGAGATCGTCACGTAGACCGTGCCGATCTCGAGCGTGCCGCCGTACTTCGGCGCCTCGGGCTGCTGCGCCGGGACGGCGGCGGGCGCCAGCGCAAGCGCCGCCGCGAGCAGGGCCGACGTCAGATGACGCATCTCAGCGCCCCATCTTCTTCTTGAGGTCCTGGTCGAGCCAGATGCGGGCGTAGATCGGCCCGGGCCGGATCGAGCCGACGCTGAGCTCGCCGTCGTAGTTCTTCACCCACGGCCACCACGCCGAATAGACGTAGGGCGTCGGCAGCCAGATGTAGGGCGCCTCGGCGACGATCTTGGCCGTGAGGTCGCGCAGCATGGCCTTGCGCTTGGCCTCGTCCTTGGTGCGGTAGACCTCGTCCATCTCCTTGTCGAACTCGGCGTTCGAGTAGAGCGCCGGGTTCCAGGTCTGGCCGCTGACGAAGCTCTTGCGGATCGAGGTCGTCGGATTGGTGTGGCTGGAGTTCATCAGGTAGCCGGCGGCGTGCTTCTTGGTCGTCATCGCCGACAGGAAGGCCGAGTACTCCATCGGCTGCAGCTCGGCCTTGACGCCGACCTGCTCGAGATAGGCGGCGATCAGCGGCGCCAGCTCGACATGGTCGGGCGAGCAGGCGCAGAACTGCAGGGGGAAGCTGAAGCCCTTGGGGTAGCCCGCCTCGGCCAGCAGCTTCTTCGCCTTGGCCGGATCGTAGACGTACATCTCGCGCGCCGCCTCGGGCAGCTTGTCGAGCGGGTCGAAGTAGCCCGTCCAGTCGGGATGCATGGGATAGGCGTGCAGCTCGGCCTCGCCGCTGTAGTGGGCGTCGATGATCTCCTTCTTGTTGATCGCCATGTTGAGCGCGCGGCGCACCCTGATGTCGTCGAACGGCTTGGTGTCGGTACGCATCGCCATGAACGAGCCGAGCACCGACAGGCGCTTGTTCCACTTGAGGTCGGGCGCGGTCTTCTTGAGCTCGGCGACGTTGCGCGCGTTGATCGATTCCAGGATGTCGATCTTGGCGGTGCGCAGGGCGGCGAGCTGCGTCGCCTCGTCCTTGATGGTGCGGTAGACCAGCTTGTCGACGAACGGAATCTTGTACTCGACGCCGTCGAGCTTCTCCTTGTCCCAGTAGACCGGGTTCCTCGAGTAGGTGTTGGAGTTGCCCTGCACGAAGTCGGTCAACATGAACGGCCCGGTGCCGTTGACGTTCTTCCAGTTGCCGGCGCCGGCGTCGACGACCTCCTTGGGGGTGATGACGGAGTAAAATCCCCAGGCCAGGCGGAAGTCCCACTCGGCGTTGAACTCCTTGAAGGTGTAGACGACGGTGTACTTGTCCTTGGCCTCGACCTTGTCGACGAAGTCGAAGTAGGTGCCGATGTACTTCGGGCTCGAGCGCAGCCGGTTGTAGCTGAACACTACGTCGTCGGCCGTCATCTCGCGTGCCGCCATGACGCCCGGCTTCTCGGGGAACATCACGCCCTTGCGCAGGTGGAAGGTCACCGAGGGCGGGCTGTCGCTCCACTCCCACTTCTCGGCCAGCTCGCCGCGCTGGGCGTCGGGCGGCAGGAAGGCGTCGATGATGAACGGGTACTTGCCGCCCTTCTTGACGCTCTTGTCGAGGTCGCCGGTGACCAGCTGCTCGTAGAACTGGCCGGTGTCGTGGTTGAGCTTCCAGTTCCAGTCGTAGGGATCCCACGACAGCGCCGACAGGGTGGCGAACCAGGTAGCCACCTCGAGCGTGCCGCCGTACTGCGGCTTCTGCTGGGCCGCCGCCTGCCCGCCCATCACCGCTGCGCCGGTCGCCAGCGCCGCCGCCGCGACGGTCGCCTTCAGCGCCTTGCGCCAACCCTGTGCTGCCATCGTTTCCTCCCGTTCAGGTTCTTGGTTCCCCGGATCAGCGCGTGCCGCGCATGCGCGGATCGAGCAGATCGCGCAGCGCGTCGCCGAACATGTTGGTGGCGTAGACCACGATCGTCAGGCAGAGGCCGGGGGCCAGCGCCAGCCACGGTCCCTGCAGCATGAAGGTGCGGCCGCTGCCCGACAGCAGCCCGCCCCAGGTCGGCGCCGGCGGCGGCACGCCCAGCCCGAGGAAAGACAGGCCCGACTCGGCCAGAATCACCGTGCCGACCCGGGTCGTGAACAGCACGATCACCGGCGCCATGACGTTGGGCAGGATGTGCCGCCACAGGATGCGCAGGGTCGAGGCGCCGGTCGACTGCGCGGCGTGCACGTACATGTTCTCGCGCACCGAGACGACGGCGCCGCGGATGATGCGCGAGCCGCCGATGCCGAGCAGCAGGCCCAGGGTGACGATGATCTGCGGCATGCCCGGCCCGACCACCGAGACCACGACGATCAGGATGATGAGGTCGGGAAAGCTCATCCAGGCGTCGACGAAGCGCTGCACGACGAGGTCGAACTTGCCGCCGAGATAGCCCGAGACGACGCCCAGCACGATCGAGATCACGGTGGCCAGCCCGGCGGCGCAGAAGCCGATGATGACCGAGAGCTGGGCGCCGTAGATGCAGCGCGAGAGCATGTCGCGGCCGAGATTGTCGGTGCCGAACGGGAATTGCAGCGACGGCGGCTTCAGGCGGTTGAGCGGGCTGATCTTGTTGTAGCCGTAGGGCGCCAGCACGTCGGCGAAGATGCCGACCAGCAGGAAGGCGACGAAGATCACGGCGCAGACCGCGCCCAGCGGCTTCTCGCGGAACAGCCGGCCGACGAAGGCCAGCACCGGGTTGCGCGCGCGGCGCGGCCGGGCCGGCAGCGAGGCTTCGGCGAGCGTGGCCATCAGCGGTACCTCACCTTGGGGTCGAGCAGGCCGTAGCTGAGGTCGACCAGCAGGTTGATCAGCATCACGGCGATGCCGACGATCAGGAAGACGCCGGTGATCACCGGGTAGTCGCGCTGGCTCACCGCGTCGAGCAGCAGCAGGCCCATGCCGGGGATGACGAAGATCTGCTCCATGATGACGGCGCCGCCGATCAGCAGCGGCGCCTGCAGGCCGATCAGGGTGACCACCGGGATCAGGGCGTTGCGCAGCGCGTGGCGCATCACCACCAGCCGCTCGCCCAGCCCCTTGGCCCAGGCGGTGCGGATGTAGTCCTGGCGCAGAACCTCGAGCATCATGGTGCGGGTCAGCCGCATGGTCAGCGCCGACAGGCCGAAGCCCAGGATGATCGCCGGTGTGATCATCTGCGACAGGTTCTTGAGCGGATCGACGCTGAACGGCACGAACTGGATGGGCGGCGCCCAGCCCCACCAGATCGACGGGAAGACCATCACCATGGTGCCGATCCAGAAGCTCGGCACGGCCAGCATCAGGATCGAGAAGGAGCGCGCCACGTAGTCGCCGGCGCCGTCCTGGCGGATCGCCGAGAAGACGCCGATCGGGATGGCGATCAGCAGGCCGAAGACCAGGGCCATGGCGCCGAGCTCGAAGGTCACCGGCAGGCGGGCCAGCAACTGCTCGACGACCGGCGTGTTCTGCCACAGCGAGTTGCCGAAGTCGCCGTGCAGCAGGATGGCGCCGACCCAGCGGCCGTACTGCAGCCACATCGGCTGGTCGAGCCCGAGCGCCCGCTCGAGCTGCTCGCGGCCCATCTTGGCGGCGGCGATGTCGTTCTGCGACAGCATCAGGTCGATGATGTCGCCGGGGATCAGCCGCACCGTGACGAAGACGATCAGGCTGGCGAAGAACAAGGTCGGGATCAGCGCCAGCAGGCGGCGGACGAGGTAGGCCTGCATCAGCCGCTCCCTGGCGCGACGATCACGTCCGGCCCGGGTGGCTCGGCATAGAGCCGAGCCACGTCGGCGGCCCGTCGCTCGAGCACGCGCCGGCCGTTCAGCGAGCGCTTGTCGGTGACCTCGCCGTCGGCCTGCGACGGCGGCTCGTCGAGCGGCAGCAGGCGCTGGACCCGTGTGCTGGAGCCGCCCGGCCGATGGTTGAACGCGGCGAGCAGACGCTGCAGGGCCGGCTGCCACACCGCCTCGCCGCCGGCCTCCGCGCAGGCGGTCGGGTCGAGCCAGACCAGCGCCCCCAGCCACGGCCGGTCGGGCGCGGCGATCACCAGGTCGCGGACCCACGGCTGCAGGGCGTCGATGAGCTGGGTGCGCAAGGTGGTGGCGCGCACCCAGGTGCCGGACGCCAGCTTGAACTCCTCGGACAGGCGGCCAGCGAAGGCGATGCCGGCGACCGGCTGGTCGGCATCGACCCAGCGCGCCGAATCGCCGGTGCGGAAGAACCCCTCCTCGTCGAAGGCGTCGCGCGTCGCCTCGGGCTGGCGATAGTACCCGGCCATCACGTGCGGGCCCTTGACCCTGAGCTCGTAGCGGTCGCCGGCCGGCACCAGCTTGGCCTCGGCGCTGGGCGGCGGCAGGCCGAGCAGGCCGGAGCGGTCGACGTTCCAGTAGACCATCAGGCCGACGCTGGTCGTCTCGGTCATGCCCCAGCCGCAGCCGAACGGCAGGCGCTCGCCAAGCTGGCCGACCGCCAGCGCCTGCAGCCGGTCGAAGCTCTCCTGGGGCAGCAGGGCGCCGCCATAACCGAGGCCGCGCAGGTTCTTGAAGAACTTCTGGCGCAGGTCGGGATCGCGCTCGAGCGCCTCGAGCAAGAGCGGATAGGCGGCCGGGACCGTGGCGAAGCCCGACGGCGACAGCTCGCGCAGGTTCTCCAGCGTTTCCTGGAAGCGGCCGGGCAGCGGCCGGCCACCGTCGATGTACAGCGAGCCGGCCGAGCGGACGATGCCGTTGAGGTTGGAATTGCCGCCCCAGGTATGGTGCCAGGGCAGCCAGTCGAGCGACACCGGGACACGCTGCTCGTCGAGCGGCTCGCCCAGCGACCGGTTCATCTCGGCCGCCGCCGCCAGATTGCCGTGCGTGTTGACCACGCCCTTGGGCGCGCCGGTCGAGCCCGAGGTGAACAGGATCTTGGCCGGCGTCGCCGCCGTGATGTGACGCCGGCGCTCGGCGACCGACGCATCGATCGAGGTCGCGGCCAGGGCCGCGAAGGCCAGCCCGCGCCGGCCGTCGACGGTGACCAGGCGGGCGCCGCGCGCCTCGGCGCGGTCGAGGGCGCCGGCATAAGCCGCCGAGTCCTGGGCAAGCACCAGGGCCGGCTGCACCAGGTCGAGGGCCTGCTCGAGCCGCCGGAAGTCGCCCGACAGGGACTGGGCCGGCGACAGCACGGCCACCAGGGCGCCGGCGCGCAGGGCGCCGAACAGGAACAGCGCGTTCTCCAGGCTGTTGTCCGACAGGATCGCGAACGGCGGGCTATCGGGACCGAAGCCCTGGGCGATCAGCCAGGAGGCCACGGCGCCGGTGCGGGCCCAGGCCTCGGCATAGGTCAGGCGCTGCCAGGCGCGCTCGGC